>JAQVAV010000016.1 GCA_028690665.1 Paludibacter sp.
TTTGCTTAGCATATTTTATTTGCAAGTTTTACTCTCTAAATATACGAAAACTTGCAAATTTAAACAAGAAATATGAATGTTATTTTACTGAATATCTTTATGTTATTCCCTTTTTAATGACCGACTATTTATCTATTTGTTGAATATTCAGATTCACCGATTACAAAGCCATTGTCGAAGTTCCGAAAGATACGCGTTTTTATACGGATAATCATCCTTAAAACCGAAACTGTGTCCTCCGGAAGGATAAATATGCAGGGAAAACGGAATTTTATTTTTCATCAGAGCAGAAGCATATATTAAGCTATTTTCAGGCATTACAGCCGGATCATCCTCCGATGCTACAATAAAAGCAGGAACCGTATTTTCATCTACACGGTACTGTAATGACCAGGCTTTAGCTTCCTCAGGAAAAGGATCTGATCCAAACATTCTTAAACGGGAAGGTTTATGAGTCAGGCTATCCTCCATACTGACTACAGAATACATCAAAATCTGAAAATCGACCAGACCGTTAACAGCTGCATACGCTGCCATATAGCCTCCAATTGAGGTTCCCATGCATCCGAGTTTTTCATATTTCTCATTTTCTATTCCGGCACGCATTACCCGACAGGCAGATGCAATATCTGTAACCGGGCTTTTCTTATGCCCTTCAGGCAAATTATATTTTAGAACAGCTAATGTTATGTTTTGGTCGGCAAACCACTTGGCATAATCAAAACCTTCATGTTGCATATTTACCTGTTTGAAACCTCCTCCCGGACAAAGAATTACAGCTTTTTCATTTCTTTGTTCTGAAAGAAAAACAAACAACTTACCTCCCGCAGATTCATTCAATAAAGCTCGAACTTCCGATTCAGAAAATTCAGTCAAATCAAACATCTCCCGGCTTTCATTATCAAGATTTACTGCTATTAACTTTTTCAACATAAGCTCTATTTTTTACCGATAAATTTAGCCATTTAATTATGGAAATATCCATGCAAAATAGTTATGGGAAATAATT
The DNA here is from genome assembly GCA_028690665.1 of Paludibacter sp. Taxonomy (GTDB): domain Bacteria; phylum Bacteroidota; class Bacteroidia; order Bacteroidales; family Paludibacteraceae; genus Paludibacter. The sequence goes on from JAQVAV010000016.1 coordinate 1,010, forward strand.
TATCATAATAATACACTCCGAATTTAATTGCTAACGAGCTCTATTTATATGACAAGAGCTTCACTTATAAAAAATGAAGCTCCTGTTATTTTTATCGTTTTAATATTTTCTTAATTCTTCGAGTAGAATTTTATTTTCTTCCGGAGTGCCTACCGTTATGCGCAAACAACCCAGACAAAGTGAAACGTTATTTCGATTTCGGACAATAATTCCTTTCCTTACCAAATCTTTATAAATAAAGTTAGTATCATTCACTTTTACCAACACAAAATTAGCGTCCGTAGGATAAATATGCTGTACAGCAGGCACACTTTTTAATTCATTCAGTAATGTTGAGCGTTGTTCAGTCAATACTTTTACCCAGGCTTTTGTCTGATCGACATTTTCCAAAGCATGCAAAGCCTGTTTTTGCGTAAGAACATTAACGTTATACGGATACTTTATTTTGTTCAACACACCAATGATTTCAGTCGAAGCAAATGCCATTCCCAAACGTATAGCGGCACTACCCCATGCTTTCGAGAAAGTTTGCAAAATCACCAAATTGCTGTATTTTTCCAACATCTGCGAAAAACTTTCGTGCTGCGAAAAATCGATATAAGCCTCATCGATTACTACAATACCGCGAAACCATGTAAGCACTTTTTCTATTTCTTCAGGATTCAGGTTGTTACCCGTAGGATTATTAGGAGAACAAAACCAAATAATTTTGGTATATGCATTGGTCGCATCAATCACCCGGTAAGCCTCGATATCAAAATCTTCATTGAGCAAAACTGTACGATAACCAACATCATTTATAGCAGCACTCACCTTATACATGCCGTAAGTTGGTTCAATAGCTACTACATTATCGACACGGGGTTCACAAAATGCACGATACAAGAGATCAATTGGTTCATCACTTCCATTTCCAAGAAAAATATTCTCGGGAGCAACATGTTTTACCTTCGATATTTTTTCTTTTAATTCCCACTGCAACGGATCCGGATAGCGGTTATACGGCGCATTATACGGATTTTCGTTAGCATCGAGATACACCGATGCTTCGCCCTTAAACTCATCCCGCGCACACGAGTACGGCTGGAGTTTACGGATATTCTCTCTTAATAAATCATCAAGTTTCATTTATATATAATATATCATTCAATTCATAAAAAGAACTTTATCCAGGATAAAATCCTCTATATTTTCACGTATTATTCAGTTTCCTTTGTCAGCAAAAACTCTACTCTCCGGTTTTCCTGCCTACCTTCGTCTGTTTTATTCGTTGCCACAGGCTCGGCACAACCTTTTCCATAACAGGTAATTCTGTCTTCTGAAATACCTTTCAAACGAAGGAACATTCCTACCTGTCTCGCTCTCGACAAAGACAGCCGGTCGTTATATTCCTTAGTACCAATAGAATCAGTATGTCCTGTAATTTCAATTTTCAGATTTTCATTTTTCTTTAGAATAACCATCAAATGCTTTAATTCCGGCATAGACGTTTTTTTGTAAAGCACTTCATTAAAATCAAAATACACATTATTTAAAATATATTTTCGATTCACTTCTGCTTTACTTCTCCGGCTAAATTTCAGTGGCCGGGCAGCAAAATCATAAACACGGACAAGTTCATGCTGAAAAGTAGGTAAGCCAAACTGGCATATCTCATTTCCAAGATCAATCGCATTAAATCTCAATCCGCAACTATTTTCCCTCTCATCAGGCTTATCAATTACCGAAAGTGAATTCTTATTATAATCAGCAATATAAATCCGGCCATCGACAGCCAATTGAAAAGCGCCAAGATAATCTTTGTTCTTCCCTATCAGTTTCATAGATGTTTTTAGTTCCTGCTCTGTACTTTTAGAGTTGTCAATCTGATAAACAAACCCTTTCGACTCCAGTCCAAGATACATATAATGATTATCAGGAGAAAATTCAATTCCATAAGGATTGGAACCTTCTGGAAATTTCAGGGTACGCGGATTTGTCAATACACCTGTCTCGTTATCAAAATCAAAAATCTGGACAAGAGCATCACCAGTAATCGCCACTGCAAGTCGATTCTTGTCCATCGATATTTTCATATATCCAATAGTATTAAAACGTGATTTTTCATGTTTAATACCTATATTGGAAACTACCGGCTGCTCAGAAAGACCATCTTCAGTCAGCAGGTAAGCACAAAACGCATCCGAGTTAAACTCATGTATAATGATCCACAAATCACAGTTATTAGCATGTTTTACAGCCACAATCCGTTCGGTACAATGTTTTTTGATGAACTTATTTTTCATCACAACATCACCCATGCCGGCGGCTTTCGACATATCCACTATGGATTGGCTAAATCCTTTTACTTCGGCTTCCCAGTCAAGCGTAAAAATATAGTACTGTGAATCGCTTCCCGGTCGCGGGACAATCACAACTGATTGTGTTGAAGATATGTGTCCGTTCAACTGAAAACCATTCGGCATCACCTCGTTATTCCTATTCCATACCGTAATTCCATCTGTATAAAACAACAAATTACCATTAGCATCCGAAATACAGGCGCAACCTTCTGTTGTATGAATCTTACTGTCATTGAATACTACCGGCTTTCCGGTACTAAAATCAAGACCGACACCATAGCCAAAGATCCAAGTTGAAGTTTCAAGCTGCGCCCAAATAACATACTGTTGGAATAATCCCAACAGAACAATCAGGGCGATACGAGTATCAATAGCGCGAATTATCTTCAGAATCAGCTTCGTCATCCTCATCCAATCGGATTTTCACGGCATTGCTATGTGCCTGAAGTTGTTCATTCTCAGCCATCAATATAATCGCATTAGACAAATTAGACAAACCATCTTTAGTGATATGCTGAAATGTAACTTTACGAATAAAACTATCCAGATTCACACCGTTATAGGCTTTTGCATAACCATTAGTAGGCAGCGTATGGTTGGTTCCCGAAGCATAATCTCCGGCACTTTCGGGCGTATAATGTCCAAGAAAAACTGAACCGGCATTCGTTATATTTTCTGCAACCCCCATATAATAATGGGTTGAAATAATTAAATGCTCAGGCGCATATTCATTGGTCATTTCCACTGCCTCCTCAAGCGTTTTGACCAAAATAATCTTACTATTTTCCAACGATTTTGCCGCCAAATCCTTACGTGGCAATTGTTCCAGTTGCAGTTCAATTTGTTCCTGTACTTTTTCAATCAAGGCTTCATCCACCGTAATCAGTACAGACTGACTGTCAATTCCGTGCTCGGCCTGCGACAACATATCCGCCGCTACAAAAGCGGGATGAGCAGTCCCGTCTGCCAGAACTTCCACTTCCGATGGGCCTGCCGGCATATCAATAGCTACATCTTTCAGGGAAACAAGTTGCTTAGCTGCTGTTACATATTGATTTCCGGGACCAAATATCTTATAAACTTTAGGAATAGTTTCGGTTCCATAAGCCATTGCAGCAATTGCCTGAGTTCCACCTACTTTGAATATACGATGTACTCCGGCAACCTTGGCTGCATAAAGTACTGCCGGATGAATATTTCCCGATTTATCAGGAGGTGTACAAAGTACAATTTCCTTACATTCGGCAATATTAGCAGGTATAGCCAGCATTAATACCGTTGAAAATAAAGGCGCCGTTCCTCCCGGAATATATAAGCCGACTTTCTCAATCGGAATAGCCTTCTGCCAGCAATAAACTCCTGGCGATGTCTGAATTTCCTCATATTCGTGCTGTTGTTCAACATGAAATTTCCAAATATTCCGACGTGCCATCTCAATGGCCTGCTTTAACAAAACAGGAATAACCTGTTCCGCATCATTGATTTCCTTTTTGGTTACTTCGATAGTGTCGACACTTACTTTATCAAACATTTCGGTGTATTTACGTACCGCACTATCACCATTTGCTTTTACATCATCCAAAACCTGCTGCACAGTAGCAAATAAACGACTATTGTCAATTACAGGACGGGCCAGTATAGAAGCCCAGGTTGAACGTTCAGGATATTTAATTATCTGCATTATATTTTCTTATAATTCAGGTTTGTAAAATAAACCAATCCAGTATTAATATACATTTTTCTAATAAACAAAATAATAATCAATCAGGAACTTACACAACGATAAATTATTATTTCCAGGAGTCTTCAAAAGGCTCCCATTCGCGAAACAGTTGTTCCATGCTGTCAAGCACAACATTCGCTCCGTTTTTCGCTAGGACTTCCGGCTCAAGCGGCCCAGTATTTACTGCAATAGTGAATAATCCGGCTGCCACAGAGGCCTCTACTCCCAAAGGTGCATTTTCAATGACAACAACTTCCCAAGGGCAAACTCCGGACTTTTGTAGTGCTTTCAAATAGGGCTCCGGAGCCGGTTTTCCATGCTTTACATCAAAAGCTGTCACCATTTTTTCCTTTTGAAAAACACCCGGAAAATGTTCCTGCAAACTATTGATAAGTGTTGGTTGCCCGGAACCGGTCACTAAAAAGATATCATAACCCTTTGTTTTTATCTTATCAAGTAATTCCTGAGCATAAGCCATTTTAGGAGTAGGACCACAAGCCTCAAAATAAGCAGATTTCAGACTATATATTTTCCGTTTTTCCTCTTCCGACGCACCTCGCCCTAAAAGCCGGTGATATACATCGTCAATAGTAGAATGTCCGGTACGCCCTTCATTCATATAAGCTTCGTATTTTGTAAAAGGAATGTTTACTGCATTCATGGCTTTTACCCACGAAGAGGCATGAAACTTCATCGAATCGAACAGCACACCATCCATATCAAAAAAAACAGCTTTAGGATGAAAAAACGGATATTGCTTTTGTAATAAAAAACTTCGTATAGCGGATGAAAACATTTTCTCTAAAATTTGTGCAAAGATACTCAATTTGGCAATATTATCAGCCAACAAGCACATAAAACGGAACAATCTACAAAAGCCGCCTACAATAAATACTGAATCCGCGCACTATTTTTTAATTTAAAGACAATTTTTAATGGGCATCTCATTAGTTTTCCCGAAAAAACACTAAATTTGCACCCGCAAAACTAATCGGGATGTGGCGCAGTTGGTAGCGCGCTACGTTCGGGACGTAGAGGTCGCAGGTTCGAATCTTGTCATCCCGACTAAAAATAAAGAAGGAAACACTTTTTTTGTGTTTCCTTCTTTTTTATACACTAATTCACAAAAAAATACGTTTCATTAAAAAGAAATGGTATAATTTTTGTAAATTTGCACTATATTTTATTAAATAATCTTTAATAAAGAAAACGATCAACAACAATACAATAAATATATTATATGAAAGCCCGTATTTTCATAATTCTTGCAGTAATTGTAGCTTTTTTGAGCTCATGTAGTCTCGATGGATCAAGTAATTACACGCCTACTTATGCAATTGCAAGACCATATAATACAAATGGGGATTCTCTCTATTTTCATCCGACTGATGTTTCCGGAGTTTATCGGTTAGATACTATCAGTGTTGGCGACACAATCGTTTTAAGAGTTTATGTCACAGGAATTTCAAACAATCTGACAGCATTTTATATCAACCAGTCAGCCGACAGCGTATCAAAAATTCTCTTACCTGATCAGATTTCTATGGATTCAACATTTACCTCTGCATCAGACTATCAATCAGGAAAATTTATCATGCCAGGAACAAATACCGATTTATATTTCCCATTCAAATATATTGCTATAAAAGCCAGCAACGAAGCAAAACTTGTATTCACTGTAGTTTCAGATGCTCAATTTGATGACAGTTTTGTTAGTTCCAACTCAACAACATTCACTATAAAAACGCCCATAATAGAAAAAGTGGAAGAGGATTCGACAGAGACTAATTTGTAAAAATAAGATATAATATAGTCAAGTCCGGTTAGGTTTATATAATCAAAAATTCTTAATTAGATAGAACCACAACATTAGCTCTTATACATAAAAATCGAAATAATTCTTCTAATTTTTCCTTATCTTCAATAGTATCTACATCTACGCGCATAAAACCTTTTGGCATATTTCTAATAATCTCTGACACCAATACAGGCAAGGTGTCATTATTAAGATCATTATAAAACTTCCGGGCATCTGCAGGTGTATAATAGATTTCAATTTTCTCAGCAAAACGAATTATTTTTTTTGAATCTGCTTTATAAAAGGATATTAGCTTTTCAAAATATTTAGTATAAGCGTTTTTAGTACGACTCTTCATACTTCTTACATTTGCTTCATAGCAACGAGCTAAATGTTTATTACCTGCCTTTCTTTCCAATACCGGGAGTAATATTTTATAACGACGATATACTTCTTTTTGAATCAATGGAAATGGGACAGTTAGATAATCAGATAAAAAGAAAATAGATCTGAACCTTGTAAAATACACTTCAAAATTGCCAATAACTGAATTTGTATAATTTTGATCGTAAACACGATAATGATACCATGGGTATGGAGTATATTTCAAATTAAGACAGGAAACATCATTTGAAGAAAATTTAAGCCAATATGGCATATAGTATTTAAAATAATTATACCGAACATTGACCTCAAACTTATTACGGCGGACAAAAAAATGATCAAAAATAATATTAGAGCCTAAAAGAGTTAATAGTTTCTTTACTGCAGATTTGTCCATTCTCTTTGGAGCAGCAACAATTTCATCAGGTTTTCCCGAATCAAAAAATTGATGAAAATCACTAAATAAACCATCAACCTCTGGATCTTCAAAATATTTTAAATTAACTTCAATTGTATCTGCACAAAACAAACTATCATCGGAATGCAACATAAGAACAAAATCACCTGTAACATAGGGGCATAAATTATTTAAAGCAACCAATTGTCCTTTGTTTTCCTGCCTAAAATAGAAAATACGGGAATCATTAAATGTTCGAACTACTTCTTCTGTATTATCTTTACTTCCATCGTCCATAATAAGCAATTCCCAGTCTGTATAAGTTTGATCAATCACAGACTGAATAGATGATGCAATGTGGGTTGCATCATTATATGTAGGCATTATAATTGAAGTTTTCATTTACTTATTTAGATACAAGATATTAAATAATTTTCAATCTTTTTCGTAGTTTATATATAAACATCTCGGAAACATACTCCGAAGTATAACTCATTTTTTGCTTAATAACAACTGGATTAAGAATGTTATTATTTCCATTTTCAAGCGACAAAATAAATTCTGAAACAAAAGCGAATAGATTGTACTTGTTTAAAATTCTTTTTTTTGAATTTAAAATAGAATTTAATTTGTTATCGTAATAATGAGGATCATCAACCAGTTCTTCTATAACTAATTTACTTCTATTAAAGTCATTAATATCAATTCTTTTATATGATTCAGCATCAAAATAATTTTCAAGATTTGGACAGCCATAATAAATTGGTAGTGTGTGAGCTAAAAAACAATCATTAATTTTCTCAGTAAAGTAATTATTTGTAAAACTATTTTCAATCGCAATAGAGTATTTATATGGCGACAAAACATCCCATTTGTCATCAAACGGCTGAATTCCTCTTCCATATAGATCAATCTTATCTTTAAACACTTCCTTTAACTTCAAAGCAAAATACAATCTTTTTTGTTGTCCGGGCAAATTTATTTTGTTAGATGAAATAATAGATATATTGCGACTTTTCGGGACAAAATCAATTTTCGCCAACTCATCGTGTGATTTTCCTACAAACCATTCTGATAAAGGGGGTGATAACACAGCATTTGAAAAATGGTTCAATATATAGCCTTGAAATGAAATAATATGAGCAAACTGTTTTAAAAAAGCTTTTGGGTAAATTTTAACACTAAGAGGTTCAATGGCAATAAATATTGTATTTTCTTTAGGACAGTTAGTTTGCTGATCAAAATAGCCTGGCAAAAAGTTAAATACCAGCCAATAGTCGTATTTTGTATTATCAGAAGGAGGATTTAAAATATATACTATATCATTGCTGTATCCTGATTTTGGTAACATTTTCATTAAAAAATCACTATTATTTTCAGGATAACTAATCTTAACTGTAATCATTTTATTTAATTGAAAATTTTTTAATAATAGAGATAAAATCTTTTATTTTTATATTAGATTCTTTAATCGTTTCCAATGGCCATTTCCAGTTCTGATATGCTGTCATGGTTATCCCCGGAGCCAAAATCATAGCGAGTACACCCAGATGAAAATAACGGAGCATTATCATCAACACGACAAGAGAAACCAGCCCGGATATTAAAACAGACTTAAAAAACGGAACCTCATTTTTAGTCAACAGCGTTGATGTAGAAATAGACTGACATGAATCTAAAAATCCAAAAACAAGCATTAACATCAAATATCCGGTACCAAGCAGGAACGTTTTACTATGAATAAGGTGTAACAATGGATTGCCCAATAATAGCAAACCGACTCCCGTAACAATAAAAACAAACAAAACAACCAGTAGCCCCTTAATATATAACCGTTTTACACTTTCAATATCATTTCTTACTCGATATTGCGTCAATTGTGGATAGAATGTTCCAAACCAAGTTCCACCCAAACTCATAATCAGGCTAATCACTTGCTTTGAAATTCCGTATTCGGCAACTTCTGCCAAAGAAAGATAGAACGGAGATATCATTGTTATTGCCTGATTCAAAGCAAAATATCCCAATGTTGTAAGTCCAATTTTAAAAGCATTTGGGGTCATTATTTTCATAACATCCTTCACTGGCATAGCTATGGCCCCCTTTATTCCGTCACGAATTTCTTTATCAAAAAAAACTTTATATGACAAAACTCTGTTCACAACATCACTAATAAGTATTCCCAGAACCAAAGAGATTATTCCAAATCCAGACAAGAGCAATACCAATGTAGCTATAATTCTTAATGACTGAGAAAATACAATAATCTGCATATTTTTTTTAATCAGACCACGTCCTGTCATCAACGAATTATAATAGTAAGTATAAAACTCGTATGCAACCAACGTTCCATAAGTGAACCAGGCAATCCAAATTTCTGTTTTTTCGCCTGAATACTTTTCAAGAATCGTTCCCAGATAATATGGACTAACCAGATAAAAAAGAATTAAAAAAAGCAACGACATTAACCCATAATAAGTTCTCATTGCTTTAATTACACTTTTCAACAAGCTAAAATTAATATGTTCGTTTTTACTTTCAACTATTTTATACCCATGCACCTTCAACTCATCAACACCACTAAAGACATAGGCCACATTTCTGGAAAAAGAGTTTGAAAATCCAAAATCCATCAATGCTGTCAATGAGCTGACAGTCAAAAAAATACTCCACAGGCCAACTTCCTGCGAAGGCAAAAGCCTTAATACCAATGGAAGAATAATTATTCCAGAGGCTATACGCATAAAAGTTGCCAGATAATTCCAGAAAATATCTTTACGACCTGTGTTCATATTTTAATTATATTTTCTGAATCTCTTTAGCTGCAATCTCTGCTGCATGTCCCCTCCCATAAAGATTTAAAGAAAAATCCGATTTTCTATCTTTAAGAATATCAAATGCCGATTGTAGTTTTTCGGAATTACTCCCCACAAGTATATTAAAACCATTATCGACAAGTTCAGTCCATTCTGTTTGTTCCCTTAGTGTTATACAGTGTTTTCCAAAGAAAAAAGCCTCTTTCTGTACCCCTCCGCTATCAGTTATAACCAATTCACAACTCTTTAATAACATTATCATATCAAAATAGCCAACCGGATCAATAATCGTAAATTCCGGCAACTGAAAATTATGAGCAAGTATGTTTCGTGTACGCGGATGCATTGGAACTACAACAGGAATTTGCTTATTTATCTGATCCAATCCATGAATGATATTCCTTAAATTTTCAGGAGAGTCGGTATTTTCCTGACGATGTATAGTAGCAAGGACAAATTTCTTGAATCCAATCTTTTTTATAATACTGGATTTCAACATGGCTGATTCTGCATAAAACATAGCGGCATCCTGCATAACATCTCCATTTTTAATTATTTGAACAGGCATTGCATCAAAACCTTCTCTCTTTAGATTTGCAACAGCTGTATCTGTAGGGCAAAACAGCACATTTGAAATTCTATCTGTTAAAATTCGGTTAATCTCTTCCGGCATTTGCATATTGAATGAACGCAAACCGGCCTCAACATGTATTAACGGAATCTGTAGCTTAGAGGCAGCCAAAGCTCCGGATAAAGTCGAATTCGTATCTCCGTAAACCAACACACCATCAGGCTTTTCATTTTGAAGAATTGATTCAATACCCTCCAGCATTCGACCAGTCATTGCCCCATGACTAAGGCCATGTATATCAAGATTGTATGCAGGTTTAGGTATTTCCATTTCCTCAAAAAACACTTGAGACATATTTTCATCAAAATGTTGTCCAGTATGTACAATTTTTTCGTCTATACCACGTATTAAAAACTGACGGCTCAATGTAGCAGCTTTGATAAACTGTGGACGTGCACCAACAATTGTAATAATTTTATCCATAAATATTTATTCTGATAATAACATCAATCTTTGTCCATAATCTGATTGACCAATAGCTTTGTAAGGTTTTCTCTGGAATATTTTTCAATATCCTTACTTTCAACAAACAACTCATTTTTCTTAAACAAATTATAGTATTGAAGCATTGCTTTTTTCGTTTTATCAAGCTCATCAAATCCCACAACAACTCCAGCATTTGTTTCCCTAATAATTGTTGCTGCATCTCCATGTACATGTGCAACACAAAATATGGGTCTACTTGCATTCAGATATTCAAAAAGTTTTCCGGTTAAGATATTTTCAGTTCCAGGCGTATTTACAAGCAATAATAGAAGTACTTGCGAGGCTTGTTGTAATTTGAGTGCTTCAGTGTGTGGAACATAAGATAATTTTTCCAGATTGTCCAACAAACCAGCATTTTCAATACTTTCAATCACAGGATAATCAATTTTACCAACTAATCTGATTATCAATTTTTTTTTAAATTCGGGAAATTCATCGCAAAGCTCTTTTAAAACTTTCCAAAGTAGCAACGGATTTTGTTTTTGAGTTAACAAACCTATATGAGAAAGTGTAAACTTTGTATCTAAAGCTCCCTTTTCTGTCGGTTCTTGTTCATTATCATATCCATTGCTAATTACTGTTATTGGCACCGATGTTTGTTGTTCAAAATCCTTTTTCATTCCATTAGAAACAACAATAAGCTTATCTGCTTTCTGAAGAATTTTATTTTCTAAAAAATGATGTATTTTGTCGGAAATATAGCTTAAGTTCAGATCTTTATAAAAATAAATTTTAGTCCAAGGATCTCTGAAATCAGCTATCCAGTTTATAGATGCATTCTTTTTCTTAAGTCCATATCCAATAAAATGCATCGAATGTGGAGGGCCGGTTGTAATAACCGTGTCTATATCATTTTCAGTAATGTACTTTGACAAGAATTTCACCGAAGGTCGAATCCAGAATACCCTCGGGTCTGGAATTAGAAAATTCCCGCGTATCCATATTGACAATCTATCTTTCCAACTAGCTTGAGATTTTTCAGAAATGAATCCTGCATTTATCGCTTCACCTTTTTTCCCTATAAGCTTCCTATATATATTATAAGGTTCCCAAATAGGACGTTTAAGAATGGTAATATCTGATGGGATATCGCTATCCATTGAATGATCTATTGATGGATATTCCGGATTTTCTGGAACGTAAATAACAGGTTCAACACCAAATTTACGCAAATACTTCGTAAACTTTACCCACCGTTGCACACCTGAACCTCCGCTTGGTAACCAGTAGTATGTAATAATCAATATTTTTTTCATTCAAAAATTAAATTTTTACAATGTAATATCCAGCCGTGGAGACAAAGTCTCTAAAATAAGGTATTGCAGATAGTACCTTCCATAACTTTCGGGGTTTTAAACCAAATTTTATCTGATAATTCGGGTTAATAAAATACAAGGTTTTCCGGACTATTTTGTAATCATTTTTAGCTACAATACGTTCAAAGCGATCCAAACTTATCCCTGTATCTTTAATTTCGGCCAATCCTTTGATTTTAGATTCACTTTCGCCAAAAATTTTTAAAATAAATTTATACAACTGCATTGGCAATAAATGAAAATAAGGCACTAATGACAGAAATTTATTTTCACAAACCTGTTGATGCCCGCCAAATGGATTCTGCCAGGGAGGAAATGCAAAAAAAGCAATTCCATCAGGTGTCATAAGCTTTTTCATCAATCCAAGGAATTTATCCTGATCGTGGATATGTTCAATAACATCTCTTAAAATAATCAAATCAAATTTTGCTTCGAATTCCTTCACATTATAAATATCTTCGCTGATAAGCGTAATATTTTCTACATTGGGATCGGTAGCATAAAAAGCCTTTCCTTTTTCGATTTTCGGAGTGCTAAAATCGACTCCGGTACAAATACATCCGGCATCGAGGAAGGGCTTCAGATTACCGGCCTCTCCACAACCGATTTCGAGTACCTGCATACCCCGTACAACAGGTTTTACCTGAGCAATATACGGAAGAACATATTTCTGGGTACTCTGTATTTGTTCGTTAAGATAGCGTAAAGGATCGGAATGGCGTTTTTGCATGATATTTTTATTGAATTAAAAAACAAAACATTTCCGAAAAAAGATGGAAATGTTTTGCAAATATCCTTAACCTAATACATTAACGGCCTTTTGGAGCCGGTTTACTGTTTCTTCTTTACCAATAATGGATGTAATGTCAAACATGTGAGGTCCTTTCCCTTCACCAACAATAGCAAGGCGAAATGCATTCATAATAACTCCAAGTCCGTATTCTTTCGATTCGACCCAAGCCTTTACAATAGATTCGGTATTGTCTACCGAAAAATCCTCAATACTTTCCAAAACTCCGATTAACTCAAACATCTGTTTGGGAGAATCTTCTTTCCAGCGTTTTTTTACCGTTTTTTCGTCATAAGAGGCCGGAGCAACAAAAAAGTATGAAGCCTGCTCCCAAAGATCAGACACAAATGTAGCCCGCTCTCTTACAAGCCCGACGACTTTCTGAACTTTTTCCGAATCTTCAAAAATCTCTTTTTCTACAAGAATATGGTGAAATGCATCTGAAACTTCTTCCAATGGTTTATTTTGCAAATATTTATGATTAAACCATTTCCCCTTCTCATAATCGAATTTGGCCCCACTCTTACTTACCCGGTCAAGCGAAAACAAATCTATGAGTTCCTGCATCGAAAAAATTTCCTGTTCTGTACCTGGATTCCAGCCCAGCAAAGCAAGAAAATTCACAACTGCCTCCGGAAAATATCCGGCTTCGCGATATCCGGAAACTGTTTCCCCTGATTTAGGATCTTTCCAATTCAATGGAAAGACAGGAAATCCCAGACGGTCGCCATCTCGTTTACTAAGTTTTCCATTACCATCCGGTTTTAACAGTAAAGGTAAATGGGCAAACTCCGGCATGACGTCTTCCCAGCCTAGATAACGATACAACAATACATGTAACGGGGCCGATGGCAACCATTCCTCACCACGAATTACATGCGAAATTTTCATCAAATAATCGTCGACAACGTTAGCCATGTGATAGGTAGGTAATTCATCTGCCGATTTAAACAGGACTTTATCATCAAGAACAGAAGAATTTATCACAACTTCGCCCCGAATCAAATCCTGCACTTTTATTTCTTCATTAGGTTCTATTTTGATGCGAACCACATATTGATCACCATTTTCTATGCGTTTTGTAACCTCGTCAGCCGATAAAGTCAACGAGTTATTCATCATACTACGGGTTTTGGCATCATACTGAAAATTAGGAATTTCCTTACGTTGCGCTTCCAGTTCAGCAGGTGTATCAAATGCAATATACGCCAAACCGGCCTCAATCAACTGGTCGACATACTTGCGGTAAATAACTTTACGTTCGCTTTGACGGTAAGGGCCGTAAGGTTCTTCCGAACCGTCCTTAGCTCCAATTCCTTCATCAATTCTGATTCCCAACCAGTTTAGAGCTTCTACAATATAGTCTTCGGCTCCCGGAACAAAACGGGCCGAATCGGTATCTTCGATACGCAACAACATATCTCCACCGTGTTTCTTTGCAAAAAGGTAATTATAAAGAGCGGTACGCACTCCTCCGATATGAAGTGGTCCTGTTGGACTTGGCGCAAATCTCACTCTGACTTTTTTATCCATGTATCTATTTGAATTTTTATCAAGAAGGCACAAATTTACAGAAAAAACGGCTATCTGTCAACAATGATAATTAGTTTTCATTCCGACAACAATACTGATGAATTATAAAGACGCCTGTATCCTCCATCAAAAGACATTAACTCATCATGAGTTCCATGTTCGGTTATTGTTCCATTTTCAAAAAAGAAAATTTTATCGACCCAACGGACTGTACTCAGGCGATGGCTGACAATAACTGCTGTTTTATCCCGACTTAAATTCTTCAGTCCATCTATTACCTGCCGTTCCGAAGCTGCATCAAGTGCACTCGAAGGTTCATCCAATAAAATCAACGGAGCATCCCGGTAAAATGCACGGGCAATAGCCATTTTCTGCCATTGTCCTATACTTAGTTCTTCGCCCCCGCTAAATTGATTTCCCAACAAAGTTTCATACCCTTTCGGGAGTTGCTCAATAACATCTGCAATACCGGCAGCTTCTGCAGCAGTCATAATTAATTTCTTATCCGGTTCCTCTTTATAATTTCCCAAGGCTATATTTTGAAAGACCGGCAAATAGTAAAGTGCAAAATCCTGAAATACCGCAGCAATATTTTTGCGTAAAGTATCCCCGCCTATTTGTTTTAAATCGGTATCATCCAATAATATCTTCCCTGAATCGGGCTGATAAAATCCACATAATAATTTTATTAAAGTAGTTTTTCCAGAACCGTTTTCTCCAACAAAAGCAACCGTTTGTCCTGCAAAAATCTCAATATTAATATCAGAAAGGGCATTTCGCAGACTGGTTTCATAACGAAAACTCAGATTCTCAATTACAATTCTTTGCTTAAGTTCAAAATTTCCATGTGCATTAAAACTCTTATCTTCCAACACAACAGAATTCAGAAAATCAACAAAATCATTCAAAAATACATTGTCCTCCACTATCCGTGTTGCGGAACGGAACAAATCGTTCATTACAGAATATCCTCGCTGAAAGGCAAAAAAGAAAAGCACAACCGTACCAATTGTAATAGCTCCGTTTATTTTAAGAAAAGAGACGTAACCCAATGAGCAAAAAATAAGCAAAACGGCAAACACCTGAGCATATATTTGGAGTTGAAGATCAGATTTTCTTATAATTATCTTTTCTTGGAAAAGCTGGTTTTGTAACTTTTGAAACTTTGTCCTGAAAAACCCCGGGAACTGAAAAAGTTTCATCTCTTTTGCGAAAGGGAAGCCAGTCAATACCCGGTTATAGTAATACATTTCGCGCTCACTTGCAGCCTGAGCTGTTTTCTGTTTATATAACCGGGAGGCAAAACGCAGCTGAACAAAAACTTCAGGCAAAACAGCCAGCATTATAATAAGTGCCAAATACCATTTAATAAAAATAAAGATTCCCAGAAAAAACAGAGATGAAGTTATTGCCCTAACAACATTCAAAATTTCATTCAGAATTTTTTGAGGGCGATATGATGCTTCCTGGACTGCACGATGAATTCTATTTTGCTTTTCGGGATGTTCATAAGCAGACAAATCAAGTCTGGCATGTTTATCATGGAGCCTCTGATAGACCTGTTTCGAAACAGACTGCGAAAGTTTTTCGCCCCAATAAGCTCTAAATTCATTCAATAAGCCGTTTAATAAAAAAGCCAATGAGGTAAGTATCAACAAAACATAAAATCCGCAATTTGATGCGTGTGCAAAATCTCCGTTGGTCAGATGATCTATTAATAATTTTATCAACACAATCACTAAAAAAGGCAGAACTCCTTGAAAAACGGAGATTATTCCATTCAGAATAAAAATTCCGGTCGAGCCTTTCTGAATTATCCTGAGATTAGATTTAAGCGTACCGATTTTTAAGATTTTATTCTCAACATTCAGACGGAAACGATTAACACGAGAGCAAAGCATTGGTACAAGCAAAGCCATAAATCTATACAAATTCCAACGACTATTTCTGAGTTTGCACTTTTTACCAGCACGTTCAAAGCCAATAACCTTTCCAACAATGGACGATTCAGGGAAAGGTTTATCATAATACAGATTGTTGTCCCCTTTGGTTATGAATAAGTTTCCTTTTTTTCGAATAAGCCGGTGAGCTATATATTTTCCGGAATCATTCTTCATAACAACAATATCACCGTTTCTTATTTCGTTGAAACTGCATCTGATAATCAGCCCCCAATCTCCATTCCTCAGCACAGGAAACATACTTTGACCGCTTAATTTAATTTTTAAACCAAAATCATTAGATAAAAGCTCCTCGGCCCAATCAAGTATCTGTTTTTCTGTATGATTTTTATCCATTGTCAATCACAAAATCAATGATATGGTTATCAGGTACAAAACCCAGCTCATAAACATTAACCGTCTGAATCATTTTGCTTAAAAAAGCCAGGTTACCAACAATAAAACTTTGAGAGAAATTATTTTGAATGCAAAAAGCTAATACTTTTGACACAGCAATTGCGCCTTCTATTTTGCGAATTTTATTTTCCGGGAAGTGCCTAATTAAAAATATGGACCTCAAGACAGTAGATTTCGGTACATCGGCATAATACATAGGTGTATTATACGCTACAAACTCTTCTCCCTGACGACGGATAATTATCCTGTCATCGTTTATAACCTGATAGCCGACATCCTTCCATATTTTAGCCATTGTGCTTTTCCCTCTACCGGAAAATCCGGCAAAAAGCTGTCCTGTCTTTCCATCGGTTACGCAGGCTGCATGAATCATCACTGCCTCTGAATTCACAGTCAGATATTGCATAATCAATGGGCCCATTGGGTAACGCAATGGATTTATTTTCCCGTTCGATAATAAGTCGGTATAAATTGTCCAATGCTTTAAATCAGAGCTTAACACGGCTAACTGCTGAATTTTTCCTTTTTCCTGCTGGTTATATATCAAAAAGGTCAACTCTTTTCCCGTTTGATAAATAGCATAAAAACGTTGCGATTCATTTTCTGCAACAAAAACAGCTTCACCCAATTCCAATGCCTCAGAAATACCGGCATAGCATGCAATTTCAACATCCGGAGTTTTATTCGACTGAGATTTAAAGGGGTAATACCCTTCTTCTAAAGAAATCTCGACCTCTGAATTCAAAGATAATTCAAAACCGGCAATTGCTATCTTAGAACTATATCTCACCTAACGTTATTTTAGAGTTGCAGCTATTTTATTGAGAAATGTTTCAACATCTATTTTGGCAGTTTCTGCCTCAACATCAAACTCCTGAACCAATAAAGCAATAATATCCTCCTTAGTATTCTTCCCATCAACTTGTTCCCAAATAAATTTTCCAGTCTCATTTAACGTAAATAAGACATTCATTTGTGCTACATTTCCACTCAACGGGACTAATACCAATTCATCACCAATTTCACGGGTGATATATTTCGATTTTAACTCAAACAAGAAATGAATATTCATAATATATTTTTAACTCCTACAAAGATAAATATTATTTTATCTTCAAACAAAGAGTCCCGGAAGCATCCGGGACTCACTCTTCTTAGTCATTACGCTAAATTTGTTTTATATGGATCATTCAATGAATTCTCCTGAAAATTTTTTGTTTCTCCAGGACCAGCTGGAGGAGTTGATTCAAGCTGTAATGAAATCTCATTATCAAGCTTAATCTCTCTAATTTCCGGTTGATGATAATTTCTTTTTTTTGTTATATTCATTTGAAGTTTCATATTTTTAATATTTATTTTATTACTATTTTTTGGAGTTTCGTATTCCCAGAATTTAGAGATCCCACAAAATAAACACCGGTATTTAATTTATCGGATATAACAGTTTTACCAACAACATCCCGTTCCATTATTTTCTGACCGACAGCATTATAAATCACAATTCTATTTTCGGTTTTTACATTTACTACAATATTGTTTTGTTTATCTACATAAGTATAAAACGAATTATTTACTTTTTCATTCTCTGTTGTCGTCCCTGTCATTCTAAAAATAAGACCAAAACGGTCTGTATTATCAACAATATCAGATATAAAAGTATAAAAATAGCCTGAAGAAATTTCCATTTCATCATTTATTAACTTATCATGCAGGTAAAGTTTTAATCCGGTTGCAAAGTTAGAAAATTCGGTTGACTTTATAGTAAAATCACCTTGTTCTCCTGTTCTGAAACCAAGGGGAATTTCCACATCAACCGGAATCTGGTTCATTCCATTTATAACTAACTCGGAATTGTCTGCTTTTGTATAGATTTCAGGAATTACATCGTTTTCATTCGATATTTTTTGAGAATCATAACTATCAAGATCATTATCCGCATTATCATTAAAATATAAAACGGTTTCATCTGTATTCTCCTGGTTTTCGACCTGAATTCTAACAACTTTGTTTAATGAAACCTGAGGTGCTTTTAAAATATTGGCTGCAATATCCCGGTCTGCCCGGTCTGTCAATTTAAAGCCCAGACTTCCGGTTGTCGCATTTTCTACCCTAACCCAAAATGCTTGCATAGAAGGTACGAAATTAGTAACCCCGGCAGGAGAACCTATTTCCCCTCCTCCATAGCCTGCTTCTGAACCATTATAGGTATAAAACTTATAGGAACTGCCCTCTTTGGTTCTATACCACATGGTATTATTTAAATAACTTTTTGTTAATGTATTCCAATTCAAATAGGCAGGATATGGATTTCCAACCAAATTAAATCCTTCTTTTACCTGACCAGTTGTTCTGGTTAAATTAACGGTAGTATCCTTATTAAATATAGTTCCGGTAAATGTATAAACCTGCCCATTTGAGCTTCCTATTGAAGCAACATAGCCGATTCCATTTATAAATTCAGATGCAGTAGACCAGCTTGCACCGGCTTCATCTCTAGAATATAAGGCATTTCCAACAACATCTGTTACTACCGCTGCACTCGCTGAACTAACAGGACTGGCAATATAATAATTTCGATCTTTTTTCAAAAATTGCTCTACATTATACGAACCGGATCCGGATATTGCAGAAGGTGTAATTAACGTTGCGGTTCCATTAATTGTATCTGATTGCAATGTAACTGTTCCATTATTGGTCAATACCCCGGCAACAGTAAGTTGTTTTCCAGCAGCTAAACTAATAATTCCATCAACAATCAAACTTCCAGAGGCCGCTCTATTGGTATTTAAATTTACTGTGCCTGAACTCACCGTTATATTTTGTGGTACTTCCGTTGCTGACCAGGAATAATCATTGGCATTTACATCATAAGTAACTTCGGTACCCTGATTAAACTTCAAAATTGCTGTTGAATTATAAAAATTAGTTGGTGGCGCCGTCGAGACAAATCCTCCATTTCCAATTTCAAGAGTACCAGTAACACTAACGCCTTCACCAAATGAAACTCCTACATTCGAACTGCCTGCCGTTTTATTTACCGTAATATTCTCAAAAGCAATAGTTCCAGAAACAACATGTATTGCATCTCCTGAACTTGGTTCTCCTGAAAAAACTACAGTATTTCCACCCAAGCCATTATCCCATGTTCCACTGTTTGACAGAGTTGAATTTGAACCAGAGATTGAATTATTAAGAGTCAAAATACGTGGAGAAGCATCACTCGCGGTGAAAGTAGCACCAGAATTTATGGTGAGACTATAGATAGTAACATTTGCATCCAATGTTATATTATTAGCAATTATGTAACTTGCAGTAGCAGATGTTGGAACAAATCCATCGCACCAGGTTGACGCAGAATTCCAATAGCCATCTGACACCGTTGTCGGATTTATTGAGATTGCATAATTATTACTACTATTACTATCCCAAACATCTGCGCCCCAATCATCCCAACCATGAAAATAATATTCTGTGGCAGTAGACTTAACGGTAATATTCGCAGACCATGTTGAATTATTTCCGTTATTATCTCCTTGCGTTAAAGAGTAAGCAACCCACGTTCCACCCTCATTTATTTGAACTTCTGCATGACAGCCCGAATAGCTATCATACATTTCTACATAAAAGTATATTGTTTGAGAACCTTCTGGCTGTGAACCCGTAAAATGATTTCCCATCCATGATATTGTAGAAAAGACAGGTATCCTTATAAAAAGCAACATAAAAAACAAATAAATGCACTTTTTAGTATTCATAAATATTTATGGATTTATTATAGTTAACCCACAAATATATTTATTTTTTCGGATTATTATTACAAATGTCAGTCTTAAATTAATCTACTAAGTTGCAAACGATTGCAAGATTTATTCTGTTATAATACCAAAACAATTACGGCACTACAATTTTAACAGTTGAATTAATTTTTCCGGATATAGCCTTTATAAAATAAATACCGGAAGACAAACTTTGATCTAAAACAGTAATATCGCCAACAGACAATTCAGTAGCTACCTGTTTACCGGTAACATCAAATACCCGTATGTCAACAGGGTCAGCAATAGATGACATTACACAAATTTTTCCGGACTGGTTCAGATAAGCTTTTATAGTTCTGACATTCTCTTTCTCCAAAGCAGTAGTCAAATCTTTAGTTTTCAATAACAATGCAAAACGATCAGTAATATTCTCTACCGCATCCGAACTGAAACTATATGATTTTTTTTTGGTAACATCTTCAATTTCATTATTATATTTATCTAAAATAAATATCTGAAATGACTGTTTTAAGGCCTCACTCGATTCCATCTCTATACAGAAAGTGCCTTGTTTCCCAGTTGTAAAACCAAGTGGAATTTCATTTTGCATATCACTAATTCTAACATTCCGGATCACCATATTTTCATTATTCTTCACGGTATAAATCTCTGGAATTTCGGCATTTTGATTACTCATTTTCAGCGCATCAAAATCACTGTCATATTCAGAATCGGGCCTTATCACCAAAATTGTTTCATCTGAATTTAAGCCATTCGAAATGCTGATTCTTAAAATTTTATCCAGTGATACGGATTTCATTTTTAATCTATTGGTTTCTACTTCATGTGTACGTAACGCATTTGTAAAATTTACCACGCCAGTTTTACTTCCATCCGTCACTTTTACCCATACGCTTTGCATAGGAGGAATCATTCCGGTAACTGCACCTAACTTATTATTATTAGTTCCTATTCCATTAAAAGTATCAAAAACATAATTTCCTGCAAGATTTTTTGTTCTGTACCAAATGGTATGGTCTACATCAATTTTTTCAGCTTCAGACCAATCTAAGTATGATGGATAAGGATTTCCCAATAAATTATAACCTTCTTTTTGCTTTCCGGCTGTTCGTGTCAAAGTAACAGACAAATCTCCATTGTTTAACTTTGTTCCGGTAAATTCAATATAATTTGAACTCGCTGTTTGTTTTGTTATAAATCCCATTGCAGGGGAAAGATCAGACCCGATTGAAATTAATTCCCAGTATTCTGTTTCAGGAGAAACGTAGTCTATATTATTGCCAGGTTCATCATATTTATAAATTGTAAAACCAGCTGGAGCCGGAGCATTATATACAGGGGACGACATATACCAGTTACGAACTGAATTAAGGAATTGACTCACAATATAATTTCCTGTTCCTCGCATCTCCTCGGGCGTTAAAATAGTAGCTAATTCAATTGAATTTGAAAATAATTTTATAGTACCATTATTCGTAAAATTAGAAGTACATGTCAGATTTTTTCCGGCGTTGATTGTAAGCATTCCGTTAACGATCAAGTTCTCTATTGTTACATCTCCATTCAATGCAATAGAATGACCACTCTGAATTTCCACTAAGCCATCTGTATCAGGTTCAGAACCCGCATCAATCCAAGAGTTTCCTCCATCAACAGATTTAGTCCAACAGCTTGAACTTTCCCAAATTCCACTTGCTTTTGTTTTATAATACTTTGTAGGTTTGTGAATTGTATTGCCGGGAATTGAGATTGTCACACCCGAAGGGACTGAAGGGCCATAATTTTGATCAAAAATATTGGATATCGTTATAATGCCGGGACCACCTTTTGTAAAAGATGAATTTGGCTGCTTAAAATATGGTACCGATATATTGGAATCAGCAGTAAATATTTTTCCAGATCCGGTAAAAATTAACCATCCGGAACCAGAACAATAAAATGGTTCATACCCTCCTTTAGACACAGTTATGTTTCCTCCTATAAAAATGCTTCCATCACTATATTCAATACGGGAATTCCATTCATTTGGAGTATTTGTAAAATCTCCGATAATAGTCAAATTATTCGATCCAACGCTTACTGAACTTTGATTTGTGAGAGACAAACTACCATTAACCATAAAATCATGATTAAGAATCAAATGACTATTATAAACCGTCATATCTAATCCGGCACAGGAAAGGTCTAGTACATCGACCGTAACGGTATGTCCCTGACAAAATATAACAGTATCAACAGAAGTAGGATATGAACCGGAATTTGTACTTCCACCACATCCTTCCGTTGTCCATGTCGATGGAGTTGTCCAATTGCCTGATTGCCTGGAATAATACTTTTTAGGTTTATTACTAAACGTCGCTTGCTCAGAATACGTGACTCCGGAACTGTTTTTTGCATACGCTTTAAAATAATACGTAGTGTTTGGCGATAAATCTGTTACCGGTAAAAGATATTGGCCAAGTCCGAAATTTCCTGCTTCTGCAATCCGGATTCCAGCTCCGTCTGCAAAACCATCGATCGTACTTACATAAAAACCTCTTTCTGATATTACATCCGAACTACAACCGGTTAATGTCACAGTAGCTCCCAAAGTAGCGGTTGTACCCGTTATGGCAGAACTAATCAATGAGTCAACTTTGGGTACCACATTATAAGATCCGGCACCTGTTACCTGTATATTTACACTCTCGGCTCCTCCTCCGGTGACAACGATATTACCATTATACAACCCATTAGCATCCGGAGAAAATTTTACAAAAATAGTTTGAGAAAAATTTCCTCCATTTTGATCAAAAGTCAATGTTGTTGTATATAAGCCATCATTCGATGTTGATAGTGTATATCCATCTGGAACTGTAACATAAATATCCTGATCATACAACCCCAATCCGGAAAGTTCAAAAAATTGAACATCTGAAGTTAAACCGGGACAAACAACTCCGAAATCCATCGAATCGACAGCTGACAATGTCGAAGCACATGGTGTCGCATGAATTTTAGTTGCTGCTGTAGTATTGATCCCCGAAGGTATTGATGACTGAAAACAATTATAATCATATACTCCGGAAACCGTCAACTCTGTTGTATTATTGAGGACGAAAGCAAATGACGAAGAACCAACCCGAAAGTTAGCAATTTCTTTTTCTACATAAAACATCGGTATCGTTCCGTTTATTTGCAAATATCCGGTAGTCTGAGAAATAGTTGATTTATTCCCCCAGTCAACAGACCAACTATTTTCCACCACTAAATCAAAATCACCTAAGTTAATTACACTCGCAGAACCAGTGTTATCAAAATACAAATTTGCACAAGTTGCATCTTCTGTAAGTGTTATAGTAACAACATTTCCATTATTAGCAATATGCGCATTATCTCCACTCTGGGGATAAGTACCTGCATTTCCCACTCCATTCCAACCACCATCCGTTGTCCATGTTTCTGGACTATTCCACAGACCGGATTGACGCTGATAGTAATCAGTAGCAAAAAGAAATCCGGCATAAAAAACAAAAAATACGACAGTAAAAAGAAATTTGCATCCCGGCAGTTTAGTTTCAACGCAGGACGGACGACAAATTACACCCATACAGAACCAATATTACTAAATTCAATTAAACTATACAAATAAGGAGTTTAGATGGTATAAAATTCTATAAACACACAAGTTTCCTCCAAATGCACACTAAAATTCAAGAACACAAATGTAGTATTTTTTATTTTTATTTTGTAATAATTAATACCACAAATAATTGCAAATACTTTAATTATAGTTAATATCGGGACATACTCTCTGCTATCAAAATTTATCTCAATAAAAAAGCCTTTTGAACTAATGTCCAAAAGGCTTTCTTGTAAAAAGTTTAGTTATGTTACTCCTGATTCAAAGTAACACGTTTAAACGCCGTTGCTGTTGCTTTGTTAGCTTTCAGATATGCAGCAACCGTTTGTTTATTATCTTTAATAAAGGTCTGTTCGAGCAAGGTAGATTCCTGGAAAAATTTATTCAGACGACCCTGAGCAATTTTATCCAACATGTTTTCAGGTTTACCTTCCTGACGAGCTTTATCTCGACCAATTTCTAATTCTGTATCAATTACTTTCTGCGGAACAGATGCCCGGTCAAGCGATACAGGATTCATAGCTGCAGCCTGCATTGCAATATCATGAGCTACCTGATATTCAACGCCTTCTTCAGCAAAAGCAACAACAGTTGCTAATTTATTTCCCGGATGTACATAAAACGCGGTTGTTCCTCCCTGTACAAATTCATAATAATCCAGTTCCATTTTTTCCCCGGTCACTCCGGAACGGTCTGTAACCAAATCTGCAATGACACGACCATCCAAAGTAAGAGCTTTTACTTCATCCAAAGAAGTGCATTTTGCAGCCATAGCTGCATCAAGGACAGATTTAGTCAATGCTATAAAATCTGCATTTTTGGCAACAAAGTCGGTTTCACATTTTAAAGCAATGATGGCGGCAAATCCATCTTTTGCTTCTGCGAGAACACAACCTTCAGATGCTTCACGATCACTACGCTTTGCTGCGATAGCCTGACCTTTTTTACGAATAATTTCAACTGCTTTTTCGAAATCGTTTTCTGCTTCAACCAAAGCATTTTTGCAATCCATCATACCGGCTCCGGTCATGGTACGCAATTTCGAAATTTCTGCCATTGTTACTGCCATAATAGTAATATTTTTATTGTTTTATTAATATTTTAATCAAGAAAAACGAGTTACAAGCTACAAAAAATTATAACCCGTAACTCGTTAATATCGGAAATTTCATTTACATTTAATCAACGGTTCATACATTTCTAATTAAAACTATGACATTGATTAAATTGTAATAGAAGATTAATCTTCATCCTCTTTGTTGATGAATTTTTTTGCCACATTGGCATTTAAAGCATCATCATCCTCTTTCTGAGTTCTCGGACGTTTAGAAACACGGGATTTTTTCTCTTTTGCTGTCGGAGCTTCAGCTGCTTCAGCATCAACTTTTTCAACTTTACGTTCATCAAGTCCTTCCTGAATAGCTTCAACCATAGCTGCAAGAATTACGTCTACCGATTTTGTTGCATCATCGTTGGCCGGGATAACGAAATCAATTCCGTTAGGATTAGAGTTTGTATCAACAATACCAAATACAGGAATACCTAAGCGTTGAGCTTCTTTAACGGCAATGTGTTCTTTCATTACGTCAACTACAAAAAGCGCTGAAGGAAGACGGGTAAGGTCTGCAATAGAACCAAGGTTCTTTTCAAGTTTTTCACGCTGACGGGCAATCTGAAGTTTTTCGCGCTTCGAGATATTATCGAAAGTTCCATCATTAGTCATTTTGTCGATAGTCGACATTTTTTTGATAGCCTTACGTATTGTCGGGAAGTTGGTTAGCATACCACCAGCCCAACGTTCGGTAATATATGGCATAGCTACTGATTTTGCTCTTTCGGACACAACATCTTTAGCCTGTTTTTTAGTAGCTACAAATAAAACTTTACGACCTGATTTTGCAATGCTTTTAAGAGCAGCAGCAGCTTCATCGATTTTAACTACTGTTTTATGTAGATCGATAATGTGGATATCGTTGCGCTCCATAAAGATATAAGGAGCCATTGCAGGGTTCCATTTACGTTTCAGGTGACCAAAATGACAACCTGCTTCTAATAATTGTTCAAAATTTGTTCTGGACATTTTTGTTTAATTAATTTGTTTACTTTCTTCTTTGTTGAAATCAATTTGCGGGTAGCCATCCAGTGCCTATGAGTCCCGTAAATTTAGATACTAAACGAGTATTTAATTTGCCTACAAAAACAACTGCCAATAAGTTATGCACAGTATTGGCATATTGAAAACGGGCACATTAACACATTAACGTTTCGAGAATTGGAATCTCTTGCGAGCTTTTGGACGTCCCGGTTTTTTACGTTCCACTTCACGCGGATCACGGGTCATAAATCCTTCAGCTTTCAATGCAGGTTTATCTTCCGGGTTAATTTTCACCAATGCGCGTGCAATAGCCAAACGCAATGCTTCAGACTGACCTTTGAAACCGCCTCCATCAAGATTTACTTTGATGTCATATTTTTCAGCCACACCTAATTTGTTTAAAGGCTGTTTTACAACGTATTGCAAAAGAGGTGATGGGAAATATGTAACGAGATCACGTTTATTGATAGTGATTTTACCGTTTCCTTCGCTTACGAAAATGCGAGCCACAGCTGCTTTTCTTCTTCCTAAGGCATTTACTACTTCCATATTGATTATTTAAGTGTGTTTAAATCGATTTGTTTGGGTTGCTGAGCCTGCATGTTATGTTCCGGACCGGCAAAAACATACAGATTGCCTAAAAGTTTTGCTCCAAGTTTATTTTTTGGCAACATACCTTTTACTACTTTTTTCACCAATTTTTCAGGAGATTTCTCCATCAGTTTTTCAGGAGTAATTTCACGCTGGCCTCCGGGATAACCGGTATGGCTCAAATAAATGCGATCGGTCCATTTTGCACCTGTCAACTGAACTTTTTCTGCGTTCACAATAATCACATTGTCTCCGCAATCAACATGAGGGGTGAAATTAGGTTTGTATTTACCGCGCAAAAGTTTGGCAACTTTCGAACCCATACGTCCCAATACCAAATCGGTAGCATCCACAACTACCCATTCTTTCTGCACTGTTGCTTTATTTGCAGAAATGGTTTTATAACTTAACGTATCCACTTTTAATAAAAATGTTTTTGATTAATAAATTGTCGTTTTCAACCTGTTCTAATCTCTGCTTTTGAATGAGGCTAATCGGCACAAAAACAGGATATTTACATCAAGTATCACCCGACTATTACACTGGATAATAAACGGACTGCAAAAATACTCCTTTTATTTGGATTACCAAACAGTTACAAAGAATATTTTTCAAACTTATAAAAAGCGACAGAATTACTTATTTTTGCACTTCATTTCTAGTGACAAACAGACATATAAAAAAACGAATAAATAACAACACGGAGTAAAAATATAATGAAAATTAATGAGGATTTTTTCAAGCAAGATGCAATCACTGTGGCACGTGAACTTTTGGGAAAAGTCATTGTACGAACATGGGATGATGGTACGGAAAGCCAATATTTAGTAACAGAAACTGAAGCTTATTATGGTGAAGAAGATTTAGCATGCCACGCAAGCAAAGGACGTACTCCGCGAACTGAAATAATGTATGCCGTTGGAGGGCATGTTTATGTATATCTGATTTACGGCATGTATTGGATGCTAAATTTCGTAACCGGAAGCAAGGATCACCCCGAAGCTGTTCTTATTCGTGGTATCAACCACATAAAAGGCTCAGGCAAAGTCGGTCGTGAACTAAAAATAGACAAATCTTTTTATGGAGAAAATCTGAATCTGTCCGCCAGATTGCGGATAGAAGCAGGAATAGCGGTAACTGACTTTGAAGTCGCTCCGCGCGTAGGAATAGATTATGCCGGAGAAATATGGAAAAACAAACCGTGGAGATTTATTGCAAAGTTCCTGCAATAAATAAAAACAAGCTCATTAATCCTGCTAATGAACTTGCTCTATACCATAAAATCAGGCCTCTCCCCCACCAAATCCCATAGGAACCGGAGGAACGAAAGAATTATCCGGGACTTTGATTTTCCCGTTTTGATTTTCAAATTTTGTAATATTTTCCTGCAATGCGAACAATAAACGCTTGGCATGTTCGGGAGTAAGTATTATACGTGACTTCACATTGGCTTTAGGAGTTCCCGGCATCATGCGGATAAAATCCAACACGAACTCTGAGGTTGAATGAGAAATAATTGCAAGATTTGAATAAATACCTTCAGCTACTTCGGCTGACAATTCGATGTTTAGTTTGTTTTCCTGTTGTTCCATTACAAAAATATATTTTACTGTTTACTCACAAAATTACTATTTTATTCAGTGGACTGATTATCTTCTTTCTTTTTTTCTTCACCCGATGCTTCTCCATTATCCTTTCTGATAGCATCTTCAATGGCGACTACAATACGCGGGGGCTTAGTCATCATACCAAACATCATAATTATTGCCGACAGTAAAATCACCTGTATAATTAAAGAATTATTTACAAAAGGAATCTGCATATCCGGATCTATTGATAAAAACAATAAAATGGTGATAAGTCCCCGGGGTGCCACAAACAACAAAGTCCTGACAGGCATACGGGAAGCCTTAAGTTGCAGATACCTGACAACATAAATTAAGATAACAATACCTACTGCCCAAAATATCGTCGAAGGATTCAATATTTCTGATGTTTTTAACAAGTATCCAAATAAAAGAAAAAACATAGCCCGCACAAGAAAAGCTGCTTCACCAGTCAGTTCTTTAAATTTTTTGGTTTCTATTTTCAATAATTCAGGTTTAAGGCGCTGCATCGATTTAAATTTTGAGAATCTGTCGAGATTTCCCAAAAATAAGCCAAACAGCAGAATAAAAACCAATGATGGCAAATGATATACCTTTGATACTGTGTAAATTAATATTACCAACGAAATGATAGGCATAAATTTAATATGATGCTCTATTTTTCGAAGCAAAATAGCCAACGCAATTGAAGCTCCAAAAGAAATTACAATTTCCAGAATAAAATTGAATCCGAAGTTGGCAAAAGTTCTGAATCCAAAACTCGAATTAAGGGTTACAAAATTGAAAAAAATTACACCAATAATATCAGACAAGCTACTCTCATAAATAACAAACTCCCGGCAAGTCTTATTCAAATGTCTCACAGTAGGGATCGCGATCGCACTACTAATCACACTGAACGGGATTGCATTCGCTAAAGAATCCTTATAAGAATATCCGCTAAAATACTGAAAGACAAAAGCCAGCAAAAAAGAAATTATCAGTAAAGGGAACAGAGCTCCCAAAAAAGATTTTGCAATAAGGCCTGTTTTCGACCGGCTCAGTTCCAATTCAAGTGAACCTTCAAGTACAATCAAAATCAACCCGACAGTTCCTAAAATTGGTAGTACACCAGAGAAATCAGGGAGGTCAATTCCGAAAAAATTAGTTGCCTGCCTTAACAACCAGCCTAACAGCAATAATAATATTACGGATGGAATTCTTGTCTTCGACGCTGACAAATCAAAAAAATAAGCCAGAAGCAACAATATGCAAAGGGTTATTATTATACCTGAAGTCATATTAAAAACATTTAAGATTACGAAATAAGAATCTTTAAATAATATACTTTTAAAACAGCCGTAAAAAAAGAATTGTTTAAGCAGACATTTTCATTGTACAAAGCTACAAAAAATTTAATTTTTAATATTCCATTTATATTTTTTATTGATCTTTGTAAGTAGAGATCTAAAGTTGCAAAATCCAGACAGATGTAACAGGAAAAAGACAAGAGGACAATATGCTAGTGAATCAATGTGTCAATATGACAATTCCGAAAAATCGGAACAAGTTGTACTAATAAACGTCATGAACTGATAAACATTATGAATTATGAGCTCCATGAACTAATTAACTCGCTGAACAAATAGACCTCAAACAAGGAACAAATTTACTTTACTCCCAATTCAGAATAACTTTTCCGCATTCTCCACTTTCCATCACATCAAAACCCTTTTGAAATTCATTAATACTAAAACGATGTGTAATTACGGGTGATAAATCAAGGCCGGTAATAAGCATTTGTTCCATTTGATACCAGGTCTCCCACATTTCTCGGCCATAAATTCCTTTCAAGGTCAACGCTTTAAATATTATTTTATCCCACTCTACAGTCGTTGTATTCGGCAAAATGCCCAGTAAAGCTATTTTTGAACCGTTATACATATTATCAATCATACTTTCAAACGCTTTTGGCGATCCCGACATTTCAAGTCCGATATCAAAACCTCTTAAGCGAAGGTCTTTTAAAGCTGCCTCAATCGTCTCTCCCTTCGATGGATTAACGGTTATAGTAGCTCCCATTTTTTTTGCAATTTTGAGTCGATAATCACTTAAGTCACTTACCACAATATAGCGGGCTCCTGCAAAACGACAAATAGCAGTAGCCATTGACCCGATCAATCCAGCTCCGGTAATAAGCACATCTTCTCCAATCAAAGGAAAAGACAATGCAGTATGCGTTGCATTACCAAAAGGATCCATAATAGCAGCCATATCATTTGTAATACGATGATCGAGTTTCACAACATTTTGAGCTGGCAGCGAAAGATACTCGGCAAAAGCACCATCCCGGTTCACTCCTACGCCGACTGAATTTTCACACACATGAAGCTTTCCCCGACGGCAATTACGGCAATGCCCGCAAGCAATATGTCCTTCGCCTGTAACCCGGTCGCCAATCTGAATATTCCGGACACCCCGCCCTTTTTCAACAATCTCTCCGACGTATTCGTGCCCTATCACCATAGGAGTTTTTATGGTTCGCTGCGACCACTCATCCCATTTATAAATGTGTAAATCCGTTCCGCATATAGCTGTTTTTTTTATTTTTATCAAAACATCATTTACACCAATATGGGGTACCGGAACATCTGTCATCCAGATTCCTTTCTCCGGACGAAGTTTTACAAGTGCTTTCATGCGAGAAGATTTTTAAGTTTATTTATCGGTTTTTCGTCTAATGGTTATTCGTTTATAAAGTTCATACAGTTGAGAAGGATCAAAAACCACTCATCATCAATCACTTATTTCACCTTACAAACTACAGGTTATCAGCCTGCTTATAATTACAAAATTCTCATTATTAAATCACAGCCAATTCTTTCCCAACTTTTTCAAAAGCAGAAATACAACGATCAAGGTGTTCTTTTTCATGAGCAGCAGAAAGTTGCACCCTGATTCGGGCCTGCCCTTTTGGTACAACCGGATAATAAAACCCGGTAACATAAATCCCCTCATCAAGTAAACGGACTGCCATTTCCTGCGATAATTTGGCGTCGTACAACATGACCGCACAAATAGCCGATTGCGTGGGTTTTATATCAAATCCGGCCTGTTGCATTTTATTTACAAAATATTGGGTATTTTCATGCAGTTTATCTTGTAATTCATTCGTTTCCGACATCATTTCAAACATCTTGATACCGGCTGCTGCCACCATAGGGGGAATAGAATTTGAAAACAAATAAGGCCGCGAACGTTGACGAAGCAAATCGACAATTTCTTTTTTACCTGTAGTAAATCCGCCTATGGCACCGCCGAAAGCTTTTCCTAAAGTACCGGTAATAATTTCAACGCGGCCTCTCAGGTTGTACAATTCCGTAACACCACGTCCGGTATTTCCGACAACACCAGCTGAATGAGATTCATCAATCATAACCATGGCATCATATTTATCAGCCAGCTCATAAATCTTATCCAACGGAGCCACATTACCATCCATGGAAAAAACACCATCCGTCACAATCAAACGAAAACGTGTCGATTGTGCTTTTTGTAATTGTAATTCCAAATCCGCCATATCCGCATTAGCATATCTGAACCGTTGCGCTTTCGACAAACGAACACCATCAATAATAGAGGCATGGTTTAAAGCATCCGAGATAATAGCATCTGCCTCCGTCAGCAAAGGCTCAAAAACACCACCGTTTGCATCAAAGCAAGCAGCATATAAGATGGCATCCTCAGTACCGAAAAAATCCGAAATTTTCTTTTCAAGTTCTTTGTGTAAATCCTGAGTTCCACAAATAAACCGGACAGACGACATGCCATAACCATGCGAGTCGATAGCGGCTTTGGCAGCATCCTTCAAAGCTGGGTGATTAGAGAGTCCCAGATAATTATTTGCACAAAAATTCAAGACGTCACGACCATCTGCTATTTTTATTTCAACGCCTTGGGCTGAAATAATTACCCGTTCATTTTTGTACAAACCGGCATCCGAGATTTCCTGTATAACATTCTGAAGAAATAATTTATAATTTTGATACATAACAGTATATTTTAAATATATTGGGAGTCCAACAGTTAATTTCGAATTAATAATTTACAAAACAAATATAAGCAATAAAATAAATATTTATTCATTTAAAACTCATTTTTCAATGAACTTATCTTGACTTTTAAATCAAGGCAGAATTAATGAGTATAATATTCCCTTTTCAGACAGAAAATACAGAAAATACAGATTTTATTCTCTACAGATTTCTGTAATCCTGATTCTATCGAGGAATCTTTTGTCTTATTTTTCTAATCTTTATTGAAACAAAGAATTATTACGAAAAGTCAAGACGACTTCAATATAAAAAACGCTTCATTCCAAATTTGGAATGAAGCGCCAGCAACATTATCAGACTTTATCGGTTAGCTCTGCGATACTTCTCTGTTAGTTAGTTTATAAACAAATGGATAAACCTGACAAGCAACACAAAAGCCGAAAACAGCTTCGAGAAAAGCGCATATTCCAAAAACAACTGTTATCCCCAAAGCGACGTCCAAAAATCCGATAGAACTAAACAACATAATTCCTGCACTAAATACAACACCTATACGGGCAGCAAAAATCTTAGGACCGGCATTGATTGTTTTTTTCTCAAATTTTAAAATCTTCAGCAGGCTACGCGACAAAAATGCAAGCGGACTGTACAATGCCAAACCGGCTCCTCTTAAAATAAAATCGGCCAACAAAAAAATTGCAGGAACAACGTTTTGTGTAACGACAAAAACTATTAATAATCCTACTGTGAAAAAAGCTGTCAGACGAGCGACGTTTTCGTCTGTTTTTTTATTTGAAATCGGGCAAAAAATATTGGTATTCATAACTATCTGATTTTTATTGATTCATATTACAAAAGTAATCCATGAAAATCTGTAGACAAATACCATTAGTCGTGTATTTTCATACCATCATTGTGGTACGAAAAAGAACGTCTCAATATTCTTTATAAAACTTAGTTGCTCTTAATTCAATATTTTTTCAAATTTTCTGACAATGATTCCATTACCTGTAAATATTTGAAGTAAATAGGTTCCTGCCTTAAATGAGGTCACAGATATTCTGTTCCCTGACGCCGATTTTAAAGTTTTTCCGTTCAAATTAAGAACAGATACCTTCCTGATACCGAACCCAGTAACATAGATCTCGGTAACAACCGGATTCGGATATACCTTATACAAAATTTCTCCATAAATATTAGTAACAGCTGTGTTGTCCGGAATCCATGACATAGAAACTGCAGTAAATGACGGCAAAACATCCGTTGGATTTAACGAAGAAACTGTAGTTCCTTTTGTAAACGGGAAAGAAGCATTTTTCCCGGAAAAATCATCGTCGGTAAGTTGCATTTGCAGAACATAATCACCATCTGAGACAAGTGATCCATTCACGTCTCTTCCATTCCATGAACAAGTACGTGTTGTATGCGACGTTCTGGTCGCTCCCGTAATGGCGTCTGTTTTATCCCCGCCTGAGGCCTGATTCCATAAATCCAACCATTCACTCCTTATCGTACCATACTCAAGAAGCGTTTTTATAAATTTACCATTAGAATCTTCAACCCATACAGCCATAACATGGCTTGGTGCATAATATCCTATTCCCGTTGCAGCTGTACTAACTGAAACATTTAGCTCCCCATTCGTTTGAGCCGATAATGTCAACATTACAAATAAAAAAATTGACACAAAAGTAACTTTACGCATAATATAAAATCATTACAAAATTTATTGAATTATAAATTTATAATAAAATCTACTTATAAAAGTTCTTCTCTGAACCATATTTCAAGGTTTATGTATTATATTATAGGTAGAAACTCATATCACAAAAAATCCTCCCAATCAATTAATCGGGAGGATTTCAATATCAATTTCAAAACGTATATTATTGCTTTTGGAACTTTTTCATAATCATTCCGGCCGGAGTCGTCATCCGTACAAAATAAGTTCCTCCTGATAAATCACTTACATCAATATGTTGATTTTTCGTCGTTAATAACAACTTACCATTCAAATCAATCAGTTCAATTTTTTCAATGCCATAACCACTTGCATAAACATAAGATTGTGCCGGATTGGGGTATAATTTATAAGCCGGATTATCGCTGATATTTTTTACTGCTGTTGAATTTGGAACCCAACTTATAGTTATGTTACTAAATCCGGTTACATTCGAAGGGGTTATGGTTTGCGCTGTAGTACCTTTTGTAAAAGTAGCACTTGTATATCCTCTGTTACCCGTTGTCATCTCAAAGTCTACCTTATAATCGCCATCTGGAACTGAAGACAAACTTACCGTTTTGCCCCAATAAACCACCTGATTGACCAACAGACTTGAAGCTGTGGCTCCGGTAATGGCATCTGCATCCGCTTTTACAACCGTTTTCCGGGTAGTAGACGATGGCCAGCTCGATCCGATCAAAGACCACCATGTGCTCATTTTCTGAGCTGAGCTATGTCCATTGTTAGTCCGGTATAGCAGCGTATTAACCAACTCCCCGCCAGAGTTAGTGATATACACGGCAACAGCATTTTTGGGAGAATAACCTCCACCGGCGTTAGTTGTAGAAAAAGTCACAGTTAATGTTCCACCTGTAGTTTGAATTTCTTCCGGACTATTTTCCTGTGCCAATGCAAAAAGACCGAAAAATCCGGCAATCATCAACGTAAAAAATTTTTTCATGCAATTCGTTTTTTAATTATAATACAAATTCTATAACTTATATAGGATTCAAAAATAAAACATATATTTTATATAAAACTCCACTTCAATATTTTTTAAATAATCATCCAATATATTACGGTTTATATAAGTTTGAGAAATAACTATATAGCTTCACATAGTTTTTTTTGTTGTTACCCTGTTTAAACAGGCAGACATAGCTACAAATGTTTAAAATATTCACTTTAGAGAATGCAGACATTATTTCCAATAGAAAACAAATTGCAGCGCTTTTTGTTCCACCCAAAGAGCGTCTAAAATCTTTTTTATTATTTCGTTATAAAAATGTATTTTTGTCATTCCAAAAATTAAGACAGATGGAAAACGAAGGCATGGTGCTACGGACAGAGCATCTTTTCAAAAAATACGGGAAACGTACTGTTGTCAACGATGTATCAATCAATGTGAAACAGGGAGAAATTGTTGGACTGCTCGGACCGAACGGAGCCGGTAAGACAACAACATTTTATATGACAACGGGATTGGTAACCCCCAATACCGGTAAAATATTTCTGAATGATGTTGACATCACAAAATATCCTGTTTACCGTCGCGCTCAAAACGGGATCGGATATCTTGCACAGGAGGCATCGGTCTTCCGGAAAATGACAGTAGAAGATAATATCCGTTCCGTATTGGAAATGACTAAATTCGATAAATACTACCAAAAAGAAAAATTAGAAACTCTTATTGCCGAATTTAATCTTGAACATGTCCGCCATAATATTGGAGACAGACTTTCGGGAGGCGAACGACGAAGAACTGAAATAGCGCGCTGTTTAGCCATTGAACCTCGTTTCATTATGCTTGACGAACCCTTTGCAGGAGTCGATCCGATTGCAGTACAGGATATTCAGGACATTGTATGGAAACTGAAAGATAAAAATATCGGTATTTTGATTACTGACCACAATGTAGACGAAACATTATCGATAACAGACCGGGCATACATGCTTTTCGAAGGTAAAATTCTGTTCAAAGGAACATCACAGGAACTTGCCGACAATCCGTTAGTTCGTGAAAAATACCTCGGTCGCGACTTTAAACTAAAAGAAAAAACCAGGATTTAACAACGATAGCATTTTCTAGTTGGAGGTTGGAATTAATTGGTTGATTAGTTTATAAAGTTAATTAGTTAGTTGTATCGTTCTATTCTTTCATCTAACATCTTGACTCTAATATCTAAAAATCTAAAAAAGACTGAAAGCAAAACTCACCATATTAGGTTGCGGCTCGGCATTGCCGACAAAAAATAATTTTCCAAGTTCACAGATTCTCGAAATCCGTGACAAATATTTTATGATTGATTGCGGAGAGGGAACTCAAATCCGAATGAGGCAAATGGACATAAAAACCAATCGCCTCGGCCACATTTTTATCTCACACCTACATGGCGATCATGTATTTGGACTGATAGG
Source organism: Paludibacter sp. (assembly GCA_028690665.1). Lineage (GTDB taxonomy): Bacteria > Bacteroidota > Bacteroidia > Bacteroidales > Paludibacteraceae > Paludibacter. The sequence continues at coordinate 37,452 of JAQVAV010000016.1, forward strand.
ATTAATTTCGAGTTTTGGTATGCTGAACCGTACTGCCGACTTATACATTCATTCCGTTCCGGAACTTGAAAATATTTTACGCCCTCAACTTGATTTTTTCTGCGAGGGATTACCTTTTCGGGTTATATTTGAACCTTTTAATCCTAAAACGCATACTCTAATTTTTGAAGATCGGTCTGTCGAAGTTTACACAATTCCACTAAAACACAGAATTGCAAGCTCAGGGTTTCTTTTCAGGGAAAAGCCGCACGAAAGACATATCATTCGCGATATGATTGATTTTTATAAAATTCCGGTTTCTATGATTCGTAAAATAAAACAGGGAGAAGATTTTATTACAGAATCCGGCGAAATAATCCCGAACGAACAGCTTACAAAAGCAGCCGACAAATCTATCAGTTTTGCGTATTGCTCAGACACAGCCTATTCCGAAAAAATCATTCCGATTATACAGCAAGTTGATTGCCTTTATCACGAGGCGACTTTTATGGAGCATGAAGCAGCCAGGGCTAAATCCACGCTACACTCAACTACTATTCAGGCAGCTACTATTGCAAAAAAAGCAAATGTAGGGAAGCTTATTATCGGGCATTATTCAGCCCGTTACAAGGATAAAAACGACCTGCTTGAAGAAGCAAAAACTATTTTTAAAAACACTTTCGCAGCTGAAGATATGAAAAGTTTCGGAATATAAATATAACCGCATTTTTCGGAAAAAACGCAAATGACACAGGTTATAAATATTTGATATAATTGGATTTATAAAGATAACATTTGCGTCATTTGTGTTCAAAAAATACTTGTAGGACACCCCTCATAGAAATCTGTAAAGGTATAAAATCTGTCATTCCGATTCTATTGGGAATATCCTATGTCTAAAAAAATATGAAGTTCATAATCTATTTTTAAATTTTCATCAACAGACTCCCAATATACCTAATTCAGAAAACAATCATCACATCAATTGAAAATTAACCGGAATGAAAAACTTGACTCGAACCGGTTTTCCGTTTTGTATTCCGGGACGCCATTTAGGCATATTCCGAAGAACTCTCATAGCTTCTTTATCCAAAACAGGATCAATACTTCTAATCACTTTTAAATCCGTAATTGAGCCATCTTTATTGACAACAAACTGACAAATGACACGGCCCTCAATTTGATTTTCAATAGCTATTACCGGATAACGTATATTATCCGACAGATATTTATTTACATCTCCATTAAATTTTGGTGCAATTTCGGCCCAGTCGTGAATTTCTGAATCTGCATTATCCTCAATTTCATTTCCATAGCTTACACTTCCAACATCACTTATCTTTACATCGGAATTATCAGTTGCCGGATCCGAGCTTAATTCAATTACAGATGATTCATTTTCTGAATTATCAACTTCGATATAAGTATCGGATAATTGGCGCGGAGGTGGTGGAGGAGTAACTTCGTTTTGTCGGGTTATTGGAGGTAATTCATAAACAGCCGTTTCCAGAAATTCGTTCTTAGTAACTGCTTTTACAATATCAGCTTTACCCCATTCGAGCACGATATATACAAGAGAAAGAACCATGATGAAACCTAATAAATAAGAAATTGTCTTCTTATTTTCAAGGTTGGCCTGAGGTGATTTTCGGGTTACCATAATTAATTGATTTTAAATAGTAAAACACATATTTAACAAAGGCCTTTTCTGTAAATAAAACGCAGAGATAATTCTTTTTATTATAAAAAATATAAAATATTTTATAATAAATTTTTTCAGTAAGGATTTTCGCGAAGATTATTTTGTTCCCTGCAATATTATAATATAGAATTATTAACTATATTTGTACAAAGTTTATCCACATCATTTATGAAATTTAAATTCTTATTCGTTATACTATTCATAACATTATTATCTGTAGAACTAAAATCACAGGACAAACGCTCTCAGATTCCTACAGGATTACAAAAAGGGTATTTTGAGGTTAATATTGGTTCGATCAATTATCCGTTCGGGCAGGCATCCCTTGCCGATGGATACACATTGGTTGATGCTATTGTTGTTCCTCATACCGCAGTTCGTCTGGTACTTGCAGGGTATGATTTCAATAAATATCTTTCCGGACAGATTATATACATACGTCCGGTATTGTGGGTAAAATACAAAGGAGTTCAAACGCCCGAAAATAACACTATAAGCCATGCTGTAAGAATGAATATCGGGGGACTGACATTAAAAGGGAAACTTCCTTTGAGTTCGAGGTTCAGCTTGTTTGGGGAAGCTGGTCTGGGAGTTATAACCAGAAAAGGATTTTCGGATGAATATACACAGCAATCTGTAGTAACCAATGCCGGCTATGCCACTGTTATGATGGGAGGCGGTGTAAAATATCACATCAATGATGGCTGGGCTTTGCAACTCGTAGGAGATTATGTTCCCGGGAAATCAAATATAGGTCAGCCACATACAAGTTTTTTGGGAGCCGGATTTTCGTATAATCTCCGGCCGCTATCTGAGGAAAAATTACAGAAGGGAAAAGAGTCCGGCTATATTCACCCGAAACAATGGATACAAATCGGATACTCAACCAACGTGTTCGGTTATGGAATAAATAAATTAGTATCGGGCAATGTATTACCTATTTTCTGGGGAGGCGATGCTCAGGTGAAACAAGGATTGACATTTAATTACCAAAGAAACATATTTCATAATCCAAAAGTATTTGCCCTGGATTGGGGTGTAGAAGCGGGATTCTGGCAATCTAACCTGAAAAAAGATGAATTTTTTACGCTGTCATTATATCCTGTTTTCAGACTGAACTTCCTGCATACCAAACCTTTCGACGCATATTTCTATTATTCTGTTGCATCGCCTACATTCATCTCAAAAATTATAATTGACGATATTAATACCGGGGAACATTTCACTTTCCAGGACAATATGGGAGTAGGATTTTTCTTTGGAAAAGAACGAAATATGAATGCTGAAATTAAAATCGGACATTATTCAAACGGAAATTTGTTTCCTTACAACGATGCAGTAATGATTCCGTTATCCTTTAATGTAGGATACTGTTTTTAAAAAACGATTTTTCAATAATAACCCAATATCTTAAAACTATGTTAGTAAAAACCTTTGGCTCTGCTGTGCAGGGCATCAATGCCACGATTGTAACCATAGAAGTTAATGTAAGCAGAGGCATCAAATTTTTTCTGGTCGGATTACCGGATAATGCTGTAAAAGAAAGCCATGAACGCATAAACTCGGCACTCGAAGTCAATGGTTACCACCTTCCCAAAAAGCAAATCATCGTCAATATGGCTCCGGCTGACATCCGGAAAGAGGGTTCTGCGTATGATCTGGCATTGGCCATAGGGATGCTGGCTGCCGACGAAAAAATAGATAGTACCGATCTGGAAAAATACGTCATTATGGGAGAACTTTCATTAGATGGCAGTTTACAACCCATAAAAGGCGTGTTACCCATTGCCATAAAAGCGCGAGAAGAAGGTTTTAAAGGGTTTATTCTACCCGGACAGAATGCACGCGAGGCCGCTGTTGTCAATAATCTTGAAGTGTATGGAGTCGAAAAAATTACGGAAGTGATCGATTTCTTCAACGGGAAAAACAATCTTGAACCAACAGTCGTTAATACACGCGAAGAATTTTTCCAAAACATCTGTTTTTCCGAAATTGACTTCAGCGATGTAAAAGGACAGGAAAACGTAAAACGGGCATTGGAAGTTGCCGCTGCCGGAGGTCACAACATCATTATGGTAGGCCCTCCGGGTGCAGGAAAATCAATGCTGGCAAAAAGAATTCCAACAATTCTGCCTCCGCTCACTTTACATGAAGCGTTGGAAACTACAAAAATCCATTCTGTAGCCGGAAATATCGACAGCAATACTTCACTGATTGCACATCGTCCCTTCAGAAGTCCTCACCATACAATTTCGGATGTAGCTTTAGTTGGTGGAGGAACTTTTCCGCAACCAGGAGAAATTTCATTAGCCCACAACGGAGTACTGTTTTTGGATGAACTTCCTGAATTTAAACGAACCGTATTAGAGGTTATGCGTCAGCCTCTTGAAGACAGAAAAATATGTATCTCACGGGCAAAATTCACCATTGAATATCCGGCCAGTTTCATGCTCGTAGCTTCCATGAATCCGTGTCCATGCGGATATTATAATCATCCCACCAGAGAATGTGTATGCGCTCCGGGCGTCGTTCAAAAGTACCTGAGCCGGATTTCCGGTCCTTTGCTCGACCGCATAGATATTCACATCGAGATTGTCCCTGTCCCTTTCGAAAAGCTTTCGGAGATGAAAGAAGCCGAAAGTAGCGAAAAAGTACGCGAACGCGTTATCAAAGCCCGGCAAATTCAGGAACAACGCTTCAAAGATGAAGATGGGGTTTACTGCAATGCACAAATGTCGTCCAAACAAATGCGAACTTATGCTCAGATAGACAAAGCCGGTTCAGAACTACTGAAAAATGCTATGCTAAAGCTGAATCTGTCAGCCCGGGCATACGACAGAATTATCAAAGTTGCGCGCACTATAGCCGATTTAGAGGACTCGGAGAACGTTTTATCCAATCATATTGCCGAAGCAATTAACTACCGTAATCTCGACCGGGAAGGCTGGGCCGGATAAGTTATTATATGAAAACAAACTCATTTTAAACTCAGATCTCGTCTTGAGTTTTGAATCAGATAGAATTAAAAATATCATATTTCTTTTTTCTGGGAAAAGAGCCTCCTCATAAAGCCTGGATCACAAAAATTTCTTAAGGAATGAAATCTATTGATTCTCCAATCATTAATTTTTAATAAAATTTACATCCCCAACGATTTAATAATTTAAACTACAACATACTTAAATACAATAGTTTATATGATAATATTGGCCTATAAATTAGTTTTTAACGAGAATATATTCATAAAAATAAGAAAAGAACAAAAAAATTAAACCTAAAAAAATATTGAATTATTTTTTCAGGTTTAATTAAAAACAGAATTTAAAGAATTTTCAATCGAAATAATCAACAATTCGATTTAGAATTAATTTACCTTTATAAATTTATTGATAGATAACAATTGAGATCCTTGATCTCCTTTCACAATTAAGTAGTACAAACCATTGTCCATATTTAGAGAGAATGGTATATGTCCAACATTATTTGTACTGAAACTCTTTATTTCCTGCCCAAGCATATTCGCAATTATCACACTCACAGACTTAACAGAAGAATCTACATCGATATAAATAACATCTCTTACCGGATTTGGATAAAATCTGACAACTTCATCAACTTTTTCTTGTTGTATTGATGTTGCCTCTGTTTTTTCAAAAGAATATCTGGAAACGGCACTATTAAACAATACCTGGAGACCTGCTTCAGAGACAATGTTATATGTTCTTACTGTTATTGTATCATACGGAACAGATGTCGTTGTTGTCAGTATCACTTTATTATGATTCGACGGATCTAATGCAGCCTCTGAAAGTTCAATTGTATCTAACACATTAGCTCCCAAATCATCAGGTTGTCTGTAAGTTACTAAATAATTTGCAGTACTACCAACACTATTTTCATCAACAGCATCACTAAAATAAATATTAATTTTATTATCATCCTGTGATTCTGCCATTGTTACTGTTGGATTTACCCCCGTATAATTATCGGAAATAAAGGCATATCCCCAACCTCCTATAAAAATCTTATGATCAGGAAGTACATTTACCGAACCTACTGCAAGGTTTATAAAAGATGGATGTCTTGTCCATGTTTTCCCGTTATCAGCAGAATATGCAAGGCCATAAAGTGAACTAGTTGAGAAATAAACCTCATGAACCGGATCATATTTAATTCTTTTCAAAAACCAATAGTCTCCATCCTGTTGATCCCAAGTAGTACCTCCATTATCTGTGGTATAAACACGGTAATCATTGTTTGTTGCATCTGAAATCACAACCATTCCCTGATTATCATTTTTAAAATCAGCGCTCAAATACGAATTGCTTGTTGCCGGAGTATTAATTACAGTCCAATTATGTCCTTTGTCATTTGATTTAAACAAACGTCCACCGCTGGTCGTAAAATAAATTGTCTCATTCCTTACCACAACATGGCTGCTTGAGTTTAGTCCCCATTCAGAATTACCACTAGGCATTTGACCAGATGGCACGGGTTCCCATGTCTGCCCAGCATCTGACGTTGTATATAATTCAAAATTTTCGTTGGGATAAGCATCTCCCATGGTTAATCCTTCATTTTCATTCCAGAAATATACAAAATTAGGAAACGATGAACTTGAAAACACATTGGAAACTTTCGTCCAAGAGATTCCCCCATCTGTAGTTTTATACAATCCTGTTTTCGACACAGTTTCGGCATATGCTCCAGCAGCAACAATATAAGCAGTAGTCTCACTTACTGCAGAAAAAGAACCTAGGGTACAACCATCAAACAACTCAGTATAAGGACGGTTAACCCAGGTCTGGCCATCATCTGTCGAAATTGAAACTGAAAGATTCGTTTGATCCGTTAACCAAATAACATTCTGGTTTACTACGGAAACATTATCAATATAAGAAGTTTGTAAAGCATTACGCTGAACCCATTGGGCATCTACAAAAACAGCTACACTAAAAAAAATCAAAATAAGATACAGATTCTTCATACACATATTTTTTAAATTAAACATAAAAAAAGACACATTTATAATAGATATTGAACAATATTTGTTCTAAGTAACATAAAGATTCACAAAAATAAAACATTTTGTATAATAATTATATTTAATCGATTTAATAATTAAAAAAATAAACCTGCATGCTATTGAAAATTTCTCTATTTTATTTCAAACATGTCTGCATCTCTCCAGAAAGCCGATTTTACTCTGAATTTTTGTAATTTCTCCAGTTCCAACTCATAAGTTTGCACCGAAGTTTCACTCTCAGGGAAAGAAATCAGGGGATTCCCTTTAAAATCGAGCAGAGCAGAATGTCCATTATATTTTATTCCGAGTCCATCCGTTCCAATGCAGTTTACTCCACACACATAAGATAAATTCTCGATGGCACGAGCCTGGAGCAATACATTCCAGCTACGGATGCGGTTTTGAGGAAAATTAGCAACATAAATAAGCAAATCGTATTCATTGTCAACATTTCGGGCCCAAACCGGAAAACGGATATCGTAACAAATCAGCAACCGGATATTAAACCCACAATAATTAACGATCAATTTTTCTGTTCCCGGACTGAAATGGTTGTGTTCGCCTCCGATAGAAAACAGATGCCTCTTATCCGCTGTTTTTATCACTCCGTTGGGAAAAACAAAAAAACCCCGATTGTAATTTTGTCCATTTTCCCTGGCTATAAAACTACCGGCAATCGCTAATTGAGAATTAACCGCTAATTGTTTCAGGGCATGCACTGTCTCCCCACTCATTTCTTCAGCTAACCCGGGTTGGTCAGTACAAAACCCGGTAGAAAACATTTCAGGAAGTACCACTAAATCGGTACCGACAAGACTTTTAATATGGGTTTCAACTTTTTCAAGATTGGCTTTAATGTCTGCCCATATTATATTGTCCTGAATAATAGAAATTTTTAATGTATCCATTTAATTATATTGATTATATCTCACATATATTTCTTAAAATAAAATTATGTTACATCTGTCTCATGTTGTGACAGATGAATATCTTGTTAATAAATATTTATGCCAAGATATTTAAATAAATCTCCCGATATAATTTTATTCGCTATTTTTTAATTATTTTATCAAAGCCAGAGCACACATCAAACAATTAACACAAAGTTAATATATTTTATATTGAATATAATGTGTAATTTTGAGAAATTTTGGGGTAAAACGACATCTTAAACAACGAGCTAATCCGTGATTATTTTCAGGTACGATAAAACATTTGAGGGATTACTAACAGCTGTATTTGATGCTTTCAACCGAAGAACTTTTCCAGACAAGTTACTTGGAACAGACGATATAGAACCTCTGTTTGTAACCGAAACAGTAGAAATCATTTCTGACGAAGAAAAATCAAAGCGAGTTTGGAAAGGATTGGAAAAAAAACTCATGCCTGTTACATTGAACATGATAAGTTATGCATGGTTATCGGAACTGCCCGAAAGCGATGAATTAATATTCAGATACATTCGAAAAGTCTTTAATAGTAAGCAATCCATAGAATTAAACTTTGCCGACGATGATGTGCTTGCATTACGCAACCTCGCTAAGAAGGTAAATACTGAGAAAACAAGAATGATTGAGTTTGTACGTTTTCAGAAAACGTCAGACGATATATTTTTTGCTCCGATATCTCCGGATCATAATTGTTTACCACTCATTATTTCGCACTTTAAAGATCGATTTTCCGATCAAACATGGATTATTTTTGACACAAAACGCAGTTATGGCTATTACTACGATCAGAAAACTGTAAACGAAATAACTTTTGATTCAACAGACCTATTCAAAGATGGCAAAATGAACGAAAATTTAATGGCCAAAGATGAAAAATTGTTTCAAAAAATGTGGAAAGCATACTATAAATCGTTGACAATAAAAGAACGCATAAATCCAAAACTTCACAAGCAACTATTGCCTCGAAGATATTGGAAGTATCTGACAGAAAAATAAAAAATCATCGTTAGTCATTTGAATAATAGGGTAAGTAATAGAAACTCAATAATGTCATATAAAGTTTAGGTAAAAAATAATAATACGCTTAGTAATTAGTCGAGTCTTAAAAAGGAGATAAACAAAAGAATATCAATAAAATAGAATGTAATCAAGGTATCGGTCTGATATTGATTTGTTGAAGCGTATTTTAAGTCAGCAGAAGAACGATAAAAATAAAATCTATTCAGTACATGAGCCTGATGTTCAATGCATATCCAAAGGCAAAGAGCACAAAAAGCATGAGTTTGGTAATAAAGTTTCGATTATCTATACCCAAACAACGGGAGTGATTATCAGGGCTATGGGATTTAGAAATCCTTATGATGGACATACCATAGAGCCGGCACTGGAACAAGCGGAAAGACTATTGGGCAAAAGAACAATAAAAACGTTGATTGGAGATAGGGGCTACAAAGGTAAAAGACAGGTTAAGAAAACGACAATCGAAGTTCCAAAACCTTTTAGCAACAAAAAACAAACTCAATATCAACAAAATAAGCTGAAAAAACAATTTAAAAGAAAGGCAGCCATAGAACCCATAAACGGTCATTAAAAAAACAGACCATCGCTTAAATCGTAATTTCTACAAAGGAATTACAGGCGATAATATTAATGTGATGCTTGCTGCAGCTGCATTTAACTTCAAAAAGATGATGAACAAATGGAAATCATCTTTTTGGCTCGTATTTAAAACACAAATTGTTGACTTGATAATCTATGTTTTAGCAAATCAACAATCAATTATCAATAAAATGGCCTTTTTAAGGCTCGACTATATATACTTTTTTGAGAAAAATCAAAAACACTAAAAAGGCGAACATGCAATTGCAATGTCCGCCTTTTGGAAATTTGTAGCTTGGTGATATTTTTATTTCTTTTCTTTATTATCGCAAACACCGTTTTTATTAGCATCTACATAATTTTTTCCGTGAACTTTAGTTGAATCGCTGCAACATGTAGCTTTTTTCTGTCCGCAATTGCCTTTGCCCTGCCCTTTGCCAAAGCACTTTCCATTAGTGTTTGCATTTGACTTTCCGCAACAATTACCCTGTCCGTTACCTTTACCTTTCATTTCTCCCGAACCATTTCCTTTTGTGCAGGTTTTGTTCTCATAATTGTCGCAGACGCCATTATTATTTTTGTCTACATAGCACGATTTTTTAGCGGTTGTAGTCGTTTCCGCTTTTTTTTCAGTAGTTGTTGTTTGTGCAGATACTACAGCAAAAGATGCCAATACGGTTACCAGGAGGATAAAAAATTTTGTTTTCATAATGATTTGATTTTAATTGTTTTTATATTATTATTCTATTCATGATTATTCATACAATTATCACAGTTACGCCCTGTGTTTTCGTTATTGCGGCATCCCCGGTTAAGAAACAGCGGACTAAAAACCTCCTGCATTTGATTTACCTGTTCAGGCGTACATATTTTGAAGACTTTCAAATAAAAACGATTCGTTTCTTTTTTCAGTTCTGCATGGCACCGTCCGGTTTCTTCCGATAGTTTATTCAACAATAAAGTATCCGGGGTATCTTTCTTCAACTCTGTAAACATTTCGTTTTTGAGCGAATCAATAGTTCCGACTATCTGATTTGCCCGAGGTTGAAATTCATGCTTGGCTTGCCTGAATATTGCCATTTGCTCATGGTCAAAACCGATATTTTGCCTGAAATATTTTCCGTTCATCATATTACAACCATCTGCCTGTACTACGATTGTCTCCGGTTCCGCAGGCATTTGAGAATTATTGTAAAGGATAGTCCCGACTGTTGCAATATTCAGTACAACTAACAATACTATAATCCAAACCAAAATTTTATTTTTATTCATAAACTGCATCACTGTAAAAATCAAGATTCTCAATCTTATTATCGTCAATTACAATACTGCTGTAAGCCGCTTCGTGAACATTAAATTTACCACCCAGTTTCACTCCGAGCATAAAAACAATGGCAATACTTGCTGCTATAGCCAGCTTAGGCCACAAAACATAATGCTTGTGTTGTTGCTCTGTTGTTTCGGTGAGAATTTTTTTCTTCAATTCCGAATCCGGAACAATATTTTTTTCAGCATCAATCAACTTGTCAAGTAATTCCTGTGTTTTCATAATTCAAATGCTTTATTTTATTAGACAACACTAATTTTATTTTCCTACTAAATGTTTCAGTTTTTTTTGAAGACTTTGCTTGGCCCGCTGCAACAACTGTTCGACAGCCCCCTCTGTTACCTGTAAAATCTCGGCAATCTGCTTTTGCGGCATATCTTCATATTTACTCAACACAAAGGCGGTCCTTTGCTTATCTGGTAAACTGTCAATGGCTTTTCTGATAATACGGGCATTTTCGTTTCCGATTATTTCATCAGCGGGATTCAGATCCTCACTATATCTGTTTTCATGATGCAAAAGATTATCCGTGAAACCAATCAACAACCGGAACTTATTTCTGTTGAGATGATTCAAACTCACGTTTACTGTAATCCGGTATAACCATGTCGAAAACGAAGCGTCGCCTTTAAACCCTGCGAGCGATTGATATACTTTCACAAAAACCTCCTGCACAATATCTTCCGCATCCTCCTTTACATGAACGAAACCAATGGCTGTAAGAAAAACAGCAGGCTGATATTTATCAATCAGCACCTCAAAATATTGAGTTTTTCCGTTTAAAATATTTTCTATCAGTTCCGAATCCTGCATTAGGCAATTTTACAGCTTTATGATTATAATAGACAAGCGTAATCTTTAATTCCTACTATCAATCTCAAAAATAATTATATTTTATTTATACAGGGAAAAACAAATTTCAAACAATAATGTTATAATGAACGATCATTCATTATAATGATATGAGAACAAAAGACGAAGAAAAAGTTATCCGCATTTATAATGCCGCCATTAAAGTAGTAAACTCCGACGGATTTGAAGGCAGTTCCATGTCAAAAATTGCGACTGAAGCCAATGTATGCGCTGCTACCATCTATTTGTATTTTGAGAATAAAGATGACGTGATCAAAAAACTTTTTCTCCATATCAAAAATAAACTCGGGACAACACACGTTTCCGGTGACAACGAACTTTCTCCGTCAAAAGGGACTTTCAGGACACTCTGGATAAATCATTATCAGCAGATTACAAATAATTTCGAAGAATTTATTTTTTACGAAAATTTCATCAATTCTCCTTTAATAGATAAAATAGAAAAAGAATATACTCAAGACTATTGTAATGTATTTCAGTCTCTTTTCGACCGTTCAAAAAAAACAGGATTGATTCAGCCACTTGATAACGATATTTTATTCAGTCTGCTTTTTGCACCCATTAATCATTTAGCTAAAAAATCGAAACTCAATGATTCAGCTTTAAATATGAACGAACTGATTCAGGTGTTCGAAGCATCTTGGAAATCTGTTTCCAAAGAATAAATTCAAACATAAAATGAACAATCATTCATTTTATATGTTTCAACAAAAAATTTCAAAACCAAAATATAAAAATTATGAGTTTATTAGAATCATTTCAATGGCGATATGCCACAAAGAAATTCGACCCAACTAAAAAAGTAAGCGAAGAAAACGTCAACAATATACTTGAAGCCGCTCGTTTAGCACCAACTTCTTCCGGATTACAACCGTTCAAAGTTCTTTTGATAACGAATCAGGAAATAAAAAAACAGTTAGTGGCTGCGGCAAACGGTCAGGAAATGGTTGCCGACTGTTCTCATTTGCTGGTTTTTGCGGCATGGGACAATTACACAGAAGAACGCATCGACCATATTTACGACATTACGACTCAGGAACGCAACATGCCTGCGGACAGGTACGATGCTTATAAAAACCGTTTAAAAACTGTCTATCTGAACCGTGCATCTCAAACAAATTTTGAACACGCCGCCCGCCAGGCATACATTGCCTTGGGATTTGCCATGGCAGAAGCTGCAAGTTTAAAAGTTGATTCTGTTCCTATGGAAGGTTTTGCCGCAGCAGAAGTTGATCAAATTCTGAATTTAAAGGAGTCCGGATTAAAAACGGTTTTAATGTTACCTTTAGGTTATCGTGATGCAGACAACGACTGGCTGCTACCTCAAAAAAAGGTTCGTCATCCGAAAGATGAATTCATTGTTGAAATAAAATAATGAATCTTTATTCTCACCTCACTCCGACCCCGCCAGTTTTATAAATGACGGGGTCAATTATATTTTGTCTCTTTTCACGAGAACTTTGGCAGTATTTTCAAAATTCATTTACAAACAATTAAAGCCCCCGATTGTTTTAAAATGTATTTTATGCACTCTTAAAAATCATTACCTTTGCAAACTGAATCCGAAACAATAAAATGATCGATAACAACATATTTCATAATAAAAAAGTTGCATTTCACACATTAGGTTGTAAACTGAATTTTGCCGAAACGTCGGCAATAGGGAAAAAAATGGCTGAAGAAGGCTTTGTAAAAGTTCGTCCGGGAGAAGAAGCCGATGTTTGTGTCATAAACACCTGCACGGTAACGGACACAGCCGACCGGAAATGCCGTCAGGCAATCGGAAAATTCCATAGAATGTACCCGAACTCCATTATGGTTATTACTGGTTGCTATGCTCAGCTAAAACCTGAAGAAATCACAAAAATTGAAGGCGTTGATCTTGTATTGGGAGCCAATGAGAAATTCAGTATTCTTGAATATCTGAGAGATATTGACCCGGAAAAACCGGCAGAATTTCATACGACCAAAATCAATCAAATCAAAGAGTTCAAACCTTCATGTTCGAGAGATGACCGTACCCGTTACTTTCTGAAAGTACAGGATGGTTGCGATTATTATTGCACTTATTGCACCATTCCATTTGCCCGGGGACGTAGCAGAAGCGCATCGGTTGCCGAAACCGTTGCCATAGCACATGAAGCTATCGATGCCGGTGCCAAAGAAATTGTACTGACAGGTGTAAATATCGGGGATTTTGGAGTGCATACCGACGAAACATTTTTCGATCTGGTGAAAGATCTTGACAATATTGAGAGGGATGTTCGTTTTCGCATTTCATCTATTGAACCTAACCTGCTTACGGATGAAATTATTGAATATGTGGCCACAAGCAAACGTATTATGCCCCATTTTCACATTCCCCTGCAATCGGGAACCAATGAGGTATTAAAACTCATGCGACGTAAATACAATCGTGAACTGTTTGCACATAAGGTTGAGAAGATAAAGAGTTTGATGCCACACGCGTTTATCGGAGTTGATGTAATTGTCGGGGTGCGCGGTGAAACGCCGGAACTTTTTGAAGCATCCTGCCAGTTTATCGACTCGTTAGATGTTTCTCAGCTCCATGTTTTCACTTATTCGGAACGTACCGGAACAAAAATGCTTGAAATAGAGCAAAACACACCAGTAGTCGAACGCAAAAAGCGCAGTGATATTCTGCATTTGCTGTCTGAAAAAAAGACAAAAGCTTTTTACGAAAGTCAAATGGGAAAAACTTATCCTATTTTATGGGAAAGTCGCCGTTTCGGAGATAATATGGTTGGATTCACCAATAATTATATCCGGGCTGAAAGGTCTTACGATAAAGACATGATAAATAAAGTGCAGGAAGTAACGCTTGGCGAATGGAATTCGGATGGTTCGGCACTCGTAATTAAAGCATAGAACAGGTTAATAATAAATATAAAAAATATAAAAGTGTTAGCAAAACGAATTATCCCCTGCCTGGATATTAAAGATGGCAAGACCGTAAAAGGCATTAACTTTTTGAATATAACTGATGTAGGAGATCCCGTTGAGTTAGGAGCACTCTATGCTAAAATGGGTGCAGATGAACTTGTTTTTTTAGACATTACAGCTACCAACGAAAAAAGAAAAACTTTATCGGAATTAGTTACCCGTATTGCCAAACACATCAATATTCCGTTTACTGTCGGAGGTGGGATTTCGAGTGTCGAAGACGTTTCGGTTTTACTATCGTGCGGAGCTGATAAAATTTCAGTCAACACATCGGCCGTAAAAAATCCGCAACTGATTAAAGAGCTTGCCGGACAATTTGGAAGTCAGTGCGTTGTTTTAGCCATTGATACAAAATGTATTGATGGAGAATGGTATGTATTCCTGAACGGAGGCAGAATTCCGACCGACATCAAAACAATTGAATGGGCCAAACAAGCGGTTGAACTGGGAGCCGGAGAAATTTTGCTCACATCAATGAATCATGACGGTACAAAAGACGGATTTGCTTTAGACATCACCCGTACAGTTTCTGAAGCTGTAAATGTCCCGGTCATTGCCAGTGGAGGCGCCGGAAAAATGGAGCATTTTGTCACTGTTTTCGACGAAGGAAAAGCCGATGCTGCCTTAGCGGCGAGTATTTTTCATTATAAAGAAATTGGGATTCCGGAACTAAAAGCCTATCTGAAAGAACATAATATTGCGGTGAGATATTGATTAGATTTAGTTCTTTGGTTTAGATGGCTCTCGAAAAGAACGATTGATAATTTGTTATTTAGTTATTTACTTCATGTTATTTGTCTTTCGGACAACTTATTGTATAACCTAATAACTATCAATAACGCAGAGCAAATAACAGTTTTTAGTTTTCGATTCACTCATTGACTCATTAGCATATTATTAAACATCTTAGTTTCTGATTATAGAAAATACAGATTCATGAAAATTTATCATATAGTCATATTTTTTCTGCTTATAAGTTTTACCTCCTGCAATGATGCAGTAGAATCTCCTTATCCGAATGTCACTCCGGTTCAAAAAAGCGGCTTACCAACCAAAGGACGGTCATCGGCAGTAAGCTTTGTTATCAACGACAAAGCCTATATAACTTTAGGTCGCACCGGATTAAGAACCGGGAAAGTAGCTGATGTATGGCAATATGATCCTGATAATGACAGTTGGTCACAAAAAGCGAATTTTCCGGGTATCGGACGTGTTAAAGCCATAGCTCAGGTAGTTGATGGCAAAGCTTACGTCGGATTGGGATTTGACTCTGATTCGACAGTTTACAAGCCCAATTCTTATTTAAATGATTTTTGGATGTACAACCCCGACAACGACACATGGATACGCAAAACCGATTTTCCCGGGACAAAAAAAAACAACGTTTATTATTCTGATGCATGTGTAAGTTTTGTCTATGGACATTATATTATTGTAGGATCCGGATTTGACGGTTATAGTTTTCGACCCCAATTTTGGAAATATGACACCACAAACGACCAATGGGAGCAATTATCTGATTTTCCATACTACGGACGGGCTGCTGCGACTGCATGTACCGATGGAGAACGATACTTCTTTGGTAGCGGTTACAACACACGAAGTCGCAAAGACTGGTGGGAATACTTCCCGGCAACAGACTCCTGGAAAGAAAAAGAATCACTACCCGAGAACGGCAGGGAAAATGCTGTTTCTTTTTCAACTGAAAATCGCTTTTTCGTAGCAACCGGCAGGCACTTCGGAGGAACACTTACTACCAATGAGTTCAAATCCGATATTCTGGAATATGATGCCGATAATAATTGCTGGTACAGACGCGGAAACCTTGCTCAGGGACGTGAAAATGCGATATGTTTTGTCATAAAGAACAAAGCTTATATAGGTTTCGGCGACAATGATGAGGAGGTTTTTAATGACTTATGGTGTATCGAACCTTAAAAAATGAAAATCATGTTGATAAAAAGATATTCTATACTCATTATCTCTTTTTTAGGGTTCATAAATTTTCCCATAAAAACTACCGCACAGACAGATACTATTCATTATGATATTTCGGCCTCAGGATTAATCTCTTCGGGAGACTATGCTCCTTTCTGGTTACAAAATAAATCTTATGGAACAACATCGTCTAAACCAGGCAGTTCCCAATTGAATGTTTCTGCAGAAAAAAACATGAACCGCAACGGAGATTGGTTTGATTTCGGAGGAAAATTTTCAGCTGAATGTCAAGTAGATAAAACAGGTACAAACGTTTTTATTGATGAATTGTACTTGAAAACAAGATTATTTTTCGTTGATTTTTCGATTGGAGCCAAACATGAAATTTACGGAAATCAGGATTCCGTACTTTCCTGTGGTGGGTTACTTTTCTCGCAAAACAGCAGGGCTATTCCAAAGATATACGCAGGTATTGAAAACTTCAAACCAATTCCTTTCACTTATGGTTATTTAGAAATTAAAGGAGGGTTGTCACACGGAGTATTCAACGATAATATTTACGTTCAAAGCATTTTTCTTCATCATAAATATGCTTATGCCCGGGTTGGAGGAAAACTCCCTGTAAATATTCAATATGGTTTAGACCATGTTGCTCAATGGGGAGGAACTCACCCCATTTATGGAAAAATGTATGATGGATTCAATGATTATTTAAATATCTTTTTCATTCATGGAGGAGGTAACATAACCTCTGAACAAATCAATGCTCAAGGAAACCATATCATTTCACAAAGTGCAAAAATAGAGCTTAAAATCAGTAATTTCAGAATATCCGGTTACATGCAGAATATCTCTGAAGACAGACCCATAAAACTCTTCTGGGAAGCCCCTAATAAAAGTGATGGTTTGTGGGGAATGTCTGTAAAAAACAAAAATTTTCCTTTTATCAAATCAATCCTGTATGAGTATCTGAGCACTACAGACCAATCCGGCCCGTATCACGATAAAGATGGCATTATTTACGGAGGAAATGACAGTTACTTTTATAATGGGATTTATCCTACCGGCTGGAGCTATTTCCAAAGGACAATTGGAACTCCGTTTATAACTTCATCAGTTTATAACAAAAACGGAGAAATATACATAACCAATAACCGGACTCAGGTACATCATTTTGGTTTATCCGGAGAATTCGGTAAGTACTATTTCAAAGCTTTGGCTTCTTTCTCAAAGAACTATGGAACTTACAACAAGCCTTATTCTGCATGCAAAACTTCAAGTGATTTTCTATTGGATGTAAACCATAAGTTTGAACATTTATGGGGTATCAATGCTGGATTGAAAATAGGAGCTGATTTTGGAGCAATGTATGGGAACAATACCGGAATCCAGATTACTTTACGCAAAAGTGGTGATTTATGGAAATGGTAACATTTAGACTTGCATAGCGTACACGGCAATTGAAATAACACTTAAAGCCAGGACAACAACAGGAATTCTAACCTGCTGATCAGACATTTCAGTGTCGAAAAGAGATTTCCTGTACTTTTTCAAAAGGAAGTATATTCCATAGGCAACGGACAAACCAACAACCATTCCGCCCAAAATATCAAAGGGATAGTGCACTCCCAGATACATTCTTGAATATGAGTTGACAACAGCCCAAAGGAATATTGCAATGGTATAAAAACGTTTACGCATTATGTAGGAGGTCATCAGTGCAAATGCAAAAGAATTTGCGGCGTGAGAAGAAACAAAACCATATTTACCGCTTCTGTAATTATTGACTATGTGCACAAGTCCGTCCAATGCAGGATCCCGGCTCGGACGCAACCTCTGAACAACATTTTTTATAACTCCCGATGCCAACTGATCAGCCAATACAATAGTCAGAACAACAGCTAATATAATCCATATCGATTTATATTTATATTTTATAACGACAGGAATCAAGAATGCCGCATACATAGGAATCCAGACTTTCACGGTACTGAAAGTGATCATAAAATGATCGAAATAATCATTATGCCAGCCATTGATTAGCAACAGAAGCCACGTATCAATATTATTCAGAAACTCAAGCATCGGCTCCAAATTGAATTATATTTTTTCTATGGTCGAATCTTCCACCCATCCAACATTTCCATTACCCAGAAGAATTTCCGACCAAGTTCCCAGTGTGCTTTTAACTTTTACTTTTGTACCTTCATGCAGCTGAAACAAATCGGTTCCGCTTTTATCCGGGGAGCTTTTCACAATAACGACACCGGACATAATTATAGCATCATTATGATGAATCATTTGATTTTTCCGGATTCCGGAAAACAACATAGTGACAATGCAGAGTCCGAATAAAACGACTGCACCGTAAAAAGATATTTTACGAAATGAGACAGAAAATGCAAAAACAAAAATCAACACTAATGTCAAACTTAGTACAAAAGTAATCACACTAACAACTAACCACTGATTGGAAGTCAAATCTTTTACCAATAATTCCATCCAGCGCTTTATAAAAAACGATGGAGGGGAAACCACATTATCAATCACCTTTAACTGGGCCATTTCCAAATTCACTTTAGCATCATCATATCCGGGCTTTAAACGCAAAGCGCGCTCGTAATTCAGGATAGCTTTCGCTGTTTCATTTTGCTTATAATAAGCATTTCCGAGATTATAATATAATTCCGCGGCAACTCCGTTTGTCTTTAATATTTCTTCGTAAGCTTTTGCTGCTGCCTGATAATCTCCTTTTGAATAGAGAGCATTAGCCTGCTTTGCAACATCTGTTTGAGCGTTTAATGTAGCCGCTACAAAACTAAAAATAACCGTAAAAATAAAAATACTACGTTTCATCATCTGCTTACTTGTTATTTTCTGACTATATTTTCGAGATTACTGATTGCCTTTATGGTTTCTGCATACAGATTACCCATCTCCTGCTGGCCTGTATTCGGAGCAAAACGGGCGAATTCACAGGTATTCAATATTTGCATCAGTTCGTTTATGGCATCAGGGCTTACACCTTTAGCACTTAATTCCTCCTGAACTCTTTCTTTGGTAAGAGAAGATGCAGGAATCGTAAGTTTGTCACTCAGATAGTTCCATACGGCCTTCATAACTTCTTCGTAGAACTGGTCTTTTTTGCCTTCGGACAGTAACTTCTGAGCCAGGTTCAAACGCTTACGCGCCACTTTATTCGCTTTTTTATTCTTTACAAACTCTATATTTGAGTTTTCCTCCGTATGTTTTTTCAGGAAGAAAAATAAAAACAGAGCTATTACTAAAGGTACTCCGTAAAGCAACCAGCCTAACAGTGTTCCAAACGCCGGAACCGATTCTGCACTACTAATAGCAATAGGATTGGTTTCGATAAAACGAATATCTTTGGCCAACTGCTTTACGTCTTCTTTATTGACGTAAGTACCTACAACTGTATTATCCGAACTCCCATCGCCTTTCAATACTTTTAAATTATAGGCTGGGCTCTTCAATATCTTATATTTCTTATCCTGAGAATCGAAGTATGAAAATTCAGCTTCCGGTATTACATAATCACCGGCATGACGCGGAATAAACATATATTCGATTGTTTTCGTACCCGAAACTCCGGCAGCAGATGCCTTGAAATTATTAGTTACTTTCGGATCATAAACATCAAAACCATCAGGTGCTTTAATGTCAGGGTTTTTAATCAGTTTCATGTTTCCGCTACCACTAATACTTACTTTAATAGTAATAGCATCATTTTCTTTAACCTGATTTGCCGATATATTCGACTTCATGCTGAAATGTCCGACAGTACCGTTAAATCCGGCAGGTTTGTTCTCGGGCAAAGGCAACACCCTGATTTTCAACGATGGTGCTACCAAGTTTTTATTTACATTGGTGTATGAGTCAAAAAAATCGTCGAATATACTTCTTACCTGCGAACGGTTCTGCACGCGGACAACCGCCTCGTAGGTTGATTTATCAATGGTTATCTCTCCGGAATGCTGGGGATACAAAACTACCTGATACAGAACTACAGAGCCATAGTTTTTGCCATTAAAATTCTCATAAGAAAACTGTTTATTCTGGTCCTGATCCAAATCCTGCTTCATAAAACCATTAAAATCAGGCATTTTCTTATTTACACATTGTACCACATCTACCAATGTGTATAGTTTATAAGTAACAGTAACAGCCTCATTCTCATAGATATTTGATTTAGATATGCTGGCTCTTACAAACAAATTTTCGTTATTAATTGACTGTCCGGAGGAAGTGCTTCTGCGTGAAGAACTTCCGGAACTCGCAGCAGAAGGATCCTCCGGAGGTAATACCTTAATGGATAAACCATTTGAAATATACTTTGTTCCATCAACCATAATAGTAGCTGAAGGTATTGTAAAAGTTCCCTGCTTTGATGCCTGAAGGGTATAAGTATATGAATTTGATACCGAAGATGTTGCCTTGCCATTGATAATCTGGTAGCTGGAGCTGGTAGATTTAAATGGACCGGCAAGCACCTCAAAATTAGTTATTTCGGGAGCTCTGAAGTCGGAACCTGATGCATTCACAGTATAAACCAATTGAAAAGGCTTATCTGCAATAACAGTGGATGGAGCTGATGCTGTGAATCTTACCTGCTCCTCTGCATTCACTCCCCATAAAGTAAAAATCAATAACGTCAGAAATAATATTTTGTATCTCATATATTTATAAAACTATAAATGGTTAGTTTTTATAAAAGTCTATATCGTATTACCAGTCTTTATCTGCACTTTTACGCGTGCGAACCTGCTGTTTCTTAGCATTTTCCATAGTGCCTTTTTCATCCTGCATTAAGGCATCAAGGATTTGCTGCGCATTTTCCTTCGACATTTGCTGTTTTTGTTGTTGCTGCTGTTGATCCTTGTTTTGCTGATCCTTTTTCTGCTGGTCTTTATTTTGTTGATCCTTATTTTGTTGATCCTTATTTTGTTTTTGATCTTTCTTATCGTTTTTCTTGTCTTTGTTATCCTTATTGTCCTTATTTTGCTGCTGTTGCTGCTTCTTCAACATAGCCTGCGCATAAGCCAGGTTATAACGGGTTTCATTATCAGCAGGATTCGCTTTTAGAGCCATTTTATAGGCATCAATACTTTCCTGAATTTTGTTATCGCTCAACAAAGCATTTCCAGTATTATGAAAAGCAGCAGCCATTTTCATTTTATCCTTATTATTCAATGAAACGGCATTTTTATATTGCTGTAAGGCATCTCCATATTTTTTTTGCCGGAAAAGTGCATTTCCCAAATCGTAATTTGCTTCAAACGATTTGGAATTTTTCTGCAAACCTTTTCGATAGGCAATTTCGGCTTCAGTATATTTTTTAGCATTATAATATTTATTACCTGCTTTTACATCACCTGATTCTTCTTGTGCA
This sequence comes from Paludibacter sp., assembly GCA_028690665.1. Classification (GTDB taxonomy): domain Bacteria; phylum Bacteroidota; class Bacteroidia; order Bacteroidales; family Paludibacteraceae; genus Paludibacter. The sequence goes on from JAQVAV010000016.1 coordinate 59,220, forward strand.
GAAACCGAAAAATATACCCACGATAATAAAATTACAATTCCAAATTTATGCATAATTTCTCTTTATTTTGAATTATAATATCAATTACTTATTCTGTTTTCGAACAAATTTCTCTTTAATGTCGAATATTCTAAGTTTACTAAGTTTCTTATTTATCCGGTCAAAAATAAATGAGTCAACCACCAATAAAATAAGCGCAATTAAAGCAAATGATTGAAATTGTTCGTTATAATCTGAAAAAACTTTACTCTGGAATTCACTTTTAGAGAGTTTATCAAGTTCCTTGGCAACAACCTTATAAGCATTATTAGTATTGTCGGCTCTGACATAAATACCTCCACCTGCATCAGCAATACTTTTACACATTTCTTCATTCAGCTTCGAAACCACCACATTACCGTCCTTATCCTTCCAGAAACTCATAGTACCATCAACCGGAATTGGTGCTCCGTCCGACTTACCCATTCCGATAACATTTACCGTAATGCCACTTTCTTTAGCCAATTTTGCAGCCCCCACAGCGTCATCTTCATGATTTTCGCCATCGGTAATTAATATAATTGATCTTCCGGCATTATCTTTTTTCTCGCCAAAAGATTTTATACACAAATCAATGGCACTCCCGATAGCAGTTCCCTGCCGGGGAACCAATTTCGGAGTAATTGCAGAGAGAAACATCTTGGCCGAAACATAATCCACCGTTATCGGTAACTGTGTATAAGCATCTCCGGCAAACACAACAAGTCCAACTCTGTCATTATCCATATCGTCAATAAGCTTCGATAAAACCTGTTTGGACTTTTCCAAACGACTCGGCTGAATATCCTGAGCCATCATCGAATTCGAAACATCTAATGCAATCATTACCTCGATTCCTTTTCGTTTCGATTTTTCCATCTTTGTTCCGAACTGGGGTTGTGCCAGTACTATTATTATTAAAAACATGGCAAAAAGCTGGATATAAAATTTCACCTGAGGCCTCATCTTGGATACATTGGGCATCAATGAAGCCAAGACATCGGGATGACCGAAAAGCTTGATTTTTTTTCTTTTTTGTGCCGTTGTATAGATAAATATTCCTATTAAAACAGGAATAACCGACAATAAAAAAAGATATTCAGGATGTGCAAATCTAAACATTACTAATATAACCTTTCAATAAATATTTCAATATAATTTATTTATGGAATACGTTTCAATAGCGTATTTCTCAACAAGACTTCAACCAGCAGTAACACGAAAGCACCCAAGGCAAAAAGATAAAACTCTTCACTTTTTTTGCTGTATTCTTTTACGCTGATTTTCGTTTTTTCCATCTGATCAATTTCCTGGTAAATGCTACGCAACTTTGTATTGTTCGTTGCCCGGAAATATTTACCTCCCGTCATTGACGCAATATCCTGTAAAGTTTTTTCGTCAAACTCGGAATCCATCTGCTGATATTGCATTCCAAGCGGTGTTTGCACAGGGATATTTACAGTTCCATGAGAACCTACTCCGATAGCATAAACCCGGATTCCAAATGTTTTAGCAATTTCGGCAGCTGTTATCGGAGCAATATCACCCCTGTTATTCGAGCCATCAGTCAGAAGAATAATTACTTTCGATTTTGCCTTACTGTCCTTTATACGATTTACGGCATTGGCCAAACCAAGTCCGATAGCTGTTCCATCTTCAATAATACCATACTTCACGCCATTAAATAAATTTACAAGGACTGCATGATCGGTAGTCAACGGACATTGTGTAAAACTCTCCCCGGCAAAAACCACCAATCCGATATTATCATTCGGCCGCGACAGGATAAACTCTGTGGCAACGGATTTGGCGGCTTCCAAACGGTTAGGTTTAAGATCTTCAGCCAACATGGTACCAGAGACATCAAGTGCCATCATAATATCAATACCTTCAGTGTTTTCAGTCCGCCATGAGTTGGAAGCCTGAGGTCTGGCTAAAGCAATAATCAATAATATAACAGCCAAAGTTCTTAAAATAAAAGGCACATGAAGAAGTTTTACCTTAATGCTTTTCTTGGAAAGTTTCAGGTTCCGGTGCGACGAAATTTGCATACTCGCATCCGACTTATACATTTCTTTCACATACCAATATATCATTGGTATGAGCAATAAAAGTAAAAATAAATATTCGGGGTTATTAAACGTCATCTTCAGTTACAATAAAAATTCAGTTTCTATATTTTCTTTTTGCAGCACGTTATTCTGCATCAGGAGCTGTGTTTTCTTCAACCACTGGCTGTGGCTTGGTCAGTTCCACAAATAAATATGAATTATTCAAACTCAACTCATGTTCTTCCATCAGGGGCTTCCACTTGGCAAACTTAACCAAATCAGCCAATTTCAACACCTGTTGCAAAACATCGTAAGCCTGTTTCGACTCAAACCGCAAATGATTCAGATTTTCAAGAATCTCATCGGACGTCATTTCCATGCTATGAATGTCAAATGACCGTTCAATATATTCGCGAAGGACATCGGTAATGGCTGTATAATATTCTTTAGTCCGGTTATGCTGCCACATTTTTTCGTTTTTAATCTCATTCAGTTTTGCTACTGCAACTTCAAACGGAGGTAACAACATTTCGGGCGCAACAAATTCGGATACAGGTTTCTTTTTGATAAACTTGCGAATTACAACAATAAGTGCCAACACTAACAGCAGCAAGAGTAAAACGATCAGCAACACTTTAAAAAAAGCTTTCCAGTTAAACGGAGCCGACATAACTGGTTTTATATCAGCAATCTGATGTGACGCAGTATCAACCTGAAACGGCTGAACAACCTTCAATGACAAAGACTGTGTCCATAAGGTATCTCCATTTTCAACAAATGGATAAGATGGGATATATAAAAGAGAATCTTCGAATGAAGTCACCGTATAATTCTGCTTTATAGTCCAATGCCCATCCTCTGATTTTATAGTATCAACCTTCAGCGGATTCACAATTTCTAATCCACCAATAATCGTATCTGAAAAAATCGGAGTTATAATTTTTTGATTAGGCCTCTGGGATATTTCAAACGAAAAATTCGTTTGATTTCCAATCCACATCATCGTTGAATCGATATGTGCCTTCACTGTAAAATTCTGAGATTTCAGACTAAAACAGGAACCAAAAATGATTACGAAGGAAAGTATAATGGATTTTTTCATAAACGCTCTAACTATTTTCCAATTCATACCATACAAATTATCCAATTAAACTTCTATTATGCCCTCATTTTAAAAAGTTTCATCAAGGCCTTCACATAATCTTCGGAAGTACTCATCGTAACCGAGTCGACACCCGATTTCGTAAATACTTTTTGCAATGCCAACTGACTTTCACCCCAGGCGTGTTTATAAGTTGTTCTGAGCCTTTTGTCCGAAGTATCTACCCAGATACGTTCTCCGGTTTCAGCATCTTTCAGCTTTATCAAACCAACATCAGGCAATTCGGTTTCACGAATATCATAAACCTGCAAAGCCGCAATATCATGTTTTCTGTTAGCAATGGTAAGCTCTTTTTCGAAATTCGGAGCAATAAAATCGGAGATAATAAAGGCGGTAGAACTTTTCTTAATGGCATTTGTAAAATACTTCAAAGCCTGCGCAATATCTGTCTGATTACTTTCAGGCCGGAAGTCAATCAATTCCCGGATAATCTGAAGAACATGTTTTTTACCTTTCTTGGGAGGAATAAATTTTTCAATTTTATCTGAAAAGAAAATAACACCGATTTTATCATTATTCTGAATTGTGGAAAAAGCGAGAGTCGCAGCAACTTCGGTAAAAATATCCCGTTTCATTTGTGCTACGGTACCAAAGTCACGACTTCCGGAAACATCTACCAGCAATACAACCGTAAGCTCGCGTTCCTCTTCGAAAACTTTGATATACGGATGTCCGAAACGCGCAGTTACGTTCCAGTCAATTGTTCTAATGTCATCTCCGTACTGATACTCCCTGACTTCGGCAAAAGTCATACCCCGGCCCTTAAAAGCAGAATGATATTCACCCGCAAAAATATTGTTGGATAATCCGCGTGTTTTTATTTCAATCTTACGAACCTTCTTTATTATTTCACTCGTTTCCATAATAATTCATGCCAATTTAGAAATGTGCTTCTCATCAAATAAAAAAATTTTCTTCCGGCTACATAGCAATATTCATATCTGAGAATTCCGAAAAGCCAAAAGAAAAACCAAACTTATCAGGGCACCTCTACGGTATTCAGAATTTCCGTAATAATTTCATCCGATGTCATATTGTTAGCTTCAGCTTCGTAACTCAGACCAATACGATGACGCATCACATCGTAGCAGACAGCACGGATATCTTCCGGAATTACATAACCACGACGCTTAATAAATGCATAAGCACGCGCAGCCAGTGCCAGGCTGATTGAAGCACGCGGAGAAGCTCCGAAAGCAATCATTTCCTTGAGTGAATCAAGCCCATAATCCTGGGGAAAACGGGTTGCAAAAACAATATCAACAATGTAACGTTCAATTTTTTCGTCGATATAAACCTGACGTACAATGTCTCTTGCATCAATAATATCTTTAGGAGAAAGAATCGGAGTAACAACCGGTTTCTGTTTTAAAAGATTCTGACGAATAATCAGTTTTTCTTCTTCCTTTTTAGGATAATTGATAATTACTTTTAGCATAAAACGGTCTACCTGAGCTTCTGGCAACGGATAAGTTCCCTCCTGCTCGATAGGGTTTTGAGTTGCCATTACCAAAAACGGCTCTTCAAGTTTGTAGGTATTTTCCCCGATAGTAACCTGTCTTTCCTGCATAGCTTCGAGCAAAGCACTCTGAACTTTTGCCGGAGCACGGTTTATTTCGTCCGCAAGAACCAGATTTGCAAAAATAGGTCCTTTTTTAATACTGAACTCTTCCTTCTTCTGACTGTAAATCATCGTTCCTATGACATCTGCCGGCAACAAATCCGGAGTAAACTGGATACGACTAAAATTACCTTTTATCAAATCGGAAAGTGTTTTAATGGCCAATGTTTTAGCCAAACCGGGCACCCCTTCAAGCAAAATATGTCCATCAGACAACAGACCTATCAGCAAAGATTCAACAAGGTGTTTTTGACCAATAATTACCTTGTCCATGCCCATTACAAGTGAATCTACGAAAGCACTTTGTCTTTCTATTCGTTCATTAAGTTCCCTAATATCAACAGATTGATCCATATCTTATTTAATTTATTTTGTACTTGAATTTGTGTCGCAAATATAATGTTATTCGGGACGTTAAATCTCTGATTTAATATCTATTAACCTGAATTTAGAATATAAAACCTTAAGCCGCATTTTTACACAAACCATCAACATATTTTTAATTAGTATATATTAAAAATCCCGTATGCATCGGCACACAGGACTCTGTTATTATTCAATGCTATTGAATTTTTACTGTTTTTTTCCGACATACAAATCACGCAATTCTTTCGCTTTATCAACGCACTGCTGATTATTTTTATCAATTAATCTTTTATCGAGTTTTGGTATTTTTACAATAGTTCCACTGGGGATTTTATCCGGATCTTTTATAATACTTTTATTTGCCTCATAAATATACACCCAAAAATCGCGTAGTCCGTAATATCTTTCAGATATAACAGTCAGCATACTACCCGGCTTAACTTCTTCTGTTCCTACAAATTCAGTATAAGTTCTGGGGCCATCTAAAAGTTGTTGCAATGTAGGAATGCTCTCTGTCATTTTCTTCTCAACCACCCCTGTAGTATCTGTTTTAGTTGTTTCTACGATTTTTTTTTCAGCTTTAACGGGTTCCTGTTTTTTCATCAGAACCGGTGTCGCTGTTTTTTTGTCCGCAGCAAACAGACCGGTAAAACCGGTCCAATGTTGCTTAAGATTCATTCTGTGTTCATAAGAAAATACATCATATTTCACCCAGCATCTTGTTGCTGAAGAAAGATAATAGGTCAAAGCAAAACCTATTATTATAGACAAAATCACAATTAGCAGAACCAGCCAGAAGTTCATTTTTTTTCTAAATTTCTTATGTGGGTTTGTCAGAAATGGCTTAAGATTTATGCTTAGAACCGTTTTATTCGTCGGAATTATTTTTTTTGAGACTTCATTTGAATCAGCTTTGGACTCCTTATCCTCTTTTTTTGAAGAGTCTGTTACCTTTTCAGCTTCACCTTTCTCATCGGGAGTATCTTCAACAGGCTGTTCTGTTATTACATCCGACTTCTCCTTATTTTCAATTTCCGGCTCTGCATTTACACAACCATCATCTTCTTTATTTTCGACGACCTCTTCTTCCGGGATATTTTGACTGTTCGAGATATTCTCATCTGCTGCACTTACAGAAGATTGCTCTTCTGCAACATCATCAATAGCATTATTTACAGATGCAACCTCTTCTGTTACTTGCTCACCACCATTCTGCTCATCTGTTACACTTTCAGCCTTAAAAGTATCTTCTTCACTCTCAACAACTTTTTCTTTAGAACTCTCTGTTCCTTCCGGCTCTGCATTTATATTGTCATCGTCATCTTCTTCATCATCCTGTAAACCAGCGACAACAGTATCTACTTGCATTAATGATTGTTCTACATTAGCAGATTGCTGATCTTCGTCAACCGGAACTACATCTTTTTCCGTTTCTGAATTTTCAATTTCTGCTTTACCCGAATCATCTGAATTAGACAACGCGCTTATTTCCGACAAAATATCTTTTATCTCGGCAGCCTGTTCAGTAAATATTTTCAATGGTTCAAAAGCTTCCGGCTCCTCATTAGCATCAACAACAGGCTGGTTCTCTGCATCGAGAACTACTGCCTCAAGATGCGCAAATGGTTCATTAACAGCCTCTTTCAACTGACTTTCTGGGGAAAACGTAACTTTAGGATAACCGGGGAGAATAATTTCTTCTCCGGTCTGCACATTAACACTTTTACGTGGGGCATTCCAGTTAAGTTTAAAGGCACCGAATCCTTTAATTTTAACTATTTCACCCTTTATTAAGGCTTCTTCAACAGTTCCAAACATGCTTCTCAGAAACTCCTCGGCAGCCTTCTTACTTACATTGGCTCTTTCTGCAAGTAGGTCTATTATTTCTTGTGACGAAACTTTTTCTTTAGTCATTCCGGCTGTTTTCTTTTAATTTTTCTTTAAGGATATTACTCTGTTTGAAATTAACGACCAACTTAGGTGGAATGAGCGTACGTATCTGTGTGGAAGGATGTACAGAAAGGCGTTCTTCTTTCTTTCTAACCTCAAAAGCTCCAAAACTTTGAAATCCGACAGTTTTCCCATCAATCAGTTCATCCGACAAAACCGAGACAACCGCATCGAGCATTCGTTCAGTTTCTGCTTTTGAAAGATTGGCTTTTGTTGCAATACCTGCAACTAATTCCTTGTGATTCATATTCGTAAGTTTTGATATTTAAGTTTTCCTTTCTGACAAAACAATTAGCACAAATTTATTCTATTTTGCATACAAATCAAAATCTGACGCATCAACAATTTCTGCCATATAGAATTCACCAATTTCAATCCCTGCAGTACCAACAGGAATAAGCACTTCAGGATCAACCTCCGGAGAATCAAACTCCGTACGCCCGACAAAATTATCTCCTTCGATACGATCAATCATAACTTTCAATGCCTGACCAATCTTTTGTTGATTAATTTCATTAGAAATAGTCTGTTGCAAAGACATTATCTCATCAAGCCTTTCCTGCTTTACTTCCTCCGGTATATTATCTTCATAAGTCTCATAAGCGTGAGTACCTTCTTCATTTGAATAGGTAAAAGCTCCCATACGTTCAAATCGGGCAAACCTGAGAAATTCTTTTAATTCTTCAATATCCTGCTCTGTCTCTCCCGGGTGACCAACCAACATTGTGGTACGAAGATGAATCCCCGGAACTTCTTCCCGTATTCTTTTAATCAGTTCGTGTGTTTGTTCTTTAGTTATCTTACGCCTCATAATTGTCAGCATATTATCACTGATATGTTGCAAGGCAATATCAAGATATTTACAAACATTATCACGCTCACGCATTACCCGCAGGATATCATAAGGAAACTGTGCCGGATAAGCATAGTGTAAACGAATCCACTCAACACCCGGAATATCTGAAATCCGCTCAACCAACTCAGGTAATTTTAACTTCCTGTATTTATCCAAACCGTAGGACGATAAATCCTGGGCAATCAGCTGAAACTCCTTTACTCCCTGCGCCACAAGATTTTTCACTTCATTTTCAATATCTTCCATGGGACGTGAACGATGCCTGCCCGTAATCAAAGGAATTGCGCAATAGGAACACATACGATTACAGCCTTCCGATATTTTCAGGTAAGCATAATGTCCCGGTGTTGTCAACGAACGCTCCAGTCTTAAGTCGGCCCGAAACTCTTGCCCCAAATCTGTAAGGATATTTGTATAATTAAATTTACCGTAAAATTTATCAACCTCAGGAATCTCCTGTTCCAATTCTTTTTGATAACGCTCCGACAAACATCCCATTACAAAAAGCTTGTCCATTTTCTTCTTTTTGCGCCGGTCGGCAAACTGAAGAATGGTGTTTATACTTTCCTCTTTGGCATCGCCGATAAATCCACAAGTATTTACAATCACAATATCCCCGTCGGGATTTGGAGCATCATGGCGAACTTTATAACCAAGTGCATCAAACTGACGCATCAGCTGTTCGGAATCTACCAAATTCTTTGAACAGCCAAGCGTAACAACATCAACTGTTCCTTTTATATTTTTTTTTGTCACCAATCAACTAAATAACGATTCTACAAATTCCTTCCGGTCAAAGACCTGCAAATGCTCCATACCTTCACCAAGGCCAATGTATTTAACCGGGATCTTAAACTGGTCAGAAATTCCAATTACGACACCGCCTTTAGCAGTTCCATCGAGTTTCGTAATAGCCAGAGCATTCACATCTGTTGCTTTGGTAAACTGTTTAGCTTGCTCAAAAGCGTTTTGCCCGGTAGAACCATCAAGCACAAGCAGTACTTCGTGTGGAGCATCCGGCACAATTTTCTGCATAACGTTTTTGATCTTCGTCAGTTCGTTCATCAAATTTATTTTATTGTGTAAACGTCCGGCAGTATCAATTATCACCACATCGGCATTATTGGCTTTTGCCGAAGCCAAGGTATCATAAGCTACCGATGCTGGATCCGATCCCATCTTTTGCTTAATCACAGGCACTCCGACCCTTTCGCCCCAAACCACCAACTGATCTACAGCGGCAGCCCTAAAAGTATCGGCAGCTCCAAGGTACACTTTCTTACCGGCTTTAGTAAACTGATAAGCGAGTTTACCGATAGTAGTGGTTTTTCCCACTCCATTTACTCCGACTACCATGATAACGTAAGGGGATTTAGGAAGCGGGCTGTCAAAATCAGCAGACATATCCGAATTGTTTTCGGCTAATAACCCAGCTATTTCTTCTTTCAGGATAACATTTAGTTCCGAAGTACCAACATATTTATCGCGTGCCACGCGTGCTTCTATTCTTTCAATAATACGGAGTGTTGTATCAACTCCTACATCCGAAGTAATCAGGACTTCTTCAAGATTATCAAGAACTTCATCATCTACTTTCGATTTTCCAGCAACGGCACGTGTTATTTTGGAGAAAACACTCTCTTTTGTTTTAGACAATCCCTGATCAAGCGTTTCTTTCTTTTCTTTATTAAATAAACCAAACAAACCCATATTTTATTCTTTACAAATTACAATTTCACAAATTCATTGCTACATTCTAAAAACACATTTCTGCATTTAAATCAATAACTTACAAAAATAATTATTTTTCCGAGCTAATCGCAAAAAAAATCCTCCCATTTAGCAAAATGAGAGGATTCTTTAATATTTCGAGAACGAAAGATAAAGATTATTTAGCAAGATATTCTTTTACCTTATCGTTGTGTACCATTTCTTCCTGAAAAACATACGCACCTGTTTTTGGTGATTTCACCATTTTAATAACTTTTGCGTATGAACGTCCTTCTCCTGATTGAAGAGATGCAACCGCTTTCTTTGCCATAATTCAGTTATTATTTAATTTCTTTGTGTAATGTTACTTTTTTCAAAATTGGGTTGTATTTTTTCAACTCCAAACGTCCCGGAGTGTTTTTTCTGTTTTTCACGGTTACGTAGCGTGAAGTCCCGGGCATACCACTGTCTTTATGTTCGGTGCATTCTAAAATCACCTGAACTCTTGCTTCTTTAGATTTTTTTGCCATGATAAATTTCTTCCTTAATTATGATAAATACCCTTTTTCGGCAGCTCTTTTAATAGCTGCATCCAAACCAATTTTATTAATGGTACGTAAACCGGCAGCCGAAACGCTCAGGCTGATCCAAGTATCCTGTTCTACCCAATAGAACTTTTTTGTAAACAAGTTCACATCAAACGAACGCTTTGTACGACGTTTCGAGTGAGAAACATTGTTTCCAATCATTGCTTTTTTTCCGGTGATCTGACAAATCTTTGACATTTCAATATCTTTTTATTAATTACATTTTTTCTCAAAAACAGTGCGCAAAATTACACTATTTTTTCCTATCTAACAAGCTTTTGTGGCATATTTTTCAAAACCATCTCAAAAACACTATAAATCAACTAAATACATCAAACAATAGCGATAAACATCACAAAACAAATTCAGATTATCGTATCATTGAGGACATCCATAATTCCATCAACCGTTTTATTTTCATCATAATTTTTTATAACCGAAACAGATACGTTTAATATTTCTGACACTTTCTCCAAAACACCATCTCGAAGATAATTTTTCTTCTCCATATCTGATACAGCCTGTTGGCTAATCCCCAGGTGAACAGCAAGAGCACTCTGTTTAATTCCCAATATTTCACGAAGGCGTTTAATATTATATCCATAATGTATATTGCCACGTGAACAAACAATCTTTTTTCTCATATAAGGATGATTTGGCTTAAACAATTTGCAAAGATACAAAACATTCCATTAACACAAACAAAAAAAGTACTTGTTTTTTACAAGTAAATTTTTAGATAGTTATTTAATTCTTTTTTATTTCTTTGTGATTTAAATAAATATTGATTGTTTATAAATAGAAGTAAGACAGCTATAACAGTTAGCTATAAACATAAAAAAGCGGAGCCGGAATCACTGTTTGTTGGCGCAACCAAATTCCGACTTCCGCCCATACCCAAACTTATAAAAAGAATGGAGTTACAAAGATAACAACAACTATCGTAATTATCTTATTATGCGGGAGAAAACAAAATAAAGACACCAAACTTCCGAAAGCCAAAACAAGTAAATAATGGCAAATAAAGTGCAAAGTTATATAATAATGGATACTTCAATGATGATTAGGAAAGAAGTATTCTGAAATCAAAAACACAAAATGAAAAATAGAATTTTAATCACTTTATCATCTTTATTCATTTTAATATTTCAAAGCTGCTCAGATAGATTTAATAACAACATCGCATTAGATGAATCTGGAGAGACAAAAGAGGTTGCAATAGAAATTTTACAGGAAAAAGAAATAGTTCAATATCCTCAGTCTATTTTTGATAGTGAACTTATCTTGACTTTTGAATCAGATAGAATTAAAAATGTCATATTTCTTTTTTAGACAGAAAACACAGAATTGACAGAAATCGGTAAGGCATAAAATCTTTCAATTCTGTGATCCCGAATTTATCGGGAGTCTTATATTATCTAAATATTATCAGAATAAAGAATTATTACGAAAAGTCAAGACGACTTCAGTGCGAACATAGAATTTTACAATGGAGAAATCATACAAAGCATGCCACAAAAAATGCGGAAAATAATTTTTGAAGAAACAACAGATACGATTGCTGATGCTGATGAAATACCAATAATGAGTGCTGAAGCTTCTTCACAAACTATTTACATGAATGGTAGCTATTCTTTTACAACTATCGACAAAACAACTGATGATATGCACTTCATTGAGGTTTTAAATAAATATCCACAACCAAAAAAAGAAAGAGTAGCAAAGACTGTTGTAAATAACAATAATTTAGAACTATACAACTCTGACGACGAACTTATTAGCTCTCAAATTATCGATGAAATAAATTTCAAACTAATGTTGGACTCCTTAAAAGCTTATTTAGAAGAACAATCAATGGTAATGGTGTTTTCAAAAAATAATCTAATAACTCAACGTAGGTATAAATAAAAAATTATACCTATGAACTTATCTTGACTTTTAAATCAAGGCAGAATTAACGAGTATTATATTCCCTTTTCAGACAGAAAATACAGAAAATACAGATTTTATTCTCTACAGATTTCTGTAATCCTGATTCTATCGAGGAATCTTTTGTTTTATTTTTCTAATCTTTATTGAAACAAAGAATTACTACGAAAAGTCAAGACGAGTTCTATGTATATTTTACGATATGAACAGTAAATTGATAATCTATTTCTTTTATATTACGCTTTTTTTTTCTTGCACAAGCTGCAAAGATGAAACAGTAGATAATAGTGTTATATGGAAAAATCGTATATGTGGTAATGATTTAATTGGTAATGTTGGCTTGGGCTATCCAATTTATAGTAATACAGTGGTATTTCATAGCACACCCATAGCAGGTGATAATGATGAAAACAGTATAATATATGGGCTTGATACAGAAAATGGTAAAGAAAAGTGGCGATTAACCAATATAGATTTTGCACCAAAGAAACAGCTATGCTTAAATAATTCAGATTATTATTATCAAAACAAAAATATTTTTGTAGGTGCAGATTTTCAATACAAAGATTATGGAAACGAAACTTATATGTATGCTATTGATATAGAAAAAGGGAAAGTGTTATGGGTAAACGAATTTCCTAACAAAGGATTACAATTTGGTAGAATGGTTATTGGTAAGGGAAAATATGCTTATGTCGATTTTCAAAAAGACACTACTGAATTTTCATTAATCAAAATAGATATTGAGAGTGGGGATTTTTCGGAAGTGTTTAAATTCACTCAAACTGATATCCCTCAAACAATTCAAGAAAGATCGGTAAATTTTTGCCAAATGTCTCAGATTTTTACAGATAATAGAGGATATGAATTTGTTGCGTTAAGTTTTGATGGTTATAGTGATAAAGACAGGTATAAAACATATATGACACTTTGTGTGTATAACTTGACCGAAAATAGAATTATATATACCGAATATGTAAACCCACAAACTTTAAGCACGAATGAATGGGATGCTTTTTATGGCAGAGTTACTTATCATAACGGAAAACTATTCGTGGGTAAAGGAAGAAATTTTTACTGTATCGATGCATTTGAAGATAAAGGCATACTATGGCAATACAATACAGGTATTTACGGTAACGATAATGCCATGCAAGTGTTTGGATACGATAGTCTGGCATTAGGATATACAGTCGACAGATTGTTTGCATTCAATATAAACACAGGGGAGAAATTATATGATGTCCTGGCATGTGGAAGCAACACCGCTAACATTATTGATGGTATCATTTACCAACGCGATGGCAGTGACTTGCAAATGCGTGAGCCTAAAACAGGTAAAGAGTTGAAACGAATTGCAACGGGAGAAAACGAGGAAGCTTTTTCAGGTTCCCGTCCCAATGGTGCAAATGGAAAGATTTATATACACAGTTATACCGATGCTTATTGCATCAAAGCGTGGAACAAATAAATACACTATACATGAAAATAATATCAATATTAATTAGTCACGCCTTAAGAACTAATTATTATTTTGTGAAAAACACAATTCGTGAGAGGAATACTCAAGATCTATAGTAGAAATGAGAGATATGCGAAATTTGTATGATATAAAAACGTGTATTACAATGATTGCTTAAAAATAAAAAAACTACAGAATTTTAGTTTCTGTAGTTTTTTTATTGTCCTGATTTTCACCCTCCCTTGCTTTAATTAGAAAATAATCGGGAGTTATGTGAATTGCACAAATCTTAATTTAGTTGATTGGTGAAAATTGCGATTGATGTTCAAATCTATAGATTCAGTTTATTCTTTTTTGAGAACATTATTTTCGGATGCCCATCTCTTTTGCCATTTAGGGTATCTTTTTAGAACTGCTTCGGGAGAATAAGTGTACCAGCCATAACCTACGCGTCTTTCCCGGCTGACTTCAGACAGGGAATATAAAAATTTACTGTTTCGGTCGCAGAATAAGGGTTTGTGGGATCCAAGTTCGTAATACCGTGTCCAGATAGGAGCCGCAGTTGAATCGGTAGTTACGATCCGGTCTGTCTTTAAAGTGCCATATCTTGCTTTTTCTGCAGGAGCTTTGACAGTTATTACTTTTGTGTTCACGATTTTGGATTCGTCAAACCATTTTACTGCACTTTGAATAGCATTGATAACCCTTTTGTCCGGATATTGAATATCCATCAGAAACAGTACAATGCCAGAACTTTCAGCGTTGCATATTGCTGGCGGTTCAAAAGCTCTGGCCCATGCAGGTTGCAGAGTAATCTCATCATGTTGTTGGCACCATGCTGTCTGTTTTCCATTTTCAGATATCTGAGTGTTCAGAATGCATTCAATGCCTTTGTTATAAGCCTTTGTTATTTTTTTATACATGGATTTTTTAATAAAAACAAAATCAGAATCCCTGTCAACAATCCGTTTAAGTAAATTCATTATACCCATATAACCTCCATCGTTATACGTTATTCGGCGGCTGTAGTTGCCAGGCTCTATCGGATAATATTGAGGCCATCCACCATTGTCGTATTGTGCCTCTATGCAAAATTGTAAGCCTTTGAGGCACGCCTGCTTATATTTTGCAATGTGGGTGGCTCTGTAAACTTTGGCCAAATATTCAATTTGGGTATATGTTGTAGAATTATCAAAAGTCGTATGTAGAATATTTTTAGTTTTAATCAGGCTGTCCTTTTGTGCCGGACTAAGTATTGCCTGCATGTCATAGTTTTTGGACCAACCTCCGTTATTTCGCTGAAAAAGGATGATGTTGTCTGCAATTTTGGTAATTTCTTCGGGCTTGTAGACGGGTTTTTCTGGTAAATAATTGATAATATTGTGTCTATCATAAATTGTGTACCAATGTTTAGCACTTGAGGAAAATCCGGATAAATCAAATTCCGGATATGTGTTTTTTTGAGTCGTTGAAAACAGGCTTGCCGGAACAAGTAGGATTGAACCTAAAATCAATACGATTAATCCTGAGTTTTTCATTTTTGTGTGTACGATATTTTGATATGAAAGTTTTTTGTTATTACAAATTTACGTAAGTAAGTAATCAAAATTAAGCGACATAATGCGAGTAGTTAATGAACAGTGTATTTCCAATCGCAGCCAATGCTCTGTTGGTTACGTAGAAAAGCATGTCTGTACTCACATAGTCCTGAGGTCTG
>JAQVAV010000001.1 GCA_028690665.1 Paludibacter sp.
GCCTTGAAAACTGGATAGCTTTCAAGTATTAAATACCATTCGTTATGATATTCGGATTTGCGGAGCTTTGCAGTACATTTGGTTTTTGCGAGTTTCTTTTTCATGGCTCAGTATTATTTATGGTTGAATAGCCGGTCGATTTCTAATTTGGGGACATAAACGAATTTACCAATTTGCTTTTTGGGAATACTGCATTTTCGAATGGTCTTTTGGACTGTGGAGGCTGATATTCCAAACTTCTCTGTTATCTCGCCAATCGTGTAGCACTCACTTGGGTCATAATTGAGTTTTGTTTGTTCTATTAGTGGTTGAGTAGATTGAATGATTTCGACCTTTGGAAACATGGCTTCTATGTGGACCCGACTAATGCGGGTTAACCGCTCCCCAAGATTTACGGCTGGAATATTGCCTTTCT
This sequence comes from Paludibacter sp., assembly GCA_028690665.1. Classification (GTDB taxonomy): domain Bacteria; phylum Bacteroidota; class Bacteroidia; order Bacteroidales; family Paludibacteraceae; genus Paludibacter. The sequence continues at coordinate 416 of JAQVAV010000001.1, forward strand.
TGATTTGTCGGTAAATGGTATCCCTGGATATTCCAAACAGAACTACTGCTTCCTGAATTGAAATGTAAGGGCGGTCTGCTGGAATTTGATTGGCTAACTGTTCGCGTTTTTCTTCTTCCTTTTCAAGGGCTTTCTTTTTACGTGTGGCTGCTTCAGAACATTTCTCGCAACAGTACTTCGAGTAGACAGTTTTGGCGTTAAATTGCTTACCGCAATTTTCGCAATTTCTTTGGAGGATAAACTTGCTAACTGGCATAATACACGTTTTAAATATGGGTAAGTATGTATAAGTATTTATAAGTCGCACTTTCCTGCTAATTAAGTCGCGTTACAAATATGTTGCAAATATAAGAAAAATAATCGAATATAACAATAGATAAGCAAAGAATAAAATAAAAAAATCGCTGTAAACTAAGCGTTTACAGCGATTTCTGTTTGGATATATACCCTTGTTTTTGGGGTTTACTTTACTTCTTCAAAATCCACATCGGTCACATCGCCCTGTTGGTTATTATTGCCACCCTGACTTTGTTCTTGTCCACCAAAATCCTGTGGTCCGGCCTGTTGTCCGCCTTGTGCATTTTGTGCATTATACATTTCCTGACTTGCAGCCTGGAATACAGTATTCAGTTCATTCGTTGCTGCATCAATACCTGCAACATCCTGAGCTTTATGAGCTTCTTTCAGTTTTGCAAGAGCAGCTTCAATCGGAGCCTTTTTATCTGCAGGAATCTTATCTCCAATTTCAGAAAGCTGTTTTTCTGTCTGGAAAATCAAAGAATCTGCATGATTCAATTTATCGATTTTTTCTTTTTCCTTAGCATCGGCATCAGCATTAGCTGCAGCTTCATCTTTCATACGTTTGATTTCGGCATCACTCAAACCAGAAGAAGCTTCAATACGGATATTCTGTTGTTTGCCAGTTGCTTTATCTTTCGCAGACACATTCAGGATACCGTTGGCATCAATATCAAAGGTAACTTCAATTTGAGGCTCACCACGACGAGCCGGCATAATTCCATCCAAATGGAAACGTCCCAAAGATTTATTCTGGTTGGCCATCGGACGTTCACCCTGAATAACATGAATTTCTACAGAAGGCTGATTATCAGCAGCGGTTGTAAATGTTTCCGATTTTTTAGTAGGGATAGTAGTGTTTGATTCAATCAGTTTTGTCATAACACCACCCATAGTTTCGATACCCAACGAAAGCGGAGTAACATCAAGCAACAATACATCTTTTACATCACCACTCAACACACCACCCTGAATAGCGGCACCCACAGCTACCACTTCATCCGGATTAACACCTTTTGAAGGAGTTTTTCCGAAGAATTTTTCAACAGCCTGCTGAATAGCAGGAATACGTGTTGAACCTCCAACTAAGATAACTTCGTTGATATCATTAATTGTCAGACCTGCATTTTGCAATGCCGAACGACAAGGATCAATTGTCCGTTGGATCAAATCATCAATCAATTGTTCAAATTTTGCACGGGTCAAAGTACGCACCAAGTGACGTGGAACGCCATCCACCGGCATAATATACGGCAAATTAATTTCTGAAGAAGTGGTGTTCGAAAGTTCTATTTTTGCTTTTTCAGCAGCTTCTTTCAAACGTTGCAATGCCATCGGGTCTTTACTTAAATCAACGCCGCTGTTTTCATTTTTGAATTCCTGTACCAACCAGTCAATAATTCTGTGGTCGAAGTCATCACCACCCAAGTGAGTATCACCATCGGTCGATTTTACTTCAAATACGCCATCGCCAAGTTCAAGTACAGACACATCATGAGTTCCTCCGCCACAGTCAAACACAACGATTTTCATGTCTTTATTGGTCTTATCCAATCCGTAAGCCAAAGCGGCGGCCGTAGGTTCGTTAATAATACGGCGAACATTCAGACCTGCAATTTCTCCGGCTTCTTTGGTAGCCTGACGTTGAGAATCGTTAAAGTAAGCAGGCACGGTAATTACCGCATCAGTTACTTCCTGTCCAAGATATTCTTCAGCTGTTTTTTTCATTTTTTGAAGAATGATAGCCGAGATTTCCTGTGGAGTATACATACGTCCGTCAATATCTACACGCGGAGTGTTATTATCGCCACGTACTACTTTATAAGGTACACGTGCTATTTCCTTGCTAAGACGATCGTAAGTTTCGCCCATGAAACGTTTGATAGAGAACACTGTTTTTAAAGGGTTTGTAATGGCTTGACGTTTAGCAGGATCACCCACCTTACGTTCGCCTCCATCCACAAAACCAACTACAGAAGGAGTTGTACGTTTACCTTCACTGTTGGCAATTACGATTGGTTCGTTACCTTCCATTACAGAAACACACGAGTTGGTGGTTCCTAAGTCAATTCCAATAATTTTTCCCATAATGATTAATTTCGTTTAATATGTTTTGTTTTATTTTTTTCGTTTTTTAATACGCCTGCCATTTCACAAAGGCTGTGCCAACAGACAAGTGATTTAAAAAGCGTGAAAATTGTCATATATTTAACATTTTATATTTTAATATGTGGAATTTTTACTGACAAATTTGCAGTTGTATGTGCCAAACAACTAAATTTGCACTATAAAAAGAAAATTACATGACAAAGGTATATCTCGGATTGGGGACAAATCTTGGAAAAAAAAAACAAAATTTAATTCGGGCAATTTCTCTACTCGAAAAACAAGCGGGGAGAATAATATCTGTGTCCGACTTTATAGAATCAGCCCCATGGGGCTTTGAATCAGGGAATTATTTCATTAATGCAGTAATTGAAATAGAAACCAATTTATTACCTTTGGACTTATTAAAGAGTAGTCAGAGCATTGAAAAGCAGCTTGGCCGGACAGCAAAAAGTACCAACGGTTACGCTGACAGAATTATTGATATTGATATACTTTTGTATGGAGACAAAGTTATTGACCTGCCGGAATTAAAAATCCCGCATCCGCTGATTGCGGAACGGGATTTCGTATTAAAACCTTTATTACAAATAGCTCCCGGAATACTTAATCCTGCAACCGGGAAACCATATATAAATCATTTCTGATTGCCTTTACGCCGTTGCAATAGAGTCTTTGTAATCTTTCAGTACCTGCATAGCTTTTTCGTAATCTTTTTCAAAGACATTAATACAAAGCCCTTCGTTTATTTCACCAAACATAGGCATGAGCTCCACAGAACCTTTATTGTTTATGGAACATTCAATATTATTCTCTTTGAGTAATTCCTGATCGAAAAGCGCTTCAACCATGGACTCGTAATTCTTTAAAGTTTTAAACTTGTCTTCCATAATACTTAATTTTAGAGGTTCATTACTAATTGCTATCTTTTAATTATTAAACGCAAAAGTAAAAATAAAAGTTCTTAATATCAGACTTAAAAAACAGACAAATAATAGACAGTAAAAAGTTTTGTTTCCAGTTCCAGTTATTTTGACATAACTTTTTTTGATATTTTTGTTACTTTTGCATTTGCTTGAATAAAAATATATGATAAGCGAAAAATTACCTGATCACATAGTCTATAGTCAACCGGTTGTCGAATTTGTTACTGTTGCTGCTGAAACATGTTTGTTTCTGGAAAAAACAACAGAGCAAACCCGGTCTGAATTTGTATCTAAAGCGGTAAAAATATTACCTCTTTTATATTTAAAAGCGGCAGTACTTGAAATTCCAGCACCTGTTTTCGATAGTGTCGTCGAACGTTTTGTTACAGAAGAGGATTACCTTTTTGTAAAAGAACAGCTTGAACAATTGTTGGGAGCCGATGATTCTTATCTTGAAGTTTTCCATCCGGATATGGCTTTGAGCGACACTCCGATTGCCGCATTCGTATCTGAATCATTAGCCGATGTTTATCAGGAAATTAAAGATTTTGCCGCCAATTACCAAACCATGGACACGGATGTAATGAACGATGCTTTGGTAATGTGCCTGAATGCTTTTGGTGAACACTGGGGACAAAAAGCATTAAGTGCTTTACGGGCACTGCATGCCGTTCGCCATGGCGATAATTTTAACAAAGAAGATCAGGAAGATGCGCCTGCTCAGAAAATAGACAGAAATTCATTTTTTGGATTTCTGAAAGATGAGAATGAAGATGATTTAACCTCAAAATTACTTTAGTATTCCGGTCTGCCTGAAGTCTTCCGGGGAATTGATATATGTTCAAATCTAAAATTACAAAAGAAGAAGTAAATCAAATGCCGATAGTGGCTTTCGATGGAAAAATCACAATTATTGATGCTGTTTCGAAAGTGGTACCGGCAATTGAGATACTCAGACAGAGTAATTTTGTAGGAATTGATACCGAAACAAAACCATCATTCACCCGTGGTTTACACCATAAAGTTTCGTTGGTACAGATTTCAACACTTGAAAGCTGTTTTCTATTCCGGTTAAACAAAATTCCCTTTCCTGCAGAACTTGCCGATTTTTTAGCCAATGAAAAAGTAAAAAAAATAGGATTGGCTTTACGCGATGACTTTAACGGGCTGATAAAACAAAGGCCTTTTGTTCCTGCCAATTTTGTGGACATTCAGTCTATTGTGCATAGCTACGGGATTTTGGAAATGGGACTGCAAAAAATATTTGCTATCATTTTCGGACGAAAAATATCTAAATCACAAAGACTTACCAATTGGGAAAACGAAGAACTGACGGAACAACAGCAGATTTATGCAGCCACAGATGCTTGGGCCAGTTTGCTAATTTATGCCCAGTTGCAGAAAGAAAAAAAACTTACCAAAAAACAAGTTGAGAAATTGCTGGCCGAAGCTGCCGCCGAACAAGCCTCATTAAATGAAGCCCGCAACGCACAGTCTCAAAACAAAACCGCTTAAAATGACTACAATAATATTGAAGCCGAAAAAAGAGGAAAGCCTCCTCCGATTTCATCCATGGGTATTTTCCGGAGCTATCCAACGAATTGAAGGTAAGCCTGCTGAAGGAGATTTAGTTGAAGTTTTTGACTGTTCACGACACTTTTTAGCGTTGGGACATTATCAGGTTGGAAGTATTGCCGTCAGAATAGTCAGTTTTGAGCAACAGCCGATAGACCGCAAATTCTGGCAAAGCCGTATTGAACAGGCTTATTTAATGCGTAAAGCTATCGGTCTGATAAGCGAAACAAACAACACTTACCGTCTTGTGCATGGCGAAGGTGATTCGTTACCGGGATTAATTATAGACGTTTATGATGACACAGCTGTTATGCAGGCGCATTCGGTGGGAATGCACGAAATTCGTCATATTTTGGCTGAGATTATTATTGAAGTGGTACCGGAAATAAAGAATGTATATTATAAATCCGAATCGACATTGCCGTTCAAAGCACCGATTGATCCGGAGGATGGGTACCTGATAGGAACCGACACTCAAAAATATATTGCATTAGAAAACGGACTAAAATTCCATGTAGATTGGCTACACGGACAAAAAACCGGATTTTTTGTAGACCAGCGTGAAAACCGCTCATTGCTCGAACGTTATGCAAAAGGGAAATCGGTTCTGAACATGTTTTGTTATACTGGAGGTTTTTCTGTTTATGCTATGCGGGGCGGAGCTAAGCTTGTCCACTCAGTAGACAGTTCAGCAAAAGCGATTGACTTAACAGACAAAAACATAGAGCTCAATTTTCCAGGAGACAGCAGACATGCATCTTATGGCGAAGATGCTTTCAAATATCTGAATGCCAATGAGCAGAAATACGATCTGATTATTCTTGACCCACCTGCATTTGCCAAGCACCGAGATGCTTTGCGCAATGCATTAAAAGGCTACAAGCGTTTGAATGTAAAAGGATTTGAGTCGATAAAGCCTGGTGGTATTATGTTTACATTTTCCTGCTCACAGGTGGTAACAAAAGAACAATTCAGGTTAGCAGTTTTTAGTGCAGCAGCTGAAAGTGGCCGAAATGTCCGTATTCTGCATCAACTTTCACAACCAGCCGATCACCCGATTAACATTTACCACCCAGAAGGCGAGTATTTGAAGGGATTAGTACTTTGGGTAGAATAGCTGAATGAATGTACTATCCTTAGTTTTATAACTCTGACAGGTGATGAAAATTGTAATAATAACAAATAATTGTAGATTTTTTACATAAGTACTTGTTTTTTTATTTTCTATCGCTATATTTGCAGTAGAAATAAATAATTATTAACCCTCAAAATTATACGTGCCTATTGCCATAAAATTACTCTGAACCATAAAATTTAGACGTAATGAAAACTCTGAATCAATTAACCGATGATGAATTGGTAAAATTGTATGAAACTGGCAATAATGGTGCATTTGAAATTCTCCTCACCCGTTATAAATCCAAAGTTTATTCGTACATATTCCTTATTGTACGTAATAAAGAACTGACGGAAGATATATTTCAGGACACTTTTATTAAAGCTATTGCAACCATACAACAAGGCCGTTATGTTGAATCCGGAAAATTTATCGGCTGGGTAAACCGCATAGCCCACAATCTTATTATTGATTACTTCCGACGCGAAAAAAACGAAAATACTTTTTCGGCAGATGGTATGGAATACGACATTGTAAACAATGCAAAGTTGTCGGAAAAAAGCATCGAAGATACCATCTCTAATGAACAAGTACTGACAGATGTTGTCAAGTTAATTGATTATCTTCCTGAATCGCAACGGGAAGTGGTCAAAATGCGTTTTTTCGAAGACCTCAGCTTTAAAGAAATTGCTGAAAAAACAAATGTAAGCATCAATACTGCTTTGGGAAGAATGCGCTACGCATTACTAAATATGCGTAGAGTTGCTGAAGAAAAAGATGTTTATCTTCAAATAAAATAGATAGCGAATAAAAAAAATTAGAAATTATATAATTTTTTGAATATGGCTACGTTTATTTATAAAACCAATATAAAAAACGATAAATGCCTATGCAAAAAACTACTACTCCACTCCCAAAAACTGATTTAAAAGAAACAAAAAAGTCTCCGTTTGAGGTAAATGATATGCAACCATCGGAGAATTCCATAAACAAAATCTTACAATTTGCAGCTACCTACAGAGCTCAAAAGATTTCAAAAAATCAGTACGTTGACATGTTTTTAAACTGAAAAAGACTTTCATAATGAAAGTCTTTTTCAGTTTAATTTACCTTACAGCAATTCATTTCACATATCAATCAGGCAAATTGAATCTTTATCACTCTCTTATTTTTAATTGATATTTATTTGTATCGATGTACTGTCACTTTTTATAGTATCATCTTCATACAACTCTTGTTTTTCGCGAATTTGATTGACTACACGTTTCATACGTAAGTTCGTGTAAGTCAGCATAATTATTACTACAATAAATCCGCCCAATAATATTTTATTACTTGTTTTCATCCTAATTTGATTTTAGTTATTTAACAATAGACGACTTATTCCATACTTGACTGCCGTCTTAGCTATTTGATAAACAGATGCCCTGACAGTGTATTTTTCAGCAACCTGTTCATTCTCAGTATAAACATGAACTTTTTTTACAGTCATATTTTTCAACTCGGCATTATAAACCAATGTAAGTCCCATAATACAAATTACAGCTAATGCTTTCGCATATCGTTTATTCTGTTTCATAAGCCGTTCTATTTTTATCTAAAAATATCTCATATTGTTTTTTGATATCTTCTATGCTTATGTTGAGTATGGTTATATTTTTAAAAAAATGTGGCAACTCCTGTTCGGTAAAATACTTTTTACGATATTCAAGAATTTTTACTTTAGCATCAATCGCCACAAAATAGCCAACTCCACGTTTGTTGAAAATAATATCCAATGACTGTAAAAAATCAAAAGTTCGCATTACGGTATTGGGATTCACCTGCAACGCCACGCCCAATTCCCTGACAGATAATATGCGGTCTCCTTCTTTCCAGTGGCCGAGTAATATCTGTTCTCCGATATAATCGCCAATTTGCAGGTATATGGCTTGAGATTCTTTAAAATCCATAGTTACACTTCTTTTTCAGTGAGACGAAAATAACTTACAATCCAGAAAAACGGAATTGTTATATAATTTAAAACCTGAGCACCTAATTTATAATCAGGCAGTACGGATTCGATGTCAAACATATTGATGTGGATATTCCCGTTTTTAAATTCGTCGAAATTAAACCCGTACTTTACAAACAAATACTCGAAAATACCTATTATAATGGCAAAAGCAATAATAGCTAAAAAAGTTTTTCCAACAACATTCCTCCGAAAATAGATAGCGCCTAATGTAAATATTGATTGAGAAACAGCAAACATCCGGAAAAGATCCAGAACATTACCGGAATTATTTCCTCCAAACGGAACTTCCTGATGCTGACCGGCAAAATTGAATATAATCAGATTCACCTCATTATTAGTTCCAAAAATCATATTTCCCAAATGTGTTCCGAGAAATGCCCCTACTACATATACTATAATTATCATGATAAAATAGTAAAACGTATTCAGAATAAAAGCAGTGGTAAGCTTTTCGGCATGAGTTGCAGGTATCAACAAATAATGCATTCCACCGGAAGTGTAATCAAAATCTTTAAATAAACGGGCGGCAAAAATAAATCCTGATATTATAAGATAAAAGCCCAAAGTTACAGGATTGTGGAAAAGGACAAAAACTGCAATGGAAATTCCCCAAAAAGTAAGTTCCTTTTGTTTGTTTTCAATAAAAAAACGTTTCAAAAGCAATCCGACACGATTCATACTATATGTTGTATTCATACAAAATGGCATTTAAAAAAGTTTTATAATTTCTTTAGTATTGCTAAGTATAGCATTAAATAATAACTCGATATCAATTTTACTGTCCTCGCCGGTAGTATTTTTACATACCTGAAACAGCCCCCGCAGCGTATCTTCGCTGTAAATAACATTCTCATCTTCATTATTACGGTCTGCAACCCGGAAAAGGAGTTTTTCCCCAATTTTCTCTATCGGTTGATTAAATACAATTTCATGTTTTTCCATAATAATGATGTTATCAATAAGACTGTCGAGGTCGTGTACCTGATGCGTGGAAATAATGAGGCAGCGATTATCGTCGACACCGGCAGCAACCATTCTTCTGAATTGGCCTTTGGAAGGAATATCCAATCCGTTCGTCGGCTCGTCCATAAGCAACAGTTTGGTATTGGTTGCCAAGCCAAAAGCAATCATCACCTTCTTCTTTTGTCCGTGCGAAAGTTTATAAAGCAAAGCCTTTTTATTATCAACATCAAACTCTTTCAGATATTGATCGAATTGTTCAGAACTAAAACCCGGATAAAAAGGAGCATAAATTTTCTCATAATTTTCTATACTAAGCCTTATAGTCGGAAGCTCTTCAGGCAAGAAAAATATTTCCTGCAACATTTCTGGTTTTCTCTTTGAAGGATCGAATCCCATAACTTCGATTTCGCCATGTTTGGGAAAAACCAAGCCGGATATAAGCTTCAGTAAGGTACTTTTTCCTTCTCCATTTTTTCCAAGCAACCCGTGAATTCTTCCGACGGCAAGCTCCAAATTCAGGTCAGAAAGCAGTTTAGTTTGTTTTCCATAACTAAACTCAACATCTTTAATCGTTATCATATATTTATAATTAAATCAATATTTAGCGTATTAGTAAAATAGTACACTGCAAATGTATGTGATTATTTTTAAAATAGCAATTATTTTATAGTTAAAATACGTTAACACATCAACAACAAACAACAAACAATTAATATACAGCAATATACAGATTATTCTTCCGGTCTTCAAAACTACAATTCTGACTATTTCCCATCCAAAAATGTTTACCTTTGCAGTTTAAAGATTCGATAGAATTGCGTAATAGCAAATAACAGGATATAAAATGCATACTAAAGAAGAAAAATTAAACGAGTTCGAACGCTTATTAGAAATCATGGCCAAACTTCGCCAGAAATGTCCATGGGACAGAGAACAAACTTTTGAAAGTCTGCGTTCTAATTCAATTGAAGAAGTTTACGAACTGGCAGATGCCATTATTGATGGAAATAAACAGGCCATAAAAAAAGAACTGGGCGACATATTGCTTCACGTGGTTTTTTATGCCCAAATGGGAAGTGAAACAGAAGATTTTGATATTTACGATGTTTGTAAAGGCTTGAACGAAAAACTTATTTATCGTCATCCCCATGTTTTTGGCGATGTTGAAGCCAACAATGCCCAAAAGGTAGAACAAAATTGGGAACAACTGAAACTCAAAGAAAAAGGAGGAAACAAAACAGTTCTTTCCGGTGTTCCCAGATCATTACCGGCTTTGATAAAAGCACATCGCATACAGGACAAAGCCCGGAGCGTGGGTTTCGACTGGGAAGAGCGCGAGCAGGTATGGGATAAGGTTCAGGAAGAAATGAACGAACTAAAAACAGAGATCAGCGCCATGGACAAGGATAAAATGGAAGCTGAGTTTGGAGATTTACTTTTTAGCTTTATCAATGCAGGACGGCTTTATGGCATCGATCCCGAAAATGCATTGGAACGAACTAATCGTAAATTCATAAAACGATTTAATTATTTAGAATCGAAAACCATTTCGCAAGGTCGGGATTTGAAAAAAATGACCCTTACTGAAATGGACGAGATCTGGAATGAAGCCAAAAAATCGGAATGAAAAGTCAGCATTCCGATTTTTGTATTTCATGCTGTGATAATCCTTTGCATTATTCTTTTGCGGTAGCCCAAATGCAGACTTTGGGCCCCGCTGATTGAAAATCCGGAACAAGAACTTTTTCTTTACGATATGCTTTTGCCTGTTTTTTAGAAAGTTGATGGCTCCACCCTACTCTTTTAAGAATACCTGCTCCTGCCCCGGTATTATTATATTCGGCATAATAAGCAGTTTTGTCCCGGGTTGTTTTCGGCCAATTTACCCAGCCTTCCGGAGCAATATGATTTCCGAGTTTGCATTCGAGAAATACCACCTTGGCATAGTCGCGCCACGGGCGCCCCAAATAAACTTTGTTTACTTGCGGAGCAGCAACAAGCTCACATTTCGTAAAAACAAATCCATAGGGTTTTCCTTCATTGGTACTGGCAGCTGTTATGTATGAATTTGATTTACTGTAGAGTGTGCAGTTTTCAAAAAATGCGGTGGCTTCCCCGAAGATAAAATCTGTAGTTCCCTCGATATAACAGTCAGCCAAATAATCCCGGCTGTTTTCTCCTGCTAAATACAATGTGTCCTGATTTCCCAGAATTCTACAGTGAATAAATGCACAGCGACTACCTTCGACATGTAATGCAACTGCCTGACCCACTGGCCCTGCAAAATTTTGAATTGTTATATTCTCGGCTCGGAAATCGTCAGCTTCAACTTTAAGGGTGTAAGTATAGAACGTGCTATTTCTACCACGATCTATTTTATCAAAAAAATCATCCCAGCTCAAAATTGTTTTATCCGCACTTTCGCCGATCAATCGTAAATGTGTGTTACATGCCGGAACCACTACTTTTTCTTTATAAATACCGTTCTTTATAAAAATAGACACAGAAAACGAAGGAAATGCCTTACAAGCGTCGACGGCAGCTTGTATTGTTGTAAAGTTGCCACTACCATCCAGGGCTACTACAAAATCATATTTTTTTTGTGCATAAGCAATCAGCCCGGGAAATATAAGCAACAGCAGGAAAAAAAAAATTTTCATAAACATTATAAACTTATTGGAGATTGAATTCACAGAAACATTCTTTGTTCATTAATCAGAGATTCTGTGAAATATAAATTTTTTATTTACTATTAAAGCAGTCCCAGTACTTTCAACAATTCATCTTTTTTCCTCATCGCCACCGGGACAATTTTATCATCTTTCATAATCAACATTCCCCCGTCGCTTTTCACATACCTCTTTATATATTCCACATTTACAAGATGCGACTGATGTACTCTTAAGAAACTGTAATCATGGAGCATAGAGTCAAATTCCTTTAAAGTTCTTGACACTAATAAAGGCTTTTCGTCCTTCAGATAAAAATAAGTATAATTTCCAGATGATTCACAGCGGATAACATCTTCTATTTTCACAACATATATACTATCGGTAGTTTTCAGAACAATTTTCTTGGTGTCCTTTTTTAGCTCATTAATCATATTCAGCAATAAAGAAATGTCATTCAAATTACTTTTACAGTACAATTTAACCTTTTCGATTGTTTTGATTAAATCATCAACATCAACCGGTTTCAACAAATAATCAATTGCATTAAATTTAAATGCTTTTATAGCAAACTCATCAAAAGCAGTTACGAAAACAACATAAAACTTCTCATCTTTCACCCGTTTCAACAGATCGAATCCATCCCCATCCTGCATTTTTATATCTAATATAACAAGCTGAGGTTTAACCCGCCGAATAAGCTCCACTCCTGTTTCAACACCATCGGCCTCTCCGACTAACTCTGTATCCGGGCAATAAAGCGAGAGCATATTTTTTATTGCATCACGCGCCTTTGATTCGTCATCGACTATTACAGTAGTAATTTTATCCATATTTTATATTTGATGCTATTTATTTAAAAAGTTTATTATTTCACTTTAGGACAAACACAAGGAACTTTGAACTGAACAATCGTTCCGGTTTGATGTGAATCCAGTTCGCTCAAATCCGTCATTGAGAGTTCATATTTCGATTTATATTTTTTGCTTAAAAACGCCAACCTTTCTTTTATAATTATAGTTGCCAACGATTTATGGTTTTCATTTTTAACTGAATTATTTATCCCGACACCATTATCCTGAATAACTATTTCCAACCCATCCAGTTTTATATTGTAACTGAGCTGTATTTTTCCTTCATAGTCAATATTTTTAAAACCATGTTCTATAACATTTTCTATAAAAGGCTGTGTCAACATTGGAGGAATCATTATATTATCATCATCAACGGCATCGTCAAGCACAATTTTATAAATAAATTTATTGTCAAAGCGCAACCTCTGAAGCTCCATATAATATTCAAGCACTTCTATTTCCTGACTTAAAAGGACAAACTCATGCCTTGTATTTTGTAAATTTAACCTCATTAGTTTGGCGAACTTCGACAAATATTTAACCGCATCCTTGGTTTCACTTTTAAAGATAAAACTCTGGATGGCATTAAGAGCATTAAAGACAAAATGCGGGTTCATTTGCGAAAGGAGAAGTTTCTGTTCAATCATTAAATTTCGCTCGCGCAACTTGTACCTGTTTATTTGTTGTAAATAAATGAAATACAAAACAAAAGCAACGATTAATATTTCCATCGCAATAAACCAGCCTTTTTCCCAAAAAGGAGGATTAACCACAATCATAAGTTCTATTGGTGATAAACCTGCAATGTAATTAAGTTCGGTGTTCACTAAAAGCTTGTACCGGCCGGGATTGATATTAGTATATGCTGCAAAGTTATGTTCTGTTTTTATCCATTGTTGGTCAATTTTTTCTAATTTGTAACGATAGGTTGTCGGAGATTCCTTAAACTCAAAATCGGAGAAATAAATTGTAAAAAAGTTTTCATCATAGTTTAACTCAATGCTTCTGTTACAGCTGAAATCAACAGGTTTATCATTTGCATAAACTTTGAGCCCGGTAAAGCCCAGATTATTCTTAAAATTCTGATTTATCAGGTCATCTGGCTGAAAGGTGTAAAAACCTCCATCCGATGAAATTAGCATTTGGTCGCCTATTTTTGTTATATCGCCACTGAACTCAACCGGAAGCAGACCCCACTCTTCATCAAATGTTTTCATACACTTTTTATCCGGATTATATACCTGTAAAGCATCCTGAGTGATCATCCACAAATTTCCATTTGCGTCAAACTCAATACCAAGAACATGATTATTTTTCAAACCATCTTTTGTTGTCATGTGAGAAAATCCTTCTTTAGAACCGTTATATTGGTTAATTCCGGTGTTTGTACTGATAAAGATTTGCTGCTTCTGGTTTATGGCAAAGTCAGTTGCATTCTCCCCCCACAGTGCCCCTGATTTTCTTTTATCCGGCAGATATTGCCAGATATTAAAATCCGGGGTAAGTTTATTAACACCATTATTGGTAGTACCTATCCATATATTACCAAGACTGTCCTTTTGAATAAAACTTATAAGATGGGACGATAATTTGTGTCGGGTCAAATTACTGACCGCAACCACATTTTTATTTCTTAAATCGTAATACATCAATCCGTTTAATGTCGCCATCCACAAGCAATTGTCCGCAAGGCCAATTGCTTTAACCGACAGTCCGGAGGTTGATTCTACTAATTTAAAAGCTTTATCATTGGTATTATAAAGCAATAGTCCTTTTTCGGTAGCCAGACACAACAAACCTTCTCCACATTTACAGATGTCATTTATCGTTTCTGAAATTAATCCATTTGCAAACGAGTTTGACAAATCATAAACACGATATTTTTTAAATTCTGCATCTGTCCTAATCAAGCCTTTGTCGGTAGCTATCCAAACCGAATCGGGAAATAAAACTTTATTGGTTGATATTAGCCTGTCTTTAATTTTCTCACACAGAGTGTTATTTATCCAACTGTTTTTATTTAAATCGAAAAAAGCAACATTCGTATCTGAAACAACAAGTAATAACTTAGCATTTACAGCAAAAAGTTTGTATGGCTCAGACTTTTTGTTTTCATCTATAAACTTATATTTCCCGGTTCTGGTATCGAACAGACAGATCCCTTTTTCACACGACAGATATATTGTATCAACGGTTGTCTGACAAATTGAATAGATATTTTTTAATTGTCCTGATATTTTATTAAAACTATTATTGTAAAATGCATACAATCCATCATTCGTAACCCAATAACTAACATCTCTGGCGGGATTTGCAGCGACCTGAAAGACTAATTTAAACTGAACATCAGCATCGTAATGATAATTATTCTCCGATCGCCATTGGGGTAAAACATATTTCGCAGAATCCCAACTTCCCCAACCCTGATATACCCTGTTTTTTATGTCATAGCGATAAAGAGGAATTCCTCTTGAGAATACCCAAACATAATTATCCTGAACAGCCAGCTTTCTTAACTCAGAACGAACAGGAGATTCGGGTAATTGTAAATTGTAATCCTCAAAAGTTTCTGTTTTGGGATTAAAGAACTGAACGCCGGAGGCTCCCCAGATACCTGTCCACAACATGCCGGAGTTATCTTCATAAAAATCATTATACCAATCTTTTTTAAGCGTATTATGATCATAAGCATAATGTTTTATTTTTCCATCAGGTGAATATTTTAAAAATCCTTTGCCTGACCACATTCCTATCCAGATATTGTTGAGTTTATCCCGGTAGATAGTTGATATACGCTGGTCTTCCGTTCCTGTTATGACATGAAAGCTATTCTCTTTCTTATTCCACTCAATCACCCCGGCTCCATCCGTACCAATCCAGACTTTATTTTTATCAAATTCAAAAAAAGTTTTTATTTTATTATAGGGTAGTGAAAAATTCAAATCGGGAATATGCTTATAATGTGTGAAGAAACTGCTCTTTTTATATAAAATGGAAATTCCGGCAGATGTTCCGATCCACAAATTTCCATTTGCATCATTTAAAAGCACATTTACATGATTATTAATCAGAGAATTAGCCTTATTCTGATTATACTTAAACCAAACAACATCTTTATTTTGAGTATTAAACTGAGCTAATCCTGAGGCAGTTGCCAACCACAAATTAACACTATCTTTTTGAATAATGTCATAAGTAGATGTTGGCAAAAACTTTTTAAAAATATTTTTTCCCGGCAGATATTGATAAAAACCATCAGTTGCGCTCATCCAATAATAATTGTTTACATCCTGATATATTGAAGCAATGTCATTATCCCGCTTCATATCGGCATTATCCGGATCAACCGGCAATTGCTTGAAAGAAGACATACTCTCATCGAATAGTAGCGGACCAAAGTCACGTCCGCCTAACCAGATCAGGCCTTTTTTATCCTGAAAAATTTCGTGGTAATCATATTGAGGAGCTAAAGTTCTGCTGTGTGAAAAATGCCTTATCCTATTGTTTTCCAGGTCAATTAGGTTCAACATTCCGTCAATAGTTTCCACCCATAAAGCATGAAATTTATTGTCACACATAATCCGGCGAACATACGCATTACTAATTCCTATTTTTGAACCGGAATGAACGCAATACAAATCAAAAGATTCGTTTGAAGCATTATACACTGCAAGCCCTCTTTGGGTACCCACCCACAACCGGCCTTTTTTATCAAAGCAAATAGATGTAACATAATTGTCCGGCAAAGAAGTAGAATCGTTTTCAACATGCGTAAATATCTTTATTGTGTAACCATCGAACCGATTAAGTCCATCCCGGGTTGCAATCCAAATGTAACCATCGGTGCCTTGCCGGATGTCTAAAATATAATTATCACTTAATCCGTCTCTTATAGTTAAATTTCTAAAATTAGTATAGAAATCTTCCCTGATATTATTTTTCGAAATTCCGAAAAGAAACATCCAATTAAGATTTATTATCAGAAAAACAACTATTTTATGATTATTACACATAAATCAAAGGTAAAAAATATATCCGGACAACCAGCCAATTTATAACAGGAAACCAACGAATATCCTATAAATACAACTAAATAATAAATCAAATGTGGCAAATATTCATCAATCGTCAGTAATGATTTCATCTGATATAATTTTGGAATAGATTTATCAAAGATACAACCTGACTACTTACAAATATAAACTCTACACTGATTAAAAACTAACGGGGGACGCTGAAAAACCTGACCAGAGTAAGCTTAATTTAAAATTTTATATAAAATGAAAAAATTTACAATTATCGCATTCGCATTGTTTTTCACGTATAATGCATTTGGGAAAAACCCATACATGACTCAGGGAACTAAAGAATTTACAGAAGTTACATCTAAATTGCTCGGTACCTGGGATATTGAATTTTTGGGCAAAAAGCAGAACAATGAAATAGGCACGACTTATCAGTCCGGCACTGTTGAACTCAAATTCGATCAAAGCTCCAATAATTGGACTGCAACTTTTCGTTTCAGTCTGCCACAATCGACAATTGACAGCAGAATTTCAGCATGGAATAAAAAAGGCGAAACAATTGCTGTTGATTCGTATGAAGTAGTATCCGAATTTAAATTTGGAATACATAAAAAAGGTGACATTATCTATTTTGAAAATCAAAATTCCGTTCCGGATATTAAAGGAAGCGGTGAACAATTAGAAAATTTCGTTAACACGGAATCAGTATTCATAGCATCCCAGTCATCGTTAAAAAATGAAGGTGGTCTTGGTGGTTTAGTGGCTTCCGCAGCCATAAAAGGCATCTCCGGCGCTAATTTTATTCCGAAGGTACCATCGCAGGTAAACTATAAAAACTTAACCGACAATAGTGTCGACTTTATTTCAATTCAGAAGATTAACCTTACTCTTAAAAAACAACCATAATCATGAAAACACCTTTCAAAATTGCAGTTGTAACTGCAATATGCTCTGCCTGTTCAATAAATATGATAAATGCGGCTAAACCATTCAAATCTGCTCCCGAAAAGACAATTGTTATTTTCATGAGTAAGCCGGCCGACACCTTTAATGCAAATAACTATCCTCATCTGGACTTTTATTATCTGCCTAATTTATCGTACAATGAAGCAGACTTCGTTACCCGATGGAATACCGCGAACAGCTTAGCGAGTCCTCTGTCCCGTCAGGGTAAATATCAATCTTTTGCAACTCTGATAGTCGATGCAAATATGGTGGTTGCATGCCAAAGACGTTATGTAAGCAATGCAAGTCATAATCAGGGTTGTACATGCTCTTACTATAATGGAGATTATTTTTTGACGGAACCTGGAGCAAAGGATAAAGCTCCGGCCATAGCAGCAGAAATGAAAAAGTACATCGGAAAAGGAACTCCCGCTAAGCAAGATAAAAAGAAAATTTATACAGAAGGTCAGGATCCGACTTTTAAAGCATGGAAGAAAGGAAATATCGAAGGGATGCTGCTTCCAGACTTTGAAGTTTTTGGATTAAACAACGAAAAATATAAAATACATGACGTTCTAAAAGGTCAACCTTCATTTGTCGTTTTTCAACTATTCGATTACGACAGAGGAAATTGGGGCAATTTTCCTTTTTTAGTTGAACTCGAAAATGCTCTTTACGCTTATTTCCCACAGAAAAAGAAGTAACGCTCCAAAATATCAATATCAGAACAAGCTTCCAAAAATCAGGCTGCCGGAGAATTCTCTGACAGCCTTACTTTTATTAACATAAACCATAAAATTAATATTATTAATTAAAAAAACTCATCATTATTCATGAAGGAAAATCTCATTTGATAATTAGATTCAATACAAAATTTCCATTTAAATAATTTTACTTATAATTAATTTTATGGTTTAGCCAATCAAATTAATCTGGTATTTTTGTCCGAAACAAGTATTATAAAATACGGAAATAAATATAATCCCTAAAAGCATGCACCTAAAAACACTAATTGTAATTTTCGTTGCCATATTCTTAAGTCAGGTTACAACATACGGGGAAACAGAAGGTTATCGCGAATTTAATAATTATTATCCTGAGTCAGATGCATCTGTCATCAATTGCTTCGCACAAGACACAACTGGTTTAATATGGTTTGGCACTTATAAAGGTCTATATTGCTATAACGGGCTCAATTCACAGTCACATATTTACGTTCCTAAACAGAGTGATATAAAAACAGATCTGAAAATAAGCTGTCTTTTATTCTTAAAAAATAAATTTTTATGGATTGGTACCGACAACGGCATACTTCGGTACAATACTTTTACCGATCAATATGAACAAACAGGGATCTCTCTACAAGCAGACACCCGCGCACTTGCTGTCCGTCAGAATGAACTTTGGATAGGAACTCTTAACGGATTATATTACAGTAAATTCAAAAACGGGCAGCTAACACAACTGTTCCAGATAAATGATTCCGTTATTCCACACCGAACCATATATTCATTACTGAACACCCGCAAAAACACATTATACATAGGGACATATAACGGGCTCTGTTTTCTTAATGAAAAAAATAATCGATTTCATACGATTCCCCTACCCCGATTATCGAAAAAAAACAGTTTATTGGTAAACGCTCTATTTGAAGATACGATCCGAAATTGTATTTGGGTTGGTACTGAAGGTTCACTATTCTGCTATTTCCCAGAAAAACAAAAAGTTGAAGAAATAAACGCTCTCAATGGCAATTCGATAAAATCGCTTGGAATTGGACAAGATCATAACTTACTCATTGGGACAGACAATGGCCTATACATTTATCAACCAGAGCAAAAACTGACACAGCAAGTGGTTCATGACTCTCGAGACAACAAATCGCTTATCAACAACATAATCTGGGATATTTTCACTGACAGAGATCAAAATGTATGGTTTGGAACAGACTATGGAATATCACATTACATATATAATAAAACATACGACTGGGTACCACTTTCACAAATTACAGGCTTAGGCGATGGCAACCAGTTACAATGCATTTTCAAAGATTCGAGAAACAATATGTGGTTTGGCGGGACAAACGGCTTGATATGCCAAAATTTAAACGGGAGCTACATTTGGTACAAAATGGGTGATAAACAGCATTCTATTTCTCATAACCGGATACGCAATATTTATGAAGATCAGAAACATCAACTTTGGGTGGCGACAGATGGAAGTATTAACCGATATGACTATACACAGAAGCAATTCATAAGATATAATATTGTAGATAAAACAAAAAACAGAAATGCCAATTGGGCCTATCAGATAATTAAAGATAAATCAGATAATTTATGGATAGCAACCTGCCTCGGAGGTGTATTTTGTGTTGACCCCAGAAAACTACTGGAAAATAATTTGTCTTATTATTCCGCAGAAAAAAATTTCTACAAAAACAAATCACAAAGCGGACTATCCGACAATTATATTTTACATATTACAAGTGACAAAAATGGTTTTATATGGGCACTTGCATACAACAATAAAATCAATAAAATCAATCCTTACACCGGAGAAGTTACTGTAATTTCTTACGCAGACCCTCAACTTGCCAATGGCAGATCGTACAGCCTGATTTGTGATAAAGAAGGATATATCTGGGTAGGATTTTCAGGTGGGTTGTGTAAAATAAATCCTGAAAATGACAAGATAGAAAACATACAAACCAATATTCTGAAAGATATAAGAGTACGTACTATTACAGAAGAAAACAAATATATATGGATCAGCGGGCCGGACGGAACTTTTGCCCTCAATAAGTTTACACTACAATTACAACAGGTGCGCATTCTGAATAAAGATTTCTCATGTAGTTTTTACGATCCTGCAACTAAACTCATTTATCTTGGAGGTGTGGACGGGTTCGCTGTTTTTCCCTCTGATATTATAGAAAAAAATAATCTTCCTCAAAAACCTGTCCTGACAGGAATATATATAAATGACGTATTATTACAGGCCGGAAAAGATTATGCAGGAGTATCAGCTCATAATCTGAAAAGAATAAAATTGAAGTATAATCAGAATAACGTAGGCTTTGAAATTTCTGATTTAAAATATGCTCAGGAGGATGCTCCACAATATATTTATCAACTTGAGGGAGCCGACCAGAATTGGCGCACACCTGTAAACGGCAGTAAACGAATCGCTTACACCAACCTTCTTCCGGGGAAATATACACTTCAGATCGGACTACCGTCGACTGGCAACGAGGCTCTTATTTTATTCAAATTTCCGGTTACCATACTCCCGCCTTGGTATTACGGGTTTTGGGCAAAACTAATTTATATTCTATTGATAATCGGGCTTGTATACTGGATAATTATTTATTTCAGAGACAAGCATATAGCCCGTATTGAGCGCATTGAAAAAGAAAAAACTTTAGAGCTTTCCCGGCTAAAAATCGATTTTTTCACCAACGTATCTCATGATTTTAAAACGCCACTGAGCCTGATTCTTGGCCCGGTAGACCAACTGCTGGCAAATATAAAAAATGGGGAACAGAAAAAACTGTTGCAATTAATCCGAAAAAACGCCCTGCACATAAACACTCTTATTCAGCAGGTTATGGGTTTTGAACGATTAGAAACATCTCCCGACAACACCTTAATTTGTTCTCGTGTAGAATTCGTTGAATTTTGTCGCGGAATATTCCTGATATACGAAGAAGCTTTTCGCAAAAAGGACATACAATACAATTTTCATTCGGATTTCGACAAAATCGAAGTCAGCATTGATGTTGTAAAATTTGAATCCATAATTAACAACTTGCTTTCAAATGCCTGCAAATATTGTGATGAAGGAAGTTCTGTCAAACTCAGCCTTAAAACATCCGGAGACAATCTTCTGATTATTGTCTCGGATACAGGAAGCGGTATTCCTGCTAAAGATTTACCTTATGTTTTCGACCGTTTTTTTCAATCAGGAAAAAACAAAAACAAGCACGAAGGAAGCGGCATTGGACTTTATATGGCAAAAAATTATGTTGAATTGCATAAAGGAACCATTT
Source organism: Paludibacter sp. (assembly GCA_028690665.1). Classification (GTDB taxonomy): domain Bacteria; phylum Bacteroidota; class Bacteroidia; order Bacteroidales; family Paludibacteraceae; genus Paludibacter. Next base: position 21,967 of record JAQVAV010000001.1, read on the forward strand.
CCATTGTATCGGAAGAAAATAAAGGCACTGCCGTTTCAGTCAGTATTTATTTACCCGACATAACTCTGATTACCAACAATATAATTAAAGACAATACAAAAAATATTGAAATTGAATCAGATAATGAATCACGTCCCCTTATTCTGATCGTAGAAGATAATGTGGATGTCTGCAATTTCATACAGAGCATTTTACAAGAAGATTATCAATGTATAACTGCTCATAATGGAAAAACAGGGTTGATGAGCGCCATTTCAGAAAAGCCGGATCTTATCATTACCGATGTAATGATGCCTGTTATGGATGGGATGGAAATGTGCAAACAACTCCGGAAAAATAAAGAAACTGCACTCGTTCCGCTCATTATGCTAACTGCAAAAGGCGACAAAACCACCGAAGGAAAAAGTTTTGAACTCGACATAAATGCTTTTATACAAAAACCATTCGACACTGAACTTTTGAAACTAAAAATCAAACAGTTGCTAAACAGAAATGAGAAAGTAAAAGAGATTATCAGAATTGAAGCCATAACTACTCCGAAAGAGATAGAAGCACAATCGTGGGATGAAAAATTTCTGAATAACATAACCACCCTTATTGAAGATAAAATTGCCGAAACGGACTTAAATGTGAACCTGATCAGCGAAATTACAGGCATAAGCCCTAAACAGATATACCGACATATAAAGCAACTTACAGGCCTTACTCCAGTAGAATATATCCGCTCAATTCGTATGAAAAAAGCGGCGATGCTACTCGCTCAACAAAAATTCACGGTATCGGAAGTAATGTATTTAGTCGGTTTTTCAAATTACTCCTATTTTTCTAAATGTTTCCAGTCGATATACGGTGTAAGCCCTAAACAATATCAGCAATAATCAGAATTTGCGAAACAAATTAAACACGAAATGAGCAATTAAAAACAGCTTTATATACAAACCTAAAACAGGGCAACATTTTTAATTATAAAAATACCACCGACTAAAAAAGCTTTCGCTCGAAAACACTTATACCATTAATAATGAACATATTGAACAAAAAAAATCAATATAGAGATAATATATATTTGTCCGAATTATTGTCTTTTTTGTCCGATTTGTGCTTTTTTAAAAAAATGCTTTCCGATAAATTTGCTTCGTTCAATCAACAGGAGACAGAGATTGTTGATGAAATGTTGTTACACCTTAAAATTTTATTCATGGAAAGAATTACCATTTACAACAAAATCGTCGTACTTACACGCGCATTTACTTTTACAAGTAATTATCTGGTGAAAATCCATATTCTCACAAAATCAAAAAAGGTGGCATTCACTGCCTGCAACTTTTTTCTGTCCTCATAACAACAATACCGAGTTAATTTTCCGAACACAAAATCAGCCTTTCTCACATAGAAGTATCTATAAACACAATTAAAACTTTAATATCAATATATCATGGAAAGAAACAATCACTTTAAATTATTGACTCATCTGCAAACAGCTGTTTTGGTAATTATTTTGTTGATTCTCCCGGCCTACACCGGGATCTATTCAACTCAAGCCCAAACATCACATTTCCAAATAAAGGGCTTGGTGGTAGATGAACAAAACACTCCATTACCGGGAGTTAATATCAAAGTTGTAGGAACAGGCCAGGGAACTATTACCGACATAAATGGGAAATACTCTATTTCCTACACAAATAAAAATGCAACACTTGATTTTTCATATATCGGATATGAGTCCCAAACTATATCTGTGTCAGGGAAAACTGTATTAAATATAAAATTAAATCCGTCTGACAAAGTTTTGAACGAGGTTATAGTTGTCGGTTATGGTACGCAAAAGAAAAAAGACCTGACAGGTTCCGTTGCAAGTGTTGGCGTTAAAGATTTTAATCAAGGTTTGCATACAACATCTACTGATTTAATTAATGGCAAAGTGGCCGGCGTTCAAATTTTACCTTGGAGCGGCTCTCCGACATCCGGCACTTCAATCAGGATTAGAGGTGGAGCATCTCTTAACGCAAGTAATGAACCTTTGATTGTGGTTGATGGTGTACCTTTGGAATCAGGAGGTATTACCGGGTCAGGGAACTTTCTTTCATTGATAAACCCCAATGACATTGAAAATATAACTATTCTTAAAGATGCCTCGTCAACGGCTATTTATGGTTCGAGAGCATCAAATGGTGTGTTACTGATTACAACTAAAAAAGCTGTTAGTAATAAATTAAAGGTTGTATTCACGACAAACTCTTCAATACAGACAAAAACGCGTACTCCTCAAATGTTGAATGAATCAGAATTCAAAAGTGCTGTTGCCCAAAAAGGAATTGCTGATAATACAGATTACTCAAGCCTGTTAGGAGATACATGGACAAATTGGTATGATCTGATATATCAACCTGCATTTGGAACAGATAATAGTTTGAGCTTAAGTGGTAAAATTGCCAAAGCTATACCTTTCAGAGCATCTGTAGGCTATATGTATCAGGATGGAATATTAAAAACTGATAATTATAAACGATACACAGGTAATATTCAGATTACTCCATCATTTTTCGATAATAAGCTCAGATTAAACCTAAGCATTAAAGGAGCCGTTAATAACAATACATACGCAAATACCGATGCGATTTATGCCGCTACAGTTTTTAACCCTACACTTCCGGTATATTCGGGTAGCACTCTGTATGGTGGATATACACAATTTCTCACAAATGCAGGAATTCCGGTCAGCTCAGCTCCATACAATCCATATAGTCTTCTTTATCAGGAAAGTCATAAAGGTGATATTAACCGGCTTATCGGTAATTTTGATGTTGATTACCGGGTACATTTTCTTCCTGATTTAAGAATGCACGTCACATTAGGATTTGATGCTGCTAATGGAAATACTACAGATTACATTTCCCCGGATGCGGCTAAATCATACTTTTCAGATATTAGTGGAAGAGGATCTTATAGTACAGCTTCACAAACAAATACCAATAAATTACTATCTTCTTATTTAAATTATTCCAAAGAATTAGAATCCATAAAGAGTACGCTTGATGCAACTGTGGGTTATGATTATCAGGATTGGATATCTGAAACAGCAGTACCGGTAACAATGACGGCAGATCGTGATTCAGTAACATACAGGGGTCTTGCCGACTATCAACGACATGTTTTAATCTCTTATTATGGCAGAATTCATTACGGTTTTGATAGCCGCTATCTAATCACCGCTACTTTGAGAAGTGATGGTACATCCCGCTTTTCAGAATCAAACCGTTGGGGTGTTTTCCCATCTCTTGCATTTGCATGGAATGCCAAGAATGAATCATTTCTGAAATCATGTGAAAAAATTGATGATTTGAAATTGAGATTGGGTTATGGAGTAACAGGCCAACAGGATGGTATTGGAAATTATAACTATTTACCAATATATTATTTAGGTTCCTCTACCAATGAAGTTTTAATGGGCAATCAATACTATATGACCTACACCCCTACAGCTTATGCTTCGGATTTAAAATGGGAAACAACAAACGCATATAACGCAGGCGTAGATTTCGCATTTCTGAAAAGGAGAATTAGCGGATCTATTGATTACTACTATAGAACGACCACAAACTTAATTGCAACAGTTAACGCTCCGGCGGGAACAAACATATCCAATCAGGTAACGACTAATGTTGGTAGTCTGGAAAGCGAGGGTGTGGAACTAGCAATTAACGGAACACCTATCCAAACAAAAAATTTCCAATGGACTTTAGGATTTAACGGGACATACCAACATCAAAATATTACTTCGCTGGAAATGGCGCAGGATCCTGGATTACAGGCAGGTCCGGTTGTAACCAAAGGGGGACAAAGTCTTCAGATATTGACTCAGGGATATGCGCCATATATGTTTTATGTAAGAAAACAGGTATACGACTCAAATGGAAAACCTATCGAGGGCATGTATGCTGACCTCAATAAAGATGGGGTAGTCGATGATAACGACTTTTATCGCTATCATAAACCAACGCCCGATTTTATTTTTGGATTCAACACATCTGTAACCTGGAAAAAAATAACATTAAGTACTGTTTTACGTGCCAATATTGGAAATTATGTTTACAATCAACAAAAGGTGGCTTCTTTAGCGGATGTTCAATATATGTCGAATACCTTGAATAATATCAACAAAGATTTCTTGAATACAGGATTCGTTCAGCAGCCATTTCTTACCGATTATTATATTGAAAATGCATCATTTCTCAAAATGGACAACCTAACATGCTCTTATGATTTGGGAAAAATCTATAAATCTGTCAGTCTGAAAGTTGGAGGTTCAGTTCAAAATGTATTCACAATTACGAAATACTCCGGTGTTGACCCTGAAGTTTCCAACGGATACGACGTAAGCCTCTATCCGCATCCCAGAGTATATTCAGTTAACTTAACATTAAATCTTTAATAATACAATTTTAATATAATAGACTTATGATACAATTTAAATATAAATTGATTTATGTCATGTTTGCTTTGGTGTTGCTCTTTGCACCATCCTGTACCGACGATTTAAATCAATACCCGCAAGAACAATTAACATCGGAAAACGTATATCAAACCGTAGAAGGCTATCGACTATCCATGGCAGGCGTTTATGGAGGTTTAATGTTTGGTAATCCAGATATAGATATGCGTTTTGTTGGAATGAGAGGTTATTTCTCAATGCAGGAATATCCGACCGATGAGGTAGTTTATTCATGGCCCAGCGACAATATGGATCCACTACAAACAATGCAATGGACAACGCAAGATGTTCCAACTCATGGCATTTATTACGATCTGTATTATGATATAGCTCTGTGTAATGAATTTCTTCGGAATGCTACGGATACAAAAATTGCAAATTTTTCTACTTCGGATCAAACAACGATAATTAGTTATAGAAATGATGTCCGTTTTATCAGAGCAATGGTTTGGATGAATATCCTGGATTTATTCGGGGGTAACGTCCCGTTTGTAACAGAAAACGATCCGGTAGGATCATTTATGCCTGACCCCACCAACAATCAGGATCTCTTTAACTACATAGAATCGGAACTTAAAGCTATCGGAAATTTACTGCCCGAAAACGGAAATAACGAATACGGTCGCCCGAGTAAAGGTACAGCATGGTCATTATTAACCAGACTTTATCTTAACGCTGAGACTTACATTAAAACCGCAAAATATACTGAATGCATTACTTATTGTAAAAAAGTATTCGAACAGGGATATACATTAGAACCGGTTTATGATCATTTGTTTAATGCACAAAATCACCTTCGAACCAATGAAATTATTTTTCCGATTACATCGGATATGACAAACAGCGAGTCATGGAGTGGAACAATATTTCTTATTGCCGGTGCTTTGGGTGGCAGTGCCTTAGCAGCTGATTATGGGGTCGATGCGGCATGGGGAAACATGCGCACACGTCCTGAATGTGTCGGATTTTTCGCGGATCCTTCCGGCGCAACGGATAAACGGGCTAAATTCTACTCCGACGGACAATCGTTAACTATTTCATCTCTTTCAAACCAAAGTGACGGTTATTTAGTCACTAAATATAGTAATTTGAACGATGATGGTACAGCTGCTACCGGTAAATCCGGAGTTGCGAATACCGACTGGCCGGTTATCCGTTTAGCCGAAATATATCTCAACTATACCGAAGCAGTTTTACGTGGAGGTAGCGGGGGCAACCGTGCTACAGCACTAAGTTATGTGAACGAAATACGGGATCGGGCCTGGGGAGTAACCCCCGGTACTGGTAGTGACGGTGATATTTCAGATGCTACTCTGGATTTGGATTGGCTTCTTACGGAACGGGGAAGAGAGCTGCATTGGGAATGTCTGCGCAGAACGGATTTGATCCGATATGGAAAATTTACAGGCAATAGTTATGTCTGGTCATGGAAGGGAGGCGTAAAAAACGGAACTGCAACCGCTGCTAAATATAACTTATTCCCAATTCCGGCATCAGAAATTGCTGCAAATAAAAAATTAAGTAATCCAAATTATTAAAATTTTAAACAGATGAAATCAATAATTAAATATTTATTCCCATTATGCCTGTTAATGTTATTTGAGGCATGTAGCAACGATGGTTTGATTATTTCGACGGTTGATGAATTGACAGCTGTTACAGATATGAATTTATCATCAAGTAATATTGTTCTTTCTACAGACAACGACAATGATTCGGTCTTGCTGATTACCTGGACTAATCATCCTTTGCAACTTAATACAGACGAATATAAATTAGCAACAAATGCTCTGACTAATACTCTACAAATGGATACTTCATCCTCATTTGTAAATTCTGAAGAATATATATTACAGGATTCGGCTTATTTTACAGGTTCGGCACTAAATACTTACGCAAAAAAATATAATTTACCTGCCGATGTTGCATCTACTATCTACCTAAGAGTTAAAACAACTCAATCGGATAATAATCCTGCTGTATATAGCAGTGTTGTTTCATTCGAATTGACTCCTTATGGTTCCGAATTCGATTACATATACATGGGCTTAGGACAAAGCGTATCTTCTATTTCTGATTTTTCAAACAGATTATGTTCTCCAAACAAGGATGGACAATATGCGGGCTTTTTCTATGCTGCTAACGGGTGGCAAAACTTTTATCTGTTGCCACAGGCAAACACAGACGGAGATGCTTATGGTTCGGAACCGGTAAACGACACAGGGCGTTTTAACCTGTATTCTGCTTCAGACAAATGGAGTTTATGGTTAGATGAGAATGTTGGTCTTTATTATATTACTGCTGATATGAATGCATTGACTTGGAGTTTTGTATATATGAGTTCATTGAATGTGTACGGAGATTTCAACTCCTGGGATAATTCTTCAGACCCAATGTTGTGGGATTCCGTTTCGAAGACTTATAGCGCAACTATAACCTTTAGCGAGGCAAACAGTTCTTTCAAATTAGTAACACATGATAGCTCCGGATCGCCATTATGGTCTTATCAATTAGGATCGAATTCCTTTTCTGGAGAATTATCGCTAAACGGAGATAATATAACCAATGATCAGACCGGAACTTTTGTTTTGACAGTTGATTTGAGTGATCCGGCCAAACTTAGTTATACACTCACTCCAACCAATTAATAATAAATTAGTTTTTAAGGTTTGAAGGCGTCTGCAAATTGAGACGCCTTCATTAAATTTTATGTATTTTTGAAAGTTAGTGAAAATGCATAATATATAAGAATTCTTCTAAAGTTGTTTTATTACAGCACTATAATTGACTGTTTTACATAACATCTAATAATTGAATTTCTTATTGTGTGATTTTTTACTTAACTGTAAATATTTTAATTTCTTATCAATATGAAGTACTCCCGTTTTTTCCTCTCTATATTTATTTTGCTATCAACTATTAGTTTAATATCATGTAAGAACGAGGATCCAACACCATCTACATCAACAACCACAACAGATTTTGTTAAAGGCGCTGACATTGGCTGGCTTGAACAAATGGAAGCTACGGGCTACACATTTTATGACAGCTATGGTACTCAAAAAGAATGTTTGGATATATTGAAAGAAAAGGGTATCAATACTATTCGGCTAAGAGTTTGGGTAAATCCTTCGAATGATAAAACAAACGGCCATTGCAGTAAAAAAGGAGTCGCAACAATGGCTTTAAGAGCAAAAAATAAAGGATTTAGAATCATGATAGACTTTCATTATAGCGACTCATGGGCAGATCCCGGTAAACAAACAAAACCAGCCGCGTGGGCAAATCACACCTTTTCGCAATTATTAGATGATGTATATAATCATACATATAATGTTCTGGATACCCTTAAACAGATTGGAGTCACCCCGGAATGGATACAGGTTGGAAATGAAATTCCCGGGGGAATATTATGGCCTGACGGAAGCACGAATAACTGGCCCCAACTAGCACAGTTACTAAATAAGGGTTATGATGCAGCAAAAGCCATCGATACAAATATCAAAGTCATCATTCATCTTGATCAGGGAAATAACAATTCCCGCTTTAGAACTTTCTTTGACAAAGCTGATTACTATAAAGTACAATATGATGTGATTGGATTATCTTATTATCCTTATTGGCTAAATGAAGATTATACCGAAAGTATAAATGACCTCGGAAACAATATGATTGACATTACTTCCCGTTACGGGAAAGAAGTAATGATTGTTGAAGTTGGAGGAGAAGATACTGAAGCTCTAAATACTTACAATATGCTTCTGGCAGTTCAAACGAAAGTAAAATCTGTACCCAACAGCAAAGGTCTGGGTGTAATTTATTGGGAGCCGGAAGGTGCACGCAGCTGGAGTGGATACTCACTAAGTGCATGGAACGATGATGGCAAGCCAACTATTGCTTTAGATGCCTTTAAATAATTTAAAACATAAAAAATGAAGAAATCATTTTCAATTTTAGTCACATTGCTATTATCTATTCAAATTTTCGTAAAAGCCTCTGAAAATATCACACCAACACAAGCTTTTGCAAAAGGGGCCGACATTAGCTGGCTTCCTCAAATGGAAGCTTCGGGCTATAAGTTTTACAATGAACAGGGAAAACCCGAAGACTGCATCAAAATACTGAAAGATCATGGTATTAACTCTATCCGTTTAAGAACATTTGTCAATCCTTCGAACGACCCGCATTCGGGGCACTGTAGCAAAGAAGAAACAATAGACATGGCTGTAAGAGCAAAAAAAATGGGAATGCGCATAATGATAGATTTTCATTACAGCGATTCGTGGGCAGACCCATCGAAACAAAAAAAGCCCAAAGCCTGGGAAGAATTGAGTTTTGAACAATTAAAAGACTCTCTTTACGACTATACATTCAATGTCATATCTGCTCTAAAAAGTGCTGGAGTTACTCCGGAATGGGTTCAAATAGGAAACGAGACACCTACCGGAATGATTTATCCGGAAGGGCATACCGACAATTGGCCTCAGCTGGCACAATTAATCAACAAAGGTTACGATGCCGTAAAAGCCGTTTCGCCAAAAACAAAAATCATTCTCCACGTTGATCAGGGAAACGACAATGAACGTTTTCGCTGGTGGTTTGATAACGCAACAAAATATGGTGCCAAATATGATATTATCGGCATGTCTTACTATCCTTTCTGGCTCGATGGACAACCTGATTATACCCTGTCAATCGACGATTTGAGTAAAAACCTGAATGACATGGCTCAACGCTACGAAAAAGAAGTGATGGTTGTGGAAGTTGGAGGTGAAGATAATAAAGTTCAAAACACTTACAATATGCTGAAAGCCGTTATTCAAAAAGTGAAAATGGTTCCTCTGCACAAAGGCCTTGGCGTTTTCTACTGGGAACCAGAAGGCGCCCGCAGCTGGAGTCAATATGCATTGAATTGCTGGGGAAACGATGGAAAACCCACAAAAGCGCTAAGCGCATTCAAATAAATTTTTCGAACAAAATATCATGAACATGAAAGAAATTGTTAATCAATATAAGCGGTCAGACAATTCAGTCTGAAACAAACAATAAATCATTATTCAACAAAAAAATTAAACATTGGAGTTTATATTGCAAGATTTAAACACCTAGACACAAAAAAAGATTTCAATTTTTAAATCGACAATTTAGAAATTCATTTAGTTAACATTTGTTTTTTTAATTCTCCTGGATCTTCGACATTTCATCGAGGCTTCAGGAGAATATTAACTAAATACATCGAAAAATTACCCGAAAACAGCAATTTCATGAAAAAGGTATTATTTTTTATAAGTTTCTTTCCCCTATTTATTTGGGGGCAAAACGGTAGACAAACCATTAATTTCAACAGCAACTGGAAATTTTGCAATCAAGAAGATCTCTCCGCTAAAACAGAATCTCCCTGGCTCGAAAACTTTGATTTTAATGACTGGACAAACGTAACTTTACCTCGCACAGCCAAAGTAGAGCCGCTGACAATAGTAAACCCATGGGAAGGAATCAGCTGGTATGCAAAAGAGTTCACCGCAGATTCGGCATGGAAAAACAAAAAAATCTCCATTCAGTTTGATGCTATAATGCAAAAGGCTGATGTTTGGTTGAACGGGAAGCATATTTACACTAACTATGGAGGATATTTGCCCTTCTGCATAGATATTTCTGATGCAATAAATTATGAAAAAGCAAACAGAATTATTGTAAAAACAGACAATACCTCAAATCCGGAGATCCCTCCCGGAAAATCTATCCAGACACTGGATTTTTGTTATTACAGCGGAATATACAGAAATGTATCGCTGATTGTAACCGAGCTACTCCATATTACAAACAGTATTAAAGAAAATTTAACTGCATCGGGAGGAATAAAAATATGGTATCCGGTTGTAACAAAAGATTCGGCGCAAATAGCTATTGCCACACACATCCGCAACGATTATAAAATTCCTGAAAAATTCAATATTTCCTACAAACTAATAAACTCTAAGGGGGAACCTGTAATACAAGAAACTTTACAAAACCAAAGGATAATAGCAAAAAATCAGCTTGGTATAACAGATACACTACGCATTAAAAATCCACGGTTATGGCATCCCAACCATCCTGATTTATATAAATTAGTTGTTGAAATTAGCCAGCAAGGAAAAATAATCGACCGTGTAGAGAATCGTATCGGAATCCGGAAATTTGAAATTAAAAATGACCAGTTTTGGGTGAATAACGAACCTTTGTTATTAATTGGCACAAACCGGCATCAGGAATATCCGTATATAGGAAATGCACTTTCTGACAACGCTCAATACAGGGATGTTTATAAAATAAAACAGGCCGGATTCAATATTGTGAGACTTTCTCACTATCCGCAATCACCGGCATTTATGAAGGCCTGCGACGAATTGGGAATTTTGGCCATAGATGCTATTCCGGGCTGGCAGTTTGTTGGGGATAGTCTTTTCAAAGAACGCTCATACCAAAATGCTCGGGAACTTATCCGGCGTGACAGGAATCATGCCTGTGTTGCAATATGGGAACTTTCGTTAAACGAATCGCCTATGCCCGACAGTTTTATGAAACAAATGAACAACATTGCAAAAGAAGAATTTCCCGAGACAAAACTTATAACCTGCGGCTGGATTGATAAATACTACGACGTTTTTATCCCGGCCAGGCAACATGCAAAACCACCTTTTTACTGGAAAAAATATTCAGGAAAAATTCCTCTGTTCACAGGCGAATATGGCGATTGGGAATATTATGCTCAGGATGCTGGACTCAATCAGGCCGGATATGCAGGCTTAACACCCAACGAGCGTACCAGCCGCCAACTTCGTAGAGATGGAGAGAAGCGCTTACTACAGCAAGCCATCAATTTTCAGGAAGCTCACAACGACAATTTGCGTAATCCGCATTTGGGCGATGCAAACTGGTTGATGTTCGACTATAACCGCGGCTATTCTCCAGACATCGAATCATCAGGTATTATGGACATGTTGCGTTTACCTAAATTCAGTTATTACATGTATCGCAGTCAAAGTACTCTACCAACCTTAAAAATAGCAAGCTATTGGAATAAAAATTCTGATTTTCAGGATATAAAAGTATTTTCGAATTGCGATGAAGTGGCTCTTTATCTAAACGGCAAACTTATCGGACAGCAAAAAGCAGAACGAAATTCTATATCCGATAAACTGCCTCATGCTCCTTTTATTTTTCATCCGGACAGGTATGAACCGGGAACATTAAAAGCTGTAGGATACAGAAACAACAAAAAAGTGGCAACGGACAAAATTTCAACCGCAGGCAAAGCTGCACAATTAAAAATAAGCTATGACTTAAGTTCCAAACCTTTAGAAGCAGATGGTGCCGATGCTATTTTCGTTTACGTTACTATCTGTGATAAAAAAGGCCATCCGGTTTTCGATGCTGCCAACAATGTGAGCCTTACAGTTAGTACTGGGGCTGAGATTATCAGTCCGAAGGCTGTAGCAGCAGAAGCAGGGATTGCGACTTTTTTACTTAAAGCGGGTAATTTCCCGGCAAAAATCCGGATCACAGCAAAATCAGAAGGATTATCACCGGCCAAATCGAAAATAAAATCAAACATAAATTCGCTTTCGGGAGTGTCTTTATAAATACTTTTTGAATAACTCAATAAAAAAACACCCAAAGCTGAACAACAACTTTGGGTGTTTCCCTTTTAGACACACTAACTAATTTTTCATCATTCAACTATAACCGAGACCTTACTTTTTACATCGGCTGATGACGAAGCATTTGAAAACACAAATTCTCCGGGCTCAACCACCCAACTTTCTTTAATATCATTATAATATGCTAAGTCCTTCACTTTTATTTCCAGTGTAACCATTGTTTGTTCTCCAGCTGCCAAAAACACCTTTTTAAAAGCTTTTAGTTCTTTCATTGGTCTCAGGACAGATGCCTTAGGTTCCGACATATAAGCCTGAACTACTTCTGCACCAGCTATTTTTCCCGTGTTTCTAAGACTAAATGTAAGTTTAACAACATCATCCTGAGCATACATTTTTTTATCGGAATTTATCTTTCCATATTCGAATGTTGTATAACTCAATCCAAATCCAAAGGGGAATAATGGTTTAATTTTTTGTGTATCAAACCAACGATACCCGACAAGAATATCTTCTCCATAAATTTGTTTTTTATTTATTCCGGGATATGACATTTTTCCGAAAGAAATAGCTCCATTATCTTCCAGTTTAACAGGAAAGGTAAACGGCAATTTTCCCGAAGGGTTTACATCTCCGGAAATAACAGAAGCTAAAGCATTACCTGATTCTGAGCCTAAATACCATGCCTGTAAAAGTGCAGGAACTTTATCAATCCAAGGCATAGCAACAGCATTTCCACTACATAGCACAACACTTGTATTCTTATTGGCATTCAAAAGATTCTCAATCAATTCATTTTGCTGATATGGTAAATCAAAGGACTTACGATCATCACCTTCCGCATCCTGAAAATAATTTTTATTAAGACCTCCTATAAAAATTACAGCATCAGCTGTTTTTGCAAGTTCAAGAGAAACAGTCATCAACGAATCGGCCTTTTGTTTATCTTTTGGCTTATTCATATTCAAATTTGAATTATAGCCTTTTGAATATGCAATATTTTCTTTCCCATATTTATCAATAAGTCCCTGAAGAGGTGACATTTCATACGCCACCTTAAGCGATGAAGACCCCCCTCCGATAACAAGACTTTTTACCGCATTTTCACCAACAACAAGAATCTTCTTATATTTTCCAACGGGAATTGGTAAAGTTTTTTTATCATTTTTAAGTAACACGATTCCTTCCTCGGCTATTTTACGGGCCGCCAATGAATGCTCCGGACTTACAAATTTACCATAAGGGCGATCGGCTGCCATTGTTGTTCTGAAGATCAGACGTAAAAGCCGTCTCACTTTATCATTCAACTCTTTCTCGGTGTATTTGCCATTACGAATTCCTTCAAGATACGGGTTGGCCAAATAATAAGCCGAATATGGAGATGTTCCTTTGGTAGTCAAACCATCAGTCCATGTACCCATTTCAAGATCCAAACCATTATATACAGCCTGATCTGTATTATGTGTTCCGCCCCAATCGCTAATAACGACACCATCAAATTTCCAATCATTTTTCAAAATTTTATTAAGCAACAAATCGTTGTGGCAACAATGTTCCCCACGAAATTGATTATACGCACCCATAATTGACCAACTGTGAGCCTCAGTCACTGCCGCTTTAAAAGCTGGCAAATAAATCTCATGTAAGGCTCTGTCGCTGACTTCAACATCAATTGACATACGCTCATTTTCCTGATTGTTCAACGCAAAATGCTTTACGCATGTAGCAACTCCATTCTTCTGAACGCCCTGAATATATGGCACTACCATACGAGAAGACAGCCACGGATCTTCACCCATATATTCAAAATTACGTCCATTCAACGGAGTACGATAGATATTGACCCCGGGACCAAGTAAAACATTCTTATTTCTGTAACGAGCCTCCTCCCCTATAGATTTTCCATAAAGCATAGCCATATCAGGATTAAAAGTCGCCGCCAAACAAGCAAGAGCCGGGAAAGCGGTACAAGAGTCATTCGTCCATTTTGCACCATCCCATTCGTCCCAAAAAACTTCTTCACGAATGCCATGCGGTCCATCTGTCATCCAAATTTCGGGAATTCCCAGACGTGGAACACCGGGAGAACTGAACTTCGACTGCGCATGGCACATAGCAACCTTTTCTTTCAACGTCATCAACGACAATGCATTCTCTACTCTTTTTTCAATTGGCTGAGTTTTGTCAAGATATGTCGGTATCTGAGCTTTAGCAGGAAGCACGGCTATAAAAGAACACAAAACACTAATACTTAATATATTTCTAATTTTCATCCGTAAATAATTTATTTTATAGAAGGTACTTCCACACATCACTAAATCCTTGAATAATAACAACCAGCTTGTATTGAACCCAGAAACAATCCGGAAATTTTTCTGAATAAAACAACTGAAATCAGTCAAAAAGGTGTTATGCTTTTTATACCTTAAAATGATATTCTACAAATTTCAGGGAACTAAATAATATAAAAAAACAGAATACAAATTACACAATCACATGCGAATATTTATAGATCAAATAGTTTTATGAAATTCTGTGTAATCTGTATTCTACACTAATCTTTAGAAAACCTTTACTATTTATTACATATTATTTTACAATAACTTTGGTAGAAAAGCCATCTATCACCATAATGTACAAGCCTTCATTCAACATTGGAGATATGAATGTTCCATTTATGTTTTCGGTAGTAACCTTCTGTCCTGAGATATTGAACAGGTCAACTCTTTCCTGTACGCCATCAACTTTAATTACATGGTTTTCAATATTAATCGAATATTCACAATTGTCGGCATCAACTTTCGTTAAAGCTGTCGGGGTTACGGTAATCAGATCTGTCTGTATAGTAGTATCTGACGACCCGGAATTGGAAGCTGTAAGCTTTACTGTAAATGTTCCTCCCTGAGTGTATATATGTTCAGGATTTTGCTCTGTACTCGTAGATCCATCGCCAAAATCCCATTCCCAACTCGTGGCATTTTCCGACAAATCAGTAAAACTTACTGTCAAAGGAGAAATACCATCGATCGGATCAGCATAAAAATCAGCCTTCACAGGCAGTGTTTCTTTCAAAGTCAGTCCATCAACAAGAATTTCGTTATTAGTACCACTTTTATTTGAACCCATTTTGAATACAAAATAATAAGTGCCGGTTTTTGTACATTTATATGGCGACACTGTAAGTAATGAGCTCATTTTCCCGTTCATAAATTGTCCGGAGCCTTCCCATGTATTGATATTGGCTATTTTAGTTCCAAAATCCGTACTATAATCTGTTCCATCCACCGGCATAACATCACCAATATAAACTTCACACCAGTAATCCGCAATTCCATTTACATCCTTATAAAATCCATCAAACAAATAGGTATAGCCTTCCGTTAAATTAATTGACTGATAAATGCCAACATTGAAATGTCCGCCAACAGACTGAATACGTAAGTTTCCGCCTTCTGCTCCTGCAGGACTATCTCCTGAATAGTTCCAGGTGAGAGTTGAAGCATCTGATGCATCAAATTTCACATTCGACCAATAATTACCATTTTCCATATCGCCACCATAAAGCGTTTCGCCTTCAGGCAATGCCGGTTTTTCATTTACTTTTACAAAAGCCTCCTTAGTGAGTGTTGAATCGCCTAATTCATTGGAAGCTTTCAGTTTTACAGTATAATTACCGACAGCAGTATATGTGTGCTCAGGATTTTCGAGCGTACTGGTACTTCCATCTCCAAAATCCCAAAGATAAGTATCCGCAAATTTTGTAGTATTTGAAAACGATGTTTCCAAATCTGCAAAACCTACATTATTATCAGCAGAGAAACCCACAAAAGGTTTTGTACGAAGAGGAGTAAGCGACAATTCATCAATTGCAATTGTAAAAGCAGGGCCATCATAAGTTCCCATTTTCAATACGAAATAATAATCTCCGGTTGACTCAGGAATATATTTTGTATAAGTACCTGCATTATTTTTAAATGTACCATTTAGACCTGCAACGGTTGAACCTGAATTCCAACCATCGAATTTAGCGATTAATGTTGCATCAAAATCGTTGGCACTATAATCTGCTCCAGGAATGGGTTGACTGCCCACGTAAACCTCACACCAATAATTATGCAGGTCGGCAGATAAATCGCGAATGGCCCCGTCAAAAACATAAACTGAATCGGCACTGAGATGAACTTTTTGATATACAGCAAACTGAATATTGCCGGAACCACCTTCACTCTCAACTAACAAACAGCCGCCTTGACCAGCATCCGGCTTTTCATCCGTATAGTTCCAGGTTTCCTGAGGATGTACACTCTCGCTGTTCAGATAATCAACACTCCAGGCTCCTTGAGCTTCCATGTTCCCATTTTTTAAAACACCTCCACCTGTAAGTTGTGTGGCAGCAGTAACTTGGATAAAAGCAGTATTCGTTATAAAATCACTTCCAATTTCATTTGTTGCCGTCAATTTCACATCGTAAGTTCCGGCAGAAGTATACGTGTGCGATGGATTTTCATCCGTAGACGTACTTCCATCTCCAAATTCCCACAGCCATGAAGTAGCATAGGCCGACTGGTCGGTAAACTGAACAGTAAGCGGAGCAAAGCCACTGCGAACATCTGCTTTAAAGGCAGGAACTGGCGCAACGCGAGCTGCCGTAAGCGATAGGTTGTCCAACAAAACTTCACAGGTATCCTGTTCTGTATCCCAAGTAGTTGCACCCATTTTAATGATAAAGGTATATGTTCCGGTTACCGGCGGAGCAAAAGACACGCTGGTGGCTGCATTTAATTTGAATGAACCTTCGGCTACTGCTGCCGGATTATCCCAACTGCCATAGGACGCAATTTTGGAACCTAAATCTGTTGTGTAGTCCTCTCCTTCATTAGGAGCCTGGCCAATGAAAACCTCACACCAGGAACGCTGCAACTTTAAGTTTTTATATACAGCATCAAAATTATACACAGAATCAGACGATAATGTAACGGTTTGATAAAAAGCCACCTGAGAATTGCCCGAAGTGGTAATTGCTTTTACATACAAACATCCCCCCTGCCCTCCCCCAGGGAGTTGTGTTGTGTAATTCCAGTTAAACTCGGGATACTGCTCTGTTGCAGTATTCAAATAACTAACTTGCCAGCTGCCCTGAGCTTCCATATTACCATTTTGGAGAAGATTTCCTCCGAAAAGCTGTGTTGTCCAACTAATGACAATCAGCATTAAAAAAAATAATTTTTGTTTCATGATTTTAGAATTTACAGATCAACAATTTTTATACTTTGAGATTTTTTTAATTTAATTTTCGCCATTGGGAAAAATATTAATCGTTGCAGGGATGGAATAATTACCAGCACCATCAACCGTATATACAGAAATAGTATACCCTTTAATTTCAAGATCAGTTAACTTATAAGTCGTTACAAGTGTGTCGGCTGGGTATATAGTACTGTCGTTAAGCAGAATAATATTTTTTACAGCAATGTTTCCCGTCGGATTTTTCCACAAAAGAGTGGCCTCACGTAATCCGACAACTGCATCCAGTCCAGTAACTTTAGGCGAATATATTTTTGTATCTTCAAGATATTGAACATAATTATCTTCCATACTGTCGCAACCAGTCAATAGCACTGAAAAAAGAAGAATTAAAAAACATGATATCCGATTCATTTTCATATACATTTAAAATATTTAAATATTACTGATTATCAAGACCATAAAGTGTAATTTCAGAGCCATATACATATATCTCACTTCCATAATTTGAAAGAATGGCAAATTTGAGATATCTGAAAGCGGGAGAAGCTGATTCGAGGACAAACTCATGCCCATCAATTGCTTCCTGAATTTTTGCGACAGGGACATTGCCCTCGCTATCTTTTGGGTCACCAATGTCAAAACTTCCAAGATCAGTCCAACTGATCAAATCATTGCTGACATAAATCTCGAACGAACGCATATTCGATTCCTGGTAGTAATAATAATCATCACTAACGCCATTTTGGTCATCGTTTAAATACCAAAATGCGCGTTGCCAGACTTTAAAGCGATTAATTACTACACTTTTATTTAAATCAATCACAATATTGAGAGGAAAATTCAACTGTCCGCCATTATCGGCGCGATCGATAATGAAATAACTATTATCCGTATTAGAATTTTTAGTATCAATTTCATCATCAAAAAAAGCTTTGAGAGAGCCTTCATATTTATCGCCATCAACCGATAAACTTTGAAGCACTGTCCATGTAGATTTATCAATAGTCTGCTCAAATAATGGTTTATAGGTTCCTTTACCAACAGTATCGGTTTTATTGCCATTAAAATCTTCAACTGCTGCATAAAAATTGTATGGTATTGAATCGAGTCCGAAAACAGGGATATTACCTGTTGTATCTGCAGATGACAAAATTCGTTCTTCTATTTTAGATCCATTTTCATAATAAAGATAAATGAAAACCTGTTTGCCATTAGGATTGAAACGTTCGTTCCATTTCAGACGCACCCCTCCAAAATCTACAGCCAAGGTCATAGAATCACGAATAGCATAAATATATGATTTCAGCGGAGTAACACTCAGCTTCACAGATTCAGATTCATTTTTATTATTATCAATGGCTGTCAATGTAATTTCGTGAGGTAATTCGTCCACAAAACCATCAATTTCTATTGAATCACAATACCGGCTGGATACTTTGAAAACATCATTTCCTAATGAATTTCGATAGGAAGCTTTTACATAAAGTAAGTCATCATCGGCAGGAGCCGTGAAATATAAAACTGCACCGCCACTGGTTGCACGATACGAAATATTAGTTACTATATCCGGTGGTGTAACGTCTTCATTTATCTCATTTCCGTTACAGGCCGCAAAAAACAAAATTGCCAATATGCTTACTATAAACGCATTTATTTTTATTGAAAATTTATTGATGTGTATCATATTATTTTATTTTTTATCTGATTCATTATCAGCACAAAATTACCAACCCGGATTCTGTACCAGATTCGAGTTTTTTACTATTTCGTAGGTTTTAATTGGCATTAAATAATCACGTGGAGTTATAAACGAGCGTTGACTAACATCAATTACTTTGTAAAAAGCATTAGTTGATGTTCCATCTACCGACCAGCCCCTGATTGGTTGGTTGAAATATTGATTGGCTTTTTTCCAACGACGGATATCATTGTTCCGTTGTCCTTCAAAAGCAAGTTCAATTTCACGTTCCTGCTGAATAATTTCACGAAGTCCTGACTGCTCAAGATGTTTATTGACATCCCGTACCAAAGCAGCATCGCTCCACACTGTTTCAACATTAGGAATTCCGGCACGGGAACGGACAACATTCAGTGCATCATAAACCTTTTGACCGGGTCCGTAATATTCATTATAAGCTTCGGCATAATTAAGGTAAAGTTCGGCCAAGCGGATAATAGGCCACTCGTAAACCACCAGTTTATTATAATTTTCCCCCGTTGAATTTGGATGACAAATTTTCTTCAACAGGTATCCGGTTACAGCATAATCATTTGAATTGGCTTGCCGACCGTGAGTTTCACCTTTCTTCATCTGGAGATTCCATTTTTCGCCCCAGGTACGATAAATTCCCCGGTCGAATCCAATTGAAGCATAGAAACGGGGTTCACGCGAAAGGTGTAGATTCGGAACCATAACCGATGAACTCTGAGTAGCATGGTATTTATCAGCATCTGGCACTTTAGACAAACTATAACGGGTACTGTATTTATATGTCAAATCTTCATCAATTGGAAGTCCGTTTTTCGTATAATACATTTCCACCGCCTGCATAGATGGAGAGACCCATTGCCAGGCAGCTTCGTTTGAAGAAGAACTGGGACTTTTTGGCAATGCCCCCGCCTGCAACATCCACCAATCACCATTATCTATAGGATTGGAATTACCCCAAATAAGTTCCGTATTCCATTTTTCGGTAAACATATACCGGTAATCATACAAAACTCTTACTTCATCCTGTTTATAATCAATTGAATCAAAGGCTGGAACCACACTTTTATAAGTATACATTTCCACTCCATTTTCTGTTGCTATTTTTATAGCTACCTCAGATGCATCAAGTGCTTTTTTCCATTTTTCCTTATCGTAGACTGTATTAAAAAGTTTCTGCCCATCCTTATCCTTAAAATTTTCATAGTATTCGGAATTTCCGTTAAACAACGGACTGGCAGCATAAAGTAACACTCTTGATTTAATAGCATAGGCAATTACCTGATCAATCCGTCCAAGGTCATTGGTTCTGGTAACGCGCACAGGCAAATGTTCAATGGCTTTATCAATGGTAGAAACTATATAGTCGACCACTTCATCCACCGGAGCTCTTTTTACCCGGACTTCTTCTGTCGTAGCATCAACAGCCAGGTTATCGTCTACAATAGGAATAGGTCCGTATTGGCAAAAAAGTAGAAAATGGTAGTATGCCTTGAGAAAAATGACTTCCGATTTCCATGTCTGTTTTTCATCATCGGTCATATCGTTTACCTTATCAATATTCCCAATAAAGGTATTGCATACGCGAATAGCTTTCCAAAGTGAATATTGGGTATAACCTGTAGATATGGTATCATTCCAATATCCAAGAATCGGATCATCTGCATTTTGTTTACCACGCATCATTTCCACACCCGGAGTTTCTTTAGCCAATGGAGTAGTTAGCTCATCCGAGGCAAAGACATAAGTAGAATAAACACCATCTTGCTGAGGCAAAAAATGATAGCAGGTAGCCAACGCATTGTATGCTGCATCTTTACGCTGAAAAAGCAAATCAACCTCCTGTGTTTTATCCGGCACAACATCCAGATAATCGGCACATGCCGAGAATATTATAATTGGTAATGAGTACAAAAATATTTTGAAGGGTTTCATATATATCTATCTTTAAAAGTTAACATTCAAACCTAAATTGATTACTTTCTGGGTAGGATAACCCAAGCCATTACTTCCCATTTCGGGATCCCACAATTTAAATTTACTGATTACAAACAAGTTCGTTCCACTGGCATAAAAACGGGCTTTGCTGAAACTAAATTTCTTTATCAACTTTTCGGGAAGAGAATAGCCCAACTCAACACTCTTAAGGCGAAGAAAACTACCATCGCGAAGCCACCATGTTGATACTTTTTCGTTATTTTCAATAGAAGTTGTTGATAAACGTGGCCAAAAAGCATTAGGATCAGGATTATCATCAGACCAGTGATTATCGGCAATAATTTGTAAAGCATTCCTTTCATTCACAAAAGGGGCTATGGCTGTCGGGTCAATAAAAAATGACGAACGGGCAGATCCCTGAAAGAAAAAAGAAAAATCAAAATCATGAAATCCTGTAGAAATACCAAAACCATAAATAATTTCGGGAACTGTGGGATAGCCGATAGGCACTCTGTCATTTTCATCAATTTTGCCATCTTCATTTACATCGACATACTTAATATCGCCAGCCATTAAACTCGATGTTCCCGGTGTTTCTGGTGTTCCTGGTGCTATGTTGAACTGAGTTGGAGAATTAAGCACATCTTCTTCATCAACAAAAAGCCGTTCAGCAACATATCCCCACTGTTGATTAATAGACTGCCCAATCTGACTCAGATAATCATATTGATAATCGGGTTCTCCGTTCTCAATAACTTCATTGGTAGAATACGTGAAATTAGCACGGGATGTTACCCACCAATCTTTATTAATGCTAACATTATAATCAACAGAAGCATCCACCCCATGAGATTTTACACGACCAAGATTACTGGAAATACTTGCGGTTAATCCCATAGTTTCAGGAATATAATCGCGACTCATGTAAATATTGGAACGATTTTCGGTAAAATAATCGACCTGAATGTTTACTTTGTTAAACAATCCAAGTTCTAATCCATAATTAGCTTTTGCTGAGACCTCCCATGTAATATCCGGATTCGAGTAACGGTCAATAATATATCCATTGTAGAAATTACTAAAGTCATTGCCATAGCTATACCCATAATTTGAATTACTCAGGTTAACAGCAGATAAATAAAAAAACCTGTCGGATGCTGCTGAAATTGCATCATTCCCAACCAAACCATAAGTAGCTTTAAATTTGAGCAAAGAGATTTTGTTTTTCAATTCGCTTGTCCAGAATTTTTCATTCGACACAGCCCAGCCAATACCGGCTGAAGGGAAAAAACCGAAACGATGCTCTGCCGCAAACTTCTCGGATCCGTTATATCCAAAATTAACTTCAGTAAAATACCGGCTATCAAAAGCATAGGTAGCCCGACCCGAAACCCCCATGTTACGGGATGGCAGCGAAGCTAGTGCACTTCCGGCAATGGTGTTCAAAGCCTCTTTGGCTGTAAACACCAACAACCCTCCCACTTCGTGTTTTGTATTAAAAGCCCTGTTATATTGTGTTGCCGCTTCAAAATAAAAGCTCGAATTGGCCTCATTAAAGACCGTAGGATCTTTCAGATATTCAGTACCTTCGGTTATCTGATACAATGAATGTTCAACACCGGCATCGGTATCAACTTCTTTCAGACCGTAATAAAAAGGAGTAAACTCGCGAGAATTCTCATTCGAACTGTAAGTGCTTACCGATGCCAGTCCACGTATTTTCAGGCCCTTAGTAATCATACCCAAGTCCTGTTCAACCTGAAATTGAGAACGGGTACTGGAAGTAAATTTATTTTTAAATCCTTTAACCATATCTGCATACGGATTAGGATAAGTACCATCTCCTTTATTACCGAAAAGAACATGATTTAAGTATTGGGTACTTGCATCTTTTTCGTAGTACATTGGGAAATTAACCGGATTAGCCTGCATAACTTCTTCAAAAATAGAACTCGCGTCCACAACCGGACCGTTATAACGATCGATCAAAGAAGAAAACTTCACCGCTACTTTGGTCGTTTTGGTAAGATTAATATCAATATTAGCCTGTAAATTATAGCGTTTAATATCAACATTATTATTGAAGTTATTAAGATTGTCGACCTTCAGCAATCCCATTTCGTCGGTATACGAAGCCGATAGATAATACTGAGCCACTTCACCACCACCATTAATATTTATGTTCGCTTTCTGATTCATGACATAGTCACGAAACAAAGCGTCGTACCAATCAATATTCGGATAAATCTGCGAATCTGTACCACGGCGTGTTCCTTCAATTTTATCTTTTGAGTAATAAAGTAAAGCCGAAGGTTCCCGTGTTCGCAAAGCTTCGTTGTATAACTCCATATATTGAACGCCCCCTAAAAATTTATTGGTACGCGTTGGCGACGTAAACGAATTATCAATCCGGACTGACACGTTGGCTTTTCCTTTTACTCCGGTTTTTGTGGTAACAAGAATAACCCCGTTAGCACCACGGGCACCGTAAAGAGCCGTTGCCGTAGCATCTTTCATGATAGAAAAACTGGCGATATTATCCGGTTCCATGCGGGCAAGGTCATTCGTACTTACTTCAAGTCCATCGATTAATATCAACGGGCTGCTTTTATAACCGAAAGTTGTAACACCCCGAACGAAAAACTCAGCATTATCCTGTCCAGGTTCTCCTGAACGCTGATATGAAATAATTCCCGCAATTTTTCCAGCCAAAGCATTAGTCATATTGGTTGGTGCAATTTTAAGTTCACTCGGTCGTATGGTATTAATTGAACCAATTACACTTTCTCTTTTCTGAGTCTGAAATGCAACTACCTGAACTTCGCCCAATTCACTGGCTGCCTCTTTTAAAATGACATTAATAACCGTATTATTGCCAACAACTTTATAGACTTTTTCGAACCCAACATAATTGTATTCAAGAGTATCTCCTGGAGATAAATTATTTAAAACATATTTTCCATCAAGCGTTGTGGTTGTTCCGATGGTACTGTTTTTCTTAATGATAGAAACTCCGGGTAACGGATTTCCACCGGCATCGACCACTAAACCTTTGATTAATACCGACTGTGCCCTCAATTGGGGAACGGTCAGTAATAATGATAATAAAATAAGTAATTTTGTGATTTTTCGTTTCATTATTAAATTAATTGATATTAGAGTTTTTGTAATTTCTGACAAGATGTACCTTCTGTACCCCAAACTTTAATTAGGTAAAGTGCCGTTGTAAATTTTGAAAGATTCAGGTTAAGAGTTTCACCAACACAAACTGTTTGTTGAAGTATTTTTCCCTGCAAATCAAGAATCTGAATAAAATGCTTATCTGAATTTTTAAATACCAATTGGCACCTATCAGTTACAGGATTAGGATAAATCCGGAAAGAAGAAACAGAAGTATTTTCCACCGCTGTTAACAAACTATAGTCGACCCAATTCAAATTAAAACCATCGGTAAGTGCCAACAAACGAATTTTTTGTTTTCCAGTGTCAAAATGTAATCGGATACTCTGATTCTGCCAATTTTGCCACCCTCCTGTATAACTGAATTTTATCGTATCAAGTGGAATCATATTACTTTGCTGATAATTAAGAATTGCAAGCGATGGAGTAGCCGTGTTAGCCGCCACCCGAAAATTCATTTTGTATTCACCTGCATTGTCAACAAACAGTTGGTAATCAAGATATTTTCCGGCCGCCGCATAAGAAGTATTTGTTCCACCTCCTGTATCTTCACAAGTTTCAAAACCAAATCCGTTATTCTCATTAAAATTTTCAGCCTCAATCCGGGCAGGAATATGTGTCAATGGAGACTGTACTTTATTCTCAACAGCAGTGGCGGTAAAAGGCGTTAAAGTTTGCTCGCCGGAAACACAATTTCCAGAAGTATTACTCACCGTAATAGTCTGATCGGGGAAAATATTATCCACGAGGTCAATTCTAATCAGGAGTGAATCCTGCGAATATATTTTAGTACTTTGTATTTGCGCTTCCTTATCATCTATCAAAATTCTGAATGGGTTTCCGGTTACATCAGTTACCTCTTTATTAAGATCGACAAAAACCGTATTTTCCCAAGCGTCAGTATATGCATAAATCATATCAAACGACGTTGCATCTACCGATTTTGGGTTTTTAAACTGAAAGTAATTCGTATTAACCGTTCCCGAATCAAACACTAACCGGATTTTGCATGCTCCGGCAGGCACAATCACATTACTGATAGCAAGCGACCGCCAACTTGTCCAACCGCCCGTGGAACTCAAAGTAACAGTTTTAGAAACCCGGCGGCCATTTATTTCAATATGCATCTGAGCAGATGACGCTGTAGCATACCGGAGTAAAATAGTATAACTTTTTTCCGACTCTGAATAAACCGTGTACTGAGTCCACTCACCACCTTCGATCCAACCCACTGAATAACCATTGGTTACTGCATCCGAGCAACCCGACTCAATGTCGACACCATCATTTCTATAAGCATATCCATTATTCCATGCAGTATAAGTATTGGTTGATACATGATAATCGGCATCTTCGGTATCGTAATAAGCCGCACCGGCTACACCCAAATCATAATCAGTGGTAAATATTGTACTGTCGGTTGTATTATATTTAAAAGGAATTGTCTCATCTGTGGTCACCTGTCGAAACATAGCATCAATTACATCCCGCTGAACGATACAGTTTTCGGCTTTATGATTTTCGGCAAAAGTCATAACTGCATTGAACGCGGCATCTACAGAAGGTTTTGACGTTGTTCCTTTCCAATAATTCAATAAATTGGTATAATCCTCATTAGTAACAACGCGCATTACATTATTAACTCCGGACTTTTTAACCGGCCAAAACGACCAACCAATATTATTTTTTTCCATCAAGCGAATACAATCTGTAAACCAACGATTAGAATTTTCTCCGGCTTCACCAAGCCATACGGGACAATTATTAGTATTTCGGAAAGTAGTCATCCAATCAATAGAGCTATCTTCGTTTGTAGCCCAGTATTTATGGAAACTATATGCCATATTACTGTCCCACTTCGGGGTAAGTCCCGAAAAATCGTTAGCAAACCAGTTTCCTTCAATAATAATCATGTGATTGTTATCAACCTGACGTATAGCATTCGTGATTCTCACTAATAACGCTTTCAGGGGAGCATTACTTCCTTCGCTAAATGTCCAGTTGGTCTCATTCAACAAATCATAACCTGCAATCCATGGATTGTCGGCATAACGTTCGGCTAATTTTTGCCACAATGCTACAAGCTTCGATTTATTAAGTTCACTTTCCCACAGCGATGGTTTTGAAGGATCATAATCCGAAATGGCCTGGTCGGTACCCTGGCCGCCCGGAGCTGCATGCATATCAAGGATTACATACATTTTATTGGCCGCACACCACGACATTAAACTGTCGAGACGGTCAAAACCGTCCTGAAGCCATGTATTTTCGCCCTCAACAGGTTCGCTTTCGATAGGAAGAGTAAAAAGATTGTAATGTAATGCGGGACGTACACAATTAAAACCCCAACGGGCCATTGAATCGATATCCGCTTTTCGGAAATGGTTATTCAACCAAGTAGTATAAAATTGATCCGTTTTATCTGCACCGATAGTTTCGATTAAGCGTTGACGAAAGGCATGTTGGGTAAGTGCCACATCTGTGCTTTGCATCATATAGCCTTCCTGTACCATCCAGTTGCCGGTACCCAGACTACGGATTAAAAGATTATTTCCATCTCCGTCAACAATTTGTTTACCGGCTGCATGCACATATCCGCTTTGTGCTTTTAACAGGAAAGGAGAAATAGAAATAATTAATAATAGTAACGTTCTTTTCATCATACCGTATTAGATTCAGTTTCGTGTGTTTTCACTGAATCAAAATTAGGTGTTTCGAACGTTAGAATTTAGGATGTGACCTCAGAAAGTATGTTGTATTAAAGGATAAAAAGGTATAAACACATAGTATACAGATATATACAAATACAACATCAAATCTAAATAGTAGTATCCAATGTAATTAATACACATACACAATTAACGGATTTCAAGAATTTTGGAATCAAAAACGTCTTTATTCAAGAAGGTTCTGTTCTTTATTTTTGTACGATAGTTATACACCGTTGTTAGTGAGTAGCGTAAAAAATGAGAAATTTTAGTTCCATCATTAATGCCTAATCTCATTAAGGCAATAATCCGTAATTCGGGAGTAAGCAACTCTCCTTTTTTAAGAACAAACCGGTCTTCTTCATTCAGCAACTCATTCACTTTTTCTACGAAGTCGGGGAACAACTCTAAGAATGCATTGTCAAAATTATCATATAATTCTTCAAATTCTTCGTCCATCAAATCGGGCGACTGGGTTAATGATTGTACTTCTCGAACCTTACCATCCCTTATCTTACTGTGTACTTTTTTTCGGAAGTCATCAATTTTCACAATATATACCGAACACAACTCTAAAAAGCGGCCAATATAAACTTCTTTGATTTTATTTGATTCGGAAAGTTCAACATTCGTAATATTCTGCATACGATTTAATTCTGTAAGTTCAGCATTTAATTTACTTAATGCTGTATTTAAATCGTTCAACTCTGAATTTGCATTTTGCAACTTAACCTTTGCCGCCGAAAGTTTTTTAAATTGTTGAAATATAACCAACAATGCCACAATTAACAATACGAACAAAGAACTGATCAAAAGCAAATATTTTTGAAGTTGCGATTTTTGATTTTCAATTTTAGCCTGATAGGTTTTATCAATCATTGAAAGAATAGTTGCCGTTTGCAAACTCCTGAGTTTTGCGTTGTAAAAGACAGTGGCATTCCATGAAAATCTGATATAATTGTAAGCCCGGTCAATATCACCTTCTTCGAATAAAATTTGTGCCAGCATACGAAGCGAAGCCTGATCCTTTATTGCCGATTCAATATCTGAAATAGCAGAAAGAGCCAGATAATGCTTCTGTTCTTCTACCATACCCTGCCACTGATACATAAGAGAACGATGAAATGTTGCCAATGCATAATCCGGCGAACCTTTGGGAATACGGCTCAACCATATATCATTCAACTTTAGTGCTAAACCAAAATTATGCATATTACGGGCACTGTCTTCTCTTAGTTGAAGCTCCAAACTACTGTCCCGATAAATCACTTTTCGTAATTTATCCATGTACTCGCCTCCAATTCTCCAGTAATTTTCGGAACTGTGCTTATCCTGAGTATAAAATGCCAATTCATTGTATACACGTAAATTTGTATACAAATAATTTACCTGTAAAAATTCTGGTAGTTTTGATTCGTCAATAGTTTCAAGTAAATCTATTGATTCTTTGTACATTCCGGTCGTTCCCATTAAAAGTGCAAGTTTTATTTTGCTTTCATAGTTTCTGGAAAGATCATTCAGTTGCTCCGCTATGGCGAGGTTAAGACTTTCATAATGCAAGGCCGAATCGCAGATGTACTGTTTATATTCGTCAAACAACTGATTATTGATCTTATATTCGTCAACGGTGTTTCGTTTTACAAGTTGTTTGTTTTCTTTTAAATGAGCAATACGCTGTTCTCTCAAACTGGTATATTGATCGGATTCTTTTATGGCCTGATCAATGCGTTGAATAAGTGAGTCCATTGATTCATTGGCAAAGACAGAAACATTTGCAAACAGAACCAGGACAATAAGCTTTAATTTAAAAGTTATTCGATTTATAGATTTCATTGGGTGATAGTTCATAAGATTAAATGCAATTCAATACATGGTAAGGACAAAGAATTCTTATGCAAATATATACAAGAACAGTCAATAATCTAATTTATTTACACAATCAAACCAAAGAACTTTTTATTTCGCAGAACAAATTTACCACACCAATGTTAGTCAACTGTAGCTCATTTCAAATGTAATGATTCAGGAAATAAACAGTATTAAAGCTCTTTTGAACGACCGTTATAAACGTTACAACAATCTTGACTTTATCGAAACCGACCCGATTCAGATTCCTCACCAATTCAACAAGAAGGAAGATATTGAAATTGCCGGATTTTTGGCAGCCACCATTGCGTGGGGACAACGTATAAGCATTATCAAGAATGCAAACAAATTGATACAAATTATGGATAATGCTCCGTATGATTTTATCATGGAAACAGATTTCTCTGTTATTGACGGGGAAACTCCAAATCACCCCGTCAATAAAGCAATATCAAACTTTGTGCATCGCACCTTCAATGGCTGTGATTTACAATACTTTCTACGTTCATTACAAAACATCTACAAAAATCACGGCGGCTTGGAAACTGTCTTTACAACCGGATATCAAAAAAATAATACCGTTTTTTCGGCATTGAGCTATTTCAGGAATATCTTTTTGGAACTGAATCATGAAAAGCGCGTTGCCAAACATTTATCGGATGTAACAGCAAATTCAAGTGCCAAGCGCCTCAATATGTATTTGCGCTGGATGGTGAGACAGGATGAAAATGAAGTGGATTTTGGAATCTGGAAACATATTCCGGCTTCTGCTTTAATGCTTCCATTAGATGTGCACACAGGTGACGTCGGCCGAGCGTTAGGCATTCTTCAACGCAGACAAAACGACTGGAAAGCTGTAGAAGAAATCACTTCCGTTTTACAGAAATTTGACCCAGACGATCCCATAAAATATGATTATGCTTTATTCGGCATCGGAGCTTTTGAAAATAAAAAGGAAATTTTTTAGTAAACGGGAGGAAGATACAAAATAGAATTCTTTATTTTTGTAAAACTAACTCGTTTCAATCATGAAAATTTTCAGTACTTCACAAGTTCGCACACTCGACCAATATACCATCGCTCATGAACCCATCACTTCCATCGATTTGATGGAACGGGCAGCCAATACCATTTTCGAAGCATTTACCGAAACATTTGCTTTCAATCGTCCTGTATTGGTTTTAGCCGGACCAGGAAACAATGGTGGGGATGCGCTGGCGTTAGTTCGAAAGCTACTACGGATACGGGTTGAAACGAAAGTCATTCTTTTACATAACGGGAAATTATCTCCTGACTGTGAAGCCAATAAGCAACGACTCAACAATTTACATCCAGATGTAATTACAGAACAACAAAATCAATTTATCGCTCCTGAAATCCCAGATAAAACCATTATTATTGACGGACTTTTCGGCTCCGGACTAAGCCGCCCGTTGGAAGGCATGTTTGCCGATGCTGTAAACTGGATAAACCAAACCGGTTGCGAAGTAATGAGTATTGATATTCCTTCGGGATTGCAAGGAGAAAATAATCCGGACTTAAACGTTCCTATTGTCAGGGCGAATCATACTTTTAGCCTGCAGTTTCCAAAACTTTCGTTTTTTTTCCCAGAAACAGGTGTTTTTATCGGTAACGAATCCATTCTGAATATCGGAATTCATCCCGATGCTATTGCAAAAACAGAAAGTCGATATTTTTTACTTACGATAGATGACATTCAGAATTCTTTAAAAAAACGCCCTAAATTTTCGCACAAAGGCACTTACGGACATGCGCTGATTTTTGCCGGAAGTAAAGACATGGCCGGAGCGGCCGTACTTTCTTCGAAAGCTGCCATGCGCACCGGAGCGGGATTAGTAACCGTACACAGCGCTGCCTGCAACCGCACGATATTACAAACTGCTGTTCCCGAGGTTATCTTCCAATCAGACGAAGCAAAAAACTTCATCTCCAACATTTCCAATACTGAAAAATACAATGCCATAGCTATCGGTCCGGGCATCGGAATGTACCCGGAAACGGCTGAATTGCTAAAACAGATTTTGGAAAACCAGCAAAAACCTTGTGTATTGGATGCGGATGCGCTGAATATTATAAGTCAAAACAAAGAACTACTAAATCTCATTCCGGAAAACAGCATCCTCACTCCTCACCCCAAAGAATTTGAAAGGCTGTTCGGAAAAACATCAGGTAGTTTCGAGCGAATAAATCTGGCTTCAGAAATTTCCCAAAAAAGGAAACTAATTATTGTTTTGAAGGGAGCTTATACGCAGATTTTTCTGCCAGACGGAAACATTTTCTTCAACAGCACCGGCAATCAGGGAATGGCTACTGCCGGCTCGGGCGATGTACTGACCGGTATCATTGTGAGTTTGTTAGCTCAGGGATACTCCCCCGAAAATGCCACAAAAATTGGAGTTTACCTGCATGGTTTAGCAGGCGATGTGGCCATCAACCACCAATCTTTCGAATCGCTTATGGCCAGCGACATTATCTACCATTTGCCAAATGCTTTCAAAAGAATCTCAAAATAAATTATTTTCGGTACAGTTTACAGAAACAATAAAATTCAAATCTAATTACTTAAAATTCCTTCGTGCATCATTTCAACACTTTCTACGAAAACTTCTTTCCCGTCAGCACTCATATCGACAGCGGTTATTTTAATGGGAAGAACATTGCTCAATATCCACGTCATCACAGGAGCATCTAATTCGTCCATGAGTTTTATGGTAACGGTTGTTCTTTTAATAGTATTTGCCTTAACTTCTTTGTACCAGTTAAAAAACTTATCATCAGCGTTAAACACGCCTTTTTTCATTGTGACTGTTTCTGATTTTTTTATCCCCGGCATTTTTATCGTTGAAAATGCAAGTTCGTCACCATGTCTGTATTCAATAATTTGCCCTTCCTCATCAAGTCCCGAAACTTCCTGAAACGAAGCTTTTTGTGAATCCCATTCTACTTCGAAATAAAATTTAGGCAGCGCCCATTGCCCCGAATTATTTGTCATAATTTCTAATTTTTATATTCTTTGCCGAACAACACAACTATATATTTAATACGGCTATTCAGACATAAACATGTATGAAATCTTGATAAATTCCATTTGATATTTTTATTATTTGGATCTACCCAATTGATATTTCGTCGAAATCTCCTGTCTGTCAGTTTCACTTAAAGAACCAAAGTATTCCCTCCAACCCGGACAAAAATTAATATGCCATCTCCAAAACCTGCCGATAAGCGATTTCGGATTTTTGTCAAATTTCGCCCGCATAGGGCAGCTTTCACAACCTTTCGTACTCATATTTATTAATTTTATTTTTAATTATAGGGCATTGTTATATTATCAGAAAAGTCTCGTATACAAAGATATGCGTTTTTTTATATAATCGTTTTTTAATTTTCTGAACCCCGCATATTCGACCAGCAACAATGTATTTAACACGAAACAACTTATACCGGGAATTAAAGCTGTTCTTAATTCGGTAAAATATTACATTTTTGTTATTTTACCTTTCGGCATATTAATTTTTACCGAAAACATTTTATTTTTCAAAACCATTTGTTTTACTTTGCAATTGTTTTAATAGACTTATTAAACACATTTATTAAATATATTTATTAGCAATGGGAAATAAGGATGAAATTTCAATGGAACAAGTTATTTTGGCAACAGCTGAAAAACTATTTCTTGAAAAAGGATTTGATGGAACATCAACCACTCAGATTGCCAAGGAAGCCGGCTGCAACCAAGCTTTGGTACATTATTACTTCAGAACAAAAGAAAATCTTTTCAATTCTATTTTCGAAACTAAGTTCAGAACCTTTTTCCAAAATATATTTGACACAACCCAATTGACAAACCTTAGTTTTTTAGAAAAAATAAAACATATATCAAGGACACATTTTGATTTATTACTCGCGAATCCTCAAATGCCCAAATTAGTTATCAATGAATTATCCCGGAGAAAAGAAAATATCAACATTTTACGTGACAGATTGCACGTACTTCCAGAGCAATTATTCTCGCTTATGGACAATGAATTACAGGAAGAAATTAGCGCCGGCAGAGTCAAGAACATAACTTTTATTGATATAATGATATCTATTGTATCGTTAAATGTCGCTCTGTTCTTTCTAAAGCCGGTGGTTTCCGATGTTCTTTTACTGACCGACGAACAGGCAAACCAAATGCTTCAACATCGCAAAGAAGAAAACGTAAACATTATTTTAAGCTATTTGAAACCATAGAATCAACATCATTTTATAAAAAACAGAAAATGAGAGTATTACAAAAATTATTGTTTTTATTGGCAATTCCGGCATTTTCGTTCGGACAGTCCTTATCCTTAGACTCTTGTCAGATGAAAGCGAGAAACAACTATCCGCTTTTGAAGCAATACGGACTGATTGAAAAAACGTCTGACTATAATTTGTCGAATGCCAGCAAAGCTTATTTACCACAGTTCAGTCTGGCGGTAAAAGCAACTTATCGGTCGGATGTGACAAAAATACCGACCATGCTTACCGATGTTCTTTCACAAATGAGCGGACAGCCAGTTTCTTTTCCATCACTTAGCAAGGATCAGTATCAGGCCGTAGTAGAGTTAAACCAGCTGATATGGGATGGAGGTTTAACCAAGGCCCAGAAAAAAAGTATAAAAGCTAACTCGGAAGCCGACAAACAAAAACTGGAAGTGGATTTATACGCGCTGAACGACCGCATCAATAACCTGTTTTTCGGCATCATGCTGATCAATGAACAGCTAAAACAAAACGACATTCTGAAACAGGAACTTTCGACCAATTATAAAAAAGTGGAAGCATACATACAAAACGGCGTAGCCCAACAATCAGATTTAGATGCGATAAAAGTAGAACAAATCAATGCAGGCCAGCATGAAACAGACCTGAAATCGGCCCGCAAAAGCTATCTGCAAATGCTGTCGGCCTTCATTGGAAAACAAATTGACGAAAACACCCGATTAGAAAAGCCGGTGTTACCTGAAGCAAATATTGAGGTTGAAAACAAACGACCTGAAGTACAGTTTTTTGCTGCTCAGGAGAAATCATTAGAAGCACAACGCAGTGCGGTTTATGCAGCCAATCTGCCCAAAATAGGAATTTTTGCCCAGGGAGGATATGGCCGTCCGGGATTAAACATGTTTGATGCCGAATTTTCGACATTCTATATCGGAGGTATCCGGCTTTCATGGAATTTGAGCGGATTTTACACTCAAAAGAACAATTTGAATAAAATAGAAACGGGGAAAAAGACCATTGAAGTTCAGAAAGAAACATTTTTGTTCAACAACAATTTGGCTACCCGGCAACAACAAAACGATATTGACAAACTGAAAGCAACACTGACAAACGATGATGAAATTATCGGATTACGGACAAACATAAAAAAAGCTGCCGAAGCAAAAGTTGCTAACGGTACTTTAACTGTCTCCGATTTATTACGGGAAATAGATGCAGAAAGCCTTGCCCGCCAGACAAAAGCTTTACACGAAATTCAGCTTTACATGACGACCTATCAATTAAAAAACAATATCAACAATTAAAATTTCTTCTTGTACCACTTTAAATTAAAAAATATGAATGCAAACAAAATATTTTCGATATTATTTTCAGTACTTATACTGACTTCTTGCGGAAAATCAGACAATGATTTTGATGCCTCCGGAACTTTTGAAACCGACGAAGTGATTGTATCAGCCGAAGCCATGGGTAAAATTATGCAATTCGACATACAGGAGGGGCAGGAACTGACGACTGGTCAAAACGTAGGTTATATCGACAGTATGCAGCTCTACCTGAAAAAATTACAATTGCAGGCTTCGCAAAAAGCTTTGTTGGTTCGTCGTCCCGACATAAAAAAACAAATTGCCGTACTCGAACAGCAAATTGCAACAGCTAAAACAGAGCAAAAACGCATCGAAAACTTAGTTAAGGCCAATGCAGCTACCACTAAACAATTAGACGATGTAAATGCTCAGGTAGCCGTACTCGAAAAACAGTTGGCAGCCAGTAAAACCACTCTCGAATCGACCGACCAGGGAATGAATAATGATAACAATGCTCTGGAAATACAAATTCGTCAGATTGACGACCAGCTGAATAAATGTCGCATAACCAGTCCCATTGCAGGAGTGGTATTGGTCAAATACGCTGAAATGGGAGAATTGGCAGCAGCCGGCAAAGCACTGTTTAAAATGGGGAATATGGAAAACCTTATTTTGCGAGCTTATGTGACTTCCGACCAGCTCTCGAAAGTAAAAACCGGACAAAAAGTAAAAGTTTTCGTTGATTTTGGCAAAGACAAGCAAAAAAAATTTACAGGAACCGTCAACTGGATTTCGGATAAAGCCGAGTTTACGCCAAAAACCATTCAAACCCGCGACGAGCGGGCCAACCTTGTATATGCAGTAAAAATAGGGGTAAAAAACGATGGTTATCTGAAAATAGGAATGTACGGTGATGTGAAATTTTAAAAGATGGACAAAAATCAAAATATAACGGACATCGCGGTTTCATGCTCTAATGTCAGCAAAAGTTACAAAGACGTACGGGCGCTGAACAAAGTGAGTATGGAAGTTCCCCGCGGACAGATTTTTGGCATTATCGGGCCTGACGGTTCCGGGAAAACATCTCTTTTCCGGATTCTGACGACACTCATTTTAGCTGATGAAGGTGCGGCTGCTGTGGATGGCTTCGACGTTGTGGCGGATTATCGGGAAATCAGAAAACGGGTCGGTTACATGCCCGGTCGGTTTTCGCTATATCAGGATTTGACCGTAGAAGAAAATCTGAACTTTTTTGCAACCGTTTTCAATACGAGCATCAAAGAAAATTACGATTTGGTCAAAGATATTTATCAGCAAATAGAACCATTTAAAAACCGGCGTGCCGGAAAACTTTCGGGAGGAATGAAACAAAAATTGGCTTTGAGTTGTGCTCTGATTCATCGCCCAAGCGTACTTTTTCTCGACGAACCTACAACAGGTGTCGATCCTGTTTCCCGGAAAGAGTTCTGGGGGATGCTTAAAAAGCTGCAAAAAGAAAACATAACGATTATTGTTTCAACACCATATATGGACGAAGCAGGTTTATGCGACAAGATCGGACTGATTCAGGATGGAGAATTTCTGACGACAGATACCCCCCGGGGAATTATCGGAAAATATCCGAACAAATTAATTGCCGTGGAAAGCAACGACATGCACCAACTGCTTATTGATTTACGTGCTAATGAATTAAGCAAAGACTGCTTTGCTTTCGGCGACAGACATCACGTCTCTATTGATCACGCTCTTACAACCGATTCTGCTGCAACAAAGGATATTATCCGGGAGATAAAATCATTTTTATTAAATAAAGGGCATAAAAATCTGATTGTAGAGGAAATCGAACCGGGCATTGAAGACTGTTTCATGCAATTGTCACAAAAATAATTTACCATGCAACAACAAATTTCAACATCAGCCATAGATAAAGTCATTGTAGCGGACAAGCTTACTAAAAAATTTGGCAACTTCACAGCTGTTGACCACATCTCTTTTGAAGTAAAACGCGGTGAGATTTTCGGTTTTTTGGGAGCTAATGGAGCAGGAAAAACTACGGCTATGCGTATGTTATGCGGACTGAGTATTCCTACTGGCGGGACCGGATTAGTGGCCGGGTTTGATATTAGCAAAGATTCGGAACAGGTAAAAAAACATATCGGCTACATGAGTCAGAAGTTTTCTCTTTACGACGATTTAAAGGTTTGGGAGAATATTGAGCTTTTCGGCGGAATTTATGGCATGAAAGAACATGAAATCAAAGCAAAAACCGATAAGTTGATGCATTTGCTCCATTTCGAAAAAGAACGGGATAAGCTTGTTGGTGAACTTCCGCTCGGATTCAAACAAAAATTAGCTTTTTCCGTATCTATTTTTCACACACCCCAAGTTGTTTTTTTGGATGAGCCTACCGGAGGTGTCGACCCGATTACCCGCCGTCAGTTTTGGGAGTTGATTTACGATGCTACGGCGCGGGGCATAACCGTATTTGTCACAACCCACTACATGGACGAAGCCGAATATTGCAATCGTGTTTCCATTATGGTGGACGGCAAAATCGAGGCATTAGATACGCCTAAAAAATTAAAAGAACAATTCGGTGCAAGCAGTATGGATGAAGTTTTCCATCAGTTAGCCCGCAAAGCGAAGAGAATTGATAGTTGACAATTGAGAAATTATAATGGTAGCGTATGAAGGAGAATACGGTAAAAAATAAATCTTATGCCTTTGCTCTAAGAATTATCAAAGCATATAAATATTTAAGTTCTGAGCAACGAGAATTTGTATTATCGAAACAAATGCTCAGAAGTGGCACCGGCATTGGAACTTTAATTCGGGAAGCTGAGCATGCAGAATCAAAAGCAGATTTTATTCACAAAGTGAATATCGCTCTAAAAGAAGCTAACGAAACGGAATATTGGCTCATGTTATTGCACGACAGTGAATTTATCGATGAAAAATCATTCAATTCTATCAGAACAGATTGTCAGGGACTAATTAAAATACTTATCAGTATAATTAAAACGTCAAAGAAAATTAAAATTGGCAACTATCAATTATCAACTGTCAATCAATAAAATTTATGAGACAACTATTATCATTCGTCCGTAAGGAATTTTATCATATTTTCAGAGACAAAACCACCATGTTGATTTTATTGGGGATTCCTGTTATCCAAATGATTTTGTTTGGTTTTGCCTTATCAACAGAAGTAAAAGACACACAGATTGTTGTTCTGGCTCCATCGCACGATGAAGCTTCAGAACGTATTATCGAACGTCTGAACGGAAGCGCCTATTTCAATGTTGCCGGAAGAATCAGCAGCAACCGCGAAATCGAAGATGCTTTCCGTAGTGGGAAAGCCAAACTTGTGGTGGTTTTTGAGGATCGCTTCGGAGAAAGACTTCGCCACGACGGGAAAGCTCATATTCAGCTCATTGCTGATGCCACGGATCCCAACGCAGCAACTACATTTACCTTTTACGCAACAAACATTATCAATAACTATCAGCAGGATTTAATGGGAGCACAACAAAATCCGTATATCATCACGCCGGAGGTAAAAATGCTTTTCAATCCGCAAATGATCGGTGCATACAATTTCGTTCCGGGTGTATTGGGAATGATTATCATTTTGATTTGCGCCATGATGACTTCCATTGCCATTGTAAAGGAAAAGGAAAAAGGAACCATGGAAGTTCTGTTGGTCTCACCCATGAAGCCCATTTACAGTATTTTATCGAAACTCACGCCTTATTTCGTTCTTTCGTGCGTCAATTTCGGATCCATTATTCTGCTTTCGGTTTTTATGCTAAAAGTACCAATAACAGGAAGTTTCAGCTCATTAGTATTTATTTCGCTGCTTTATATTTTCGTATCCCTGGCGCTTGGCATGCTGATTTCCACTTTGGCCAATACTCAATTGGCAGCCATGCTCATTTCGGGAATGGGCCTTATGATGCCGGTTATGCTGCTTTCCGGAATGATTTTTCCTGTAGAAAATATGCCGATGTGGCTCCAGGTGATTTCACACATTGTCCCTGCTCGCTGGTATATTGAAGCTGTAAAAGCCATCATGATTGAAGGTCTGGGATTTATGGCAGTATGGAAAGATGTATGCATTCTTGCCTTTATGGCTTTTGTTTTGGTTATTATCAGTATAAAACAGTATAAAGTTCGTTTAGAGTAGGTTTAATAATTATTTGATTTATAAAAATCTAAAGTTTTGAGTTTATAATCTATACGAGTTCTACAGCAAACAATTATGATAAAATATTTATTAAAAAAAGAATTCAAACAACTCGTACGAAACCCGTTCGTTCCGAGAATGTTAGCCGGATTTCCGCTTATGGTATTGCTTATTTTACCATGGGCTGCCAGTTACGAAATTAAAAATCTAAACCTGAGTGTAGTGGACAATGACCACAGTACTTACTCGCGCAAACTGACGGAAAAAGTTATTTCCTCTGGCTATTTCCGGCTGACAAACGAATCGCCCAATTTTCAACAAGCTTTGGAAAGCATCGAAAAAAATGAATCAGACATTATTCTGGAAATTCCGCCCCATTTTGAAGAAGATTTAAATACCGGACAAAAAACAAAGGTTTTGATTGCACCGAACGCCGTGAATGGTATGAAAGGCGGCATTGGCATGACTTATTTAGCTAATATCGTAACAAACTTTAACGCAGATATTCTCCCAAGTCTAATGTCTGCCGGAACAACTTCTGCTGTGGCTATTCCTCAAATTGAAGTTAATTCTTCGTTTAGATTCAATCCTCATCTGAATTATCGCGTCTATATGGTTCCGGCATTAATTGTACTTATTCTTACCCTGCTTTGTGGTTTTTTACCCGGAGTTTCCATTGTAATGGAAAAAGAAATAGGAACTATGGAGCAAATCAATGTTAGTCCTGTTCCCAAAGGAGCTTTTATTTTAGCGAAACTTATACCTTTCTGGATTATCGGATTTCTGATTCTCACCGTAGGCGAAATTATCGCCTGGGCGGTATACGGTTTGGTTCCGGCAGGGCACTACTACACACTTTACTTTTTTGCAGCTATTTATATTGTAGTGGTTTCCGGCCTC
Source organism: Paludibacter sp. (assembly GCA_028690665.1). Classification (GTDB taxonomy): domain Bacteria; phylum Bacteroidota; class Bacteroidia; order Bacteroidales; family Paludibacteraceae; genus Paludibacter. The sequence goes on from JAQVAV010000001.1 coordinate 61,408, forward strand.
GGATTAGTCATTTCAAATTATGCACAAACCATGCAGCAAGCCATATTTATCGTTTTTTTCTTTATGCTGATATTCATTATGTTGAGCGGATTATATACACCTATCGAAAGTATGCCGGAATGGGCAAAATGGATTGCGGCTTTCAATCCGCTGAAGCACTTTATGGTTGTCATGCGGTCGGTATTTCTCAAAGGAAGCGGTATCTTTGACCTCTACAAAGAAATGTTAGCGCTGTTGGGTTTTGCAGTATTTTTCAACAGTTGGGCAATAATGAGCTACAGAAAAAAGAACTGACAAAGATTTATGATATTTTCCGGTACGCCTCTATTGCCGAAGCAGCCGAACCGTGAATCACCAACAGGTTTTGCGCCTGTTGGTATTCAATGCCCAGCTCACGGACAAGCATCCGCGTTCCGCGGTCGATAAGTTTGGCATTGGTCAGTTGCATATTCACCATGCTGTTTCCCTTTACACGTCCAAGTCTGATCATGGTAGCCGTAGAAATCATATTCAAAATCATTTTGGTAGCCGTTCCGGCTTTCATGCGTGTACTGCCGGTAACATATTCCGGCCCGACGACTGCTTCTATCTTCACATTGGCAAATTCCGAAACCGGAGCGTCGGGATTGCAGGTAACGCAAGCGGTAAAAATTTCGTTTCCCTGACATTTTTTCAAGGCTCCGATAACATAAGGCGTCGTTCCCGAGGCGGCAATACCCACCACAACATCATGCTGACTTATATTGTAAGATTCTAAATCCAGCCAACCCTGCCCGGTATTATCTTCCGCATTTTCAATCGGAAGTCGTAAAGCCTTGTCTCCACCGGCAATAATGCCGATAACCATTCCGGCAGGCATTCCGAAAGTTGGTGGAATTTCAGAAGCATCCAGCACCCCGAGCCGGCCGCTTGTTCCGGCACCAATATAAAAAAGCCGGCCTCCGCGTTTCATCCTCACGACAATTTCCTCTACCAATTTTTCAATTTGCGGAAGAACAGTTTGCACTAAAACCGCGACTTTTCGGTCTTCATTATTGATTTCGAAAAGGATATCTGCTGCCGACTTCTTTTCGAGATGATCATAATGTGAAGGTTGTTCGGTGATAAGCATAATCTAAATTTTAAAATTATTTGATGCTATCTTTCTTTCAAAAACTATGATATTTTACCAAACCTTCCATCGGACTTTGTTGTATTTCCGAAATTTCCAATCCGTGTTCCGAAGCTACAATTTCCAATGTATCCCGAAAATAATATGCAATGGAGCCTGTAAAACCGATTTTCATTTCTTCAAGCGGATATTGCATGACATTACGCACGAAAAAAGCATCGAATGAATCGAACACCAAATTAAAAATTTGCGGTTCTTCGAGATGTTCGAGCAGAAAAGGAGTAAATTTTGCTAAAAAACGATTGGGAAAAGGTTGCTTGTAAACTTTGTCCATAATTTCGGCAGGAGTCAGTTCGTATTCATCAAAAAACCTGTCACGAATCCATTCAGGCATCTGATTTTTCAGGCAATCGGCCACAAAAAGCTTTCCCAGCACAGCCCCACTGCCTTCATCCCCCAAAATAAAACCAAGTGGAGAAACATTCTGGACAATTTCTTTTCCATTATAATAACATGAATTGGAGCCTGTTCCGAGAATGCAGGCAATACCTTCATCGTGTTGTAGCAAAGCACGGGCAGCCCCGAGTAAATCGCTCTGCACTTCTACTGTTGCCGCACTAAAAAATCGCACCAAAGCCTGACTTACAATCAATTTTTTTTCAGGAAAAGAACAACCTGCCCCGTAAAAACATATTTCATCAATCTGATATTCTTTCACTCCATCTATCAATTGACTATCGAGTAAGGCCACTATATCCTGTTGCGACTGATAAAAAGGGTTGATACCATCGGTAACTACTTCTTTTACTTTTGCTCCCAGATCAACCACACACCAGTGCGTTTTGGTAGAACCGCTATCGGCTATTAATTTCATATTCAACTTTTCTTTTTTCTAAAAACAAAGATAGGACATATTTTCCGATTACATATTCAAATTGAAATCTCAAAATTTAGTCGTAATTTTGACTTTAAAAAACAAACAAACACTTTTCATGAAATCAATCAACTGCCTCCTGATTTGCAACAATCCCGTTGATACGTTAAAAACTATACAGCAAATCAAACAATCGCCATTCGTAAAAACAATTTATCTGCTTGTAAAAGATGCATCTATACAAGCAGAAGGCTGCGAAAGTATAGTGATTGACACCTTGCAAAGCTCGGCAACAGTTCGTAAAATTGCAGAAAAAGCAGATACGGATTACACGCTGATTTATACCAAAGACAGCGTGCTTGATTTGGGGCAATTTGCACTCGAACGTTTTCAACATATTGCCGAAGATACACAGGCTGGTTTGGTATATTCGGATTACTACGAAATAAAAAATGGCATCCGTTCAGCTCATCCCAACATCGATTATCAGGAAGGTTCGTTGCGCGACGATTTCAATTTTGGCTCAGTGCTTTTCTACAACAGCCAATTATTAAAACAGGCGGTTGCCGAAACAACTGAAAATTATCAGTTTGCCGGATTTTACAACCTGCGGCTAAAAGTATCTCAACAGGCAGATTTGATACACATTAACGAATTTCTGTACACCGAAATTGAACTTGACACTCGTAAAAGTGGAGAAAAACAGTTCGATTATGTCGATCCACGCAACCGTGCGGTACAAATTGAAATGGAAGCAGCCTGTACCGACCATTTGAAAAAAATCGGTGGTTATCTGACACCTTCATTCAAAAAAATTGAATTCAACGAGACAAATTTTCCGGTCGAAGCATCTGTTATTATTCCGGTAAAAAACCGGGTAAAAACTATCAGTGACGCCATTCAGTCGGTATTAATTCAAAAGACGATATTTCCGTTTAATCTGATTATTATCGACAATTATTCCAATGACGGCACTTCCGAACTGATTCAAAAATTTGCACAAAAAGGCCAACGGATTATCCACCTCATTCCCGAACGAAAAGATTTGGGCATTGGCGGTTGCTGGAACGTGGGTGTTCACGACAAACGTTGTGGAAAATTCGCGGTACAACTCGACAGCGATGATGTTTATCAGGACGAAAACACGCTTCAAAAAATTGTAAATGCATTCTACGAACAAAATTGTGCCATGGTCGTAGGTTCGTACACCATGACCAACTTTGCCATGGAAACCATCGCTCCCGGATTGATTGACCACAAGGAATGGACACCCGACAACGGCCGCAACAATGCGCTACGCATCAATGGTCTGGGTGCTCCACGGGCATTTTACACGCCGATTTTGCGCGACATTAAAGTTCCGAACACCAGTTACGGCGAAGATTACGCACTCGGGTTACGCATTAGTCGCGAATACCAAATTGGACGTATTTACGAGTCGCTTTACCTCTGCCGTCGTTGGGAAGACAATTCGGACGCTTCGCTCGATGTGATAAAAATGAATACTAATAATCTATATAAAGACAAAATCAGAACGGTGGAATTGAAAGCGAGAAAAAGAATATCATAAAATCAATAAAAAACGGAATTCATTTCTAATAGAACCATTATTATGTCCTTTCAGGACGTTATTAAAATCAATATACATTACTGTGGCGTTGCTACAGGCTAATAAAATTTCAGACTTTCAGTCTGACAAACATCGTAATTTATACAACATTAGCATAAAAATTGGCATAAAAACATCAACCCAATAGCCTTAGGTATAAAACATAACTAATAACCTGCCCTGAAAGGGCATAATAAAAGCCATACTATGTCACAATCTCTTTCTAAACTTTACGTACACATTGTTTTTCATACAAAAAACAATCAAAACCTTATACACTCAGACATAAAACCTGAATTATCTGCCTATCTCGGCGGAATTCTAAAAAATCTGAAATGCGTTCCAATTTCAATAAATGGAACTGAAAATCACATTCATATTTTATGTATAATGTCAAAAAATATTTGTCTTTCAGACTTATTAGAAGAATTAAAAAAGAACAGCAGCAAATGGATAAAATCTAAAGGCAAACAATACGAAAAATTTTTCTGGCAAATGGGATATGGTGGTTTCTCGGTCAGTCAGAGCAAAGCAGAAACGGTAAAACGTTATATCGAAAATCAGGAAGAACATCATAAAAAAGAAACATTTGAAAAAGAATATATTAAATTTCTAAAAGAATATGATATTGATTACGATGAACGTTATTTATGGACATAACATTTAATTTTGCCCTTTCAGGGCGTAACTCTTATATCATCAAACATTACTGTGGCGTTGCCACAGGCTAATGAAATTTCAGACTTTCAGTCTGACAAACATCGTAATTTATACAACATTAGCATAAAAAGAACATAAAAAGAATCAATCCAATGACGAAGCCCTATCTATAAAGAACTAATAAAATTTCAAACAAGATAATTAGAACAATATAGCCCTAAAAGGGCGTAATATCATCAACCCAATGGCAAAGCCTTGGGTATAAAAACAAAAACTAATACTAATATCCTACCCTACTAAATATATAACATGACAAATATCAATCAATTAACAAAAGCTCTTTTTGCTAGTCAAATTCAAGATTGGCCTTTGGCCCATACCAACTTCGAAGGACTTAAAACCGTTCGCACCAAATCTTTTTCGTTTGGCGATTACGAGGTACGTGTTCAGTTCAATCCGGCACGTATGGTTTCGTCCGGTGCAAAAGTAGATGCCAAAAGTATTGCCGAACGTCCTTGTTTTCTATGCAAAGTTAATCGTCCTGCCGAGCAGGCGGCTGTCGACTTTGGCGATTATGAAATTTTGGTGAACCCCTTCCCTATTTTCCCGGAACATTTTACCATTCCACGCAAGGAACATGTGCCTCAGCAAATCAAACCGTTTTTCGGAGATATGCTCGAACTTTCACGTGCCATGGACGATTATTTGGTTTTCTACAACGGGCCCAAATGTGGAGCCTCCGCACCTGACCATATCCATTTTCAAGCAGGGACAAAAAACTTTTTGCCTTTGGTGAACGATTATCATCGTTTGAAAAACACTCATACTGATCTGTTGGTTACAACTGAACAATCACAGCTTTTTCAAATGAAAAATTACGGACGAACAGTCTATGTTATAGAATCTGGCAATCAGGCAGCTGCCATTGATGCATTTGAAAAACTTTACCGTTTTTTTGAGCTGGAAGAAAGCACCGAACCGATGCTCAATATTGTATGCACTTTTGAAAACGGCCAATGGAATGTTTTCGTATTGCCACGAAAAGCTTTTCGCCCCTGGCAATATACGGCTGAAAGTGAAAAACAACTGCTCGTCAGTCCGGCTACAGTCGAAATGTGTGGCGTTTTTATAACTCCCATTGAAGAACATTTCAACCGGATTACGAAAAATGATATCGAAAGTATATTCGAACAGGTAAGTTATTAAACAGTATTCATTAATTTTACGTCAAAAAATTAAACTTGAGAAAATTTTCAGGCTCGATGAAAAAATTTGTTTTATTGTTTCTATCCTTTATTTTTTTTACCGTAGTACACGCTCAACAAACAGCCAAATACGTTGACACGGATGCACGCATGATGCAAATTCCAAAAAGTTTGACGCAACGGGTAGAAGACATTGCAGCTTATATAAAAACCAACTTCAGCAATGACAACGATAAAGTAAGAGCTGTATTTTATTGGATTTCGCAAAACATCACTTACGATGTGCCGGCCATGAACGATATTAATTTCTACGAAAACGAACAGCAAATCATTGATGAAGTGATGCAATCGCGCAAAGGCGTTTGTATGCATTTTGCCATATTATTCGATAAAATTTGCAATTCAGCAGGAATAAAAGCTTATTGGATTGGAGGATACACCCGTCAAAATGGCAAAGTGGATCAGGTTCCTCACGCATGGAATGCTGTGTACATTTACGGAAAATGGCAAATTATCGACCCCACATGGGGAACCGGACATCTCGCTAATGGAAAATTTATCCGGAAACTCGACAATAGTTTTTTCGACACCAAACCCGAAGAACTGATTAAAACACATTGTCCTTTTGATCCAATGTGGCAATTGCTCACTTATCCTGTAGAAAATTCAAATTTTATAAAAGGAAACACACTGTCTGACAACAAACAAACAGCTTGGAATTTCAATGACTCCATTGCAGTTTATGAACAGCAAGATACCCTTGCCCGTGAAATAACTACATTGCGCAGATTGAAAAAATCCGGACTGGAGAACGCTTTACTGAGTACGCAAGCCCGAGAGTTGCAATTAAATATTGAAACCACAAAACAAAATAAATCAGTTTCAGATTTCAATGAAGCAGTTAATCGTTTAAACGAAGGTGTCAACCGTTTAAATGAATTCATCTCATATCGAAACAATCAGTTTATCCCTAAAAAAGAAGATGATGAAATTCAGCAAATGCTAACAAATGCCACAAATTCCATTTCGGAAAGCAAACAGCTTATTGCCGGCATTCAATACAAAAATACATCTCTCACAAACTCAATTAAACAACTTGAAAAAATGATTTCGGATACAGAAAACACATTATCCGAACAAAATACTTTTCTCGAAAAATACTTTTCCACACCCAAATTAATGCGTAAATCTTTATTTTATAAATTTACTTTAATGGGAGTGCCTTTAAATTAATATGCAACAAAACGAACCAATAATAAATGTCGGTATTTTATCCGCTCCCAAAATCGAATTCATCCTAAACGGAGCATTCATAACTCCTCAGGGCAACATTTTCTCCGGAAAACAAATTGTTAGCTGGGAAAATGAGAAAATTATTTTTGGCGGAAACACATTTGAGGTTTTGGAATTTACTGCTGAAGAACCCGACGCATCGTTCGATTTAATGGATGTTGTTATCGGCATTGGATTTCACTGGGAACGAAAAGAAAACCAACGCTTCAAAGGAGCTTTGAAAATTATTGTAGAAAACGATAAATTAACGGCTATAAACCGCATTGCTGTGGAGGATTACCTGATCAGCGTTATTTCGAGCGAGATGAGCGCTACAGCTTCCGACGAATTGCTCAAGGCTCATGCAGTAATTTCGCGTAGCTGGTTGTTACATCCTTTGCAAAAACAAAGAGCAAAGGACAAAGAACAAAGACCTCAAAATGAATTTAAAACTTTCGATGCGCAATTTTCAGCTTTACATTACACAAAGTGGTACGAACGAGATGCGCATACCAACTTCGATGTTTGTGCCGATGACCATTGTCAGAGATACCAAGGAATTACAAAAGCATCAACCGAAGCTGTTGTAAAAGCTATCGAAGCTACCCGCGGACAAGTGCTGATGTATGACGGAAAAATTTGCGATACGCGTTTTTCAAAATCCTGTGGCGGCATTTCCGAAACTTTTGAGAACTGTTGGGCTCCGGAACCACATCCATATCTGACTAAAGTAATTGACAATCCGAATGCACCAGAAGGTTTCGATACCGATCTGACCATCGAAGCGAATGCCGAGAAATGGATTCGAGAAAGCCCAGAGGCATTCTGCAATACAACGGACAAAAAAATTCTGGCACAAGTGCTGAACAACTACGATCAAGAAACCACTGATTTTTATCGCTGGAAAGTGGAATATACACAAGCTGAAATTTCAGAACTTTTGCAACGACGTTCGGGCATTGATTTCGGACAAATTATCGATCTCATTCCTGTAAAAAGAGGAGAATCAGGCAGATTGATTGAATTAAAAATCATCGGAACAAAACAAACCGTTGTTGTAGGAAAAGAGTTGGAAATTCGTAAATGGTTATCGAACTCACATCTTTACAGTTCGGCTTTTGTCGTGGACAAATACGAAATCATCAACAGTATTCCGCAACATTTTACACTCACGGGAGCCGGTTGGGGACATGGTGTAGGGCTCTGCCAAATTGGTGCAGCTGTAATGGGTGAAAAGGGCTATAAATACGACGAAATTTTGCTGCATTATTTTAAAGGAGCGGAATTGAAAAAGATTTATCTTTAACGTTTTTATTTATTCAAATTCTTGCAAATTTTTGAAGAATTTGCAAGAATTTGAATAAATTTGTACCTAAATAATATAATTATCCTATGATTGAAAATCCTCCGAAAATATTACAAAAAGAATATCCTAAAGCTATAAGCTTGTTATCACGAGAAGATGTTTCGTCAATGGTAGAAAAAATCAACGACAAGTACAGTTATTGGTCAGATATAAAATATGTAAAAATCCCCCAGTCTATAAATATTACCCATCAACAACTTTGGACATGCATAAAAATATCACGTTTGCTAAAACAGGTTTTTGTTTGGAAAAAATATGGTATCTCGGTAAGCATAACAAACAATATGCAGCGTATGTGCCACGAATTTGATATGAATTTTGGAGGTTCGTGGGGTTCTAAATCTATTTTACCGGAAGACAACCGAGAGCAATATCTTATTAGTTCATTAATGGAAGAAGCCATTTCATCGAGTCAGATTGAAGGTGCAGCTACGACCCGCAAAGTAGCCAAAGAATTTCTCAGAAAAAACATTACTCCTCGGGATAAATCCCAACAAATGATTTACAACAATTATCAAACAATTCGTTTTATTGTCGAAAATAAAGAGACCTCTCTTACATCGGAATTATTGCTGAAAATACATGAATTAATGACAGAAAAAACGATGGAACATCCGGAAGACGCTGGTCGCTACCGGACAAATAACGATGTAGTTGTAGAAAATGCCATTACGCATGAGATTGTACACATTCCACCTGAATTTTCCAGTATCCCCGATTTCGTACATGAGCTTTGCCTCTTTTTTAATACGGAAACAGACGAGGTATTTATCCATCCTATTATAAAAGCTGTATTAATTCACTTCATGATAGCTTACGTGCATCCTTTTACAGATGGCAACGGACGGACGGCCCGTGCCCTGTTTTACTGGTACATGCTTAAACAAGGCTATTGGCTGACCGAATACTTATCTATTTCAAGAATTATTGCAAAATCGAAAAATGCCTACGAGAAATCTTATCTTTATACTGAAACAGATGACAAAGATGCAGGCTATTTTATTGCTTATCATCTAAGGGTACTAAACATGGCTTTCAAAGAATTGCAGCAATATCTGAAACGAAAAATAGCAGAAAAGCAAGAAGCATCCGCTTTTCTTAGCCTCGGAGACATAAACGAACGACAAGCTGCCATTTTACAGATAATGGTTGACAATCCGAAAGTCCTACTAACCATAAAAGAACTACAAAATCGGTTCTCAGTCTCACATACTACTGCCAAAACCGATATTGAAGGCTTAGTGTCAAAAGGATATATTTCTGACATCCAACTAAATAAAGTAAAAAGAGGTTATATCAGAAATAATTCTTTCGATGAATTGATAAAAAACAAATAATCCGAATTCTTGCAAATATTTGAAAAACTTGCAAGAACACACAAGATCACTTTAATAAAAATCAAACAATATGGGTAATAAATTCTCCCGCTCACCCTGGACATGGGTTCCAACTTTATACTTTGCCGAAGGATTGCCGTATGTGGTCGCCATGACGGTTTCGGTTATTATGTACAAACGTTTCGGCATCTCGAACACCGACATTGCATTATACACCAGCTGGCTTTACCTTCCTTGGATGATAAAACCTTTCTGGAGCCCATTTGTCGATTTGATAAAGACCAAACGTTGGTGGATTACAACTATGCAATTGCTCATCGGAGCAGGACTTGCGGGAGTTGCTTTTCTCATTCCGACACCGTTTTATTTTCAGGCGACATTGGCTGTTTTCTGGTTGTTAGCTTTCAGCTCGGCCACACACGACATTGCTGCCGACGGATTTTATATGTTGGGTCTTAATAGCTCGCAACAATCTTTTTTCGTTGGTATTCGTAGTACGTTTTACCGGTTAGCCATGATTTCAGGCCAGGGTTTATTAATTATTCTTGCCGGTTATTTAGAAAAATCAACGGGGAATATTCATCTCGCGTGGAGCATCACATTTTTTGTCATGGCAGGTTTATTTCTCATGCTGTTTGTTTATCATCGTTTTGCTCTGCCCCGTCCGGAATCTGACAAACCTGCTAAAGATAATTCCGTTGAAAAAATCATTCAACAATTTGGACTTACCTTCAAAAGCTTTTTTGAAAAAAAGAACATCTTCGTTGCTCTGGCTTTTTTTCTGCTTTACCGTTTGGGTGAAGCCATGTTGGTCAAAATTTCATCTCCGTTTTTGTTGGATGCACGCAATGTTGGTGGTCTTGGGCTTAGCACCGAAGCCGTAGGAGCAACTTACGGAACAGTCGGAATTATTTTTCTCGTTCTCGGAGGAATTCTCGGAGGAATTGCTGCTTCGCGTCAAGGTTTAAAACGTTGGATACTTCCTATGGCTCTGAGCATTACTTTACCTAATATCGTTTATGTATATCTATCGGCAATTCAACCTGAAAGTCTTTTACTTATCAACATTATGGTGGCCATTGAACAATTTGGTTACGGATTCGGATTTGCAGCCTATATGCTCTACATGATATATTTTGCCGAAGGGGAACACAAAACCGCGCATTATGCCTTTTGCACAGGATTTATGGCTATGGGTATGATGTTTCCGGGCATGATCGCCGGCTGGTTGCAGGAAACAGTTGGCTACAATATGTTTTTTATCATCGTAATGTTGTGTACAATTCCTACTCTGGCTGTGATTCCTTTTTTGAAAATTGATAAGGAGTTTGGAAAGAAAAAGGAATAATGAGATAATGAAAATTGGCACATTAAAAATTATTGGCACATTGGCTCATTATCCGTACCTTTGTGCGCTAATTAAATTTCGAAAATGAAAATTCTAATTCTTGGTGCCGGAAAAATGGGCACCTTTCTCACGGATGTAATGTGCATCCAGCACGAAGTGGCGCTATTTGACACAGACCCAAAACGTTTACGTTTTGTATTCAACACTTTACGCATGACTAAATACGAAGAAATTCAGGAATTTGAACCTGAATTGGTTATCAATTGCGTTACACTCAAATACACCATTGATGCTTTCCAAAAAGTACTGCCTTATCTTCCGAAAAATTGTATCATCTCGGATATAGCTTCGGTAAAAACAGGTTTACAGGATTATTACGAAAATTCCGGAATGCGCTATGTATCGACTCACCCGATGTTTGGCCCCACCTTTGCCACACTTGACAACCTGAGCACACAAAGTGCCATCATCATTTCGGAATCGGATCACATGGGCAAAGCTTTTTTCAAAGATCTTTATGGCTCGTTACATTTACATATTTTTGAATATACTTTCGATCAACATGACGAAACGATCGCCTATTCGCTATCTATTCCATTTGCATCTACATTGGTTTTTGCAGCTGTTATGAAGCATCAGGAAGCTCCGGGTACCACGTTCAAGCGGCACATGGATATTGCCAAAGGTTTGCTCAGCGAAGATGATTATTTGCTATCAGAAATTCTTTTTAATCCGTATAGCCACAGCCAGATAGAAAACATCCGGGGTGAACTGAAAACTTTACTTGAAATTATTGACAATAAAGATATCCAACAAATGCAGGAATTTCTACAAAAAGTCCGCAAAAATATTGAGTAATCTTCTATTTTTAAACGAAAATAAAATTGTAATTAATCCAAATTTTACTGTATTTTTGTTTTCAAGTTTTGAAATAAAAATTCATGTCTAATTTTCCTGATTTTCCGAAAGGAAACAGGATTTTTAATTCTCACAAAAATGGAAGTAAAAGAACAGGTATTGAATACCATGAAACAAGCAGGTACACCTTTAAATGCAGGTAAGATTACAGAAATCACAGGTCTCGATCGCAAAGTTGTGGACAAAGCCATGAAAGACCTGAAAACCGAAGGAGCTATTATCTCCCCTAAAAAATGTTTCTGGCAACCAGCTTAATTCAGTTTTAAAATTATTACAGAAACGGCCGCTTTACAGTTATTATAACAGATAAGCGGTCGTTCCCTTTTATGCATAGCAAGCCGACTTATATTGTACAATCTCTAATAAATTTCTTTAATTATCATATCTCCATACACTTAATTAACATTTCATTAAGTTTGTTAGATTCCCTATTTTTTACATCAAGCTACATAATTCTGTAATAGAAGTATTTTTAGTTATAGAAGTCGTCTTGACTTCGGTGTAAATTCTGTCTATTTTGTATTTTCTGTCTAAATATTATCAGAATAAAGAATTATTACGAAAAGTCAAGACGACTTCGTTTTGAAAAACAATACTTGCTCCATTTTCAAAAAAAATGAAAATGCCATCATAGGTAATTGACACAATAACTTTTCCAAGAGTATTGATATATCCCCATTTCCCGTTTAGTTCAACGCCGGAGAATCCATTATGAAAGGAATCTGCACTCTCATATTTTAATAGAATAGCAACTGTACCCGATTGTTTTATATATCCGCATTCATTGCTTAATTTAACAAAGTTCAATCCGTTATTAAAATTTCCGGCATCATCGTATATAAATGGAATATCAGTTTTCCCCATTTTGTTTATAAATCCATATTTATTATTTTTTTTACAAGAAGAAGTCCGCTGCTGAAAAAATTACCAACATAATCATAGCCGCTTATTGGAGCAAGAATGTTATCAGTTATTGCATCTGCAATATAATAACCGGGCTGTACATCACCGTGGTTGCATGTGCAATTAACAATCATAACAGAACCAGATGGTTTAGTGTTGTTGCTGTTATTCTGTGCATTCGTATTAAATGTAAACGTTATTGCAACAAATAAAAATAAAATGGAGGTAAGAGTTTTTGTTTTCATTTGTGTTTATGATTATTGTTTTGTGTTGAATTTGCTGCATTTTTGAGTACTTGTAAAAATTCCATTTTAGAAACATCCAATTCTTTAATGGGGTATAAATTCCAGTTAGATGCAGCTTTGTAATTTTTTTTTGAACCTTTGGGAATATAAAATGTGCCGTATTCTTGCTTTTTAAAAAATGTATTATATCCAATTTCCGGTGGCATTGCATTTCGTATATATATGCTTTTTAAGTGCGGACAATCGAAAAATGCGTCTGCACCAATTTTTGTTATATTCTCATGCATCAATACTGTCGTTAGTGCAGTACATCCGGAAAATGCTCCTTCTCCTATATAAGTAACTTTTGATGGAATTTCAATATTTTTTATCGAAAAACAGTAATAGAAAGCCCTGGTTTCAAGATAAGTAAGATTATTAGGCAAATGTATTGTTGATAGGTTATAGCATCTTAAAAAAGCCTCTTCATCAATACCTGTTATATTATCGTGCAAAGTTAAGGATTCCATATTGTTACATTTTGCAAAAGTGCCACTATTTATTTTCGTTATACATGGCGGGATTATTACCGATTTTAAATTACAACATCCTGAAAAAGCAAAACTTTCAATTTCAGAAATATTGTCAGGAAAATTTATCTCTTTTAGATTATAGCAATCTTGAAAAGCGCCAAAACCAATGTGTTTTAAACTGTTTGGAAGATTAACCGAGAAAAGGTTCTTACAATTTTCAAAAGCATGATCATTAATTTTATGTAATCCTTCATTAAGTTTAATAGTATGCAAACTATCACAGTTTGCGAAAGCATAGTTGTCAATTTCCTCTATACCCAAGGGTAAATCAACCTGTTTTAACCCTGTTGAATAGAAGGCCGATTTCCCGATACTCTTAAAATTGTTTGCCATTTCAACATGCTCAAGTTTTTTACAGTTCATAAATATAGAATCGGGAATGCAGGATCCGCCTCCAATGAGCACAACAAATGTCAAATCTTCACAGCCGATAAAAGCATGTGACAATAGACTGGTAACATTTTGGGGAATTGTAATAGTTGTAAGCCCTGTATTTTGAAAAGCATAATCACCTATAGTGTGTAATGTAGTTGGAAAATCAATATACTTAAGCTTTTTACAATACCCGAAAGTTCTAGAATTTAAACTGTCCAACTGAGCAGGCATTTTTACAGATTCTAACTTTTCACAAAATATAAATGCTCCTTCTCCGATTTTTGTAACACTATCCGGTATTGTTACCGAGCTAAGATGAAGACAATTATAAAACGACCGATTGTTTATTGTTTTCAAACTTTCAGGTAAGGTAATTGTTTTTAAATTTTGACAATTTCTGAATGAATATTCACCTAATGATGTAACCCCATCTGGAACTTTAAAATCGATCAGCCCGTAGCAATTATTAAATGCATAGTCCCCAATATATTTAATATGTTCTGGAAAATTGTCAAACTTATTAAGTTTATAACATTCTGAAAATGTATTAGCCTTAATAGACTGTAATTTACTTCCTTCCTGAAAATTGACATATTCCAGTTTTCTACATTTGGAAAAAGCAGATCCACTTATATCATAAACAGAATTGTTGATAAAAATATACTCTAACTCTGAACACTGATAAAAAGCACCTGTTCTGATTTTTTCAACCTCTGATAAAATAATTTGTTTGTAAAAATTATTTACAAAAGCATAGGGGATAATTTCTTTCACATTTTCATTCGTCACAAAACGTCCTTTTTGATATTCAGATTTTTTGATTGGGAAAAAATATAGTTTTGCCCCGTCTTTCGAATAAAGAATGCCATCATCTGATCTGAATTTTTTATTCTCCTCATCAACAACTATTTCCATGAGTTTAAAACAGTTTCCAAACATTCCATAACCGATACTATCCACTCCGGCAGGAATTACTACCGATGTTAACTCACTGCTATTTAGAAAAGATTTTTGTTTTAATAATGAAACGGTATATTCTTTTCCGTCAATAACAATAGCTAGTGGAATCCTGTATGCTCCGGCCGGTTGCACAATAAAACTGTCAAGGGAAACGGTGCCGTTATCAAGCAGGGTGTAAATAGCATTATTTGTATGATATCGTTTTTCATTATTAGTATTTTGCGCTGTGATGTTTTGCCCTAACATACCGAACAGGCAAAATACTATTATTATAATTTTTGTTTTCATACGGTTTATAGTTTTATAATGATAATTATTCTTGATTAGTAGGTTTTTACAATATTTCCTTGTTTATCAATTAAGAAGTATTTATCTTCGTCAACAACAAGCACATAACCATCCTTAAAACCTCCTCCGTTATCGTATTTCATAGGTACTATTAAGTTTCCTTTAATATCAATATATCCTACTTTCTTGTTTTTCGAGACCATAGCACACCTTTCTGAAAATGAATTTCCCGTATCATACTCTGCCGGAATAACTATTTCTCCTTTTGTATTTAAATATCCAATTTTACCGTCTTTCATAAACGGAGCAAGTCCTTCCGAAAAATTTGCTATTCCGTTAAATGTAGGTTGGATAATTTTTTCTCCTTTTGTGTTTATCACGCCGTACAAACCGTTTTGTTTATAGCAAGTAACACCATCTACAAAATCGCCTAAGTTTTCATATTCGAACGGAATGACTACCTGATTTTTTTTATTGATTGCTCCGATTTTTGTTTCTTTTGACACGGCAACCAAACCCGATGAGAATACCGAAGCATTATCATATTCGAGAGGAATTATTTCGTTTCCCTTATTGTCTATATATCCGTATTTTCCGTTTCGTTTTACTCTTGCCATTCCTTCAAAAAACGGTGTTATCTCATCGTAACTATCTTTATCGTCATATTTTGTGAGTTTTTTTCCTGAATAGTCATACAATATATATTTTCCGCCATCAATTCCGGTCTTTGTCTGTGTCCCTCCGAGAACGGCATAGTATAAATTATCCTGATCGAATATAAAATTATATGCTACCGGAACTATCTCGTTACCGTTGCATATTCCTCTTAAATTCTTATAACTTAACACCATATAATTATTATCTTCTAATTCACGAAGGTCTGCAAATTCAGGTTTTACACGAAATGATTTGCTACTCGTATTATAAATACCGTATCGAACTCTAATTGAAAATGGCTTGTAACCTAATTTGATATCATTATCGTTTAGCCATTCAGCGGAAGCAGGTGTGTTTTTAATATTCTTACTATCTTTATTATAAGTCAAACTCGTAGTAAGAATATCAATATTTTCATCAAAATCAAAACTATAAGTAAAGTCAGTTATAATGTTCCCTTTTTTGTCAATCAGTTGATATTTATCGTTATCGTCTTTTGCTAATGTATAGTTGTTTGTTGGTGTTCTATGAAAATCTGAAACAAATTTATATTCAATTGGAATAATAATATTTCCTTTTTTATCAATACCTCCATATCTCTTAATTGTTTTACCGTCATTTTGTTCCTCTGCCACAACCACGGCTAAACCATCATTAAATAAATATGCATCGGAATATGTGCAGGGTATAACCATTTTTCCACTTTTATCAATATAACCCCATTTGTTATCCTTTTTCACAGAAGCGAGGTTTTCTCCAAAACTTCTTGCATCCTGAAATATCATTGGAATTACTAATTTCCCTGATTGATTGATAAAGCTGGCTGTATTAATTTCCCCTTTTTCATTTATTGAGCCTACTACTGCTAACCCATCAGAGAAATTTCTTCCCCATTGATATTTTCCGTCGAGGGGAACAATTTCTTCACCTTGTTCATTAATGAAGCCAATGATTTTATTTGTTTGTACTAATGCAAGTCCTTCGTTAAAATCATTCACAATATTGTATGGAAGAAATTTTATCAATTTTCCGCTTTCATTATTGGCTATGTAATAAAACCGTCGTTCTTGATCATACATAACTTTAACATTGGAGACTGTTTTGTTCTGTTTTTGTGAAGTTTGTGCTTTTAACACCAACATAAATGGGAGTAAAAATACAATGGTAGCAAAAAGTTTTGTTTTCATTTTCTGATATTATTTTTAATTAGATTTAATTTAACACCTTATATCAAATAAACTTTAGCTATAAAAAAACCTTCCGGGTAATAAAATTCCGGAAGGTTCTGCTCTCTTAAAAATATTATTCTTTAATAAGTTTTTCTTTAAATGTTCCGTTCTGATTACTTACGGTTATTATGTATATGCCGTCAGGTAACCCTGATACCGGAACATATTCATTCCCCTTAACTTTTTGGCAAAGTATTTTGCTCCCATTTAAATTATATATGGAAATTGTATTTTCCATTTCCATATCTGAATTGATATAAATTCCTTCGGTTGTCGGATTAGGATAAATACTGACCGTATTTGCTTCGGTTGTTTTGCTTCTATTTACTACAGCTTTTACCTGTTTCATGGTATAATATATGGTCAGCTCTATGCTTTGAACCAATTGCATACCATTTTGATAATCTGTAGTGTCGGTCCACATCGTCCCATCCCAAAACAAAAAATTGCCGTAGCAATAGTTTTTCCCGTTTACATCAATACCATAAATATAATCAGCTTTCATGGTTGGTTCAAAGGTTTGATTTGTTTCATCATAACTATAATCAATTATAAGCACCGGATTGCTTTCCACATTGTATGAATATTTTGAACTTGAGGAAGGTTTCCAAACTCCATCTCCATCTTTTTCGAATCTAAGTGTCGAATCCTGTAATCCATTTTTGTAGAAAACGAGTTCTTTATCATCGATCCCTTCGTCAGAAGAAGTAATTATAGTGTCTCCGCTATAAGTATAATATGCATTTGATTGCCATACCCACTCGCCGGTTGTTTCCTCCCATTGATAATATGTTTTACTAATTCTTCGTCCATTATCATCGTAGTTATACAACATTGAATCATTTTTTACATAATCAATACTGTTCTTATCTTTTGAAAACGACCATGATTTTATTTCATTTCCATATTCAGGCTCTGTTTCAGAATATGATTTTTGTAATCCGATTTCTTCCTGAACAACCGTTCCATTCATTATTAGCTTCATTTCCAAAGTCGAATGCATAGAGTCTGGTATCATTTTGTTTATCAAAGATGAACTTTGGAAAAACCTGTTTATGCTTATTGTTTCCTGACTAAAGGCAAATAATGCGCAGAGAGCTAACGTCACTGATAATAATTTCTTTTTCATAACGATAAATTGTTTGTTCCACTTAAAATGTATAAATATAATTACTCAATTTTTTGTCATGGAGGACATTTTTCACATAAAATCTTTAAAGTCATTTTTACGTTTGTATAATGCCAAAACGACTTCTTTTCAAATTATACTCCTTTAGGACTTTCACATTCATAGAATTGATATTAATACACTAATACGTTTTAAAAACTACTTTTTTAAGAACCCGTATCTCGAACCAATAAAAAAACCAAATCCCACGTTCCAAAAGAATCCGTTCATTGCACTTTCTTTTGTTTTATATCCTGTCATGAATCCTAATTCGGTATGAACATCCATAATACTTGCGAATATTACACTATATCCTGTACGAAATCCAAAATTGCTAAACGTTTTTTTACCTTCAACAGGAACAAGATTCCATGCAACATCGTGAGTATCTTCTAAAGTTGCCAAAGTTGATGCAGGCGAAAAAAGAATATGGGCATACCAATCTATATAATTATCTTTAGTAGCTTTATTAGCCCCATCCAATAATATTTCAAGATGCTGGGTAACTCTTCGCTTATATCCAAAATATAAAGTATTTAAATGATATGTTGTTCTTGGAGCGGAAAAATATCCTTCAGGATGGTCAATATTATCATCTGATCCCCAGGCTGATTCAACTGGAGCCTTATAACCATCAGAAACTCTCTCGTATTGCCAAATTTCACTTGGAGGAGAGTCTAAATCAACATCTAAACCAAGCCCTCTCTGTTGTGTCATAAAACCGACATCTAAACCATGGTATATATTTTCACTCACATTTGGAATATTGATATATGATACATGTATATAGTTTCTACTTTTTGAACTACTTAAATTAACTTGCACAGGACGTTTTTTTACTGCTTGGTTAAAAAACCAGGTTGTACCTAACTCCAGAGACGAAAATTTACTCATTCCTTTCACAGGTTGAATATCACGGGTAGTACCATAGGCGGTGCCATCTAAATAAGCTTTCCGATAGTGTATTGTCGGTACAAAATCGGCTATCTGGGTTTGAAACCCAATTCCATATCCCAAAGCAACACCTCTACACAGTTCAAAATCCGTCAAATCTAAAGTTAAAGATGTTCTTTTGTAATTGTCGGGGTTATCTTCAATTATTCTGTAATTAATGTTTTTTTGAGAATACCCCAAAATAGTTATTGAAACTAATGCAAATAATAAAATTGTGTCCTTCATTGTTTAAAAAATTAAAATGTACCTACTCTTATGGTTTTTCGGCTTTTACCCTGTTTTTTTGTAGTGGTTTGAACAGCTCCCTTGCTTTCTTTACTATATATAATTTCTTAAATACCGCATATTAAAAAAACTATTATGTCAATTTATTCCGGATAGCATATTTTATCAGCCCGACAATCGATTTACTGGCTGTTTTTTCCATAATCCTGATACGGTGGGTGTCTACTGTTTGTTTGCTGATACAAAGTCTCTCGGCAATTTCTTTACTCGTCAACTCCTGCAAAATAAGACTAAGAACTTCCGTCTCGCGAGTAGTTAACTTTGCACAACAAATCGATTTTTCGATTCCTACATCACTATAGATCAAGGGTAATATATCGTATGAAAGATAACTGCCTTTATCTATTAAAGAACTGAGTGCCCGCAAAAGCTCATTTTTACCGCAATTTCTCAGGATATACCCATCGACCTCACACGATAATGCTTCCCAAATATAGAAGGGTTTATCATACATTGATAAAATCAGAACTTTTATAACACTGTTATGAGATTTTATTTTATGGCAAAGCTCTATGCCATTTATACCCGGGAGACAAATATCGATAATTACTATATCAAAGAAAATTGATGAATCCGCAATTTTAATCCATGCATCTTCCTCATTAAAGGCTGTATCGGTTATTTCAAACCTGTTGTATGTAGCTAACATGCTTTTAATGCCATCAATCACAATTTGCTGATCATCAATAAGCAAAATTTTTATCTTTTTTTCTGTCATAACAATGTCAGTTTAGGCACAGATCAACTACTCATACAACTATTCAAAGTATTAATGGCAAATTCATAAAAAACAAAACGATTCTCTTTCAGGTAAATAATTCTATTATTTATTTTATGAATTCGTTTTGATTTTGTATTAACCAATATATAATCATAAATTAACCAAACCGATTTTCTGTCAATCTCTCTGAGAAATATTGATTTTATAATATCAAATGTGTTTCGGAAAATTTTAATTATCTGCTATTGTAAACATGCAGTTACGAAAGAACAACTTTACAGGCAAAAACAACGGACAAAATATTGATTTAAAAAACTCAGGACAAACTCAGAAATTATCAAGACTATCTGATTTTTTAATTTTCAACAAAATTAAGCGTCATTGACAAACAAAAAAATCCATATAAATATGGATTTTTTTAAATTAACGCAAGTTATATATAAAACAGCCTATATAAATTTAAACTTATAAAATTGATTACTTTTTAAAAATAAACAATTCATTGACACATTAACGGATTTGTTCTCCTTCTTTTTTGTCTAAATCAGGGTACTTTTTGTTTTCCGTCAGTTGACGGAGATATCCGGAGAGGATTCTTCTGTTTCACGGAATATCCGCAAGTGATTATGTTTTTTTGGACAAATCAAAGATTATATCAACTTATTTCTGATTGCATATTTTATGAGTCCGACAACTGATTTGCTATTTGTTTTTTCCATAATATTAAGCCTGTGAGTATCGACAGTTTGTTTACTAATATACAGCTTATCAGCGATTTCCCTACTTGTAAATTCCTGCAAAATAAGTTTAAGAATCTCGGTTTCACGTGTAGTAAGATTTACGTGACAAACTTCTTTTTCTTTTTTTGTTTCGCTGTATATCAAAGGTATTATGTCGTAAGCAAAATAACTTCCTTTATCTGTCAGTGCCTCAAGGCCATGTAAAAATTCTTTTTTCCCACAATTTTTAAGCATATAACCATCTGCTTCGCAATATATTGCATTCCTGACATAAGAAGCTTCATTATACATGGATAAAATCATCACTTTTATATTACCATTATATGATTTTATTTTTCGACAAAGCTCTATGCCATTCATTCCCGGAAGCGAAATGTCAACTGTTATTATATCGAAAGCAATTGGGTCTGCAATTATTTTAGTCCAGGCCTCCTCCCCACTAAAAGCCACATCTATAACTTCAAACCTGCCGTGCCGGACAAGCATACTTTTAATGCCATCAATTACAATTTGATGATCATCAACAAGCATTATTTTAAGTTTATCTTCCATTTTTATAAGGGAATTATTATTATAAAACGGGCGCCAGTATTATCCGAAAAAATATCAATTGTTCCATTAATATGTTTTATCCGGTCAACCAGATTATTCAACCCTATTCCTCTTGTATTTTTAAGAATGTTCACATCGAAGCCAATTCCATTATCCAATACTTCCAGTTTTATGTGTTGTCCGGTAATTGACAATCTTATTTCAACTTGTTCTGCTTTCGAATATTTTACAGCATTATTTATTAATTCCTGCACAATCCGGTACAAAACAAAATCAAGACTTTTGCCGACAGACAACTTGTCACGTATTGCTCCATCCGGAAAAAATTGAAATAACATATTCTTTCCGGTCATATTATTGTGTTCACAAAGGCTCTCAATCGCCGGAACAATTCCATTTATTAAGTCCTTTGGAAAAAGATTATGTGAAATATCTCTGACATCGGTCACTGTGTCATTTAATAATTCTGATATTTTTTCAGTTTTATCATTGGCAGGTTCAACAAGAGAGAGATGCATTTGAATCACAGCTAATTTCTGACTCACGCTGTCGTGTAAATCAGCGGCAATACGAGAGCGTTCATTTTGTTCTGCCTCTACCAGCATCGATAACACTTTCGTATCCTGTTCCGCCATTTTCAGTTTTAGCACTTTGCTTCGATATTTAAAATAATAATATAAAATTGCAATTACTAAAATGGCAATCAGCAGTATAAACATCAAAATAGCACGTTGATTTTTTAACTGATTCTTTTGTTCAATGATTTTCTGATTTTTTTTAACCGATTCAAATTCGATATTCAATCTTTCGATAGTTCGGTTAACTACTTCATTATTTATTTTTTTATAAATATGTAGCATTGAATCCTGATAGACCACAGCCTGCTTATAATCGTCATTCTGTAATGCAAGTTGCACAAGGCTTTCATAAGCAATATACTCTTTATCGGTATTATTGTCATCGGAAAAAATTTGTAATGCCCTTGTATAATATTCTGTGGTTTGCTTTTGATTTTCGTTTTCCAAACATATATCTCCCAGCAAAATCAAATTAAGCCCCATGTTCATTCTTATTCCCGAAAGAGAATCCACTATATATGATTTTTTACAATAATACAACGCACTATCGATCATTCGTTTCTCTAAAAAGCACATTCCAAGATTATTATAAAAAGAACTCATAAGATAGTTGTTTCCCTGATCCGCTCCATATTTAGCAATAATATGCCGGTCTAAATTCATAGCACTGTCAATTATTCCTCCAGAACCGTAGATATTAGCTTTAAGATGCAACGCAGCTAAGATAACTGTCAGATTCGTTGTATCTGCCACCGCCTTATTTATTAGTTGCATGGCTTTATCAACTTCTCTTTTATTATAATACATCATGGCCATATTCGTATATACCACTTGCAAACGTCGCGTATTTTTTAAAGAATCATAAAGGGTTTCGGCTTTAGTGTAATAATAACAAGCCGAATCGAACACTCCCATGTTCATGAAGTTCATCCCTTTTCCTACATAATTAGCTGCAATTAAAGAATCAACATTCTCACATTGCGTAAGAATTGAAATTCCATCTTCATAATTTTTATTAGACTTTTGATAAGCTGCCTCACGATAATTCAGTCGTGCTTCTATTGTTTTTTTCAAATATTCAAGCAAATAGGCTGGCTGGACAGAGTTAACAGAATCAACTTTATAATAAAAATTTACAAGGGTATCATAATCAGCATAACTCTTTTTCTGAAACTCTTGATACAATACATTAAATTGTTCAACATTTTTATTCTGGGAAGGAAAAGTACAACAAAGCAGAAAAATAAAACCGGCAATTAAGCAATATAAATACTTGACGCGCCTAAAAATTTGCATAAATTTCATATATTAAAGATTTTTCAGGTTTTAGATATATTTTCTTCTCTATTAGTTATTTTATGTAAATTATTGGTCACAAAAATACATAATTTTAATTATTATTGCTCGATAAAATTTTCTTATTTATACTTTTCGATAAAATTTTCCAAAGGACGATATCGCCCATAATTTTGTATCATATCGACATTAAGGCTTGAGTGACATTACCCAACAAAATTGTTTACAAAAGGTAGTTTCAGAAATTCTCCGCCGGGCAACAATAGAAAATCTTAATATGATATAAAAACAAACAGGGTTACCGAAACAATAACGGTAACCCTGTTTGCTTTATAATTTTTTGTTATGACTTATTCTTCTTCCGAAGACTCTTCATCAATATCAATTACATTACGTCGTGCATCAATTTTTTTATCGTACTCTTCACGAGAGTAAACCACGAGTTTATCAAATTCACGCTGACCTGTACCTGCCGGGATCAAATGACCGCAGATAACGTTCTCTTTCAAACCTTCCAGACGATCCACTTTTCCATTGATTGCCGCATCGTTCAGTACCTTGGTAGTTTCCTGGAATGATGCAGCCGACATGAAGCTGTTGGTCTGTAATGCTGCACGGGTAATACCCTGCAAAATCTGGCTTGAAGTAGCGGCAATGGCATCACGTGTAACCACTAATTTAAGGTCACGACGTTTCAGCATACTGTTCTCGTCACGAAGTTTACGCGGAGTAATAATCTGTCCCGGTTTAAGCGTTGCAGAATCACCGGCATCCTCAATAACTTTTTTGCCCCAGATACGATCGTTTTCTTCCATAAAATCGTTTTTATCAACAATTTGTTTTTCAAGGAAGTGTGTATCTCCCGCTTCAACAATTTCCACTTTACGCATCATCTGACGAACGATTACTTCAAAGTGTTTGTCGTTGATTTTCACACCTTGCAAACGGTATACGTCCTGTACTTCGTTTACGATATAATCCTGAACAGCTGTAGGGCCTTTGATCAACAGAATATCGTTCGGAGTGATAGCTCCGTCGGAAAGTGGAGTACCTGCACGCACAAAGTCGTTTTCCTGAACAAGAATCTGTTTCGAAAGCGGAATCATATACTTCTTAATCTCTCCGGTTTTCGATGTAACACTTAATTCACGGTTACCACGTTTAATTTTTCCGAAGTTAACTTCGCCATCAATTTCAGCAACAACAGCCGGATTCGACGGGTTACGTGCTTCGAACAACTCGGTAACACGGGGAAGACCCCCTGTGATATCACCGGCTTTACCAACGGCACGCGGAATCTTCACAAGCATCTGACCAGTTTTGATCTTATCTCCGTTGTCAAGTACAAGGTGGGCGCCTACCGGCAAGTTGTACGTACGTAAAACATTACCGTCTTTATCAATAATATGCGCACTCGGAACTTTATTTCGGTCTTTCGATTCGATAATAATTTTTTCTTTCAGACCGGTTGCCTCATCAGTTTCTGTTTTGAATGTCTGATTTTCAACAACATCTTCAAAATCAATTGTACCTTCGTTTTCCGAAATAATAACTGCATTAAACGGATCCCATTCGCAGACTACCTGTTCCTTTTTATAAGTTTGTCCCTGTGTCACAAAAATTTTAGATCCGTAAGGTATATTTTGTGTTGTAAGCGTGATACCCGTATTCGGATCAATAACACGCATTTCAGCCAGACGGCTTACAACAACTTTATAGTTACTATCTTTTTCAGGTGCATCTACAGTACGAAGTTCATCAAAATCAAGAACTCCATCGTAACGCAGGAATAATTTTGATTCTGCTCCGACATTCGACGCAACCCCACCGACGTGGAATGTACGAAGTGTCAACTGTGTACCCGGTTCACCGATTGATTGTGCAGCAATAACACCCACGGCCTCTCCGATATGTACCATTTTACCTGTGGCAAGGTTACGTCCGTAACATTTTGCGCAAACACCTTTTTTCGATTCGCAGGTCAATACCGAACGAATTTCAACACGTTCAATTGGAGAATCCTGAATTTTTTTAGCCAAAGATTCTGTAATCTGGTCACCCGAAGCGACGATCAATTCTCCTGTCAACGGATGGTAAATATCGTGAACCGAGACACGTCCTAAAATACGTTCGTACAATGATGAAACAACTTCTTCATTGTTCTTCATCTCCGTAGCAATAAGTCCGCGTAATGTACCACAATCTTCCTCATTGATAATCACATCCTGTGATACATCTACCAAACGACGTGTCAGGTAACCTGCGTCAGCAGTTTTCAAAGCAGTATCCGCCAAACCTTTACGGGCACCGTGAGTAGAAATAAAGTACTCCAATACGGAAAGTCCTTCTTTAAAGTTCGACAAAATCGGATTTTCAATAATCTGACCGCCTTCAGCTCCTGATTTTTGAGGTTTTGCCATCAAACCACGCATACCGGAAAGCTGACGAATCTGTTCTTTAGATCCACGGGCACCAGAATCAAGCATCATGTATACTGAGTTGAATCCCTGGTTGTCGCTCGAAAGTTGTTTCATCAAAATGTTCGACAATTTCGAGTTAATGTGAGTCCATGTATCAATAATCTGATTGTAACGTTCGTTATAGGTAATGAATCCCATATTATAATTATTCAGGATTTCCTCTACTTCAGCATTTCCCTCTTTTACAAGAGTTTCTTTTTCCGGCGGAATAATAACGTCTCCAAGGTTGAATGACAGTCCTCCCTTGAATGCCATATAATATCCAAGTGCTTTAATATCATCAAGGAATTGTGCAGTACGCGCAACTCCACATGTTTCGATTACTTTACCAATAATATCACGCAATGATTTTTTGGATAGGATTTCGTTGATATATCCCATCTGTTCAGGAACGCACTTGTTTACCAAAATACGTCCGACAGTTGTTTCTATAAGTTGCAGAACCCGTTCCCCTTTTTCGTTCAGGTCATAAGTTCTTACTTTGATCCATGCATGAAGCGCAACTTTTTTCTCGTTATAAGCAATTTCTGCTTCTTCCGGAGAATAGAAGATTAATCCTTCACCTTTAGCTCCCGGACGTGGTTTGGTAATGTAATACAAACCAAGCACCATATCCTGAGATGGGACAGTAATCGGAGCACCATTAGCCGGATTCAAAATATTATGCGAAGCAAGCATCAACATTTGAGCTTCCAGAACCGCTTCATTGCCTAATGGAAGGTGAACAGCCATCTGGTCACCGTCGAAGTCTGCGTTGAAAGCCGTACAGGCAAGTGGGTGCAACTGAATAGCTTTACCTTCAATCATTTTAGGCTGGAAAGCCTGAATACCCAAACGGTGAAGAGTCGGGGCACGGTTTAGTAATACGGGATGTCCTTTCATCACGTACTCTAAAATATCCCAGATAACCGGATCCTTACGATCAACGATTTTTTTAGCAGACTTCACTGTTTTTACAATACCACGTTCAATCAGTTTACGAATAACAAATGGTTTATACAGTTCAGCTGCCATATCTTTAGGCAAACCACATTCGTGCATTTTAAGTTCCGGGCCAACCACAATTACTGAACGGGCAGAATAATCAACACGTTTACCAAGCAGGTTCTGGCGGAAACGTCCCTGTTTTCCTTTCAATGAGTCTGAAAGTGATTTTAACGGACGGTTAGCATCTGTTTTTACTGCACTTGATTTACGAGAATTATCAAATAATGAGTCAACTGCTTCCTGAAGCATACGTTTTTCATTACGCAAAATGACTTCCGGAGCTTTAATTTCAATAAGCCGTTTCAAACGGTTGTTACGGATAATTACACGACGATACAAATCGTTGAGGTCGGATGTTGCAAAACGTCCTCCATCAAGCGGAACCAACGGACGCAATTCCGGTGGAATGACAGGAACAATTTTTACAATCATCCATTCCGGTTTATTCCTATTTTTCGAAGCACGGAACGATTCTACAATTTGCAAACGTTTCAAAGCTTCGTTTTTACGTTGTTGAGATGTATCTGTATTTGCTTTATGACGTAATTCATAAGACAGCGCATCCAAATCCAAACGGGTCAACAGATCATAAATGGCATCTGCACCCATTTTAGCTATAAACTTATTCGGATCGCTGTCGTCCAGCATTTGATTTTCGCGTGGAAGTGAATCCAGTAAATCAAGATATTCTTCTTCAGAGATCAGTTCCCCATCAACGATATTTTCACCGTTGTCAAGGACACCTGCCTGAATAATTACATATTTTTCGTAATAAATAATTGCATCAAGTTTTTTGGTTGGCATTCCGAGCAGGTAACCGATTTTATTCGGCAATGAACGGAAATACCAGATATGAGCCACAGGTACAACGAGCTGTATGTGTCCCATACGTTCACGACGAACTTTCTTTTCTGTAACCTCAACACCGCAACGGTCACACACAATTCCTTTGTAACGAATACGTTTGTATTTACCGCAATGACATTCAAAGTCTTTTGTCGGACCGAAAATACGTTCACAGAACAAACCATCACGTTCTGGTTTGTAAGTACGGTAGTTAATGGTCTCAGGTTTGAGTACCTCGCCACTCGATAATTTTAATATTTCCTCAGGTGATGCGAGCCCAATGGATATTTTATTAAAATTAGTCTTTAGCTTATTATCGTTTTTAAAAGCCATATTATATTCTTTAGGCCTTCCTAAATCTCCCGTTGGGAGACTTTTGGAAGGTAATAAATGATATTATTTCAAAAAGTTACATTCATTTGAATGAAACAAAAAATAAATTTTTATATGGACAAATGCCATCTCTAAATCCCCATTGGAGAATCTAGGGGCTTTTAATCCAGACTGATACTCAAACCAAGACCACGGAGCTCGTGCAACAATACGTTGAGCGATTCCGGGATTCCCGGTATTGGCATTGGATCTCCCTTAACGATAGCCTCATAAGTACGGGCACGTCCCATAACATCGTCCGACTTAACAGTCAGAATTTCCTGCAAAATATGAGAGGCACCAAATGCTTCAAGCGCCCAAACCTCCATTTCTCCAAAACGCTGACCACCAAACTGAGCTTTACCGCCAAGAGGTTGCTGCGTAATAAGTGAGTATGGACCGATTGAACGGGCATGCATTTTATCTTCAACCATGTGACCCAGTTTAAGCATATAGATCACTCCTACCGTAGCAGGCTGGTCGAATTGCTCTCCTGTACCACCATCAAAAAGATAAGTCTTTCCGTAACGAGGTAATCCTGCTTTATCTGTCCATTCGTTCAGATCATCCATAGTTGCACCATCGAAAATCGGAGTTGCAAATTTGAATCCCAGCTCTTTTCCAGCCCAGCCAAGAACAGTTTCAAAAATCTGCCCAAGGTTCATACGAGAAGGCACACCAAGCGGATTCAATACAATATCAACAGGAGTTCCATCTGCAAGGAACGGCATGTCTTCCTGACGAACAATACGGGATACAATACCCTTATTCCCGTGGCGACCTGCCATTTTATCTCCAACACGAATCTTACGTTTCTTAGCAATATATACTTTTGCTATTTGTACAATTCCGTTTGGAAGTTCATCTCCGATAGTAATATTGAATTTCTGACGTTTAATCTGAGCATCAAGTTCTTTGTACTTTTTCAGATAATTCAGAATCAATTGTTTTATCAATTCATTTTTATGAGCATCTGTTGTCCATTTGCTCAACTGAACTGTAGAATAATCAATTTCACGAAGACGTTCCGGTGTAAACTTACTATTCCGGGTAATCACATCTGTTCCCAAAAAGTCTTTAACTCCTGCCGATGTTTTGTCTCCAATTAAAATCATAAGTTTCTCGATCAGAGTTTCACGCAGTACAGCTGCCTGAGTTTCAAACTCTTCATCCAAACGGGGAAGAACAGCCTTATCTGCAAGTTTTGATTTACGATTTTTCTGAGCTTTTGAGAACAAACGTTTTCCGATAACAACACCAGACAATGATGGAGTAGCTTTCAATGAAGCATCTTTTACATCACCTGCTTTATCACCGAAAATTGCGCGAAGCAGTTTTTCTTCCGGCGACGGATCTGATTCTCCTTTAGGAGTAATCTTACCTATAATAATATCACCAGGTTCAATCCGTGCTCCAATACGGATAATACCGTTTTCGTCGAGGTCTTTCGTCGCATCTTCGCTGACATTCGGAATATCAGAAGTGAATTCTTCAACTCCGCGTTTAGTTTCGCGCACATCCAACAATTGTTCAACAACGTGAATTGAAGTAAAGATATCTTCACGCACAACACGTTCGTTGATTACAATAGCGTCCTCAAAGTTATAACCTTTCCATGGCATAAAAGCCACTTTCAGGTTCTTTCCAATCGCCAGCTCACCACCCTGAGTAGAATAACCCTCTGTCAGGATCATTCCTTTTTCAACACGTTGTCCTTTTCTTACAATAGGACGAAGGTCAATTGTTGTATTCTGGTTAGTTTTTTGGAATTTCGGTAGTTTATATTCTTTTACAGCCGATTCGAAGCTAACAAAATCTTCCTCCTCGGTTCTGTCATATTTTATTTTGATACATTCTGCATCTACATATTCAACTTCGCCACTTCCCTCTGCAGTAACCTGAGTTCTCGAATCGCGGATTAGCTGACCTTCGATACCTGTACCCACAATCGGTGATTCGCAACGCAATAAAGGAACTGCCTGACGCATCATATTCGATCCCATAAGTGCACGGTTTGCATCATCATGTTCGAGAAACGGAATCAGGGCTGCTGCTATAGAAGCAATTTGGGAAGGAGCCACATCCATAAGATTTACTTCTTCTGGGCCAACAACCGGAAAATCGGCTTCAAGTCGTGCTTTAACCTTATTTTTGATAAATGCTCCGTTTTCATCCAATGGGGCATTTCCCTGAGCAACAATCAGATTTTCCTCTTCTTCTGCAGTGAAATATTGAATGCCGTTTTCCGACAAATCTACTTTACCATCCTGTACCTTACGATAAGGAGTTTCAATAAATCCAAGATCATTAATCTTTGCATAAATACACAGTGAAGAAATCAAACCGATATTCGGACCTTCAGGAGTTTCAATCGGACAAAGACGTCCATAGTGTGTATAGTGCACGTCGCGAACCTCAAAACCGGCACGTTCACGAGACAAGCCACCAGGGCCAAGCGCCGACATACGACGTTTGTGGGTAATCTCGGCCAATGGATTTTGCTGATCCATAAACTGAGACAGCGCATTTGTTCCGAAGAATGAATTGATTACGGAAGAAATACTCTTGGCATTAATCAAATCAATCGGAGTAAACACCTCGTTATCACGCACATTCATGCGTTCACGGATCGTACGTGCCATACGCGACAAACCAACTCCAAACTGATTGTAAAGTTGTTCGCCCACTGTACGTACACGACGATTGCTCAAGTGGTCAATATCATCAACATCTGCCTTTGAATTAATCAACTCAATCAGATATTTAATGATTTCGATAATATCTTCTTTTGTCAGAACTTTGATATCCGGATCAATATCCAGATTCAGTTTACGGTTAATGCGGAAACGTCCGACATCTCCCAAATCATAACGCTTTTCAGAAAAGAAAAGGTTGTTAATAACTTCACGGGCTGTTGAATCATCAGCAGGTAAAGCGTTACGTAACTGACGGTAGATATATAATACAGCTTCTTTTTCTGAATTACTCGGGTCTTTTTGAAGTGTATTGTAAATGATTGCATAATCATTTTGATTTGCATCAGCTTTGTGAAGCAAAATAGTCTGAGTTCCTGAATCGATAATTTCATCGATATGATGATTTTCGAGAACTGTTTCACGATCAATGATTACTTCGTTACGTTCAATACTTACAACCTCGCCGGTATCTTCATCCACAAAGTCTTCAATCCATGTTTTCAAAACACGTGCAGCAAGCGTTTGTCCAACAGCCTTTTTCAAAGCTGTCTTACTAACTTTTACTTCTTCTGCAAGGTTGAAAATTTCGAGAATATCTTTATCACTTTCGAAACCAATAGCGCGTAACAAGGTAGTTACAGGTAATTTCTTTTTACGGTCAATATAGGCATACATGACATTGTTGATGTCAGTTGCAAATTCGATCCACGATCCACGGAACGGGATAATACGTGCCGAATAAAGTTTTGTACCATTAGCATGAACGCTTTGCCCAAAGAAAACACCCGGTGAACGGTGTAGCTGGGAAACGATAACACGTTCCGCTCCATTGATAACAAATGTACCTTTCGGAGTCATATATGGAATAGGACCCAGATATACATCCTGAATAACCGTATCGAAATCCTCGTGATCCGGATCGGTACAATATAATTTTAATTTTGCTTTCAGCGGAACGCTGTAAGTCAAACCGCGGTCGATACATTCTTCGATGGAATAGCGGGGAGGATCCACATAATAATCGAGGAACTCAAGTATGAAGTTATTTCTTGTATCGGCAATAGGAAAGTTTTCGGAAAAGACCTTATACAGACCCTCAGTTTTTCTTTTTTCAGGAGCGGTGTCCATCTGAAAAAAGTCTTGGAAAGATTTTAATTGTACTTCCAGAAAATCAGGGTATTCAAGCTGATTTTTAATTGAAGCAAAATTGATCCTTTGTTTATTGGTTATTGAAGACATTTTCAATGAGGTTATGTGTATGCGATGAACTCAATTATTTTATAGACAAGAAAAGGTTTAGAATCCCCCTATATGGGGGAATCTAAACCAAAGACCTGATAATCAGGCGATATTATTTAAGTTCAACTTCAGCTCCGCCTTCAGTCAAAGACTTTTTCAAGGTTTCTGCTTCGTCTTTTGCTATACCTTCTTTGATTGCAGAAGGTGCTGAATCAACTAAATCTTTAGCTTCTTTCAAACCAAGACCAGTCAACTCTTTTACTAATTTTACGATTGCTAATTTATTAGCACCGGCGCTTTTCAAAATTACATCGAAAGATGATTTTTCTTCAACTGTGGCGGCACCAGCAGCAGGACCTGCAGCAACAGCAACAGCTGCAGCGGCTGGTTCGATACCATATTCGTCTTTCAAAATTTGAGCTAACTCATTTACTTCTTTAACTGTTAAGTTAACCAATTGTTCTGCAAAAGCTTTCAAATCTGCCATTTTTGTTTATGTTTTATAAATTTATTTTTTAATTAAAATATAAGAGAGAATTTATTATCTTTCGGCCAATGTCTGTAACACGCCATGGATAGTACTTCCTCCTGATTGGAGTGCGGACACAACGTTCTTAGCAGGCGATTGCAAGAGTGCAATAACCTCTGCGATAAGATCGTTCTTGCTCTTCACATGGATTAAAGTTTCCAATTGACCTTCGCCAATATAGAAGCTTTGTTCAACATAAGCAGCTTTCAACAATGGTTTTTTGCTCTTGCTATTTTTACTGAATTCTTTAATCAGTTTAGCAGGTGCATTACCTGTATTCGAAAGCATTACTGATGTTTCACCTTTCAGAGAATCATAAAGTTCGCTGAAATCCACAGTAGAGTTTTCTAATGCTTTTTTAAGCAATGTGTTTTTAACAACCAAGAGTCTGACATCTTCTTTGTAGCATACACGACGTAAATCACTGGTTTCCGTAGCATTTAAGCCACCAATATCAGCCAAATAGAAGTGTGCATACTCATTAATAGTCGACTCTAATTGTTCTATAATAGTGCTTTTATCTTCCTTTTTCATAAACTTTTAATTTTATTCTTCAACTGATTTTGGGTCAATTTTAATACCCGCACTCATTGTGCTTGAAAGATAAATGCTCTTTACATAAGTACCTTTGGCCGAAGTAGGCTTCAATTTCATCAAAGTAGAAATAAATTCTTTGGCATTTTCTACTATCTGATCAGCAGTGAAAGACACTTTTCCGATTGATGTATGAACAATACCTGTTTTATCTACTTTAAAATCAATTTTACCTTGTTTTACTTCTTTTACAGCTTTACCTACTTCATTGGTAACAGTTCCGCTCTTAGGATTTGGCATCAATCCACGAGGACCAAGTACACGACCCAAAGCTCCTAATTTACCCATGATAGCAGGCATGGTGATGATAACATCAACATCTGTCCAGCCACCTTTTATTTTATCGATATATTCATCGAGTCCTACATAGTCGGCGCCGGCTTCTTTAGCAGCTGCTTCCTGATCGGGAGTACATAATGCAAGAACCCTTACTTGTTTACCGGTTCCGTTTGGTAACGAAACAACACCGCGTACCATTTGATTGGCCTTACGTGGGTCAACACCTAAGCGTACATCAATATCAACAGAAGCATCGAATTTTGTAAATGTAATTTCTTTTACTAATCCAGCAGCTTCCACGAGAGAATAGGTTTTTCCTGCTTCAATTTTTTCTAAAGCCAACCTTTTATTTTTTGTCAGTTTACTCATTGTAATTGAAGTGTTAATTAATTAATACCCGGAAATTCACCTTTTACGGTGATACCCATACTTCTTGCTGTACCTGCAACCATTTTCATAGCTGCATTCAATTCAAAACAATTCAAATCGGTCATTTTGTCTTCAGCGATAACTTTTACCTGATCCCAAGTAATTTCAGCTACCTTTTTACGGTTTGGTTCAGCCGAACCGCTTTTTAGTTTTGCCACTTCCAGTAGCTGAATAGCAACAGGAGGTGTTTTAACAACGAAATCGAATGATTTGTCAGAATAATAAGTGATGACAACAGGTAATACTTTACCTGCCTTGTCCTGGGTTCTGGCATTAAATTGTTTGCAAAACTCCATAATATTGATCCCTTTAGAACCGAGTGCAGGTCCTACCGGGGGAGATGGGTTTGCCGCACCTCCTTTAATCTGCAATTTAATAAGTCCAGCAATTTCTTTAGCCATTTTTTAAAATTTTGAAGTTAATGAAGAATAATACTTACTTGTAACAGAGTAAGACTATTCCTTTTCTACCTGCGTAAACGCTAATTCGAGCGGAGTTTTCCGTCCGAATATCATAACCATAACTTTGAGTTTTTTCTTCTCGGTATTTACTTCCTCAATAATTCCACTGAATCCGGTAAACGGACCAAAAATTACCTTCACCGTTTCGCCCACAAAATAAGGGGTAAGAATTTCTTCTCCGATTTCCTGAAGATCGTCAACAGTACCAAGAATCTTATTCACTTCCGATTGACGAACAGGAATAGGTTCATGATTGTTTTTCTCTTCAAGAAATCCGATAACGTTGGGGGTGTTTCTTAAATGATGAGGAACTTCACCAATAAGATTGGCTTCAATTAAGACATATCCCGGCATACAACTACGTTCTTTCGTAATTTTTTTGCCATTACGAATTTGATACACCTTTTCAGTCGGGATAAGTACCTGATTAACATATAAGCCCAAGTCGGAGTTTTTGATTTCTGCTTCAATATACTCTTTTACCTTGTTCTCTTTACCACTAATGGCACGCATGACGTACCATTTGAAATTTGTTGTTTCCGACACTAGTAACCCTCCTAAAAAATTATTTCAAAAATTCGTAGATGATTGTCATAATACGCTCAAATGCGAGGTCCATAACCCACACCAATAATGCGAGTATGATGGAAGCAATCAAAACTACTATTGCACTGTTGGTCAGTTCCGGACGCGAAGGCCAAGACACTTTATGAACCAGCTCTGAGTATGACTCTTTGATATAGTTAATTACTTTACTCATATATATAAATATATTTTGCACGGGCAGAGAGGCTCGAACTCCCGACACCTGGTTTTGGAGACCAGTGCTCTACCAACTGAGCTACGCCCGTATAATTCCCGGTTTCCTAAAAAGAAAACCGAGATATTTATTTATAAAATAACCCTGTATTAAGGATATTTTTATTAGTCTAACAATTCAGTGATCTGACCAGAACCTACTGTACGTCCACCTTCACGGATAGCGAAACGCAAACCCACGCTACAAGCTACCGGATAAATAAGAGTTACAGTGATTTCCAAGTTATCACCTGGCATAACCATTTCAGTTCCTTCTGGCAAAGTAATTTCACCAGTTACGTCCAATGTACGGATGTAGAACTGAGGACGATATTTGTTATGGAATGGAGTATGACGACCACCTTCTTCTTTTTTCAGGATATAAACAGCAGCCTTGAATTTAGTGTGAGGAGTTACTTTTCCCGGGTGAGTGATAACCATACCACGTTTGATTTCATTTTTATCAATACCACGGAGAAGCAAACCTACATTGTCACCAGCCTGACCTTCGTCAAGAATTTTGCGGAACATTTCAACTCCTGTAACAACTGATTTTTTAGCTTCATGTCCAAGACCGATAATCTGAACTTCTTCACCTGTTTTGATAACACCTGTTTCGATACGACCTGTAGCAACAGTACCACGACCAGTGATTGAGAACACATCTTCAACCGGCATAAGGAATGGTTTATCAATTGCACGTTCAGGCAATTCAATCCATGTATCTACAGCATCCATCAATTCCATGATTTTATCTTCCCACTGAGGAACTCCGTTCAATGCACCAAGTGCAGAACCGCGAATAATAGGAGTATTATCACCATCGAATTCATAGAAGTTAAGAAGTTCACGCATTTCCATTTCTACAAGTTCCAACATTTCTTCGTCATCAACCATATCACATTTGTTCATGAATACAACGATACGAGGAACGTTTACCTGACGAGCCAAAAGAATATGTTCACGTGTTTGAGGCATAGGGCCATCAGTAGCAGCTACTACAATGATAGCACCATCCATCTGAGCAGCACCAGTAACCATGTTTTTCACATAGTCAGCGTGTCCCGGACAGTCTACGTGTGCGTAGTGACGGCTTGCTGTTTGATATTCTACGTGTGCAGTGTTGATAGTGATACCACGTTCTTTTTCTTCCGGAGCATTATCGATAGAATCGAATGAACGCAACTCAGAAAGTCCTTTTTTTGCAAGCACGGTTGTGATTGCAGCAGTCAAAGTAGTTTTACCGTGGTCTACGTGCCCAATGGTACCTACGTTAACGTGAGGTTTTGACCTGTCAAATTTTTCTTTTGCCATAACTCAAAGATTATTTTAAAAATTAATTATATGTTTTATAAAAGCTTACAAAGTGAGCTGTTGATGGGACTTGAACCCGCGACCTCTTCCTTACCAAGGAAGTGCTCTACCTCTGAGCTACAACAGCAAAAAAGAAGCGAAAAAAGCTTTGCAATATCGCTTCTTTTTTCAGAGCGGAAGACGGGGCTCAAACCCGCGACCCTCAGCTTGGAAGGCTAATGCTCTATCAACTGAGCTACTTCCGCAAATTTAATGTACCAATTTTAAAATTTGCCAATATGCCAATCTATAAAATCGGCCGAATCAATATTGACACATTAATCCATTAGCAAATTGGTAGTGGGCAGTGATGGATTCGAACCACCGAAGTCGAAAGACAGCTGAGTTACAGTCAGCCCCATTTGGCCACTCTGGTAACTGCCCATTATCTTTTTTAATAATAAATACCGCCGTTTTTATTATTTCGAGCCTCTTGTCGGATTCGAACCAACGACCCCGAGATTACAAATCACGTGCTCTGGCCAGCTGAGCTAAAGAGGCAAACTCATTGTTTTATAAGACTCTTACAGTCTAAAAAGCCGTTTAAATACTGCTATTCAAACGGCTTGCAAATGTACGAATTTATTTTGTTCTACAAAATATTTCTATAAAAAATTTATTTGTTTGATACTTTTTCTTTGTATTTACGAATTTGTTTTTCCAGTGCATCTACAGACAGATCAATAGCTTCTTCAAAGGTATCACATGTTTTTGATGCAAAAAAATCACTATTTGGTATGGTAATTTTTATTTCAGCTTCTTTATTAACTGAGGTTTCCGGTTTTACTACTTTTAAATAAACTTCAATATTAATAATCTCATCAAAGAATTTTTCCAATTTTGCCGTCTTTTTTGCAATATATGCTTCAAGTGCTTTGGTTGCATCAAAATTGATGGACTGAATTCTCGCTTTCATATCTACCTCCTTTTTTTATTTTGCCCTTGGATGGGCGTGTTTATATATATTCTGTAGTTCCCCGAAGCTTGTATGAGTATAAACCTGCGTAGCAGCAAGACTACTATGCCCGAGGAGTTCTTTCACTGCATTAATATCAGCTCCTTCATTCAATAATTCTGTGGCAAATGTATGACGAAGGACATGAGGACTCACCTTACTAAGGCTACTCACCTCCTGCATACGGGAATGTACCATATTATACACCATCTTTGGATAAAGTTTCATTCCGTTATTACGAACAAACAAATACGAAGTTGTATTTTCAACGCTATAGTCCCTTAAGCGCATGTAATCAACCAACTTTACACAGAACTCTTTGCTTAAAGGAATTACTCTTTGTTTATTCCTTTTACCCGTAACTTTCAGAGTATTTTCCACTGCATCCAGATCTGCATCTTTAATAGTTATTAATTCTGAAAGTCTCATACCCGTATTATAAAAAGTCTCTATAATCAGATGATCCCTTTGTGATTCGAAATCTTCCGGAAGAAATGTTTCATCAAGAGCAATACTCATCTCCGTTTTCTTGAAAAACGCAGGAAGAGGCTTCTTTGTTTTGGGTAAAATAATTTTTAATGTAGGATTTTTTGTTGTATAACCTCTTATCTTTAAAAACTTCCAAAAGGACTTCAACGTGGAAATTTTTCGGGATATTGAGCGGGCTGATACTTTATTTTCAAGCAGATTTAATATCCATTGTCGAATATGTTCTGCAAGGATGGAATCCGGATTAAAATTTTCCGGAGCTATTTTTAAAAAACTCAAAAATTGAATCAGGTCTGTATGATACGACAAAACAGTATGAGAGGAATAATTCTTCTCATACTGTATATATTGCAGAAATTCGTTTATCATAACCGTAGATCTAATTCTGCAACGAAAATAAATCAAAAAAATCAGGAAAGCAAGCTTCCTGTCTCTTTTTTAAGAGATTTTTATTCTTCGTTCAATTGCATTTTCTGAACGTAAATCGCGTGAATTTTTTTATCGCGTTTTACTACAGATGGCTTATCGAAACATTGACGACGACGCAATTCTTTTACAACACCTGTTTTTTCAAATTTACGTTTAAACTTTTTCAATGCTCTTTCAATATTTTCGCCTTCTTTTACGGGAACTACGATCATAATTATTAGTTATTTAATATGTTTTTATTCTTAATTCAATTTCGGACTGCAAAGATAGATAATGTTTTTTTAATAGCAATAGGAAAAATAAAAAAAATGTATTCTTGTTTATTCTTATTTTTTGAAAAATAAAAAACGCTTGATAATCTTCCGGTTACATGAGGATATTTCATAATTTCAAAAAATATTCGGGATAGACAACCTGTCAAGGAGTAAAACCTTACAGGCTTCTTTATCATAGCGGACAATTTAATATTATTTACGAATTTTCATTTTAAAATCTGACATAGACATACCTGTTTTTGCAGTGACAGCCCTCTTCATTGAATTTACGGAACCAAAGCCACAACAGTGAGCAAGTGCTTCGTTTGTAAAATCCGGATTTGACAGATATACTTTTTTTAACTCTTCGACACGGAACCCATTAACAAAACTACAAAAGTTCTGGTGATATTTCTGATTGATAATTAATGATATATATGTTCTGTTAGTACCTACAGACTCTACAACATCCATAATATTCAACTGACTGTTAAGATATATTCTCTTTTGAATGAATTCTTCTTCCAATTTATTTAAAATTCTTTTTTGAACAATTGGTGTTATTTCCGAAAATTGGTTCTGATCTTCAATTTCATTTATAACTTCAAAAGTAGGATCAAATGGCTTTAACTTGAATCCCAAATAACCAATAATAAATAACATCACAGAAAATGCCGACCAACCTATTATAACATAATAGTCACTCTGTTCGATTATATACCTCCCCATGGCAGCGAAAACAATGGCAGCAATGCTTAAAAGGACAAATGACAAATTAAGGGATGTGGCATAATTATTTTTACCATCTAATATTTCAGAATAAAATTGCTCTGCCCTGTCACCATATTTTTTGATAAGAAAATAATTACTTATTACGACAACAACTACCTGAATCAAGTATGTAAATTTTCCAAGCATACGACTAATTGACAAAAACTTGATATAAAGGTTTGCGTCGTATGCATTTTGATTATATAACCATGCACGATATTCTTTTTGTGGAGCAATAATAACCGCGATAGTATAAATTGATCCAACGATTAGAGCCGGAACAAAATACTTTCCGTGAACTTTCAGCGAAAATTTTTGATCAACTGTCAATAGCCTGAAATATACATAGTACATTGGGAATACAAGAAGAGACGAATAACAAAAAGCAGCATCAAAATACGGATAAATTTGAGGAAATGGCGCGAAATATAAAAAATGAGTAAAATATACTATTAGCGGCAGAAACATAAATTTTCCAAAAAATGAACGAGGTATACTTTGGCTCTTAGGATTATCAGCAAGAACAACTACCCAGAACAAACACACAAATACCGGGGCAATCAAAAATACAATCCGCAACATATCTTTTTATTATAAAATAGATTCATATCTTAACTAAGTGCAAATTAAAGCAATTTTTTTATGTTTTTTACAATTTGGACAGTTCAACTTACTTTTTAGACACAATCCCGTATGTTTCGGATACATCTTTTTTACTTTTTGGACAATCAAAAAAATATAAAGATAATAATTTCGTGATTATGTATTATTTGTGCTAAACCTTCGGTAGAAACAAACATACAACACATTATTATAATTAAAATCCTAGTCACTCTTAACAAATCACACAAAACGCAGATTTAACGCACAAACAGTTAACTAAATGCATTGAATTTATCCGGACTTTTAAATCAGATAGAATTAATTATAAAAAGTCAAGACGACTTCATTTCTATCAT
Source organism: Paludibacter sp. (assembly GCA_028690665.1). GTDB lineage: Bacteria > Bacteroidota > Bacteroidia > Bacteroidales > Paludibacteraceae > Paludibacter. The sequence continues at coordinate 101,551 of JAQVAV010000001.1, forward strand.
TGTATAGTCCATATCATTCTCTCAATCAAAAATTTTATAATTTATATAGAATAGTCTTTTTATTCACTTTAAAATATACAAATAAAAATGAAAAAGGTCATACTAATTATTTTTATCGGATTTAGTTCTCAGATTATCGGATTTAGTCAAACTACAGTTAGTCTCAGGTTACCGAACAATTGCGATATTACTGTCACAAGTTCGGATATAAGTTTAAAGGACTATAACGATCTTATTTTAAGTCCCAACCCAAGTAATGGTTATTTTGAATTAAAGACTTATTATAGTGATATTATAGGATTAGCGAACATTAATATCTATTCTTCCAATGGGCTGCTGGTATATGTAGAGAAAATTTATTGTAACGGATTTGGATTAGTAAAAAAGCTACGACTAAATTCTATTGCTCCCGGAAACTATATCCTCTATTTTCAGACAGATAAAGATGTAAGAAATGTAAAACTAATTATCAAATAAACCATGAAAAAAAATTTATTATCATTGATCATCGTTTTATCAGCATTGGCATTAAAAGCACAGGTTGTAGATATTTGTGGAGGTGATACTGTCACTCTTACAGTAGATAATTATGTCAATGGATTGATTGAATGGCAAGAATCTATGGATAATGTTGAGTGGGTAACAATACCCAATGCCACCGGATTAACTTATAAATTTTTTCCAACAGAGAATAAATATTATCGTGCATCCGTAAAAACTTCTACCTGTGATATTTTATATTCTGAGGTTTCATTGGTTCAACTACCGCCGGTAGCGAATGCAGGATCTGACAGAACGATAGGAAATCCGTCAACAAATTTATTGGGAAATAGTGTGACCGGGGCTACGGGAGAGTGGCGAATTATCTCCGGGGTTGGTGGCGCAATTGAGGACACATCTAATCCCAGATCATCATTTACAGGAGCAGATCAGGAAAGTTATACGCTAACATGGACTCTTACAAACTCTTGTGGAGAGAGTACAGATACGGTAGTAATTGATTTTGACTTGGTTGTTGTCAGAAATAATTTTATAATGGTTGATAACACAGATTCAATATTTAGTGATAGTTTAGAAATAGAATCCGGCACATATAAAATTAAATTTAGTGACCCTTCAATCGTACCTTTTGATTCTCTTGTTCTAATTGGCATTAGAGATGACTTAAAATTTATCCGCCGGGTGGTATCATATACTTTGCAAGATAGTGTTTACACTTTTGAAACAGTGCAGGGTACATTTCAGGATGTAATTCAATCCGGTAGCTTAAATTTAGGAGATGCGGTTAATGAATCCATGTCAGAAGATGAGTCTCCTCAATCTGCCAGCTATTATAAAGCGAAGAAAATCAATAAACTACCGACCAGAAAAATGCTTAGTGAATATGCCAACACTAAAGGTATTCATATTTTTTATACCGAATCCGGCATTGAAGACAATAATGGAAGAATGTTAGTCAAATCTAATGTTGAATCAACCACTGACGATGATGGGTTTAAACTGACGATTCCTGATTGTACATTATTACAAACAGAAGATGAGGAACTTACACTTAATCTTAGTGATACGTGGGTGAAAATTGCACCTAATTTTATACTTGATTATAAGTTAGGCTTTATGACCATAAAAAAGATAAAAATTGGTATCGACAATGGCTATTTTCAAACAAATTACAAGTTAGGCATTGAGGCTAAAGCAGAAAAATCTTTTGAAAAAGAAAAGGAGCTTTTTAAACTTTCAAAAAATATATTTTTTACTATTGGTGGATTGCCTGTTTGGGTGGAAACCAAATTTGACATTAAGACAAAAGCAAGTTTATCTGTAGGCGCCAAATTGAGCTACGAACAATCAAAAAATTATAAGGCCTCGCTTACAGCTTTGATTGAAGGAGATAAAATCAAAAACTTACATGTAAATTATAAACCTTTAACTGTCGTTTCAACAACAACCCAGAGCTGCAACATTCAAGGCGAAATTGAAGCCTCGCTTGAAATTGGCCCGGAAGTTCAATTTAAACTTTACAGCATTATCGGACCATACGTGTATATTCCGGCAAAAGCAACACTGGAGGTATGTGCGAATACACATAAAAACTGGCAGATGAATGCCGATTTATTTTTTGAAGGGAAATTAGGTGCAAAAGCGACATTATTTGGATGCGATTTATTTGATTGTAGTTATGATTTATTTAAAACTAAATCTCTTTACAATTTAACAATGCCTTATAATCTGGAAGTATTATCCGGGAATAATCAGCAGGGAGCACCTTATACACAATTACCTGTACCTGTAAAATTTAAAGTAACAAGTAACAAAGGATTTGGAGTTCCGTTTGTGAGAGTTAAGTTTGACATTACAGATGGAGATGGGACTCTATCTGACAGTGTTGCTACAACCGACATGAAAGGAGAAACCGAAGTTTACTGGACACCGGGTATAACGGGAAGTAATGTAATGACAGCAAGTGTTCTCGACTGTAGTGATACAGATGTAAATGGCTCGCCTCTTACAGTGTATGCTAATGCCCCGTTGGAATGCGGTAATAGCAATTTCACAATTAACATATCAACAAACGGAAATTATAAAGTTCCAGAGGTTTCCGGGGGGCATCCTCCTTATAGTTACTCTACAAACGGGATTGATTACAGTAGTGATATTCCTCAATTTTCATTAGATTCGGCCGGTAATTTTATAGTTTATTCTAAAGATAACTATGGCTGTATAGAATCTAAGTCCTTTGTGATTGAGCCGGTTGATATATGTAGAAATTCTGATTTAACTGCCGATATTTTTAGTCAATTAAACTTTATTACAGTAACCGGAAAAGACGGAGTTGAACCGTATCAATATGCTTTAGATGATAGTACGGCATTTAGTTCTATAAATGCATTTTATAAATTAAATACGGGAACTCATACAGTATATATTAAAGATGCTAATAATTGTCGCAATTCAATTGATGTTACAATTGAAAAAAGCAATGCGGCTATTAATGTAGTATATCCATTATCGGCTTCAACAGTCGAAGGTAATGGCACGCTTACATTTAAATGGACTGCGGGAAATTACGTTTCAGGTCAGATTTATGATGTATATTTAGCAGAATCAGACAATGATTTTATTCTAATCGGGAATAATATTTTGACTGACAGTCTGATATATACGACTCCACTCGACATAAGCACTAATTATCGTTGGAAAATTGTTGTAAAAAACAATGAAGGAGTTGAATTAGATGAATTAATTTCGGATTTTAGTACGTCAGATGGTATGACCATAGAAGCTCCGGATTTAGTATATCCTGCTCCGGATGAGGTTCGTATTACCGACAATCAAATCCCATTAATGTTGAAATGGTCGAATCAGGGAAGTGATTTCTTATATGATGTTTATTGTGATAATAAAAATGCTTCATCACTGATTGCCAACAATGTTCCTGACACTACATATACACTCAATGAAATTATTCCCGGAGTTAATTATGACTGGAAGGTTAAAGTAAAATCTAAGGCTACAGGCGAAAGCATGTATAGTGAGATAAGATCATTCAAATCATTTATTTTACCTGTTGTAAATGCTGATACAGTTCCTGTTTCAATAGAGTATAATAATGCTCAGATTGCTTATCAAATAAAAAGTATAGGTGGTGATAGTACCTGTGTGCATGGAATTTGCTGGAGTACATCCGAGAATCCGACAGCAGACGATTCTTCTACCACTACTGACACCGGAATCGGTGATTTTACAAAAACACTTTCAAATTTGTCTTCACTTACAACATATTATGCAAGAGTTTTTGCAACAAACATTGCCGGAACTGTATACAGTCCTCAAATAGTTTTCACTACTAAAGAATTGTCTAATGATTTAGTCGCTGATATAGATGGAAATGTGTATCATGCGGTCAAAATAGGTACTCAAACATGGATGGTTGAAAATTTAAAAACAACACATTACCGCAACGGTGATGCGATAGATAATCTGACAGACAATACTGAGTGGAATGCATCAACTCAAGGTGCATGGTGTAATTATAATAATCTCTCAACCAACGGGGACATTTATGGACATTTATATAATTTTTACGCTGTAGCCGATTCAAGAAATCTTGCTCCTGAAGGATGGCATACTGCTACAAATGCTGAATGGAATACATTAGTTACTTATCTGGGAGGGGCAAGTGTAGCCGGAGGAGCCATGAAATCAATAGGAACTACATATTGGAAAACAAACGTGGGAGCAACTAATTCAAGCGGATTTAGTGGTTTGCCCGGTGGATACAGAGACATCAGCTTAGGATTTTACAGTATTAACTCCAGCGGATTGTGGCATTCTTCAGAGTCCGGCACTACAAGTTCATGGTATAGGTGCCTGTATGCGAATCAAACGTATACAACGTCCTATTCCTTTGGAAAGAAAAACACAGGTATGTCCGTTCGATGTGTCAAGGATTTAGCTTCGACTCCAACAATAGCCACTGATACTGTTTCGGAAATTTCCAGCGATTCATTTGTGTGTGGTGGTGAAGTTATTTCTGATGGAGGAGCAAGTGTAACATCCAGAGGAATTTGTTGGAGTATGAATTCCTCCCCAACCATCTCTGACAGTGTTTGTATGAGTGGAACCGGAATTGGCTCATTTAGTTGTAATATCACAGGATTAAGTTCTCAGACAACTTATTACATTCGCTCTTTTGCTACAAATTCAGAAGGAACTGCTTATGGCAATGAAGTGATCGTCAAGACAGCGAATGAAGAAAATACGGTTACTGATATAGATGGCAATGTGTATCATACAGTTACCATTGGTACTCAAACATGGATGGTTGAGAACTTAAAAACAACACATTACCGAAACGGAGATGAAATTCCGAATGTAACATCTACTTCAACCTGGATTTCTTTGACCTCAGGGGCTTGGTGTACTTATAACAATGTTGTTGAAAATGCTGAAATATATGGGAATCTATATAACTGGTATGCAGTGAATGACTCAAGAAATATAGCTCCTGAAGGATGGCATGTCCCGACGAGTGAAGAATGGACAATATTGTCCAGCTATTTATCAACAAACGTAGGTGGAAAGATGAAACAGGAAGGTACGACATATTGGCAATCACCTAATACAAATGCAACAAATAGTAGTGGATTTACCGGCTTGCCAGGAGGATATTTGTACCGTACCGGTTCCTTTATGTATATAAATCGAAGTGGAAATTGGTGGACATCAACAGGATCGGGGAGTTTTGCAAATGGAACAGCATTGACATATAGTGATGGAAATCTGAATCGATATGGAGATTATGTTGTAAATGGTTTTTCGATTCGTTGCATTAAGGATAATTAGCTGTAATGTTTATCCCAAATTTACAAAGAGGGTGTCTAAAAAGAAAAAAACGCAAATTTCGCAAATAATCGCAAATCATAAATAATTACATTTCAGCAAAATAATTTGTGGAAATTTGCGAACCAACGGTCAGCGAAGCTAAATTTACGTTCAAAGAACTCTTTTTAGACACCCTTCCTTTGCTGACTGCAAAATTGAAAGTTATACGACATTATTTAATTTCTATCACTTATAATCAGATCTTGAGATATTTATCTCTAAATTCTTTTAGGCCCTCAGAAGCACCTTTTTTTATAACAACCGTATTGGCCGGGATATTAGAAATATCATTAGGGTCAACAAGGAAAACGGGACAATTTCGCGGAATATAATTTAAAAGACCGGCAGCCGGATATACATTCAACGAGGTTCCTACCACCAAAAATATATCAGCCTCCATACATAAATTGATTGCATTCTCTATTTCGGGAACAGCTTCGCCAAACCACACAATATGTGGTCGAAGCTGGTAGCCTTTAGGGCATTTATCCCCTATCTTCACGTCGTATTGTTCCGGTTTTAATTCGAATACTTCCTGTCCCGGGCCTGTTGAACGAACTTTTGTCAGCTCGCCGTGCAGGTGCAAAACTTTCGAACTACCTGCCCGCTCATGCAAATTATCAACATTTTGCGTAATAACCTGAACATCAAAATATTTTTCCAATGAGGCAAGAATCAGATGTCCTTCATTGGGTTTTGCCTGCACCATTTTTTTTCTGAGCTGATTATAAAACTCGGTAACAAGCTTCGGATTGCGAGCCCAGCCTTCAGGAGTTGCGACATCGGCTACCGGCTGTTTTTCCCATAATCCTCCGGCATCTCTGAAAGTGGAAAGACCACTTTCGACACTCATCCCGGCACCGGTAAGAACAACAAGTTTTTTCATAACGATATTATATTATAAACCTTATGAGAAGCAAAGTTACAGTTTTCAGAAGAAAAGAGTCTATTAATTTGATATTAAAATGAAAAGGATTTATCATTATTGCAATATATTCTCATACAAGTTTAAAAAATCAAAATTCCAGTGCCGTCTTAAAACAGAATCATAAAAAAAGAGTTGACTCAATACAAGCCAACTCAAGAAACAGATAAACCTTGTTTATATTATTTCACGGTTATTTTTTGAATTACAACACTTCCATCTGCCATAGAGACTCTCAACAAATACAATCCAACAAAACCCGGCATATCAATATTATATACATTTTCGCCCTGTACTACAAAGATATTCATTTGTTTAATTACCTGCCCGCACAAATTAACAAGTTCTATCGTTCCATCACTATTCCCTATACTCTGAATTTTAACTATCCCGATATCTTTTACTGGATTAGGATATACCGATATATTAAAACTCAAAGCAGTTTCTTTTGTTCCGGTAACAGTGGAGCACGTAATATTTTGCTCTTCTTCATTAACAACAAAATTGACATTTGAAATTGTTTCTCCTTCTGCAACAGTAGCAGAAAACAAATTCTCAACCTCAAAACCGGTACGCTCAATTCCTATACTATATTCACCCTGAGTAAGATTCGTAAACGAAAAATTACCGGAAACATCAGGACAGGTCGTCGATATTATCTGGTGATTGCTATCATATAACAATACTTTTGTATCACATTCATCCGGAGCAATTTCAATGAGTTTTCGCATTTCAGACCGGACATTATTCTGTTTTGGAATAACGCTTACCATTCCTGAAATAGTAGCCGTTCCGTTGAACTCGACATCAACAGGTTTACCTGCCATCAGAAAATTTATGGTAGTATCCGATTCGCAACTTAACGTGAAAGGAGTTACAGATGTCCAAACATAACTTCCGTCGTGATAAGTATCGTAATAAGGGTTTTTAGCACCAAATGAATAACTAACAAAATGTGCCTTGAAAATATATTCGCCGGCAGGAATAGAGTCGAAAGCAATAAACTGAGGCATAAGACCCGAAGCATAAAGTTTAAACTTACTATCTGCATCACGTCTGTAAAGTTGCCCGACAACATCATCGGAACCGGCAATTCCCCCTTGTAAATAACTTGCGGAGAATTTTGCACCTCCCTGATAGATAACCCGTACCGAATCAATGACAGCACAAGCGCTGTTGGATATAATTACCTGATAAAGCCCGGGGGCTGTTACTTTTCTGACAGGCGTATCCTGTGGATAGCGGACACTCCAAAAATAGCCATAATTATTATCACCGGCCACAAGGGTTACCGTGTCACCCGGACATGCATAAATGGTATCGGGCAAAATAGTAACAATTGGTTCAAGAACCTGTACATTTACTGTATCTGTAGCCTGCCCCAAAGTGTTTTTTACAGTCACACTGTAGTCACCGGCATCTTTTACCCATATTTTTGAAGTAGTAGCGTTATTACTCCAAATGTATTCGACTCCCGGTATAAAACCGGCATTGAGTTGAACCGAATCGCCACGGCAAATTTTGATATTATCGCCCAAATCTACTTGTGGAGCAGCCAAATCGATAAGTTCTAATTGCATTTTATATGCAATACCTTCGGGGCTTGAATATTCTATTGAATCAATTTTATTACCGTCGTCGATTTTGATAAATTGTGGTACATGATACATACCGTCATCGCCAGCAGGTAAATTATTCGAACCGGTGATTGTTCGGGAATCAACTACCGCTCCATTGCTGTACAAGGTCGTAATCATTGCACAATTGTTTTCGTACAATTCACTCCAAACGCCTGTGATTGTATTTTCAATTTTGCTAAGATCAACAACTAACCGCCCTCCAAGAAAGAGATAGTCATTATATCCAAATGTATTAAACTGTGGAGAAGACCCAGTCTCACTGTATTCTGTAGTGTAGAAGCGCATTGGTATGCCTCTTATTTCATAATCCCAATAACCGTATAAATAATAGTCTCCATAACGTTCTTTTACCGAATCAGTTGTCCAAATGCAGTTTTCTCTTTTATCTACACTAAAATCAATATTTACATAACTGCGACGGGCGCTTGTAGTGAAATTAAAAATCGTATCGTTTTGAGGCCAAGGGGTTCCTCCATATTTACAATTTATCGCTCCACGGGGTATTTCAATAGCATAGTTTTGCGAAGGTTCAATCCTATTAGCTAATGAAAAAGACACTGCACTTCCTGTGGTAAGTTCTGTTACGCTTTCCTGGGAAATCAACATTTCCTGCGATAAAATATATGATGTAGACTGAGTTGAAAGATTTCGGATGGTTATATCTTTTGTAACTTCAACATCTTGCATAAAAATGAGCCTTACGTCGGTTTTTATTGAAACGTTTTCTTCATTATTTTCGGGTGAAGTGCTAACGAGGGCAGTATTTAGCGAGTCAGGCCCTATTACAGTAAAATTGGAAACCGGATCATTTCCATATTTACCACTGTATATAGTATAATTGTCTGTATCAGATAACCATTCTCTGATTTTATCAGGTGTTCCATAAAAGCCACCAGATTTGTTATATTTAAAATCCCGCGCTAAAGTATTGTTTATTCCATAACAAATAGAATCCATTTGAATGACCGTATGATCAGCAAAAGACAGACCCGGAGGAATATCGCTATATTTATGTTGAGCTGTAGTTCCGGGTGCAAAATTATTTTGCCGCATCCACCCGAAAGCTGTGAGGTAAGTAGTATCGCCGCTGTTTACCTGATAAGATATCAGGTTTTCGCCAGTAAGAGCATACGAATTGCGATAGCTCCGAAAACTCAGGGAAGAACCATATCTTTGAATATTAGCATTGTCTGCAGTCTGAATGACAGTTCCGGCCTGAATTTTTTCCGGTGCGGTATAAAGGTATCTTCCGTCCGATGAAGATGTTTCATCAAGATGCTTCAACGAATCTGAATAAATGTAATCGGTAAACCAGATTTGGGTACCGGGTTCAATTTCTTTTAAAATTACAAAATCGAACGAATACTGATAGCTGTAATTTACCTGAACGATGGCAACATCTCCGGGTTTGAGAATTGTTTGGGCTTTTGAAAGAATAAAAACTGTGATTAGAAAAACTAATAACAAATAAACTTTTTTCATAAGATTTTATATTATAAGATTATACCGTAGTTAACAGTAGATAAATCAAATAACAAAAATACCTGAAATGAAATTTTGAATGTTGTAAAAATGCGACAGTAGTTATGCTTTGTTTAATATTTCTTTAGAGTATTGATTTTTTACTCGCAGATATTGAACCGGTTTTAAATTAGAGAATTTTTCAAAGTCCTTGGTAAGATGAGAATGATCATGGTAATAACCAAGAAAAATAGCATCCTGCCAGTCAAACTTTTGTTGTTCATACGTAAGTTGTACAATTAATTTATGCCTTAATATCTGGCAAAACAGTTTTGGCGATATACCTATAACTTTATCGAAATAACGTTCAAGCGTTCGCGTTGATATTTTGCCATTTACGATATTACCAATATTCAGTAATCCATTTTTTTGAATTATTTCGTCAACCATTCCATCATATATAAAATTTGAAGAAGTATCAGGTTGAAGAATATAAGGCACAAGCAGGTTTTCTATTATATCAACTTTTTGTGTATCAGATGAGGCTGCCAGCTCCTGCCTGATTTTATCAACAATTTCCTCATCCCAGAAATATTTACTTTCAATACAACCATCAGTTATTTGTTTTGGTTTTATCCCCAATAAGTTATATAGTCCGTACGGCTTAAAATTAACTCCCAACAGCCGAAGTCCTTTATGAGGTTTAAGTATTATATGTCTCGTTATCTGACCAATAAATACAGATTCGTTTCCGGTATTTTTATAATTATAAAAATCACCCGGTTCACCATAATGAAAATGTAAAACCGGAAATCCGAGTGGAGGAACAAGTATCGGCTCTTTCATTTCAGACTCAATTTCAATAATATAATAGTCTGAAATATGTTTTTTCAACAATTCATTTCGAACAGACAGAGTCCTTTTTTCCATAATTTATTTTTGATTCAGATAATTATATGAATGAATTTATTTCGAGACATAGTTACTTCTTAAAAGCCGATTTCTATTATTATACAAGTTAACTCTTATTTGTACAAATATAAAGCAATTTGAAACGAACATCCAAATAAAAACAGGATTACTCAAAATGAAGAATAACCCTGTCTGAAGAAAATTTATGTTGTTATCTGAGTTATATTTTTTGAGCCACTAACATGAATTGCTCATATTCAGAAATCACACCCGGAGTTCTTTCCCGTTTGAGAATGTTATACGTTTTTACGAAATGAACTTTAAACCCTGCTTTTTCAAATTGGCGGCCAAGTTCATCGGTATCAAAGCCTGTATGTGGAATGGGTTCAAAATGATGAAACGATCCATCTTCTGTGCGGACATCGCCCACCACTATTGTTGCTCCTTTTCGGGTAATCGTTGCTAAATGTTCCAAAGTGGCATCAATATCGACAATGTGATGAAATGCCATACACGAGAATGCAAAATCAATATCACAATTTTTATATTCTGCAACTTCTCCATGCACTATCTGGGCATTATCACTTTTCTGAAGTTTTTCTTTCAAAACACCCAACATGGCTTCCGAAGTATCTTCAAACACCATTTTCTTTACTTTAGGAAGAACCTGCATCCCTACAAGACCGGTTCCTGCCCCAATTTCGAGAGCCGTCCAATTTTTCTCAGGCTCAACAACTTTAAGCATCGCTGCTACAAAAGCATCTGTCATGTTGACTTTCTGAGGACTGTCCCACTGGGTTGCCCTCTTGGCAAAACTATCTGTCATTATTTGTTATCTACAATGATTATAAAAGATTTTTTAGCGCTTCCGGGATTTCCGGCTTATACCTGATAATATAATCAAGCTTTTCCTTCCCATCGGCTGTCAGCCTAAAAAACATATTACGTTTGTCATTTGTTCCCAATGTCCGCTGAATTAAACCTTTTTTTTCAACAGAATTAATAACTTTTGAGCAATTAGAACATGTCAGGTCTATTTTTTCAGCTAATTCCGTAGCGCTACATTCCGCTTCGGAAATACCGCACAAAATCATTGCTTCTTTCAGACTTAAGCCAAACTTTTTATCGAAAGCAATTTCGTAATTTTCGAGCGCTTTCTGAATATCACGTATTTTACAAAGCTTGTCCATAGTTGTAGATTTTAAATGAATGAAACTTTTTCAAAGTTACATAATTATCTGAAAAGCTTTTTATAATACCTTAAAAATAAAAAATGCTTTAAAAGTATGTTTCCGGGCATAATTATTCACACACAAAATCCGAAAAATGTATAAAATAGCGAAGTACGGTACAGGATTTATCTGTATTATAAACTTCTATTCTAATATTCTTTAAAGCGATAAAAAATAAAACGAATTTACAAAAAACAAGGTGCAGCCAACATCAACAGAACATCAAAATTTTTAATGTCATAACATTATATAAAATGTACAATTTCAGCCATTTTCTTTCTCGACTTTTGACCTTTTTTCCGGAATCCGGATTTTGTATAGCCCAACGGAGTCATTGCAAATACAACTTCATCCTTATCCAAATTAAGTACTTTTTTTAGTGCGGCATAGTCAAAATTTCCGACCCAGCAGGTACCGACACTAAGGCTTTCGGCAGCAAGAATAATATGATCCATAGCGATGGCCAAATCGGTTTCGATACTATTGTAGCCATCAGAACGAACCCATGATTGGGTTGAATTGCCAACTACAATCAAGATATGCGGAGCTTCTGCAAACCACGAACGAGAATATGTTGTACGAACTTCTTCCAGCTTTTGACGAGAAGAAACCACCACAAACTTCCAGGGTTGTAAATTGCAGGCGGAAGGGGCCAGACGCCCGGCTTCCAATATTTTGAATAAAATTTGTTCCGGAATTAATTTCTCTGAATCGTAATCTCGTATACTTTCACGATTCGCAACAAGGTCTAAAAAATCCATTCTGTAATAAAAAAATTACGATTGTCAGTTTATGTTCTCTCTGTTTGTCTTTCTGTAGTTCAGCTCTATGATTTGGTATTGAGCAAAACAATCAGGAACAATACGGTCAAGCTGACGAACCCGGATAATATATAATTTCTTTTTTGATTCTAAAAACTGGTTTAAAACAATAGAAGCTCCTTTTTTAAGCTCGTGATATATCGGTTGATTTATCGAATCTTTAAAACGAATCAGTGTCTTATCACTGCCATCGCTGAATACAGGTTTCACGGTAAAAGGCAGTTTATTGTATGAATTTTTAAAATCCAATCCGCTTTCTGTTTCAGTATCAAAAACAATTTCAGAACTAAACGGACTCATTGTCAGGTTATAATAAATTTCAATATAATCATTTAGCCCGATTCGGTCATAATAATTCAGACAGGTAAATATGCTGTCAGATAATGTTCCTACGAAAGTATTATTCGTAAACACCTGATGCTTTTGGTTGATGGATATCGGATATTTCGACAAATTTAAAGTTCCAAGCTGGTCATTATTATTATTAAAAACCTTATATTCACTATTAAGGAGAAGCTGTTGATTGGGATTATAATTTTGTTGATCGGCCAGAAAATAATTGATAAAATAAGTACAACCTATGAGAGCGGCAATACTACCTCCTAATTTAACAGGGCCCATATTAAACCCTGCGGTTTTTATCCCTCCCAGAAAATGATAAACCAGTACAGATATGGCAATTGAAAAGAAAATGGAAGTAACGATGGCCGGTAAATGATAAAGGCTTAAAATTACGCCTCCCAACAAGCCGGTAATAAGAGTAACTGCAATTACAACTTTTTCGAATTTGTCCATAACAGCAAATATCTATTCGAACGTGGTTTAATGCGTTTTTATTTTGGCATATCTGATTTCGTTGTAGAACTGTCCCTCCCGGTAAAGAGCTTTTTCAAAAACGCCTTCTTTTGTAAAGCCACATTTTTCGAGCACTTTTTGAGATGCTATATTGAAATTAAAAACACCGGTATGAATTCGTACAATATCTAAATGTTTAAAACCGAAATCCGTGATAAGTTTCACTGCTTTCGTCGCAATTCCTTTATTCCAAAAGGGTTCTGCAATAAAATAGCCTATTTCAGCACTTTTTCTGTAAATATCGGAGCAGACTGACAAACTGATATTTCCCACATATTGTCCCATATATTCAATAGCAAAAATAGTTTGCGGTTGCAAAGTTTTTGCTTTTCCTATAAAAGCCTTTGCCTGTTCCAAAGTATAAGGTTTGGGAAAACCATCCCTTAAGTTCATACTGACTTTCTCATTATCAGCATATTTTGCGAGCAGACTTGCATCTTCTTCTCTGAACTCTCGAAGCATTACATCTTCATTGGTAGATAACTTTTTCATATTGTCCTAAATGATAGTTTCTCATCAATCAGAGTTTTTAAAACTCCTGACCTGACTAGATGTGGCTTATATTAAAATTTGTTCAAAGTTAATGAATAAATCCTGCTAATCAAAATTTTGCCTGTCATTTATCGTTTGTCATAAATTTTTCATAATTAATTATCATTATGTTATTTCAACAAACCCATTCATAACACAAACGACAAAGTTTATCGGGTTATAAAGTCAATTCATTAAATCAGCTTATAGACCTACCCAATAAATTAACATCTTCAAACATCAGAACACATTGTCTTTATTCTTAGTCCAAGAAATCAAAGTCTGCCAGCTTTTTACAGGTCACTTATTCATTTGAATGATTGTAAATTTATAGCTTTTGCATTTTCATTCAAAAAAGTTACTTTTGTCATTGAAATAACGTAAAGAGTAATAACCGGTTAAAGAGTAAAAACAGTTCATGTTAAATCATTTATTAAAATTATCACTTATGGCAGTGGCCCTTAATGCAGCTTCGTGTGGAATAGCCGAAGATACATCAATAATCGAAAAGCAACATCCAAAAATAGAAAATGGCATTATGACTCCCGAAGCATTGTGGGCTTTCGGAAGAATCGGAGACGTACAGGTTTCACCTGATGGAAAACATGTTCTTTATAGCGTTTCATACTATAGCATCGCCGAAAACAAAGGAAATTCAGAATTATTTGTAATGGATATTGATGGCACCCACAAAAAACAAATAACCCATACTGCAACCCGTGAAGCTGCTGCTAAGTGGATGAATGACAGTAAACACATTGCTTTTTTGTGTTCTGAAACCGGAACTATGCAGCTCTGGATTATGCAAATAGACTGTTCGGAGAGACGGCAGGTAACAGATCGGGAAACTGATATAAATGATTTTGCCTTTTCGCCCGATGAATCAAAACTACTTTTCATTTCCGATGTAAAATACGGGGAACGTACTGTCGATAAATATCCTGATCTGGATAAAGCAAGTGGCATTATTGTAAATGATTTGATGTACAAACACTGGGACGAGTGGGTACAAACCGTTCCTCATCCTTTTGTGGCTGAATTCGATGGTAAAACCATAGCTAATGCAGAAGACATTCTGGAAGGAGAACCTTACGAAAGCCCGATGAAACCTTTCGGCGGTATTGAGCAATTGGCATGGAGTCCCGACAGCAAAACGATTGCATATACCTGCCGGAAAAAGACAGGAAAAGAATACGCTTTGTCCACCAATTCTGACATTTACTTCTATCATACAGACTCAGGAAAAACGGAAAATATGACACAGGGAATGATGGGATACGATCAGAATCCCGTATTTTCTCCCGATGGAAACTGGATGGCCTGGGAAAGTATGGAACGAGATGGTTATGAATCAGACAAAAGCCGTTTATTTCTGTTGAATATAAAAACCGGCGAGAAAAAAGACCTTTCTGCTAATTTCGACCAAAATTCAAACAGCCTTGCATGGTCGAAAGACAGTAAATCAATCTATTTTGTAAGTTGTTGGCATGCGGTTACCAATATCTACCGCGCAAATATTGCCGACGGAAAAATTACCCAAATTACAAAAGGAGTGCAGGATTATGGATTTGTACAGGATGCCGGCAATAAACTGATTGCGGTTTATCATTCGATGAGTAAACCGGATGAAGTTTACAGTGTGAATCCGAAAACAGGAAAAGCCACAGAACTTTCATTTGAAAATAAAGACTTATTGTCCGAAATTAAGATGGGCAAAGTTGAAGAACGCTGGATAGAAACAACCGATAAAAAACAAATGCTTACCTGGGTCATTTATCCTCCTGATTTCGACCCTAATAAAAAATATCCGACTTTATTATATTGTGAGGGAGGACCGCAGTCGACCGTAAGCCAATTCTGGTCTTACCGCTGGAATTTCCAGATGATGGCGGCCAACGGTTATATTGTTGTTGCGCCTAATCGTCGAGGACTGCCAGGCTTTGGAAAAGAATGGCTCGAAGAAATCAGTGGTGATTATGGAGGCCAAAACATGAAAGATTATCTTTCGGCTATCGATGCAGTGTCCAAAGAACCTTATGTCGACAAAGACCATTTGGGGTGTGTCGGCGCAAGTTACGGAGGATTCTCTGTTTACTGGCTTGCCGGACATCATAACAAACGATTCAAAGCTTTTATCGCACACGATGGCATGTTTAATTTACCACAGCAATATCTTGAAACAGAGGAAATGTGGTTTGTTAACTGGGATTTAGGAGGAGCTTACTGGGATAAAGCCAATGCCATAGCGCAACGCTCGTATGCTAATTCGCCCCATCTATTTGTAGATAAATGGGACACTCCTATTTTGGTAATTCATGGAGAAAAAGATTATCGTATTTTAGCGTCTCAGGGTATGGCTGCTTTTAATGCTGCTGTTCTACGCGGTGTACCTGCCGAAATGTTGATTTTTCCAGACGAGAATCATTGGGTTTTAAAACCTCAGAATGGTATTCTCTGGCAGCGAACTTTTTTTGACTGGCTTGATAAATGGCTAAAAAACTAATACATAATAAACAAAACGGCTCCGGTTTATAAAAAATCGGAGTTGTTTGCTTTATACGCCATTGGTTGATTCCGTAAACTTTATCTGTTCTCGTTTTTTTAAACTAATTTTGTATTCTACCATAAAAACAAATACAATATGATGCCTCCCTTTTTGAACCATGGCGACGAGATTCGAATTGTAAGCCCCTCAGGAACAATAGATCCGAAATATATCGACGGTGCGACACAACAGCTTGTTGCATACGGGTTTAAAGTAACTGAAGGAAAATTCACCAGAAATGCTTATGGCCGATTTGGCGGTACAACAGACCAGCGGACAGAGGATTTTCAGAATGCATTGAACGATCCGGAAGTTAAAGCAATACTTTGCAGCCGTGGAGGATACGGAGTTGCGCAAATCATTGACAAAATTGATTTTACGACATTAAAAAAACAACTCAAATGGTTGATTGGTTTTAGTGATATCACCATTTTCCATAATGCAATCACGAATCTGGATATTGCATCGATACATGCCATCATGGCAAAACACATTACCGAATTGCCACAGAACTCGGAACAAATAAAAACCCTGATCGATTTGCTTCTGGGAAAACTACCGGAGTACCATATTCCGGCACACGGACAAAATCGCCGGGGAGAGGCAACCGGGAAACTGATCGGAGGAAACTTGTCGGTACTTTACGGCATGAGGGCGACGCCTTACGATTTACCTTTTGATGGCAATATTCTTTTTATCGAAGAAATTGCAGAAAAGCCTTATCATATCGACCGTATGATGCAGAATCTAAGACTGAGCGGAGCTTTAGCAAAACTTTCGGGTCTGGTTGTCGGGCAATTTAGTGATTGTGAAGAGGATCCGCTTATGAAACAAACCATTCACCAAATCATAAAATCGGCAGTTGAACCATACGATTATCCTGTCTGCTTTGACTTTCCGGCAGGTCACGTCAACTATAATCTGCCGCTTATTTTGGGACAAAAAGTACATTTACAAATTTCCGGTTCAGAAGTGGGTTTGAATTATTAACTAATTATACCTTGTAAATATTTTTGGCTAAAATCTTTAAAAAGTCTTATCATTTTTTGAATAATATGGATTTCTGTTCTTGAAATTTTACTTTTGTAAGTATAAAACACATGTAAAAGAAGTAATGTCATTTCAGAAGAAGATAAAAATTCTGATAGCTCTGTTATTTAATGTCTCCGTTTTTTGTATTCAGGACATACAAGCTGCAATTCCTGAAGAAATTAAAGAGGCAACCGATTCATTATCTTCCGACCTCTCAAAAATAAATATATCCGATTCAATAATAAATTACGGAAAACTTTTTCTGAACACCCCCTATTCTTATGGTGCGGATGGAGCTGAAAGTTTTGATTGTTCCGGTTTTACCTGTTACGTATTTCGGAATTTCGGTTTTGATTTGGTACGTTCTTCCGCAGGCCAGTCAAAGCAATTTCCACACATCGAAAAAGAAGATTTGCGTCCCGGAGATTTGGTTTTTTTCAACGGTCGCAGGCGCAACGGTAAAGTAGGTCACGTTGGTATTGTAACTGCCAATAACGGAAATGGGAATTTCGATTTCATGCATGCATCAACCAGTCAGGGAGTTACAATTTCCAATTCGAATGAGATTTATTATAAAAAACGATTTGTGACGGGCGGACGAGTACTAAATTATGACAGTTTGCTATATGCACAACGTATCTCAACTCTTGTAAACCAGTCCCCTGTATTCCGTCCTATTTCCTCTCAAACAGTTAAACGCAATGTTCCGGCAGAATATCATTACGTAAAGAAAGGAGAAACACTGACTTCTATTTCGGAGAAATACGGTTTGAGTATCGACGAATTGAAAGAGCTAAACCATTTAAAGAAAAACTCCCTAAAAATTAAACAAAAACTGATGGTAAAAGACGCACAGGTCTTTATTGATGAAATTCCGGGGACTTTGGCTATCCGGGAGCCGGAGATGCTCAATGTTGACCAGCGTGAACATGCGGATGTAGAAGGATTAAGAGGGAATGTTGCGGATGTAATAGAGAAAGAAACACCAAAGAAACATTTAGTAACCAAAGGTGAAACTTTGTTTGCTATTTCGAAAAAATACAATATTTCAACCTCTGCATTGGAAGAACTGAACCATTTAAAAAATGGTAAAATTTATATTGGTCAGGAACTACGGCTTAGCGATGAACCGGAAAAGGATCTTGCTGTAGTCGGCAAAACAGTAAAAGCAACTCCTCAAAAAGGAGAAATAGTTACAGACCCTGTAATAGAACAGGGGATGGTTCAATCAGCTTCGGGAAAACATGAAGTTCAGAAGGGAGAATCGCTCTTCTCAATCAGTAAAAAATATAATATGCCGGTAGATGAGATCGTCAGACTTAACAATTTAAAGGATAATAAAATTTTAGTCGGACAGATTTTAAACACCTCAGTTGCTGCCCCGAAACAGGACGCAGAAAATGCAATTGCAAAGAATACTGTTAAACCCGCAGTTATTGAAAATGATATGACTTCGGCACTTTCACACAAAGTTCAAAAAGGTGAGACTCTTTCGTCCATAGCCCGGAAGTATAATCAAACTGTAAAACAAATTGAGACATTGAATGACCTATCCGATGGTAAAATTTTTATTGGCCAAATGTTGAAAGTAAGAGCCGATGAAACTAAAGAATCAAAACCGGAATCAGTTGCTTCCATTCAAACAAAAAAACAAACAACAACGGATAAAAATCAGCCTGTTTCTGAAGCTCCCACGGAAACTCATTATCAGGCACACAAGGTACTTTCGGGAGAATCTCTGTATAGCATTTCAAAAAAATACAATATCCCTATCGATGAGATAAAAACAGCAAATAATCTGACAGGCAACACACTACAGCCCGGACAGGAACTTCGTATTCCCGGAGATATTTCTGTCAATCAAATGCTGGCGGCCAATAGCTCATCGGCCAATCTTGTCAGACATGAAGTAGCAAAAGGAGAAACATTATCCGATATTGCCAATAAATATCATTGTTCGGTCAATGATTTAAAAAAATGGAATAATAAAAACAGCAGTCGCTTAAATGCCGGCGAAGTTTTACGCGTTTATAAGAATTAAAGCAATATTTATCCGATACATTTTTATAGCATCGGGATATTCATCCCCGTAATTTTCCGGTATAAATCCAGCGCATACACATCCGTCATTCCTGAAATATAGTCCAACACCGACATAATTTTACCATAAGTTGTAGAACTGTTTGTTTCATACTGCTCCGGAATTCGCATTAACAATTGTTTCGAATAAGCTTTATCCGGATTCAACACAGCATTCACTAAATGTTCCAACAAAGTGAGAATGATTTTATAACCCGAAAGTTCTACATCGAGCACCTCCTGAGAACGGTAAATCTTTTTAAATGAAATATCAGAACACTTTTTATAAGCCTCACCACTTTCTCCGCTGAGTTTTTTAATTAAAGCTCCATCAAAAGTGCCAGTCATAATTTCCTGCTCATGTTCCACAAAGATATTCGAACATTCATTTACCAACAAGCCAATGACAGAAGATCTCAGATAAGCAATTTGCTCGTTAATGTCCGTAACCATCTCCATGGTTCTGAGGCGTCGCTGTTGTTTTTCTTCACTAAAAAATCCAAGCAAAAGCTGTTTGGTTTCTTCGGTAGACAAAATTTTCAGTTTGTGCGCATCTTCAATATCCATAATCTCGTAGCAAATATCATCGGCTGCTTCCACTAAATAAACCAATGGATGACGCACATATCTGTCCGGATTCTGTTTCGATTTTTCTATGCCAAGTTCGTGCGCTATTTTCTCAAATGCAGTTTGTTCCGAAGTAAAAAATCCGAATTTTTGCTTACTCATATCGGAATGGATTGATGCATAAGGATATTTCACAACCGAGGCTAATGTGCTATATGTCAGAACAAAACCGCCCTTACGTCGACCGTTAAACTGGTGGGTGAGCAACCGGAATGTATTGGCATTTCCCTCAAAGCAGGTAATGTCCCTCCATTCGGCTTCATTCATTGCAGGAGGTGCCAGTTTATTTCCGGCTCCTTCCGAAAAAAATGTCGCAATCGCTTTTTCGCCGGAATGGCCGAAAGGAGGATTTCCCATATCGTGGGCCAGACAAGCTGCCGAAACAATCGATCCGATTTCTTCAAGATAAGGAGCCGTAATTTCTTCCTCTTTTAGCTGGTGAGCCACATTAACACCCAGTGAACGCCCGACACATGCCACTTCCAGACTATGCGTAAGCCGATTGTGTACAAATACACTCCCGGGCAGAGGAAAAACCTGTGTTTTATTTTGTAACCTGCGGAATGGCGACGAAAAAATAAGCCGGTCGTAGTCTCGTTGAAACTCGCTGCGGTCATCACGTTTCGGCTCGTGGTAATCTTCCATTCCAAACCTTTTGGTCGATAATAATTGATTCCAGTTCATCATAAATTGTTTGTTGCCTGTATTAAATTCCGGGCATATTGTACTTTTTCAGTTCCGCCCGCAGAGCCTTGCTTTGTCCGTCAGTCACCAAATCCATCTCGTGCCAGAATTTTGCGCTATGATTCATTTCTATCGTATGACATAATTCGTGTAATAGCACATAATCAATCAGATGAGCCGGCAGAAGCATAAGAAAATAGGACAGATTAATATTTTTATCTCCCGAACAACTTCCCCAACGGGATTTGCTCGGTTGTATCTTCACACCTGAATATGTAAAACCATATTTTTCGGCTAATTGTTGCAATCGCCCCGGCAATAACCTTTTGGCTTCTTTTCTCAAAAAATAATTTATCCCGTTCCAAATCTGTTTTTGCGTATTGCTGTCTTCAAAATCAACCATGACAGGGGCCTCCACTTTAAGCAGCCCATCTTTGAGTGAAAAAAAGATATTATTCCTCTCTGCCCGGGTAATATTCACATCAAAAGTCAAAGTTTTCAGTTTTGATGTTTCATTCAATAAGGTAGGATTATTTTTTTCGTTCTCTTTCAGCCGGGATTGTTTCGCCTGAATAGGTTTAATATTCTCAAGAATAAATTTTTGAGCATCTTTCGGCGTTGCATGTAAAGGTATCGACACTTTCAATCCGTTAGCCTTAATACTAACTCTGATACATTTGGCCTTGTGACTTGTGACATATTCTATCGGGCCGAAAATATCTTCTAAATTTGTTTTCAAAATTTGTTTTTTAATCAGATAAACTTATACAAAGTTACATTTTTTCAGTTATAAACAGATTGAGATTGGTCGGAAAGAAATAACTTTGTAATAAAATGAGAATTTTTCTGAAAACAGAGATTTATCTTTTAATTAAGACCGAATGATCACAGTAAAAAACATACATAAAAGCTTTGACACACTTGAAGTATTGAAAGGTGTGGATTTAGAAATAGCGGCTGGCGAAATCGTATCGATAGTAGGCCCGAGCGGAGCCGGTAAGACCACTCTTTTACAAATAATAGGTACATTGGATAAGCCGGATGCCGGTTCGGTAGAAATAGACGGTATAAATGTCGGAAAGCTCAATGAAAAACGACTGGCGGCGTTTCGCAATTCATCTATCGGATTTGTTTTTCAGTTTCATCAATTACTACCCGAATTTACAGCACTTGAAAATGTTACAATTCCGGCGTTGATTGCCGGGACATCAACGGCAAAAGCGGAGAAAAAAGCTCGTGAGCTATTAAACTATCTCGGTTTAAACGAACGTATGCAGCATAAACCGGCAGAAATGTCCGGGGGCGAAAAACAGCGGGTAGCAGTTGCCCGTGCACTTGTCAATAATCCGAAGGTAATTCTGGCAGATGAACCGTCAGGCAGTCTTGATTCCAAAAACAAAGAAGAATTGCACAAGCTGCTTTTTGACCTTCGGGATAAATTCGGATTGACAGTAGTGATTGTAACTCACGATAAAGACCTTGCTCTGCTTTCCGACAGAGTACTTGAAATGAAGGATGGAAAGATGATTTCGTAGAAAAGTAGTCCCGCCGGGAATCGAACCCGGATCTAAAGTTTAGGAAACTTTTGTTCTATCCATTGAACTACAGGACCCTGATTTTTGGGAGGCACAAAGTTACATTTTTTAATTGAGAAATAAAATATTTTCGCTTTATGCAGAATGCTTTCTGTTGGGCGTTATAAACAGATAACTTTTTATGTTTTATCTATTTTATGTATTTATCTGGATTTTAGCATGGTTACCATTAAAGGTGCTTTATCTTTTTTCTGATTTATTGTATCCATTGGTCTATTATGTAGTAGGGTATCGTAAAAAAGTGACGAGACAAAACCTGTACAATTCCTTTCCTGAAAAATCGACTAAAGAACTCCGGCATATTGAACGTAAATTTTATCGTTTTTTTTGTGACGTCATTATCGAAAATATTTATCTGATACATGCGAGTAAAAAAGATATGAAAAAACGATTTGAAGCTACAGACGCAGCTTCAAAAGTCATCGATTTTTACAATCAGGGGAAAAGTGTAATGATCATGACAGCCCATTATTGCAATTGGGAATGGGGATCGGCTTTTTCTTTGTATTTACCCGAAGATAAGCCAATGTATAATATCTACAAACAACTGACGAATGGTCATTTCGATTCGTTTATGAAAGTCAACCGGGAACGGCTCGGCAGTCGGAATGTAGAAATGAAATCACTATTAAGAAAAATGATTTCTCTCAAACAAACGAATGAATTAGCATGTTTCGGAATGATTGCAGACCAGTCACCACGTCGGAAGTTAATACATTACTGGACAAACTTTCTGAATCAGGAAACGCCGGTAATCGATGGAACAGAACAGCTGGCCCATAAATTTAATTATCCGGTGGTTTACATTCATATCAACCGAATAAAAAGAGGATATTATAAATGTACTTATCATATTATCTCTGAAGATCCATCAAAAGAAACTCCATTTTCCATCACGGAAAAATACGCTCGAATTCTTGAAAAGGAAATCCAAAAAAAGCCGGAATACTGGCTCTGGACACACAAACGATGGAAACATAAAAAAGAAAATTGAAAATGGCAAAACAAAATCAGTTCTTCGTAGTTTGGGATGGACGGGAACCGGGCATTTACAAAAGTTGGGAAGATTGCAAGAAACAAGTAAATGGTTATCCTGATGCAAAGTACAAAGGTTTTGCGACCGAAGCAGAGGCTAAAGAGGCTTTTTTGTCACCATACTGGAACTATGTAGGTAAAAATGCTCCTGAAAAAAAGCCAACAGCAACCATGAAGTCAGATGCAGGACTTCCAGACCTTGAAAGTTTAGCTGTTGATGCTGCCTGTAGCGGAAATCCGGGGCTTATGGAATATCGTGGAGTGTATACTCGAACCGGAGAAGAAATTTTTCATCAGGGACCGTTTAAAGACGGGACAAATAATATCGGGGAATTTCTGGCTTTAGTACATGGGCTGGCTTTTTTGAAGCAGAAAGGGAGCAAACTACCTGTTTACACCGACAGTAAAACTGCCTTAGCATGGGTGCGCGCCCGAAAAGCCAAAACACAACTCGAAAAGACAACTAAAAATGCTGTTTTATTCGATCTGATAGAACGCGCCGAAAAATGGCTGGCTTCCAACACGTATGATACTCCGATTTTAAAATGGAACACCGAAGTCTGGGGCGAAATCCCGGCCGATTTTGGCCGGAAGTAATTTTCAGGATTACAAAACTACCTGCCTATTTTATTTTTTAACCTACTTATAAAAGGAAGTTGACTTAACGGAAAATCATGCTTAACTGTATAATAAACAAATCCTCCGAATAAAATTGTTTTCAGGGCGATATTAAGAACGATATACGGCGTTGCTATAAAATTACTCAGGATAGTCAAGGCAACAGTTATTCCGATGTATTTAAAAATGGTTTTTAAATCATATTTAATAGGCATATATTTCTGCCCGAAATAATACGAAATTATCATAATTGTAAAATAGCAGACAAAACCGGCCCAAACTGAACCCCAGTAGCTAAAACGCGGAACAAAGAACAAATTTCCCAAAACAATAATTGCCGTTCCGACAAGCGAAAACCATGCTCCATAAATTGTTTTATCAATCAGTTTATACCAAAACGAGAGATTAAAATAAATTCCCTGGAAAATGTACGACCACAAAATAATCGGGACAACGCTTAATCCTACCCAATAATCTTTAGGCAGGAAGAACTTAAAAATGTCAAGATAGAGCACCATACCAAGAAATATGACAAGCGAAAAAATGATGAAATATTTCATAACATCGGCATATACCTGAGTGCTGTTCTTGTCTTTCTGTTTGGCAAATACAAAAGGTTCGTAAGCATACCTGAACGCCTGTGTAAACAACATCATTACCAACGCCAATTTTGAGGTTGCTCCGTAAATGCCTAATGCTGTTTTTCCTGCCTCTCCGGGTTGTAAATGAGGAAAAATCATTTTATCTAAAT
Organism: Paludibacter sp.; assembly: GCA_028690665.1. GTDB lineage: Bacteria > Bacteroidota > Bacteroidia > Bacteroidales > Paludibacteraceae > Paludibacter. Next base: position 126,279 of record JAQVAV010000001.1, read on the forward strand.
TCTGGTTGGCAATTCCTGTAATTCCAAGAATAAGCAAGGGCAAAGAATAGCCCCAGATACTTTTCAGCAAATGAATATCAAAACTGAACTTTGCCTTAAATATAAACCGGGACAGTAATAGAGTTTGAAGTGTTGTGGTAATGATGTTCGAAACAAAAATGTAACCAACACCATAATCCGGTTTATAAAACCATGAAATGCTACCTGGAGCAACTTTCATCAGCCAGGGACAAACAAGCAGGAAAAACAGGTTAAGAAAGATGTAAAGGATAATGTAAAAAATCTTTAGCCCGGCAAACATATAGGGGCGGTTTTTGAACCTCAGATACGCAAACGGTATGGCAGAAAAAGCATCCATTGCAACACTTAATCCAAGCATCCAAATGTATTCCGGATGGTTTGGATAACTTAAGGCATTGGCTATAGGCTGATTAAACAGTATGATAAAAACAGCGAAAATCACACTTGTACTTCCAACTGAAATCAGGGCATTTCCATAAACTTTATTAGAGTCTTCCGGATTTTTGTTGGCAAATCTGAAAAAGCCGGTTTCCATGCCATAAGTCAGTATTACCATCAGCATTGCTGTCCATGCGTACAAGTTTGTTACCACACCGTATTCCGCCGGATTAGGTAAAGTGTAAGTAAACAATACAACCAGCAACCAGTTCAGGAATTTTACGATAATAGTGCTTCCGCCGTAAATAACGGTATCTTTTGCCAATGATTTTATCCCTTTTGCCATATAACTCTCAACTAAGACTTTTTATTCATGTGTTTTTTGTAAAAGCGGGAACAAGCTTACTTTTTAAACCGATTCAATAATTTTGTGATCCATTTCATTTCCGGAGTTGGTTCTAAATCTTCATCTTTAAGATATCCGCCCTGAATTAAAAGTTTCACTGCTTCTTCAGCCTGTTCTTCTCTTACCTGGAGTTTGGCTCCTCCGTTTACATTGGCTAAATAAGCTCGGTTGATAATTTCATCTTTTCCAAAACACTCAATCCCCATTGATTCGAGATAAGCTTTTACCATTTCAAAATCTACAGAGCTGCTAAAAGTTCTGATTGTAACAAGTTCGCTCATAGTAATTATATTAGATTATATTTCTGGATTTTTTCAAGGTTTCGTAGGCCTCGTTTATAGAACGGAATTTTTCTGTAGCCGATTTTTTAATGTCCTCACCCAGATTATTTACTTTATCCGGATGATATTTCATAGCCATTTTCCGGTAAGCTTTCTTTATTTCATCGTTGGAAGCTGTAGGTTCTATTTCAAGCGCTTTGTAAGCCCAATTAGGATCCGAATGTTTAAAGTATGGCGCCTTAAGGGATTCGACATCTGCCTGTGAAAGTCCGAATATTCCGGAGATCCTTTCTATAATTGAAATTTCCGACTGATGTAAATCCCCATCCGCCCCGGCTATGTCGAAAAGCAAATGTACTAATTGCAGTTTCGCAGAATAATTCATATAACGGTTTATTTGCATGGCAACTTCCGTTTCATTGATCGGCTGGTTCAATAGATTTTTAAGTATCTGTAAAGCGTCCAACGCTCCTTCTTCTCCAAAATTTGCAACCAAAAACCGTTTTACAACATCCAATTCCGCTTTGACTACTTTTCCATCGGCTTTCATAACACAAGCTATCATAACCAACAGGCTCATTTTAAAATCGCCCTCGGTTGTAGTTCTTCTGCGTGAATATTCTGTAGTTGTATTTTGAGTTGCATCATGCCCTTTGCCATCAAACAAAGAACCCACTGCAAATCCCAGCAGTGCTCCGATAGGCCCTCCGAATGCCCAGCCAAGGCCCCCACCTATCCATTTTCCAAATCCTGCCATATTTTTCCTTATTATTTTTCAGTCGACAAAGATACAAAAAAGTTGTTTGAGGTTGTGTCGTTGTTCATTACGTCAATTTTTTATTTAAAGAATATTTTAATATGAAAATTTTATAGAAGCTGAAGCAGTGTTGTTTTTATACCCTTAATTAGCACTTTTTCATATACTTCGAAAATAGATCACCCTCTTTAAATTTTCATTTAACAGTATTTTTTTGTATATTTGCAATAACTCAAATAAAAAAACACAGGATTAGCAACTTAAACGGAACATATCAGGATCTTCTCTATTTCATGCTGAGCAAGCAGCCCGGCAGGTATGTTCCTCCTGTATATCTCATCTTCTTTTAACTAAGATTCGTTTTTTTACGAATTATATTTCCTTACGATATATACTTCATATATCAAGTTTAATCATATAAATATTTCTTTATGGTAGATTTAAAAAAAATCTTATTATCTCTTTTTATCTTACTGTCAATCAACTTGTTTGCTCAAGACAAACCTGAAGTAAAACTGGGTGGCGCCTTGCGCTTTAATTACAATCTCTCATCGTGGAAAGAGGGACAAAATGACAGAGGTGGCGACTTTGGTTATGATGTCTTCAGAATAAATGCAAATGCAAAGTACAAAGGTGTAAAGTTGAATGCAGAATACAGACTTTATTCCACCGGATTTGGCGGAGGAATGCTTAAACAGGGTTGGGTCGGATACGATTTCAACGCTGCCGATGAATTACAGGTTGGTCTCACTCAGGTGCCTTTCGGGAACACGCAGTACAATTCTCATAACTGGTTTTTTAGCATAAACTATTATCTCGGACTCGAAGATGACCACGATATGGGAATCAAGTTTAATCACAACGGCAGCAATTGGGAATACAGTCTTGCTTTTTTCAAAAATGCCGAAGAAATGGGATTCGGTAATTATTCGGATGTTTCCGATAGTCGGTATTCTTATGATGTTTCATCGATAGATTATGATGGAAATGAAACTCTCGACTTGAGAAACAAAGAAATAAATCAGTTTAATGGTCAGTTATCTTATAAACTGGGCAATGACCGTACTAATCACAAAATTGGTGTTTCTGCCGAATATGGAGGATTATATAATCTGGATGTACAAGAAACAGGCAGTCATTATGCTTTGGCCGCACATTACGATTTGAATATATCTCGTTTTAACCTGAAGGCTCAAGCCTCGTATTATAAGTACAATCCTAAAACCAGAGTTGATGACTTGCAAAATGTAGTGGCAATGACGGCGTATGGTGCCCCGTATTTAGTTGCCTCGAAAGCAACAACTTATACGCTTGGCGCAGCTTACAGTATCCCTGTAAAATGGGGGCCGGTATCTTCGTTGCAGGTCTATAATGATTTTGGGCTAATGGATAAAGTTAATTCGAATTTTCAGAATTCCTTGATGAATGTTACCGGAATTTTAGTCTCTGCCGGAAATGTTTATACCTATATTGATTACGCTGCCGGAAAAAATCAACCTTGGTTAGGCTCGGTTTGGACGGATGCTCTTGCCGCCGGAACTATTGATGCCAAATGGAATACCCGATTCAATATTAATATTGGATATTATTTTTAATTGATCATAGAAGCCTAAAATATGACTGAAAATAGAAATGTAAAAATAAAGGTAGAGAAACTTTCATTAATTTTTGGAAAAAATAAAGAAAGTGCATTGAACCTCCTCAATCAGGGATGTTCCAAAGCTGAAATATTAGAAAAAACAAAGTGTACTGTTGGTGTAGACAGAGCCAGTTTTGAAATATATGAGGGTGAAGTTTTTGTCATTATGGGACTGTCTGGAAGTGGAAAGTCTACGCTCCTACGTTGCATTAACCGCCTCCATAAACCGACATGCGGACATATTTACATAAATAATGAAGATATTACTACAAAAACCAACAAGGAGTTACTCGAAATAAGACGAACAGAAATGAGTATGGTTTTTCAGAACTTTGGTTTATTACCACATCGTACTATTTGGGAAAATGCAGCCTTTGGTTTGGAGATTAAAAATGAAAAGACCGGTGTTCGTCATGAAAAAGCTATCGAAGCCTTACATACCGTTGGATTAGATGGATATGAGAATCAATATCCTAAATCTCTTTCTGGTGGAATGCAGCAGCGTGTTGGACTTGCCCGTGCCATTGCCAATAATCCCGAAGTTTTGCTAATGGATGAGGCGTTTTCGGCTCTTGATCCGTTGATAAAATCAGATATGCAGGATGAATTGCTGGATATTCAGAATAAACTACATAAAACCATTGTATTTATTACGCACGATCTTGATGAAGCTATCAAACTTGGTGATCGCATCGCTATTATGAAAGATGGTGTAATTGAACAATTAGGTACAGCTGAAGAAATTATAACTTCACCTGCCAGCGAATATGTGCAGGCTTTTGTTGAAAAAGTCGACCGTAAAACGATTATTACAGCTGGGACTTTGATGTTCCAAAAACCGGTTACCCTTCTGATTGAAAAAGATGGCCCCGAAGGAGCTTTACGCAAAATGAAGACAGAATCTCTCGAAGTTCTCCCCGTGGTAGATAAAAATAAAAAATTTGTGGGTTTTGTATGGATGAATGATGTTATCCATGCGGCAAAGCAAAAACATCTGGATTTAGTTTCAGTTGTCAAAACAGATGTACCAAGTATACATAAAAATTATACTGTAGAGGAAATGTTGCCTCTTATTTCAGAAGTTCGCACACCTTTGGCTGTGGTTGATGAAACAAACGGCCGACTTCTGGGAGTCGTAACACAGCCATCCCTTATTATTGAGTCTACTCGGTTTGATAATGAAGATGAAATATCAGAATTAAAAGAACAAGCAAAAGAATATTTCAAATGGAAAAAATAATTAATATTGGAAAATACATTGAAATTGCCATTAACTTTCTGGAGGAACATTTGTCTTTCTTGTGGAATGCTATTGATAACCTCATAACGTGGACTGTCGACTCGATGAACAGCCTTTTCCTGAACATTCCTTTTTGGTTGTTTATGCTGATTGTTGCTGCTATTGGTTATTGGGCTAAGTCAGGAAAAACAGCGTTCAATAAATCAGGCATAAAAAAGGCTTCCGGCATAACCCTGTTTATTTTTATAGGACTTGTACTTATTTATCTTATGGGATATTGGAAAGAAGCGATAGAAACAACTACATTAGTGTTGGTCTCAACATTTATTGCCTTACTATTGGGAATTCCAATTGGCATTTTATCGGCAAAAAGCAGTTTGGCTAATGCGATCATAAGACCTGTTTTGGACTTTATGCAAACGATGCCTGCATTTGTTTACCTCATTCCGGCTATTTTCTTTTTTAGCGTCGGAAATTCACCGGGAGTGATAGCAACCGTTATCTTTTCGCTTCCTCCGGCAGTTAGGCTTACAAGTCTTGGGATTAAAAATGTTGCCGGAGAGGTTGTTGAAGCAGGACATGCCTATGGAGCCACAGAAAATCAGATACTATTTAAAATACAATTACCATTGGCTATGCCTACGATATTGGCAGGGGTAAATCAGGTAATTTTACTCGCTTTATCGATGGTGGTTATCGCATCAATGGTTGGAGCCCGTGGGCTTGGAAGTATTGTTTATCAGGGAATTCAGCAAAATAATATCGCCAAAGGTTTTGAGTCAGGATTAGGCATTGTTATTCTTGCAATTATTTTAGACCGTATAACACAAGCCTTCGGAAATAAAAAATGATTTATTAGAATTAATTGTAATCGTAAATATATAAAAAACAAAAAGTTATGAAGATGAAAATTAAGAAAATTATCGGAGGGCTACTTGCTCTTTCTTTAGTTCTATCCTTGTCATCCTGTGTGAATTCTAAAAAGAAAACAAATGGCGAGAGTGAGAAAATCACAATTCTGTATCCGAACTGGGCAGAAGGTATTGCATTTACAAATCTTGCAAAAGTTGCCTTGGAAAGTGATGGATATGAAATGGATCTGATTAGTCTGGAACCGGGGCTTATTTATGGAGAACTCTCTAAGGATAATTCGAAAGGAGACGTGTTCATGGATGCGTGGTTGCCTAATACCCATAAATTTTACTGGAAAGATTATGGGGACAAACTCGTAAAATTAGGAGAATCTTTTAGTGACGGGACTACCGGACTTGTCGTTCCTTCCTATGTAACTATTAATTCAATAGAAGAATTGAATAAGAATAAAGATAAATTCGGAGGAAGGATTATCGGAATTGGCAGTGGAGCCGGTATTTATGCAAATACGGATAAAGCAATTGAAGCATATAAACTTAATTTTGAACAAATTGCATCTAGCGGTCCTGCCATGGTGGCAAGTCTTGAAAAAGCGGTTAAGAATAAAAAATGGGTTGTTATTACGGGTTGGAAACCTCATTATATGTGGGGAAAATTTGATATTAAATATCTTGAAGACCCCAAAGACGTTTACCCGAAAGATGCTTGTACCATTATTTCAAGAAGAGGATTTGAAAAAGATCATCCTAAAGCAGCTGTTTTCTTTAAAAATTTTAAACTGAATGAAGATCAGTTATATTCTTTAATGGATATGATTGAGCAAAAAGGCGAAGAGGCCGGAGCAAAAGAATGGTACGAAACCAATAAAGGATTGGTGGATGGTTGGAAAAAATAAACAATTCTGTTTTTAGATAACAAAAAAGAGTTGCAAATTATTGCAACTCTTTTTTTATCAATATATTTCGGTTCTCTTATTTTTCAGCCGAAGGTTTTTCCTCTCTCGGTGGACGAGGTAATAACGCTTTACGGGAAAGCTTGAATTTTCCTGTTTTCTGATCAATGTCAAGCAATTTCACATCAATTATATCACCTTCTTTTAAACCGGAAGTTTCCATAGTTTCGATGCGCTTCCAGTCAATTTCAGAAATATGAAGTAATCCTTCTTTTCCTGGGAGAAATTCAACAAACGCGCCGTAAGGCATGATTGATTTTACTTTGGCCGGATAAACTTCTCCAACTTCCGGAATAGCTACGATACCTTTAATTTTTGCGATAGCAGCATCAATTGCCTGTTTATTATTGGCGGCAATTTCAACACGTCCCTGATCGCCTATTTCTTCAATAGAAATAACAGCACCAGTTTCAGCCTGCATCGATTGGATAATTTTTCCACCAGGGCCGATTACTGCACCAATCATTTCTTTTGGAATGAACATGACTACAATGCGTGGTGCATGAGGTTTCAAGTCCTCACGTGGTTCCGAAATAGTTTCAAGGATTTTGCCCATAATGTGCATACGTCCTTCTTTGGCTTGTCTGAGGGCAGTTTCAAGAATTTCATAAGAAAGTCCGTCCACTTTTATATCCATTTGTGTAGCCGTGATACCGTCAACAGTTCCGGTTACTTTAAAGTCCATATCTCCGAGGTGATCTTCATCTCCCAAAATGTCCGACAGAACTGCATAGTTCTTACCTTTATTTTCAGAGATAAGTCCCATAGCAATACCGGTAACCGGTTTTTTGATCTGAACACCGGCATCCATCAACGCAAGAGTTCCGGCACAAACTGTAGCCATAGAAGAGGATCCGTTTGATTCCAAAATATCTGAAACCACACGTACCACATAAGGATAATCGTCCGGAATCATTGGTTTCAATGCTCTGTAAGCTAAATTACCATGTCCAATTTCGCGACGACCAATTCCACGTGATGCACGTGCTTCACCGGTAGAAAACGGTGGAAAGTTATAATGCAACAGGAATCTGTCTTTTCCCTGAACCAGAGCTTCGTCAATTAATTTTTCATCATTTTTGGTTCCGAGAGTTACCGAAGTAAGAGATTGAGTTTCACCACGGGTAAAAATGGCAGAACCGTGAGGTCCCGGTAAGTAACTAACTTCGCACCAGATAGGACGAATTTCGGTTGTTTTACGTCCATCGAGGCGTTTGCCTTCATCCAAAATAGAACGTCGCATAGCTTCTTTTTCGACATCATGGTAATATCTGTCGATTAATCCTTTTTTCTCTTCTGCAACTTCAGGATCAAGAGTTTCTATATATTCGGCTTTTACTGCATCAAAATTATCAGAGCGGGAATGTTTATCTGCATTGCAGGCAGTTGCAAGAGCGTATGCCTTATCATAAGTTTTTTTCCAAACATCCTTTTTCAGGTCTTCATCATTTTCTTCGTGGCAATAAACGCGTTTTTCTGTTTTACCTACAGCGTCCATCAATTCAAGCTGAGCCTGACAATGAACTTTAATAGCTTCGTGTGCAACTTTCATGGCATTCAGCAAATCATCTTCACTAACTTCTTTCATTTCGCCTTCCACCATCATAATATTATCAAGGGTTGCAGCTACCATAATGTCCATATCGGCATCTTCAAGTTGAACGAAAGTCGGATTTACAACAAATTCTCCATTAATACGTGCAACTCTCACTTCTGATATTGGTCCGTGGAAAGGAATATCAGAAACAGCTAAAGCGGCCGATGCAGCCAAACCAGCTAATGCATCCGGCATATCAATACCATCCGCAGAATAAAGAGTAACATTAACAAATGTTTCTGCATGAAAATCGTCCGGAAAAAGTGGACGCAATGCCCGGTCAACTAAGCGGGATACTAAAATCTCATAATCGGAAGAACGTCCTTCGCGGCGTGTAAAACCGCCCGGAAAGCGTCCGTTGGCAGCAAATTTTTCTTTATAATCAACAGATAGCGGCATAAAATCCGTTCCCGGAACCGCATCTTTGGCAGCACAAACTGTTGCCAGCAGCATAGTGTTACCCATGCGCACCATTACAGCGCCATCGGCTTGTTTAGCCAATTTGCCTGTTTCAATGGTAATTTCACGTCCATCACCAAGTGTGATGGTTTTTGTAACTACATTCATAAAATTACATTTTCTTTTTTAAACTTTTAATTCTCGGGCGCAAAGATACGATTAAATTTACAAAAAATATATAATACAGTATTTATATATAGGAGTGTTTCTTGTTTTTGAATATATATAATTTTTGAATGGAATTTTTATACAAGCAAACTGGAGCGTTTAAAAGTAAATACGACATTCATACAATAAATTAATGGTTGAGCTTTAGTTGATAAAGTAATGATTTACTTTGTCTGACGGCATATAAAATATTATCTTTGTTCGAATAGCTCTGATTTTGAAGAGCTAACTATAGATAAAAAAGAAATTACATAACGATTCAGGTATGAAAGGCATAGATAGTATTGAAAATTGGACGGAGAAGCTTTTAACTAATAGCGGGATTTCAGGCGAATGGGCAATGTATCTTCGGCTTCTGATTTTTATCATTTTATTGCTACTGGTATCCGGTATTGCATTTTTCATAACAAAGCAAATTATTGTTCGTTATATTTATAAAACCGTCAAAAAGTCGCCCGTTAAATGGGATGATGTTTTGGCTGATCAAAAAGTATTCAACAATGTTTCCCACGTAGTTCCTGCTCTGATAATACGACTGCTGGCTCCTGTTATTTTTACGGATTTTCAGTCAGTTCTCCCTTTGGTTATAAAAATTACCGATTCTTATATAATTATTGTCGGGATGACTATCGTTTTTGCCTTACTGAAAGTAGGAGAATTTGCGCTGTCGGCACAACCGACCTTTAAGGATAAACCCCTGACAAGCTATTTCCAATTAATTCGGATTATACTTTATATCGCGACAGGAATTCTTGTTTTGTCAGTTATTTTCGGAAAATCACCTGTTTATTTTTTAAGCGCTTTTGGAGCAATGACAGCTATTTTGCTTTTAATTTTTAAAGATACAATACTTGGATTGGTTGCAAGTGTTCAGATGTCGTCGAACGATATGGTCCGGGTTGGAGACTGGGTTGAAATGCCCAAGTTTAACGCTGACGGAGATGTAATAGCAATTAACCTGAATACTGTAAAAGTTCAAAACTGGGATAAAACCATAACTACTATTCCGACTTATTACTTTATTACCGATAGCTTTAAAAACTGGCGGGGAATGGTGCAAAGCGGAGGCCGGCGAATAAAAAGATCTGTTTTTATTGATTCCCATTCAGTCAGGTTTGTTGACTCGGATACAAGGCAAAAATATTTGAAGTTTCAACTCGTTTCGGAATATATTGAATCAAGGCAAAAAGAGATAGAGAAATTTAATACAGAACACGAAATAGATACAACCGTATTAATCAATGGAAGAAGGATGACGAATCTCGGAGTTTTCAGGCAATATGTAGAAGCTTATTTAAAGCACCATCCCATGATAAAGAAGGACATGACGATTATGGTTCATCAACTTGCAACCGAAGACAGGGGAATTCCATTAGAAGTATATTGTTTTACAAGCACAACCGACTGGTTGGAATACGAATCTATTCAGGCAGATATTTTCGATCATCTGTTTGCCGCTATACAATATTTCGATTTGGGAATATTCCAGCAACCCGGAGGAAAAGATATTCAACTGGCATTTAGAGGTTTTAATCAAACGTTGAATGGCAAAGATTAATTGAACCGAATTGACCTGCCTCTGTACACAATTTATTCTTAACAAACACAGCATTTCTTGAAGCGCTCGTAAAAATTAGCCCCAGATAATGTCGATAACTTTGGGATAGTGCTCATATTCCAAAGCATGAACTTTTGTAGCTATATCAGCTGCACTGTCAGTAGGAGTTAGAGAACATTTTGCCTGAAAAATTATATTTCCCTCATCGTAATTTTCATTCACATAATGAATCGTGATACCAGATTCATTTTCACCTGCATTTTTTACAGCTTCATGCACCTTGTTTCCGTACATCCCTTTTCCCCCATATTTAGGCAAAAGAGCCGGATGTATATTAATTATTTTATTAGGATATGCTTTAATTAATGTAGTCGGGATTTTTAGCAGAAAGCCAGCCAAAACAATATAATCAATATTGTTTTCTTTTAAAAAATTGAGAACAACATCGCCTGCTGAGAATTCTTCTTTGGTAAAAGTATAAGAAGGGATAGACAATTTTTTAGCCCTTTCATGTACAAAAGCATCTTTTTTATTTGATAAAATAACCGAAAATGTAAATTTTGTACTTTTTGAAAAGTAATTGACTATATTTTCGGCATTTGAACCTGAACCTGAAGCCAAAATAGCTATTCTTGAGGACATATAATTCATTTTTAAATTGCTCAAAACAGAGCCGATTGTGCAAAAAAATGTATTTTTTTTATTAAAATTGCGATTATGTGGAGAAATTTTCATTTCTTTGCACCGCAAAATTACAAAACATTTTTTATTTATAAACTTAAAAACAAAAATTATGTCAGAAGTTGCAGCTAAAGTAAAAGCTATTATTGTAGACAAATTAGGTGTAGAAGAATCTGAAGTTGTTCCAACAGCAAGTTTCACTAATGACCTTGGAGCTGATTCTCTGGATACAGTAGAACTTATTATGGAATTTGAAAAAGAATTCGGTATTTCTATTCCAGACGAACAAGCTGAAAAAATTGCTACCGTAGGCGACGCCATCGCACATATCGAAGCTTTACAAAAATAACTTTTTCCACGATAATTTTTTATTATGGAGTTAAAAAGAGTTGTAGTGACTGGTTTAGGCGCGATTACTCCGTTGGGTAATTCAGTTCCTGTTTTTTGGGAAAATGTTATCAATGGCGTGAGCGGTGCCGGACCAATTACTCATTTTGATGCGTCAGCTTTTAAAACTCATTTTGCATGTGAAGTAAAAGATTTTGATCCTTCAAAATACTTTGATCGCAAAGAAGCACGCAAATTAGACATTTACGCACAATATGCCATAGCAGCTGCAAAAGAAGCGCTGGAAAATGCAAAAATTGACCTTGATACCATTGACAAAGATGAAGTAGGGGTGATTTTTTCGGCCGGAATCGGTGGAATCCAGACTTTTGAGCAGGAAATAGGCTACTATTATGCAAATAAAGAGCAAGGTCCTAAATTTAGTCCGTTTTTCATTCCTAAGATGATTTCGGACATTGCAGCCGGTCATATTGCGATTATGTATGGCTTTCATGGACCGAATTACTCTACAGCTTCTGCTTGTGCGTCTTCAACCAATGCCATCATCGATGCATTTAACTATATCCGTCTCGGAAAAGCAAATATGATTTTTGCCGGTGGAGCCGAAGCTGCTATTACCCCTGGTGGGTTAGGAGGTTTTAATGCTCTTACTGCTATTTCGACACGTAATGACAGTCCGGAAACGGCATCCCGCCCATTCTGCAAAAGCCGTGATGGTTTTGTTATGGGAGAAGGAGCAGGTTGTTTAGTTTTGGAAGAACTTGATCATGCAATCGCCCGTGGAGCCAACATCCTTTGTGAAGTGGTTGGGGGAGGTTTATCTGCCGATGCTTATCACATGACAGCGACCCATCCTGAAGGACTCGGAGCAAAATTAGTAATGCAACGGGCATTGAAAGATGCAGGACTTTCTATAGCTGACATTGACTACATCAACGTTCATGGAACATCTACTCCGGTTGGAGATATATCGGAAGCGAAAGCTATCAAAGACGTGTTTGGAGAAGAAGCTTATAAGCTGAACATCAGCTCAACTAAGTCGATGACCGGACACCTGCTTGGTGCAGCCGGAGCTGTAGAAGCAATCATTTCTGTGCTTTCAGTGATAAATGACATTATTCCTCCGACTATTAATTTTACGGAAGGAGATGAAGATCCTGAAATTGATTACAATTTGAATTTTACATTCAACAAAGCTCAAAAACGTGTCGTTAACACAGCTTTGTCTAATACATTTGGTTTTGGTGGTCACAATGCGAGTGTCATTGTGAAAAAATATGCTAAATAAATTGTGATTAAATATCTTATACGTAATATAAGGCTCTTTTCCAATTCAAGGAAAGAGCCTTATTTGCTTTTCCATAAAGTTTTGGGCTTTTATCCCGGTAAAATTGAATACTACCAGCTGGCAGTACGTCACAGATCCGTATCGATTCCGACAGATAACGGCTTACCTCTTAGCAACGAACGTCTTGAATTTTTAGGCGATGCCGTTCTCAACTCTGTTGTTACCGATATTTTATACCGCCGTTTTGAAACACAACGCGAGGGTTTTCTTACAAATACCCGCTCTAAAATTGTAAAAAGAGAATCCCTCAATAAATTAGCTTTTGAACTTGGACTTGATCAGCTGATTCTATCTTCGAAACACGTAAACACGCATACGAACAATAATATATACGGAAATGCACTCGAAGCGTTACTTGGTGCAATTTACTTAGATTACGGATACAAGAAATGTAAATCATTCGTTGAAAATCGCCTATTGAAATCGTTTGTCGATATAGATGAAATAGCAAATGGAGAAGTGAATTTCAAATCGAAAATTATTGAGTGGTCTCAAAAACATAGAATTTCTATTGAATTTTTATTGGTAGAAGAACAAGTAATTGCGGGCAATAAACATAAATTTGCCACCGACCTACAGGTTGTTGACAAAATAGTCTGTCGCGGCTTCGGAAGCAGCAAAAAAGCCTCTCAGCAAGATGCTTCACGCCGTGCTCTTCAGATTTTTCGAGAGAATCCACAACTCGAATCGAACATCCTGAACATAACAGATGAACCTGTCCGGACGGAAGAAAACCCGGATCCAAACATTTAAGCCCAGATAATATATTCATGTAATTTACAACACAAAAAGCACTGTTTTGTGTAATAAATCTTTATTTTTGTACTATTAATACATCAAACTAAAAAACACTCCCATGGAACTTCACTTTTCTCAGATCATTAAAAGTCAGATTAATAAATATAAAGAAAAGGAAATTCTTTTTTACCGAAAAAATCTGACAGATACATGGAATCACTATAGCTGGAATGAGCTCGATCGCCAAGTGGATATTGTTTCCAGAGCTTTATTGGAACTTGGTGTATCTGAATTTGATAGAGTTGGACAATTTTCGCAAAACATGGCAGAAAATCTGATTGTTGATTTCGCTTTGTATGCCAACAGGGCGATAATGGTGCCACTCTATGCTACATCCTCGGTATCTCAGGTTGAATTTATCGTAAATGATGCAGAAATCGGAGTATTGTTTGTTGGAGAACAGCAACAATATGATATTGCTTTGGAGGTAATTAAAAACACAAAAACGCTGAAGAAAATCATTATTTTCGATAAGTCAGTTAAATTGGCGGAAACTCAATATTCATTGTACTATGAAGATTTACAGGACATAGGAATTCAATCGACAAAACACTTTGAGATAGAACAAAGACGCCAGGAAGCACAGGACGATGATCTGGCCTGCATCCTGTACACATCCGGCACAACAGGAAATCCGAAAGGAGTCATGTTGCCACATTCGGTTTTCATAGAAGCCATGCGCATTCATAAAATCAGATTAACCAGCATTTCCGACAAGGATACCTCAATTGCATTTTTGCCTCTATCTCACGTATTTGAGCGTACATGGTGTTACTTTTGCCTTTATATGGGAGTTAGTATATACATTAATCTCCGACCTATGGAAATTCAGCAGACGATTAAAGATGTAAGACCTACTCTCATGTGCGCAGTTCCTCGTTTTTGGGAAAAGGTTTATGCTGGGGTAAATGAGAATATTGCTGCGATGTCACCTTTTATGCAGGGAGTTGTAACATGGGCAGTAGCTGGAGGTAAAATGTATAATTTGGATTATTTGCGTGTTGGCAAGAATCCCGGTTTACTTTTGAAATTAAAATATCTGATAGCTGATGCATTCATTTTTGCTAAAGTAAAGAAAACCCTCGGTATCGAAAACGCGAACATGCTTCCGACAGCAGGAGCAAAACTATCGGATGAAATCACGGTATTTATGCGAAGCATCGGAGTACCGATAGTTTATGGTTATGGGCTTACGGAAAGTACCGCAACGGTTACCTGTTTTGATTATACCGGTTACGAAATCGGAACTGTGGGATCAATCATGCCAGACATTCAGGTAAGAATAGGAGAAGATAATGAAATTCAGCTTAAAGGAAAAACAATTTTTCCGGGATATTATAAAAACAAGGAGGCTACCCAATTAGCATTTACCGAAGATGGCTGGTTCAAAACAGGCGATGCCGGCTTTCTCAAAGGGGATAAAATTGTCCTTACGGAACGCCTGAAGGATTTATTCAAGACTTCAAATGGAAAATATATAGCCCCTCAGGAAATTGAGACACGTTTGGCTTTAGATAAGTATATTGAACAGGTTGCTGTTATAGGCGATGAACGGAACTTTGTTACAGCAATCATTGCTCCATCGATTGAAGCTTTGAAAGAATTTGCCAAAAAGAAAAAATTACTATTTTCCAACGATGAAGATTTAATTAAATTACCTGAAATTTATCAGCTTATTACAGATAGAATAAAAGAACGCCAACAAGGTATGGCAAATTATGAATTAATCAAGAAGTTTACACTTATCAAAAAAGGATTTAGTATTGAAACAGGAGAACTGACTAATACATTAAAAATCCGAAGAGCTGTAATTATGCAGAAATACAAAGTCCAAATCGACGCGATGTATATGTTATAAAATAACCTAAAACCAGAAATATTATTGATTTATTGTGTTTTACAACATAATTTAATATCTTTGCAGCAGAATTGTTTTTAGTTCAACTATAAACTAAACTTAAAAGGACTGTTATGTTAATTGAAAAAATTGGAACTAATGCAGGACTCGTTTGGAGTGCATTAGAAAATGGCGAACTTTCAGTAAAAGCCATTAAAAAAGCAACAAAACTAACTGAAAAAGATTTGGCTTACGCTTTCGGTTGGTTAGCCCGTGAAGGCAAAATTAAATTCAACGAAGTTGAAGGGGAATTGTTTGTTTCATTAGCTTAAGGAACAAAAATGGCATTTAAAACGGACAAGTTTGTGATTTGTCCGTTTTTTTCTTGTTTTTAAGGTTAAAAAAGACTATTATTTTCACCGAAATATTTCGTCATTTAAAAAAATGACTGTATATTTGCAGCCGCTTTCAGAGAGAAGAAAGCTTAATTCTTAATGCGAAAATAGCTCAGTTGGTAGAGCATAACCTTGCCAAGGTTAGGGTCGCGGGTTCGAGTCCCGTTTTTCGCTCAAAGCAAGCATTTGTTTGCACACAGGAATCATTCCTGCCCGGATGGTGGAATGGTAGACACGAAGGACTTAAAATCCTTTGGCTTCACGGCTGTGCGGGTTCAAGTCCCGCTTCGGGTACTGCTAAAAGCTTCGATAATTTGATTTACAAATTATCGAAGCTTTTTCATTTTTCTTTCTACAAAACAGAACTTTCAACTAACATCAATTTTATCTTTTGATCCAATTTTTCCCTTTTTGGATCCACACTGCTTTCGACTCCGAGTCGGCATCTGTTTTATTTGTTGTTGACTTATTTTCGACAGAGAAACCATTTTGAGCCAAAACTGCTTCATCCGGTTTAAAGCTTAAAGCCTTATTGGGCAAAAGCTGAATGTCGTTCTTCTCTATAGTGTAAATGGTAATATTGGCCGTAAGCCCCGGTTTCAGCTTCAAATCCGGATTGGGAGCATTGACAATAACTTCATAGGTAACTACATTTGAAGTTGTAGTAGGATTTAAACGAACCTGAGTAATTGTAGTACCTTCAAAAACATCTGAAGGATAAGCATCAACCGTAAAAGAAACGCGTTGTCCATCCTCAACCGAACCTATATCAGCTTCGTCAACATTAGCCACTACCTGCATTTTGGTCAGGTCACGGGCAATTACAAACATAGTCGGAGTACTAAAACTGGCTGCTACTGTCTGTCCTTCTTCCACTTCACGCAAAAGAACAACTCCATCTATCGGAGAATATATGGTAGCGTAACCAAGATTAGTTTTGGCCTTATCCAAACTTGAAAGATTTTGTTTGTATGCTGACTCAGCTGTTTCGTAAGTGTATTTTGCTGTTTCGTAATCGGTATCACTAATCAGTTGTTTCTCGTGTAAGTCTTTTGAACGTTCAAAATTCTTTTTCTGATAATCGTATTGCACTTTCGACGACTGAACAGCAAGCAACTGAGTGTTGTATTCGGTCTGTAAATTAGTTTTATCAATTTCGGCGAGCACCTGCCCAGCTTTGACTACAGAGTTGTAATCCACGAATATTTTAGCAATTTTACCGGATACCTGTGTTCCGACTTCAACCTCCGTAATTGGTTCAATAGTTCCGGTGGCTGTAACATTTGTACTGATGTTAGCTATTTTCAGCATAGTTGTATCCAATTTCAAATTACTTTCGGGCGTACCTTTCAGCAAGAAATAAGCTACAAATGCAACTACAACAACGGCTGCTGCAACAATAATTATGATTTTTTTCTTTTTCATTTCTTTGATATTTACTGTTTTTTATTTTCGCTAATTTATTTCCACGGGTATATATCCTGATATAAATTCAGGATCTGGATATCCATAATACTAAGATATTTAGCCTGCATCATACTTTGACGGGCTGATAGCAGATTGTTTTTCCCGGTAAGCAATTCCAGCGTATTTTTCATTCCCAGAGTATATTGCTGTTCGATGAGGTTATAACTGGTTTCAAGAGCTTTTACTTTTTCCGAAGCCGCAACATACTGACTTTGTGCAGAAAGAGCATCCTGATAAACCGACTCAATTTCTTTCAACAAACTTTTCTCCGTATCAAGAGTCTCTAACTTTACCGTTTTTTCATTCAACCGGGCTTTCTCCAGATTCGACTTGTTTTCGCGGTTGCTAAAAATGGGGATATTAACCGAAACTCCTACCCCTGCGTAAAGAGCATCGTTCAGCTGAGTTCCGATATTGTAATCGGAATTTGTTGTATGTCCGGTTGACACACTTCCACTCAGACTAACTGTGGGTAAAAAAGCCGCCTTTGCTTTCGCTGTTTCAAGTTCTGAAACTTTCTGATCAACTTTCGTAGATTTTATCTGGGGTATTACATTCAATGCGGTTTCGTAAATAGTTTGCAGAGAACCGACTGGTTTCAAAATATTAATATTAGTCAGAGCCGGAATCTCAACGTTAATCGTATCTTCGGGATTCAGTTCCAGTAACTGCCTCATTTCGAGTTGAGCTGTACTGAGGGTATTTTGCGCCACAATCAACTGATATTTATCCGAACTCAGCTGAGATTCCAACTGGGCAAGATCTGCACTTGAAATACTCCCTGCCCGCAAAAGTTTCTTTCCCCTGTCTAATTGATATTGAGATGTTTTTACGGTTTCATCATACACCTTCACCGCTTCATCGGCATAGAGTATTTGGGCATAAATTTGAAGAATAGACATCTGAATGCTTTTTTCAGACTCAAGAATGCTGTACTGACCAACCTCTTCCTGTAACTTTTGCTGTTGAATGGATTTCAGATTCTGACCTCCATTAAACAATGTCATGGAACTATTGATACCATAGCTTCCACTATAAGTTCCAACTGAACCGGAGGGGCTATAACCCGCATTTTGATTGACACTGGCAGAAAGGGTTGGCAGAAGCTGAGCTTTGGCTTGCAATGTGCTTACCTGGTTGCCCTCCAAACTGATTTTTGCTTTCTGAATCTGTATGTTGTTGTTCAGAGCATAATCAATGCAAGCAGACAAATTCCATTTTTTAGGTTTATCTTGTGCTTGTAGGGTTATCGTTAGCAGGATAACCGGAATCCATAATATTCTTTTTACTCTCATTTTGTTTTCATTAAAATTTGAAACCAAAAGTAAGAACACACAATTCTCCTCACAAAAAGATTAGACGAAAGTTCTGTTTTATTCGACGAAAGGTACCTGTTATTCAAATCACAGAAAACCATCAAGCAGAAATGTAAACAACACAAAAACATTAACTATTTAAAATTAGATTATAGTTATTTTATGTGAATTTTCGTAATAAAACCTTGTATTTAATCATTGAATCTACATTTGAAACAAACGAGTAAATTATTTGGACAAATAATGATATAAATTATTTTATAACTATTTTACTTTGCATAATGAAAAACAACCGGAAAATTTAATATATACGTATGATTCTAAAAAAAATTGAATTTCAAGTAAAGCAACTATGCCGGATATGTTTGCTAGTCGGATTTACCTTATATATTCCGGCAAAAGCAACAGCTCAACTAAAAAATGTAAGCGGTGTGGTTGTAGATGAAACAGGAGAGAGTTTAATAGGTGCCACATTACAGGAGATTGGAACAAATAACTCTACCGTAACCAACATTGATGGGGCATTTATATTGAAGCTTTCATCTCTCAATCCTGTTTTAGAGATTAGGTATGTTGGATATAAAACAGTACATTATTCTGTACAAAGTCCCCGAGTAAAAATCACAATGCAAGTATCGTCTGTATCACTTGAACCTGTTGTAGTAGTTGCGTATGGTACTCAAAAAAAAATTACAGTAACAGGAGCTATCTCTTCAATTGGTACCGAAGATATCAAAAAAAGTTCTGCGCCAAATATAACAGCAGCAATTGAAGGAAAACTTCCTGGTCTGTCAACAATACAAACCAATGGAGCTCCGGGAAAAGATGATGTAACCTTGTTTTTACGTGGAGCAGCCACTTCCAATGACCAAAGTCCATTAATTCTTGTGGATGGTATTCCGCGGGAGAGTATCCGCGAAATTGATGCTAATGAAGTAGAAACCATAACCGTATTAAAAGATGCAAGTTCTACTGCTGTATTTGGAGTACGGGGAGCCAATGGAGTAATACTGATAACAACCCGAAGAGGGAAAAAAGGAAAAGTAACAGTTTCTCCTTCGGTATCTTATAGCGTGCAGTCGTTCTCAAGAAATTCTACACGCCGTAATTCGTGGGAATATGCAAGACTGCTGAACGAGGCTCGTGAAAATGAAGGAGCAGCTGCAGCATTCTCCGATGCAGAAATTGCAAAATTTGATAGTTGGCGTGACGGTTCGGGGCCTTCCAATGCAAGTGACCGGTATTGGTATCCAAACATCGATTGGCAAAGCATTTATTTTAAAAATTACGCACCCATGGTAAGGGCTAATGTCGACATTTCGGGTGGTTCTGAAAAATTACAATACTTTATAAATTCAGGTTATATATATCAGGGAGGTATGTATAATACAGAATCGGAATCTTTGCTCGGGTACGATCCTCAGGCAAAGATGAACCGGTATAATTTCCGTTCCAATATTGACTACTCATTCAATAAAAGAATAAAAGCATCATTCGACTTGTCAAGTTTTATTGAAAAAGTAAACGGGACAAATGGTATTGAAAGTGCCTTGTGGGCCGATGCCATTACAGCACGTTCCACATCGCCTGGTCCACTTACGGTAGCCGGATTCAATGTGCGTGAAAGTGGAACCGATTCAGAAGGAAACGTTCTGGTTCATGCAGTCAGAGCAGGTCAGGTTGTTCAGGATCCGACACAAACAGTACAATCGGGATATGGAAATATGAACCGTAGCGGATATAAACTTGAAACTCGTTCCGGGGTGAATGCCATTAGTACTTTGAATGTAGATCTTGGTTTTCTTACACAAGGTTTAAGTGCAAAAGGCTTAGTATCATTCGAGTCAAGAGGTAATGATGTTATTTATGCATTAAAAGGATTTGTTACTTATAAATTCGATCGTAATCCATCTGGTTTGGATGAGCCGGTATATACTTTTGACGGCGATAACGAAGAAGATGACCAATTGAGTTTGGGACGCACTTCAAGCAGCAGTTGGTTTCTGAATATGCAGGCGCAGTTAAACTACAACCGGACATTTGGAGAGAAACATGCTGTGACTGCAATGGCACTTTTTCAACGTGATATT
The DNA here is from genome assembly GCA_028690665.1 of Paludibacter sp. Lineage (GTDB taxonomy): Bacteria > Bacteroidota > Bacteroidia > Bacteroidales > Paludibacteraceae > Paludibacter. The sequence goes on from JAQVAV010000001.1 coordinate 146,888, forward strand.
CGTGAAACCAGCAGCGGGGATATTCCATATAATATGGTAGGCTTGTCTGTTCGCGGCACTTATGCTTACGACAACCGTTATCTTGGTGAAGTAAACATTGGCTATAACGGAACAGAGCAATTTGCTCCGTCTCACAGGTTTGGCTTTTTTCCGGCATTTTCATTGGGCTGGGTTGTATCGAACGAGTCGTTTATGAAAGACTTGACTGACGATGGAATACTCTCGAAATTGAAATTAAGAGCTTCTATCGGTAAGGTAGGGAATGATCGTCTTGGTTCAACTCGTTTTTTGTATTTAGATAATATCAGTTACCATATTGATGTAAATCATATCCCATCGCTTGGAAATGGAGGAAAAATATCTGAAGTAATGTTAGGAAATAGCGACATACATTGGGAAACAGCCTGGAAGCAGAACTATGCAATAGACTTTTCACCAATAAAAGACTTGGATTTATCGTTCGATTACTTTATTGAAGACCGAACCGATATTCTTATAACAAGAAACACGGTACCTGTTTTATCCGGCTTAACCGGAAGCCAGTTGTCGAGGGTCAACATGGGAGAAATAATAAATAAGGGTTACGAAATTTCACTCGCGTATAAAAAATTTCTTACAAAGAATATAGGTATCAATGTTTCAGGGAACTTTTCTTATACAAGAAATAAAGTAATTTCAACTGATGAAGCCAAGTTGTCGGAAGATTATACTTACAGATATCGTGAGACCGGATATTCCTTAGGACAAAATTGGGGATATGTGATAGACTATTCTAATGGTAACGGATTTTTCAACTCGAAAGAAGATATAGAAAACAGCGGGTTAACTTATGAAACAGGCGGAGGTACCCCGCTTCCGGGCGATTTTATTTATAAGGATCTCAACGGAGATCATATTATCAATGAAAAAGATATGGCTCCGATAAAATACTCCTCCTTAGTACCACGCATTAATTACGGATTGAGCTTGGGGGGATCTTTCTATGGAGCAGACGTCACTGTAATGTTTCAAGGGGTAGGACAATACTCCAAATATTATTCAGGATGGGGCGTATTCGAAGAAATGGGTTCAAAATACTACTTAGATATTTGCGACAACCGTTGGACTGCAGAACGATACGCCAATGGAGAAAAAATCACACATCCCCGTTTGGCTAACTCTGGTTCCACAAGCCACATAGAAAACAGCTATTATATAATGGATGCATCATATATAAGATTAAAAAGGGCTGAGATTGGGTATACGTTCCCAGCTAAAATTATAAAGAAGATGAAAGTAAGTAATATGCGTGTCAGTATTTCCGGAGACAATATTTACACATGGACAAAATTACTTACAAAAGCTTTTGATCCTGAACAATCTTCTGTTCTGAATTACCCGCTTATGCGAACTTTTAGTTGTGGACTAAATTTCAATTTTTAAATATTTAAATACATGAAAAATACATTATTATATACATTGATATCCATTTCAGTCCTGTTGTCGTTGAATTCTTGCAGTAGCGAGATGGATATTACTCCTGATGGGCGTTTGACGATGGACGAAGTATTTTCGAATCCGGAATACGTTCCCGCCTATTTCAGTAGTGCATTTGATTGCATACCGTTTAAAATGTCATGGTATTTTTGGTTTGATAATCTTCCATCAGCCCTGAGCGATGAATCATGGTCGTGCGATGATGTTGAAGGGACAGGAGCTGTCAATGCGTACAAGGGACAGGGTAGTGCGAGTGAGAATATATTTGAAACCAATTATAATGATAATTTTGATTCTCAGTACTGGACTAAATATTGGAAATCGATACGAATAATAAATGTTTTTCTCCAGCACATACCAACAGCAGCGGTTGACGATGAGGAAGATCGGGTAAGGTGGACTGCCGAGGCTCATGTGTTGCGAGCTTATTATTATTTACAGTTGGTAAAATGGTATGGCGCTGTTCCTATTATAACAGAGCCATTGGCCGACGATTTTGACTATTCGACTATGAAAAAGAATACGGCCGTGGAATGCTTAAAATTCATTGTTGAAGATTGTGAAGTGGGTATGAAATGTGATGAACTGCCCTGGAGGATTGTGAATAGCAGTGAGTTCAGGAGATTGTCCCGTGGAATCGCCGCAGCAATACGTTCACAAGCTGCTCTATATGCCGCAAGTCCGCTATATAATGGAGGTGAAGACCTCTGGGAGTATGCTTATGAAAAGAATAAAGATTCTTTCGAAAAATTGAAAGAAAACGGCTATGAGCTTTACACTGCAATGCAAACAAGTAATTATTCCTGTGCTTACGGTGAGTATTTTGCCCAAAATGCCAGTGGAGGAGCAAATCCCGTTGATCGTGAAACAATTTGGGGAAACATTAAGGATAACCATCCAATGTGGTGGGTATGGGGTATGCCTATACAGAGTAATTACAGGGCAGGTGATGTTCCTACGCAGGAATTGGTTGATGCCTACGATATGGTAGCTACAGGAAAGCCGGTTTTAAAACTATCACAACCCTATCTTGATGAAACTCATTTGGATCCGAATTATACTGAAAATTCGGGATATAATCCCAATCGTCCTTACGAAGGAAGAGATCCTCGCTTTTATGCAACTGTAATCTATCACGGAGCAAGTATATATGTTGGCAATACCAAATCTACGGTTCAAACATTTTCTGGAGGTAACTGTGAACTTCGCGATGATGACCGCAGATATACACGTACCGGTTATTATATGAATAAATACCGTAACTGGAATGCTTATTCAGGCTCGCCCGGAGAAGATGGCAAATGGAAATTTTTTCGTTTAGGAGAGGTGTATTTAAATTTAGCCGAAGCTGCTGTCGAAGCCGGACATATCGATGAGGGATTGGAATTAGTCAATGAAATCAGGCATCGTGCAGGATTTGATCCAGCTGTAGATGTAAGCGCAACGACTAAAGATGAGGCACGCCTTATAGTGCACCATGAACGTCAGGTTGAGTTCGCATTTGAAGAACATCGTTTTTTTGATGTGAGAAGATGGACAAAGAACGATGTAGATTTGGAAAATGAAAAATTCTGTACCGGTATGAAGGCTATACGTTCAGGTCTTAAAGTGAAATATGAACGTTTTATTGTTGGTTCTGATGGAACTACTCCGAGTAAATTGTCCTATAAAGCAAAATGGCATTTTTTGCCTATTCCTCTTGATGAAGCATCTTCACTTGAAAACTTAACGGGAATAAACTGGCAAAATTATGGTTGGTAACGGGTCTAAAAAAATGGTTATGAAAAAAATAAGAAAAATAATAATTGTAGTTGCGGCTTGTTTTTTAATTTGTACAAATGAGGTCGTTGCTCAAACAATTCAATATACAGGCGTTGTTCGCAATAATGAAGGAACACCTCTCTATGGAGCTACTATAAAAATACAGAATTCTCATGAATATGCGACTACCGATTCCGAAGGGCGGTTCTACATAAACACAGATAAAGTTACCGGCAACATCATTTGTAGCTATATTGGCTATAAGAATAAAATTGTTCCGTTGAAAGCCGACTCAGACATGACAGTCAGACTTATACCTGATATTTCCTGTAGCGATGAGCTTATGAATGTCTCATTGGATCGTAAGGAATCGCGTATTTCTTATACAGGGGCAATAAGTACTGTTAAAAGTGAAGAAATAAAAACATGGCAGTCATCAGGCCTCGTGGAAACTCTTAAAGGAAAACTTGCAGGATATGACAACGGACATATTCGGGGATTGAATTCAATGAATGGAGAAGCTATTTTAATTGTCCTCGACGGAGTGCCAGCCCCTTCTTTGGATTTAAGTTCTATTGACCCTGATATCGTCGAATCTGTCAGTATTCTAAAAGATGCAGCAGCAAAAGCTTTATATGGCCCTCTTGGAGCACAAGGTGTAATTTTAGTTACAACTAAGAAAGGTGTGTCAGGGAAGACTAAGGTCAATGTAAATGCTAATTTTGCATTGCAATCACCTACTGTTATGGCAGATATGCTTAATTCTTATGATTATGCCGTTTTACGAAACAATGCATTAACTAACGATGGACTTCCCGCCGCTTTTTCCGATGATGAACTTCAAGCATTTGCCAATGGAATTGGAACAGATAATGATTGGCGCAAGATGTTTCTGAAAAAAGTACGCAATTCTCAACGATATAACATTGGAATTAACGGAGGAAACGAAAAAGTTCGTTATTATGTAAATGCCGGATATGCAAATTTGGATGGAACATACAACGTGGACTGGACTGAAAAATATAATCCGGAGGATTATACGAAGCATTTTACATTGGCATCCAACATTGATGTGGATTTATTCAGTTTTATGTCGGCATTCTTGAATACAAATATGCGCTTATACCGCATTAACAATACAGCAGGAGGCGATATTCTGTATAAAATTTACAGCACTCCCAATACAGTAGAAGGGCCTTTATCAGAAGATGGCAAGATAATAACCACGGAGAACTTTCCTAACCCGATATACGGTTCGATAAATTATAGCGGAGTAAACTTAAAAACTTCTACAGATGTAAACACCAAATTTGGAGTAAATCTGGATTTAGGATCTCTCACTAAAGGATTATCGATGAAAGGAATTCTCGGATATGAGACTTATTATATTGGTACCCGTATCGGTTCATATAATTACACCCGCTATGTAAGGGACGAAACTGGCGATTTAGTTCAATTAGGAACTAATGAAGAAACAGCATTGAGTTGGTCGAAAGCCTCTTCAATGATATATTTTATGAATTTTCAGGGAATCATGGAATATAACCGTAATTTTGGAGCAAATTCGGTTGAAGCGTCATTGAATTACCTCGCTGAAGACAGATTAGGAAATAGCTATAGTTCAAGCTGGTTATTGCCATTTAAACGAATTCAACTTGGCGGACATGCAAAATACGGTTATGACAATCGTTATTTTCTTCAGTTCGATTTCACTCATGCCGGTTCCGAACAAATGATAAAGGGCAATCAGTTTCATTTTTCACCTACCATATCCGGAGCCTGGGTTGTTTCGAACGAAGATTTCATGAAAGATATGGATTTTATAGACTTATTAAAATTCAGAGGGTCATTCGGAGCTCTCGAATATGATAATTTATGGAACTTCTCAAGTCGTTATTTGTACGCCAATGATGTCAGAGAGGCAGAGGGATCCGGATTGATAAACAGCATATTCACGTGTGCCCTTGTAACAGAAGGAAATTTAGGAAATTCGGAAATTGAATGGGAGAAATCATATCAGCAAAATTATGGTGTGGACTTAACTCTACTAAACGCAGTTAATCTGTCTGTCGATTACTGGAGAACAAACCAGAGAGGAGTACTTTGCCAAAGTGAATTGACTCCCGAGTTAAGTGGTTTTTCTTCTTCTGCATTGCCGTATGAAAATGTTGGTAAAATATTAAATCAGGGCATAGACATTGAAACAAGCTATAATAAAAATTTGAATAGTGGTCTTGGAATCACGGTATCCGGTGATTTTTCATGGAACAAAAACAAGATTATTGATGCAGATGATCTTAATTATTCCGATCTCGGGTATTATTATCCTTATCGTAAAACGGGATATAGTATCGGCCAGGTTTTCGGATATTTGATAGATTACTCCAATGGTAATGGATATTTTAATAGTGGAGAGGAAATAACGGAAAGTGGTCTTACATACCAGGGCACAGCACCTCGTGTAGGTGATTTTATATACAAAGATCTTAATAATGACGGTTTAATAGACGAACGTGATAAAGCGCCGCTTGATGGAGTGAAAACCATGCCTAATATAATGGCAGGTGCTTCGGTGAAATTGACGTACAAGAACTTCGACTTGTATGTTCAGTTACAGGGAGAAGCCGGACGCAATGCTGTTTACAGTGGTCTTGGAGTATATGAAAATATAGAGCAGGGTGTATATCTTGAGATGCACAAACATGCTTGGACTTCAGAACGTTATACTGCCGGTGAAGAAATAGATTATCCGGCTTTAACATCCACCACTTCATCGAGTTTGACAGCGAACAGTTTTTTTGTATCAAAGGCGGATTATTTGCGGCTTAAAAACGTTACTTTCGGATATTCTTTGCCTAAAAAAATCGTTGATAAAATGAAGATAGACCAGTTTCGTTTCTATGTTACGGGACAAAATCTTCTAACAATGACTGACCTTAAATTTAAGGGATTTGATCCTGAATGTTCAAATATAAATTCATTTGTATACAGAATGTTTAACTTGGGACTGAACATTAACTTTTAAAAAAACAGAACGAAATGAAAAAATACAAATTATTATATTTCATACTTGTTGCCGTAGCCATAATACCTTTAGGCTGCACATCCATAGAAGATTATCCTGATGGAAGGTTGAGCTTTGATCAAATATTTCAAAACCAGAAGTTAGTTGGCGGATACATGAATAGTTGTTACGGATCAATTTCGGGCAGCACCGGAGATAATTACACGGATAAAACTTTTCTGGCAGCAGCCTGCGATGAAGCGCATGATGTAGGAGATGTTACCAACGGAGCCATGTATCAGTGGGTTAGCGGATTTGCATCCGCTTTCGACAATTCTCTTGCAAGTCCCGAAAAGTGGGATTATTATAGCCCGATAAGAAAATGTAATATAATGATAGCCAAGATAGATTCTGCAAATATGTATCTGGAAGATCAACGTGAAAGTTATAAAGGAGAAGCATACGGACTAAGAGCATTTTATTATCTTCAAATGATTAAAAATTACGGAGGTGTGCCTCTCATTCTTGATAATGCTTCTGAGGACGATTATGACTATTCAAAATTATCTCGGTCAACATTTTCGGAATGTGCGTTGCAAATAATTTCAGATTGTCGTGTTGCCATAAGTAATAAAACAATGGGATGGCATTCAGGAAGCTCAGATAAAGACCGTTACCGCTGGAGTAAGGCGATGAGTGCAGCTGTCATGTCCGAAGCAGCATTGTTTGCTGCCAGTCCGCTGAATAACGATGGTACGCTCGATTGGAATGAAGCGGCTGTGATTACCAAAAACGCTCTTGACAGTTGCCTTGCCAATGGATATGCCCTTTATACTGCAACTCCGGAAGACGCCTCAGCTACTGCTGCTTACGGTACTTATGATTTGTATTTTATGTCGGCAGCAGATGTGAAAGGGCAAGCAGATCCCGAGACCATTATGACAGGACGAAACCAACTGGCAATTTGGGGATATTGCGGTTTACCGGTTACATTGGGACAAACCCGTGCCGGCTCATGTCCATCGCAGGAACTTGTTGACAGTTATGAGACTACAGATGGAAAATCGCCCATACTCGGTTATGAAGATGAGGATCACTTACATCCTATAATTAATCCGGATGCAACGCTTTATGATGAAAATAACCCTTATGCAAACCGCGATCCCCGTTTAGTAGCAAGCATATATTATAACGGAGCACCGCTTACAGTAGGAGACAGTATATACGTCGAAACTTATGAAGGCGGAAATTGTGCATTGTCAAGTACCAGCAAGCGAAATACCCGTACAGGATATTATATGCGGAAATTCGGAAATCCGACTTCCGACAAAAATGGAAATAACGACGGATATTTTAGAATTTTCCGGCTTGCAGAGTTATATTTAAATTATGCCGAGGCACTAAATGAGGCTTCTTCATCCATGGCTCCCGATGCCGCCGTAGATGCAGTAAATACGGTACGGGCCAGAGTTGGTATGCCTGCAATACCTTATGGATTAACCAAAGAAGAATTCAGAAAAAAAGTACGTAACGAACGCCGGGTAGAATTTGCATTTGAAGAACAACGTTTTTACGATGTTCGCCGCTGGATGATTCTGGACAGTACCGACAAGGTTGTTACAGGAATGAAAGCAACAACCGATGGTAAATATGAACGCTTCGTAGTGAACCGACGAAAAGCATATTCTGATAAATATCTTCGGTTTCCAATACCGGGCGATGAAGCCATTCGTTTAAAAACACAAACCGGATTGGATTTTCAGAATCCGGGTTGGGAATAGTTTGCACGAACATTTAATTATAGAGATTTTTTGACATCTCTGATTGAAATAAATAATGAACTCGTCTTGACTTTTCGTAGTAATTCTTTGTTTCAATAAAGATTAGAAAAATAAGACAAAAGATTCCTCGATAGAATCAGGATTACAGAAATTTGTAGAGAATAAAATCTGTATTTTCTGTCTGAAAAGGGAATATAATACTCGTTAATTCTGCCTTGATTTAAAAGTCAAGATAAGTTCAATATAAAATAAAATTATAAAAAATGAATAAGCAAAGAAATATTATTTTAACTTTTTTAGGTCTATTATCGATGCTGACATTGACAAAAGCTCAAACCACATGGGATACATATCCGGATACATGGGTGGCTGTTGACGAGTTAGGTCGAAATGTAGCATCTTCCGATGCCGGTGTAACCCGAACCAGTGTTGATAATAACACTACAATCGGAATGTTTTATTACATCTGGCACGGAATGCATACAATGGCCGGAAAGGATATTACCGAACTTCTGAAAGCCGATCCTGACAATCCGGACTGGGGACCGGAACAAACCTTTCACTGGGGATCAAAACCCTGGTTAGGATATTACACGGCAGGTGATAAATATGTTGTAGCCAAACACATGCAGATGATGGTAGATGCGGGTGTTGATTTTTTATTTCTTGATGCAACAAATAGCTTCATTTATCCCACACGCGTTCTAATTTTAATGAATGAAATAGACAGACGTGAAGCTCTCGGTCTTAAAAGTCCGAAACTTGCATTTATAGTACATTCAAATGCGGCGGCAACTACTGAGAATTTGTATAATACATTTTATAATGATTCCAAGTATGACAAATACTGGTACGAATATGATGGAAAACCTTTGTTACTGGGAAATAAAGATGAAATATCCGCAACTTCGGTTGATGGATTGATGGATCGTTTCACTTTCCGGAATTCCTGGGCCTGGATGGGTGGTGCAAATGCTGACGAATGGTCTTGGCTCGAATATTATCCGCAAAGTAGTGGTTGGACTTACGTGTATAACTCCATGTTTTCAACATACGTAAAAAAAATAGAACAAATTTCGGTAAGTGTTGCTCAACATGCTACAACTAAGGTTGGAAAGAGTTATCATAATGGTAAAGAGCCTGCTTATGACAAATATGGTTTGTGTAAAGAAACTCCTTATGGATTATATTTTCAGGAACAGTGGAATAAAGCCATAACTATACATCCACCACTTGTAATGGTAACTCAGTTTAACGAATGGATGGCACAACGTTTTGTAATTCACAATACAAGTGAGTATGGAAGTATTCGCCCTGGAGCTACAGCAAAAATCGGAGAAACTTATTTTGTTGATGTTTACAATGCTGAATTCAGTAGGGATTTGGAACCATCAACTTCTCCTCTTATTCGTGATAATTACTATCTTCAACTTATTTCAAATGCACGTAAATATCGAGGAGTAAACAAGATACCTGTACCAACTGCCAATATCTCAATAGACATCAATGGAGATTTCTCTCAATGGGATGCAGAATCAGTAGAATACAGGGATGAAAAAGGAGATGCATTTTATACTTCTCCAACGGTTCAAACAGCCGAAACACGTGAAAGAAACACAAATGATATTATTGTTTCGAAAGTAACAAAAGATGCGGATAATTTATACTTCTACGTTAAAACGATGGAGGATATGACTGATTTTGACACATCAAAATACTGGATGCGTTTACTTTTAAATACCGATACTTGCTATACAACCGGTTGGGGTGGATATGATTATATGGTGTATAAAGATACTATCAGTGGAGAATACTCTTTGATGAAAAATGTTGATAATGAATTTCAATGGCAAACATTAACCACAGTGGATTTCAGAGTGTCAGGAAACGAAATGCAGTTGTGCATTCCTAAATCGGCATTGGGATTGACAACTGACCATGATATAGATTTTAAATGGGCAGATAATATTACGGATAATAACCCGGATATAATGACATTTATTTCCGATGGAGATGTTGCTCCTGATGGTCGTTTTAATTATCGCTACAAAGGAGCTTCTTTACCAACTGGAATTTCAAATACAAAGGCCGAACCCGAAAAGTTTAATATTTATAATTTAAGTGGGAACGTAACATTTTCCTATGACGAATCTTCCGATGTTTTTATTCAGATTTTTGATACAACCGGGCGAACAATTAAAAGTATCGTCGACAAATCAACAAATTCATCAAAAGTGAATTTGAATAATGGATTTTATATCGTGGAATATTTACTTGACGGAAAATCAGGAATAAAAAAATTCATGATTGAATAAATCATAAAACTATTCGCATCTAAATAATTTACAGACAGTTTCGACAAAGAAATTCTCATTAATCTATCCTGATGATTTAATTATGAATAAGCAAAAAGTATAATTGGAACAAAAGCAAAAAAGAATGGAACATTCCAGAAAGACAGAAATAAACCGATTAGCTACTTTTGACTATCAATTCAATTGAAAAAATCATTTAAAATTAAAAAAAATGAAATCAAAAATTTTACCTTTAATTTTGTGTTGCTTATTAGCAACAAGTGCTTATGCTCATAGAGACGACTATTTTGGATTTACAATGGGAGACAACCCTGGAAATGATGGTTGGTCGATAAGTGGTGGTACTGGCGAATCTATCGATGGAATGTATGTTGTTACAGCTACAGGAGGAGAGTCTGTTGTTTGGACACGCGATTTAGAGACTCAGGCCGGAACAAAAGATCAAACTTATGTGTCTCGTGCCATTTTGCAATATGTTTCGGGTACCGGAGCTACTAATGGAACGGCTCACATTGTCCCTAAAGTTATTCTTGAAGGTTATAATGGAGAGACTGTTACTTTTACATTTAAAACAGCACCTGACGACGACAGTAAGGTCATTTCTGATACAGCTGCTATTTCAGATGGTGCCGCATTTGAAGGACAAGTACGCTATATTAAGGTGATATTTGAAAACGCAGAACCTAATGAACTTATTTCATTCAGTTATATCGATTTAGCATCGCAATGGTTTATGCCAGAAGTAGATGTTGATAAAACAATTTACATTCAGGCTGAAGATTATGACGAAAGCTGGATTAATAATCGAAAAACACATTCTTCAATTAGTGGTGGAAACAAATATAGAAGTTTGGATCCTGATTTATACATTGATTGGCAAGATGATGGTGCATTTTTTCAGTCATGGACATACGGTAATGGCCATAAAAATAACTGGTATGGTTTTGCTGTAAAAAATATGTGTCCAAATGGGGCAACGTGGAATGTTTACTCAGGAGATTATATTGACGAAACCTCAAATAAAATTACAGTTGAGGATGCAAAGATGAATTTTGGTGCATGGCTTGAGTACACATTTGATGTTCCTGAAGCCTGTGTAGCTGATATTTCGCTCAAGGCCGGATCTCACTGGGGCGCTTACGGAGGAGTTTCCGGGGGTACAGGTAAATACGGACTGCCACGTGAAGACGGAGGATATTCAATAGATGGTATGAGTGAAGACTGGGTAAAACATTATGCTGCATCAGCAGTATTATCTCTCGATGGCAATAATTTAACAACTAATTGGGCCTCGTATCCGAAAAATGAAGGACTCTCTCAACTCGAATATGCTGCTTTAGCCAGCGATCCTTCTTTAGGCTGGGCTAGTACTCAGGTAACTAAGGATGGAGCTCTTGTTAATAGTGATACATTGCATATTTTCCCAAATCCTCTTGCCGGTGATCCAAGTAACCCGATGGTTGTGTGGTCTACTTATTATAAAAGTGACTTGTTTACTGACTTGCAGACAAATACCGGAGATCCAACTTTAGCTGATTATATTAAACCGGATTATGCAAATGTATATTTGTCAGCCGGACGTCACACTATTAAAGTGCAATCCTTGGCTCCAATGTGGCATTTTGATGAGATGAAGATTGAAGCTAAAGAATTTACAGATGTAAAAAATATCAAAACAAACTCTTCAGAAAAATTAATAGTATATCCTTCTATAGTAGCAGATGTTTTGCATATAAAAGGTATGAATGTAAATTACAGCATAGTTAATTTAGAAAGTGGAGCTATTTTGATGAATGGATTTGGTAATACTGTAGATGTATCCAAACTAAGTGCCGGTGTATATGCAATCAGAGTTGGTGAAAACATACAACGATTTATCAAAAAGTAGGACAGTCTCCTTTTTGAATCATTATTCATCTCTAATGGAATAATATAAATATAGTTGATTGAAATTGCAGGGGTTTGTGTTATAAAAGGCACAAACCCCTGCTACTTTTTTAAGTCTATATTTTATATATATAAAGTTCAGGCCTCACCTCCCCTAACCTCAAATCTTTTTAAATTACATTTTCAATTTTATCTGATTCTAAAATCAAGACGAGTTTAACGTACCATGTGTCAATCGTAATGCAGTGGAAATTCCACCTATAAATAATATTTGACAAACAAATGAAACCTATGAACTAATGAACTCTGTCAACTAATAATCTCCATAAAATGAGCGGATATAAATAAGATAGTACTTGGGCTCCGGAAACATCAATCAACAGCTAAATTATTCAATAAAAACAAAAAAACATTTCAGAACTCCACCTACAAATCATCTGATAATCTTTGTTTTATAATTATAATGTATCACAAACAAGCAAAAAAGCATAATTGGAACAAATACCATAAAAAATGGAACATTACAGAAAGACCGAAATAAACCTATTGGCTACTTTTGGATGACAATTTAATTGAAAAAATCATTTAAAATTAAGAAGAAATGAAATCAAAAATTTTACCTTTAATTTTAGGTTGCTTATTAGCAACCAGCGTCTATGCCCATAGAGATGATTATTTTGGATTCACTATGGGTGGTGATCCTGGAAGTGATGGTTGGACGGTAAGCGGTGGAACTGCTACTACAGCCATTAATGGAGTTTATGCTGTGAGTGCTACTGGTGGTGTCCCCGTGGTTTGGACGCGCGATTTGCAAAGCCAGCCCGGAACAAGAGCTCAAACTTATGTATCCCAGGCGATTTTGAAGTATGTTACCGGTACCGGAGCTACAAGTGGAACTGCTCATGTTGTTCCTAAAATCACTCTCGAAGGTTTTGCAGGCGAATCTCTTACTTTTACATTTAAAACAGCACCGGATGATAACACCACCTTAATTGCTGATACTGCTGCAATTTCAGATGGAGCTGCATTCCCGGGTGACGTTCGTTACATTAAAGTGGAATTTGATAATGTGCAGCCAAATGAAACCGTTTCATTCAATTATATTGATTTAGCTTCTCAATGGTTTATACCTCAGGTTGAGATAGATAAAACGATTTATATACAAGCTGAAGATTATAATGAATTTGCAATAAATAATCGTAAAGGATATTCTTCGGCTACAGGTCCCAACCAATATCGCCCAGAAGATGCCGATCTGTTTGTTTCATGGCAGGATGATGGTGCATTTTTTCAGTCATGGACTTACGGAAATGGTCATAAAGATGACTGGTACGGAAGAGCTGTGAAAAATATGTGTCCGAATGGTGCAACCTGGAATACTTATTCCGGAGAATATGTTGACGCAACTTCAAATGAAATAACTGTTGCTGCTGCTACAAAGAATTTTGGTTCTTGGCTTGAATATACATTTGATGTTCCAGAAGCTTGTGTCGTAGATATTTCGCTTAAAGCCGGTTCCCACTGGGGGGCATATTCACCAATTTCAGGAGGTACAGGTAAATTTGGATTGCCTCGAAGCAGTGGCGGATATACTATTGCGGGTATGAGTGAAGACTGGGTAAAACGTTATATTGCAGCTGCAGTATTATCTATTGATGGAAATGATTTGACAACCAATTGGAGTGCATATCCCAAAAACAATGGATTAGCTCAATCTGCTTATGAGGCCTTGGCAAAAGACCCTTCTACTGGTTGGACAAATACTCAAATTTCAAAAGATGGTGTACTTGTAAATAGTGATACATTACATATTTATCCGAATCCTAATGCAATGACTTATTGGTCTACTTACTATAAAAGTGATTTGTATACCGATTTGGAAAATAGTACAGGTGATGAAACTTTAGCTGATTATATTAAACCGGACTATGCGAATATTGCCTTGTCAGCAGGGCGTCATACGTTGAAAGTTCAATCTTTAGCTGCAATGTGGCATTTTGATGAAGTCAAAATTGAAGCAAGGGAAACTACAACGACTAAAGTTGTTGCCGTAAAAGACTCAGGTAGATTATTAGTATATCCTTCTATGGTAGCAGATGTTTTACACATAAAAGGTGCAAATGTTGATTATAGTATAGTTGATTTAGGAAGCGGTTCTGTTTTGTTGAATGGATTTGGTAATACTGTAGATGTTTCTAAACTGAGTGCAGGTGTGTATGCAATCAAAGTTGGACAAAATGTACAACGCTTTATCAAAAAATAAATAGTATCTATTTTTAATAAAGTATGATATTAATTGCGGGGATTTGAGTCGTATCGGCAAAAATCCCCGCAAATTTATTATATTAATCTGTTGTAAAAAAATTTTCATATCAGAATGTTATTTTCTGTTTTTATTATTGATGTTGTTGCTTATATTTTCAGTTGACTATATGCATATTTATATTTTGAAAGCAACTCTTTCCTCCTATGTATTTATTCGCTGTTGGTTTCTCTGATTTCTAATTAAAATTCAATTTACAATGAAGAACATAGTATTTATAATTTTTTCTTTTATATCTCTTTCGGTCGTTGGTCAAAACAATGGTTGGAATATTTCAACTACTCACCCTGAAAATTATACAGGAGTTGTACTTTCAAACGGTCAGATTGGTATTTTACCTTCTGAACATGTTTTTGGAATTAAACATGTTGTTTTGAATAACATATACGATGCTGATCCCTCCGGAGTCAGCCGGATTCTGTATGGAATGAATTTCGGAAATCTTGAAATGGAGATTGATGGAGAAAAAATTACGGATGCTAATATTAGTAATTGGGAACAAACGCTTAACATGAAAGAGGCTAAATTAACCACGACTTTTACATTCAAAGATAAAGCCGTGATTTCTTATACCATCTATGCTCTCCGCAATATGCCAAACGTAGGATATGTGGATATCAGCATTGATGCACAGAAGAACGTAGTGGCCAAAATAACAGGGAGAATAAGCACTCAAGCTTCGGATTATAAGAAACCCCAAAATACATATAAAACATTGAAAGACTGGGAAAAAACTATGCCCATTCTTCAATCATCGGCATTTAGTGTTTTTAAAAATCACGAAGTCAGTACTTCTGCCACTTTTATTTGGCATGATATAAACTCAACATTAGAAAGTGAACGACCTCAATTAACCCATTCAATATCTTCCGACTGGGACAACTGTCTTTCTTTCGAAAAAAAAATTTATAAAAATACTTCTCTTAATTTTGCCTGGACAGCCGCAGAGTGTACCGATAAGGATTTTACTGACCCAAAATCAGAAAGTGAACGGGTTACTATATTTAGTCTTTTAACACCTAAAGAAACACTCTTGCAACAACACAAAAATCTTTGGAATAAACTATGGGAAGGCGATATCATAATCGAAGGTGATCTGAAAGCTCAACAGGATGTTCGGTTGGCACTGTATCATTTATACTCATTCGGAAGGGGAGATAACGATTTGAGCATTGCTCCAATGGGGCTGTCGGTTCAGGTTCCCTACAATGGTCATATTTTCTGGGATACAGAAATATGGATGTTTCCACCACTTTTAATGTTGAATCAGGATATTGCCCGTTCTCTTATAAATTATAGGGCCAATCGGCTTGAAGCTGCGCAACGAAAGGCAAAAACTTTCGGATATAAGGGAGCTATGTTTCCGTGGGAAAGTGACGATACTGGTGAGGAAGCAACTCCTTCTAATGCCATGACCGGTGCTTTTGAACATCATATAACCGCAGATATTGCCATTGCTTTTTGGAACTACTACCGCGTTACCAAAGATAAAATATGGTTGAAAGAAAAAGGATTTCCTGTATTAAAAGAGGTGGCCGATTTCTGGGTAAGTCGTGCAACTAAAAACAGCGATGGAAGTTATTCAATCAATAATGTGGTAGGAGCCAATGAATTTGCTTCAAACATCAACGATAATGCTTTTACAAATGGTTCTGCTCTAACGGCTTTAAAAGCAGCTACGCTGGCTGCAAAAAAATTAGGCATAAAAGCCAATCCAGAGTGGAAAACTGTAGCTGATAAAATTGTCATACATCGTTTCCCGGATAAAACGACCATGGAAAACAGCAAGTATGCCGGAGAAGAAATTAAACAGGCTGATGTGAACTTATTGACTTATCCTTTGGATATTATTACCGATAAGGAAACAATACTTAAAGACCTGAAATATTACGAGCCAAAACTGTCTGCCTGGGGGCCGGCAATGGGTAAATCTGTTTTTTCGATAATCTATGCCCGGTTAGGCGATGCAGATAATGCCTATCGCTTGTTTAGAGAATGTTATGAGCCTAACAGGCATGCTCCCTTTGGAGCTCTGTCGGAAACCGCTACTGCCAACGATTCGTATTTCGCCACTGGTGCAGGAGGTCTTTTGCAGACAGTTTTGTTTGGCTTTGGTGGATTGCATATCACAGATAAAGGGATAACTCAGGTAAATCCCTGTTTGCCAAAATCATGGACAAGACTCGTTCTGAAAGGCATTGGCCCGGAAAGAAAGACATTTACAGTAACACAATAGTTCTTCTGGTAAGTTTATAGCTGATTACACTCTAATTATTTATATTTTAGCCTATTACCAATTAGGGTTGAAAACATCTTAGTACAGCTCTTGCTTTGGTAGACTTCAGAATTTTTCACGATTCTCTAAGTAATTTGTCTAATATTTTATATGTTGCTAATATAGATATATTATGAAAAAATCAGGATTTTTATTTCTATTCTTTATATTCACAAAGAGTTTAATAGCGGTTGAACCTGGGACTCATTGGTGGCCGCAAGCCGGACAAACGATGGAGTGGACCGTAGATTCTACCACCAACACATTGCAATTCGATGGTACAAAAATTATCGGTTCCCGCATTGCTACACAATTCGGTATGTCTGCGCCATACTTGGATATAAAACTGAATTTTGATGTTACAATACCAGCAACAGGAGAATCCACAACTTTGGTATTGGGTTCCGATAATGGTTGGGGAGACGGAGGTTCCGGTATTATTATCGAAATAAGTAGATATCACGTTCAGGCACTCAAAAATTTTGATTACACAGCTGAAAATGTGCTTAAACTTACAAATAACGATACAGATTATCAGGCTCTTTTTAGTGCCGATTCTGATTTACATTCAGTACAAGTGGATGTAAGTGCTACGGGTTTAATTACAGTCACAGTGGACAGTTATACTTGTCCCGTAACTTATCAAGCTGATGTTACTGTTCTATCCAATCCATTTGTACTTTTTGCACCGGGTACTACAGGTTTCCGGCTTCGAAATGTAATGGCAACAAAGGGTGACATCATCAAAAGATTTTTTTATAGGCCATTTACCGGATCATTATACATTGATGCTGAAAACGGAAACGATGCTAATTCAGGATATTCAGAAGCCGAAGCAATGAAGACATTCAATTATGTAAATTCAAATGTCCTGGCTGCAGGTACCAAGGTTTTACTCAAAAGGGGAAGTGTTTGGAATCAACGCCTTGAAATAAGAGGATCTGGAACTGTTAACAACTGGATTTCGGTCGGTGCGTATGGAACTGATCCGGCCAGGCCCAAAATCTCGTTGACCAATGATCCAAACGATATTGGTTTATTAATTTGCGATTTGGATAAAACGACAGGTGTTGCCAGACAACAGGAAATGAACTACATTGAGGTAAAGAATATTGAAATTTCAAATACGCGACTGGGTATATATTACCGTAATTTCACTGTTACCCAGAATACGGGTTTCCGTGTTTCAAATGTTGTCTTCAATAATATCAACTGCGATGCGGTAATGACAGCTATAAATTCAGCATTGGATAAAAATGCCGCTATTAGTGCTTATTTATCTCTCAGAAAAGGTAATTTACAAACCGTGAATGGTGAAAACGATGGCGGCGGATACGAATATGTTTTTCCTGCAGCGATATTTATTGGAGGTCAAACTGTCAATAATCAAACTGTAAGCGGAAATCACACCACGGCGCTAACTGAATTCGAAGTGAACAATTGTGAGTTTAACGAAGCTATTGTCGGTGTAATGAGTGTGTTTTACTGGCCCTTTGCGGCTGGTGGTGGTTCCGGTATTTGGCGACAGTTAATCAATAAAGTGAAAATCAGCAATTGTACTTCATCCGGCATTGTGAATGGAGTTATTGCATTCGACGGAGTGAATGGTGGTTGTGTTACAAATACCAACAATGAACCGCAAGCCGACCCCGATGGTTGGGGCGTTATTAAAAATGTACGTATTACCATGGGTTCGGCTGTACCCGGACGAACCTGGCCTAACGGAACAACCGGCGTTATACTAAATAACAGTCAGAAGTTATTGTTGGATAGTTGTGACTTTTCCGAAGTGTTGAATCAGGGTATGCCTGATGGTTGCGGACTTGATTTTGAATCGAACAATGATTTAATTACCGTACAAAATACAAAATTCATCAACAATGATGGCCATTCCATTTTACTCATGAATGGTGGCAATTATGGAGGAAATACAAACATTGTGTTACAAAAGAACTTGTTTGCCAAAAATGTAAAATACAGCAACTCAATTTACGAACTCAATCTTGGACAACAAATGGATGGTTCAGGGATACATCAAAATATGAAGATACGTAACAATGTGTTTTTCATGCGTAAGAAAAATAAAAACAATCAAGACATAGGTTTTTACTATACTCCTGGTAGAGATTATGTTACGGCAACTGACAATGATTTATATTATCTTGAACCTACGGCAGATGCTATTCCTGTCAGCTTTCTTGGACAGATTTACGAATACAATGCAGAGATTAGTTCAGTTGCCTTGCCGGAGGTTTCCGATTTAAATATTAACAATGGTGCAAGTATAACTGATAGTCGGGATGTACAGCTGTTCAGTGAGATATCGAAATCAACTCCGGCATATTGTATGATGAGCGAAAGCCCTGTTTTTGATGGGGCCGAATGGTTGGTGTATAAATCGTCACTAAATTTTAATCTATCTGCCGGTTCGGGTAATAAAATTATTTATTTTAAGGTGAAGAATGCTGCAGGAGAGTCCTTGGTAAAGACTGCAAATATTTATTTAAACGGCAATACAAATGTGTTTAATCCTCATTCAGATAGTAATACTGCAGAAATTTCTGTTTTGCCAAATCCTGCTACTGACTATGTAAAAGTATATCTGCCGGATGCACCTAAAATATTTGATTATAAATTGTTTGTCTATTCCAGTGATGGTATAATAGTTAAAATAACTAATATTAGTGATGTAGAATGCAATTTAGATTTCAGAAGTTTTAACAAGGGGTTGTATTTTATCAAAGTTGTAGGAAACAAAACAAGCTATATGGCTCGTGTTTTGAAAAAATAAATTATTATCCAATAAAATTGTATTTATTTATATGTCAAATTCTTATGTTCAATAAAGGAATCTCGATGATAATGAAAAACTCAAAAGCTCGTTTTTTCTATATCCTTGCTTTTTTATTTTCTGTTGGCAGTTTGTTGGCTCAAACCTGGTCGCCCGACTTGCCTGTATCTCCCAATAATTTTTCGGAAGCTGAGAAGGAACAACAACGTATAAACGCCAAAAAACTTATAGATTCCTTAAATACGTATGTCTTAAACCCGGATGTTGAAAAAACAATCATTGTGAATGATCACTGTCGCTTTTCGGGCAGTGGTTCCTTTGTAGTTTCAGCATTGAAGAATACAAAAATAATTGGAGCGAGAGGGAAAAACATAACATTCTGGTTCGATGCACCTCATATTTACGGATTGGCATTGTTGAGTTGTAAAGATGTGAGTATTTCAAACATAACGTTTGATTGCGATCCTTTGCCTTTTACACAAGGTAAAGTGATATCAAAAAACGCTGGTTCTGTGCTATTAAGTCCAATGAAAGGCTATGAGACACTGATAAGCAATGCCAATGGTATTTTTGTGATTTTTAATCCGGATGGAACGTTCAAAAGACACGGGCCTTTAACTTGTTCCATGTCTCAAAACACAGATCAAACAATCAGTCTTACTAATGGAAGTTTTGATAAAGTCGATGTTGGGGATTATATCGTTTTACCTTCGCGTACAGGGTATATGATATCATTGAATCAATGTGAGAATATCACATTAGACAGCATTAATATTTATGCCTCCGGAGGAATGGTTTGTCTCGCGGATAAAGGAAAAGGAAATCATTTGCTCAGGCATGTAATTGCCACTCGTCGTCCCGGGACAAACCGGTTGTGGATGAGTGGAGCAGATGGCTTTCACATGAATGAACTGGCTGTTGGTCCACGAATTGAGGATTGTGAAATTTCTTATACAGCAGATGATTTAATCAATATTCACGGTCGTTTTGGTTGGGTTGCTTCAAGAATTAATAATAGCAAAAACAAACTTCGCGTTATTTTTACTCCGGGTTCTGTAACTGTAGGCCAACGTATTGATTTTTGGGACAACAACACGCAGGAATATAAAGGTAATGCCAAAGTTATCAGTATGACATCTGTTACCAACCAATCGGATATTAACGAGGCTTTAACTAATGCAATTCCAAATTTAATAAATTCGGTTTACGATATACAACTGGACGCCAATGTGGATGCTGATTTTGGTTCATTGATGGAATATCATACCAATGTTTGTTCGGGATATGTGATCCGAAACTCAAAATTGCATGATACATTTAATCGAGGACTTTTGATCAACGGAGCAAGTGATGGTTTGATAGAAGGTAATACTGTTGAACATATTGGATCAGGGCAAAGTTTTCACATGGAAACATGTTGCTGGAGCGAAGGTCAATATATTCGTAATCTGAAAATCCAGAATAATATATTCAGAAATGCAGGCGGTTTATGGTTTGATCTGGTAGCTCCGGATGGTAATAATATTTACAGTGCTTACAGAAGCGTACCTATGAGTAATATCCAAATTTTGAATAATACGATTGAACTGCCTGCGGGCGATATTTATGGAATTACAACGGCATATATCGACACGCTCCGGATCGAAGGAAATACTATAATAAGAAATATGTCGGACGATGATTGGAGCAATAGCAATTTGTATTTTACCGATGGTTATGGCATTAGTACTGAAAGTGCAGTGTTTACAACAACAAGCAGGAATGTGACTATCAAAGACAATGTGGTTACAGAGCTAACTTCAAACAGTGCGAAAAAAGTTGATTACGGTGTTCTGGTCAACAATATCTCCATAGATGGAGAAAAGCAGTACAATGCAGTGGCAGATGTTGTTACCGGGTGGTTTAAAAACGGATTGCAGGACGATTTAGGTTGGAGCTACGGATATGCGAATGTAACTTTAGGAAATTATTCGAAAAAGGCTTTTGTGAAAATGAATTTACAAAGTAATAATCTCTGGGTTCCTAATGATCAGACATCATCGCCATTTATTGGAAAAATGACAGCCAAACCATCTGCTTTGATGTGTCCTGTAATTCGTTGGACAAGCACAGTTAGCGGAGAACTAAGAGGAACAGGTAAAGTAAACAATACCTCAACAGGTGGTGATCATGTTGTGATTTTGATTTATGTAGATGGAGTAGAAAGATACAGGTATGATACAAGCAATGGAAATCTGTTGCTTGATGTAAATTTGGGAGATGTAAAGGAAGAAGATTTTGTCGATTTTGTGGTAGATTCCAAAGGAAATTCCCTATGGGATCAAATCAATTTTAATTTCAAATATCTTGTAGATGAGAATGCAGTGTCTTCAGTTTCAACTGAAAAAGCTGATTTCCCATTTATAATAGGTTTAAAAGACGAACAATTAATTGTAAAAACAAGCAGACCAACAGCCTTGTTGTCGGTTTTTAGCATGGAAGGACTATTGTTGCTGTCACGTAGAATTTCAGATACAACACAATACATCCCTTTAAAAAGAGGAGCCTACGTAGTCCGCTTGGATGAATTTGCCACCAAAATAATTATTTGATAAATAGAACATTTATCAGATAACTGATATAAAAAAGGTTTGTCGAAATAATTTTCAACAAACCTTTTCACTTTTCTTCTACTAAAATTCCACACATTTTTTTAATGGCAGCTTTCTAGATTACACTTGTATTAATCTATTTTATATTCAACAAAGGCTTCAATTGCTTCATACGACGCCAAGCCTAATTTGTTGTACAGGTTAGCGGTAGTCTGATTTCTTTCCTCCGCCCTTTGCCAAAATAATCGTTCATCATTACCCAGAAACGGAGCATTGTCCATTTGGGATTGATGTTTAAGGATGGAGTTACGTTTTCTTCTGAGTTCTTCCGGACTGATTGGCACGGCCATTTCAATATTATCAATTTCCCATTCTGCCCATGCACCACGATACATCCATATCCGGCAGTCTTTCATCCATTTTTCATCTTTCAACTCATGAATGGCTGCCAATGCAGCGTCTAAACAAATTTTATGTGTCCCGTGCGGATCAGCAAGATCTCCAGCCACATAAATTTGATGAGGTTGAATTTTATAAATTAATGGAATTATTTTCAAAATATCTGCATCTGACAGTTTATCTTTCTGCACTTTGCCGGTTTCATAAAAGGGTAAATCGAGAAAATGTACATTTTCTAATTTTACGCCAATATACTGGCAGGCTGTGCGAGCTTCTTCCCGTCGAATTTGGGCTTTCAGAAACAGAACATCCGCAGTATCAGGATCTCCGGCCTGTTTTTCAGCTTTCAGAAAGCTCAATATAGATTGGTATTTATCAATCAAATACTTGTTGTTTGTATCAAACCGATTTATAACATTAAGCATCAGTGCAACATAACGAATAACTTCCTCATCTCCAACGGCAATGTTTCCCGATGTTTCATAAGCAACATACACTTCGTGGTGTTGATCTACCAGGCGTTGCAGTGTTCCACCCATTGAAATTACATCGTCGTCGGGATGCGGACTGAAAATCAGCACACGCTTGGGATATGGAGTTGCCCGTTCCGGACGGTTAGTATCATCAGCATTTGGCTTTCCACCCGGCCAGCCGGTAATGGTATGTTGTAAATCGTTGAAAATTTTTATGTTCACATTGTAAGCCGAACCGTAAAGAACAAGCAATTCGTCTAATCCGTGCTGGTTATAATCTTTATTCGTGAGTTTAAGAATTGACTTACCGGTTTCGGCACACAACCACACAATAGCCCGACGAATGAGGTTATTAGTCCATTCACAGGGTCCGACCAGCCACGGTTGGCGTATACGTGTCAGTTGCTGTGCGGCATTCAGATCAATTACTGCAAGTGCATCTTCGTGCATTTGCAGAAACGAAGCAGGAACATTATCATCTACTTTTCCCTGAATGATTTCTTTTAAAATACCGGCCTTTCTTTGTCCCCATGCCAACAGAATTACCTGCCCAGCATTAAGTATGGTGGATAAACCAATAGTGATAGCACTTGATGGCACTTCGGAAACAGAACTATACAGATGTGCCAGATCACGTTGAGACTCGTTATCCAACAACATGAGCCTTGTCAGCGTACTTACCTGTGACCCGGGTTCGTTATAGGCAATATTGCCCACTAATCCAACACTGACCAGTACTAGATCCAAGCCATCATTCTGGTCAATCAGCTCTTCGTAATGTCTGCAAAATTCGTAAACGTCAGAGCGATTGATAGAAGCATCTGGTGTAATAAAATTTCCGGGTTTAATGTCTACCTTATCAACAAGATAAGAACGCAGTAACTTAGTATTTGAATGTCGGCCATCTTCGTGAACCGGGAAAAACTCAGAAACATTGAATATGGTAACATCCGCAAAACTTAAATCTTCTTCCCTATGCATTCTTACAAGCTCATCATATACTCCAAGCGTCGATGACCCACCCGAAAGTCCTAAAAAACAAGGTTCATCTATTTCTTCCTTCTTACGAATCAGGCTTGCTATTCGTTGTGCAGCAAAAACGGATCCTTCTTCCGGATTTTTATAAATATTGGTTCGAAGTTTTTCGAAACGTCTTTGGCGAAGACTTTCAATCATATCGTTTGACTGGAAATAACTTTCAGGGATGTGCTCTAATGTTATTTTTGAACTTAAATCGTATTTCATTATTTAATCTTTTTGTATTTCCAAAATTGTACTGACTTTTGTCTATATCAGCTCTCTCATTAAACAAACACGCGTTATCCTTCTATTTCTCTAAAATAGCGATATGTGCCGACTGTCAATTCAATGGTCGCTTCTTCGTCACAAACAATAACTCCTTTCGGATGCAATTGTAATGCAGTGATAGTCCACAGGTGATTCACAGAACCCTCAACAGCCTCCTTTAATGCCCGTGCTTTGTTATGTCCGTTTACAATAATGAGGACTTCCTGCGCATCCATAACTGTTCCAACACCAACAGTCAGTGCCTGGCGGGGAACTTTTTTAATATCATTATCAAAAAATCGTGAATTAGCAATGATCGTATCTTGTGTAAGTGTTTTTATTCGGGTTCTCGAATGCAGTGATGAACCTGGTTCGTTGAAAGCAACATGACCATCAGGGCCAATTCCACCCAGAAAAAGTTGAATTCCACCAACAGCTTTAATTTTATCTTCATAAGCCTGACATTCAGCGTCCAAATCAGGCGCGTTTCCGTTCAGAATATGAACATTCTCAGGCAGAATATCGATGTGCTTAAACAGATTATCCCACATAAAACTATAGTAACTCTGTGAAGCCGATTTCGGTATTCCTACATATTCATCCATATTGAATGTGATGACATTTTTGAATGAAACTTTTTTTTGTTTGTAAATTTCAATTAATCTGGAATAAGTGCCAAGAGGAGTCGATCCTGTTGGTAAACCGAGTACAAAAGGTTTTTCGGCAGTGGGATTAAAAGCATTTATTTGGGCTGCAATATAATCGGCCACCCATGCTGAAATAGCATTGTAATCGGGGCGTATAACTAATCTCATATTATTTTATCTGTTAATTTTGTTTTTTTACTTTGCATAATTATATCCGTATTTATCGTAAAGTTGAGATAAGTGTGTTAACCGATGCAGAAAATCAGTATAATTCATCCTTTCAGGCTCTGACCACTGAACTTCGGATAAAGCCGCAAGTCGTGGCAACAACATATATTGAACCCGCTCGAAAGTCGGCATATATTCGGTCCAGACATTTGCCTGAACACCTAGAATGTGAGAAACTTCGGTTGAGTCAAATTCTTCGGGAACCGGTTGAAAAGAATAGACTTTATCAATCGGAGTTCTTTCTTCCTGATCGTAGTCAAAATAGCAATGAGAAGTAGGAGACAGTATGGCATCATGCCCCTGATGAACCGCTTCTACAGCACCTTCCATGCCGCGCCATGAATGTACTATTGCGTCCGGGCCTAATCCGCCTTCAAGTATTTCGTCCCAACCAATTACTCTGCGTCCCTTTTTTGCCAGAAAATTTTCAACCGACACCATAATGTAGCTTTGTAATTTCTGCTCAGCCGAATGTGTTGAATCGGCGACAATACGCAATTCTTTTATTTTGGCCTGACATTTAGGGCATACTTTCCAACGTTCTTTGGGGCATTCATCTCCGCCAATATGAATATATTTTGATGGAAACAGATCTACAATTTCGGAAAAGACATCATGCAAAAAATTCATTGTTTCAGAATTTCCGGCACACAAAACATCTGCAGGTCCACCCCATACTTCCCAAACTTTATACGGACCACCGGTGCAACCTAACTCAGGATAAGATGCTAATGCTGCGGTTGTGTGTCCCGGCACGTCTATTTCGGGAATGATAGTTATATACCGGTCTTGCGCATATTTTACAATATCCCGAATTTCGTTCTGCGTATAGAAACCGCAATACTGTTTGCCGTCCCCATTGGTTTGTGCCCTGCAAGAACCAATGGAAGTTAGTTTTGGACGTGACTTTATTTCGATACGCCAACCCTGATCGTCGGTCAAATGCCAATGAAAATAATTGCCATTATGAAGAGCAATAATGTCGATATATTTTTTGATAGAATCAGCAGGAAAAAAATGTCTTGAAACATCAAGATGCACTCCACGGTAACTGAAACGGGGACTGTCTTCAACTTTACCTGCCGGGATTTCAACTTCACAGGTTTGTAGAATTGGCAGGGATTTGCGTAAAGTCTGTATCCCATAGAATACTCCCTCGGGAGAATTCCCAGTGATATGTATCCTCTTTTTATTAACTATTAAAGTGTATTTCTCTGCATTGGCAGCTGCATTGTTTTCAGCAATAAGACTTATTACATTGTTTCGTTGTGGTATCTTTGTCAGTTTTAGATTAATTCCACAAATATCCTCAATGTAATGCTGAAGAAATGCTGCATTGCGTTCCAGTCCTTTTTGATAATATATTTTGGTTTTATTGTTTAAAATAAATGGAGTGGATGAACTAAGTTCAATTTTTTGTGGTATTGGTATTACATTGAAATCTGCTTTTGGTATCGCTGCAAATGTTCCATTTATACCTAAAAATGATATAATTGCTATAAATATTTTTTTCATTTTTAAAATAATATCTGTTTTCTAATCAATTATCCAGATTATCAACATTGCTTTTAATAAAAACTTTTTTTTAGTTATTTCTTTTAAGTCAGGGCGTTTATAGTTTTATTACTTTCATTTTCTCTGTAAATCCGTTTTCTCCATCAACTTTTACTACGTAAGTTCCTTTGTTTAAACCTGATCCAAATCTGGTCTGAGATAAATTGTCGGATAAATCTGTGGTTTCAACAATTTTACCCAACAAGTCGTATACTACAATATGCGAAATTGAAACGGGAGCCTGAATTAGAAAATCTGTGGAAGAAGGATTGGGCGAAATATTGGCAGATAGAGTATCAATTTTTTTTATATCACTTGTAATATCTTCGTTGTATATATAGTTAAATCTCCCTCCTGGTGCAACATCTCCATTTACATAAAAATCCATGATATTTCCATCTTCCTGCATATTGTCACTCCATTTAAATTCGAGATTTATAAGGCTGCTATTTGTTAATCCAAGTAACGAACGTTTAATTTTTATAACAAGCGTTTTCCCATCAATTATATATTCTGCAGCTCCGGCTTTTTCCCATTCCCAAGAGTTTGTACTTTTTTCAATTGTAGCCGAGTCTTCGGGACTGGTTCTGTTTATCACATAGTCATAGCCTTCCCAACCTGTTGTTTTATCTCTGTCCACATCAATAAAAAGCCGCATCCATTTTGCATCCGATTTATCTGTCAGGTTATCTGCTGTTTCCACATAAAAATATATGTACGAAGGATCTCTGGCTACTTTTGCCCCGACAATATCGTTTCTACCTGTTGTATTGGTATAAATCAACGATCCCTGCCCGGAGGCATTTCGGTGTTGAACGTTGCCTTTGTATGATTTGTATTCTGGAGTAACATCGTTCCAGCTTGTTATATCTTGCATATCGATGGTTTTTGCAGCAGATACAATGTCCGCAGATTCCATTCCTTTGAACCGGCGAATGTTGCTAACAAGTTGCATGTAATAAACATCTCCTTTGTTTCCCCATGATTTTACGGGTTCTATATCCCGGCTTTTTTCAGCAGAATATTGATCTACAAATGCCATAGGTATTCCCCAATTAGACCAACGACCGGCAGTCCATTCATTCCAGCCAGTTACAAATACCAAATCCGGATCAAGGTTATGGGCTCTTTCCCATTGTTCCTGAAAGTTAAGTCCTTTGTAATATGCCTCAGCTGATTCGTCCTGCTTATTTGCTTGTGTGTAGCTACGTCCATAAGTTTCATAAACAGCCCCATCTTTAAATTCAGGCATATTAAATGCACAATTACGGCCTCCTGTATTGTCACATGCATTTTGTGCAACTCCGACTGTCACTTCTTCATAACCTCCTGCTGCTTTAGAAACATATCCATGCTGTGGAGCAGTCTCTAGCCAACCCCATTGATCACTTCGTTGTGGACCTGACACATAATCAGGTTGTCCTGGTCTAAAGGTGAAGAAATTCTGTATTTCGGTTATCCTAGCTTTATTAACTCCGTCTGTTGAAACTTGTATAGGAACAGTAGTTGTTCCTGTTGTTAAAGGAGTGAAATTGTCTGTTGAAGAACCATAAGAGATTTGACTATCATAATAACCACTTACTGAAGAACCTCCGAAAAAACTAAGCGTACCACTAGGTGCTGTCCCATCTGTAAATTTCCATACTCCGACTGTTTCAGTCCCATTTGACAAATTCCAAATATACTTACCAGCAGGTTGTGTTGGGAAAGTTAGTGTGATATATGAATTGTCTGCAAAATCAACAATAGTATCTACAGCAATCGGAGTGCCTTCCAAACTTTTAATACTGGATGTGTCCCATTTGTAAAGACTAAATGTCAGACTTCCAATATTATTTCCCCAACTTGGGCAGTGTGCACTGATAGCAGAAAATGAGGAATCTGCGGTGAATCTTAAACTGGCATTATTCCCGGGTTGAGTTGCCATTTCTGGATATGCCATGATCAGAGGTTTTCCATTCCACATAAACCATAAGTCCTTATAAAGTTCTGGTTTGTATAAATCAGTATATAGTTCATTGATCGCTGTAACTCCACCTGAAGTTGAACTAAATGGCAATAAAAAAGCTATCTGAGGTGTGTTTACTCCATCTTTTCTCGCTTGTTCCCACACTTTTAACAATTCAGTATAGGAAGATTTCCATGTATAAGAACCGTTTGTGCAGTCAAAAAAAACCACATCAACACCTGCATCTGCTAGCATTTCGGCGTGTTTACGTAAAACCCAGTCGTCGGTTGTTCGATAATAACCAAACAGTGGTTGATCCCACCAGAAATTTCCACCTTCAATTCCTTGCCAAAGAGCATTGTTGGGATTTGTTGCAGCAGTGGGATCTTGCAACAGAATTTGTGAAATATCCATTACTTCAGATACAGCCAATGCATCGCAATGCCACGTCCAATAAAACAGACCTACATATTTTCCTGCTCGTGCGCCGCCAACTTCTGTTGCATTAGGCAATTTACGTCCCAAACCATCTGTTGCCGCCCATTGATTACTGATTGTTTGAGCTGACAGAGTGGAAAATGTCCCAAGAAGTAGGAATATGTTTACCACAAAAAATAACTTGAAAATATCGTTTGTTCTCATTGAAATTAATGTGTTTTGATGTTACTTCAATTTTCTATCTTAAACTTATAATTACCTTGCGGCACAGTTACCACATAATAACCGTCTTTTATTTCTGAAAATTTTACAATATCCGAATCTTTAATTGGAGCATTGTTTTCTGTTACAGCTGAATCAACATTTTTTATCGGAATATGTATTGTTGCGGTACTACCAACAGGAACTGTTACATTCATTTCCAGATTATTACCAGATTGTTTGATTTCAGAAACGACTTTTCCGTAAGGTGTAACGCTTGAATAATAAACTTCGGGTAACTGTTTGTTCAGGATTGGTTTTATGATAATGTGTTTAAAACCGGGCTGATTTATATCAACGTTTACTCCGGCAAGAATCCGATAAAACCAGGTCAACCCTCCTCCAAACATTGGATGATTATGAGAGTCTCTTCCGTCCCATTGTTCCCAGGTTACAGTAGCTCCTTGTTTTATCCAGTTCCCGAAACTAGGGAAATCTTCCTGATTCATAGCAGCATAAGCAATATCATTAAGTCCGTTTTGCGCCAATGTTTCGAAAAGAAATTGAGTTCCGAAAATACCTGTATTCAAGTGGT
This sequence comes from Paludibacter sp., assembly GCA_028690665.1. GTDB lineage: Bacteria > Bacteroidota > Bacteroidia > Bacteroidales > Paludibacteraceae > Paludibacter. The sequence continues at coordinate 176,862 of JAQVAV010000001.1, forward strand.
TGTTATATTTTACTGAAATTTCGTTTTTCAATGTTGCCACTACATCATTGTATCTGTCGGACGGAACCCCTAAAACCAAAGCATAAACATTACTACCAAAATCGCCATAAGATTTTAGCTGAGGGTTATAAAATTTCTTATTAAAAGCCCGTTTTACTTTTTCGGCAATGGATGCATAATAGTCGGCATCGCTCTGTAAATTCATTACCCGGGCCGCTTTTGCTGTAAAATCAGCGCAACGCCACAAATAAAATGTGTGAACGAGTTCCTCGGATGGAATGCTGAATGCCGGAGCCCAATCGCCCAAGTTAAGCCAATAGTTGGGTTGGGTTGAATTGAGATTTGCACGCTGTGCAAGCATAGTACCGTCAGGAGTTAACCATGTCAGCATATAACGAACCTGCTCTTTCATGGCATAATAATTATCCGCAATCATTTTTCTGTCGCCATAGTGTAGGTAAAACTCCCATGGCATAATGTTCATGGCTGCTCCCCATGGAACACCACCACCACAGCCCGGTTGCCAGGGTGCCCCGTTAGGTACGTACCCGGTTTCAACATTCTGAGCATTTCTGATATCACGGATCCATTTTTGATAAAAGGCAGCGGCATCGAAGTTGTACATAACAGTTGTGCAAGCCACTTGTCCATCGCCTGTATATGGTGAACGTTCGCGATGTGGGCAATCACTGGCTATGCAGCCATGCATATTGTCAGTCTGGCTTTGTTGCCATATCTGGTTTATTTTGTTGAATAATTCGTTAGATGTTTTGAATTCAGCATTCAATTTGACATCTGTATTAACAGCCTCTGCTGTTATGTTTTTAACTGAAAGATTTTTCACACCCGAAATAATGGCTTTGCTGAAAACATACCATGTGAACCTTGGTGCATAACTTTCTTTTCCCGTTCCTTTAAAAATGTATTTATATACTCCAAGCGGCGATTCGCAGATATACTTGACATTTAACGTGTCGCCTTTGTTGCCCTGAATGTCTTTGAAGTGAAGCCATCCTGAAATTTCTTTGGCAAATTCAACTTCATAAGTTCCATCTTCGAGTTTTTTGAGCGATGTGGGTTTCAGCACTTCTGTAATTTTGTCTGTGGGAGATGTGTTGGCCGTGAGTTTTCCTTCAGGAGCTTTTCGGTATGTGGCATTACTCCAGTCAGAATCATTGTATTCTGTACTGCCCCAATCTTTGATTTCTTTGTTGGCATCGTAAACTTCTCCATCAAAAACGCCATCGAGCACAATAGGTGATTCTGTCACTTTCCAAGTGTCGTCTGTGCAGATTAGTTCTTTTGAATGGTCGGCATAGGTTACTTCTATCTGACATAAAAAACGGGGAGAACCAAATGGGCAAACCCAGCTTGTAGAGCAATCGTAAAACCCATTTCCTAAAATTGCTCCAGCAACATTCTCTGTTCCTTTGAGCATATTTGTTATATCATAAGCCAGATACATGACCCGATAGTCACGAAATTTGTTATCGATAGAAATTCCGTAGTTTTTGATGTCGTCACGAACTGTATAATCTGTGAAGTTAGGAACCAAATAATCATCTCCAACTTTTTTACCATTCATATAAAATTCAAAGTACCCCAAACCCGTTACAAAAGCCTTGGCTGAGACAACATTATCTTTTAATTTGAAGGTTTTACGAAAGAGTGGTGCTGCATAATGTCTTTGTTCATATTGATCCGGACTAAGCACTTTTATGGGAGCTTCACCCTGCCAGGGGGTTCCAATCCATTGAGCTTTCCATTCGTCAGTGTTTAGTAAACCCATGCCCCAAAATGCAGGAGAACTCCAAGAAGATGCTTTTCCCTGATTGTCCCAAACCATAACACGCCACCAATAATTCTGCCCCGATTGTAACTGATTTCCATTGTAACTTATAAGGCGTGATTCTGAAGACATTTGTTTTCCACTGTCCCATGCGTCATAATTTTCTTTTTGTAGTTTTTCTTTGGATGTTGACACCACAATACGGTATGCTTGTTGCGAAAGTCCACGGTCGCGACTTGAATTTACTTCGTTAATCCATGAGAGTCGTGGCGATAACGCATCAACAACAGTCGGATTATCCAGGTACTCACATCTCAGAGAACCCGGAGTTATTTTTCCGGAAGCTGACACGCTCATATAAACAAATATCAATATTCCGAGATAAAATATTTTGCGTTTTATTGTACAATAGCTTTGAGCAAATAAAGATCTGAATATATTAATGATCATCATTTAATTTTTAAATAATAAAGATATTTCTTTTCGACTAGGTTCTATTCTGAAAACTTTGCCGGAAGTATCTTTGCAATCGATAAAAGAACCACCTCTACAAGAAACCTTATAATCGAAAGATTTCTCCTGAGCATTTATCGTTGATTTTGTGATTTCAGTAAAAGGTAATTTAGCTTCTGATGCAACAGACATTTCCAAGTACCATTTTAGTTTTAGCTGATCTTTTGAAATACATTTCATGCTCACTTTATCCTGATCGAAAGTCATTATAAACGATGAGTTTGGTATTTCCAAAGGCCATTCTACCAAGAGTCGTTTGCCTTTTTGGCTGATTTTGGGTGTTCCCCCTTTAGCTTCAACCATTTTCCCGTTTTTATCAGCATAGTACAGACGAAGTCCGGCTAATTGTTGGTCTGTGCTCCAAACATTTCCATCAATAAAAGGTAATGTCATAAAAGTACAATTTGGAGTTGTGCATACATTCTCAATATAATTAGATGCAAAATTTTCGTTGAACAAATGAACATCTCTGAATCTGAATAAATTTTTCTCCCAAAGTAAATTTGCCCGGTAGTATTTGCTGTTGTACCAAACTGTTTTTTTATCGTTACTTGTATAATCTGTTAGTGCGCTTATGGCGGTTGGAGGAGTCATGGAGAAATTATCTTTATACCATTTCCCTGTTTCAGATAAAGTTTCAATGCGAATTTGTCCTTCTTTCTGTAATTCAGCAAGTAAAGGCATTTGCATTTCCAACCCTTTTTTCATAGGGCCCCAAGTAAATGAGTTTTCCTGTCCGGCTTGTGTGTACGAGAATGTCATGCAAGGATCTTTGAACATAGAGTTGAAAAACCATTTTACCCATTCTTCAGAACCACCAGCATTACCATATACAGGTTCCAATGTAATTACACCTTGATGATTTCCACCTATACCTAAATCGTATTGGTATATAGGGTCGCTACCTAACATACGAAATACTGGAACCTGAATTTGTTCACTTTTTGTTTGAGCCGGCATATATACATTTTTTTTGCTAGGATAGTATCCTTGTCCCCAATATCCACCCCACATGGTATATCCATCAGTTCCAATCTGATCCCGACAGTTTGCTGATGCAACTATATTGTATTTATCGTGCATATAAGCCAAAGTGTGGGCATCGATAAACCAGCATGCAATTGCTGTGGGATATTTTCCAAAAATCTCTTTGAATTTTTCCATGTACACATCTACCAGTTTTTCCCTCTCTTTCGGAGTATAAGCAATGGAAAAACCAACGTTGGCATGCCAGTCCCATGGATATTGTCCACGCCATTTTATTCCGGCGGCTTCAACCTGAGGCTGAGTTATTTCCCACCAACCCCCAATTTCGGTTCCGGGTAAAACATCGTTTTTTAATAGTTTTTGATATGATGGTGATATCAGAGCATCGTATTGCAATAAATAGGTTCCTTTTATGCCATACTTGTTCAATAGTTTTACTTCCTCAACAACTGTTTGATACAAAACCTCATCTGTTATAGCATCAATACGTGGTTCTGTTTGTCGAATGAAATTGACTACATTGACAATTCTGGGAGCAGATTCCCCTTTGTCTTTTGCATTTGTTTCTATACTGAAAAATATAAAAATGAAGATCAGAATATATAGTTTCTTCAATAATGTTGTCATAAAATGGATATTAAATAATTTGTAAATACAGTCATTTATAAGTTGTTATATTTCATCTATTATAACAGTAGTCAAATGCATATATATACACTCCGGCGGTCCAGCCCATAAAAGCGCCGGGCATTCTATATTCGTCTTTCACGTCAATATCTCCACTGACTGCGTTATATTTTTCCCATAAATTTCCGGTTTTTTTATAAATGCCGGCCATACTCTGAACGTACTTTTCAGCCAGTCTAAAAGCCGCTTTTTTATAACCATAATTATCTAAGCCTTTTATTACAAGATAATTAAGCGGAGCCCAGCCGTTCGGATAATCCCATTGGTAGGTGCGGTTACGTTCCTTATATTCGCAAGTTGCCACGCCATTGGCACATTCAAGTCTGTTCAGATTACGATATATGATTTTTGCCTGTTTTTTAGAGGCTAACTTGACAAACAAAGTATTGAATACGGCCGCTGAAAATACTGAAGAGCGACGGTTGCGAACATAGTCATAATCATAAAAAAGCTTGTCTTCGGGATTCAGACACAACTTATTCATCAATGCTTTACGTTGGGATGCAATTTTGAGCCACTTGCCAGCTCCTTTACTACCTGTTTCACGATAGAAATAGGCAAAATTCTGTTCATATCCGTAAAGATTAGCATTCAAATCCACCGGGTTGAAATCTTCACATCTTGAATCAAAACGCGGGTTAAAATCCCAGCCTGACTCTGCTTCGGCAAGCAAATGTGATGCAAGGGTTAAACGTTCTTCATCGTTATGATAATCGTTTGGATTTAAGCCGAGCCGTCCAACCACATAATTGTAGAATGACATTAAATCTGCTTTGTCTGCATTATTGGAATATCTATTGAGTCCTGAAGAAGTTATGCGCTTGGTCATCCAGAAATGATATTCCTTTTCAAGAATTTTGCAGGCATGCGCTAACCAAGTTTTATCGTGTGTCGCTTCATACACTTCCCTCACCATCATGCTTGCATACGGAGGTTGCGATCTGTTCAACATTCCTTTATTGCTCGCGTTGGGCATATATCCGAATTTGTCAATTAAGGACAGAATGTTATCTATATTGTTTTTTGCTTGTTCAATGTTTCCATCCAGCAAAAGGCCTACATTAGTAAAGTAAGTATCCCAGTAAAATAAATTCTGAAAACCATTGACAATACAAGGCACACTAAATGGATATGGCAAGGCTATATTCCCTAAAGTATCTTTTTGACATACACGAACTGTTTTAGGCATATCTCTGTCGATATATGCTTTAAGTTCTTTTGCATCGGATGATATTTGCGCTGTAACTGATTGAACGCAAATTAGTAATAATATGTAAATGAAGTTCCGCATTAAAATTTATACAATTTATGGCACTGTCATTATTTTTCCCAATTAACTGAGAGTTTTTGCAAATATTTTGAATTTGGCCCCACAAAAATATTGAAATCACCAGTTTCCCAATCATGTTTTAACGCTTGATTGTAGAACTTCAGTTTTTCTGTTGTTATTTTGAATTTCAGCGTTTTTGTTTCGTTGGGAATAAACTCAACTTTTGCAAAATCTTTTAGTTCCATAACTGGTCGTGAAATGGAAGCAGCCGGATCTCCTATATAAAGCTGAACAATTTCCTTTTTTTATCGCTTCATCCAATCCTATTGCGCTACCAACTATTTTAGGATTTCCTACACCTCCAAGATTTAATTGTCCTATTTTTTTTGCAGAGTCATCCGTTTCATCAGAGAATTGCTGAAACTATTCATCTGCTTATCGTTCGTCGATTGTGCTAAAGAACAATGTAACGGGATGAGAACATAAAGAATATATTTTCGTTTTATTTTCAATAAATACATTTTAAATTACTATTCAAAATTTGTGAGAGACTCAGTCCATGACTATTTTAACTTTATCCGGAGCCTTAACCTCACTCACAACTTTGCCCTTATCATTTTTAGTACAGCTTATGGAAACAACACCATAAGGAGTTGGGAATGTTCCTTTTACAGATTTCAATGAACCAAGATTAGGTTTGATTCTGAGAGTACGACATCCTGGTTCAACCGGAGTTACACCTAAAACATGCTTGGTAAGCCACGAAGTAGGACCTGATGCCCAGCCGTGACAAAGGCTAAGTCTCAAGCCTTTGTAGCAATATGCGCCGCCGCCTGAGTGTATATCGTAATTGCTTTCTGGAACTATTTCGTCAATACGTCCGGCATTAACGACATCTGAATACTTTAAATCTTCCCAGAATGTTGTTGCTCCAAGATCCAGCATAGCACCCCAGTATTTCGAAATAAAATCAAGAGCTTCATCATATTTTCCGTTCTGAGCAAGAGCTTCCAGCATATAATAGCCATAAAACGTTGAAAAACCATTCAGTCCATTTTTCAATATTATATTACAATCTTGTTTGGAATTTTTGCTTAGTCCTGATAAAATATTTAACGCTGCTGCCTGACTGTTATTAAACGAATCTATATGCACATTTCTCATCCGACGGACACAGTTGGAAGCAATACTTTGAATCGAGTCATCCTGCAGGTATTCACCAATTTGAAGTGCCGCATTTACGGCCATAAAAGAAAGCGATTGCAAGCCACTGTGTATAACATCGTTGTTTTCGGATGTTGGCCAATCAAGGAAACGAGTTCCATCGAGTTGTTCAACGCCATTTTTATCAATTTTCTCATCAATCTGTTTGACTAGCTTAAGCAGGTATTCGCGTTGATTTTTCAAATAATCAAGATTTCCCTGATACATGTACAAATCTCTTTGTATGATTATCCACCAAAGGGAATAAGAACACATTCCATTCATCCAACCAGGCAGAGGAGTGTCTTTTCGGGCAAAATCGAGGCTTTTATATACAACTTCATTTTCTCCGAATACACTATTGATTGTCATAACTTCAGGGTGCATATCCCCGACCCACACCAAGCGGTCTCGTTTTATACCATCCCAGATATATTCCTGCATATTGAGCTTGACCGTATAGGCTCCTGTTTCCCATATTTTATTAATTCGCTCATTGTCAGAAAAGAATGAGCCCTTTTCTTGGACATCTCTCAAAATAGAAGTTGCAGATACATTACGTAAATTATATTGTAAATTTTTATCAAGTAAATCTATTCTGACAAATCTGAAGCCGCTATTTCCACATTGAAAAGAGCCAAGCCATGGAACCGAAATGACAAAATCTCTTAAAGAATGTTCGTTAGTGGGATTTGCCGGATTATCCAAAATATCTATATCCGACATTGCTTCTGTTACAGACTCGCCAAACCGGATTCTTAATCTGACCGGATTTTTATATTCTCTGATGGCCGAAGAAATTTTTATTCCACCATAAATTTCTTTTCCGAAGTCCAGTAGTATTGATGCCTGCTGAGTATCAGAACTCATAAATCCCGTATATTTGTCATCTGATACAGATAACTGGTCGCTGAAATCAGCCAGCAAATTATTGGGGTTTGTCACATACTTTCCGGACTCATCTGACATCCAAACAATTCTGACCGGAGATATATTGGTGTACGTAATTTTCGCATAGACATTGAGTGCAAACAAACTGAACAGTGTAGCTAGTGTCAGTACATGGCGTTTCATCATAAATCATTTTTTTAGTTATTTTGCAGTATGCAATTTTAGCTAATTTTCCGCCATGCATCATTTCGCATTTGTTCTAAGTTGTACTGCATTTATTCCAAATAACCATGATTTTGTTTCAAATTTTTTAATGGATGTTTCAATTATCGAAAATCACATAATTTTCTTTTGGATTATTCAAATGTTTTAGCATAATTTTGAGCATTAAAAATGTGCCCACACCAAGCCACGTAATTTCAAAGCCTTTGATCTGCTTTGTTAAGGTACTCCTTTTTAAGGTGAGAGCAGAAATCTGATTTACGTATGAAAAGAACATTAAAAACGATACTGTATTTTATCATAATCTCATCGTTCAGTTTCATTTCTTTCTCTCAGCCGTTGCGTCGTACCGATTTATCAAATTTACACGTCAACGCTTTTGCGCAGGATAGCCTCGGTTACATCTGGATAGCAACGGCCAACGGACTTTGTAAAAGTTACGGAAACAGTTATAGTGTATTTTTCTATAATGAGAGAAATAAAAACTCTATTCCATCTAACAACATTACGGGGCTGTATGTCGATAAAAATTCCAAACTGTGGATTTCTACCGGAAATGGCATATGTTCAATGTCGAAAAGCCGATACGAGTTTCAACGGTATTTGAAAAATAACTCGGCAGGTTCGGAAGGCTTTTTCCTGGGTTTTATAGAATATGCGGGGAAAATATTGACTTATGGATATAACGGACTCTACGAAATAGATGAAAAAAACAAATGCTTAATACCACGTCTGAAAATTGACAGGCAAGTTATTTATGGTGCGTTACAAGACAAACAAAAAAATCTTTGGATAACTAATGGTATCGAACTGATAAAACTTAATCAATCATTGAGTTTTGTATCGAAAGTTACCGTAGACAAAGGTGCCAACGTAAATTGCATGATCAATTACGGTAATGATATACTTTTAGGTACCGAAAACGGCATAAAACTATTTAACCTGAATAGTTTTAAAATAGTCGACAGCAATTTTTCAAAGTCATTAAGCGATCTGAGAATCAATCAATTATTATTAATTGATGGAGGCCACAGACTACTGATAAACACGAACAACAAAGGGGTACTTGTGTACAATTTCAAAACTCGCGAATTAAAAACCAGTGATAACAACATAGAATTCAATGATATACCATCAATTGATATTACTTCGGCCTTTGTCGATAAAGAAAAAAATATCTGGATCGGGACATTTGATCACGGACACTTTATGTTGTCGAACAGAAAGAAAATATTCAATAAAGATAAGGGTCTTGTAAATCTGTTCAGGAACAAGTTTGTAACGCGTATAATAGGAGACCGGTTCGGTAACATGTGGATCGGAACCCGGTATGACGGCTTTATATATTATAACACAAAGAACAAAAAAGTAATTAAATATAACGATTCCACAACATCGTGGCTATCTGTTTTTAATAGTAATTTTGTGCAGGAAATATATTGCGATTCAAAAAACAGATTATGGATCGGATACGGAAATTTGCTGATTGTTTGCAAAGCATCTCAGGATGGAAGGATAATATTGGAAAAAACTTATTCCGGGATAGGAAATGTGGTAACAATTACCGAAGATGGTAATAAAAGAATATGGGCCGGATCGTCCGATAACGGACTATATATTTACAATGAAGATTTGACGCTAAAAAAACACATAACATCTGCCGTATCCAACAGCAATAACATAACTAAAATCATCTCTCTTTCAAATGACAATATGCTATTTTCAGCATATATGGATAATATTTACATAATCGACGATAATACGCTTGTTGCCAATGCTTTAAATTCTAAGTTTCAAAATAACTGGTCCAATACCGTAGATCTCAAACTCGACACCCGGAATAATTTGTGGATAGGCACCTACGGCAACGGACTTATGAAATATAATCTCAAGGAAAAGACACTCAAGCAATATAGTGAGCTTCAGCGCAAGGATATAGTCGGAATCGAATACGACAAACAGCATAATATATGGGCAAGCTCTTCTAATGGGATATACAGAATCTCCTCATCTACCAATGCAATCAATATATACTTGGAACAAGATGGCACCGGAGGCAATCAATATCACGAAAAATGCGCATTCAAAGACGCCTCAGGACATATATATTTCGGAGGAAACACCGGACTTGAAGAAATAACTCCTGAAAATGTAGAATCCGCCAAACAGAATAATCCGATATATTTGACTGATCTCAAACTGTTCGGAAACAGCGTGGTTCCGAAAGATGGAGGAATAGTTGACAAGGATATTTCATTGACAAAAAAAATAAAACTCAAACACAATGAAAATGTCGTGAGTTTAGAATTTACAAGCATCAGCTATGATTGCCTGTCGCTTTTAGAATATGCTTACATGCTCGACGGATTTGATCAGACATGGAACTATATCGGAAAATATAACCGGGCTACATATTCCAATCTTCCGGCAGGTCATTATACTTTTATGGTTAAAGTTAAAAACGGAAACGGTGTATGGGAGGCCCCGAGGAAATTACTCGATGTGGTGGTTAAACCTGCTCCATGGCTGCACCCCATTGCATTATCGATATATGCAGCGCTTTTGATACTACTTATCATTCTGCTCAATAGGTTATATATTCGATTCAAACTCGCTAAAGAAAGAATCACACTTACAGAAGCAAAAATAGCACATGAGCATAAAATGTCGGAAATGAAAGTGAACTTTTTTACAAATATATCCCATGAATTGAGGACTCCTCTGACTCTGATTTATGCTCCCGTGAAAATGCTCAGAGAAAAATATCAGTCACTTAACGAGCAACAACTAGCTTATAATCTGGATTTTATAGCAAATAATGTGGATCGGTTAATGAACCTAACCGATCAATTGCTTAAATTCCGGAACATTAAAAATGAAACTCTGCCGCTAAAAGTCGGTTATCATGATTGCGTGCAACAATTATCCAATATTGTTAAACTATACAATATATATACAGCCGAGAAAAATCTCAGCATGGAATTCGACTGCTCGTATGAAAGCCTTACGGTAATGTACGATTCCGATAAATTAGATAAAATCATGAACAATTTATTCATGAACGCCACAAAATATTCACTTGATAGTGGGAGCATTGTTGTAACGTTGGATCTCGTTAAACACCCTGAAAATATTGACAACGAGAATGAATGGGCCTACATAGAAATTCGTGTTTCGGACACCGGCATCGGCATTGACAAGAATGATTTTTCACGTTTATTCAAACGATTCAGCCGCCTTGTAAATCCTTCAAAACGTGATCAGATAAATGGTTTTGGAATAGGACTCAACTTTGTATATCATCTGGTCGACAATCACAAAGGAAAAATCCGTGCGGAACAGAATACTACAAAGGGAATGACATTCATAGTTGATATTCCGGTTTCTGAAGATGCCTATAGCGAAAACGAACGGGCAACAGACCATACCGATATAAAACAAAGCGGAGAAATAACTGATCATGATGAATCTGTTGTAGCGACTTCTAATCCGGGCAACATTGCTGATAAAAAAATTTCAAAAACAGAACGAAAAAAGATTCTTGTAGTCGAAGACAACCCTGATATGAACACCTTTATTGCCGGTTTGTTTAGTGATACATTTGATGTAACGACAGCATTAGACGGCCTTAACGGACTGCAACGAGCCATCGAAATAGTTCCGGATGTAATTATTTGCGATGTATTAATGCCCCGCATGGATGGATTTGAAGTCTGCGGCAAAATTAAAGAAGATAAAGATATTTGTCATATTCCGGTTATTCTACTTACAGCTAAAAATATGGATGAGGATCAAATAAAAGGATATAATTGTGGAGCCGATATGTATGTTAGCAAGCCATTTAATCCCAATGTGCTGATTTCGATAGTGAACAGAATGATTGCCAAACAGGAAATGCAGCAAGCTCTTCTTCGGTCAACATGCGGAATCAAGAATTCTGTCCCTATCGAAGAAGATGCTCAGTTCGAACTTAGTCCGCTTGACCAGAAATTTTTAAATAAACTTTATAAATATATCGAAGACAACATATCCAACAATGAAATCAATGTAAATCTGCTCGGTCAGGAACTTGGATATTCGAGAACTAATTTCTATCGAAAAGTCAAAGCTCTGACGAATGTCACTCCCAACGATTTGCTAAAGACATACCGACTAAATCGAGCTGCAGAACTTATATTGAGACGAGAATATACGCTGGGAGAAATTAGTGAAATGACAGGTTTTGGAATACAATCCCATTTTTCCAGTTCGTTTAAAAAGCATTTTGGAGTGTCTCCGAAAGACTACTTGTCCGATCATTTCAACAAATAGAACCTGATTGCAGAATACATAATTAGGAAGTAAGACAATTATACATAAATTAGTCAATCTCATTTTATACCAATCGACATTGACCATATCTTCCTTCTGATCAATTTATTTGGAACAATTCCTAAAATAATTGGAACAGATCAAGCAATGATATATGGTACTAATGCCGTTATCTTTGTATAATCAGTTAATCAACCAAATCAATTAAAATGAGATCCATAACTCTAAAATCAGGTTTAACAGTCATATTCCTGTTTTTTTTTATCTTACAAGCCGGTTCTGTAGTAATTTCTGACAACGATCAGAAGCTGCTTAATACGTTTCAATCTCCAAAAGATATTCAAACATCCTGCTATTGGTACTGGATTTCCGGAAATATCAGCAAAGAAGGCGTGATAAATGACTTAAAGTCAATGAAAAGGGCTGGCATAAACAGAGCTTTCATTGGTTTTCAGGGGCTTACCGAAGTTCCTCATGGACCTGTATATATTCAAAGCGATGAATGGTACGATATCGTTCACGCCGCTTTGAAAACCGCAACAGAAGAAAATATAGAAATTGGCATATTCAACGGTCCAGGCTGGAGCCAGGCTGGAGGCCCATGGATTAAACCAGAACAGTCAATGCGCTATTTGGCTTCACAGCGCACTTTGGTTACCGGAGGTGGCGAAAAATCAATAATATTTCCTCATCCCGACAATTTTCTTAAAAATGTAAAAATTTTAGCTTTCAGGAACAATAACATTCATCCTGAGATACGGGCCAATATAGATAATATAACTTCAGATGGAGTTACCGATGTAGCTAAGATGTTCGATGGAGATAAAAAAACTTTGGGTGGGTTTGAACGTGATAAAGCCAGTATTACTATAAAACCTTCCAACAAAAATTTTACACTTCGTTCAATCCGGCTTGAGAGCGAAACACCCATCAGAGCATATTTTTCTGTAAAAGTTAAGCGTAATGGAGTCTTTAAAGAAATCTGTAATTTCAGTGCTGACCGTACCAATATGATGATTGAAGTTGGATATGATATTCTGGCACCTATAGCTATTGCTGTTCCGGATGTGAGCGGGGACGAATTCAGGATTGATATGAACATCAATGCAAATTGTAAAATTAAAGAGTTTGAACTCTCCGAAGAGCCTGTTGTAGATCATTATGCAGAGAAAATACTCAGCAAGATGCATCAAACTCCACAACCCTTCTGGCATGATTATAAATGGACAACAGAAATCCCGTATTCTTCGAATGAAGTTGTTGCAGAAAAAAATATAATTGACATAACCAAACAAATTGATGGAGATGTTGTGAAATGGAATGTTCCGCAAGGAAACTGGGAAATTGTACGTACCTATATGGCACCTACCAACATCTGCAATTCTCCTGCCATAAAAGGAGATGGACAGGGATTGGAGGTTGACCGTTGGAATAAAGAAAGTCTTAAACATCACTACGATAGTTTTATCGGAGAAATACTTAAACGAGTTCCTGAGCCAGACCGGAAAACGTGGAAAGTGATCGTGTGTGACAGTTATGAAAGGGCCACACAGAACTATGGAGATGATTTTATCGAATACTTCAAAAAAAGGTTCGGATATGATCCTACTCCTTATCTGCTTACTTTCGACGGAATTGTAGTGGGTAGTTCCGATAAATCAGATCGTTTTTTATGGGATCTTCGCCGCACTATTGCCGACAGATTGGCATACGATCATATCGGAGGCCTGCGTAAACTTGCACACAAAGATGGATTAAGCATGTGGTTAGAACCCTACGGACATTGGGGCTTTCCGGGAGAATTTCTTCAATATGGCGGACAATCCGACGAAGTTGCAGGTGAGTTTTGGAGCGAAGGTTCGCTTGGCGATATAGAGAATCGTGCGGCATCATCAGTTGCACATATCTATGGAAAACATAAAGTTTCAGCAGAGTCATTTACCTGTGGTGGTCCTGAATTTGCCCGTAGCCCTCGTAACATGAAGCAACGTGGTGATAAATTTTTTACAGAAGGTATAAATAACACTTTGCTGCACGTGTATATTTCACAGCCTGATGAAAAAACTATTCCGGGGCAAAATTGCCCGTTCGGAAATGAATTTAATCGAAAAAACACCTGGTATAACCAGATAGATTTGTTTACCGACTACTTAAAACGATGTAATTATATGCTACAACAAGGCAATTATGTGGCAGATGTAGCTTACTATATAGGCGAAGATGCCCCTGTTATGACCGGAATTACCGAGCCTGCTTTGCCCAAGGGATATCAATACGATTTCATAAATGCCGAGGTTATTGAGAAAGATCTTACTGCCGGTGATAATCACATTTTATCTTTACCACACGGAACTCAATATAAACTACTTGTACTACCGCCAAGTACGACCATGCGGCCTACCGTAATCAAAAAAATAAAACAACTTCTTGAAACCGGAGCTATTATTTTAGGTCCAAAACCTGAAAAATCTCCAAGCCTTCAGGATTATGCAAACGCTGATGCTGAAATCAAATCGATTGCAAACGAATTATGGGGAATTAGCAGCAATGACCATACAATCCGTCGTATTGGGAAAGGAGTTTTGTTTACCGGATACAGCATTGAAGATATATTTGACATGATGGGTTATAAGCCTGATTTTCAAATATCAGACAGTACCGATGTAAAATACGCTCATACAACAATGAATGGACGTGATATTTATTTTGTAGCCAACCAAACCGAAAAGGCAGTTGATTTTGCAGCACAATTTCGTGTTGCAGGAAAGGTACCAGAATTGTGGAATCCTATAGATGGATCGGTTCGTGATCTCAAATCGTTTGTTAATGTAGGAAATGTAACGAGCATCCCGGTAAAGTTACACGCTAACGAAAGCATGTTTGTTGTATTTCAGAAAGATATATCTAATGAAAAACAAGTGTTGGACATATCACTTAATTACCCTGCTGAGAAAGAATTATTGCAATTAGATAACAACTGGAATCTGAAACTGCAATCGATGGTTGGAGATGGAAAGAAAATCAAGCTTGGAGAACTTAAGGATCTGACAACAGTGAATGATGATTATGTTAAGTATTTTTCCGGAACAGGGGTTTATACCAACACATTCAAAATTAATCAGATTCCAACAGGGAAAAAAATAACATTAGATTTGGGTGAAGTCTGTGAAATGGCCAAGGTAAAAATCAATGGTAAGTATGTTGGTGGTGTCTGGACTGCTCCATATACGCTCGACATTACAAATACCTTGAAATCAGGCAAAAACTCAATAGAAATTACAGTGGTGAATAATTGGGTAAATCGTCTTGTTGGCGATTCAAGATTGCCTGAAAACAAACGTAAAACATCTTATGTATACAGAACTTATAATACAGGAACACCACTGCAAAAAGCCGGATTAATCGGTCCTGTTAAGATTCTGACTGAATAACAATTCGAAAGAGGTATAGAAGGTTGAATATAGGTTGGCACAGCTTGCATTGTTAGTATTCTCAATAACAATGTAAGCTGTTTTTTTATGATTACAACATTACAATGATAAACGTATTTTTGAAAATTTTATTCGGTGATTTCAATCCCTCAAAATTAGTCCATTTTTTAATGAGAATGAGATTGATAATCAACACTTACCAACTTTTTATTCTTTTCTTATCCAAAACTTAAGTTGTTATATTATAGTTTAATGTTTCCGAATACAACTGGATTTGACGAGAATGAATATCGGACCAATTCTTACAACAAAGCGCTCGATGTTATTTTCTAAGGAACCTATTACTTACAAGAAACAAAAAAGGCAAAAACAGGTCTATTTCCTATTTCTGCCTTCTCAGTACCCAGAGCCGGGATCGAACCGGCATGGAAGTGAATCCACTGGTGTTTGAGACCAGCGCGTCTACCAATTCCGCCATCTGGGCAAATGCGGGGCAAAAGTAATTATTTTTTCCGTACTGACAAACTGTTTATGAAATATCTATGAAACTTTTTCCCGTGATTGACGTTATAGCACAGTTACTTTTATTTATACATTCTGTTTCTCAACAACATAAGTTTTTCGTTTCCCGGAAAAAATTTCGTACTGGTTGAATTTACATTCCAAAGTACCATTCAGCAAATCATATTTCTTAGTCGGTTTCAGCCCTATCTTGTCAAGACACTCTTTGTGCGAACTGATAACCCAGCATGAATTTCCGGCAAACTGGTGTTTAAATAAAGTTCCCAAGTCGGCATACAGCCCTAAAAGATCATCTGATGTAATACGTTCTCCGTAAGGAGGGTTGGTAACCAACATGCAATTTTCCACCGGAGTATTCAAATCTTTTATCGACACTTGCTGCAATTCGATGTACTTATTTAGTCCGGCACTTTTTATATTTTGTTCAGAAATGCTTATCGCTCTTTTAGAGATGTCCGATCCGTATATTTTATACTTAAATTCCCGTTCTTCGGAATCATCGTTATAAATATCATCGAATAAATCTTTGTCGAAATCCGGCCATTTTTCGAAAGCAAACGACGAACGATATAAACCGGGCGGGATATTCAAGGCAATCAGAGCCGCTTCTATCAACAAGGTACCCGAACCACACATAGGATCCACAAAATTAGTCTGCCCGTCCCATCCGGCCAGTAAAAGCATGCCTGCTGCCAGAGCTTCATTGATCGGCGCCTCATTTTGCGATATACGGTAGCCCCGCTTATGTAGCGAATCGCCCGAACTGTCGACAGACAGCGTGCAACGATCATTGGCAATGTGTAAATGAAAGAGCATATTCGGATTATCCAAACGTACTGAAGGCCGTTCTTTCTCACGCTCTGTAAACCAGTCAACTATTGCATCTTTTACGCGGTAAGCAACAAACTTGGAATGTTTAAAATTTTCCGAATATATAGTTGTATCGACTGCAAAAGTTGACTGAACATCAAGAAAATCAGACCAGCGTACTTTTTTCAACTCTTCGTAAACCTGATCAGCATCTTTTGCTCTAAAATGAAAAAACGGTTTCAACACACGCGATGCAGTTCTCAAAAACATATTCGAACGGTACAGCAAGCCTTTATTTCCGGTAAAACTAACTGCACGACGCTGAATTTCAATATTATTTGCACCTAAATTCAACAACTCTGCTGCCAAAACTTCTTCAAGGCCTTTAAATGTTTTGGCAATCATTTCAAACTCTCTTTCTGTCTGCATAAAATGAAACTGATTATTTATGTTGTACTAATTTAGCGCCCGGAGCAACATCTGTATCCACCCATATATTACCGCCAATCACAGCACCGTCACCCACAGTAACAGTACCCAGAATGGTTGAATTCGAATAAATAATAACATTATTCCCAATACGGGGATGACGCTGAATACCCTTAATTGGATTTCCATTTTCATCCAACGGAAAACTTTTTGCCCCTAGAGTAACACCCTGATACATTTTTACATTATTTCCCAAAATAGCTGTTTCTCCAATCACAACTCCGGTACCATGGTCTATTGTAAAGTATTCCCCGATAGTGGCCCCGGGATGTATATCAATTCCGGTTTCAGAATGAGCCATTTCTGTAATAATACGCGGAATTAAAGGCACATCCAGATGCAGTAACGCATTGGCAATCCGGTAATTGCTGATAGCCCGGATACTCGGATAACAAAAAATTACTTCTCCAAAACTTTTTGCAGCAGGATCTCCGTTAAATGCAGCAATAACATCGGTATGAAGTTCTTCTCTGATATGGGGCAACATAATTATAAATTCGGTGGATTTTTCACGGGCAAGCTTATCCATATCATAACAACTTATACCTGCATCCGGCCTGGATTCAAAGCATAAGCCCGCTTTTATCTGAGAAGAAAGCATTACCTGTAGTTTGTCTATGTTTACTCCTATATGATAAAGCATGGTTTTGGTATTTACCGCAGCATTCCCAAAGTAGCCCGGGAATAAAATAGCCCGGATCAATTGCACTATTTCGTCCAACACCTCTACCGACGGCATCGGGTTATTTTCGTTATGCTGATGGCACACATCCCTGAAACCCTCTATATCAGAAAGTCTCTTTATAGCATCTAATATCTTTTTATTCATTCTTCTAAATTTATTTATTTTTTCTGCAAAGTATGTAAAGCAGAAATTGCATTATTCAAACGTTGTTCATTTATACCGGAAATAACAAAATACGGTTTTCTTGTGTTTTCAATTTCCTTTTTATACCAATCGAAAAAAAACATACGTTTATCTCCGTTTTCCCTTACAGGATCAGGCATCCAGGGCAAATCGGGATAACACAGAAGATAAGCATCGAAATAACTTTCATCCAACCGTTGTTGTACAAAATCGGGGATCTTATGATAACAGTATTCAAACCATACTTTTGTAATAATCAAATCTGTATCAAAAAACACAAATTCAGGCCCCAGATGTCCGGCAAACCGATCTTCTTCCATTATCTGTACACGAGCAATTTCGCATACATCCTCAAAGGTATATTCCCGTTTAAGTTTCTCAACATATCTGCGCGCATATTCAGGCACCCACGGGACGTCATAAAACTTAGCAAGCTTTTCGGCCAATTCTGATTTGCCTGTCGACTCAGGGCCTAATATAGCAATTTTTTTCATTCAATTTCATTACGGAATTAAGCCGGATCTTTTCCGGTTTATTTTCCATGTCAATGCCTAACGAACAGGAATAAATGAGTTATGCATATTTCACATCTATTAAAAAGTTGCATAGCACAATCGTTTTTCAAGCAAATCATCTATTTTTGTAAAAAATAATTTATGCACAAAGTTACTACAATAATTTTTCTGAGTTGTATCTTTTTACTCGGCAGTATAAAAATATCATCTCAAAATCCCGATATAGATTTACTGCAATCAATTAATCACACACCTTCGGGATTTCTCCGGAGATATTCTAAATTTATTTCAAATACCACGACAGAAGTCGGAGCAGCAGCTCCCGTTATTCTCGGAGTAGTCGGCTATTTCAAAAAAGATGATGAAATGTTTAAGAACGCTATCTATACAGGAGTTGCTCTTGCATTCGATGTAGCTGTGACTTATGGTATAAAATCAGCGGTCAACCGTCCGCGCCCTTACATTACTTATCCTGACCTTATTGATCCGCAGGAACTTCTGAGCTCAAAATCATTTCCATCCGGTCATACTTCTTATGCTTTTACTGCCGCAACAGCTATAAGTCTTAAATATCCCAGATGGTATATAATAGCGCCATCCTATTTATGGGCATGCTCGGTCGGATACTCAAGAATGAATCTCGGCGTGCATTATCCTTCGGATGTTGCAGCCGGAGCATTATTAGGCATCGGTAGTGCTTATATCACCAGCAAAGTCAATGACTGGTTCTGGAAAAAACAAAACAACAAAAAACTTATCGGACTTCAGGCTTATCGATAAATGATTACTCTTCCGTATCAACAACGTCCGTCCTGAGTTTTAATTTCAACCATAAAAGACCTGCTATTCCGGATAACAATGAACCGATAAGAATCGCCATTTTTGCATTATTGGCAAAATCTTCGGAATTACTAAATGCCAGCAAAGTAATAAAAATAGACATTGTAAATCCAATCCCGCCCAGAAAGCCGGCACCAAGAACATAACTCCAACGCAAATCTTTGGGTAAAGCAGCAACTTTGAACCGGGTGGCTAAATATGAAAACAATGTAATTCCCAATGGTTTTCCGACAAGCAGTCCAAGAATAATCCCCAGACTACCGACTTCCAATAAATTAGTTTGCCAACCAGAACGAATAACTATTGCCGTATTGGCCAAAGCAAAAACAGGAAGAATAAAAAAAGCGACCGGCTTATGTAAAGCATGTTGCAGTTTGTATGAAGGCGAACGCTCTTTTGAAGTTCCAAACGGAATAGCAAATGCCAGTAAAACCCCGGTTATTGTTGCATGTACTCCGGAATGAAGCATAAAATACCACATAACGGCACCTCCGATCAAATAGGGATACATATTACAAACTTTCCGCCTGTTTAGAATCAACATGAGGAAAAAAACCGCTAATGCAAGCAAAAGATTTATCCAGGAAATTTCCGCCGTATAAAATAAAGCAATAACAACAATAGCACCCAGATCATCGAATACAGCCAACGCTGTAAGAAATATTTTTAAAGAGCCCGGGACTTTACTTCCTAAAATAGACAAAATGCCAATAGCAAATGCAATATCGGTAGCCATCGGAATTCCCGAACCGGCTTGCGTAGGCGTTCCATCATTCAAAGCCATATAAATTCCGGCAGGAACAAGCATACCTCCAATGGCAGCAATGATAGGCAAAAGAGCATTTTTAATTTTGGAAAGTTCCCCTTCATACATTTCACGTTCCAACTCAAGTCCTATTAGCAAAAAGAAAATAGTCATAAGTCCATCGTTGATCCAATGAACCAATGAATGTCCGGCAATATCAATATGCCAAAAATGAAGATAACCTTGTGACCATGCAGAATTAGCTAAAAACAAAGACACAACAGTCGTGAAAACAAGGATTAAACCTCCGGTTTTCTCACTTCTGAAAAATTCATTATAAAGTTTAGTCAGTAACATTCTTACTTATTTTCTGTTATTCAATTCTTTCTCTGTCTTAACTCTCAAATCAGGTTTTTCTTTTACAAGTTGCCTCAGAGTTTCTTCCGGATAACCCGCCCGGATAATAGTCGGAGGAATATGAAATTCATTTTGAACAAATTTACCGTCAACCTCTTTCTTAATATTTCCATCCATATATTTCACGAGCAAATATTCTCCAAGTTTTTTCCATGCTGCTGTTGAATTTTCGGCCTGAGTAAAACTGAAGTTGGTAAGGAACGTTCTGGCTTCCTGTTCGTTCATGTTCACAGTAACTTTATCAATAGCCGGCACCAAAGAATTAAAATCAGTCTCCCACTTTAACTGAACTTTTTTGATGTCCTTCATCATGTACGAATATTTGCTGTAAGCATAATTTGACACCCAGTTATAAATCCAGAACGCCGAAGTAGATGAATATTCCAAAAGCGACCCATTATGCTCATCATAACATTCCGGAACGCCATTAATCCCGCAATACATCGGAACATAGATGCAACTTGCCGCATCATCAACGCCAAACCACAGGATTCCTCCGATATAATCGGGTAACCAATCACGCATTTGGGCAACAAAAGTAAAACCGGTCTGTTGTGTTGCAATCGGGCGCTCGTGTACATATTCAACACTGTCCACCTTAAAAGTAAGCGGACTGCAACGCAACTTGCTTCCAAACGGGCCGGCACAAACATCATGCGTCATATCCAATTCCGTTCCTTCATACATATCCCGCATAAAACTTTTAAAATCCTGTACATCAATTTTTCTGGTCGGCTTTATCCACAGGGGCATTCTTTCCATCGTTTCACCTTTTATGTATGAAATGTATTTTTCCATTTCAGGGTTCAACTTTCTGAAAATACTCCAAACCCGTCCTTCACAAATTCTCAGTCCAATGTAATCAAGTGGAGCATAGGTATCTGAAAAACTAAAATCTTTATTTTTACCTTTAAAATATCCTTTTTCGCGGGCAAAAGCAATCACATCTTCCGAATACAGGCAGTTGTCTTTATCATCAAAAGGAAAAGTCGTGATGCGGGCCTGATTAGCATGTCCCGAGACACAATCATCCGGAATACGGCGGGCCACCCACACAGCGCCTCTATTGCGCGGACCTTTTCCTACCATTTCCAGAATCCATACTTCTTTCGGATCTCCGATAGAAAAAGACTCGCCCTCACTCCGATATCCATACTCAGCCACAAGATCCGTCATAATCTTGATAGCCTCTCGGGCAGTAGCGGCACGCTGTAATGTTATATAAATCAGACTCCCATAATCAAGAACAGCAGTAGTATCTACTAATTCTTCACGTCCACCAAAAGTTGTTTCCCCTATAGTAACCTGATGCTCGTTCATATTTCCAACAACGGCATACGTTTTTGGAGCCTGTTGTATTTTGCCGAGATAATTTCCTGTATCCCAATCATAAATATCCATCATAGTCCCTTCAGGGTATATAGTTGCCGGACGATAATACAATGCTCCGAAGAGAAAGTAGGAATCAGCATTATAACTTATAAAAGTCGAGCCATCGGTAGTGGCATCTTTGCCTGCTAAAAAATTGGTACAAGCCCGGGAATCGAACCATGCGGTAAGTATAAGGAGTGTAACTAAAACTCTTTTCACCATCTTAATATACTAAAAAATATTTTTTGAAAGATGCAAAGATAATGTATAAAAATCTAAAAACAAAACAAAGAAAAATATCTGATAACGTGTTTTCAGAAATGTTATATATCAATAAATGAACAAGTTAATAAATTAATGTTTTTTATATTCCCTACGACGTTTAAACTTGCCTCTCAACCAACGGGGTACAACTACAGTTCCTACCAACAAGTAAAAATAATAACTGATAAATCGCCATAAAATAATGATTAATAAAACCGGTGTTGTGGAAAGAACAATATCGCTGTAATACTCTTTGAATGCAAATTCACTCAGACCGCTACCGCCCGGAGTAGGACTCACCAACATAACTAACCACAATATTAGCTGACGACCGAAAATAATCAATTGATTGTTTACCGGAACAAAAGCCATAAAAAGCGCATTGACAACTAAAAAACGGGATGCCCATGTAAGCAGTGTCGTAGCTCCAATCTTCAACCAGAATAACTTTGAACGCTGCCCCAGTTCTTTCGACGATTCTACAATACTACTCCCGAACGACTTAATTTTATCATGCCACCTATTCAGAAACGGAAGCCTGAAAATCAATTGCATCAAACCGGCAATCATGTCCGGGCGAAAGAACAATCCAACGATCAGGATTAAAGTCCATATCGTAATGCCTGCATAAACCGTCCAATAAATAACACTTATTGTCGATGCAACCACCGACGTGGCATTAAACAACTCCTTCATCGGCACAAACAAAAAAATAATCGGAGTAACAACGATAAAAAACAATTCATCCATAATCAGCCCGGCAAACATGATGGCGGTACTACGTCCGACACTCAGTCCTTCTTTATTCATAAATAAAACTACCAAACCTGAACCACCCACAGCCGAAGGTGTTACAGCCGATGTAAATTCACTCAGAATATGAATATTAAATGCCTGATGCCAGGAAATTTTCTTATCGGCCATAAGTCTGAATCGCCAAATCATACCGAAATCACGCCCAAGCATCAGCAAAAACGCTAAAAAAACACAGGCAACACTCGTATAATTGAACCGGAGAGTCCAAAGAGTTTTAGGATCAAATTCCCTCAAAAACAACCATACAACCACGACAAGACCAATAGAAACAGGGATAAAAATCTGGGACAGTTTAAACGGATTTTCATTTGCCATAACGGGATCCATGAAATTTTTTCGACATTAAATAAGCATAACGGTCGTATATTTCCGCGGTTATATCTTCCCAAGATCGAGCTATTGTTCCGGCGGCATTTTTTCCAGTCTGTTTAATCAATTCCGGTTTTATAAGTAAACTTTTTATTTTTTGAGATAAGGATTCCGGGGAATTGTCAATCAGGAAACCATTCACATTATCCTGAACAATTTCTGCCGCAGTTGAACCTTTCACTAAAATTGCAGGTGTTTGCATAGCGGCAGCCTCTCTCACTACCAACGGAGCATTATCATAAATTGATGGAAACAAAAACAAATCAGCGGCGGCATAATATTTTTTTAAAATATCCCGTTCATGAATTACCCCGAGAAACCGGACTTTATCTTTCAAGCCGGACTCTTCAACCATCTGCTTCATTTCATATTCTGCATATCCGGTTCCGATAAAAAACATTCTGAAATCCATATTCTGGATTAATGACAAACCATCAATAATGGTTTTGGTATTTTTCTCCCAGATATGTTGTCCGACAAAAAGAAAAACCGGAGTATTTAAGGAAATGTCCAAATCATGCTTAGAAGAAATTTTAAATTTATCCAGATCTGGCTGACCGGCAAAATCGTTTCCATTTTCAATCACAACGGTTTTTCCTTTAAAACCATATTCACGAATAGTTTCTTCGACGGCGGCCTGTGGGATCCAAACTTCATCCGCCTTTTCATAAAACTTCATGACCTCCTTCAACATCAGATTTGCGACCTTCTTGTTCATAAACGAACGTTCAAAGTCGTCTCTGTATTTTGAATGAAAGGTAGCTACAAAAGGGATTTTTCGTTCTTTTGCAATACGTAATGCCAAATGTCCCGAAGAAAACGGGCAGTGAGCATGAACCAAACCAAAGGAAATTCTGTCGAGCCTGTTTTGAAAAGCGAGATCAACCTCTGGCAATCCGAATCGGTAAGGGCGTCTTAAAATAAGGGGGAGTGATGAATATCGATAAACGGGGTATGGTTCTTCTATCACATAATTCGGAACCCACGGAGTTACAACACAAACAGGTTGATTCATCCGATATAGCCAGTAAGCGCTATTCTCAACAGCCACGGCCACACCATCCATTATCGGAGGGAAACTATCATTAAAAATCCCGATTGTCTGTGATTTTTCAATTTTAATTACATTCATAGCCTGAATCTTTGTCTTTATACAATAAAAAAAATACAAAGAAAAAACTTCAAACCATCCCAATGCCTGCTTGAGATATAAATTACATTAGAATTAAGAAAATTCCGCGTTTTTAACTAAATACCATTTCAAGCTTATTACAGAAAAACATTTTTCTACGTCAAAAATACGTACTTTTGCAATCTATTCCTAACAAACAATTAAAATTATGACATCCATTTTAGTTTCGGCTCTCTTGTCGGTATTTATTGCCGGTCAAAATCCAACAAACGACACGATTAAAAACAAACAGATAGATGAAGTAACCGTTTATAGTTTTGCAACGAACACACTACCTCTACCCACAGTATCAATTGACAGCAGGACAATTGCCAATCAAAATTTTGTTACGCCGGCCAACGCTTTGCAAACGCTACCGGGAGTTTCGCTTGTGCAGGATGGCAGTTGGGCTACCTCGGTAAATATCAGAGGCACAGGAGAACAACGGTTGTTATTTTTGAGCGATGGCGACCGGATGCAAACAGCCACCGACATTGCAGGAAGTCTTTCGACCATTGATTTAAACGACATTGCCAAAATTGAAGTTATAAAAGGTGCCGGAGCCGTACTTTACGGAACTGGGGCTATGGGCGGCATTGTAAATTTCATTCCAAAACGCCCGACGTATTCCAATCCCCGACAAGTGAAAGGAGGTGTTTCCGGCGGATTCAATTCTGTAAACAAAATGTACAGTACTTCTGCCAATGCCCAGATACAGGACAGTGTTTGGTATTTGGGAATCAATGGCAGCTACCGGACAGCAGGAAACACTATGACTCCCGAAGGAGAGATCGCAAACAGTCAGTTTAACAATGTTGCATGGAGCCTGAAAGGTGGTATGAAATATGACGAAAACCAGGAATTGCTGGTGAATTATAATCACTATAATGCATGGAATGCCGGTTTGCCAGGGAGCGATGTTTTCCCTGCCACAGCCATTGTAAGGTACAAAAAATTTGAACGCAACCAGTTAAATGCCGAATACATTTTTTCGGATATTTCAGATTTGGTTCGTAACCTGCGCATCAAAGGATACACACAATTTATAGAAAGAAAAGTTGAAAATAAAGCGAGCTCAACCGCGACAGTTTTACCTTCGAGCCTGAACACTTCTGCAGGACTAAAAGCAACTTCGGATTTATATTTCAATGCATACAACACTATAACCATAGGTGCGGAAACATGGTACAGAAAAGCGGAAACATCAAGACTGAAAGTAGTATACGGAAATGATACTACCGTCATTGCCGATCAACCTACACCGAAAGCCAGGGTTTATGATGCAGGCGTATTTGCGGTTTACAACAAAATCCTGGATCCAAATCACTTTGAAATAAATTTGGGAGGACGGTTGGATTTTGTAAAAATGACCAACGACACTGCATACAACATGCTATATAAATACACAATTTCAGATGGCGAAATACACAACGCCAACATCACCCAAACACCTTTATTTTCACCCGAAACCAATAATAATTTTTCGTATTCGGCTCATTTTGATTTAAAGTATAATCCAAATAAACACAATACATTGCTACTTTCACTTTCGAGTGCTTACAGAATTCCGTCTATTGAGGAACGTTTCAAATATATTGATCAATCAGGCTCTCTTAGAGTCGGGAACCCAGACCTGAAACCCGAGAAGGGTTTATTTTCCAATTTAAGTTACTGTTATTCAAATGGTAGAATATATTTCAAAACAGATGTTTTTGCCAATTATATGATTAACCTTATTGCCGAAAAGAAAGGTACTTACACCACAACTTCCGGAACAGTTACAAACAATGCGCTCATCAATACCAATATCGGCCGTGCAACTTACATCGGAACCGAAATAGACTTCAAGTACCTGTTAAACAATTATTTGATATTTAACACAAATGCGTCGTATGTTCGTGGAAGGGATATAATTGAAGATGATTTTCTTCCAATAATTCCACCGGCAAATGGTTATGCTGCTATTGATTATCGTACAGGCAAAAAAATTGATATGACATTAGCCATACGCTGGGCTGCCAAACAATCGGAAGTTTCTGTCGCAAATGACGAAAAAACGACTAATGGATATATCGTTTTTGACTATAACATACACTCCGAACCTCTCAAATACAAAAACACATTTTTTCAAATCTTCGGAGGTGTAAATAATATTTTGGACACAGCTTATAAAAACCATCTTTATAATAATCGGGGATTGGATTTTTATGAACCGGGACGTAACTTTTTTGCAAAACTCCAATTAAACTGGTAAAATATGCTGACATGCTAACAGAAGAAAAAATCAAAACGCTTTGTAAAAATACACTTATAGAGCATTTGGGGATTGAGTTTCTCGAAATTTCGGAAGGTAAAGTTGTTGCAAAAATGCCGGTTGATCACCGAACAGTTCAGCCTATGAAACGTTTACATGGAGGTGCAACCATGGCATTGGCCGAATCGGTTGGCAGCATAGGTTCATACTCGCTGGTTGATCCCGAAAAATTTCAGGTTCTCGGCGTAGAAATTAATGGCAGTCACGTAGGTTCTACACACGAAAATGAAGTTTTTGCAACTGGACTAATAACACACAAAGGCAAAACTTCGCATGTTTGGGACATACATATTCACGACAAAAACAACAAGCTGATTTCCGTATGCCGGCTTACATGCAGAATTGTACCCATCAAATAAAACCAGAGCAGTACCTTTTTAATGCAGGAAAACAATAAAACATACTTTCAATTAAATAAACTTCATAAAACACTTATTGCACAAAACATTCCGTTTGTGTCCTATCGGCTACCGGCTGAGCACAAAATTGTTACTTTAGTGCAACATACGGAGTCACCTCAACCAATAACTTCAATAAACAACATCGGCAACGAAAGCGGGTTTATCATCGCACCTTTTATCGAAGGAAAATCTATACGTTATTTTATGAAACCCGATTGTGTATACTTTAACGACGAAATTGATAACGACTCCATTGAAAAATTAGCCTATAATAAATATTTCACTGGTATAAAAAAACTTACAGCAAACGGGTTAAAGACAACTTCACACGAAGAATTTGTGGCCAATGTAGAAAAATCCGTTGAAGCAATTAAAGTTGGAAAATTTCATAAAGTAGTACTTTCCAAAATCAGAAAAAACGCACTACCGGAAAATTTTGAAGCACCTGAATTTTTCATAAAGCTTTGCCGCAAATATCCTCACGCCATGGTTTATATGTTACAAATTCCGGAAGTCGGATTTTGGGCAGGAGCTACTCCGGAACCATTATTGGTCATTGAAAACAACACTGTAAAAACCGTCTCGCTGGCCGGCACACAAATATCAACCGGGAAAGCTATTCAAACATACGAGTGGTCGCAAAAAGAAATTGAAGAACAAGCCATAGTCACCAATTTTGTAGAACAAGCCATACAGCATCTCGGAATAGAAACATATCACAAAATCGGCCCGATAAACGAACAGGCAGGCCATTTGATTCATTTAAAAACAGAATTTAAATTTTCTGAGACAGACATAAAAGATCGTATAGGTAATTTTCTGAAAGCCCTCCACCCCACTCCATCAGTAGGCGGACTTCCGAAAAATGAAGCACTAAAATTCATTCTTGCCAATGAAAATTACGACCGCAGCTATTACACCGGTTTTCTCGGACCGGTAAATTTAAATGGCGAAACCAATGTATTTGTAAACCTGCGCTGCCTGCAACTATTTGATAACAAATTTGTTTTGTATAGCGGAGCCGGCATTACTGCTTCATCCGATCCTGAAAAAGAATGGCTGGAAACTGACAATAAAATGTTGACAATGATGAATGTAGTGATATCTACAAAATTGTAAAAGTGCAAAAATCGTCAATAGAATGACGATTTTGTTACAAAAATCGTCAACACGTTGACGATTTTTGTATATTTGCAAAACATTAGGTTTATATGCAACCCATTCAACGATTAATAAAAACAAGAATTGACAAACGTCTAACGCCCAACAAAGTAATTTTACTATTTGGAGCGCGTCGTGTTGGTAAAACTATTTTAATGCGGCAAATCATAGATAGTTTTACAGGAAAATCTCTTGTGCTAAACGGTGAAGATATAAATACGTTAACGCTGCTTGAACAACAATCCATAGCCAACTACCGACAGTTATTGAACGGGATTGATTTATTGGCCATAGACGAAGCTCAAAACATTCCGGACATTGGCAAAAAGCTAAAACTGATTGTTGACGAAATTCAAAATATTTATGTATTGGCGAGCGGTTCATCATCATTCGATTTGCTCAACAGAGCCGGTGAACCATTAGTCGGACGAAGTTCATCTTTTATGCTTTTCCCTTTTAGTCAGGCAGAACTTTCTTCCATCGAAAATTTACTTGAAACGCGTGAAAATCTCGAATCCAGAATTATTTACGGCTCCTATCCGGAAGTAGCATTAATGACTGATAACGAAGAACGTAAAGAATATCTTCGGGAAATCGTAAATGCTTATCTTCTCAAAGATATATTATCTGTCGACGGATTAAAAAACTCCGGTAAAATGAAAAACTTACTTCGTTTGATTGCATTTCAAACAGGGAATGAAGTGTCTTACGACGAATTGGGTCGACAACTCGGGATGAGTAAAAACACCGTTGAAAAATACTTGGATTTACTTTCAAAAGTTTTTGTAATTTACCGCCTCGGAACTTATTCCACCAATCTGAGAAATGAAGTTTCGAAAACTGGGAAATGGTATTTCTACGACAATGGAATCAGGAATGCCATGATCGGAAATTTTAGTCCTTTAGCATTAAGACAGGACATTGGGCAACTATGGGAAAGCTATCTCATTAGTGAACGAATTAAACAGAATTATTATCTCGGACTTAACAAAGAATTTTATTTCTGGCGCACCTATCGCGGAAAAGAAATTGATTTGGTGGAAATTCATGATAATGAAATACACACTTTCGAATTCAAATGGGGTAACAAAATGACTAAGGTTCCGCTGGCTTTTGCCAACAATTATCCGGATGCAACATTTACCGTGATAAATCAGAACAATTATTTAGAATTTATAAAACAATCAATATGAATCACTTCCGGCAAGGAATAAAAAACATACCTGAAATTTGCGCTCGTTTGGGAGTAACGAAAGTTGTCATTGCACCTGGCTCGCGCAATGCACCGCTGATTTTTGCATTTACGGCTCAACCGGAATTGGACTGTTTAAGTATAACCGACGAGCGTTCGGCAGCTTATTTTGCCTTGGGAATGGCACAACAAAGTGGTGAACCTGTTGTGCTGGTTTGCACGTCAGGTACAGCTGTTCTGAACTTTGCACCGGCTATTGCCGAAGCTTATTATCAGAATATTCCATTACTGATATTCACAGCTGATCGTCCGGCAGAGCTTATTGATCAGGCAGATGGACAGACTTTGCGACAAAATAATATTTACGGAAATTACATAAAAGCCAGTTTCAATTTACCGGTTGAAACAGTTCTGGACACAGATTTACAATTCTGCGACCGACAGGTTTCGCAGGCAATTGATACTTCATTAACTTATCCTCGGGGGCCGGTGCAAATCAATATTCCATTGCGGGAACCTATTTATACGGCAATTCCTGAAAACCATAGTCATCCGAAAATTATCAAAACATTGAAATCTGAGCTGGGTTTAAGTGAAGAAAGTCTCTATACTTTGCAACAAAACTGGTTACAGTACAAACGAAAACTGATAGTTTTCGGTATTTTTCCAAAAAGTGAAGCTTTAAACAAACTTGCACAAAAATTGGCACAAGAACCGGACGTTGTAGTTTTGGCTGAAAATCTTTCGAATATTTCAGGAGAAAACATTATTACGCAACCGGAATCGCTGTTTTCAAGAATAAATTCCAAAAAAGACACAACAGATTTTATTCCTGATTTACTGATCACTATCGGTCATTCGATTATTTGCAAGCAGTTGAAAATATTTCTGCGCGCGCACAAACTGGCAGAACAATGGCAAATTGAATCGGCCATACCTTATGTCGATACTTACAAAAGCCTGACAGCGATAATTCCCGGATATGCAACGGCAGTGTTGGGAAAAATGCCTTTGGAACAAACTAAAAGTGATTTTTCAGAAACTTATTCTATTGAAATGGAACATGTAAAACATCTTCATAATGAATTTGTAAATAACGCTCCCATTTCAGATATGGCTGTTACTTCCGAACTTTTAAAGCAAATTCCGGCAGAAACAACTTTGCATTTAGCCAACAGCACATCAGTTCGCTGGACACAGCTCTTCCCTGCCCGACCGGAGATTACTTATAAATGTAACCGGGGAACTTCCGGTATCGACGGAAGTCTTTCGACAGCAGCAGGATACGCGTATAGTTCGAACCAACCGACCGTTTTTCTGACCGGAGATTTGTCATTTATCTACGATTCGAACGGGTTGTGGAATAATTATATTGGTGATAATCTGAAAATTGTGGTTATGAACAATAATGGCGGAAACATTTTCCGTTTTATCGGAGATAAAAATTTGATGGCCGGCAGTCTGGATTTTTTCACCACACCACATCAAGTAAAAATAAAATCGTTAGCCGAAGCTTACGGAGTAAATTATTTATCGTGTGACAAAACTGAAAACATAAAAAAATCTATTACTGAACTTTTGGATTCCCCAAAAGCTACAATTTTGGAAATCTTCACCGAGAGTGAATTAAATACAGCTAATTATAACGGATATTTTAAAAATATAAGATTATGAACCTAAAGAGAAAAATTGGAATATCCGCTCTAATAACAGAAATCACATTAGTGATTATCGGTGAGGCTTTCATTATTATTCAAAATGACTTAACTGTCAGGAAAACAACGGGTGCTTATCTGACAATATTTGCAGCAATATGTATTTTCGCATCTGTACTTTACTCTATCAAAAGAAATATTAACAAGAAATAATTTTTAAAATATTTATTATAAAATATCATTATGAGAAACTGGACAATCATTCAGGAATTTGAAGAAATTAAATTCGAATATTTCGAAGGAATAGCCAAAATCACCATTAATCGTCCGCGCTACCGCAATGCTTTCACGCCTGACACCGTAAAAGAAATGATTCAGGCCATGGCTTTCTGCCGTGACAGTCAGGATATTTCAACTATTATTCTCACCGGAGAAGGCGATAAAGCATTTTGCTCCGGAGGCGACCAGAATGTAAAAAAGACAGGTGGATACATTGGGAAAGATGGCGTTCCACGCTTGAACGTCCTTGATTTACAAAAAATGATTCGTAGCATTCCGAAACCCGTTGTTGCTATGGTAAACGGTTATGCCATTGGTGGCGGCCATGTACTTCATGTAGTTTGCGACCTGTCAATTGCTTCCGAAAATGCCATTTTCGGACAAACCGGACCGCGCGTAGGCAGCTTCGATGCAGGATTCGGTTCATCGTATCTGGCTCGTGTTGTGGGGCAAAAAAAAGCGCGTGAAATTTGGTTCCTTTGTCGTCAGTATTCTGCTCAGGAAGCTTTAGAAATGGGATTAGTTAACACCGTAGTACCTTTCGATCAGTTGGAAGACGAAACCGTAAAATGGTGTCAGGAAATAATGCAACACAGTCCGTTGGCATTGCGCATGATTAAAGCCGGACTCAACGCCGAACTCGATGGACAGGCCGGAATTCAGGAACTTGCCGGAGATGCAACCATGCTTTACTATATGACTGAAGAAGCTCACGAAGGCAAAAATGCATTTTTGGAAAAACGCAAACCGGATTTCAGTAAATTTCCAAAATTACCATAAGTAAACATAAAGCTCCGTTGCCCGTTTTGAAATTTATCGGTTTATGTCTAAATTCTTGGTTCTAAAAAACACATGCAAATGAAAAAATGGATTCAGGCATTTCGCCTAAAAACTTTACCTTTAGCACTATCAAACACAATTTTAGGTTCTGCTCTGGCAGTTATGGATAACAAATTCCGCTGGTCCATATTTGCTTTGGCCGGTATCACAACTGTTTTCCTTCAGGTCCTTTCAAATTTAGCCAACGACTATGGCGACTATGTAAACGGCAAAGACACTGCTGAACGCATTGGACCTAAACGCATGGTTCAATCGGGTGAAATTACTGCCAGGCAAATGTTCTCCGCCATTATCATCTTAGGAAATTTATCTATTGTTTCCGGTGTATTATTGATACTTATCGGAGTTGGCCTGAGTACCACAAAATTTTTATTGTTCGGGCTACTTGGCATGGGTGCTATTGCAGCTGCCATTCGGTACACAGTAGGTAAAAACCCTTATGGTTACCGCGGATTAGGCGATTTATTTGTTTTTATATTTTTTGGTTTGATAGGCGTACTCGGAACTTACTATTTGCACACGCTATCTTTCCACTGGGACTTATTACTGCCAGCATCTGCCATGGGTTTTCTTAGCATTGGGGTGTTAAATATGAATAATATGCGCGATTACGAAGCCGACAAAAACTCAGGGAAACGAACTATTGTGGTAGCTATTGGAGAGCGAAATGCAGCATATTATCAACTTTTTCTGATTGCCGGAGCTGTAATTTTCATGATTATATTTACACTCATCAATTATCGTTCTGCATGGCAATGGCTGTTCCTGCTGAGTACGCCTTTACTTTTCATGAACCTGAAAAAAGTTTTCACGTACAAAAGCAATCTTGAACTTTACCCTGAATTGCCAAGGGTATCGTTGGCAAGTTTATTAATCGCTACACTGTTTTGGTTGGGAGTAATCATTTAACTTATCAATAAGATACTTATGGAAACACAACTTAAACCTTACAATGATTTGATTCATCAAATTGGAATTTTATTATCCGAAAGTCGTCAAAAAGCGATTCAATCAGTTAATACCATTTTGGTACAAACCTACTGGGAAATCGGACAACATATAGTAGAATACGAACAAAAAGGGAATATCAGAGCCGAATATGGCTCCCAACTTTTAGACAACCTGTCGAAAGACCTGACTCTTAATTTTGGAAAAGGATTTAGTCGTTCTAATTTATTCCAGATTAGACAATTTTATTTACGCTTTCCAAAAATCCAGACGCTGTCTGGACAATTGACATGGAGTCATTATACTGAAATTCTAAAAGCTGATTCTGAATTGGAGATCAGCTTTTATACCAAACAATGCGAAAAAGAGCGCTGGAGTGTACGTGAACTCAAACGTCAAATGAAAAGTATGCTTTTTCACAGAATTGCTCTGAGTAAAGACAAAGAAGGTGTTTTAAAATTAGCCACAGAAGGACAATTAATAGAAAAACCGGAAGATTTAATTAAAGACCCGTTTGTTCTTGAATTTTTAAATATTCCAGAACAATATCAATTCCAGGAAAGCGAACTCGAAGATAAAATCATTGTTAATCTCCAACAATTCATCATGGAAATGGGCAAAGGCTTTGCGTTCATAGGCAGGCAATACAGAATGAGTATCGGAGGCCGTCATTTTTACTTAGATTTACTATTTTATCATCGGATACTAAAATGCTTTGTTCTAATTGACCTGAAACGTGGCGAGATAGATCATCAGGACGTTGGACAAATGAATTTGTACCTGAACTATTTTAAAAAAGAAGAAGCTACCGAAGGTGATAATGAACCGGTCGGTATAATACTCGGAGCTTACAAAAATCATATTTTGGTGGAATATGCAACCGGCAACATTACCAACAAAGTTTTATTGAGTAAATATCAGCTATATCTGCCTGAAAAAGAACAGCTGCAACATCAACTTTCAAAATTGATTGAAAACGAATAAATGCACGCACATTACATTAATTACACCCTCGATTTTAAATTTTCCGCAGGCACTTCCCGAGGCGCTTTACTGCACAAGCCATCCTCGTTTCTTTTTCTCGAAGAAAATGGTTCTACAGGCATTGGCGAATGTTCCACTATTTCCAAACTAAGTATTGACCCGGTTGATTCATACCAACAAAAGTTGGACGAACTTTGCACTTCGTTAAACGACGGCTCTTCAACCACGGAGATTGATTTGTCCGGTTATCCGTCTATCGCATTCGGACTCGAAACTGCATTACTGGATTTGCAGGCAAAAGGTTCAAAAATCTTATTTAAAAATGATTTTTCTGTGGGAAAAACAGGTATTACTATTAATGGTCTGGTATGGATGGGAGATAAAAACTTTATGCAAAAACAAATACGCGAAAAAATTGCCGCGGGATTCCATTGTATAAAACTGAAGGTCGGTGCTTTGGATTTTGACACTGAACTTGAAATAATCAAAAGTATCCGCCACAATTTTTCTGCCAACGATATTGAAATCCGGTTAGATGCCAATGGAGGTTTTCAGCCAAATAATGCTTTGGAAAAATTAAAAGTACTTTCTGAATATCAGATTCATTCCATAGAACAACCCATTAAACCACACCAGTGGGAAATGATGGCGGAACTTTGCGAGAATTCACCGATTCCAATTGTTTTGGACGAAGAATTAATCGGTACTCCGCCAGACGAAAACATGCTGACAGCGATCCGACCTGCTTATATTATTTTGAAACCTAGCTTGATCGGAGGATTTAAAATTGCTGAAAAATGGATTCAACTTGCCGAAAAGCATAATATTGGATGGTGGGTAACTTCGGCTCTCGAATCAAACATCGGACTGAATGCAATTGCGCAATGGGCAGCATCACTCAATTCCAACATGCCACAAGGTTTAGGTACAGGACAACTTTATCACAATAACATTCCGTCGCCATTAGAAATCCGGGATGCAAAATTATTTTATAATAGGGATAAAAATTGGGATTTAAGTTCTCTCGTATGAATAACAGATCTATCATATTAAATGGAAAAATACTTACTGCGGAGGATTTAGAACATGTCCAATCATCTGGTTTAAACTCATGGCAAAAAGATATTTATTCTTTTCTTAAAAACTGGTTCGACGATTCTGATGTTATTATCACTCATACATCCGGGTCAACCGGAAAACCGAAAGAAATACCACTATCAAAAGTCGTCATGCGGAATTCTGCCCGAATGACCAATGCTTTTTTCGGACTGGACAATACCAAAACAGCTTTGCTTTGCCTGCCGGCTTCATATATTGCAGGTAAAATGATGCTTGTCCGGGCCATTGTCGGAGGATTTAATTTGATTACCATTGAACCAAAAGCCAATCCGTTTCTCAACATCGAAACAGTTATTGATTTTACAGCTATTACACCTTATCAGTTGAATTATTCAGCAGAAACTTTAAAAACGGCTTCGGTAAAAAATATCATTGTCGGGGGCGGGCATGTCAACTCAAAACTTGAAAAAGCAGCCGAAAAAATTTCTACATCTCTGTATGAAACTTACGGCATGACCGAAACAGCTTCGCACATTGCCCTGCGTTATTTCAACGGAAAAAACAAATCGGAATATTTCACAGCTCTCGAAGGAGTTAATATTGCACAGGATGAGCGTGGTTGCCTTATTATTCACGCTCCGCATTTATCCGAAAACAAACTGACAACCAACGACATTGTAGAAATCAACGAAGAAAATCAGTTTAAATGGCTGGGGCGTGCCGACTCGGTTATCAATTCAGGAGGTATAAAAGTTTTCCCGGAACAAATTGAAAAAATATTGGAAGAAGTTATTGAACCTAATTATTTTATTTTTGGTCTTCCGGACGATATTCTTGGGCAAAAAGTAGTGCTCTTTATTGAAACAGAAAACATTGACAGGCAAAAATTACTTCAGGATATTTCGCAAAAACTGAGAAAATACGAAGTTCCGAAAGAAATCTTCTGCATTCCCAAATTTGTATATTCCGAAAGCAATAAAATACTGAAGGCAGAGACTTTAGCAAAGTATCAGCTTTGATTCGCACCGCTTTATTATCTTTTCATTATTTTTATAGCTGTTTTATACAACAAAAAACGAATTACGGAAAAAATTCCTTAATTTTGCCTTGCTTTATAAGTATCGAAAAATACAAACAAAAAATTATAATAAAATGGCTAAAGAATTTAAGTATCAGGAACCATTTCCCATGGGAAAAGAAAAAACCGAATACTATTTGCTTTCAAAAGATTATGTTACAGTATCGGAATTTGACGGACAAAAAATTCTAAAAGTAGCACCCGAAGGACTAACATTATTGGCTCGTACGGCCATGCGCGATTGTTCATTTCTGCTCCGTCCTGCACATCAAAAACAAGTTTCTTCTATCTTGGCTGATCCGCAGGCAAGCGACAACGACAAATATGTAGCCGTAACCATGTTACGCAATGCAGAAATATCTGCAAAAGGAATCCTTCCTTTCTGTCAGGATACGGGGACAGCAACCGTTTATGCAAAAAAAGGCAACAATGTGTGGACAAACGGAGCTGACGAAGAAGCTATCTCAAAAGGCATTTATGAAACTTATACACAGGAAAATCTCCGTTACTCGCAAAATGCACCTCTGAACATGTACGATGAGGTGAACACCGGCACTAACCTACCTGCACAAATCGATTTGGTTTCCAGTCACGGAGACGAATATAAATTTCTTTTCATAGCTAAAGGTGGTGGTTCTGCCAACAAAACATATCTTTTCCAGGAAACAAAAGCTTTACTGAATCCTATATCTTTGGAAAAATTTCTGGCTGAAAAAATAAAAACTCTCGGAACAGCAGCCTGCCCGCCATACCACATTGCATTTGCCATTGGGGGAACTTCGGCAGATGCCAACCTGAAAGCCGTAAAATTAGCTTCGACAAAATATTATGACGAACTTCCGACAGAAGGAAACGAACTCGGACAGTCGTTCCGCGATGTTGAACTTGAAAAGAAAGTGCTGAAAGCCGCTCAGGAATCGGGCATTGGCGCTCAATTCGGCGGTAAGTATTTTGCTCATGACGTTCGTATCGTCCGCATGTCGCGCCACGGAGCTTCCTGTTTTGTAGGAATGGCCGTTTCATGTTCAGCCGATCGTAACATTAAAGCAAAAATCAACAAAGACGGTCTTTGGGTCGAAAAGCTGGAAGATAATCCAGCACAATATATTCCGGAAGAATATCGTCAGGCCGGTGAAGGCAATGCTGTAAAAATAAACCTGAATCAACCAATGAAGGATATTTTAGCTACATTGACAAAATATCCGGTTGCCACACGTTTGTCGCTAAGTGGAACGATCGTAGTAGGTCGTGACATTGCCCATGCAAAACTAAAAGAGCTCCTTGACTCAGGCAAACCACTGCCACAATACGTGAAAGATCATCCTATTTATTATGCCGGCCCGGCAAAAACCCCAACCGGAATGCCATCAGGTTCATTCGGACCTACAACAGCCGGTCGTATGGATTCTTATGTTGATTTGTTTCAGGAAAACGGAGGCAGTATGGTTATGATTGCCAAAGGAAACCGCAGTCAACAAGTGACGGATGCCTGTCAAAAACATGGTGGATTCTACCTTGGCTCTATCGGAGGTCCGGCTGCAATTCTGGCACAAAACAGTATTAAAAATGTAGAATGCTTAGAATATCCGGAACTTGGCATGGAAGCTATCTGGAAAATTGATGTAGTTGATTTTCCCGCATTTATCTTGGTTGATGACAAAGGAAACGATTTCTTCAAACAAATAAAGCCATTGTCATTCTGCTAAACAGATCTCAATGAAACAAAAAAACCGACAGTTGAAATTCACTGTCGGTTTTTTTGTTTCATTTTATACCCTTTTTATTCAGATATAACACTCGAAATCTTTACTTTAAGAGTATCCTTCGCATTATAAACCATGATCAATGAATTTGCAGTTATAGAATCTCTTGACAATTCGTTAGAAGAAACTGTAAAATAAATATAATAATCGCCACTAAACTCATTACGGCTATTCAACTCAATTTTTCCATCCGAAATCAATCCATCTCCAAAACCTCTGATTGTCACGCTATCTCCGACAATCGATCCCTTTAGAGTTACCCCGACATCGATGCCTCCTAAAGAATTTTCTTCGAAAAACCATTTTTGAGATTCTAAATTAAGTTTCGCACCAATGCTGTCACTATAACTCTCAGTACCCTTAACCGAAAAGATATTTCTTTTGCTATTCACATTATCAGCGCAGGAAATAGAAAGGAACAGGGGTAATAATAAAAATGCAATTTTTTTCATCTTAATAAATAAAATTCACAATTACTATCTTCAGATGAAAATTTTAATAAACTTGTTGCATTCAAAGTAATAAAAACAACAAAACCCACAACTTTTCAATGTGAGCTTTGCTATTTATTTAATATTATAAAAAAATTACACATTAAAACGGAAGTGCATAATATCACCATCTTCCACAATGTAATCCTTGCCTTCCACATTCATTTTTCCGGCTTCCTTGCAGGCTGCTTCGGAGCCTAATGTAATATAATCCATATATTTAATTACCTCGGCACGAATAAATCCTTTTTCAAAATCGGTATGAATTACGCCCGCACATTGCGGAGCTTTCCAGCCTTTTCCGAAAGTCCATGCACGCACTTCCTGCACTCCGGCTGTAAAATAAGTTTGCAGATTCAGCAAATGGTAAGCTGCGCGAATCAGACGGGAAACTCCGGATTCGCTCAAGCCGGCTTCTTCGAGAAACATTTGGCGTTCTTCATAAGTTTCGAGTTCTGCAATATCGGCTTCGGTGGCAGCTGCCACAACCAGAATTTCGGCATTTTCATCTTTCACGGCTTCACGAACGGCTTCGACATAAGCATTGCCATTAACTGCCGACACTTCGTCGACATTACAAACATACATAACAGGCTTATTGGTTAACAAATAAAGGTCTTTTACCAATTTCTGTTCCGGCTCGGTAAGTTCCACCGTGCGGGCCGATTTTCCCTGCAAAAGCGCTTCACGGAACTGAACATAAACTTCGTACTGTGCTTTGGCTAATTTATCGCCACCCGTCTGGGCCTGTTTTTGTACTTTATTGATACGGCTTTCTATTGTTTCCAAATCCTTTAACTGGAGTTCCATATCAATGATCTCCTTATCACGAACAGGATTTACACTTCCATCGACATGAGTGATATTTGGATCGTCGAAACAACGAAGGACATGCAGAATAGCATCTGTTTCACGAATATTAGCCAGAAATTTATTGCCAAGGCCTTCGCCTTTGCTGGCTCCCTTTACTAATCCGGCAATATCAACAATTTCAACAGTAGTAGGAACAATACGCTGAGGGTGAACCAACTCAGCCAATTTATTTAAGCGTTCATCCGGCACAGTAATAACACCCACATTCGGTTCGATAGTACAGAAAGGGAAATTAGCCGATTGAGCTTTTGCATTCGAGAGACAGTTGAAAAGAGTAGATTTTCCGACATTGGGCAAACCTACAATTCCACATTGAAGAGCCATTTTATATTTATTTGATGTTTAGTGAGTTTAAAATTTTTCGGACTGCAAAGATAGTCAAAAATGATGAGACAGGCGAATTTCTGAAACTGTTTATATGGGCGTAAGTTCAACCAGTAAATGGAACTTATTTACTAATTTATTATTTTTTTTAAATGACAAAAACTCTATTAAACTAACACAGCAGAACTTTTTAACCTTTAGAACATGATTAAATAAACACACACAATTTCCATGGTCTGTAAAATTTACATATAAGCACTATTATCCATCTCCACAAATTCTATATTCTTGTGCATACAATAAATCAATAAAACACTATACGTAAGACAATTACACAAACAGGAACGCCTTACAATTCTACATTTTATTTCTACTAAGAATCACACAGGCCCAATCTTTTTAAATTTGTAATGCAGAAATTCTCATTTAATTCTCGGCACGTGAGTTATCTGCAACAAATTAAATCTTCAATATTATGAAAAACATCAAATTTCCAATCTTATTACTAATGCTTTTCATGACAACTATAATACATGCCGCCGATAAACTATATATTGTCGGAGACGCAGTGTTTTGCGGATGGGATACTAACTTGGTACCGTTGATGTATAACAATGGGAACAATGTATTCACTTACACTGGCTGGTTTGATGCAGACAAGGAATTTAAATTTCAGACGGAAACAAATTTTGAAAGTACTTCTTATCGCAACGCAGCCGGTTATACCGGCTATATCTCTAATGGAAGCGGAACTCTTGTTGAAAAACAGGGAGATACCGATGACTGGAAATTTAAGCTTACTGAATCGGGTAATTATAGAATTACCTGTGACCTGAACGCCTTGACTATCGTTGCACAAAAATTGGATTATCAGGCTACCCATGTCAAATATTCTGCCTTATATCTCATCGGAAATTCTGTCCCCGGTGGTTGGAATTTAAATGCAACAACTCCAGTGTTGTGGCAGGATGACAATAATTACTCTGTACAAGTAAATTTAAATGCAAGTACAAATAGTGGAGTTGATGATGTGACATTTAAATTTACTACAGATCCGAACCGGGGATGGGATACCAACTATTTTTATTTCAGGGATATTTCCGGCGCTGAAAAGGTGAGTACGGATGCTACTGACGACAGAAAGTGGTGGGTATCGGAAACAGGAAAATATGTTGTTAATATAAATTTAGATGACATGAGCATACATATCCGAAAATATAATGTTTATTCCGGTACAGGAAATTGGAGTAATACATCCAACTGGACTTTTGGCTCGGTACCAGCCAGTCCGGATATTGCGGAAGTTAATTCAGGGGAACTTACTGTTGACCAGGCAGCAAATGCCTATCAGGTTAAAATATTACCCGGGGCTAAACTCACCGTCAGTACAGGTCAGTCATTTACTGTGTCTGATTCGCTGTTGATTGAAAGCGATGACACGGGTACCGGGACTTTTTTAGATAACGGGACATCTACTATTCCATCAGCAAAGGTTCAGCAATATCTGACTTCCGGCCGGAGCTGGTACATTGCGCCTCCGGTAAGTAATGCGGCATATACCAATATAACCGATGTTGACTCGGTAGTTTTTTATGATGAACCCAATGCCAAATGGCAAAAAATAAGTTCAGGGAATCTCACTCCCGGTCAGGGATACATTGCTGTAAACTCAAGGGTAAATGCTATCCGCTCATTCAAAGGAACTTTGAACAATGGAGAACAAACCATCAATCTGACACGTACCGCCGGAAAGGCCAAAGAAGGATTCAACCTGATTGGAAATCCATATCCCTCGTATGTAAACTGGGAATCGACCATCAAAACAAACGTAGGCTCAACTATATGGTACAGAACAAAAAATACTTCGGGGACTTACGTGTTTGATACTTTCAACAGCGGTACTGGTACTGATAATAACGGAAGTGGAGCAGTAACCGGACTCATTCCTCCAATGCAGGCTGTTTGGGTAAGGGTAGCAGAAGGTCAGACTTCAGGGAGTGTAGTGTTTAATAATACTATGCGTTCACACGCTACCAGTTCGACAACACTGTTGAAAGCTCCCAAACTGGTAACAAATAAAATCCTGCGCCTACAGGTTTCCAATGCAGTGAACAGCGATGAAGCGATAGTAGTTTTCAATCCCGAGAGCTCGGATGGTTTTGATAGATATGATGCGGAAAAGATGACCAACAACAATGTGGCAATTCCTGAAATTTATACAAACCCGGTAACAGGAAGCAATAATTTAGTAATCAATAGCCTTGAAAATGTAAATTCAGTATCAGAATTGCCTTTAGGATTCAAAACAGGCGAAACAAACAACTTTACGATTAAAGCTAAAGGGTTAAATTATTTTGACGAAAACACACATATTATATTAAAAGACAACTTATTGAATGCGGAAACAGATTTGACAAAAGGCGATGCTTACAGTTTTGCTTCGGATGCTGTCAACACCAGCGACCGGTTCACAATTTTGTTTAAAGTATCTTCAATTACCACAGAGGAGAATAATCCAGTTGACAAAGACTATTTGATATATGCCAATGGAAATCTTCAGATTGGAATTTATAATAAAACGGTTGTTGGGGGACAGACAAAAGTGTCGGTACTTAATGCTGTCGGACAAAAAATTTCAGACCGGATATTAGATTCGACAAGTACATATATCACAGTACCCGAAACCGGAATTTATATGGTAACCGTTTGTTCTAAGGGGAAAACAACTGTACAAAAAATTATTGTAAAATAAAATCTTTAAGCAATACATTAATGGAAAAAACAGATCAATATAAAGCACGAAAATCCTATACAAGACCAGAAATCCATAAAATAGATTATGACAAAGATATTTCACTTTATTTAGAATCAGCTCCACCTTATGGCCCGGAGGAATATGCATATAATCAGGATGAACATTTCCAGAACAATCCTTTTCAGGGAATTTAACAAACAATAAATATATCTATTAATCATTTAAATTAAATTATTATGAAAGCAACATTACTTAAACTGACAGCCATCGCATTTATGGCACTTGTTTTGACAACTTCTGTACGTGCAGAAAAACTACTTTGTTTGTTTGGAGATGCTACTCGTTCCGGGTGGGACAAGGGCAATGCTTCTCCTATGATTCAGGATGCAACAGATCCTGCTGTATTTCATTACGATGCATGGTTAAATACCGGAAACTTTAAATTTATTCTCGAAAATACAGATGATTCATGGTTACCAACATGGAACAAAGATACTGAGACTACAATCTTTAAAAGAACTTCAGAAAATGCAACTGATATTAATGATACTCAATTCAGTATCGAAACGGCCGGAAATTATTCCATAAGTGTTGACACGCTGAATTTGACTGTTTCTATTACACCCATGGCTGAAACTGAAAAGATTGAATTTAATACTGTATTTATAGTGGGTGACGCTACGCCCAATGGTTGGGATATTGCTAACTCAACCGAATTAACTAAAAGTAGTACTACTCCTTTCGAGTTTAGCTATACAGGTGCACTTACTACTGGAGATTTTAAATTTCCTGTAAATAGAAATTCAGGCTGGGGACAAGACTTTTTTATGAAAGTTTCGGATACGGAAATGGTTCTTCAAAATTCTCCTGATTCCAAGTGGACAATTACCGAAGAAGGGAATTATAACATCACTATGAATACAAAAGATTTGTCTATTGATATTCAAAAACAAACTACAACTCAAGCAGAGAATAACAGTGCGGAGAAAGTTTCTATTTCAGTCGAAAGCACGAACCGTATAATTCATGTTTCTTGTGCAAAAAATGTTGGCGGAGACATAAATGTATATAGCGTTACCGGACAAAGAACTGCTTATGCAACATTAAATACTAATACTGACATTCGTATTCGTGAGGCAGGAATTTATTTGGTATCTGTTTGCCACAATGGAAAGACAACTATCCAAAAAGTTCTTGTAAAATAAAATTTTCAGAAACAAACACAAAGAGAAAAATGGATAATTGAATCTGTGAGTATTTACACTTACAATACAAGCCATTCCATGTCATTAAACTGGAATGGCTTTTTTATTTCTAGTGAATTATGATTGACAACAAAATCGCCCTAATTTATATACAAAGTAATCATTTTCATTAAAATGCACACTATTAACTGTTTATATATTTTCAACACAAAAAACATATTTTCGTTTAAATCTATATAATCAATATACATATATGCATATAAATACCTATATATCAATATTTTAATAAAAAATACAATTAACACACATCTATATTTTACTTATATTGAAAATCAACAATATATAGCATGTATATTTTTGTAGTGTCTTTTTAATTTTAAAAAATAAAATACATGAAAAAAATCATTTCTATTTTTCTGCTATTTTTCTGCACATTTTCTATGATGGCGGAAAATAATCCGGTAGCCGATCCGGCTGCTATTGTTGTCTCAGGAGATATGCGTTTCACGGTATTGACTCCCGAGATGATAAGGATAGAGTGGAGCGGAAAACAAATATTCGAAGATCGCGCTTCATTTGTAGTGGTAAATCGCCATTTGCCGGTACCGAGGTACACTACCAATACTAGTAACGGTTATCTGTATATAACAACCGATAAACTGGAATTGAAGTACAAATTGGATTCAAATCCAATGATAAATGACCCT
Organism: Paludibacter sp.; assembly: GCA_028690665.1. Lineage (GTDB taxonomy): Bacteria > Bacteroidota > Bacteroidia > Bacteroidales > Paludibacteraceae > Paludibacter. The sequence goes on from JAQVAV010000001.1 coordinate 221,392, forward strand.
TGCGATCCCAATCTACAAATCACATTTGACATGAACGGAACTCAGGAAAAATGGTTTCCCAATAAAATAGATCCTTACAACCTGAAAGGTACATGCCGTACATTGGACGGTGCCGAAGGTGACGTGAGTTCACGATTGGAAGACGGACTCATCTCTCGTTCGGGCTGGGCAGTTATTGATGAGCAAAAACCACGCAATGACGGCAGTTATAGTTTAATGTTCGATGGAACTGATACCGTTAACTGGGTATCTCAGCGTGTTGACCCCAATTCAATAGATATGTACTTTATGGGCTATGGACACGACTATAAAAAAGCATTGTACGATTTCACAACCGTAGCCGGAAAAATGCCTATGCCTCCACAATACATGTTGGGATATTGGTATTCAAAATATCAGCGATATACGGCACAAGATTTAATTAACATTGTAGATAGTGTGCGAAGCTATAAAATACCTATGGATGTACTGGTAATTGATATGGACTGGCACATGGACGGCTATTATAATCGAACCGATCAGACTCAATGGACTGGCTGGACTTGGAATAAAGAATTATTTCCTGACCCTCAAGGCTTTATAGACTGGTTGCATGCTCAACATCTGAAAACTACACTTAACCTGCACCCTGCTGATGGAGTAGGAATATATGAAGATCATTATTCCGAGTTGGCAAGCGATTTAGGAATTACGACAAACCAAACGATTCCGTGGGACATTGAGAATAAAAAATTCTATAAAGCATTCTTTAAAGATATTCTACGCCCGCACGAAGATATGGGCATTGATTTTTGGTGGCTTGACTGGCAACAATGGATGATTGCAAAAAACGAGCCCAATCTCGGAAATACTTTTTGGTTGAATCATGTATTCTATAATGATAAAAAATTTCAAGGCAAAGACCGTCCGGTAATCTTTCATCGTTGGGGTGGATTAGGAAACCATCGTTATCCCATCGGTTTTTCCGGTGATGCATACAGCACTTTTTCAACCCTGGCTTTTGAGCCTTATTTCACTGCCACCGCCGGTAATGTTTGTTACGGATACTGGAGCCATGATATTGGCGGACACATGAAAACTGCCTATTCAAATGATCCGGAGTTATACCTCAGATGGATTCAATACGGCGTATTTTCACCTGCTTTGCGCACTCATTCTACCAATGACCCTACAATTGAAAGACGTATTTGGAAATATGACAATTTCCCGTTAATGCGTCAGGCAATAGAATTGCGCTATGCACTGATACCCTATATTTATACGTATGCACGCTATGCATACGATACGGGGATATCTCTCTGCCGCCCCATGTATTATGACTATCCCGAGTCGGATAATGCTTATACTTACACGGGTGAATACATGTTTGGTAACGATATTTTGGCATCTCCTATTTGCAAATCTGCTAATGGCGATTCTACGGTAAATCAAACGATTTGGCTACCAGAAGGCAAATGGTACGAAGTAGAGACCGATACCCTGCTTGATGGCAACTGCGTTGTTACACGCCCATTCACTCAAGCACAAATTCCTTACTATTACCGCGAAGGAGCCGTAATTCCGCTTTATCCGGCCTTGCAATACCTTACAGACAGACCTGATACGATTATAGTACAGTTTGCTCCGGGCGGAGACGGCTCATGTTCTTTATATGAAGATGAGAATAACAATAACAATTACGAATCGGGAAGTTTCACCAAAACCCTTATTACACAAAAAACAGTTGACGGCGTCAGTACATATACAGTAAATGCACGCACCGGTTCATTTTCAGGAATGCCTGATTCACGTTCATTCAAATTCGAGATGCTTTACAAAAATCAACCAAAGAGTGTAAAAGTGAATGGAATTGACGCAGCATATACCTATGATTCAACTCATAAGAAAATAGAAGTTAGTGTTGACAATGTTTCGTATAGTTCATTGCCTTTGAATGTTGTGGTAGTTAATAATTAATTTAAGAGACATTCGCATGAAAAAAATTATATTTATTTTATTGACATTTTGTTCGATTTTTACATTACAAGCTAAAGACTGGAAGATTATAGGGAAAGCGTTGCAAAACGATACGACGCTTTTGGAACAAGATGCTACTGACACCAGTATTTATAAATATGTAGGAACAATAACAACCGGTGAGTTTAAATTGTCTGACGGAACGGATATTTATATTCCTGTTTGCGGCATGAATGATCCCATGGGACAAAAAATAGATATGGCCGTACAAACAGATATAACTGAAACCGGATTTAGTGTCAAGTATATAAACCCAACCAAAACGTACATCATTACATTAACTGATAATAGTTCCAATCCTACATTGGAAGTAGAAATGGCTGAAACATACAATCATCTGTATTTGATCGGAGGTCCTGTCAATACAAACGCAGGTGGCTGGCAACTCAGTGATGCACAAGAATTGGAAAAAGATACAGCTAATCAGTTTGTGTTTTACTATCGTGGATTTTTAATATACAACAGTTCCAGTGATGAAGGTGGTTCCTTTAAAATTCTTACGTCGAATGGCAGTTGGAATCCTGCATTTCATCCCGCCGGTTCAACCAATGTAGTTCTAAGTCAGGCATCGGAAATGCGGCTTGACGGTACTGATACCAAATGGGAAATTCCATCTGACGGAAGCGGAAACGGTTACTATGTAATCAAACTGAACACGGTTATGGAAACCATTCAAGTATTGCAGTTTACACCTTCAAATACAGTGTATCCCAACAATGTTTATATTACCGGAGACGCCATGCCCTGCGGTTGGGTAAATGATAATCCTGAAACAATGACTACGACTGATATTGTAAATGGGAAATATAAATGGACTGGAAATGTAGTTCCCGGGCAGTTCAAGTTTTTGAAGGCAAAAAACACTTGGGTGAGTTGTTATGTATCAATAGTTGAAAACCCAAATATTGTATTCGGAACGGAATATCCGGTAGTCTATGAATTCGAATCGTGGAACAACGGAGGCAACGATTATAAGTTTATATTTGATGATGCGGCTCAATGCACTATTTATCTGGATTTATCTGCTATGAAAATGACAGTAAACGAGGGTTCGACAAATGGAATTAATGAATATGAAAATCAAACGGCATATAGCATTGTCGGGTATAATGGAATTATAAAAGCAAGCAGTGCCGATTTATCACTAAAAAAAATTACGGTATATAGCGTTGAAGGACAGGTTAAATATTGTAACAATTTTGTATCAAATATCAAATTCAATATTCAAAAAGGTATTTATATTGTCGTTATTACCGACAGACAAAACAGAATATGCAAAAGGTCGAAACTTGCAATATAAACATCTAATTTACATTACATTAACGCACAAACAATTACAAACACATCAATCATTGATAACAAGATTATGCATTTTAGAAATTGTATAATTATTTTCACATTTGTATCATGAAGCAACACTTAAAATTTCTTTTGTTCCTTTTACTGATAGTATTCAATGGTATCAATTCTTTCGCTCAAACTTCATTTCTTGCTGAACCGGGAGTTGCCGTATTTTGCCCTGCCAACATGGATTCTGCGCGTACATTGCCATCGCTGGCTATTATTAAAGATCTTCAGCCGGAAGGAACTGTTCCGGAAGATTGGAAAAACACTCCTGTGTTTTATAATGTAAACGGGAAAACAGCTGTGAGTATTTCATTTGATAGTAATACTGATTTATATGGAAATGGAGAAGTTACAGGATCGTTAAGACGAAACAATACCAACATAACTTTATGGAATACTGATAATTACTTGTACACTTCAGTTGATAACGGAAAAAGACTTTATCAGTCTCATCCCTGGGTATTGGGTGTACGAGAAGATGGAACTGCATTCGGTATCATTGCCGACAATACATGGAAACAGTATTTCGACCTTTCCAACCCGATAACAATTACTTCCGAAGGTCCGGCGTTCCGCGTTATTGTCATTGAAAAAGAAAACCCTTTGGAAGTGCTAAAAACATTGGGAGAACTGACCGGCACCATGAAACTTCCACCACTTTGGGCTTTAGGGTATCAGCAATGTAAATATTCCTATTATCCGGATTCAAGAGTAAAAGAAATTGCCGATGAATTTCGAAACAGACAAATTCCTTGTGATGTCATCTGGCTGGACATTGATTATATGCAAAACTTTAAAATCTTCACTTTCGATTCGGAAAAATTTCCAGATCCGGTTGGATTGAACGATTATTTACACAATAAAAATTTTAAGGCGATTTACATGATCGATCCTGGGGTAAAAAAAGAAACAGGCTATACGGTTTATGATCAGGGTACAGCCGGAAACCATTGGGTGCTTGACAAAGATGGAAATGAATTTAATGGCAACGTGTGGCCGGGAGCGTGCGCTTTTCCTGATTTTACACGACCTGAAACTCAGCAATGGTGGGCAGGGCTCTATTCCGGTTTTATGGCAAAAGGAGTTGATGGGGTATGGAATGATATGAATGAACCTTCGGTTTTCGATGGACCTGACGGTACAATGCCGGAAGAAAATATTCACCGGGGTGGGAACAATTTACCGCAGGACGTACACCTTCGTTACCATAATGTTTATGGAATGCTGATGGTAAAATCGAGCCGTGATGGATTGATGGCGGCACAACCCGATAAACGTCCGTTTATATTGTCACGTTCCAATTTTTTAGGCGGACAACGCTATGCCGCTACCTGGACCGGTGACAATAAATCAACCGACGAATATATGAAAATGTCTATTCCTATGTCGCTCAACCTGAGCTTGTCCGGACAACCATTTAACGGACCTGATGTCGGCGGTTTTGAAGGAGACTCAAATACAGAACTTTTGGCCGAGTGGATGGCAATGGGTGCTTATTTCCCATTCTACCGGAATCATAATTCCAGCAATACAATTGATCAGGAACCCTGGGCTTTTGGCGAAAAAACAGAATCGGTTTGCCGCACAGCCATTGGTCGACGTTACCGGTTGATGCCTTATCTCTACACTCTTTTTAGAGAAGCTTCAATAAATGGAACTCCTATTATGCAGCCGGCTTTTTTTGCTGATTTTCAGGATACGAATTTACGGAGTGAACAGCAAATATTTTTAATGGGAAAAGATCTATTAATCGTTCCCCGTTGGGCATCAAATATCAACTTTCCGAAAGGAGACTGGGATAAAATCCAATTTGAGGATAGCGATGATGGCTATCAGTCTTATGTATTACTTCGTGAGGGTGCCATCGTACCGGAAACTTCTCTTATCCAAAGTACGGAAGATTACAAAACAGATTCTGTTACGTTGTTGATCAACCCTGCGGCCGATGGTTCGGCTTCCGGTTCAATATACGACGATGCAGGCAATGGATACGGGTATCAGACCGGAGATTACGAGATACAAAGTTTCAAATCTGAAATCTATCATGAAGATTCTCTGAAAATAACAATAAAACAAACGGAAGGAACACGCAAAGTCAGTCGGCTTTACCGGATAGGATATGTTACGGGAAGCAGCATTGTTTATTCCAAATGGTCGGCAGATACAGTGCAATATGTAAAAATCATTCCCGATCCAGTTACAACTGTAGACTATTCATTGTTTCCATCCATGTATATTGGAGGAGCTTTCAATAACTGGAATCCAGCATCATTACCCATGCAATATCTGGGTAATAAAAAATGGACAACTTCAAAGATTTATCTAGCAGCAGGACAACAGGAACTTAAATTTATTTCGTTGAAAGATCGTACAGGAGCAGAATGGGGAAATAGCACCGGAACAACTGGTACTGCCAATGTGATCTCGAACGACACTACAGGAATTAAATTTACATTGTCCAAAAGCGGAGAATACATTATCAGTTTTAATCAATCAACATTGAAATATTCTATTCTGGAAGCTCCCAAATACGATTATTTATCGATTGTAGGCGATGCTACCCCTACAGGTTGGGATCCTGCAGGAAATGCTATGATTCAAGATTCAACTAATCTGAATATCTATACTTACCGAGGACGACTAAAATCGGGTTCCATGAAATTTCATGCTTACAACGGTGACTGGTGCGATGGCGACTGGCTGATGGCAACAGTACAAAATCAGATGCTTTCGGCAACGGATTATAAAACTTTTACAGGTTGTCCCACAGATGCCGAAGATTGTAAATGGCAGGTTGACACAGCCGGAAATTACGAAATAAAAATTGATTTGGACAGTCAGAAAATTACTATAAAATCATTGGAATATTTTCCCGAATTATTTCTGACCGGAGATGCTACTCCGGGAGGCTGGGATTTGAGATACACGTCGGACATGATTGTTGATGCTGATAATTCCGCTGTTTTCCATTGGAGTGGAGAACTGGCTTCCGGTGAATTTAAAATAGGAACTACAAAAACATGGGCAGATGGTTGGCCTTGGATTCATCCTAAAACGAATGCTCAGGATTTATCGTTGACCGACTATGAGGTTTTGGATTTAGGAATAGGAACCGATAACAAATGGCAGGTAGGCAGTTCGGAAATCGGCACATATAATATTACAACCAATCTTGCAAAAAGAGAGATTTTTATTACAAAAGCAATTTCTGACATAAACAATATTCTGAATCCGAATATCCGGGTTTATCCGAATCCGGTTTCGGGATATTTGAATATTGACATAAACGAACCGGCTTACGCCAATGTAACTATTTACAGTTTAAGTGGAAAACAAGTATTTAAAGAAAGGTTAAACGATACGCACACTACAATAAATACACGAGGGTTGGTTTCGGCAGATGAGTATCTTGTAAATGTAACAAACCGTTCGGTATCGAAAACATTTAAAATATCGAACAGAAAATAAACGAGTCACTATAAAAATCAAAAAATAATGAATAATCTGATGCTCCGACGAATTACACACCTGTTTCTTTTATTAGCAATTAATTTTTTAAGCAGCTATAATTATGCACAAAATCCGGTTAACCCGTATAAAGCACCCCTGTATTGGGATGTTTACGAAAATAATTTTGTACAGGAAAAAGCAGGGGTAGCAGACAACTATATTTCCGAAGCCGACTTTTTATCCAATATCAACTGGGTGGATAATAATTTAAAGCAATATGGCTTTAATATGATTTGTATTGATGGCTGGGGAAATGTAGATTACAATCAATATGGTTATCGAACAAAACACTCCAGCAATTGGGTACACGATTATGCATGGTGGTCTGCAGAACTGCAAAAACGTGGTATGACATTGGGTATATACGACAATCCGCTATGGGTTAATCCCGGAGCTGCAAGGGCAGGATTGAAAGTAAGAGGAACTAATATCCCTATTTCTACTTTAATTAATAGTTCTGAAAGTGCTAAATGGTTTACCTGGTTGCAGGTGGACAAGCCGGGAGCCGAACAATACGTGAAAGGGTATATACAGCATTATGCCGACATGGGGGTGAAATATCTCAGAGTGGACTTTCTTTCATGGTTCGAAAGCGGGTGGGATAGAAATATGGGGACAGTTGGGCCATCACGTCCATTGACTTATTATCAAACAGCTTTGCGGTGGATGCGTGAAGCTTGTGATGCTAACGGAATTTTTCTCAGCTTGGTAATGCCTAATCTCTATAATGATGCTGTAACGGAACAAACCTTCGGACATATGATTCGAATTAATGAAGATTGTGCTGAAGGTGGTTGGGAACGTTTCAGTAATATATCTCGTGGGGTGAAGCGCGATGGCTGGTCACAGTTTGCAAATCCATTTGATGGATACATTTATTGGTCTAAGATTTCCGGTAAAGAAAAAATAATTTTGGATGGAGATTTTATACGTCTAAATACATTTAGCACAGATGATGAAAGAAAAAGTGTCGTTTCTCTCCATTTAATGGCGGGTGGTCCGGTATCTATTGCCGACCAGTACAATACTATCGGATCTTCTTTATGGATTTACCAGAATGCTGAATTACTAGCTTTAAATGTTGATGGATTTGTTGGTAAACCTCTTACGAACAATCCTTCAGATGATCGTAGTCAGGTGTGGAAAGGACAAATGACGAATGGTGATTGGATTGTAGGTTTTTTTAATCGGGAAACAAACACTGAAACTCGTAGCATTGATTTTATGAATGACCTTGGAATTTCAGGTAGTGTCTTTGTCCGTGATTTATGGAAACATACTGATTTAGGAGTTTGTAATACTCTATCAATGCAGGTTGTTCCACATGGTTGTCGGATATTTCGTATCGCAAAAAATGCAAATAAAGTCAGCACTCCAACATTCAGTTTAAAATCTGGCAATTATAGCGGAAGTTGTATTGTTTCAATTTCGTCGGAAACTCCCGAAGCAATTATCCACTTTACTACTGATGGTACTATACCAACTATTGGTTCACCTGTTTATACGACTCCGATAATAATAAACAAATCAACAGTTGTTAATGCTTTTGCAACAAAAAACAATCAGGAAAGCTCTTTCGTAGTTTCTGGGAATTACACTATTTCACCCGTTCAAAAGTCAATGTATGTTGGAGGCACCTTTAACAATTGGAATCCGGGCAAAAATCCTATGACAATATCAACCGGTAATAACTGGCAAACAAGTCCGGTACTTTTGTCGACTGGCGATTATGAATTTAAATTTACGAATAAAACAGACTGGACTGGTGAAGATTGGGGTAATGCTAATGGTTTTAATGGAATCGCAACAATTACCACTGGAGGGTTACCAAATATTAAATTCAATATTTCTCAATCTGGAAACTATATTTTTACATTTAATGATGAGATTTATAATTATTCCATTGAGAAAAGCCAGATGACAGGTGAACATATCGCAAAAGATCAATTTGAAGTTTATTCAATAAGACATACTGGTGAAATATTTATAAATACAAATAACAACCAAACCAAAGAAATTGAATTATTCACACTTAAGGGTCAGTGTGTTTTTCGTCAAAAGTTCGAATCTCCGACAATTATTATTAAATGTGATGACAGAAATGATAAATTCTTAATAGTTAAGGTGAAATCTTCAGTAGAGACACGTTTTGAAAAAATACTTCTTTGAGTGTAAAGTGTTAAATTAAATAAATTAAGTTTTAAATTAAAATCAGAAAAATCCATGAAAATTAAATTAGGTTTTGTAATATCCATTTTTGCTCTTAACCTTACTTTAGCGCAAAACAATCATATATACAAATCGAAAGCATTTACTATTTTTCCGGACAAGGTAGTCCAGGATACTTTTACTGCAAAAGCAGTTTCGTCGGTAGAACTTACGTCCAATTATCGCAGTCCGGAATCTGACAAATACAGTCCGAATATACAATTTAAATTTAGTATCAATTCCCGAGACAATGAAATGCCTTCAGGAAAAGACCATCATGTGACGTTGAATCCAATAAATGGAAAATGCATTACTACTGTTGTGTTTGGAGAGCAGTTGAATGAGACTAAAGTAATTCCTGCTGGTATAAATCTACCAGAAAATACAATTTGGACCATCCGGCTGGATATGCGTAAGATGCTCAGCTCGTTCGAGAAAACAGGATTTTATACTTTCTATAACGGTGATAAATTAGCTAAAGCCGATTTCAAAGGCGTGTATATAGCAGGAAACGCTGCTCCACTATCATGGGATTTTAGCAATCTGTATAACAAACATGGGTTGCAGCTCAATGATCCCGATGGCGATGGTATTTATGAAACAACCCTGATAATGAATAATAAACAGGACATAAAGTTTACTGAAGATCGTTGGAATCTGACAAAAGATATATCTGCTTTTCCGCAATATAAATCAGACTTTCCAATTTCTGATGCCATTTATAATCTTACCACTGAAGAAATGATTAAGGCAGTAGAACCCGATAGTACTTTCCGCACCGGCAAGGAATGGGCTGGCGTTTGGACACGTGATATAAGTTATAGTATAATACTGTCGATGGCATATTTGCAACCTAAAGTTGCACAATATAGTCTGTTGCGCAAAGTAAAAAACAATCTTATTATTCAGGACACCGGGACAGGTGGTGCTTACCCTGTATCCACTGATCGTATGATATGGGCCGTAGCTGCATGGGAATTATACAAAGCAACCGGAAACATGGATTGGTTGCGTCAGGCCTATGGAATTATCAAAAAATCTATTGAAGCAGATATAGTAAATGCTTATGATACAGAAACAGGTCTGGTAAAAGGTGAATCCTCTTATCTTGATTGGCGCGAACAAACTTATCCTCGCTGGATGCAACCTGCAGACATATACGAGTCTGAATGTCTGGGAACAAATGCTGTTCACTATCAGGCCAATATAATTCTTTCAAAGATGGCTCAGATACTCAATGATGAAGAAGTTGCTGTTAGGCATTCCAAAATTGCGGAGAATATTAAAGGTGGCATTAACAAGTACCTTTGGTTAGAAGATAAAGGGTATTATGCTCAATATCTGTATGGAAGAAATTTTAAATCGGTTTCGCAACGATCAGAAGCTTTAGGGGAGGCTTTATGTGTTCTATTTGGGATTTCCAATGCTGAAAGAAGCAAAAAAATAGTTTCTAATGTTCCTGTAACTGATTTTGGAGTCTCTTGTATTTACCCGCAGATTCCTAATATACCACCCTATCACAATAATGGAGTATGGCCGTTTGTACAAGCCTATTGGACATTAGCGTCTGCTCAAGTAGGTAACGAACAATCTGTTTTGGAAAGTATGGCAGCTATATACCGTCCTGCAGCACTATTTCTCACAAATAAAGAAAATTTTGTAGCGGAAACAGGAGATTTTGCTGGAACGCAAATCAACTCCAGTAATATGCTTTGGAGTCTTTCCGGTAATCTGGCTTTAGTTCATAAAATTCTTTTTGGAGTAAAATTTGATGATGACAGTCTACGATTTCAACCATTGGTACCAAAAGCGCTTTCAGGAACTCGAACACTCACCAATTTTAAAGTTCGTAATACTATCTTGAATATTGAAATGAGTGGCTATGGTAACCGAATTGTTGATTTTGAGATAGATGGAAAAAAATCGACAACCGCAGCCATTTCATACTTATTATCAGGCACACATTCAGTGAAAATTGTGTTGGATAATAAAGACCTGAATGCTGAGCCTATAAACAAGACAAGTAATTATACTTCGGTAGAAACTCCATTAGGAAGTTACTCTAACAAATCACTAACATGGTCACAAATTGAGAATGCGGTTTCATACACAATTTTAAGAAATGGCAAATTATGGAAGAAAACTGTAAAAACAAAATTAAAGGTTCCAAATAATGGGTATTCTGAATATCAGATTATCGCAATAGATAAAAATAAAGTTCCGTCTTTTGCTTCCGAACCTATAATCGTTTATGACAAAAGAAATGAAAAGACTATTGAATTAGAGGATTATATTCAGCAGTCTGATAACAAACACAATAACTATCAGGGGAAGGGGTATGTTGAAACAAACAATTCTGTTAATACAAATATCACTTTACCTTTTAGTGCAAACAAATCAGGTGTATATACTTTGAAATTTCGATATGCAAACGGGAACGGTCCGGTAAATACCGAAAATAAATGTGCGATTAGGTCTTTGAAAGTGAATGGTATTACAGCTGGAACGACAGTATTTCCTCAACGTGGAGCTAACGAATGGTCTAATTGGGGTTATACCAACAGTATTCAAATTAAACTATCGAAAGGTAAACACCTGTTTGAGATAAGTTTGGAAACAGAAAATGAAAATATGAATACAGAAATTAATCAGGCATTAATAGATGCCATGATTATATACAGGGTAAAATAGTTATTGGTTGTTTTAGAAGACATCTACAGCAGATTGCAGAAAAACAGTCTGCTGTAGATGTTTTTTGATTATTTATGAAGCAGGTTGCAATTGGAATTGATATTGGAGGTACAAATACAGTTTTAGGACTAGTAGATCAAAATGGCAATGTATTAGCTAAAGATTATTTCTCCACAGCAAAATATAACGATATTACAGAGTATACAAATAAGCTATCAGGCAATATCAATAAATTACTGGAGAGATTGTCTCAAATTGAGGTGAATCTTCATATTATTGGAATCGGAATAGGAGCGCCGAATGCAAATTATTATTCTGGCACAATAGAACACGCTCCTAATCTTTCGTTTAAAGGAGTAATACCATTTGTTTCTCTATTGAAAGAAAAATTTCCTTATATACAAACAATAACCTTAACAAACGATGCAAACGCTACTGCAATTGGAGAAATGCTGTTTGGAGGGGCAATAGGCATGAGAAATTTTGTAATGTACACTTTAGGTACGGGTGTGGGAAGTGGACTGGTTGTCAATGGAAACTTGGTTTATGGCCAGGATGGTTTTGCTGGAGAATGTGGACATACCATGCTTATTCCAAATGGACGTTTATGTGGCTGTGGAGTGAGAGGTCATCTCGAAGCTTATTGCTCTGCCACAGGAATGAAACGAACAGCATTTGAACTATTGGCAAAATATAATCCATCAGACAGTCTGCTCGCAAATTATACCTACAAACAATTACAGGCAAAAAACATTTACGACGCGGCCATACAAGGCGATGCGGTGGCATTGGAAGTATTCCGGCTTACCGGATATTGGCTGGGAATAGGGTTGGCCAACACGGTTCATCATTTAAGTCCCGAAGCTATTTTTCTTTTCGGTGGACCGGTATCCTCAGGCGAACTCCTTATAAAACCGACGGTCGAAAGTTTAGAACGTCATCTATTACCCGTATTCAGACAGAAGGTTAAGGTTTTACCATCGCAGCTCAATTGTGGTGACGCGGCTATCTTGGGAGCAAGCGCGTTGGCATGGAAAGAATTAAACCTGCCTCAGTTTTTTCTTGTGAGTAATATTCGAGAGCCAAAAACAAAGAATTAAGACAAATGGTTTCACGCTACCGCGCACAGCCCCTTACTCGTAGTCCTTTTTTTATCTTTATTTCGAATTACGGGACAAGCAGTGTAGTATAAAATATTAAGATGTCTGGGGTGCCCCTTACGTGACTTTTGAAAATTGCATTACTCAACTAAAATTCACGTCGGTTCCTTTTTTAGAGGCTATCCTTTCGTGTAGTTGATAAAGTGTTTTGATAATAACATCAATTTTAAACCCGTCAGACATTATTAACAAATAGCTTTAATTGTTAATCCTGTAAAAATGGTAATTTATTACTATAATAGTTCGGAATTAAATTGTTCAATAATAAGATGACAGGGCTACGCCCCTGAAACACAATTTTACAATTAATAATTTTAAGCGGCGTAGCCGTGACATTTTTGTAGCAAAATCATCCACCATTAAGCAAAAGGAGCGTAGCTCTGACATCTAAATATAATATCTGTTTCACATCATCAACGATTAAACCAATAAATAATATTTTATGAAATTATTCAAATTAAAAATAATTATACTTCTGCTACTTGCAGTATCGGTAAAGGCAGCAGGTTCGACCCTGTATGGTTTGGGAAACGCTTTTAGTGAATGGGATAGCAATAATGCTGTTAATATTCCGGAGTCAAATGAATCCGGAATTTTTATTATTGAGAAAGAACTCATTTTTTACAATGACAATAAACAATTCAAATTCGCTTTATCACAAGGAGACTGGCAAAATGTACAGTTTCTCGTACCGGCAACAGCTGATTATAACGGTAATGTAAAAACAATTGCCGATGGAGGGGAATATGGCATGCTCCTTTGTTCTGAATCAGCGGAAAATTTAAAAGATTATTATTGGGGGACTCCTTTTAATGAAAGTGGAAATTATCGCATAACCATAGATATAAATGCTCAAAGATTAAGTATAACTAAAGTTTCAAATTCTTACAAAGCACCTCTTTGTTGGAGCATATACGAGTATTGCCGGGAAGAAGAACTGGCTGGTGTAACAAACATCGATATGTCTGAGAGTGATTGGGATCAAAATATCGAATGGGTGTCCGATAATCTGAAACAATACGGTTACGACATGATTTGTACGGATGGATTTATGTCGATGCTTGCTACGGATGAGTCTGGTTACATGACAAAATACGGGAGCATGTATTTGACAGATCTTGTCAATAAATGTAAACTGAAAGGCTTGAAATTAGGCGTTTACGACAATCCGTTATGGATTCACGGGTCGCTTAACACTCCTATTGAAAGCACTTCTCTTACTTTTGGTGATTTAACTTACGATGCGACCAAAGATGCCGATGATGTATTATATCCTGATAATACTGGTGATTTATTTACCTGGGTAGTTCCGAGTCATAATGGCGCAGAAGAATATATCGACGGATTTTTCAAACATTATAAGGATATGGGAGTTGATTTTATCCGGATGGACTTTCTCTGCCTTTTCGAAAGTGGATTTTTTAGTGAAGCCGAGGAGCCTGTTGGTAAAGCTTATGGACGTGAAAACTATGAACTGGCAATGAAATATATTGGCGAATCAGCTAAGAAATACGGTATTTTAGTCTCCATGGTTATGCCTGATCTATATAACAACGCGGAACTGGAAAAGAAATACGGAAACATGATTCGTATTGTTGCCGATGTTTTTGATGGTGGCTGGGATCATCTTTCTGACCGCTGGCGGGGAACTATTGTTGACGGATGGCCCAATTGCCACAATCAATTTGACGGATTTGTACATTGGTCAAATATTACGGGACGCGGAAAAGTAATCCCTGATGGCGATTTTACCCGATTAAACACGTTTTCGAGCGATGAGGAGAAAAAATTTTCTGTTTCGTTACAATTAATGGCCGGCGGCCCGGTTGCGGTGGCCGATCGGTACAATACCATTCAAACCGGTGATTTAAGTTTTTATCAAAATACTGAATTACTTGCTTTAAACGAAGATGGATTTGTTGGCAAACCACTTTCGGATAATCTTAGCGATTCCCGTTCTCAAATCTGGTACGGACAAATGAGTAATGGAGACTGGATTGTAGGACTTTTCAACCGGGAAACAACTACACAAATACGCAATATCAACTTCCGCTCTGATCTTGGAATTGCAGGAACCGTTTCGATACGAGACTTATGGGAGCATACCGATCTGGGTACGGCTGATTCTTTTTCAGAATCAATCACAGCTCACGGATGTAAAATATATCGTTTAAAAATATCATCGCAGGATAATATATATATAGGAGGAACATTTAACGGATGGAATCTTACACAATTCCCAATGGCTAAATCAGAAGAAAATAATTGGTCTGCAACGACTTATTTCTCTGCCGGCAATTATGAAATGAAATTTACCAATACAACAAATTGGACCGGCGATGATTGGGGTGGTGCAACAGGGCTGACAGGTATTACCGGTTTAACCACCGGAGGCGGAGCAAATATCAGTTTCAACATACCCGATTCCGGTTATTACCGTATCGATTTCAACGATGCTACTTTAGCATATTCTATAAAAAAAAACATGTATGTGGGCGGGTCTTTTAATAATTTTGTTTTGGCTGATCTTCCGATGATTCAGTCCGATACTTATAGCTGGTATACAAATCCGGTATATTTAACCTCAGGCGATTATTCCATAAAGTTTACCAATACCACAGACTGGAGTGGTGATGACTGGGGAGGTACAACCGGGTTGTCCGGTACGGCAAATCTGACCACCGGAGTTGATAATTTTCTGACTTTCAACATCTCTCAATCCTGTTATTATGTTTTTAAGTTCAATGATTCGACGCTGGATTATTCCATTACTACTCAGGAAATGTATGTGGGCGGATCGTTTAACAACTGGGATCTTTCACAATATCCTATGAGTTTATCAGGAAGTCACGATTGGCATACGGAAACTCCTGTTTATCTTGCAACTGGAGAGCATGGTATAAAATTTTCTGATACTACGGACTGGTCCGGCGATGACTGGGGAAATGCCTATGGATTTTCAGGAACAGCAAGATTGACAACCGGTGGCTTACCTAATATTGAATTTACAACATCTCGTCCAGGTTATTACACTTTTAATTTTAATGATTCTACTTTAAATTATTCCATTGCTACTCAGGAGATGTATATCGCCGGTACATCTAATGATTGGGATTTACCGGGTCTTCCAATGACTCAGTCTGTTGATAAAAATAATTGGTATTCAACTCCGGTATATTTAACGGCAGGCGACTATTCTATGAAATTTACAAATACATTAGATGGGAGTGGCAATAACTGGGGAAATTCCACCGGGCTAACCGGCACTGCCGGTCTAATCCCGGAAAACGGGCTGAGTATCTCGTTCACTATTTCACAATCCGGTTATTATATTTTTAAATTCAACGATTCTACTTTGAAGTATTCTATCGAAGGGAAAAAAATGTACGCAGCCGGAACATTTAACGATTGGAATTTATCAGGTCATCCTATGATTCAGGCGGACAATTTCAATTGGCACACAACTCCCGTGTATATGACAGCCGGAGATTACAGCATGAAGTTTGCCAATTCAACGGATTGGAGTAGCGATGACTGGGGAAATGCAACCGGACTGACCGGCACTGTAGCTTTAACCACGGGAGGTGGAACTGCACTTTCATTTACTATTCCACAATCCGGTTATTATGTCTTTAAATTTAACGACTCCACTTTAGAATATTCTATTACTGCTAAAAAATTGTATATCGGTGGCACGTTCAATAATTGGAATTTATCAGACCTTCAGATGCTGGAATCCGATGCATATAATTGGTACACAACTCCCGTGTACATAACGGCAGGCGATTATGCCATGAAGTTTACCAATACTTTGGATTGGAGTGGTGATGACTGGGGAGGTGTAAACGGACTGTCCGGTACTGCCACCTTAACTACCGGAGAGAATTCTTTCCTAACATTTAATATTCCGCAATCTACTTATTATGTCTTTAAATTCAATGATTCTACGTTGGTATATTCTATTGAAGCTGATAAAAAAATGTATATTGCAGGTACATTTAATAGCTGGGATTTAGCAAGTCTTCCAATGACAGCATCCGGCAGCTACAACTGGTATTCGGCCCCCGTATATTTAACGACTGGTGATTATTCCATGAAGTTTGCCAATACATCGGACTGGAGTGGCGATGACTGGGGGGGTGTCACAGGACTGACCGGCACTGCCACTTTAACTACGGGAGGAGGAACTTTTCTTACATTTACAGTCGTACAATCCGGTTATTATGTTTTTAATTTCAACGATCTGAATCTAGATTATTCTATTGAAGCTAAAAAAATGTATGTCGGTGGCACGTTTAACAATTGGAATTTGGCAAGTCTTCCAATGACAGCATCCGATGCGTATAATTGGTACACAAATTCTGTGTTCTTAACATCTGACGATTATGAAATGAAATTTGCCAGTACAACGGATTGGAGTGGCGATGACTGGGGAGGTGTCACAGGACTGACCGGTACTGCCACTTTAACTACGGGAGGAGGAACAAATATTAGTTTTTCTATTTCACAATCAGGTTATTACAATTTTAAATTTAATGATTTGAGTTTAAAGTATTCGATTGATTTTTCAACAACAAATAATAATAATGAAAAGAGCAACCGATCACTAAATGTTTATTTTTCCAAACAATCAAAGAAAATAGTCATAGAAAAAAATAATTATGAAAATAATGAAGTTCAAATAATCAACCTGAAAGGACAAAAACTATATATTCAAAAATTTTCAGATACAAAATTTCTTATCGACACAAGTAACTGGACAAATAAAATCGTGATCGTGCAAATAAAAAATCCAATTGAGACTCGCTTTTTTAAAATCGCTATACTATAAAATCCATAAAATATTGAGGTAAAAACTTTAAAACAGATTCCGTTCAGCTGGATATATTCAGATTAAAAAACGAACAAAAGATGCACTTACCGGGTGGAATTTTTAGGATTCCACCCTTTTGTATTATTGCAATTAAGATTGGAATCTAACGTATTGATAAGACTATTATTACATTCTAAAATCGTTAACTATTGGTTCACCCCAAACAATACGTAATTTTAAACAGAATATAAAAATTTAAAGCCGAAAAATATCGGTTTATTTGTATTTTTACCGAAAGATCTCCGGGACATAATAAAACAGTCCATTTTAGAATATAAAGAAGCAACATCTCTACTTTTATTGTAAATTTGTTGATACAAGAACAATTAACAGGCTTTTACAAAAAAATCTAACAAACTATCAAGAGGGAAAAGCCTCTAAGTTAAAAACAAATACGACACTACTAAAATGAACCATACCGTTAAATATATTTTCAAAAAAAATATCTTAATTCTTTTGTCTGTTTGCAACATAATAGTGTTCAATTTAAATGCTCAAAATTATATTGATTATTCTATAACGGATTTAGATAAGGTTGTAGCAGAGCAGCAAAAATATACTGATTTACGAGAAAATCGTATTACTGAACTAAAACAAAAACTTGGAAAAACAAAGTTGGAAAATGAACGATACAAAATAGAAAGTCAGCTTTTTGAAGAATATCTTCCTTTCACTGTAGATTCTGCATTGTATTATGCAAAAGCAAAATTAATTTCTGCAAAAAAATTAGAACGAAATGATTTCTTGAATGATTCTCGGATGAATATCACGCATGTTTTAATTTTGGCAAGCATGTACAAAGAAGCAAGCGATAGTTTAAAGAATATAAATCGTTCTTTTATCCCTGATTACTTGTTAAGTTACTATTTCTGCTTACAAAATACGTTGTATGAAGCAATGTCAAATTATACCATCATAGAAGAGCAAAAAAAAGCATATAAGGCTAAAGCTATAATTTATAAAGACTCCATATTATGGAAAAATCCAAATGATGTTTACATTCATGCCGACAAACTATCTGAATCCGGAGATTATAACAAAGCATTGAAAGTTTTAGAAAATTTCTTTTCACATTTAGACCCAAAAAGTCATGATATAGCAATATCAGCTTATGCCATATCCGACATTTATCGTCAACAGGGAAACTCGGATGAAGAAAAAAAATATCTGATAATTTCTGCCATATCCGATATAAAATGGGGTGTGAAGGAATACATTTCATTAAGAAAGTTAGCCACTATATTATATGAAGAAGGAGATTTGGATCGGGCCTATAATTACATGAATCGTTCGCTGGAAGATGCTACATTTTGTAATGCCCGTCTGCGTACCATTGAGGTAACCCAGACACTCCCTATCATAGAACAGGCTTATCAGGCTAAAGCCAGCAAAGAAAGCCGGCATACCTTTATGGCATTAATTGGAGTCAGCATATTGTCAGCTTTTCTGATATTTATGATTATCTACGTTCGCATACAAATGAAACGGTTATCACAAACGCGAAGTGAATTAGACAAAGCGAACAAACGGTTACAACATCTGAACACTGAGCTAAATACAGTAAATGAGCAACTCCAATTGAGCAATAATCAGTTAAATGAGACAAACTATATTCTGTCAGCAACCAACAAATCGCTTTCCGAGGCAAATCACATCAAGGAAACTTATATTGTTCGCTTTATGACCGAATGTTCCGTGTATATTGACAAAATGGATAATTACCGCCGTATGCTCAATAAACAGGCTATTGCAGGAAAATTGGAAAATCTCTTCAACACACTTAAATCAACCACCTTTATCAACGATGAACTTGAGTCATTCTATAATACATTTGATGAAACTTTTCTCCATTTATTTCCATCTTTTGTAGAAAAATTCAACCAATTGCTTCCGAAAGAAGACCGTATTATTCCTAAAAAAGAAAATAGTCTTACAACCGAACTTCGCATTTTCGCGTTGATTCGTTTAGGAATTACGGATACCGAACGTATTGCTTTCTTTCTTCGCTGTTCCAGATCAACCGTATATTCCTATCGTTCCCGTTTACGGCTTAAATCAATGAATCCCGATGCTTTTGAGGATCAAATAATGGGCATAACATCTTTTTGATTTTATTGTATATTCTTTGGATTTTAGGATATCAAAACACACGATAAACATCACATAATAAAACAATTACCCAGACACAAACTTTATATTTTCAATTCATGTCTTTTATCTGGATTAAATTATAGTTATTTTTGTAATTGCAAACTAATGCACGAACAAGTTTTACTATTGACCATAATTTAATAACATGAATGTAAAAAATCTCTTACTCGTTACTTTTATCATGTTGGGAATGTTTGTGATGCCTCTTAGAGCAGAACAAAATTTTCCCGTTGCGGAAAAGGTCGGGCCTCAAAGTGAAATCCGCATTAGCGGAACCGTAATTGACAAAGAAAAAAATGCTTTACCCGGTGTAAATATCAAGGTGAAAGGGACATCGAAAGGTACAGTTACTGATATTGACGGGCATTTTTATCTGGAAGTTCCGGACAAAAACAGCCTCCTTGAAATATCGTATGTCGGATTTAAAACTCAGGAAATAAAAGTCGGCGACAAAATCAATTTCAACATTACTCTGCTTGAAGATACGAAGACCATGGATGAAGTGGTTGTCGTAGGTTATGGCAATCAGAAGAAACTTTCGGTTGTCGGTTCCATACAAACGATTGAACCTACGCAGTTACAGGTTGGTTCTACCCGTTCGGTAAGTAACAATCTGGCCGGACAATTGGCCGGGGTAATTGCTGTACAGCCTTCCGGTGAACCGGGATATGATAACTCGAACTTCTGGATTCGTGGTATCGCTTCTTTCAGTGGAAATACTTCTCCTTTGGTCTTGGTTGATGGTGTCGAACGTAGTTTGAACGATATTGATCCGGCTGAAATTGAGTCGTTCTCCGTATTAAAAGATGCTTCGGCAAGTGCCATGTACGGTGTGCGCGGAGCTAATGGTGTTATCCTGATAAATACAAAACACGGAAAAGTTTCAGCTCCTTCCATTAATGTACGTGTTGAACACTCTGTACAGGCCCCGACCAAATTACCACAATTTATCGGTGCAGCAGAATACATGAGTTTGTTGAACGAACTACAAAATGATCCCAACAATCAGATGTTTACTACCGATGAAATTTTAAAAACCTATAACGGTTATGATAAGGATTTGTATCCGGACGTGAACTGGATTGATGCAATCACTAATGACTACGCCTATTCTTCCAGAGCAAACATGACTGTTAGCGGGGGTACTAATATTCTGCGCTACTCTTTAACAGCCTCGGTATATAGCGAAGAAGGCATTATAGCAACCGACCCGAATCTTTCATACGATACGGGAACCAAATTGAGCCGATATAACATGCGTTCCAATGTAGATTTAGATTTAACCAAAACAACTCTTCTACGTTTTAGTGTAGGAGGCTACCTGCAGAATCTTCGTAAGTCCAACAGTAGTACCGATGGTGTATTTGAATCGGCATTCGAAACCACTCCTTTTGTACATCCTGCCGTTTATTCGGATGGAACAATTCCTATCGCGAGCGCACAGCGTTCAAATCCATGGGCAATGAGTACCCAACAGGGATATTATCGCAGTGGTAAAAGCAAATTGGAATCATTGTTCTCTTTAGAACAAAATCTGAAAATGATTACACCCGGTTTAAAGGCAAGAATGAAATTCGCTTTTGATACTTATAGCGAAAATTATTTAACCCGCGGGAAAACTCCTGATTATTATAGCGTTGCCAAGACACGCAATGATGAAGGCGAACTGGTACACAATATTTTAAGTTATGGTAGTGAATTTCTGAGTTTGTCAAGTGGTGGATATTATGGAAATCAGAGTACGTATCTGGAACTGGCATTAACTTATGCTAAAACGTTCAAAAAACATGATATTGATGCCTTGCTCCTTTACAATCAGCGCAGTTACGACTGGGGTGATATTCAACCGAACAGAACGCAGGGTATCGCCGGACGTTTATCATACACCTACAATCGCCGGTATATTTCCGAGTTTAATTTCGGATATAACGGCTCTGAAAACTTTGCAAAAGGCAAGCGCTTCGGCTTCTTCCCTTCTATCGCACTTGGCTGGATTGCTTCAGAAGAGGCCTTTATGGAACCGGTGCAACAGACTATTACAAAACTGAAATTAAGAGCATCTCTCGGTAAAGTTGGTAACGACAATATCGGTGGTAATAGACGATTCGCATATATAACAACAATTAATTCGGGTGCAAACGGATACAACTGGGGTTATAATGGTGATTTTTATCGTACCGGTATTCAGGAAGGTGAAGTAGGAGTACAAGACCTGACATGGGAAACCGCTTTGAAAGCAAATATCGGAGTGGAAATCGGTTTGTGGAATGACTTCAATTTACAGGTAGATATTTTCAAGGAAAAACGTTCCAATATCTTTATGCAACGCAGCACCATTCCTTCGCAGATAGGATTTGTTACCAATCCTTATGCAAATTATGGAAAGGTAAACAATCAGGGTTATGATATATCCCTGGATTATCACAAACGTTTTAACAAAAAATGGTCACTCAGTTTGCGTGGTACGGTAACTTATGCTGAAAATACGATTATTGAAATAGATGAACCTTCTTCAGTGAAAGGCACTTACCGTTCCATTACCGGCCATTCAATTAACACGCTGTGGGGACTGGAAGCCGAAAGACTTTTTACCAGTGATGATTTTGAAAACGGAGTGCTGAAAGACGGAATTTCCCTTCCTGAACTTGGCTACAATGTTCGCCCGGGCGATATTAAATATGTCGATAAAAATGGCGACGGATATATTACGGAACAGGATGAAGGTTATATAGGCGGTACAACAGATCCGAAAATGGTGTACGGATTTGGCGGAAACCTAAGTTACAAACAATTTGATTTCTCGACTTTCTTTCAGGGTTCATCGGAGGTATATAGAATTATCGGAGGTTCCGATTATTTTATTCCGGGTAGCGGGCAGGGAGTTTTGGGAAATGTATATGCAAACTACACCGACCGGTGGACAGAAGAAAATCCTTCACAGAATGTTTTCTGGCCTCGTTTGTCGGAAAGTACAAATACCAACAACAACTGCGCGTCAACCTGGTGGAAAAAAGATATGAGTTTTCTGCGTTGTAAATCTATTGAACTGGGCTACAGTTTAACTGAATCAGTCGCACATAAATTGCGCGCAAAAAGTATCCGGTTCTATGTCAGTGGAAATAATTTATTCTATTTATCGAAATTTAAGTTGTGGGATCCTGAACTGAATACGACGGATGGATTAAAATATCCGACCATGCGTTCTGTAATGGGTGGAATTGAGTTTAACTTTTAATTAATACTATAAAAACGTTTTGAAAATGAAATTCATAAAATATATAATGGTCGGAGTACTAAGTGTGCAGTTTTTCTCATCTTGTGCCGATTATTTAGATAAAGAACCGGACACCGAATTGACACTCAATATGGTGTTCCAGGACAAAACCAGAATGGAAGGCTGGTTGGCAAATGCTTATTCTGCAATTCCCGATCCATATTGGGGATATACCAGAGACTTGGGCTGGGAAATCTTAGGCGATGATGAAACTCCTTCCGAACGCTGGCGTCAATGGGATTGGGTGGTCATTCCGTATATACTCGGCGAATGGACACCATCAAGCGACTGGTACGGAGATTATTGGGCACAATTACCACAACGAATTCGTGAAGCATCTATTTTCATTGAAAATGTCCATGCCTTACCTGATCAGGGGGTTACTAATACCGATGTAACCTATATGAAAGCGGAATGTCGTTTTTTAATTGCCTACTATTACTATTTATTGGCAAATACTTATGGTCCTATTCCATTTAAACCGGATTATATAGCTCCGACGGATTTTGATTTAGCTGATTTATTGGAAGGTCAACATCCATATTATGAAGTGGTTGACTGGATTGATAAAGAAATGCAGGCGGTAGCAAAAATTCTTCCGGCCAAATATTCCGAAGCTCAAAAATACGGACGGGCAACTTCAATAATGGCCCTTGCCGTTCGTGCCCGCATGTTATTGTTCGCCGCGAGTCCGTTAGTTAACGGAAATCCCGATTATGCCGATTTCCAAAACAAAGACGGACAATATCTATTTAGCAGTCTAGCTCCTTATACTTCAGCTCCTGTTGAGGATAAAACGAAATGGACTTATGCCGCGCAAGCTTGCAAGCAATTGATTGATGCCGCAGAAACTGCCGGTTATGAATTGTATGTAGAAGAAAACGAAGACGGAACCATAGACCCGTTTATGTCCTATCAGGATCTCTTCCTGAAACGATTTGACGAAGGCAATAAAGAAATTCTGTTTGCTCGTCCATCCTGCAACTATACTGAATATGAAAGACATTCCACTCCTAACAGTAGCGGAGGTAACGGTGGTTTGGGGGTAACCCAGTCGTTGGTAGACGCGTTCTTCATGAAAAACGGACTTCCAATTACCGATGCTAATTCCGGATATGTTGAAACGGGATTCTCAGCCTCCAATCAAACGTTGAACAATACTATCTGGGATGAAAATGTTAACGGAGGTGCGATTACCTATTCCGATACATACAACATGTATTGTAATCGTGAGCCGCGATTTTATGTAAGCGTTAATTTCAATCATGCTTATTTTCCAACAGAAAAACGGCTTTTTAACTTCTACAATGGAGCAACCGATAATACACATACACATGATGCGCCACAAAACGGATATCTTATTCGTAAAAGGGTATCACCGAAATCGAACATAAAAGAAGGGAATCATCAATACCGTCCCGGAATTTTATACCGCCTTGGTGAAACATATCTGAATTATGCCGAGGCTTTAAACGAATCGGATCCGGGTAATGCCGATATTCTGGTATATCTGAATAAAATTCGTGAGCGTGCCGGAGTGCGTCAATATACTACCGGAGCTACTGATGATGATTATATCCATGTAGACTTGAGCGATCAGGATAAAATGCGTGAAATTATTCATGCCGAACGCAGGGTGGAATTATGTTGCGAAGGTACTCGCTACGATGATTTGCGCCGCTGGAAAGAGGCAATGACTACATTGAATGGAGATTTTGATGGCATGAATTTCAGTGGAACAGATAAGGCTACTTTTTATGTTCGTACCGTTTATCAAACCCGTGTTTACAAAAAGTCATATTACTGGTTCCCGATTCACCAGACGGAAATTGATAAAAACGAAAATCTTGTTCAAAATCCATATTGGAATTAATATCAAAAAATTACTATTATGAAAAACATGATAAAAAACATCCTGATTATACTGACTATTTTAATGGTTTCTTGTCAGGAAATAAGCGATATGTACACATTAAAATCTCCGGAAGACACTATGCATCTCAGTGTTTCCGCAGCTGACATTCTCTTGAATCAGGATTTAAAAAATCAGGTAGCCGTCACGTTTACATGGAATACTGCAGCCGATCGTGGCTCAGGTACAGAACTTACTTACTATTTCAAAATGGACATTACCGGCAACAACTTTGAAACGTCAATAGACAAAATTGAAATTCCGGAAGGACAAAACTCTATCAGTTTTACAAACAAAGAAATGAACGACTTGTTGGCAGGTTGGGATATTGAAGCCGGACAGACTGTACAATTGACTGCCGAGATCATTGCAGAAGCTTCAAACTCAACGGTATATATGAAACCGGAAATATCTACTGCCGACTTAAATGTAACCGGCTATTATATTCAACCAAGAGACCTTTATATTGTTGGTAGTGCCGTTGATGGTATGGATCCGGCCAAGTCTCTTAAAATGGAAGAAGTAACCTCTGAAAAAAAATATACATGGGCCGGAGTATTACAACCGGGAGACTTTAAATTTATTAAAGACACAACAAACCTGTATCCATCTTATAGTCTTGGCATCGGCAGTAATATCTTAGTTTATAATGAAACAGAAAACAGTTCCGAAACATTGTTCCATATAGATAATGCAGGATTTTATGTTATAACGATAGATATAGAAGCTCTGACCTTTGAAAGTGAATATCCGACTGCAGCATATAGTCAGGTTTGGATGATAGGAGATGCGACTTCGGCAGGGTGGAATATATCCAATCCGGTAGAATTACAAAAAGACCCTGTAAATCAGGTAGCCTTCATCTACGAAGGAACACTTAATGCAGGAGAGTTCAAATTTCCGCTTCAAAATATAGGATTGTTTGAATGTGATTATTTTATGCCAGTAGAAAACCAAGCCAGTCCAGACGGAGACAACAGGGTAGAATATGTAAGTACTTCTCAGGCTGCGACACATGATTATAAATGGAGAATTTACGATGCAGGAACTTATAAAATCACACTCAATGTATATGATATGACTATTTCCTTTCAGAAGCAGGCTGAACCGGAAATACCCAATGACCTGCCATACAAAAATGTGTGGATAACAGGAAGTGCCACTCCGGGAAGTTGGGATACCCCTTTCTCACAAAAGCTTACATACGATGCAAATACCACAAAAGGAACGTTTATATGGGAAGGTAATCTGTCGGAAGGGGAGTTTAAATTTCCCCTCAGTAATACCAATGGTTTTGAATGCAACTACCTGATGCCAACTAATGTTGGTAGCAATAATTTGGCTCCGCTCTCACAAACAGCTGTGAGTTTTGTAGCCAATGGAAGTCCTGATAAGAAATGGACAGTAAGCGCCAGCGAATCCGGGTCATACAAAATAAGTTTAAACGTAATTAATATGACAGTCAGTTTCGTAAAACAATAAATGGAAATACCCGGAATATCCTCAAAAATGAAGGCTACGAAAAATCTAAAAATAATATCAAATTTATGTACAAGCTAATCAATAAAATCAAATTCAACACAGGTATTTTCATTTTTCTTCTGTTTTTCTCTGGCTGTGGAGATAATTCCGGAACAGGATGGACTCCGGCTGATCTTCCCAATGATTCAACAGAAGAAGAAGAAACGAATGATTCCCTTGGAATACATACCTATAAAGCACCCTTATATTGGAGTGTATATGAATATGCCTGGGTAGCCGAACAGGCAGGTGCGAATAATATTGACATCTCCGAAGGAGAATGGGACAGAATAATCAACTGGGTGGCTGATAACCTGAAACCTTACGGTTACAACATGATTTGTACAGATGGATTTTTGGCCATGTTAGCCACCGATGATTCAGGATATATGACACAATACGGAAGTATGAATCTGAAAACTTTGATCACTAAATTAAAAGCTAAAGGATTAAAGTTAGGGATTTACGACAATCCATTGTGGATTCACGGTTCTCTCGACACGAAAATTGAAGGTACTGCTCTGACTTTTCAGGATTTGCTGTATGACGAATCGGACATAAACGATGTTTTATATCCAAATAACAATGACATTTTTACATGGATTGTGCCAAGCCACAAAGGTGCAAAGGAGTATATCGATGGTTTTTTTAAACATTATAAGGAATTAGGTGTGGAATTCATTCGTATGGATTTTCTTTGTTTATTCGAAAGTGCAAGTGGTGCTGGTGGAATGCCGAGCAAAGGCTACGGTCGCAAAAACTATCAACTGGCATTTGAATATATTTGCGAAGCAGCTAAAAAGTACGGAATTTTTACTTCATTAGTCATGCCGAACCTATTTGAAGATGCCGAAATAGAAAAAAAATACGGCAATATGGTACGTATAGTAGCCGACACTTTTGGCGGAGGTTGGGATCATGTTTCTGGACGTTTGAGGGGAAATGTTTATGATGGCTGGCCTGCCTGTCATAACCAGTTCGACGGATTTATTCACTGGTCGCACATTGCCGGACACGGAAAAGTGATTATGGATGGAGATTTTATCCGTTTAAATACGCTTTCGAATGATAATGAAAAACAGTTTTCCATTTCGTTGCAGTTGATTGCCGGAGGACCGGTGGCCGTGGCGGATCAATACAACACCATTAAAACCGGAGATCTGAAATTTTACCAAAACGAAGAAATGCTTGCTCTGAATACGGATAAATTTGTAGGCAAACCATTGTCAGAAAGTTTAACCGATGCAAAAAGCCAGATATGGTATGGACAAATGAGCAATGGCGACTGGATTATCGGGTTATTTAACCGGGAAGACAATTCTCAGTATCGCTCCATAAAGTTTTCTGATTTAGGCATAACTGGCAAAATGAATGTTCGCGACTTATGGAAACATGTCGACGAAGGAGAAACAGACAATGTAAGTGTAACATTAGAATCTCATAGTTGTAAAATTGTAAAATTGACAACTCCAGATAATTAACAACCAATATCTCTATAATTTAAAATTAAAACATTATGAAAAAAAATTACAAATTCATTCCTTTCGGAATCTTCGGAATGTTCATGTTCTTGTTTTGTGCAACATCAGCAAATGCTGCAAGTTCTACCCTCTATGGTTTAGGAACCGCCTTTGATCAATGGGACAGTAATAGTGGAATTTCAATTTCAGAATCAGAAGTATCCGGAATTTTCGTTTTTGAAAAAGAATTATCATACAATGGCGATAATAAACAATTCAAATTCACACTTTCACAGGGAAACTGGGATGCAGTTGATTACTTCATTCCAAGTGTAGTAGATTATAACGGAAACGTTCAACTTATCAGTGATGCCGGAGAATATGATATGACTATTTGTTCGCAAACTGCAGGCAATCTGGAAGACCATTTCTGGGGTATTAACGCGCTGACTAACGGCATTTACCGTATCACGGTTAATACAAATACAAACAAACTCAGTGTGGAGTTAATGGAAAGCAAAAGCTCTCCACTTTACATCGTAGGAGATGCCGCATTATGTGGTTGGGATCCACAAGCCGCTTTCGAATTGTATCAGAATGGTAATATATATACTTACACCGGATACTTCAATCAGGATAATGAGTTTAAATTTTTGACTACACACGATTGGGGAAAATTAGAATTAAGAAACGGAAATGCAGATGCTTCTACAAATGAATATTTAGATCTTACTGCCGGAGGGGCTCTTGCTTTAAAATCCGGAGATAATGAAGATTATAAATTCAAATTAGCCGAATCCGGTAATTATAAGATTACCTGCGATATTGATGCCATGACTCTCAACGCGGAAAAAATAACTTATCAGGATGCTCAAATCAAATATCCAGCCTTATATCTTGTTGGAGATGCAACTCCAGGAGGATGGTCTACTTCTGCTGCAACCCCTTTGTGGCGTCAGGATAATGAAGCAAATATGTTTACTTATTCAGGAAAAGTACAATTAACTGCTGGTAATTTCAAAATTACAGTTGCTCCGGGAAAAGGATTTGACAATAGTTATTTTTATTTTAAAGATGCTTCAGATGAAGGAAAAATCAGTACAGATGCAACAGATGACCGACAATGGACCATCACGGAAACCGGAGACTATACGGTCACCATTGACTTAAATGCCATGACTATCAGCACTGTAAAAGACGTATCAACAGCATACAATCCTACAGATGATTTTCCGGGAGTAACCATTCAGTCTGTAGATAAAACAATTAATATTTCAAATGCTTCCGGTACTACATTTTATCTCTACTCTGTTCAGGGAGAATTATTGAAAAAAATGCTAATAAATACATCCCTCCAACAATTATCAGCCGATCATCTGAATGCCGGCATTTATATCGCTCGTTTATCAAAAGAAGGTAAAACTAAAACATACAAATTATTACTTAAATAAAAAATAAATGCTAAATCAACCAGATCTTTCTTGATATTTAAATATTAAAAAGGATATAAGTAGGTTGTTGTTTGTTGCTTTCACAAGAGTGTCCTGAAATTTTGGGGCACTCTTTTTTTTCACTTTCCTATATCCGGGCAATAATTTGGATTTGATAGTCTCACACAAATCAATAATTTCCCTATATTTGCGAAACTATTCTGTTATATTGAAAATTAAAATCCAATATGAAAAAAGGTTTTTTAATTATATTACTATCATTAGTTTCAATTTTTTATTCTTCGGCTAATAATGAACTGGACTCAATCTTAACAATACTGGATCAGACCATACAAAATAAAGACCTGTATATAAAGCAAAAGGAACAACGAATTGTCGACCTGAGACAACTGCTTAATATTTCCAAAATTACCCCGGAACAACAATATGACATTAACAATAAACTTTATAACGAATACAAATCATTCATTCCTGATTCAGCAATTATTTACCTTCAAAAAAACATCCGGATTGCCACTCAATTAAATAATACCGACTGGCTGAACGATTCCAAAATTGACCTTGCATTACTCTACTCCATAGCCGGAATGTTTTTAGATGCAGACAAATTATTAACTTCTATCAACACCCATGATTTGCCAAACTGGTTGTTGCGCAAGTACTTCGATTCCTACAAACAACTTTTTTATTATTATCCGGCAAATCCGCTTAGCGAAAAGAACTATAAAATTTACAGAGATTCTCTGCTGACTCATATCGAACCCGAATCCAATGATTACAAAATAGTTTACGCTGAAAAACTTACACATTTAGGCGAATGTGAACAGGCGCGTAGCATATTACTACCCATGTTCAGAGAAGCCAAAGACGAAAACCACTGGAAAGCCGTACTGGCATTTGCCATTGGAGAGACATACCGGATTGACAGCAATTACGAAATGCAAAAAAAATATTATGCTATTTCGGCCATTTCGGATATAAAAAATGTAATTAAAGAAAATGCTTCCATGCGGGCACTTGCCATGGCCCTGTACAAAACAAATGATGTTGAAAGGGCTTACAAATATGTACAAATCTCGATGGAAGATGCCATTTTTTCCAACGCCCGTCTTCGTACCATGGAAGTTTCACAGGTATTTCCCATCATTGATAAAGTATACCAGCATAAAATGGAAGGACAGAAAAACAGGCTGGTTTTTTTGGTATTCTGTATCGGGTTACTTTCTGTATTCCTAATTATTGCCGTCATTTATGTTTACGTTCAATTGAGAAGATTGGCAAAAGCCCGCCGGTCGCTGTCTGATGCCAATAAACAATTACAGGAACTGAATGCCGATTTGCAAAACAGCAACCTGAAGATGAGCGAAATAAACAAAGAACTATCCGAAGCCAATCTATTAAAAGAAACTTATATCAGCCAGTTTCTGGACATTTGTTCCATGTATATCAATAAATTGGAAAAATACCAGAGTTCGCTCAATAAAAAAGCCATGGAACGTAAACTGGACGACTTGTACAGAATGCTCAGATCAAAAGACATGATTGAGGCTGAGCTGAAAGAACTTTACGAAATGTTTGATAATATATTTCTGCACCTATATCCTACTTTTGTTGAAGATTTTAATGATTTGCTACTCCAGAAAGAACGTTTTGAATTAAAATCGAACGAACTGCTAAACCCGGAACTCCGGATTTTTGCCCTGATACGGTTAGGGATTAGCGATAGTTCTAAAATTGCCGACTTTCTGCATTATTCCGCAACAACTATTTACAATTACCGCACCCGTGTTCGTAATAAAGCGGCTGTTCCAAGAGCCGATTTTGAAAAATTAGTGATGAAAATTGGTGTAATTTCCAGATAACCAGGAGCAATCCTTTCTATATTTTTCAACAGGGGAGAAAGGATTCAAACGAGTTATACTCATATAGTTAACAATGCTATAAGTCTATATTTTATCTATATAGACTTTTTTTGTTATTATGTTGTTTCTACATTTGTTTTGTTATTATGCTCAATTTAAAAGCTCAACAAGAAACTTAAATTTAATTCTTATCCATCATGAAAGTCACTAAACAACCGCCCTGTTTTATGCCATTCCGGCATTTTATTTTTTCTTTCCGGAAATATTTTTCAAATATATTCAAGTCAGAAAACAATTAACGCTTAATCTAAATTCAATAACTTTTAAATATAAAATTTAAATACAGAATGAGAAACATGTTTAAAGTAAAGTATTCCTCTTTGTGGCGTATTTTTCCGATTATAGCATTAATAATGCTGAATTCAGGAATTCAGGCGCAAAGTACAAAAACAATTACAGGAACAGTTGTCGACTCCAATGGAGAAGCAATTATCGGAGCAGCAATTGCCGTAAAAGGAACAACGCAGGGAACCATCACCAATTATGATGGAAAATTCGCGTTACAAGCCAGTTCTAATGCGACATTATCAGTTTCCTACTTAGGATTTGAAACAAAAGAAGTTTCGATTCAAGGGAAATCTGATTTACGCATTATATTAAATGAAGACAAAAAAGTGCTCGACGAAGTCGTTGTTATCGGTTATGGAGTCGTCAAAAAGAAGGATTTAACCGGAGCTACCGTATCCGTCGGTAGTAAAACACTGAAAGACAAACCTGTGGCCAATATAGCAGAAGCCCTTCAGGGACGTGCAGCCGGTGTTATGATTACCAATTCGGGTGCCCCAGGAAGTAATAGCACCATCCGTATTCGCGGTTTGGGTTCTATAAACGACTGCTCTCCCCTGCTCGTTATTGATGGCGTACCTACCGATTTGGGACTGAATTCTATCAATCAAAACGATGTGGAAACAGTCGACATATTAAAAGATGCTTCTGCTACGGCTATTTACGGTTCACGCGGAGCTAACGGGGTAGTACTTATCACCACTAAAAAAGGAAAAAATGAAAACGGGAATATCTCGTTCAGCGCAAATGCAGGCATACAAACCTCTACCGGAGCACCACAACTTTTGAATGCAAGTCAGTTCGCCTCGCTTCATAACGAAATGATGCTGAATGCCTCACAACCTCAGCGACCTGACTTTGCCGACCCCACTCTTTGGGGAGAAGGTACAGACTGGTACGATGCTTTGATCCAAACCGGAAACATGCAGAACTATTCTCTGTCATATTCAGGAGGCAGCGATAAGTCAAACTATTATGTATCGGGGAGTATTTTCAATCAGGAAGGAATTGTCATCAATACCGACTATCGACGTTATACTTTCCAGTTCAACAACGAAGCCAAGGTTCTGAAATGGTTGAAGCTTGGTAATAATCTCACTTTCAGCCACGATGTAAAACAAAGTGGCGATTATGATATTCTTTCAACATTAAAAGCCCTCCCTACACAGGACATTTACAATGAAGATGGTACTTATGCCGGCCCCGGCGACCGGGCTATATGGTACGGAGACATCCGCAATCCGATAGGTACAGCCACAATAGACAAAAACAAAACCACGGGATATAATCTTTTGGGGAATATTTATGGAGAAATTAATATTCTAAATAAAGTTATTTTTAAAACAGTGGGAGGAGTCGATTATAAAGACTGGAACTCTACCTCTTTCGTGCCGAAATATGACTGGACACCAATAGCAGTGCCTTACTCATCGCGCGGCGAATCATGGAATAAAAGTATTACCTATTTATGGGATAACACAATCACTTATATGGATACTTTCGCTGAAAAACACAGTATTAATGTAATGCTCGGTTCGAGTGCCCAGAATAATGTGTACCAATATATTTCAGGCAGTATTAAATCTTTCTTGTCAGATGATTATAACCAGTTGAACAACGGACTGCTTGATCCTCAGATAGGCGGTAGCCAAAGTGACTGGGCATTACTTTCGTTCTTCGGACGTGCCAATTATAACTACGACAACAAATATCTCCTGACCGCCACTGTCCGCAGGGACGGAACTTCACGCATTGCTCAAAACAACCGTTGGGGTACGTTCCCGTCTTTCTCCGCTGCATGGCGATTTACGGAAGAACCTTTTTATACTAAAAACGATCTCTTCAGCGATGGAAAATTACGAATCGGTTACGGGGAAACAGGAAATCAGGGTGTTTTGGATACTTACGCCGCCATTACTCGTTTAAAAACAGCACAATACGTTTTCAACGGGAAACCGGTATCAACATTGTATCCGCTGGTTATGCCCAGCACAGATATTAAATGGGAAAGCGTGAAACAATGGAACATAGGTTTGGATGCGTCACTGTTCAAACAACGGGTAAACGTTACTATCGACGCTTATATTAAAAACACAAGCGACATGTTAGTATCCATGGCAGTGCCTATCACTACAGGATATTCCGATATTTACACACCACAAATTAATGCCGGACAGGTACAAAACAAAGGTTGTGAATTTTCAATAACTTCCCACAATTTTACCGGTAAATTTGAATGGACAACTGACGCCAATGTTTCTTTCAATAAGAATAAAATCATTGAATTAGATGGAGATGTACCTATTTATTACGGTTATCAGACACATACTGTCGGGAAACCGGTAGGTGCCTTCTACGGATATGTGACAAACGGTATATTCCAAACACAGGAAGAAGTCGACAATTACGCATTGCAGATTGCAGGCGGTACAGCTCCGGGCGATATAAAATTCAAAGATTTGGACAATAACGGAATAATCAACGAGAACGACCGTACTTATCTCGGCAATCCTACTCCATCATGGATATTCTCCATGAACAATACCTTTAATTATCAAAATTTTGATTTGCAGATTTATTTTCAGGGAGTTGCAGGAAACCAGATATACAATGCCAACCGGGTAACGCTGGAAGGAATGTCAACCGTAGTAAATCAATCGGTTAAAGTATTAGACCGCTGGACAGGAGAAGGCACAAGCAATACCATGCCACGGGCGGTGTATGCTGACCCGAATAACAATAACCGTAATTCCGACCGGTTCATTGAAGATGGTTCATATTTGCGATTGAAGAATGTTACTTTAGGATATACTTTGCCAAAAAATCTTTTATCAAAAGCTTATATTTCGAGTGCCAGATTCTATGTGTCGGGACAAAATCTATATACCCTGACTAAGTATTCGGGATTCGACCCGGAAGTATCGGGTGTTGATTCCGGAAACTATCCGCTTACCCGGACAATGAGTGTTGGTCTTGATATAAAATTTTAATTAAAAACATAAAAACAGATATGAAAAGGATATTATATATAATCACAATCTTTTTTGCAGCACTAGCAACTTCATGTTCCGGATATTTGGATAAATCTCCTTATGAAGATCCCGGAGCTGAAACCATAAACGACGAAGCAAGCGCCATAGCTCTCACCAATGCGGCTTACCAGCCTTTACAACGTCCTAAATTGTATAATATGCGTATATGGACTTTAGACATCATTGCCGGGAACAGTGAAGTCGGAGCCGGCGGCGGAAGCGATGGTATCGAAACTATTCAATTGGCCAATTTTACGGCCGATGCCGATAATTTTGCCACAATTGACTTCTGGAGAGGGCCAAATCCGGGAATTCTGTATTGTAACACGGTTTTAGCAAATGTACCGACAATGAATATCAGCGATGACATTAAAAACCGTTGTATAGGAGAAGCTAAATTTTTACGCGCTCATTATTATTTTCTGCTGGTTCAGTTGTACGGAGATGTGCCTCTGACCCTTACTCCTGCAAGTTCCAGCGATGACTTATATCCGAGAAGAGTTGGAAAAGATACCATTTATAATGAAGTTATTATTCCCGACCTGAAAGAAGCCATAAAATTACTTCCTACGCGCGAAGAATATGACGCTGAGGACAAAGGAAGAGCTTCGAAAGGTGCTGCGTATGGTATGTTAGCTAAAGTTTACCTGACACGTTGTGAATACGACAGTTGTTTAACAATGTGTAATAAAGTAGCAGATTTAGGATACACACTGAATCCGGACTACAGCGACTGTTTCGGAGGAGAGGATAAAAACAAGAACACAGCCGAGTCATTATTTGAAGTGCAATATTATGGAACAACAGATGCCGGATTTTGGGATGATGAAAATCAATCGTCATGGCTGAGTACTTTCATGGGACCACGTAATTCAGGCTTTGTTGCAGGAGGATACGGCTGGAATCAACCTACTCAGGAATTTGTAGATCAATACGAAGACGGAGATGTGCGTAAGGACAAAACCATTTTATACGAAGGTTGTCCTTCTTTTGACGGACATCAGTACAAAGGCTCCATGTCCGGTACAGGATATAATGTCCGGAAATTTTTAGTTCCGGCTTCTATCTCAGCTGATTATAATACCTGTGCTGAGGATTTCGTTATTCTTCGTTATGCCGATGTTTTATTAATGAAAGCAGAAGCTCTTAACGAGTTGGGACGTACTACCGAAGCAGAAGATCCGCTGTATGAAGTGCGTAAACGTGCCGGATTAACCAATAAGTCGGATGTAGAAGGACTAACTCAGGAAGAAATGAAGGAAAAAATTATTCATGAACGCCGCATTGAATTAGCCTTTGAAGGACATCGCTGGTTTGATATGATTCGTATCAACAACGGTCAGTATGCATTGGATTTTCTGCATTCAATAGGAAAAATAAATGCAACACGCAAACATTTATTATTCCCGATTCCGCAAAAAGACATAGATTCAAACCCAAATCTTACTCAAAACACAGGCTATTAACATACAAACACATTTGAACAATGAAAACATTCAATAAAATATTAGTAGCGGTAATACTTTCGGTTCCGACATTCTTTACTTCGTGTACCGAAGATATGATGGAGACAAGCAAAGGCGACAATGCTCTTGTTCTGTCAACCAATACAGACGACAGTGTCAGCCTTGATGTAGCATCTCCGACTGCTACCGCTATAAAATTCAGCTGGACTTCGGGTTCCAATCAAGGAACAAACGCAGCAATCACCTATGAATTTCAGTTAGGAAAAGTAGGCGATAACTTTTCAAATGCGATCGATACTGTTTTTGATAAAGGTTCTGTCAGCATTGAATATACAAACGAAGATTTCAACAATATTCTGTTGAATCATTTTGGAGTGGCTGTCGGTTCGAAAGCGGAACTGGAAGCCCGGATTATTGCCATTATTCATGCAAACGGAATTGAGCCGGACACATCGGCTGTCATAAACATGAGCGTTACTTCGTACAAACCAATATCAAAAACACTGTATATTATTGGTAGCGCGGCACCTAATGGCTGGAGTGCTGACAACGCGACAAAAATGAATTCTGTTTCAGGCGCAGCCGGGAGTTTTACATGGCAGGGACATCTCAGTGCCGGTGAACTGAAATTTATTACAACTTTAGGTTCATTTGTACCATCATACAATAAAGGAGCTGATAACACATCTCTTTATTTCCGCGAATCGGATTCCGATCCTGATAATAAATTCACTATTTCAAGTTCAGGTATTTACAAAATAACGCTGAACATTATTACTCTTGCTATCAGTATAGATGTACTTGATGCTCCGGAGTATAGTCAACTCTGGTTCGTCGGAGGGTTTAGCGGCTGGAACTTTGTTGAAATGCGCAACGACTTATTGGATCCGTATGTTTTCCACTACAATGCAGAATTAAGTTCAACAAGCAGTTCTGATGAATTCAAAATAGCCACGGCACAAAGTTTCGATGACAATGTGATATATTTCCATCCGGCTGTTGATCAGCAGGGAACAGGAACGGATCTTACCGTAGCAAAATGGTCTGCTGCCGAAAATGCAGATGATTATAAATGGAAAATAAATACCGGCGTATATAAAATTACATTTGATTTACAGAATATGAAAATCGACATTGTGCCTTTCACACCTTATTCATCAATGTATATGATTGGTTCGGCTACGTCGGTAGGTTGGGACATTGGTAATGCCCTGGCAATGACTGCCGTTACAGGAAATCCTTATAAATTTACATGGACAGGAAGTCTGAGTACCGGTGAACTGAAATTCAGCTGTGACAAACAAAGCGACTGGGGTGGAGACTGGTTCTTGGCAAGTTCCTCTGGCCTTGAGCCAAGTGGTTCGGAAGAACAAATGATCTTCAGTGCTGGTGGTGCCAACCCGGATAATAAATGGAACATAACCACAGCGGGAACTTATACCATAGAACTCGACCAGTTACAGGAACTCGTAACAATTACATTACAATAAAAAAGCATCTTATGAAAAAAGTAATATATATATCAATAACACTGTCAGCGCTTATTTTAAGCGCTTGCGGTGATTACTACGACACTCAGAATAATCCGGTTACATACGGAGAAACTTATCTGGACATGAAATTATCTACAGATAAGGCTTCTTATGCGCCGGACGAAACGGTTACTTTCACACTGAAAAACCTTCCTTCCGGAGCCAAAGTACGTTATTTTTATCTTGACGAAGCAATTGATTCGGCTTCGCTGACAGACAAAACATGGACATGGACTCCACCAGCAGAAGACTATAAGGGTTACATGGCGGCAGTGTATACAACAAACAATAGTACTGAGGAGCTTTACACTTCCATTGCGGTGGATGTGTCTTCCGACTGGACTAAATTTCCACGTTATGGTTTTCTGTCAGACTATAGTAAAATGTCACAGGTATTTATCGACAACAATATTGAAAGATTGAACCGCTACCATATCAACGGTTTGCAGTTTTACGACTGGCTTTATGACCATCAGCGTCCGTTGGCCGGAACCGCCGAAAATCCGGCTTCTTCGTGGTTGGATATTTTTGACCGTACAAACTACCTGTCTACCGTTCAGGGATATATTGCAGCAGCACAAAGCAAAAACATAAAAACCATGTTTTACAATTTGTGCTACGGAGCCTTGGATGATGCAGCTTCCGACGGTGTAGAAGATGCATGGTATGTGTATACAGATCAGCAACATGGAAACAAGGATTACCATGAACTTTCAAGCGGTCGTAGCAATATTTATATTGTAAATCCGGCCAATACTGATTGGCAGCAATATCTTGTTAAACGTAACAACGATGTTTACAGTGTCTTTGGTTTTGATGGCTATCACATCGACCAACTCGGTTACCGTGGAGACCGTTACGATTACGATGGAAACTCTATTAATATGACGGCAGGATACGGATCATTTATTAATGCCATGAAAACAGCAGAACCAAACAAAAATCTGGTATTTAATGCTGTCGGTGGATATGGTCAGTCGGACATTGCTAATGCAGATGTGGATTTTCTGTATGCCGAAGTTTGGGGTGCCCGTAGTGGAGATGAACCTGAAAATTCGTATGCAGATTTAATCTCACTTATGCGCGACAATGTTGCTCAAAGTAATTCTGAGAAAAACATAGTATTGGCAGCCTACATGGATTATGATATTTCAACAACATCGGGCTATGTCAACAAACCCGGAATATTATTGGCAGATGCTTCTATTTTTGCCTGGGGTGGAGCTCACCTCGAGTTAGGAGAACATTACCTGACCAATGAATATTTTCCGAATGACAATTTACAAATGAAATCGGATTTGGGACAGGCTTTGGTAAATTATTACGACTTTTTGGTGGCATACGAAAATCTGCTTCGCGATGGAGGAGAATTTCAGGCAGCGGATGTAACGTTTCTGAACGAAAGCATAACAGCCGCCCGTTGGCCGGCAGATAAAGGACAGGTAGCTACAATCGGCAAAAAAGTAAACGGAAAGGATGTGATTCATCTGATTAATTTTACTGATGCCAACTCTATGCAGTGGAGAGATTCGAAAGGGACTCAGGCTGAGCCAACATTGATTACGGCGCCTTCTGTAAGCATCCCGGTTTCCGGAACGGTTTCAAAAGTTTGGTTTGCTTCTCCAGATATTAATAATGGCTTAGCTAACAACCTGCCGTTTACCCAAAGTGGAGATCAGGTTACCGTCACACTTCCATCTCTTAAATACTGGGATATGATTGTAGTGGAATACTAATTGAAATAAAAAACATAATGATAATTTTCTGCAGAGGCTGTTTTTCGACAGCCTCTTTTTTGTGCGCAAATATCCGGTTTGTATCAAAACTACACGCTTATGTAACATTTCTTATACCCACAAATAAATAGTTGAAATATATTTGTATACCTCAAAATCTATAAATACAAATGCGGCATGAAAAAATTATTATTCACACTATTTTTCGGACTGTATGGTATCCCTGTCATTTTTGGACAAATAACCATTTATGATGGGGAAACCGTGACTGCAGATTTTTGGGACATTGGAGGTGGTTTTGTAGATGGTGAATATACAGAGGGACCTAATGGAGCTGATTGTCATCAGGGGGAAGGTTGGAAACTCTATGTTTCTGGTAAAATGGACATTCTTTCCGGAGATATTAACAATCCCGATTCTACAGGAGAAAACACAACGTCCAAAGTCATACGACTAATCAGAAATCCAAATGGTGAAGGCTGGGCTGGTGCGTATTGGGATATTTCTTCATACAATATAGATATAAGTACTAAAAATCATTTCAGCCTTTTGATAAAAAAAACAATTGCAGGGAATGTAACCATGAAATTAGAAGGTGCGGGATCTCAAGAAGTCACAACTTATTATACTACCCCGAATGAATGGCAACAACTTGATTTTTATTTTGACGCAACAAATTTTTCAGGGTCTCCAACTACACTTTTTGTTTTTCCTCATAATCAAACAGATCTGAGTGAAAATATTATTACTTATTTTGATGAAATTTCTGTTTACGATGGAACAACTGCCAATGTTATTTTTGACGGTTCGGATGATAGTTCTTTAAATTTGCTTGATGGATATTGGTCTCCTAATGGAGATCTAAATAATTTAGAAACAGATTTATTTCCAAATCTCTATCAGGACAAAATAAACTCATCAAATCATGTAATACGATTTTTAAGAGCTATGGACGGTTATAACTGGTGTGGCCTAGGAATTAATGATTTAGATATTGATCTGTCTGTCACTCCAGTTATTAGTCTTATGATAAACAAATCCATTGCAGGTACAGTTGGGCTGGAACTCGATGGAGCCGGCACAAAAGAATTATTTGCCGAATACACAACTCCTGGTCAATGGCAAAGACTTACCTTTAAATTCAAAAGTAGTGATTTTACCGGGAATCCTACAACTATGATTATTCACCCTCATTACGAAGAAACAGACCAGACAAACCTTAACTATCACACTCCAA
Organism: Paludibacter sp.; assembly: GCA_028690665.1. GTDB lineage: Bacteria > Bacteroidota > Bacteroidia > Bacteroidales > Paludibacteraceae > Paludibacter. The sequence goes on from JAQVAV010000001.1 coordinate 262,176, forward strand.
TATATATCGACAATATTTTATTAAGAGATACAGTTACATTCCCTACAGACTATTTCAGATCTGTATCGTCAGGAAACTGGAACAGTACTTCAACATGGGAATCATCGTATAACAATCAGGATTGGATTGAATCTGAAACAGTTCCGAACAATCAGGCTACCGAAATTCACATAAGTACAGGCAATCTTGTAACAATACCTTCAAATTGTACTGCCTCTGAATTATATATTGATGCAGGGGGCAAACTTACTGTCAACGAAACCGAAAGCCTCAGTTGTGACTCATTATATATTTTAAGTGATGCAACATCAGGAACAGCAACTTTTATCAATAACGGGACAGCCAATATAAATTCTGCTAAAGTGAATCAATACCTGACTTATCGTTCGTGGTATATGTCGTCGCCAGTAAGTGAATCATATGCATTATCAGAAACTGACCTTATAAAATATTACGATGAAACTACCAATACATGGAAGTCAAGTTCAACATTAGAACCCGGTAAAGGATATATTGTGAATCCTACCAACGATGGAGATGAAAGCCTTTCATTCTGCGGAACATTGAATGATGGCGATCAATCCATATCACTCACTTATACAAATGGTGTAAACAAAGCAGGTTTTAATCTAATTGGTAATCCGTATCCGTCGTATTTAAAATGGACAGATGTCTATAATGCGAATCAGTCCTTTTTATCTACCTCTACAATGTGGTATCGTACAAAATATAACGGCATCTATTATTTCTGGACTGTGAACGGAGCTAGCGGGGAGACTATCGGCGATGAGGCCAGTCAGTATATTCCGCCAATGCAGGCTTTCTGGGTAAGGGCTTCAGCTTCGGGAAATCTGACACTGACCAATACCATGAGAAGTCATGCTCCGTCAAGTAATTTTTTGCTGAAAGCTCCTCAACTCCAATCATCGGGAAAAATTTCAGTGAGATTAGTAGTAAGCAATGGGACCAATTCAGATGAAGCACTTATTTATACAAATTCTCAAGCCTCAGATGGTTATGACATTTATGATTCTCCGAAAATGAGTAACGAAAACAGTAAAATACCTGAAATATATACCGAAGTGACCGGACAACATTTAGCCATTAATGGAATGCAACAAATACCATTAGATCAAGACATTACACTTGGGCTAGTTGAAGGAGAATCCACTGAACTCACCGTAAAAGCCTCTGAGTTAAACAATATATCGGATGGATGTAAGGTCATTTTAAAAGACAAATTATTAGATATCGAAACAGAGCTGGCTGATACAAATACTACTTACGATTTTGTTCCGGTGACTGATGCTCCAGACCGGTTTAGCGTTATTTTCAAAACATCGGGAACTGTAACGAGAACAAAAACTTTGAATAACAAGATGTTTGCATTCAGTAATAAAGGACAAATAACAATTGTTGATAATACGGATCTGGATATTACAGAATTCGAAATTTACAACGCGTTGGGAAGAAAAATCACCACACAAATAAAAACAGGGAATCAAATAACAGTTGATACTGTATTTCCGACCGGAATTTATTTTATTCACTACGGAAATAATGTATTGAAAGTTATCGTAAAATAATTCACAAAAAGGAAATATGGAAATTCAACTAAAATCAAAAAAAACACGAAAGGAATACAATAAACCAACAATATATATGATTCAATTAGATAATCAGATTTCGCTGCAATTGGAGTCTGAACCTTCGATACCTCCCGATGAAGTTTACAATACTCAACAAAAAGATCCATTCTATAATGCATAAATATAAAATATTTAACCCAATCAACATACTATAAAATTAAAATTCATGCATTTTTCATAGATACTCTCAGACAATATCAAACCAGAAGATAAACTAAAGTTATTCTATCTCAAACTTTTTCCAGGATAATATAATTCAGTACATTCCAATTTAATTGAACATATAAAATAGTAGCCATAAAAAATCAACACTTTAGAATAAATTAAACAAGTATGAATCACAAATCTAATACATTATGAAATATATTTCTACAAAAAAGCTTATTTCATTAATTCTATGTTTTTATATCATTACTACCCCTTTATTGGCAACACTCATTGATAATAGCTCAAACGAATTTAAGACAAATTCAATTGATTTACAATACAATATCGGAAGTTGGGAGGTAAATCAGGATGGATTGAATTGCTATATGGGAAGTTTGGGAGATGGTTTTCTGTTTTCAAATACAACGGCTCAAAATTTTATATTTGAAACTGATGTTGTATTTCATAGTACGAGCGAATCTGTAGCTTCATTGTTATTTGGCTCAAACAATGATCTTAATCAAAAGAATATGTATGTAGCCAATATTAATCCCAATAATGGCGTAACTCGTCTGTTTAAGTTTCAATATAATTCAGTTGAGACACAGGCTTTTGATTTGGTGAGTAAAAAAAGTGTTGCACAAACAAATAACAACTCTTACCATTTGAGTGTGACAGTTATCGGCAAACATATTGTATTTAGGGTAAACGGAGAAGTAGTAGCCAATACAGCCGACTATACAAGTACGGACATTTACGGACAAAATGACGCTTTTATAGGCAATTATCTTGGACTATTGTCGTGGAATGCCAACTGCACCCATCAAAATTTATATGATGGCAGACCCTGAAAGAAGGAGGATGGAGTTATATTAGACTGGACAGAAGATTCTTTTTACAATGGTGTTTTTAGAGATCAAAAGTTTTTCGTTTCCAAAACAAGTGGCTTATGGTAATTGCAGGAGGCCCGTTAAGGATATATTCATCCGACAATTTACTCGACATCCTCTTATTCGAACATAGATGCCGAATGTCCTAACCTTGTGCGTTTACCGGTTATTGATAACGGACAGATTGTAGAATACAAATGGCTTCTAAGTCGTACCGGACGAATTTATAAAGCAGGTGATTTTCTGCAACAAGATGGAAAATGGCAATTTGGTCCTGATTCCGAATACGAATCTGATAATGGCATAATGAACTTTGGAAAAGATGCTTATGCTCTGCAAACTTATTATTAGGGCGAATTCGGCGAAGATCAATCAAGAATAATAGCTATTAGCTGGCTGAATAGCTGGGATTATTCCTCTCATGACGATCAGCCTTTTGGAAATGACATATATAATGGAAGTTTCACCGCCAATGTAGAAATTTATCCCCTGACAAGTATTTGGAACGAAAATAACACAACAGGAATAATCAATCATTACGTTCAATTCGGGACAATTTTATTAACAAAAGAGAATAACGAAAATTATATAATCAAAGGAGTCGAGGAAGAAATTGCACAACTTCTTAATATTTCCGGACAAATCATGAAAACGATTCCCATTGAAAATTATCAAACTACAATAAATCTTTCGGGGATAAAACAAAATATAATTTTAGTTCTTGTTATTACTAAAAATGAAACTGATGAAACTGAGACATTTAAAATATCAATATAGAACCTTATTAAACAATAAGTTAACATATTTGTTTTTAATAAAGAATCTTTATCAAAAATTAAGATGATGTATCAAAAATACTTGAATTTGAAACAAATATTATATAAATTGATGTAATACAACCATAATTTTGTATCAATAAATTGTGTAGCTACAATAATATATTTAATCAACAAATCATTAACCATACATTAATCTAATATTATGTATTGTCTAAAAAATCTCAATCATTTCAAAAGGCTTATACTGTCTTTACTAATAGCAGCAGCAAGTTCTTTTATTAATGCACAAACAAATAACATTTCAGGGTTAGTTACGGCAACTGAAGATGGGTTACCTCTTATTGGTGTTTCAATACAAATTAAAGGAACAACATCGGGTACAATCACTGATATTGACGGGAAATACAACATCAAAGCAAACAGTGGTCAGACACTCGTTTTTTCGATGGTAGGCATGAAAACCGAAGAAATTCAGGTAAAAAGCAAAACCGTCATCAATGTTACATTGGACCCCGATTCAAAAATGCTCGATCAGGTAATTGTTACCGGATATACCAGTCAGAAAAAAGCGGATCTCACAGGAGCAGTTTCGGTGGTAAAAGTAGACGAAATGATGAAATCTGCCGAAAACAATCCGATGAAAGCCTTACAGGGCAGGGTTGCCGGAATGACAGTAAGTGCCGATGGAAATCCGAGTGGTTCAGCAACTATCCGCCTGCGGGGTATCGGTACGCTGAACAACAACGACCCGCTGTTTATTATCGATGGCATGCCTTCGAAAGCCGGAATGCACGAACTTAATTCGAACGACATTGAGAGCATTCAGGTACTGAAAGATGCTTCCGCTGCGAGTATTTACGGCTCACGTGCTGCCAATGGCGTAATCATCATTACCACCAAACAAGGGAAGCAGGGAAAAGTAAAAGTTAATTTCGACTCGTACCTTACTGCCTCATTTTACACCCATCATTTGCAGACTCTCAACTCGAAAGAGTACGGACAAGCACTTTGGCAGGCAAACATAAACAGCGGTACCGACCCCAACAGCAATAATATCGGATACAGTTATGACTGGAACTATGATGCGGATGGCAATGCTGTAATGAATAATCTCTATCTTCCCAAATATCTGGACAATGCAGGGACAATGTATTCGAGCGATACTGACTGGTTCAATGAAGTTTCACGAACCGGTATCATTCAGTCTTACAATATGTCTGTGAGCAATGGTACCGACAAGGGAAACTATTATTTTTCATTGGGTTATTTTGATAATGAAGGAATCATAAAATATTCCAATTTCGACCGTATTTCGGCTCGTATTAACACCGACTACAAACTGCTTGGCGGTATGCTAACCATTGGCGAAAATTTTACGCTGAACCACACTTCTGAAGTTCAGGCTCCGGGCGACGTATTGGATTTATCGTTGAAAGCCCTGCCGATGGTACCGGTACATACCATCGACGGCGAAGGTTGGGGTGGTCCTACCAATGGAATGAACGACAGACAGAATCCTGTTAGGCTTATTACCTATAATAAAGACAATGCTTACAGTTACTGGCGTACTTTTGGTAATGCTTTTGCCGATTTACAACCTTTGAAAAATTTACATTTCCGTACAAGTTTCGGAATTGATTATGGAAACTATTTTAAACGATATATGGATAAAACCTATACATCCGGTTTCTTGAGCAATACAACAAGTGCTGTCAACTTAGAACAAAGCCATTCGATGAAATGGAATTGGGCAAATACCGTTACCTATAAAAAAACGATAGAAAAACACGATTTCGATTTGTTGGGAGGGATGGAAATGTTCCGTCAATCAGACATCAGTTTCAACGCCTACACTTCGGGGGTGAATGCCTTTGTGATAGAAACTCCTGAATATATGTGGCCAGGTGTAAGTACCGGGAAAGCGCAGGTAGGCGGAGGAGAAACAGGTTATTCGCTGCTGTCTTATTTCGGCAAAGCAAACTACGTTTATGACAACCGTTATTTGGCATCCGCTACTATTCGCCACGACGGCTCATCCCGTTTTGGAAAAAACAACCGATGGGGTACTTTTCCCGCATTTTCGCTCGGATGGCGTATTTCCGAAGAAGCTTTTATGGAAAACACAAAAGGTTTTCTTTCCGATTTAAAACTACGCGCAGGCTGGGGACAAACAGGTAATCAGGAGATTGACAACTATGCTACTTACACTATTTTTGTTCCCGATTACGGCGTAGCCGATCCTACATGGGCGATTGTCAACGGAACAGCTTACGATATTAACGGAAGCGGTTCGGGAACATTGCAGGCAGGATTCCGCAAAATTCAATCGGGTAACGACGACTTGAAATGGGAAACAACCATCCAAACCAATGTCGGTCTTGATTTCGCATTTTTCAACAACACGCTTTACGGTTCGGCGGAATATTACATCAAGGATACGAAGGATATTCTTATCAAGCCTGCCTATCTTGGTGCCGTAGGTGAAGGAGGAGATCGTTGGGCAAATGGAGCTTCAATGGAAAACCGAGGTTTCGAAGTCCTTGCCGGATGCCGCAATAAAACAAGTTTTGGTCTAAATTATGATATCGCTGCCAATATATCCGGATTCAGGAATAAAATTACCTACCTGCCTGAAGAGGTTGAAAATTCCTATGGAGGACGCGCTGGTGATAATATACTCGGACACCCTTATGGCTCTTTTTACGGCTATGTAGCCGATGGAATTTTCAAAACTCAGGAAGAAGTGGATAATCATGTAACTCAGGAAGGCAAAGCAGTTGGTCGTATCCGTTACAAGAACGTGTATGAAGAAGATGGAAAAAATGAAATAAATTCGATGGATCAGACATGGATCGGGAATCCCTATCCCGATTTTTCTTACGGACTCAATATCAATTTAGAATATAAAAATTTTGATTTAAGTATTTTCTTTCAAGGGGTACAAGGCGTTGATATTGTCAACAGTATAAAATATCAAACCGATTTCTGGAGTGTGGACGATGTCAATTCTAACAAAGGACAACGGGTATTAAATGCGTTCCACCCTGTAACAAATCCTGATTCAGATATTCCGATGTTGCAAAGTACAAATACGAACAACGAAGGACGGTTTTCAACCTATTATGTAGAAGACGGTTCGTATATGAAACTACGGAATGTTCAGTTGGGTTATACGCTACCGTCAGATTTTACAACTAAAATTAAGATAGACAGGCTCCGTTTTTACATCAGCGGACAAAACTTGCTCACAATTCATTCAAAAGACTATACGGGTGTTGACCCGGAAAATTCAGGATTTGGTTATCCGATACCCACTACTTGTACATTTGGTTTCAATTTAACTTTCTAATATTTACATACGATGAAAAATATTAAATTCATATTTTCTATTTGCCTGTCAGTGTTCCTACTGTCAGCATGTTCCGATTTTCTGGACGAAAAAGCCAAAGGTATTCTTACCTCCGACGAGGTAAAAGACACTTACGAGGATGCGCTTACCGCAGCTTACTCCGCTTTGGGCAACGATCACTATGATGTTCCTCTCAGTCTCTGGCCATACGGCACGGTTCGTTCCGACGACGCCTACAAAGGAGGTTCAGGCGAACAAGACATTTCGACTTTTCATTTTTTTGAAGTGTCGAACAATATCACCACCGAATTCGGCGAGGTCGACAAGCTCTGGTATCAATGTTATGTAGCCATATCAAGGGCAAATTCGGCAATCAACGCGATTAACGCTGCCGACGATTTCGAAGGAAAAGGAGCAAAAATAGCTGAAGCGCGCTTCTTACGCGGACATTTTTATTTTCTGTTGAAGATTTTATTCAAATATGTTCCCTATGTAGATGAAACAACTCCTGTTTCCAATTACGGAACGATATCGAACAGGGCGTTGACAAACGATTCGCTTTGGCAAAAAATAGCCGACGATTTCAAATACGGAGTGGACAGTCTGCCGGCAACACAAACAGAAAAAGGCAGAGCCGACAAGTATGCCGCCGCAGCTTATCTGGCAAAAACATATCTATATAAAGCTTACCATCAGGATAATGAAGAATCAAATGAAGTTACTTCTATCAATGCCGACGATTTACAGAAGGTTGTTGATTATGCCGATATGGTAATAGGGTCGCCGTACAATCTCGAAAGTGATTTCGGGTTCAATTTTCTGCCCGGAGATTATGAAAATGGCATTGAATCTATTTTTGCCGTACAATATTCGGGCGAAGATGGCACAAAATTCGGTAGGGTAAATTTTGCCGACTTGCTTTCTGTACCAATGGGTTTGGGGTGTTGCGACTTTGTAAAACCTTCGCAAACACTCGTGAATGCATTCAGTACACAAAACGGATTGCCGGTGTTCGAGGGTTACAACACGAATGAGAGCGGATATGCTAACCAGAACGACCCCCGTCTGTTTCACACCGTGGCATTGCCCGGGCTGCCATACAAATACAACGAATCGCTGATATACGAAAACGACTGGAACCGCAATCCGACGACCTACGGCTATTATGCTTCGTTGAAAGAAAATGTTGACCCAACCTGCGATTGTTTTGTGGAAATGGTACCATTTTATGCCAATACTAAAAACAGAATACTGATTCGCTATGCCGATGTACTGCTAATGAAAGCCGAAGCTTTGATAGAATTGCATCGTTCGGGCGAAGCCTTGAATCTAATAAACGCTGTTCGCAACAGGGCAAAAAACAGTACTGTGTTAATTTCTTATGCATCAAAAAAAATAAACATCAGTTTGTATCAAGACGGAGTTAATTGCACTTGGGACGAACCTTTTGCCCGTCAAGCCTTGCGCTGGGAACGGCGTCTGGAGCTTGCCATGGAAAACGGACGATTCTTCGATCTGGTACGCTGGGGCGTTGCACAAGATGTGATGAATGATTACTATAATGTTGAAAAAAATCGCCGATACTATTATAAGGACGCACAATTCAACAAAAACAGAAACGAATATCTACCGATACCCGAAGCGCAAATCAAGTTCAGCAAATATCTATACAAGCAAAATGTAGGATATTAACCATATAATTGTAAAAAACATGAAACCAACATGATTAAAATAATTATTAAACACCCGTAGGGAATGATTATTTTAATCATCAAAGGTTCCATACGACCCGAAAAAAAATAAAAAATAAACGTATGAAAAACTTCAGATATATCATCATAGCATTCACATCATTAATTTTTTTAGCCGGATGTGAGAAATCCGACCGTGACACTGTTGATTTGAGCGGAGATGTAAATATTTTATCTTTCACGGTAAACGGACACGAAGCCGTTGTGGACAATAAAGCTTTGACTGTAAAATTGCTGCTTCCTCCCGGAACAGATTTGACACAATTGAAACCGGTAGTTGAAATTCCCGAAGGAGCAACAGTTTCCCCAGCATCAGGTACAGAGCTGGATTTTAGCACTTCCGCGACAACTCCGATTGAATATACAGTATATAATAAAAATGTATATAGCACCTACAAAGTTAAAATAGAAGAAATAAAGGCAAAAATAACCTTATTCAAAATAGGCAATACTGTCGGCGAAATCGATGAAGCCAATAAAACCATTACCCTGTACATGACAGAAGGCACTGATGTAAGCAATGTAATCCCGACTATCACATACACCGAAGGAGCAGAAATATCTCCTGCAATCGGCACGTCGATAGATTTAACTAATCCGGTAATTTACACGCTCACGTATGCCGGAACACAATTTACGTATACGGTCAGCGTTGAGTTCGGATCTGCTCCGGGCTTAGTTCTTTTCAATGGTGAAGATGTAAAACCTGAATGGGGCAGCATTGCAGCTATGGTAGAAAGTCCTTACGCTAACCCGAAAACCGATGGCATCAACGCTACACCTTACTGCGCTTCCATTATACGCGATGGCAGCGATACCGATGCAGGTGGAAAACCATGGTCAGGAGGTGCGTTATGGAATAGCTATAAAGTGAATATAGACCCTGCCCTTTATGGTAGTTTTACACTGATGGTATTAAAAAATGTAGCAGGTGATGTGCAACTCGAAATTCAGTCGGACGGCGAGCAGAATAAAGACTGGTTGAAAGTGTGGTATTCTGAAGACAATTTGGGCAAATGGCAGAAACTGACCTTTGTGATTCCCGAAGGACGCACAGCTGTCATCAACAACATATTAGTAGCTCCTCATTGCCATGATGCCGGTACTTTTTCAACGCAACGGATGTATTGGGACGAACTGACCGCGATGCCAAAATAATAAAACCCGGAATGAAACCCTCATGTATTTTTTACCTCTGGGGGGCATTCAACAATTAACAAACAGATCAGTTATGAAATTTAATATTTCAATATTTATACTATGGGCTTTGCTTTCTTGCTCCGCTTGTGGTGAAAATGGGCAGAATCCGGAAGAACCAACTATTGATGTATCGCTTGACAAACGCACGATACAGGAGGATGGAGCTTATCAGATTTTTTATAAAACAGCCAATGACATTACCGGCGACCCAATGCCTTACTACAACGAACAGGACAAAACTATTTATGTGTTTTACCTTTCCACCGTTGTTGGAAAAAGCGGTGTATGTTTGACAAAAACAACAAATTTTGCCTCCTTTGGCGTTGCTTCCAACATAGTACAGGTTGGCGGCACAGGCAGTTGGGATACGGGCATCGGCACAGGTTCCTGCATTAAAAACGGTTCGCAATACGTGTTTTTTTATACCGGATTCAGCAATCAATCGCCTTCGTCGGTAGTGCTGAAAGCAGTATCAAACGATATGCGTACCTGGACAAAAGTACCTTCGTTCCGTATTGAAGCTCCGAACAATTTTGACCGGAATGAATTTCGCGATCCTTGTGTTTATTTCGACGATACACGCGGAAAGTATGTAATGCTCGTAGGCGGACGCAAATTGGGAAAAGCCTCTATTGTTCGTTTCGAATCTGCCGACCTAAATGATTGGCAAGCGATAGAACCGCTTACAGCTACTACATCTGACAATCCACAAGTATATGAAGTGGAAACAGATACGGAGATACACGAGTGCCCCGACATTTTTAAAATGGGCGACAAATGGTACTTGGTTTTTAGCCGCATCAACCGAGATATGCACCGGAAAACCTATTACCGCATTGCCGACAATCCGAATGGTCCTTGGAAGATTGCACGCGATGCAGACGGACATCACGAAACCTTCGACGGGCTTTATCTATATGCCGGAAAAACCAGTTCTGACGGAACAGCCCGTTACGTTTCGGGATGGGCTTCGACAGGACAAAGTTTTAACGCAAGTAACGAATTGGACTGGGGTGGCTGTTTGGTAACACACGAGATTGTACAACAGTCAAATGGTAAACTCTATCCGAAAATTTCCGATGCGGTCGACGCCAAATTTTCTAAGTCCGTTGAATATAAAGATATCAAACGTACGGGAAATGTATCTGGAAGTAATGGAAGTTTTTCGTTGAATGGTGGAAAAGTCATTTTCAACCGCAATGCTGCTTCTGTAAAAATAGAAATGACCATTAATGCTTCGCAGGTGACAAAAAATTTCGGAATTGCGTTTGGTGCATACGAAAATCAGCAGGATACTTACGATATTAAGTTCGATTTGACCGCAGAGAATCAATATGGTCTGCCTACGCTGTTTCTGTTCCACGACAGTAAAGAGCATAATTTTACGCCGCTCATCGTACCTCAAAATAAAATTTTTAATGTAAAAATCATTATTGAAAAATCGATTTGCGCAATGTATATCAACAACAATGTGGCATTTACAAACCGGATAACGAATATGAATCAAAATCCGTGGATGATATTTGCCAACGAAGGCACCGTAAAATTTTCAGATATAAAAATATATAAGCAGTAGCATTATTAAAACAATAATTTAAAAAAGAAAACTATTATGAAAAAAACATTTTTACTTTCATTATTTTGTATTGCATTCTTAGGTTTGAATGCACAAACATTAGTTATCAGCAACGGTGAAGACACTGGTTTAAACTGGTGGCAGGCAGGTTCAACCGCAGTAGAAATTGTAGATTGGCATCCAAAAGAAGGTAACACATCAGAAAAATCCATGACAATCTGGATTAGTCCTATCAGTGATCAATGGTCCGGAGGTGGGCTTAGCGGATTAGATATAGACGTAAACGTTTATAATACCATTTCAGTTTTAGTTTATAAAAATGTAACCGGTACAGTCCGTCTGGAATTACAAGATGGAACAGCTAATTACTTTGTAACAGCCGATTATACCACTGCTAGTGTATGGCAAAAATTAGAATTCACTATTCCGAGCGAAATGGGCAATATCACAACACTTCTCATTGCTCCTTTTATTGATTATGATTTATCAACCATAACTGGCGAAGAAAGCCGTTGCTTTTGGGATGAAGTAATAGCCTACAATGACACTACTACAGGATTAAACGAAATACAGTCTGATAATTCAGCAATTGTTCGCACGGATATTTATACTTTGTCAGGTGATCTGATACACTCTGTTGCTGGCAACCAGAAAATAGATTCGTCTATTTTATCAAAAGGTTTGTACCTGATCAGACAAATAACCGAAACGGGAAACGTTACCTGCAAAAAAGTATGTATAAAATAGAGCCTTCCATTTCAGGTGGCTTCTTATTTGTTTGATCAATATGAGGATGTCCAATAAATGCTTATTCTGAACACAAATTCCGCAAATTTTCACAAATAAAACAGATTAATAAATTTAATATATTATTGAAATAGAAATAATTATGATTTGTGAAAATTTGCGTTTATTTGCGAAATTTGTGTTCTTCTTTCTTTTGAGATACCCTCTTATCACATTATCAGCAACTTTCAATTTGTATTAATTTGTGGAATTTGCGTTTTTTTCTTTTAGACACCCTTTTTTACTCAAATTCCGATTATAAATAATCAGGATTTGAACTTACAAAATTTATAAAAAAACTAACAATTGCATATTGGCATATTAACTCATTGGCACATTAATACAGCCATTATCTTATGTCTAACATCTTGGTTCTAATATCTTGGTTCTAATAAATCCTTATTGTAACGAAATTGAAAGATTCTGAAACAAAATTTATAGTATTACGACATTGATGAATCTACTTTTGTAAATAGAATTCAGTTAGCTTTAATATATACTTTATGAAAAAATACATTTTAGTTTTCATCCTTCCATTCATCCTTTTTTACACAAGTTGTAAATCACAAAGAAATCAGAATAATGAAGTGACCAAGGAATACAAAATCACTTCTTCTTATATATTAATTCCGGTCGAAGAGAAATCCAAAGAAATTAAAATTGCGGTACAATTTCCGGATAAAAAAACAGCCGAATATTATTGGATCCGAATTGCAGAAGACAAACCTGATTATTGGGTAAAACTGGATGTCGGAGAATATAAAAACAAAACTATTAAAATTGGTTTTGAAAACGCAAGCCAAGTTTCATCGGGAATTGAGGAAATCTATCAATCAGATAAATTCAATATCCAATATGAAGAAACTTACCGTCCTGATTTTCATTTCTCACCCGAATATGGATGGATGAACGATCCTAATGGGCTTGTTTATCTTGATGGCGAATATCATTTATTCTATCAGTATAATCCATATGGCAACATGTGGGGCAACATGCATTGGGGACATGCAGTAAGTACAGATCTGACATCCTGGACTTATTTACCGATAGTTCTGAAACCGGATACACTTGGCGATATTTTTTCAGGGAGTGCAGTTGTTGATGTAAATAACACAGCAGGTTTCGGCAAAAATGCGATCATAGCCATTTATACTTCCAACGGTAAGACTCAACAACAATCGATAGCTTATAGTACAGATAAAGGACGAACATTTACAAAATATAATGGAAATCCAGTGATTCCGAATCCGGGGATTGTAGATTTTCGTGACCCCAAAGTATCATGGAACGCTGTTGCCAACCAATGGGTCATGACTTTAGCCACCAAACAGACCGTAACTTTTTACGGATCCGATAATTTAAAAACCTGGACAAAACTCAGTGAATTCGGAGATGGTATCGGTTCACATGCCGGAGTTTGGGAATGTCCCGATTTATTCCCACTCGAATATAACGGACAAACAAAATGGGTGCTGACAGTAAGCCTTCACGGTGGTCCTAATGGAGGTACTGCCACTCAATATTTTATTGGAAATTTTGATGGAAAATCGTTTAAACCCGACATTCTCCCCTACCCCCTTTGGATGGACTATGGACGTGATAACTATGCCGGAATAACATGGAATAACATTCCGGATAAAGATGGGCGCAGAATATTTATAGGTTGGATGAATAACTGGGATTACGGAAATAACTTACCTTCCAAATTCTTCCGTAGCTCAAACACTATTCCTTGTCAACTTTTTCTTAAAAATAACGGAAAACACATAATACTTGCATCATATCCCGTAAGTGAAATAACGCTTTTGAGAGATAAAACATTTGACAAGCCCGACATACATGTTTCGGGAGAGTCATCTATCAACGAATTAATTCCGAATAACAACGGAAGTTATGAACTAACTTTTGACATTGAAAATATCAATACAAATGAATTTGGATTTCAATTAATCAACAACAAAAACGAATTTCTTAAATACAACTTTGATTTATTATCAGGCACTCTATATTTAAACCGGGCACAAAGTGGTCTAACAAATTTCAATGATTTATTCTCACTGGGCATGGGAGCACCATTAGTTTTAGGTGAAAAATATAATGTAAGATTACTTATTGATAAAGCATCCGCAGAACTTTTCGTAAACGAAGGTGATGTAACCATGACAAGCCTCTTTTTCCCGACAGAAGTAATGAACAAACTTATTTTTTACACCAAAAACGGATCAATAAATATACATAACATAAAAGTCTATGATATAAAATAACATTGCTCATATAATTCTTTTAAACAGTCACTAATACCATTTTTATGCAAAACAAAAAATTTCTCTACTGGATCACTTTCGTAGCCATTAACGGAGGATTACTTTTCGGGTTGAATATGGCCGGAATCTCAGGCGCTGTTGATATGATCAAGTCTGAATTTTCGCTGACCGACAGCGGACTCGGCACAGTAGCCGCACTACTCACCATCGGTTGCCTGATCGGAGCTCTTTTCACAGGTAATTTTACCGAAAAGTTCGGTCGCAAGAAAGTGATGATTTTTACTTCTTTATTGTACATTATCTCTGCTTTAGGCTGCGCATTGGCAGAATCTTCGGCCATGCTGACGGTTTTTCGCATTTTATCCGGATTAGCTGTAGGAGCCACTTCGGTAGTCGGCCCCATGTATATTTCCGAAATTTCACCGGCCCGCAACCGTGGTATGTTAGTGTCTATGAATCAGTTTGCCATCACCATAGGTATTGTACTGGCTTATGCCATCGATTATTTATTCATGGATTTGGGAGATAACAGCTGGCGCTATATGATGGTAGTTCCTGCTGTTTTCGGAGTTTTATATTTCATTTTCTTATTGATACGGTTTCCCGAAAGTCCCCGCTGGCTGCTTGCCAAAGGGATGAAAGACGAAGCTTCTGCTGTTTTGAAAAAAATCGGAGGAAACGAGCTTGTCGAAGTAGAACTGCCCGAAATGGAAAAAACGTTGAAAACCGAAACAAAAGCTGAAAAAGTTTCGTTCGGAGAACTCTTCCGGGGAAAAACCGGAAAAATTGTACTTATCGGTACCCTGATTGCTGCTCTGCAACAGATCACAGGCATCAACGCAATTATCATGTTTGCACCTGAAATGTTCAAAGCCGCGGGTTCGGCACAGAGCGATTCTATGATGCAATCATTAATTGTAGGCTTGGTCAATTTTCTGATGACTATTGTAGCTCTCTGGTTAGTTGATAAAAAAGGAAGAAAAACTTTACTCCTCTGGGGAGCCGTAGGAATGATTGTTTCTTTGGCCTATCTTACTTTTGAGTTTTCGAAACCGGAACAGTTCGGCGTTGGCGTACTCATTGCCCTGCTTGTATACATTTCATTTTTTGCAGCATCTTTTGCCCCGGTTATGTGGGTAATTATTTCTGAAATTTATCCAAACCGTATCAAAGGATTGGCCATGTCATTCTCTACTGCTGTCAGCTGGCTGTGTACTTTCCTGACAGTGTATTTCGCACCTGTTATTCAGGGATCACTCGGATTGAACTATCTGTTTGGTATTTTCGGCATCTTCAGTATTATTGCTTATGTTTTTGTAAAAATATGGATACCGGAAACTAAAGGAAAAACATTGGAACAAATCGAAAAAGAATTGAAATTATAATGAAAAACGTAATTGTAGGTATAGGAGAAATTCTTTGGGACATGTTGCCCGGAGGAAAAGTGTTGGGAGGAGCTCCCGCTAATTTTGCGTATCATGTTTCTCAACTCGGATTTCATGGATATGCGGTCAGTGCCATAGGAAAAGATGAATTAGGTGAAGAAATATCCGATTCATTAATTCAGAAAGATTTACGGCACGACATTCAGGCGATTAATTATCCGACCGGGACAGTTAAAGTAACTTTGGATAATGAGGGTATTCCTCAATACGAAATTTGCGAGAATGTTGCCTGGGATAATATTCCTTTCTCGGCATCGCTGGAAGCTCTTGCATGCGAAGCCAAAACGGTATGTTTCGGGTCATTGGCCCAACGGAATGAGGTATCGCGCAATACCATACAAAAGTTTTTGAATTTAGTACCGGATGATGCCTGGAAAATTTTCGATATCAATCTTCGTCAGCATTTTTATACGAAAGAAATTATTGAAACATCTCTTCATCTGTGTCATATTCTGAAAATTAATGACGATGAAATAAAAATTGTTGCCGAATTATGTGGATTAGACATTTCGGATGAAATAAAAATTTGTGATTACCTGATAAAAAAATATCAGCTTAGAATGGTTGTGCTAACAAAAGGTACCCATGGCAGCTTTGTTGTTACATCCGGTTTTGTTTCGTTCAAGCCAACACCTGTTGTAAATGTCGTCGACACGGTAGGAGCCGGAGATTCCTTTACTGCTGCATTTGTAGCCTCATTGCTTAAAGGAAAAAGTATTGAAGAGGCTCACGCACTTGCCGTGGAAGTTTCGGCTTATGTATGTACACAAAGTGGAGCTATGCCCGTTCTACCTCAAAAACTCATTGAAGAAAAAATTAATTCAGAAATATAAAAAAGAATTTGTGTACTTAGTTAATCGTAGCAATGAGGGAACTCATTCTCACAGGAGAAAACAACCCTGAAACGGTTGTTTTCTTTATTTATAAAAAATAATCCGTTATTTTTGAACAAAATCGATAGAATCTGAACATCATGCAAAAAATCGTTCCAGTTATCATCCTCACTCTGTTGTTATTTCTTCAGTCATGCTCGGATAGTTCCAAGAATCAGCAATTTCTGATCGGAGTATCGCAATGCAGCGATGATGCATGGAGACGGAGCATGAACGAAGAAATGCAAAGGGAAGCTTCGTTCAATAATGGCATTGAACTGAAGATAAAAACCGCCTACGATTCCAATCAGAAACAGATCAGGGATATTGAAAGTTTCATAGCCGACAGAGTCGATCTGCTTATCGTTTCCCCGAACGAAGCTGTACCTCTGACACCAGTTATAGAAAAGGCCATGAAAGCCGGCATTCCGGTAGTTTTAGTCGACCGGAAAACAAAATCGCAACAATACACAGCCTATATCGGAGCTGACAATTATCAAATTGGGAAAGAAGTCGGGATTTATGCAGCCAATCTTCTAAACGGGAAAGGAAATGTAGTCGAGATTCGCGGGCTTGCCGGCTCTACTCCTGATTTTGAAAGACATGCCGGATTTATGAGTGTCATTCAAAACTATCCGGAAATAAATATCATTTATTCGAACGACGGAGGTTGGTTGCGCTCACAGGCTAAAGAAAAAATGGCAGAAGCTCTCAAACTTCAAAAACAGGTCGATTTAGTTTTTGCCCATAATGATGAAATGGGAACAGGTGCCCGTGAAGCCGTATTGGTTAACAATAAAATCAAAAAACCGGTCATTATAGGCATCGATGCTTTACCGGGTACAGATGGTGGCATTCAAAAAGTTATTAACGGCACCCTCGATGCGACTTTCATTTATCCGACAGGTGGAGAAAAAGCAATACAAACAGCGGTAAGAATTCTGCATCATGAACCATTCGACCGTGAAAACAGTCTGTACACAGCAGTAGTGGATAAAACAAATGCCCGGGTTTTAAAATTGCAAACCGATCAGATTATAGAACATCAAAACCGGATCGGACTATTGAATCAGATATTAAACGACAGACTGTCTCAATATAAAACGCAACAAACATTTTTGACTTTTTCGCTGTTGGTTATCATTATAATATTAGTTCTTCTCGGATTGCTTTTCCGATCGAACAGGCATAAAAACAAAATCAACAAAGAACTGGAACTAAATAACATTGCAATCAACAAGCAGAAAGAAGAACTGGCAGAACAACGCGATCAGTTGATAGCTCTCTCAAAAAGTTTAGAAGATGCAACACAGGCAAAACTTATATTTTTCACCAACATTTCACATGAATTCCGAACTCCGCTAACACTACTGCACGGGCCATTGATCAAATTGGCTCAAACAGAAAATCTGAGCCGTGAAGGAAAAATGCTGATAACACTCATGAGCCGTAACGTACAAATTCTGATGAAACTTATTGATCAGATTATTGAGTTCAGAAAATACGAAAACGGTAAAATGAAAATGTTTTACACATTAGGAGATTTGAAAATTTTTCTGACAGAAATTACGAATTCTTTTGCAGAAATGTATCAAAAGAAACATATTCATTTCAATTTTCAAACAGATAATTCAGACTACACAGTCTGGTTCGATTCCGATAAAATTGAACAAATTTGCTACAATCTTATCTCCAATGCTATTAAATTCACTCCTGAAAATGGGAAAATACAAGTTTCATTAAGCAAAATAAGCTCTGTAACCGGCAATTTCGCAAAAATATCTGTAACAGATACAGGATGTGGAATTTCTGAAGATGACCTGCAACATATTTTTGACCGTTTTTACAGGGTAAACGAAAACATCAGTGGTTCAGGTATCGGTCTGGCTCTGACCAAAATATTAGTGGAACAACACAACGGAACCATTGATGTGGAAAGCAGGTCCGGCAAAGGAAGCTGCTTTGCAGTCACAATTCCGTTCAAACAAAAAAACATTGCTGTTCAGGAACAATTCCCTGTATTGGACAGTAAACATTTTGAGCCGGTTGAACTTGTTACATCCGACGAATATAATGAACAACCGGAGACCGCCGGAAAAAATGACAATCCGGTGTTACTTATTGTAGAAGACAATGCTGACATGCGCAGTTATTTGAAACTGCTATTGCATGACGACTACACGGTTTACGAAGCAGAAAATGGGCAAAACGGGCTGCTGAAAGCCAAAAAACTATTGCCTGATCTCATCATAAGTGATGTCAAAATGGAGGTTATGGATGGATTTTCTTTCTGTAAAAATATAAAAGAGAATCTTGCTACAAGCCATATTCCGTTCATTTTACTAACAGCTTTTGCTTTGGATGAACAAAAAGTAGTCGGTTTTGAGAGTGGCGCTGATGCCTACATTCCTAAGCCATTCAACGAAGAACTACTTAAAATTCGCATAAGGAAACTGATTGAAAGTAGGGAAAAAATCAAGATTTCTTTTCAGGAAAATCTGACATTTGGTGAGCGCAAAGACTCCGTGACCAAAATAGACAAAGCATTTATCACTAAATTCAGAGAAATTGTAGAGGAAAACCTGATTGAAAGTAATCTGAATGTCGACGAAATCGGGAAAAGTCTCGGTCTGTCACGTGTACAGTTGTACCGGAAAATCAAATCACTGACCAACTACGCTCCCAACGAACTCGTCCGAAATATCAGACTTAAAGCGGCCGAAAAAATGCTGATTAATTCCGAAAAAACAGTTTCGGAAATTGCATACGATACCGGGTTTACCTCTCCCTCCTATTTTACAAAGTGCTTCAAGGAATATTTCAACGAAAGCCCTACTGACTATTTAAAACGCATTAAGAATTAAATGTCACTTAATTGTAAATAAGATATGTAATACCATTGGAGATGGACTAAGCGATCCATTCATGAGAGAATTATCCGATTCGATCAATAATTATCACAATTATATTACAAAGACATTACCATGTCCAACAACTCCCATATTAATATCGTCAGGAATAAATGTAAATCAACAATCATAAAATCAAACTATTTATCAATCCTCACAAAACGCTAGTTACAAGCACATTAAACCCAACACTTTCATTTATCTCTATCTCTAATTCAAAGCTTATTTGTTACTAAAGTCTACACAACAATAATAAATTCGATATAAAAATTCTGTGACATATTACTCATAGCACTTATTTTTATTTTGCTGCCAATTAAAAGTCATGTACTTTTAATTATGAAGTCGTCTTGACTTTTCGTGATAATTCTTTATTCTGATAATATTTAGATAATATAAGACTCCAGATAGAATTCGGGAGTGTTTTCTGTCTAAAAAAGAAATATGACATTCTTAATTCTATCTGATTCAAAAGTCAAGATAAGTTCTATAAGAAAACAGAATGCTGTCTTTATTCAACGCTAAATATTTTATCTTATGTTTCACGATAACGATTTTGAGGATTACACCACCCGGCATCAGGAAATTAAAAATATGCCTTTGTATAAAAAAGCCAGTGAAATTATTGAGTTGGTACGCCAAATTTGTGATCTTTTCCCGGAAGACAACAAAAAACTGAATATCTTTAAACCTGACATACTGAGAGATGCCTATACATTACAAGCCAAAATTACAGGAGCCGAAGCAACCGGATTATACGATATACGGATGGAAAACGCGACGCTGATTCGCATGGCTGCTAAAAATTTACACACACACATTCACACCCTGCGTATTTATAAATTTGAACACGCCGAGTACTTCCGCCTCGTGCGTCAGCTTATCGAAGAATTCCGGATTTTGTTTATCGAGTGGGTAGCCGGATTTGATAAAAACAATTATATAATCGACCGTTGGGGGTTGTTTAATCCGGAAGGAGTCAGCCCGTTTGACGAGGATCAGGAAGAACTATCAACGTCGGATATAAACAAAAATAAAACGTTCAACGAACTTTATTCCGTGCTTTTCGATGATGACGATGAGGATGATTTCGACGAGGAAGATGAAGAAGATGATTTCTGAAACAACAACATTGCTAATTATCAATTATTCACTTCTGTGAATTATATAAATCCAAACTTTGGTGGACTATTTTCTATAAAATTCAGGCCATATCATATACCTTTCTTTTCACCCATTCGGCCCACTCAGTCTGAGTTTTCGATTTGTCAAAAGTTTGCCAGGGGATTGACTTACCTATTTTTATAGTGAATCGATGTCCCCGCTGTTTAAATAATTCATCAGCCAGATACATCATTTCAATATTGAATTTAATGCGAAAAAATTTTCTCAGATTAGCCAGATTATAAAAAAAATTTGAATTACGACCTTCAAAATATACCGGTATTACATCCCGTTGATACTGAACGGACTTACTGATAAAGTTCTTTTTCCATTCCAGGTCGGCAATCTTACCATGCACCTTGCGGGAACACATTCCTGCCGGATAAGTCAGCAGATGATAATCCGACTCATACAATTTCTGCATCTCTTCGGCATGTTGCCGGCTTTGACTTCCAACTTTATTCACCGGCACAAACATTTCGTTCATTGGATGAAGATTCATCAAAAGGTCATTCGAGAAAAATTTTATCTTCCCATCGTATTCTTTGCCCAGCAAATAACCCGTAGTAATTCCGTCAAGGCCTCCCAATGGATGGTTTCCCGCAAAAATATATTTTCCTCCTTTGGGGGGCAGATTTTCTTTTCCGATTACCGTCGTTTTTATATCCATGAAATGAAGGGCCTTTTCTATAAAATCCAAATTTTTAGATCCCGGATTTTTACTAAAAAACTGATTCAGTTCCTTTTCGTGGACAATTCTTTTCAAATAGTTGACAATAAATCCGGGCACCTTTGTTTTAGCGGCCCTTGTCCGGACTATTTGCTCTATATCTATTTTTAAAATATCATCTGTATCCATAACTTTTAAAGCTAACCTTAATAACGACTACAAATGTACGAAAATAGGCCCGATTCAAAAAAGACAAGTCTTGTGTATTGAATACTGTTTATAACAAAAGATCACAACATACTAAAAACAAGTCCCCACTTTACTACTCATCTTATTATTTTCGAAATATAATCATGATAAATGCATATAAATAAGATATTTAATTCAGACTAATAAAGATGAATAATCTGTTTATATAGTGTTTACATCTGGTTAATAACTCAATATTTTGTTCGTAAGAATTGTTCATAAATTTTTTGTGGGGAAAAGTGGGGAAATAAAAAATCTTTTTATACTTTTACACTTGCAAAACTGTAAAGTGCTTATATGTCAACATTTATCGGAAAATACGAGGCAAAAGCCGATGTAAAAGGAAGAATTTTTATTCCTTCGGTCTATCGCAAACTCTTACCCGATGGCGAGAGAGAGCGAATTGTTATGCATCGCGACTCTGAAAACGACTGTCTGATACTATATCCGGAACATGTATGGAATCATAAAGTTGCCCAGCTGAAATCCACACTTGACGAATGGAACCCGACGGATCAACTGATTTTAATGCAATTTATTTCGGCTGCCGAATGGCTCGATATCGATGCTCAAGGCAGAGTGCTGATTGCCAAAAAGCATCTGCAATCCATTGCTGTTGAAAATCAGGAAATATTGTTTGTCGGAATGATTGACAGATTTGCTGTGTGGGGCAAAACCCGTTTCGAACAAACGCTTATACCTCAAACTGATTTTGCTAAACTACTGAAAGAAAAAATGATGAAAAGCACCCTCAAATCTGAAGAAAAAATATAACCAATCCGTTTAGCATGAAAAAAAAAGAGGGAAATATTGACGACATACAGAAATCCGGAGATGAAGCAGCATATCATATCCCGGCATTGCTCAACGAAACCATTGACGGCCTCAATATTAAACCTGACGGAATTTATGTTGATGTAACTTATGGCGGCGGCGGGCACTCCAAAGAAATACTAAAGCGACTCGGACCAAAAGGCAAACTTTTGGGTTTCGATCAGGATCTGGATACAATTCACAATATCGTAAATGACAAACGCTTCATTTATGTAAGAAGCAACTTTAAATATCTGAAAAACTTTTTGCTTTACCACGGAATAGAAAAAATAGATGGTGTAGTAGCTGATCTGGGCGTTTCGTCACATCATTTCGATGAAGCCGAGCGTGGATTTTCATTCAGATTCGATGGAGCATTGGACATGCGCATGAATACCAGTTCACTACTGACGGCGGCAAGCGTGCTGAATAACTACGAAGAAGACGCTTTGGCCAATGTATTTTATCTGTATGGAGAACTTCACAACTCCCGCAAAATTGCCCGGACTATTGTTCAGGCAAGGGCCAAAGAGCCTATCGAAAAAATTTTTCAGTTTATTGAAATTCTCAGGCCTTATTTCGGAAAAGAAAAAGAAAAAAAAGATATGGCGCGCGTTTTTCAGGCTTTACGCATTGAAGTAAATCACGAAATGGACGTTTTGGAAGATATGCTTTTACAGTGTGTAGAAATAATTAATTCGGGAGGAAGAATTTCTGTACTGACCTATCATTCTTTAGAAGACAGGTTGGTAAAAAACTTCTTCAAAAGCGGAAATTTTGAAGGAAAAATAGAAAAAGATTTTTACGGAAATATCATTGCTCCAATCAGAGCTATAAATAATAAAGTAATCACTGCAAATACAGAAGAAGTAGAACGAAATCCGAGAGCACGAAGCGCTAAATTACGCATTGCAGAAGTTTTATAAATAAAAACAGATAAAATGAGTTGGTTCAAAAACATCTTAGAATCCATAAAAGGCAACGAGGATTTCTCCGACATCAAGTCGAGTACTATCCGGGATGTTATCAACGGGAATATTTTTACTAAAAAATTTTTCCAGAAGCAATACGGGCTTTTAATCATGCTGGCCATACTCGCTTTTATGTACGTCGACAACAGGTATTATTGCGAAACACAATTAGCACAAGTCATTGAACTGAAAAAGAAAATCAAGGATGTAAAATACGAATCACTCACCATTTCGGCTCAACTCATGGGTATCAGCAAACAGTCGAATATCGAAAAAATGATTATTGACCGGGGCATAGATTTGAAACAATCAGTCAGGCCCCCGATAACGATCGAAAAGCCAAAAGAAAACAAACAAGAATAAAAAGTAAAAATGGCAGATAAACGAAAAAGTATAGTTTTACGATTTGGAATAGTATATTTCATCATACTGTTCCTTTTTTCGTTGATTATATACAGGATTGTTGTTCTGCAATTTATCGAAAAAGACCAATGGTTGGCTTTGGCGGCCAAAAACAAAAAATCAGATATTCGTGTACGACCCAACAGGGGGAATATTTTTGCCTGCGACGGACGCATGATGGCAAGTTCCATCCCCACTTACTATATATACATGGATACCCGCGTACCGGCTTTACACGAAAAAGAAGGACAGTTATTCAAAGACAATATCGATTCTGTTGCAAAATCTTTGTCTGGTTATTTTGGCGATAAGTCTGAAGCTGCTTACAAAGCCATGATCAAAAAAGGATATCGCGAAAAAAAAGGCGAGCTTATGCTTTATCCGAAACGTATTACCTACGCACAACTTAAAGACTTAAAAAGAATGCCGCTTTTCCGTTTGGGCAGGAACAAAAGCGGACTAATTACCAAAGAACTACTTCGCAGGGTAAAACCTTTCGGGTCATTAGCTTCACGTACAATCGGAGACATCTATGCCGAAGAATCCAAAGGTGGTAAAAACGGACTTGAACTCTACTTCAACAAAGAATTGGAAGGAACCCCGGGTGTATCAATCCGACAGAAAGTAGCTAATCGGTGGGAAGAAACTGTTCAGGTTGAACCTGTTGATGGTCTGGACATAGTCAGCACCATTGATATTGATTTGCAGGATATGGCAGAAAAAGCCCTTCGTGACGGCGTAATAAAATTCGGAGCGGCAGAAGGTTACGCTATTTTAATGGAAGCTAATTCCGGAGAAATAAAAGCTATTGTCAATCTGCAAAGGAATTCGGATAGCTCCTACACCGAAAATCGCAACGGTTGTGTTGCCAACCTTACAGAACCCGGATCAACATTCAAAGTTGTGTCGCTCATGGCTCTGCTCGATGAAGGCAAAGCAAAACTATCCGACACAATCAACACATTCAACGGACGTTATCAATTTGAGAACCGAACCATGACCGACCATAATGCAAACCATGGCGGTTATCATAAAATTACACTGGCTCAGGCTATTTACGCATCATCCAATATCGGTGTGTCAAGAATTGTGGATAAAGTATGGGGCAGCAATCCATCAGGATATGTTGACAAACTTTATGAAATGAAACTCAACCAACCGTTTCATTTAGAAATTCCGGGAACAGCGGCACCCAACATAAGACACCCAAAAGATAAATCACGCTATTGGTCATCAACCACTCTTCCGTGGATGTCCATAGGTTATGAAACACAAATTCCACCCATTTACACCTTAGCATTTTTCAATGCCATTGCCAATAACGGGAAATACATTCAGCCGTTTTTTGCGAAAGCGATTATGAAAAACGGACAGATTATCAAAACATTTCAGACAGAAGTAATTAATCCTCAAATCTGTAAACCTTCAACTTTAAAGGAGGTTCGATCTGCTTTGCTTGGAGTTGTTGAAGATAAATTCGGAACAGGCCAGAACGTCAAATCCGACTTTGTTCGTATAGCAGGAAAGTCAGGAACGGCACAAATTTCACAGGGAAAAAAAGGATACCGGGCAGGAGGCGTTGCCAGACATCAGGTTTCATTTTGCGGATTTTTTCCTTACGAAAATCCACAATATACTTGTATTGTAGTTATGAAAGAACCATCAATCGGCTATCCTTCCGGAGGTCACATGAGTGGCTCCGTATTTAAGGAAATTGCAGAACAAACAATGGCTTTAAAAACTAAATTGACTCCGGACAGATTAACAAAAGACACTACAGACAAAAGTCCTTTTCTTCCTGAAATAAAACCGGGAAGATATAAAGACACCGAAGTAGTAATGAACAATCTTCACTTGAGTCTTATCGGAGGTGATGCCAACTGGATAAAACCTGTAACAACTGACGAAAAAATAGAATCTGAAAATTTAGAAATAAGCAAAAATACAGTGCCAGATTTACAGGGCTTCGGGGCTAAAGATGCCATGTTCTTACTAAGCCGGCTCGGGCTAAGAGTCCAAATGACCGGTTATGGCAAAGTAATTTCTCAAAATATTCAGCCCGGAACAATTGTAAAAAAGGGACAAACAATAAAAATAACACTTGATTGAAAACACTTTAACACCAACAGTATGATATTAACAGACTTACTACAAAATGTGATACTGAAAAAATATGCAGGCGACACCGATATAGAAATTGCCGACATACAGTTTGATTCACGCAAAGTGACTCAGGGATCGGTGTTTGTAGCTACCCGTGGAACTGCTGCCGATGGTCACGACTTCATACCAATGGCTATTGAAAAAGGTGCCACGGCGATAGTTTGCGAAACTATACCGGAAGAAAAACCCGAAGAAATACTATTTATAGAAGTAGAAAATAGTGCTGAGGCTTTGGGACAAATGGCTTCTGCATTTTACGGATTTCCATCTTCGAAACTTATTCTTGCAGGTGTAACCGGCACTAACGGAAAAACGACCATTGCTACATTATTATACAAACTCTTTCGTGAATTAGGATATAAAGCAGGTCTGCTTTCCACAGTAGTAAATTATATTAACAACAAAACTATTGAAGCGACACATACTACACCGGATGCTCTGGAGTTGAATGAACTGCTGGCAAGAATGGTAGATGCCGGTTGCGAATATGCATTCATGGAAGTCAGCTCTCATTCTATCGACCAGCGGCGTATTGCCGGATTGGAGTTTAACGGAGGGATATTTACCAATCTGACCCGGGATCACATTGATTATCATCTGACTTTTGAGAATTACCTCAAAGCAAAAAAACGTTTTTTTGATGATCTACCGGCAGATGCCTTTGCCCTTACCAATGCCGATGACAAAAACGGGTCAGTCATGTTACAAAACACCCGGGCTTCAAAATACTATTATTCCCTCCGGGGAATGGCCGATTTCAAAACCAGAATACTGGAACACGGATTCGAGGGTATGCTACTGGATATGAACGGCCGGGAAGTAAATGTTTCGTTTATCGGTAAATTCAATGCAAGTAATCTGACCGCGGTCTTCGGGGCAGCAGTCTTACTCGGACAAGACGAACTGGAAGTTTTGCGTATCCTCAGTTCACTTCATTCGGTTGCCGGGCGATTTGAAACTTTTCATGCACCGGCAGGATATGCCGCTATTGTCGATTATGCCCATACACCGGATGCATTGAATAATGTAATAGGTACAATCAATCAGATACTCCAAAATAACGGACGGTTAATAACCGTAGTTGGTTGCGGAGGAAACCGGGACAAAGGCAAACGTCCTATGATGGCCCGCGAGGCAGTGGATGGCAGTTGGAAAGCGATTCTCACCTCGGACAATCCTCGTTTTGAAGATCCTCAGGAAATTCTGAACGATATGCTCGCCGGATTAGATATAACGCAAAGAACAAAAAGTTTAACAATCATAGACCGGCGGGAAGCCATAAAAATGGCCTGTGCATTGGCCCAAAAAGGAGATGTTGTATTAATTGCCGGAAAAGGCCACGAAGATTACCAGATTATTCAGGGAGTAAAACATCATTTTGATGACCGGGAAGAGGTGAAAAAATGTTTCTGAGAAAAAGCTCTATTGTTATAAATCAAAATAAAACGTCCAAAGCATGCTATACCACTTATTTTCATATTTAGACAAAGCATTCGATTTTCCTGGTGCGGGAATGTTCAACTACATTTCCTTCCGTACCGGCATGGCCTTTATTCTGGCTCTATTGCTTTCTACTATGTTTGGCCGGAAGATTATCGATTTTCTACAAAAAAAGCAAATCGGTGAAACCATCCGCGATTTAGGTCTGGAAGGACAAATGAGTAAAAAGGGCACTCCTACCATGGGAGGTATTATCATCATTATAGCGATTCTTGTTCCGACACTGCTTTTGGCCGCATTGAACAACATATACACTATATTAATGATTATCACCACAATATGGTTAGGACTGATCGGTTTTTTGGATGATTACATTAAAGTTTTCAGAAAAAACAAGGAAGGGCTGAGCGGCAAGTTTAAAATCATAGGACAAGTAGGATTGGGACTCATTGTCGGACTAACCATGTATCTTAGCCCGGATGCCGTTATACGCGAAAACATAGAAATAAAAAGTAAAGATACTCAGCGTGTAGAAAATGTTCTTTATGCCAAGAAGGATGTTAAATCGACCAAAACAACTATTCCTTTTTTCAAAAATAACAATCTCGATTATGCCGATGCCTTTAAATGGGCCGGTGAAAAAGCACAGGAATACGGTTGGATTCTGTATGTTGCAATCGTTATTTTCATTGTGACCGCTATTTCCAACGGAGCAAATCTGACAGATGGTCTTGATGGATTAGCTACCGGAAGTTCCGCCATCATGGGGATTACGCTCGGTATTTTAGCTTATGTGTCAGGGAATATCAATTACTCAGGTTACTTAAATATTATGTATCTGCCCGGAACCGGAGAGCTACTGATTTATGCCGGTGCTTTTATCGGCGCCACAATCGGATTCCTTTGGTACAATGCCTTTCCGGCACAGGTCTTTATGGGAGACACGGGAAGCCTGACACTTGGCGGAATCATTTCGGTATTTGCCATCATTATCCACAAAGAATTACTAATTCCCATTTTGTGCGGTGTTTTTATTGTCGAAAATTTATCGGTAATGATTCAAGTAGGATATTTCAAATATTCCAAGAAAAAATATGGCGAAGGTCGACGTGTTTTTAAAATGGCTCCGCTACACCACCATTACCAGAAACCAGGAAATGCAGGGATCCAGGCCATTTTACAAAAACCGTTACAAGCAATGCCGGAATCTAAAATCGTCATTCGTTTCTGGATTGTGGGAATAATTTTGGCAGCTATAACCATTATTACTTTAAAAATCAGATAAAAAGAAATCTTTTTACAACGAAAATATATGAAAAGAATTGTCATTTTAGGTGGTGGTGAAAGTGGAACCGGAGCAGCAGTCCTGGCTCAAAAGAAAGGTTTCGATGTCTTTCTTTCGGATTTTTCCGAAATCAAAGATAAATACAAAACCATGCTGAACGAGAACGGAATTGAATGGGAAGAAAAACAGCATACAGAAGCTAAAATTCTGAATGCCGATGAAATTATCAAAAGTCCGGGAATTCCGGAAAAAGCCCCTATTATTAAAAAGTTACGAAATCAGAACATTCCCATTATTTCCGAGATAGAGTTTGCCGGACGCTACACCCAGGCTAAAATGATTTGTATAACCGGCAGCAATGGTAAAACCACAACGACATCCCTGATATACCATATTTTAAAAAAAGCGGGTGTCAATGTAGGTCTGGCCGGAAATATCGGCGACAGTTTAGCGTTGCAGGTAGCCGATGACCGGCATGATTATTACGTTGTGGAACTAAGCAGTTTCCAATTAGACGGAATGACTGAATTCAAAGCCGATATTGCTATTTTACTCAATATCACACCAGATCATTTAGACCGGTATGATTACAAATTCCAGAATTACATTGATTCTAAATTTCGCATTACGCAAAATCAAACCGAAGGAGATGCTTTTATTTTCTGGGAAAATGATCCGGTTATCAAAGCCGAATTAGCCAAACGTAAAATTCAATCAACCATGTATCCGTTTGCTATCGAACGTACCGAAAAGACAAAAGCTTTTATTGAGAAAGATGAACTAATTATTAAAACCCTTAATGCTTTATTTTCTATGCCAACAAACGAACTATCACTTCAGGGTTTACACAACACCTACAACTCCATGGCCGCAGGTCTGGCTGCTTCTATTATCGATGTCAAAAAAGAAACAATACGTGAGTCGCTGAAAGATTTTCAGGGAGTCGAACATCGTTTAGAATATGTTGCGACTGTTCGCAATGTCAGGTATATCAACGACTCCAAAGCAACCAACGTAAATTCGTGCTGGTATGCTTTACAGAGCATGAAAACTCCGACAGTGCTTATTCTGGGCGGAACCGACAAAGGAAATGATTATTCGGAAATCGAAGAATTAGTTCATAATAAGGTAACCGCTTTAATCTTTATGGGGATTGACAACAGTCCTTTACATAAATTCTTTGATGGTAAAAAGGAAACCATCATTGATGTAACATCAATGGAAGATGCTGTAAACGAAGCTTATAAATTGGCCAAGCCTGGGGAAACAGTTTTACTTTCGCCATGCTGTGCCAGCTTCGATTTATTTAAAAACTACGAAGATCGTGGCAAACGATTCAAAACCTGTGTAAGAAATCTGTAATTTTAATGGATAACTTATTAAAAAAATATCTGAAAGGAGATGCCACCCTGTGGATTGTGTTCATCATGCTCTGCGTTGTTTCAATCATCGAAATGTACAGTGCATCCAGTACACTTGCCTACAAAGCGGCTAATCACACTGCACCTATGTTGCGCCACGTGAGCTTTCTTGCGGGCGGAGCACTGATTGCCGTAGGAGTACATCTCATACCCTATCGTTACATACGGCTCATGGCTTATGTCGGACTTGGGCTTTCGGTTATTCTGCTTATTCTCGTTCTTTTCAAAGGTCACAGCGAAAATGACGCATCCCGCTGGCTGGATATTGGTGGCATTCAGTTTCAACCTTCCGAATTAGCCAAGCTTTCCGTATTAATCGTAGCCGCGGACTTTATTTCCAGAATCCGGGATCAGAAAAAGGATGAAAACAAATATTTCCGGAACACATTAATCATGCTGGCAATAGTTTGTCCGTTAATATTGCTCGAAAATTTTTCAACGGCATTCATTCTCTTCGGAGTTGTTTATATCATGATGTTTATTGGTCGGGTTTCTCTGAAAAAGCTCGGATTACTTGCCAGTGCATTAATACTGGCTATGGCACTTGGATTTGCTATGATAAAAGTAGTACCTGAAAAATATATGCCATCGGTTTTTGATCGCGCTTATACGTGGGTAGCCCGTATCGATCGATTTTCGTCGGACAAAGACAAGGAAACTAACAAATATGTAATTACAGATGAAAACCGCCAAGTACAGCACGGAAGAATTGCTATTGCGCGGGGCGGGCTTTTCGGAGTTATGCCCGGAAACAGTGTCGAACGTGATTATCTTCCACAAGCATATTCAGATTTTATTTATGCAATTATCGTTGAAGAACTCGGTTTATTCGGAGGAATATTTGTAATTTTACTTTATTTAATTTTACTTTTCAGAGCAGGTCGAATTGCGACGGAAAGTCCGACGGTTTTTCCGGCAGTTCTTGTAATAGGACTATCATTAATGATTGTTATTCAAGCATTTGTAAACATGTCGGTAGCAACAAGTCTTGGGCCGGTAACCGGTCAGCCTTTACCTTTGGTAAGTCGCGGAGGAACATCGATCCTTATCACCTGTATATATTTCGGTATTATCTTTGGAATAACGCGACAAATTAAAGAAGAGGGACAACCTGTAGATGAAAATATGGACGAAAAACCGGAAGATGACATTCCAACAATTAATCTGGAAGAACTCGAATAATCAAACAGTCTGACAAGAACTGAATTACAGAATAAAACTTGACAAATACTTATGAAACATAAATTTATTGTTAGTGGCGGAGGAACCGGAGGACATATATTCCCGGCAATCAGCATTGCAAACGCATTAAAAGCAAAGTTCCCAGATGCCGAAATTTTGTTTGTCGGAGCAATCGGTCGTATGGAAATGGAAAAAGTTCCTGCAGCCGGTTATAAAATTGAAGGACTGCCCGTCAGCGGTTTCGACCGGAAAAATATGCTTAAAAATATCAAGGTACTGATTAACTTACTCAACAGCATGATAAAAGCCCGTGCAATTATTCGCCGATTCAAACCAGAAATGGCAATCGGAGTGGGAGGATATGCAAGCGGGCCACTGTTAAGAGCTGCTGCCGCACACGGAATCCCAACCCTGATTCAGGAACAAAATTCGTATGCAGGGGTAACCAATAAGCTCTTGGCAAAAAAAGCCCAGAAAATTTGCGTAGCTTATGACAATATGGATCGGTTCTTCCCAGCCGAAAAAATTATCAAGACAGGGAATCCGGTTCGACAGGATTTGTTTAATGTTCCGCCAAAATCAAAAGAAGCCTACGACTTCTTCGGATTTAGTTCCGATAAAAAAACGTTACTGATAGTCGGTGGAAGTCTCGGTGCACGCACTGTCAATCAAAGTGTCATGGGTCACCTGCAGGCTCTTGCCGGATCAGAAATTCAGATTATCTGGCAAACAGGCAGGTTTTATATAGAAGAGGCCCGTAAAGCAGCGGAACCGTATCAATCGGTAAGCCTGCTTGTAACTGAGTTTGTATCTCGTATGGATTACGCTTATTCCATTGCCGATCTTGTAATTTCAAGAGCCGGAGCAAGTTCTATTTCGGAATTATGTCTTTTGGCAAAACCTGTGATTTTGGTACCATCCCCGAACGTTGCAGAAGATCATCAAACTCAAAATGCATTAGCTTTAGTCAAAAAAGATGCGGCAATTATGATTAAGGACATTGAAGCCCGGGAGCAATTAATACCAAAAGCATTGGAAATTATTGACGACACAAATACATTGCAAAAACTTAGTAAAAATATATTACTTTTGGCTGAGAAGAATTCTGCCGAAAGAATTGCTAACGAAGTAATAAAAATTATTGAATCAAAATAAAAACCGGACATTTCACCCGAATTATCTGTGTGTTTAATTTAGTTTTTTTGAACATGAATAAATTTACTAAATACTATTTCTTAGGTATAGGAGGCATTGGCATGAGTGCTATTGCCAGATATTATAATGTAAAAGGTTATCTGGTTGCTGGTTACGACCGTAGTGAATCAAAAATCACAGACGATCTTCAGGCAGAAGGCATAAAAATTTCATTCGATGAAAATGTAAGTTCCATACCGGCTGAATTTCTTACGCCAAAATCCACGTTAATTGTTGTAACACCTGCTATTCCGGTAGATCATCATCAACTTTGTTATTTCAAAGAGCACGGTTATACGATCATGAAACGGGCACAAGTATTGGGTGATATTACCCGACAAAGTAAGGGAATCTGTATAGCCGGAACCCATGGCAAAACTACGACATCAACTATTACAGCCCACCTGTTATATCAATCACAGGTTACCTGCAATGCCTTTTTGGGGGGAATATCCAATAACTATAACACCAACCTTTTACTTTCACGCGACAGCAATTTAGTGGTAATTGAAGCCGATGAATATGATCGTTCCTTTCATCACCTATCGCCCTATATGGCTGTAATTACTTCGGTAGATGCAGACCATCTGGACATTTACGAGACACCCGAAGCATTCCGGGAAAGCTTTGAACACTTTACATCTCTTATCAAAACAGGAGGCTCGTTAATTATACGCCATGGAATAAATATTCAGCCACAGTTGCAAAAAGGAGTCAAACTCTATACCTACTCTGCCGAAGAAGGAGGAGACTTTCACGCAGAAAACATCAGAATGGGTAATAGCGAAATACATTTCGATTTTGTAACACCAACAGAAACGATTGCGGATGTGCGCCTCGGCGTTCCGGTCAGAATCAATATCGAGAACAGTGTTGCAGCTATGGCTCTTGCATGGTTGAACGGCGTAACAGCCGAAGAATTGCGCGTAGGAATTTCATCTTTTTCGGGCATATATCGGAGGTTCAATCTGGTATTCAAATCAGATAAAACAATATTTATTGATGATTATGCACATCATCCCAGTGAATTGAAAGCCAGTATCCGGTCGATACGGGAACTTTACGAGGGTCATAAAATTACAGGGGTATTTCAACCACATTTATATAGCAGAACAAGAGACTTCGCTTCGGATTTTGCTGAAGCATTATCTCAACTCGACGAATTGATTTTATTGGACATTTATCCAGCTCGGGAACAGCCTATCGAAGGTGTAACCAGCGAGTTGATATTAAGTGAGGTTAAACTGAAAAACAAGACATTGTGCTCCAAGGAAAAACTCTTACCTTTGTTGAAAAATAAGGATTTGGATGTTTTGGTAACCTTTGGAGCCGGAGATATTGATAAGCTCGTACCCTTAATTAAAAATCAGCTCAAAGAAATTCACAATCAATTAGTTTCAAACGAATAACAGTCAGAACATCTCATCCCATGAAAGTGACAAAAATAGGCTATATTTTCATCTCGCTGGGTACTATTATTATACTCGGATATTTGATCTTTGCCATATATAGTTTTTCGTCCAATCAAGATGGGATTGTCTGCAAGAACATGGAAATTAACTTGGTTGATAAAGATAAAATCACTTTGATTTCTCAAAACGAAATTGCACGTATCCTCGAATCTAATGAGTTGAACCCAATCGGAAAAGCTTACAAAAGAGTTAAAACAGAAGCGATAGAAAAACAACTGATGAAAAATCCAATGATCAAATCAGTTGAATGTTACAAAACGCCTTCGGGAACAATTGATCTTATTGTTAAACAACGAAATCCGAAATTTATTATAGCCGGCAACGAGAGTTTCTATGTTGACTCTGACCGGAAAATCATTCCGGTTTCTTTGAATTACGCGGCTTATCTTCCGGTTGTTTCCGGAACAATTACTCACAGTATGGCAACCGGAGTAATCTTTGATTTTGTAAGTTATATTGAATCTGACCCGTTCTGGAATGCCCAAATCGAACAGGTATACGTATCGAATGACTTAAACATAGAGCTTGTTCCAAGAGTAGGAGAAACAATTATTTCCCTTGGAAAATTAGATAATTATCAGCAGAAATTAGAAAACCTGCATACCTTGTACACTCAGGCATTCAACACAATAGGGTGGAACAAATATAAACGCATTGATCTCAGCTACGAAGACCAAATCGTTTGTGGAAAAAAGGCTATGGATTTTCAACATAAAACATTTGAAAACATACAGAAGAACGACAGTATAGTTAAGAAATTATGACATCAGATAAATACGTAGCCATAGACCTCGGAAGTTCCTGCATTTCGGCTATGGCCGCAGAAATACAGGAAAACGGTGCATTGAAAATACTTGCGGTTGAATCGAAGCCAACTACTCCTGAAGAAATTACCCACGGAATTATAACTCAGGTTTCAGGAACCGCATTTAAGATCAGTGAAATTATCAAACTGATTCAAAATAGTGCACGTATATCGGAAATAGACCAGATTTCAATTAGTATTGGAGCAAGAAGTCTGAAAAATATAGGAGTTTCGGTAAGTCGCTTTGTAACTACCAACAAAATTGTAACGAGTTCACTTATAGATGAAATGATTCTGGAATGCGAAAAAAAAGTTCAGGGGTCGAATGTCGCTATTTATGACATCATTCCTCTGAACTACGAACTCGATGGTCATACAACCAACGAACCTATCAACCAGACAGCAACGCAAATTACAGGACATTATAACGTCATTTACGGAAGTGAAGTTATCGCTTTAGGCATAGACAAATGCTTCGATCGCACTCTTGGCATTGTGCTTGATCATGCACCACTCTCAATTGAAGCTCTATCGGCTGCTGTTCTCGATGAATCGGATCGCGAAGATGGTTGTGCACTGATTGATTTTGGTGCGGCAACCACAACTCTGGGAATCTATAAGCACGGCGTTCTTCAACAATTATCTGTCATTCCGCTGGGAGGTAAAAATATAACGCAGGACATTCAGGAGCTGGGAATAAGTCTGACTCATGCCGAAAAATTCAAACACCTGAAAGGCTGCGCTATGGAAAATAAAATAGAAAATCCTGTCTATATCCAAATTCCGTCAATCGAAGCAGAAAAGCCTCCGGTAAAAATTTCCACTAAATTTTTAGCCACGATTATCGAGGCCAGGATTGAAGAAATTTTACAGCCGGTTTTTGAGGCTATTAACACCTATCCCGAAAGTCTTGAAGCTGGCATCGTTATAACAGGTGGTGCTTCTAAATTAAATAATCTGATAGATTATATTTTCGAAAAAACAGGCATGTACACCCGTTTCGGATCGCACGAAGAATGGTTGTCCGAAAAATCAAACCCAGAACTTGCAGATCCTGCATATTCTCAGTTAATCGGGACAATAGCACTTACTCACGAATACCGGCAATTACATCCCAAAGTTGCAAATCCGGAAACCACAGAAACTGATGGCGGAAAAGCGAAAGAAAAAGAGAAAAAAAAGAAACGAAATCTGAAAGACACTATAGCATCAAAATTAATGATATTCTTTGGTGATGAGAACACAATGAATTAAAAATCAATCTGTTCATTTTTCAGAATTACCTCTGACTAAAAATTTAAAAAACTAAAATATATGGATTATTTAGACGATAACCTTCCATTGGAGTTACCCCTTGTCGATTCATCTATTATCAAAGTAATAGGAGTCGGTGGAGGTGG
Organism: Paludibacter sp.; assembly: GCA_028690665.1. Taxonomy (GTDB): domain Bacteria; phylum Bacteroidota; class Bacteroidia; order Bacteroidales; family Paludibacteraceae; genus Paludibacter. The sequence goes on from JAQVAV010000001.1 coordinate 298,424, forward strand.
AGGAAATGCGGTGAATCACATGTACCGCCAGGGCATTACGGATGTATCATTTGTAGTGTGTAATACCGACAACCAGGCGCTGGTAAAATCTCCGGTACCAACAAAAATACAGCTTGGAGAAGACACTACCGCAGGCCTCGGAGCCGGAGGCAATCCAACAGTTGCACGTCAGGCTGCTGAAGAATCTATTGAAAAAATTCAAAATATTCTTCAGGACAATACTAAAATGGTATTTATTACAGCCGGAATGGGAGGAGGAACCGGAACCGGAGCATCACCTGTCGTAGCTAAAGCGGCTCATGACATGGGTATCCTGACAGTAGGAATCGTCACTATTCCATTTGCTTTTGAAGGAAATCTAAAAATCAAACAAGCTCTGGAGGGAGTTGCTGCGCTCAGCGAACATGTTGATGCCATATTGGTTATCAACAACGAAAAATTAAAAGAAATATATCCTGATCTGGAACTCTCGAACGCATTCGCCAAAGCCGACGATGTATTGACAAATGCAGCCAAAGGCATTGCGGAAATTATAACTGTACCTGGTTACATAAACACTGACTTTGCCGATGTGTACAGCATTATGAAAGACGGTAACGTCGCCATTATGAATACCGGATTTGCCTCAGGCGAAAACAGAATCACGAAAGCAATTGCGGATGCTCTGAACTCTCCTCTGCTCAACACCAATGATGTAAGTGGAGCTAGCAAAGTACTTCTCAGCCTGTACTGTTCGACTACAAACCAGATCAGAATGGAAGAAGTGCAACAAATTCATGACTTCATGGCCAAAGTTGGTGAAAACGTTCAGGTTATCTGGGGAGCAACTTTCGACGATTCATTGGAAGACAACGTGAAAATCACAATTATTGCTACTGGTTACGATGTAAGTGATATTCCGGGAATGCCTTCGAAAGCTGTAAAAGAGGCCTCAAAACCTACACCTCAAAAGGCGGAAGCTCCTGTTCTTGACAATGTAGCATCAGCGATTGAATCTCTAAAATCGGAAAAAGAACCGGTTGAGAAAGAACCGGAAGACGAAATCAAAAAAGCCATGGATCAATATTATGGCAAAACCCAGAAAGAAGAAGAAAAACCTGAGGAACCTGAATTACCAATTTTCAATTTAGATGATTTGGATGATGAATCTACATTACAAAATGTAGAAAGTGTTCCTGCCTGGAAACGAAAATTTATGAAATAATTAAAAGTTCATACAGTCCTAAATTTATCTTAAACAAACAATAATCGATATATATTAAATAAAACAATAATGGAAAAACTTTTTGAACAAATCAGTGCCGATATAAAAACGGCCATGCTTGCCCGCGAAAAAGTAACATTAGAGGCTTTACGTGGCATAAAAAAAGAATTCCTCGAAGCAAAAACAGCAAAAGGCAGTGATGGAACTTTACATGATGATGTGGCTATCAAAATTCTACAGAAAATGATAAAACAACGCAAAGAGTCCGCGGAAATATATGCATCACAAAACAGACAGGACTTAGCGGAAAATGAACTGGCTGAAAGTACCGTCATTGAACGCTACCTGCCAGCTCAAATGAGTGATGCGGAACTCGAAGCTGAAGTTGCAGCCATCATTGCACAGGTTGGTGCTGCCGGACCTCAGGACATGGGAAAAGTCATGGGAGTTGCGTCCAAACAACTTGCCGGTAAAACCGAGGGTAAATTAATCGCTGACAAGGTAAAAACCTTGCTCACAAAATAAGGTTCTCTATATAAATCATACCATTTCCCAATTATAAATAAATGGTATGATTTATTCGATTACAAGTCCGACTCAATCAAGTTTAACAAAACGAATTCTATATTATGAAATCAAAATTTATTCTTTTATCCATTCTATTGTCAGTTACCACCATGACATTTGCTCAAGACGACAGTTCAACAACAAGTGAAAAAAATTTCTGGTATGGATTTAAATTCGGACTTGATGCAAGCTCAAAAACAACCACTTTCGAAAGTATTCAGGATCAACTAAAAGGAAACTACCAGATAGGAGCTTTTATGCAGTTTGGAAGAAAACTTTATTTCCAGCCAGAAATATATTATGCGTCCTATTCTGTTAACTCTGATTCCGGATCAACAAGTTCAATCGGATTTGTCAAAGCCCCTCTCCTAGTTGGACTTCAACTTTTTGACATTGGACTTGTAAGTGCACATATCAATGCAGGTACCACCTACGTAAAACAATTAGCCAATACTGAAACAAGCTCTTATTTTAAATGGACTATCGGTGTAGGAGCAAACGTTTTGGGGTTCATAAATGCAGACATCAGATATCTATTTAATAACAATATCGATGTTACAGAAGTGCAGGATGTAATAACCAACGGAGGAACCGTCAACCTCACAGTCGGACTACGATTATAAAACAAAAAACCGTTTATGTTGACATAAACGGTTTTTTATTTTCGTGATTCAGCTGGGGTTCGAACCCAGGACCCCATCCTTAAAAGGGATGTGCTCTACCAGCTGAGCTACTGAATCAACAACTTTGTATGCTGCTTTGTCTGAAAAAATAAGTGATTCAGCTGGGGTTCGAACCCAGGACCCCATCCTTAAAAGGGATGTGCTCTACCAGCTGAGCTACTGAATCATTTTTTCAAAAGCGGTTGCAAAGATACGGTATTTTTTGAAAAATGCAAACTCTTTTTAAAAAAAAGCATGCTATACGGCATATCAAAACATACAAAACATTGATATAGGAATAATTACAATTCAATATCGATCAAAAGAGAAAACATAAAGCAAAAGAAACAGCCAACACATTCAATATCAAAATACGATTTATCTCCAACTTTCCCAACATCTTACTACAGAAACATTAAAAAATTTCTTTCAATTTATTGAGATATTGTATATTTGCATACAAATATTTGAATATCCTACACTTGGAAAACTTAATTTATATTTTTTGGTCATTACTTTTTTCAGCATTCTTCTCAGGAATGGAAATTGCGTTTGTGTCTTCAAACAAACTCCGGTTCGAACTCGACAGAAAACAAAAAAACCTGTCATCCTCTATAATATCTGTATTTTATAAAAATCCCCAACAATATATTTCAACAATGCTGGTTGGCAATAACATCTCGCTGGTTATTTACGGTATGTTAATGGCTCAACTACTAGATCCGGCATTAGCTGTCTTAGGAAACCAATTGCTTATCACTCTTGCTCAAACACTTATAGCAACCTCCATCGTACTGCTTACCGGAGAATTTCTGCCAAAAACAATTTTTCGAATCAATCCGAATTTATGGCTGAGGGTATTTTCATGGCTGCTTTTCGTTTTCTATATAATCCTTTATCCGATTTCAAGTTTCAGCACGTGGATTTCAGTACGTATCATGAAATTATTCGGGGTAAAAACAAGCTCTGACACGACGCAAAATATGTTTTCGAGAATAGACCTGAACTACTTAATTCAGGAAAGCATTGAGAACACTGAGAGCCAGCAAGAAATTGACAACGAAGTAAAAATTCTGCAAAATGCCCTTGACTTTTCTAAAGTAAAACTGCGGGACTGCTCCATTCCTCGAACAGAAATCATAGCATTGGATTATAACACAGACGTAGAAACATTAAAACAAACATTCATCGAAACAGGATTATCAAAAATTCCTATTTACAAAAATGACATAGACAATATTGTTGGCTACATCCATTCATCCGAAATGTTTGAACACCAAAGAGAATGGAGAAAACACATCAATCAAATACCCATTGTCCCGGAAAACATGGCAGCACAAAAACTCATGAAGCTTTTTATGCAACAGAAAAAGAGTATCGCTGTTGTAGTTGATGAATTTGGCGGAACTTCCGGAATTATCACCCTTGAGGATATTATGGAAGAGATATTTGGAGAAATCGAAGACGAGCACGACACAAGGGATTACATAGCTGAGCAAACAAATAAAAATGAATATCTTTTTTCTGGAAGGTTAGAAGTACGGGCAATTAACAGCAAATTCAATATAAACATCCCTGAATCTGACGATTACGAAACAATTGCCGGATTTATACTTCATTATCACCAACATTTTCCCAAAGTAAATGAATTAATCAAAATAGAAAACTTTTCATGTAAATGCGTAAAAGTGACTAACAACAGGATTGAATTAGTAAGACTTGGGATAATTAACAATTAAACAAGATAAAATATATTTTACAACATACAAAATGTAATATATCACTGACAGCAAACAATATATAACAGGCATACAACATAATTAAAGAAGAAATTGCAATACTAAACAGTTTTTTTTGTATATTCGTGCCCTCAAAATCTATAGAATAATAAATTTTAAAAAATACATTTTATATTACAGAAATGGCTATTTTAGGAAAAATCAGGAGCAAAGGAGTTCTGTTATTGATCATTGTAGGATCGGCATTGCTCCTTTTCATTGTCAATGACGCTTTAACACAAGGGTCATCTTATTTCAACAAATCAAAAGAAAGAGTTGCAGAAATTGCAGGAGAAGACGTTAATATCAAAGATTATTCAGAGTTAATCGATCAAATTAATGATGTATACAAAATTGAATACAACACTTCTGAATTGAATGAAGATGCTCAGGATCAGTTGAGAAATGCAGTCTGGGAATCGCTTGTAAACGAGAAATTACTAAATGCCGAGGCAAAAAAACTGGGACTTAGTGTAAGCGAAGAAGAATTAACAGATCGTCTTATCGGAAATAACATTCATCCTATTATTATGCAACGTCCGGTATTTGTTGGGGAAAACGGGCGCTTTAGCAGAACAGCTCTGATGCGTTTTTATGAAACAATCAACCAAACTCCTGAAAACGAAGAACAACGCCAACAAATAGAAAGATATAAATCGTACTGGTTATACTGGGAAAGAACAGTAAAAAACCGTATTCTTCAGGAAAAATACAATGCCTTATTGGGTAAAGCCATTACTGCCAACAAACTTGATGCTCAATTTATGTTTGATGCATCAAAAAACAACACAGATGTAAATTACGTTGAAAAACAATATTTTACAATTTCAGATTCTACGATTGCTGTATCTCAATCGGAAATCAAAGATCTTTACAACAAGAAAAAAACACTTTTCAAACAAGATGCAAACCGTGCAATCAGTTATGTGATGTTCAATGTAAAACCATCACCCGAAGATTACAAAAAGGCCGAAAATGAAATGAACAAACTGAGCGAGGAATTCAAGACCACCGATGATCCAGTTGCTTTTGTTAATCAAAATTCCGAAATCAGATTCGATGACAATGGATACACAGCTGCGACTGTACCAGCTTCATTAAAAGATTTTGCTTTTGGTAGTGCAACTGGAGCTATTAACGGACCTTCTTTTGCAAACGACACATACACAATGGCTCGCGTTGTAGCAAATGGTATTATGGAATCCGACTCCGTTAAATTACGGCATATATTCCTTACAACTGCTGATGCTACAAAAACAGACAGTATTGTAAACGCAATTAAAGCAGGAGCAAATTTTGCAGAACTGGCCAAAAAATATTCTGCAGTACAACAAACGGCGGCTAACGGCGGAGAAATTGGCTGGTTAGCGAGAGGAATGGCCGGACTTGACAAAGAAATCACAGCAAAAGCTTTTTCAAATGCTATAAACGGAATCTTCACAATTTCGAACAATCAGGGAACTCAAATCATGCAGGTAATGGAAAAAACGCCTGCCCGTTCAAAAGTAAAACTGGCTATTCTGGAAATTAAAGTTTCAACAAGCAATACAACAGTTAGTAAAATATACAACGAAGCAAAACAATTCGCAGCGGAACTCAAAGGTTCTGAATTCGCTAAAAGAGCTCAGGAAAAAGGATATAATGTACGGATTGCAAATGAACTTACTCCTGCAACCAATAAAGTTAACGATATTTCCCAGTCACGTCAGGTTATACGCTGGGCTTTTGAAAATGGCAAAGGAGATGTATCAGACGTATTCGACTGCTCAAATAAATTTGTAGTTGCTTATATAACTGAAATCAATGACAAGGGTGTCAAACCTGTTGAAAAAGTTGCAGACCAACTGAAAGCTGAGATTATACGGGATAAAAAAGCTGACATCATAATTAAAGATTTGTCGGCACAGTTGAATAAAAATCCATCACTCGAAAATTTAGCTTCAACCTTAGGCACTGATGTAAAAACAGCAACAGGCGTTAACTTTTCTGCGTACCAGTTCGGTGTAGCAGGTTTTGAACCGGCTGTTATCGGCAAAATTTCAACATTGGCTCCCAATAAAATTTCGGCTCCCATCAAAGGGAACTCAGGCGTATTTGTAGTTCTGCCTACAAATCAGCAAGCTAACGGAGCAACATTTGATGCTAATTTAGAAATCAGACAGTTGAACTCCCGTTTAAGTTATTCATTACCATACATGGTTATGAACAATATTCGTGACAATGCAGATATAACTGATAACCGTTTGAATTTCTATTGATTTTATTTTAAATCACTTTATATTCTAAAAACGGAATGAACAATTTCATTCCGTTTTCTTTTTATAGTAAGTATAAGTAAATTTACCACCAAAATAAAAAAAGAGCAATCTATACAATAATGGAAAAAATTCCTCTCATAGGAAAAACAACCGAAGAGCTAAAAACATTAGTTACTGAATTCGGTATGCCGGCCTTTACCGGGAAGCAAATTGCCGACTGGCTTTACAAAAAAAGAATCTTCAGTATTGAAGAAATGACGAATATATCTGCAAAGAACAAAGTTGTTCTGGCTGAAAAATATACGGTTGGAAGAGAATTACCTGATCAGGTTGCAGCATCTGTAGACGGGACAAAAAAATATCTTTTCAGGACACCCGACAATAATTTTATTGAGACTGTCTATATTCCGGAAGACGACAGACATACCCTATGTGTATCATCTCAGGTCGGATGTAAAATGAATTGTTTGTTCTGCATGACAGGGAAGCAGGGATTTACAATCAATCTCAGCACGGCTGAAATTCTGAATCAAATTCTTTCTGTTCCGGAAGCAGAAAAACTCACCAATCTGGTTTTTATGGGCATGGGAGAACCTATGGACAATCTTCCGAACCTTTTGCGCTCGTTGGAAATACTGACAGCAGATTATGGATATGCATGGAGTCCTAAACGCATTACGGTTTCGACGGTTGGCATTATTCCCAAAATGAAAATTTTTCTTGAAAATACAAATTGCCATTTAGCGCTGAGTATGCACACTCCTTTTGCAGACGAACGGTTACGGTTAATGCCTTCACAAAAGGCTTATCCACTTGAAGAAATCCTTAAAGAGCTAAAAAAGCATGATTTCAGCCATCAACGGAGAGTCTCGTTTGAATATATTATGTTCGACGGACTAAACGATACAATGAGACACGCCGTAGAAATGGTAAAATTACTCAAAGGTATTGATTGCCGTGTCAACCTGATACGCTTTCATGCCATACCGGGCATAGATCTTAAAACATCGAATGAGGAAAAGATGTTCTTTTTCAGGGATTATCTGACTTCAAACGGAATAATGAGCACTATACGAAAATCCCGCGGAGAAGATATTTTTGCTGCGTGCGGCATGTTATCAACCATGGAAAAGCAGAAACAGAAATCATAATATCTTTTATATTATCAAATATCTTTTTCATCATTTTCAGGCTGATCAGGAATAATTTCGGACGCAAATGAAGGTTTACTTTCTTTCAACACAAAACGTTTGTAATATGAAATAAGCAAAGTGGTCAGTGGTAATGCCATAATTAAACCTATAACACCCATAAGCGATCCCCACACCGATAATGAAAGAAGGATGACTGCAGGATTCAAGCCAGTAACATCTCCCATGATTTTAGGTACCAAAAAGAAATCTTCGATTAACTGGACTACTACAAAAACAATCAGCATACTAAGAAGTACCGGAAAAAAACCATGTCCCGTTTCCACCGATTGTAAAAAGGCAAGAATAGTTCCCGGGATAAGGGCTATCGTTTTAAGATACGGAACAAGATTCAGAACGCCGATAAACAATCCGAAAATTATTGCAAGCGGCAAACCCGTAATCATAAATCCGATTGAAAACAAAACGGCAACAATCAGCGCAATCAATGCCTGACCACGAAAGTAAGCATTCATGCCGACTTCAAGATCATGTAAAATTTCCGAAGCAAGCCCTCTGTATTTTTGCGGAACAATATGGAACATGCTTTCAGAAATATTTTCGTAATCTTTCAAAATAAAAAAGAGATACAAAAAGATAATTACTAACACCGTCAGCCCCCAGATAAAGCTTAATGAACTATTGAGCAACGACCAAATACGCGGAGCAATTTTTTTTACGACATCCATCAGTTTATCATCATTCAGGAGGGCCTGCAAATCAATTTTCGACAAATAATCACGAAGTTGTTCCTGCCATCTCAAAGGAATAAACGAATACACATCAACACTGTTAGTATAGTTTGAAATAATATCGGACACTTTACTTATTTCGGCCGAAATCAATGGAAAAAACAAAAATCCGGCTCCCGTAAATATTAATCCGAAAAGCAACAAAGTACTAATTACAGAAAGTACCCGGTTTTTTAATTTAAGTTTGTATTGAAAAAAACTGACGAAAGGTTGCAACAAATACGCAATCAGCCAGGCAATAAAAAATGGCAATAGTACCGGACTGAGTTTTTTAATCAGGAAAAACAATATTACAAAAATAGTAAGTGCTATAAGCAGCCTTATGACCCGATCGAATGTATAAGGTTTTTCCGGACTCTTCATGTTGAATTATTTTTATTGTTGATTCTGAATTTTATTATAGCAATCCCGACATATAGGTTCATATTCGGACATTTCACCCAGCAACACCCTTTTATCGCTTTGCACAAGTCGGTGAGATACATAAGCCAACGCACCGCAACGGACACAAATTGCATGTACTTTATAAACATCTTCAGCTACAGCGCAAAGAGCAGGCATAGGCCCAAACGGAATACCTTTGAAGTCCATATCCAACCCGGCTACAATCACCCGAACCCCCTGATTGGCTAATTGTGTACAAACTTCTACCAAACCATCATCGAAAAACTGTGCTTCGTCTATTCCAATCACATCAACTTCACCGGACATCAACAATATACTCCCGGATGACTCCACAGGAGTCGAACGAATTGCCGTCCTATCGTGAGAAACGACTTCATCTTCCGAATACCTTGTATCAACTTTAGGCTTAAAAATTTCAACCTTTTGTTTGGCAAACTGAGCTCTTTTCAACCGGCGTATCAACTCTTCCGTTTTACCCGAAAACATGGATCCGCAAATCACTTCAATACTCCCCCTTCTCAACTGATTCGGATGGTTCTTCTCTGAATAAATCATGTTATTTTATTGAATTTTAGTCTATTTTGTTTTAAAAAATCTTATGAAAAACACTAACTTTACAGCCGGATTATACTTTTCTGAAAAGCAAAGTTAAATAAAAAAACAATTTGTATAATTGATTTTCACAAAAAAGATATGAACAGAAAACTATTAGTTACACTGCTCCACAAAAACATTGAAGAACTTAACATGATAACCGATGGTTTCATGGAAATGAACGAATACCCTGCACCTATTATTCTTCTTGCCAAAAGAAAAACAGAAGATATTCAAACAATTATTGATCAGCTTGCTTTGGTAAAAGAGAAGGATTCAACAGAATCTTCTGTTGAACAGGACATTAAATCATCATCACCTGATACATCCGAAGTAGTTGAAAATAAAGAAACTGAAATTATTGAAGATACAGCCTCGACAGAGCCGGAAATAACCGAACCTGAAACAAATTCCGAGACAGAAATCAGTCTGCCTGCAGAAACGAATGAAATCGAGATAATCAATGATTCAAAACCGGTTGAAGAAATAGAATCAGAAAATAAAACCGAGGAACCAGAAGAGAAGGCGGAAACTGTAATTGAAGAAACTACCGAAATTAATATTCCTGAGCAACAACCTGAAATTCAAGAAGAAATACAGGCAGAAGAAAAAAACTCCGAAACAGAGAATTATGCGGTCAAAGCTTCTTCGACCGAAGAGAAAAAAACAATTATTGCTGATAAAATTATACAACCAACAATTTCCCGAAATGAGATATTATCTAAAGTAGACAACTCAATCAGCGCATCAATTGCCAATAAAAAAATCAGTGATATCAAACAGGCTATCAGCATTGGAGACCGTTTCAGATTCCAGCGTGAACTATTCAAAAGCAACGGAGAGGATATGAATAAAACGCTGAACTACATCAACCAACTCGCTACATTTGAAGAAATATCCTCATTCCTGCGGTCGAAATACGGTTGGAACGATGATAGTGAAGCCGCTAATGATTTTTATCAGATTGTCCGTCGTAAATTTCTATAATACAGCCCATCCATGAAACTTTACGTCGTCCCGACACCGGTTGGCAATCTCGAAGACATGACATTCAGAGCTGTCCGTATTTTAAAAACTGTTGATTTAATTCTGGCCGAAGACACCCGAACCAGTGGTTTTCTTCTGAAACATTTTGAGATCAGCACACCTATGCAATCTCATCACAAATTCAATGAGCATAAAACAGTAGAAGCTGTTGTCGAAAAAATCAAAGGAGGCCAAACAGTTGCACTAATCTCGGATGCCGGAACCCCGGCCATTTCTGACCCGGGTTTTCTAATAGTACGTCAATGTGTCGAAAACGGAATTGATGTAGAATGTCTTCCCGGAGCAACTGCTTTTGTTCCAGCACTTGTTACATCCGGTCTCCCCAATGAGCGTTTTTGTTTCGAAGGCTTTCTTCCACAGAAAAAAGGCAGGCAAACAAGATTAAACAATCTGAAAAACGAAACAAGAACAATGGTTTTTTACGAATCACCATACCGGCTGACAAAAACATTGATCCAGTTTTCAGAAATTTTCGGTTCAGAACGCCGCGTATCGGTTTCCCGTGAAATTTCAAAAATTCATGAAGAAACTATCCGTGGAACATTAGCAGAAGTAATTGAGCATTTCAACACCCATCAACCTAAAGGAGAAATAGTTATTTCAGTTGCAGGATTTGAAGAATAACACTAACTTTGCATCCAGATTCAACAAATAAAAGCATAAATCCGCATACGTCAACGAGAGTTAAACAGAACCTGTTTTTTCATTCAAAACTATATGAAAACTTTTTTCTCAATCATATTTATTTCGGTACTTATTATATTATCGTCGTGCGGTCAACACTCATCCGAATACAAGTCGCTTAAAGCTCAAAATGACTCGCTTATGCAGGCAAAACACAAGATGCAGGAAGAATTAGACGGCTATTTCTCAACCATGAATCAGATTGAGCAAAACATCGAAAAAATTAAAGATACGCAAGGTATTATAACAACCGAAAATGCTAATGAGGAACTGGATTCGGATGCTCGGGCAAAGATAAATGATGATCTCAACTACCTGAATGAAATGCTCAAGGCCAATAAAGAAGAATTAGCAAATCTGAAGGAAAAAATCAGGAAAAGCACTTTTAAATCAAACGAACTGGAACGGACTATCGAAAGATTGACAAAAGCACTGGAAACTGAATCGGAAAAAGTTGCGTTATTAGAGACTCAGATTGCCCAAAAAGACTCTATCATTGTTCAATTAGACAATACGGTCGAATCAATGAATGAAGATATTCAGGAACTCAAAACAGATGTAACTGATAAGCAGAAAAAAATTTCGGAACAGGATGAAGCCATTCACACTGCCTGGTATGTCTTCGGTACCCGCAAAGAACTGAAAGAACAAAATATCATCACATCGGGCGGATTATTCGGAGGATCAAAGGTTTTGCAAAGCGATTTCAACAAAAATTACTTTGTAAGAATTGATGCCCGTAAAACTAAATCTATTCCATTGTATTCAACAAGAGCTAAAATATTAACTACACATCCTAAATCATCCTATACTCTTGAAAAAGAGAACGGAAATTATGTGTTACTAATCGTTGATACAAAAGAATTCTGGAGCGTAAGCAAATATCTGGTTATAGAGGTAGATTAAACAACCTACCGATATATAAAGTTTATCATCAATGCGTTTCTAAAATATAATCCGGGAACGCATTTTTTTATTTTACATTTCCACATGAAGAAAAAAACATACCAATACGTATTTCTAGACTTAGACGACACCATCTGGGATTTTCATGCCAATGCCAAATTATCCCTGCAGGATGTTTTTGAATACAGAAAATTATACAACTATTTTCAGAATTTTGAAGAATTTTTCAGTATCTACGAAAAAAAGAACACCGAACTTTGGGAAAGTTATGGCAAAGGAGAAGTAACCAAGGACTTTTTAATGGCCGAAAGATTCCGGTATCCTTTAGCAAAAATGGGGCTAAATGACCTGACACTTGCAGAAGAAATCGGAATTCAGTATCTTGACATATTACCTACAAAAAAAACTTTAGTTCCTCATGCGAAAGAAGTTTTGGATTATCTATCAAATAAATATCCACTGTCTATTATTTCAAACGGATTTGTTGAAGTACAGCATAAAAAACTCAACAGCTCTGGTATTAGGCATTATTTCAAACACATTATTTTATCCGAAGAAGCAAAAGCGCTAAAACCGGACAAACGTATTTTCGAATACACTATGCAATTAAACGGAGCTACAAGACAAAATTCAATCATGATAGGAGATAATTACGAAGCTGATATAAAAGGGGCTATCAACGCAGGAATTGATCAGATATATTTTCCACCTCATCCGATTAAAAAAAGCGCATGTCCACCATGCACTTTTCATATCAACAACCTAAAAGAAGTTTTTGATATTTTGTAAGTCAGTACCGTAAGTTAGTAAGTTACCTCGTTATGCCCCGAAAAGTTTAAGACTTCGCTTCCCAGGGCATAACGAGAACCTGATAAGTATTCCTACTTAAAAAATTCTTCGACAGAATACCTATGAGTGTGTTTACATAATCAACCCATTCATTTATCTGCACATGTAAACGTTAACCAACAAATAATATTTTATCTTTCTCAGACTCTTTTTTAATTCATCTCAAGCATCTTATATATTAGCTTGATATTAATATTGAAGTGATACATGAATTCCTTCCGGACTATTTTCAAAAGCCAAAAGACATGTTTTGCTTTTCGAATCCCAATTGTTGCTCACAGGCTTCAACTCGTTTCCATTACTGTCTTTTACTGTAATATTCTTCGGTTCGGCCGGTAAAAGAATTCTCACGACATTCATTGTGTTCACAGGGCTTTTTACAACAAAAGAATATTCACCACTTGATTTTATCTCATTATAAACACGGGCAGCCGTTGCCAATACTTGAGGTTCTTTTTTATGCTCGATTCTATTAATATCAAACAAAAAAGCCTGTGAACCTGGCATCACTATTTTTTCAGTCAATACCGGCAATTCCGGATCGAACAAATCCACGAACAAGCCCCTGATTTTGTAAGGCTCATTACTTACGCTTTCGTCCAAAACGGATATAAGATCAAAATTGCCACGTTGTAAAAAGAAATTATTTTTAAAAATAAGTTTTCCTGCTTTGGCATTTTCTTCATACAATTTTTTCACCTCACTTACAAAACCTGTATCTCCATTTTCAGTGAGCACATACTCTTTAGGATCATGCCTGAAAACATACAATGTACCTTTTCCATAATGATATTCTCCTTCTGTCGGATGAGCAGCAATATTCATTTTTCCAAAAAGATGGTCAGCCGGAGCTGCATATTTATTAGCTCCGGTATTCCACCATTCCTGTACAGTTTGATATGGATCATCATCCCGAGCGCTGTAAACTATAATTCCTCCGTTTTTTACCCATTCGGACAAATAGTGGTGGGCTTCCGGAGAAAGAGGTTTCATATTGGAATAAGTCATCAACAATACCTTCGTATCTTTCAATATTTCTGATAACGAAAGATTTTCAAAATGCACCGTTTTCACAGGAATCCCTCTTTTCAGAAAAGGTAGTGCCTGACCATAGAAATTAGATAATCGCGGGTCTTCGTAACCGTTGTGTATTGGAAAACGTTGAAACATAAGCGAATTAGCCAGCAGGACTGAAATTCCGTGTGAACCTGAAACCTGATTCTCAGACAATGGCATAAAATTCAATGCATTAATCATCACCTGCATTTGGGTGGAATAGCGCTGTGGAATTCTGATTTTCTCGTTACTATTCTTGCTTTTACGGTATAAACCCTCATAAATTCTTTCGGGCCAGGGCATAATCTCATAATTATCAATATTCGGATAAAGTAACTGAGCTGTGAATGTGGCTTCGTAGTTTTTTTTATAATCTGCCCAATCCTGCGCACGATCTTCAACAGGATCAGTCAGAAAAAACATTTTCCGTCCGGTAGGTGCCGTCATAGACTCCATGGAACCGTATTCAAGAAAAGCTGTTTCAAACACGCGTTCTTTAGCCAGACCGTTATAATAATTAGGTTCGCGGGATGTTCCGGTCCACACCTGAGCAATATAGCCATCAACACATTTCATAGATGCCAGACTTGCTTCAGGACTCACAATCATCCATTGAGAATAATTAATAAGGGAATGAGTCGGAACATAACAACGAACATTCATTCCTTTAGACTTACCATATTCTTTAGCGAAAGTAAACACTTCCTCCAAAGCACGATAATATAAATGATACTTTAATTTATTCGAAAGATATGTATTTTCGGGAGATTCATTTTGCGGGCGCCAATCGAAATGGTAATAATCATTCCACTCTCTTTTAAAAGCATCGCTATAACCAGCACGGGCCCAAGATTCAGGTTCTTCAAGATAAATGGCATCGATTCCAGCATCAATAACTCTTTTGATATGAGCCTCTTTAATATATTTCAGATAGTTTTCGGATGGAACAATATAGGGAACCAGATGGCCGTGCCAGATAGTATCTCCGTTAAACTGCACCTGCCCTTCATCCAAATGCTTTTTTCCATCCCATTTCCCGGTAAAGTAATCTTTGTATTCACCCCAGGCAATTCCCGTCATAAAATGGGTGGTATAACCTCGCCCACGCCATGAATTAACTCTGTCTTCAAATCTGTGTTTGATTTGCTTTTCGGAAGGATTCCCTCCCACTCCGTAAACGATAGCTGCATCGCCACGATTATCAATGGTAGGACGCCATGGCTGTGCTGTCTGAAATACAGTTTTTTCTTTTTTCTGTTCTTTTATCGCCTGACTAAAAACGCCCACTGAGCAAACAGTCAAAAACGATAAAAAAATTACACTCCGATTTTTCATGGATATTTACTATTTAAAATTAAAATAAAAACACGTCAAAATGCTTCTATATTTTCCAAATGTAAATATGATCCCGGAGGATTATTTTTCAGGTTATTTTTCGGTTATTTTCAGGACTATTTTATTAAAAAATCATAAAAAACAATTTTAATTGGGCTTTAAGCTCCTATTTAAAAAATCAACTACGCTTCTTCCCTAATAACAATTCTGGCAGAGACACAGGATACTCTTTGCCCATCATTTTTTTATATTCGCTTACAAACATATAATACCTTTTCTTTACTTCATTGTTCATTTTCAATTTTGTCAATGTATGAATAATATAGTAAACAGCCTGATCGTTTATAGGATCAATATAAAATAACGCTCCACACAATATAATGGTCATACCATAATTCTCATTATTAAAACTCTTTTCAATTTCAACGGACAGGACTGGTTCCAGCCTTTTTTCGACATCTTCTTTAAATACATCAAACTCCGGCAAATCTATAGATTTCAGAAATTTACCTTGTCTTATTATAGCGACAAACTCATCAATATTCTGTTCTACGATATTCGAGTCTATTATCTCGATACAACGCAAATAATCGCAATAGCACAAATCACCGGAAATCACAATTTTAAAAAGTCCCTTGTCATAAACCAGTTCTATCCCATCTAATTCTTTCATTATCTTTCGCAGATGGTTGATTGTTACTCCCCTCGAATTTTTCACTTTATCTTCAGGTTTATCCGGCCATAGCAATTCACTCAATCGCTGTGACGAAATACCATTTGCAGTACTGTATTGAAGTATCGTGAGGAAAGCCTGTTTCAGCCTTGCGCTAAACATATAAGTAATGTCTTTATTTTGTCTATCCTGAACCCGAAAATCACCAAACAAATATATGCTGTTTGGTTTAGGATCTATTTTTTCTATGCTGGCAGCAAGGTTCAGATTACCTCCTTTTATTTCGGGATAAAGAGCTTCTATTTTTTCCTGTAACCGCATTCTCTTCTTCCTGACAATTACAAAGATAGAGATTATCATAGGGGACAGCAGGAGTATTATAGCTACAATCAGAATCAAAGGACTTCCACTTTTCGGAGTATCATATAAATTCAATTGTTCATAACTAATCGGAGGAAAAGACAGCGAATAAATTTTGATGGTCGAAGAAATATCATAATTATCGAACTCCTGCGCAATGGCAAATAAACAATTTAAATGGGAAGAATAATATATATTAGCTTTAGTCTTAATCTTTTCCGATTTCATAGGAATAGAATCCCCTAAAATCTTATACGATCCATCTTTCATCGAAAATCTATATAACTTAAGATATGTTTTTGAAAAATGTTCAGGATAACATAAGGTATAAAAGCAACTATCTCCTCCTATAATCATCTGTCTTACAGGAACAAAATTTTCTTTATCCCATGATAATTTCCAGAGTTTTTCGACGTTATTGTTATTCAAATTCACCTTATATAAATCATAAAAATACCGGCGTCCAACAATCTGTTCACCTGATTCATTCCCCATTCCGCCAAAAATATAAAGTGCATTATTTTTTTTCTCATAGCCCATCGATGAAAAATAACGGGGCTTAATTCTGTCACCACTTAATTTCAAAGAATCCCACTTATTTGTAGTGAAATTGTATGAAAACAGACTCTTGCTATATAGCATACGACCGAATCCGCCAATCCCGCCAAATCCACCGAATCCGCCAAAAATATAATAACGTTTATTTTCTGCATCAAAATAAGCGCTATGATGATGCAACTGCATATATATTGAATCGTAGCTAAGTACTGTCCAGCGTTTAGAATCCAAATCCAGAACAGCAACATTAGGTCCTTTTTCATGTTTTTCATTGCATACTTCATAAACATAAAGCTTTTTATTTTCGCTGTCTAAAAAATTTGTTCCTAAAAAAATATCCACAGGACATCTTTCTGGAAAAGCAATAGAAGAAGTATTCCCGGTACGCACATTGTAGATTATTAACGAATCCCTGCTAAAAACATATAAATTTTCTGTTTTTTCATCAAAATTGCAACCAGCAATATTGGATGACTTAAGTGTTGCCTTATACGACCAGTAATAAGCATTATTTATTAACCAAACAGGATGAATAATTTCTCCGAAAGCTTTGCCCTTATCATCATGAGCAATATTTCCCTTACTTTCATTCAACGGAAAACGATAAACATGATTAAAGTCAGAAATGGTGAGTTGTTTAATTGCAAAGGAAGGCACATCGATCAGATAGTCACTCTTCCCAAAACAAATATCCGGAACCCATTTTTTAGGGAGATTAATATGGTCTGCCTGAACTTTGTGGCCATTAATATTTAAAAACAAGGTATGCTTTTGAAAATCAAAATTTATACTGATTCGGAACCAGTATATTTTCTGCATTTCCGCATTATCTAATTTTACGGTAACAAGGTTCTTTCCACCTTCTTCGTTGAACTTAAACAAAGCATAACTACCTGATATATAATACGACAGATTATATGTTTTATTCGCGCTTGCATTTTTAATTCGGACTATATAGCCAAAATGTGCAGGTTCGAGCAGAGAAATATCAAAACTCACGTTTAATCTTCCGATAAATTCGGGCGATTTATCTCCGAATACATCATAAGATGTCCGATCATCAATCAACTCTTCGCTTCCTTTAAATCTGAGCCCGTTGGCAAATACCATAGATGAGCCAAACAATAAATAGTACAGAAATAAAATGCTTATATAACGGGTGGGAAATTTCATATCTCAAAGAAAAACTTTTTTTGCCAATTACAAAAATAATGAATAAAAAGAATAGAACGATTTTAAAACAACAAAAAATATATTCTAACAAATTCAGGCAAAATAGTTCAATTTAAAACGGCCAATAATTTAACAACAAGATTACCTAACCAAAGTACATTTAATCAAAAAAAGAGAGATTAACGATTTATTTTTGATAATAACCCCTTTTTAACCCATTAATTAATCATTAACTCTGACATTTGATTAAAAATTACTAATTCATGTAATTCCAATTATTATAAAGACCTAATTTTTAGAAGAGGCCATTAAAATCATTTAATGATAAAAAGTACATTATAAGAACTCTTAAATTTAAAACTACTTATGAAACAACAAGGATTTTTGCGATTATTTTTAATTGCTGCAGTTTTAGGAACTTTTGTGTTCATCACAGGGTCCTGTAGTAAAGATGATGTGGAAACCAATTTTGGAACAGTTACTGGGATTGTTTCGGATGAACTTGGTATGCCTGTTACCGGTGCCAGTGTCACAATTTCAGGTATTGACAGTACAGCAACTACAGATTCAGAAGGTCAATATACTATCAACAATGTTTCTATAGAAGCTCACAGTATAAAATTTGCCAAAGATGGTTATCAAGCGGCCAGTACAACTATCACAACAAGTAAATTCAATGACGAAAAGATAGCAACTATCAACATCGCTCTTGTATCTGCCCCGGCAAAAATAACAGGAACCGTTATTGATGCCAGAAACAACGATGCTCCTTTGGCCGGAGTAAAAGTAAGCGTCAACGACAATGACACGGCTGTCAGTGATGCTGAAGGTAAATATGAAATAAAAAATCTCCCTGTTGCAGATTATACTGTAACTTTCAGCAAAACAGACTACGCAATAATTACCAGAAATGTAAGCCAAGACAATTTTACAGACAATGTTGTAACATTGGATGTAAGAATGGGGGGCACTGAATTATTGCCAGGACTTATTGTTGAAGATCTGCAAAATGCCGACAAATGGTATTATAACGAATATCGTGGAGGTAGAAACAGTGATGCTTATCCACACTGGGATTGGTCTACCGATTATATGTGTACCCTTGATTTCAAGGGAGCCTGGGAAGAACAGAATGAAGGAACAACTCTTCAAATTCAGAACTCTGGAAACGACCAAAACAACCCGGCAGATCTTGATAATTTCGACTCATTTGTGTACGGAAGCAAAGAAATTACAGCTGATAACGACATTCTTTCGTTGAGAATACGTACACACGAAGCAGATGATGCATCTCCTGCTTATTTTGGAGTACAAGTGATTGACCTTTCAGATGCTAATCCAACAGCAGTAAAAATTGGAGAAACCAAAACTTATGGATCTTCGGATTATGCAGACTTTGATTTTGACCTTAGTGCATACGTAGGTAAAGAAATTATTATTGCTATTGGTATTTATCGAGCCGAAACAGGTGATTACTGGAAACAGCTTGTTCTCCGTGCAATTCGTTTTGCCAGCACAAAAGTAGAGGGAACTGACTGGTTGCCGGGAACAGAGGTTGCAAGCAACTGGCATTTAACTCAGGAGATGGTACGCTCAACCATGATACAAAGCAAAAAATCATTTACAGGCATTAGCCCCGTTAGTGGCAGCCGGGATGACTATCAGGATGCATACCGCTCATGGAGAACCGTAAATTTCATTGCCAATGAGTGGAGTTTCGTTCCTCTGAACAAAGACCCCGAAGTATTTCCATCAGAAGGTTATCTGATCAAAACGAGGGGAGAAACTGCGGTTGACACACAGACTCCAGAATCATATCTGTATGCAAAATTTGCAATCGCTTCCGGTAATAATCAATTGACTTTGAAAATAAGAACTTTTGGCAGCAATTACACCTTCTTTAAATTAACGGTAGTAAAAGAAGATGGCACGGTGACCAATATTAATCCGTCTTCCAATACTGCACTGGAGGCATCTGCTGCTGCCGATGGATGCTGGAAACTTATACACGATGGAGGAAGTGCTGCTGACCCCGACAGTTATGCCACTTTCGTATACGATCTTTCCCAATTCAATGGAGAAAATGTTGTTGTTGTACTTGGCGTGTACAAAGGAGAATCAACAAATACAGACGAAAATAAACTTGCAATTTACAGTATCAATCTAGACTAAAAATTAAACTCTTCTTTGTATACGATGCTAATAACACTGTATACAAAGAGGCTTTACCTTAAACACAAACACATAAATTTAATGCTTTATGAGAAAAATCAATTACACAAAAAAGAGATTTTCTTTATCTCTTCAGACAGTAATGCTGTCGCTTACTTTCTTTTTGTCAACATCTCTTTACGCACAAGGAGTAAAAATGTCGAGAGTAAGTCTGGTACAGAACGAAACAACAGATGTTTTACCAAATCTTACAGCAGAAGATCTGGCAAATGCTGACAAATGGTATTATAACGAATATCGTGGTGGTCGTAATTCAGATGCTTATCCACATTGGGACTGGTCGACGGACTATATGTGCGCGCTCAATTTTCAGGGAGCATGGGATGAACAAAATGAAGGAACTACACTTCAGATTCGCAACTCAGGGGATGAACAAAACAATCCTGCAGATTTGGACCATTTCGACTCTTTCGTTTATGGTAGTAAAAAAATTACGGCCGACAATAATATCCTCTCTTTAAGAATTCGTACTCATAATGCAGATGAAGCTTCGCCTGCATACTTCGGAGTTCAGGTTGTCGATCTTTCAGATGCGACTCCGACTGCTGTAAAAATTGGGGATACAAAAACTTATGGTTCTTCTGACTACACTGATTTTGATTTTGACCTTAGTGCTTATATTGGTAAAGAAATTATTATTGCCATTGGTATTTACAGGGCTGAAACCGGTGATTATTGGAAACAATTCGTTCTACGTGCAATTCGTTTTGCAAACACAAAAGTAGAAGGAACTAACTGGTTACCTGGAACCGAAGTTATCACCGACTGGCATCTGACTCAGGAAATGGTTCGTTCAACCATGCCTCAAACAAAAAGTTCATTTACAGGGATCAGCCCTGTCAGCGGTAATCGCGACAACTATAAAGACGCTTATCGTTCATGGAGGACAGTTAATCATGTTGCCAATGAATGGACTTATGTTCCTTTAAATAAAGACCCTGAAGTATTTCCATCAGAAGGTTACCTGATTAAAACAAGAGGTAACACTGCAATTAACACTCTGGTACCGGAGTCTTACATTTATGCCAAATTCGCCATTACTTCTAATAATAATCAATTGATTTTAAAGGCCAGAACATTTGGTAGCAATTATACTTTCTTCAAACTTACGGTCATCGAAGAAGATGGAACGGTAAGCTTTATTGCACCGACATCGAATACTGCACAGGAAGCTTCTGCCGCGGATGATGGTTGCTGGAAATTCAAAAACGATGCAGGAGGAACTTCCGACCCAGACAGCTATGCTTCATTCGTTTATAACCTGTCTCAATTCAATGGAAGTAATGTAGTTTTAGCATTTAGCGTACACAAAGGCGAATCTACCAATACAGATGAAAATAAACTTGCATTTTATAGTATAGATATGGAAGATAGCGGATTTTTAACAAACAATAAAGTCTCATTTTCAAAAATGAATAATAAAGTATATTCTCCTGCCAAAGGTATGCTAACAGTTAAACAGGGAGGAAGTATTACTATTTATGATACATGTGGAAAAATCTATAGTCGAAAAATAACTTCCGGAGCTAATACTTTCACAATTCCAACCGGATTTTATATTGTACAGATAGATGGACACTCTTATAAAACCGTTGTAAAATAACAACATATAAATAATTAAATACGTATAAAAAATCTTTCCTGTACTCAGGTTAATCCCAGGTACAGGGAAGATAAAAACCAAACAATGATGAACAAACTTATAGCGAGTCTATTCTTTTTATTGGCATTAATTGCTTGTGGCGATGCCGTAGGAAATAACAACGAAGGAGGAACAGACACTCCGGATACTTCAGATGTTTCCAAACAAAACCTGCTTCGGGCAATAGCGTTGACAGATAATGCCATAAATAACTATTTTACCGGTGATGGTATGGCCATGGCCAGATATTACAATCCGTATACAGGAACCCGCTCTGATGAAAAAGGGAGTATTTGGATGTATACCAGTTCTATCGAAGCAGTCAATGCAATATTGCACGCACTTGAAGCTCGAAAAGAAAATGGAGATTCCGAATTATATGACCTGAATTTTGATCGCTATAAGCTTTTGCTCTCAAACCTTCACGAAAATGCAGCTTATTATAAAGGAACTTTTCGGCTCACCTCTTATACACAAACTAAACAATGGTCAGTATATGGAGTTAATCGGGGAGGTTCCAAAGGAGGAGCATCTGTAGACGGAGTAAATAACGTTTATGATGATCAGCAATGGTTCGTCAGAGAATTGATCGAAGCTTACCGGGTAACTGATGAATCCTCTTATTTGGGTGAAGCAGAATATCTAACCTCTTATGTCCTCGATGGCTGGGATTGTGTTCCTGATGCCAATGGAGAAGAATATGGTGGTATCACCTGGGGGCCAGGGTATGTTACAAAACATTCCTGTAGCAATGGGCCTATGGTAAGCCCACTCGTATGGCTTTCAGAACTATACAAAGATAAAGACGATCAAATCGTTTATCGCTATATTGATTCTGACTATAGCAGAAAAACGATGAGTATGAAGAAAACCGATTACTATCTGAAATTTGCGAAAGCCGTATACAACTGGCAAAAAAACCATCTATTAAGATCAGATGGAGTATATGATGATTTTATGGGAGGCTGTGATCCAAATTGCGATGTAGTATACGAAACCATAAACGGTGTAACATACCGTAAACACACAAACTTGAAAGATCGTGTTGAACCGCCCTATTCATACAATAGCGGAACTATGCTTTCCGGAGCAGCAGATTTATACATAGCTACCGGAGACAGCACTTATCTAAAGGACATTGAAAATTTAACAAGAGCCAGTTTCAGTTATTTTGCAACAAAAAATGCTAATGTTACGGGGTATTACACCTATGATGTTACAGGATTCAACGACTGGTTTAACAATGTACTAATGAGAGGATACATCGATGCATACCCTGTATTCAAATATACATCAACGTGTATCAAGACTTTCCAACAAAATCTTGATTATGGCTATGATCATTTTCTTTACAATGGTTTTCTCCCTACCAACTTATTGGTTGGCTGGAGTCTGACCAAAAGCAACAACAATGTTGAGGCCATGTTTACATTTTCTTTTGCGGCTGAGTATGCCTCTCTTGCCCGTTATGAAATTGAGAAATAAAACCAATTTAAATTTACTAGTATGATAAAGACACAACATGTAAAAAAGATGAAATCACTACATTTTCTGATCATGTTATTTTTATTCGCGTCATTTTTTCCTCAATTTAGTACAGCGCAGGAAAAAATAATAGCGGGTCAGGTAACTGATCAAAACAACGAACCAATCATTGGAGTAAACATTCTTATCAAGAACACAACTACCGGAACAGTAACTAACATTGATGGAAGATATTCTATCAAGGTTCCGGCAAACGGAACCTTAGTATTTAAATATTTAGGATTAACTACCCGGGAAGAGAAAATTGGTGGACGTTCCATCATTAATGTAGTCATGGCCGAAGATAATACGGCTCTTAACGAAGTTGTGGTCGTAGGTTATGGAGTACAAAAAAAAGTAACCCTCACTGGTGCTGTTGCTGGTGTGACCGGTGAAGCTCTGATTAAAACGAAAAATGAAAATCCTCAAAATATGCTTACCGGTAAAATTGCCGGAGTACGCGTATGGCAGAAGAGTTCTGAACCGGGTTCTTATAACGATAACTTTGATATAAGAGGAATGGGTTCACCTTTAGTTGTTATTGACGGTGTACCTCGCGAAGTTAGCGATTTTCAAAGGTTAAACGCAGATGACATTGAAGATATTTCCATATTAAAAGATGCGTCGGCAGCAATTTATGGTATACGTGGCGCTAATGGAGTTGTACTTGTAACTACTAAAAAAGGTTCTAAAGAAAGAAAATCAAAAGTTTCTGCTAATTTTTCATATACATTACAACAACCAAGTAAAATGCCGAAATTGGCAAATGCAGCGGAAACAATGACATTGTATAATGAAAAAT
Organism: Paludibacter sp.; assembly: GCA_028690665.1. Taxonomy (GTDB): domain Bacteria; phylum Bacteroidota; class Bacteroidia; order Bacteroidales; family Paludibacteraceae; genus Paludibacter. The sequence continues at coordinate 322,675 of JAQVAV010000001.1, forward strand.
CTATGAATAATATAAGCGGTGGAAGTGTAACGTATACGGAACAAGATTTTGAAGATTTTGCAAATGGTACACGTAGAACAACCGATTGGAACTCATTGATATTTTCTGCCATAGCGCCCCAGTCGCAATACGATGTGAGTATTTCGGGAGGAACCCCAAAAACTCAATATTATGTTAGTTTGGGTCATCAGTATCAAGAAGGATTCTTTAAATCAGGAGACTTGAATTATCAAAAAACGAATATTCGAAGTAATGTCACGTCTGAAATAGCCAATGGATTAAAATTTAATTTGAATTTGGCGGGAAGTATGGACCTTCAAAATAATCCATACACTTCATCCACATATATTATTCGTAATTATTGGAGACAAGGCGTTTTATATCCCGCTTATGCAGATCCGGAAAACACCATGCTTAATTATGACGGATTGGATTTGGAAGAAAATACCGTTGCAGAAATGACATCGGATATTTCCGGATATAAAAAATATGCGCAGAAAATTTTTCAATCATCAGCAACATTAACTTATGATTTAGGAACAATATCTAATATATTGAAAGGACTTTCCGCGCAATTTATGTATAACTTTGACTATAAATTATATGATAATACAACCTATCGTAAAGAGTATTATCAATATGCCTATAATAAGGTTACCGGTGCTTATGATGAGAAGTTGTATAATTCAAGCTCTCCAAGCCAGTTAAATCGTTCTGTTTACATGAAGCAGCAAAATCTATGGCAGTTTTTATTAAACTACGATAGAGCATTTGGCAAAAGTAATTTTACCGGTGTTGTAGGACTTGAAAGTCAAAAACGTACAGGTGATAACTTTTATGCACAGCGCGATTTAGCCTTTTCCACAGCATATCTTTTTGCAGGTATAGATGAAAACCGAACCGGAGGAATGTCTACCGGCACTAATGATTTGTATGACTTAGCTTATGCTTCATTAATAGGAAGGTTAAATTATACTTATGATACCAAGTACATTGCAGAAGTTCAATTCCGTTATGATGGCTCATCTAAATTTGCACCTGGTCACAAATGGGGCTTTTTCCCATCAGCATCATTAGGTTGGCGTATTTCAGAAGAGCAATTTTTTAAGGACATAAATGCTCTTTCATTTACCAATCAACTGAAATTACGTATGAGCTATGGTGAAATGGGGGACGATTCCAATTATGAATCCTTCGGTTGGATTTCGGGATATACTTATCCGGCAACCAGTGATGGTATTGATAACGGATATTATGACCATTGGGCCCCGGGATATGTTTTTGATAATGAATTTATATATGCAGTAAGTAGATCCGCTTTAGCTAATATCAATACCACTTGGTTGACTTCGCGTACATTCGATATAGGAGTTGATTTTGAAGGATGGAATGGCCTATTCGGGTTTAGTTGGGATTATTTTGATCGCCATCGTGAAGGACTTTTTGCTAGAAGTACTACAACTCTTCCAACAGTGGTTGGGGCTATGGCTCCTCAAGAAAATCTTAATAGTGACCGCAATTTTGGTATGGACTTGGAATTAACCCACAAAAATAAAATTGGAGATTTTCTTTATAAAGTTAAAGTGATTGGAACCATTACCCGTCAAGAATTTTTAACCGCCGTACAAAATGGGAATTATGGAAATTCTTATAATAAATGGAGAAATGACAATTTGAATAATCGTTATCAAGGAATTGTATGGGGATATGAAGGAGCCGGACGTTACACCAGTTGGGAAGATATTCGTTCTTATAATATTTATAAAGAAAGAAATGTTTTACCCGGAAATTATAAGTACGAAGACTGGAACGGTGATGGAGAAATCAATAGTTTGGACGAACATCCAATTGCATTTGACCAAACACCTTGGGTTAACTATAGTTTAAGCTTTGATGGGTCATACAAAAATTTAGATTTTAATATCTTACTCCAAGGTTCCGCACTTGGTTCAATGCAATACCAAGAACCACTCTATTCTATTTGGGGTAGTAATGGTGGTGGAGCACTTGTTCAATACTTGGATCGTTGGCATCCGGTAGACCCGAGTGCAGATCCTTATGACCCAAGTATACAGTGGATAAGCGGCTATTATGGTTATACTGGAAATTATCCGAACAGCAATTCCAGTTTCAATATTGTAAGCACTAATTATCTACGTTTGAAAAGTATAGAAATCGGATATACCTTGCCTAAGATTAAATCCATGGCTAATATGGGATTACGTATATATGCCAATGCATATAATTTATTTACATTAACAAAAGTTAAATTCGTAGACCCTGAGCATCCTAATGATGACTTAGGAAGATTATATCCTCTTAACAAAACATATACAATGGGGCTAAACGTCACATTTTGATTCAGCTAATTTTTTACGAATATAAATACGAAATAATATATGAAAATGAAAAAAATATTTATTTTTCCTCTTCTTTTTGTTTTGTTGTTTTCCAGTTGTTACGATTTGGATATCGCACCGAAAAATGCAATAACAGATGAAGACCTAATGACAAATGATGCTGGTATGGATATTTATATGGCACGTATGTATAGTTACATGCCGTTTGAAGATTTCAAATATATGGCTCAATGGGGTATTACGTACAGAGGATGGTTAGGATGTTTTGGAATATCCGGTACCGGTGAAGCTGTAAACAGAGATGGTATTTGTAGAACTTTTACAAGCGAAGATACACCATACTGGTCAGGAGCATTCACACTATTAAGAGATGCTAATTATTTATTGGAAACTTTGCCAAAATTTAAAGATAATTTTGAAGAAGATATGTACAACCATTATTTAGGAGAAGCATATTATGTTAGAGCAACGGTATTTACAGCAATGGCAAAAAGATTTGGAGGTATTCCGCTTGTTACCAAAGTTATTCAATATCCGGCAGACGCCAGTGATCTTGAGGTACCCCGTTCAAGCGAAAAAGATACTTGGGATCAAATATTAGCAGATTATGACAAAGCGGTGGAATTAATGAAACCGACAAGTCCGAAATCGGGTTATTCCAATAAATACGTAGCGTTAGCTTTCAAATCCGAAGCCATGTTGTATGCCGGAAGTGTAGCTAAATACAATGAAACTGTTACCGGACATTTAACGGGTTTAGGACAAAAGACAGGTGTGCGAGTTATAGGATTCGCAGATGACGAATGGGAAGCTGCCTCTAAAAAATATTTTACAGAAGCCTATAAAGCAGCTAAAGAAGTAATGAACAGTCACATTTATTCCCTTTATAAAAAAGATTGGAAGGCTAATGATCCAGAAGCACAATATCAAAATATGGTGGATATGTTTAGTGATTTATCCAGTCCCGAAAATATCTATGTAAAGGAATATTCTTATCCTACAACAGGTCATGCAATTGACGGTTACAGCGCTCCTTTTATTTTCCGTGCGCCTCTATCTTCAGGAACATGTCCAACATTAGATTTTATTGAATTATTTGATGGCTTTAATCGCTATGCTAATGGAGGTATTAAAGTAACAGACGGAAATTCTAATACAGAAGGTAATTATTTAATGTACGATACCCCTATGGATTTCTTTAAAAATGCTGAACCGCGATTACGCGCTTATGTAATTTTTCCGGGCGATGAATTTAAAGGAAAAAATATTGATATAAGATTTGGCGTTTTTACAGGCTCATCACCGGTTAAACCTCTTTTTTCAGATTACTCTTATGCCAACGCTACCAGTTCATATTATCAAAATTTAAGTGCCTATAAAAATAAGCCAAAAACATTGTACTTGAGTTCTAACTCGGGTGCCAGTCAGGAATTGGTTCAATATAATGGAGATACTATAACTGCTTCTGGTGAAAATGGTCCATTTTACGGAAATGGTGAAAGTTGTATTACTGGATTGTACTTAAGAAAATGGCTAAATAAGAATCCATCGTTTGAAGCTGCAGACGGAAAATCAGAACAACCATTTATTTTAATGAGATATGCTGAAGTGCTATTAAATGCGGCAGAAGCAGCAGTTGAACTGTCAATGGCGGGAGTTACTTCTCCTGACGGAGACGACTTGTTACAAGTTGCTACAGATGCCGTTAACGACATTCGCGAAAGAGCAGGAGCTACCTTGTTAACAAGTAATATTACTTCCGATAATACAGGACGAGATATTGTAAGGAAAGAACGCCGTAAGGAACTAGCCTTTGAGCATAAAACAAAATGGGATTTAAGACGCTGGCGCGTATTGCATTATGAAGGAAGAGATGGCTTCTGGGGCGAAGAAAGAGATAAAGATATATATAGCAGTAACTCTAATTATCGTTTCCGTGGATTGTATCCGTTCTTTTCAACAGCAACAGGTAAGTATTTCTTCGATGAACATTTCCAAGCTATAAGTCTTAAAACTTTTTCTTATAGTCCTCTTGATTATTACTTTGCAATACCAAGCGGGGAAGTTTCTAAAAGCTTGGTAATAGATCAACAACCAAACAGATAATTAGTATAAAAATTAAAACATGAATATCACAATGAAAATGAAAAAAATGGCAATCTACAGCTTATTCCTTGGACTGCTTTCATTCAGTTCTTGCAATATGTTTCAGATAGATAATTACGATTCACCTTCTGAAACATTACAAGGTGAAGTTGTGGATGTTGCAACAGGAGACCCCATTCTTACCGATCAGGGGAGTGAGGGCATTCGTGTACGTTTAACCGAAGTCAGTTACGGTGATAATGTAACTCCTAATCCTGATTTTTATTGTATGTCGGATGGAACGTTTCAAAACACAAAATTATTCAAAGCCACATACAACATTCGTATTGATGGTCCTTTTATTCCTCTTATTCGTGAAGATGAATCTGGAGTACCCATTGCAGACGAGACACAAACCATGAAGGTAAAAGGAACTACAAAAGTGAAATTTGAAGTACAACCATTTTTAAAAGTAGAATGGGTCAGTGAACCAACTGTGTCAAGTGGTAAAATCACGGCTAAAATTCGCGTTTCACGTGGGGTGTCTGTCGCAGATTTTCAGTCCAAAATCGAGCCGATGGGAAACTACAGTTCAAGCTTCGTTAATGTAACTGATGTTCAACTTTTCGTTAGTTACTCTTCTTCTGTCGGTTATAGAGCAAGAGATGAACGCTGGTCGAGTAAAATTGAATATACTGGCTCAGCATTCAACTCACTATTAGGACAAACTGTTACAATACAATCCACAGGAACAATTCCTTCCGGACGCACTGTCTTTGTCCGTGCAGCCTCACGAATCAACTATGACACTCCGGTTGGAAGTGGAACCAGACGTTGGAACTACAGTGAGCCGATGGAAGTTTTAATCCCTTAATTGTTGTCTATAACAAGAGGCTGTCCCGGATGATGAACTGAGACAGCCTCTTTACTTTTAATGGAAATTAGGCTATGATCTTGATACGTTTTTTACCCCTCTCACAAGTTCTATTTTCTTAATAATGCCTTCCAAATCTTTCAGATCATTAACCATGATGGTGAGATTTCCCTGAAATAATCCAGCATTTGTATCAATTGAAATTGATCGCAGCGAGATATTCTTTTCCTTTGAAATCAGTGAAGTTATATTCGTTACTATGCCAATATCATCATGCCCAACAATCCGAAGAGTAATCGGATACTGATTTCCGGAAGATTTACCTGCCCAGCGGGCCTTTACGATCCTGTAACCAAAACGTTGAATCATTTGAGGCGCATTCGGACAATCGGTACGATGAATCTTTATTCCTCCGGTAACCGATACAAAACCAAATACATCATCACCGTAAATCGGATTACAACACTTAGCCAGTTTAAATTCTACATGTTTCAAGTCTTTTCCAATCACTAAAACATCTTCTTTAGCTGGAATATCCGAATTGATTACATCCGGAGTAAATGCCTCGGCACTTCTGGATTCAACGGGTTCTACATTTTGTTCCCGTTTTTCAATATCAAGATAGCCATCACGCACTTCATGAATATCCAGCTTTTCTGAAGCTATTGCCTGATAAAAATCACTGACGGTTTTGTATCCCTTCTTTTTAGCCAGTTTAGAAATTCTCCCATCATCTAAATCTATTTTCCAGTTTTTAAACCGGCGAACTAAGGTCTCCCGACCAATTTCGGCATCTTTAAACTCAATCTCCTTTAAAGCCTGACGAATTTTACTTTTTGCTTTAGACGTTGTAACTATATTAAGCCAAGACTGATTCGGTTTTTGTGTTGGAGAAGTAAGCACCTCTATCTGATCGCCATTATTCAATACATACCTGATACTCATATTTTTGCCATTAACCTTGGCTCCAACACATTTTGCGCCCAGATTGGAATGAATGGAAAATGCAAAATCCAAAGCAGTTGCACCTTTGGGCAATTTATGGAGATCACCATTCGGAGTAAACACAAATACCTCTTTATCGTAAAGATTAAGCTTGAACTCATCCATAAAGTCAACCGCATTCAGCTCAGGATTTTCCAAAATCTCGCGAATATTTTTCAACCATTCGTCCATGCCGCTCTCGCCTTTAATGCCCTTGTATTTCCAGTGAGCGGCAAGACCTTTCTCAGCAACCTCATCCATTCTTACTGTACGAATTTGTACTTCAACCCATTTTCCCTGAGGCCCTAACACCGTGGTATGTAAACTTTCGTAACCATTCGATTTTGGAATCGACAGCCAGTCTCTCAATCGTTTAGGGTTTGGCTGATACATATCGGCCACTAACGAATAAGCCTGCCAGCAAGCGGTTTTCTCTTTCTCGATCGGGACATCGAAAATGATACGAATTGCAAACAAATCATATATATTTTCGAAAGGAGTATTCTGCTTTTTTATCTTATTATAAATGGAATGGATAGATTTTGTACGCCCCTTTATTTCAAATTTATAACCAAGTTCTTTTAGTTTTTCCTTTAACGGCGTAATAAACTCATAAATATATTTATCCCTTGAACGTTTGGTTTCATTCAATTTGTGAGCTATGTCTTTAAAAATCTCACGGTTTGTATATTTCAGGGACAAATCTTCAAGTTCGGTTTTTATTACATAAAGTCCCATTCTGTGAGCCAGCGGCGCATATAAAAACGAGCTTTCCCGGGCAACATTAATTCTACTTTCTGAATCATAACTGTCCAACGTACGCATAATCTGCAAATGTTCGGCAATAATAATAAGTATAACGCGCACATCTTCAGCAAAGGTGAGAAACAACTTTCTGAAATTTTCTGTTTCAAGAGATGCACTTTTCTCATACAATTCCCTTACCCGCGAAATTCCGGTAATAATCCCTGAAACACTTGTTTTAAAACGCTTTTCAATGTCATCTACTTTCAAATCTCCACATTCAACGAGGTCCTGCAGCAAAACACTCACAACCGCAGCCTTTCCAAGCCCAACCTCGTTTAAAATTGTATCGACGATATTCAGTTTATCAATGACTGTTCGTCCAAAAACAGGATTTTGTTCCTCTGAATTAGCATAATAATTTTTCAGCAAATTCCGCAAATACTTTCTTTCGTCATAAGACATTATTTTAGGATTGCCTGAAACTAACTTCTTATATAAAACAGGTATTGATAAAATTATTGCGGGTTTAGACATGAGAGAACATCTTTTAGGTTATATAATATTTTCTGATTACAAATATACGACACAAAAAATAAGATTTCCCGGGTGTTTTCTGAAAAATATAAATAAAAGACTTAATATTGTAATAAACAGCAAAAATGAAAGAAAAAAGTAGTTTCAAAATATGGCGCATTGAATTTTCTTTCCTAAATTTGCAGACTGAAAAATCGGAGTTTATCCGAATAATTATTCAGAGACATAAAAATTAAAGAACTCTGCCGTTTAATAAAAAACTTATATTTCAGCATGAAAACGATTATCAAAATTTTGCTTTTAGCCTCTATTGTCTTGCTTTCGTACTTTTGTGTAATGAGTATTATGACTCCCATTAAATTTGACGAGACAAGAAATGCAAGGGAAAAAGAAATTATTCAAAGACTTGTAGACATTCGTAAGGCTCAGACTGAATTTAAAGAACAAAAGGGAGGATATGCTGATAGCTTTGATAAATTAGTCGACTTTCTTAAGACCGCAAAAAAGAAAACTGTATTGAAAGAAGGTTCACTTACCGACAAGCAATTGGAATCAGGTTTGACTGAAGCATCTGCGGTAAAAATTGTAAGAAGCAGAAATATGAAGGAAATCATGGCCAACGGGCTTGAAAACTTTCGTCGTGATACAGCATACGTTTCTATGCTTGAGGCTGTTTTCCCAAATCGTTATACACTTAAGAATGTTGACCAAATAGGAAAAATTCCATATTCAAACGGAAAAACATTCTATTTAAATGTAAACAACAGCTACATGAACAATATCGGGATTAACGTTCCACTTTTTGAAGCTTCTTGTGAATACAAAGATTATCTTTCAGACTTGAATCATCAGGAATTACTGAATATCATTGATCTTCAGAAAAAACTTGGAAAGTTCCCCGGACTGAAAGTAGGTGATGTTGATGAACCTAACAACAATGCAGGAAACTGGGAATAATGCTTTCTACATATTCCGCGAATATGTAATTTTTCAACATGAATAACGAAAGCCCTCATAATAATTACAGACTATCCATTCGGTTCACTCCGGGTGGATTTTCTTTATCTGTGTATGATAAAGTCATCAACAGTCTTATATCAACAAAAAAACAATCATTAGATTTACTGAACCTGAATGAAAACCAACTGCTAGATGCACTCGAATCTCAATCTGAATTCAAACAAACATTCAGCGACCTGAGACTCATTATCGAATCAGAGTGCTACAGCACAATCCCGGAAGCATTTTACACAAACGAAAATGCAGAAAATATACTTAAATTTCAATATCCGGAACTTAGTACAAGTCAGTCAATTCTCAAGAATGATTTAATCGCGTGGAATGCAACTATTGTATTCGCAGTGCACAAGCCTTTGGAGTCTGTACTTAAGAGCATGTTTCCTGAAATACCCATTGAGCATCATTTGTTTGCCCTGATTAATGACGAGATTCCATTATCAGGAAAATCGGCCATATACGTATTCCTTCGAACCGAAAAATTAGACCTTATTCTCCTTGAAGAAGGCCAACTTTCATTGGTAAACAGCTTCCGTTTCGACACAAATGAAGATGTACTATACCACATTATGAATGTATATGAAAATAAAATGCTCAGTAAGGAAACTTGTGAATTGACAATATTCAACCCAAACAAAGAACTGGAACATCTACTATTAACATACATACACAATATCAAATTCAGAAACTAAAAAATGAGAATTATCAGCGGAAAATTTAAAGGACGTAGAATTTCAGCCCCTTCCAATATTACAGCAAGGCCGACAACAGACTTTGCTAAAGAAGGATTATTCAATCTTTTAAATAACCGAATAGATTTTGAAGATATAGACGTTCTGGATTTATTTGCCGGTACCGGAGGAATTAGTTTAGAATTTATTTCTCGTGGCTGTAACAGTTCCACTTCCATTGAAATAAATGAAAGACATTGCTCTTTTATCCGAAAAACCTGTAAAGAATTAGATGTCAATAATCTGAATCTTATAAAATCAGACGTATTCACTTTTATAAACAATTGTCATGTAAAATTCGATTCAATTTTCGCAGATCCTCCTTACCAACTTGAATCATTGGAACAAATACCGGACTTAATTTTCAAAAACAACTTACTAAAACCCAGCGGATTATTTATTCTTGAACATTCTGCCAAAAACGATTTCAGCAGTCATCCGAATTTTGACGCCCACAGAAAATACGGAAATGTAAATTTTACGTTTTTTACACACAAATAAAATCCCGGACAACATTTCGAGCTATCCGGGATTTATAATTAAACCTACTATATATTAATCAATAACCAAGAATTTTCAACATAGATTTATAGCTTTGCTCTTTGGCAAAAAGCTTTGTAAAATACTCCCCATCCTCATCCTTATCAATAATAACTAATTTTGGAGCAGGTATAAGGCAATGCTGAATACCTCCGAAACCACTCAGCGATTCCTGATAAGCTCCGGTGTGAAAGAATCCGACATACTGCTCTCTGTCTTCCTGCATTTTAGGAAGAAAAATTGCATTTGAATGAACTTCTGCATTATAAAAATCCTCGCTATCACATGTAAGTCCCCCCAAATTCACTCGCTCATATTCAGAGTTCCAATTATTTATTGCCAAAAAAACGAAACGTTGATTTATTGCCCAGGTATCAGGCAATGTTGTCATAAAAGAACTATCAATCATATTCCAAAGCTCCCGATCGTTCTGTTTTTTTTGATTCACTATGGAATAAAGCATAGCTCCGCTTTCGCCTACAGTATATGATCCAAATTCGGTAAATATCCTTGGTTCAGGAACTTCATGTTGCTCACATATAGTCTTTATTTGTGCAACAATCTCTTCTGCCATATATTCATAATCATAAGCCATATCAAGATGAGTCTGAATAGGAAATCCCCCTCCGATATTCAAACAGTCAAGCTCTGGGCATTTTTTCTTCAATTCGCAATATAAATTTACGGCCTTGTTCAACTCATTCCAATAATAAGAGGTGTCCTTTATCCCTGTATTAATAAAGAAATGAAGCATCTTTAGCTTCACCTGAGGATTCGTAGCTATATTTTGAGTATAATAAGGTATAATATCATTATATCTGATCCCCAAACGGGATGTATAAAAATCAAATTTAGGCTCTTCCTCGGATGCAATGCGAATGCCGATTTTAAAGCTCTGGTCAAAATCTTTCAATAACAAATCAAGTTCGAATTTATTGTCAAGAATCGGAATAACATTCGGGAAACCCAGGCGCATAAGGTTTTGTATATTTTCAACATATTGAGGACGCTTAAATCCATTGCAGACAATGTATGTATCCGGATTTAACAAACCTTGTTCATACAAAGATTCCATAATATTGATGTCGAATGCAGAGGATGTTTCAAGATTCACTCCCTGTTTTAAAACCTCTTCCATTACAAATGAAAAATGAGAACTCTTAGTACAATAGCAATAGTTATAATCCGCCTTATAATCCACTTTTGCCATAGCAACATTAAACATTCTTCTGGCTCTTTGGATATTTTGGGATATTTTGGGCAGATAGGCTATACGCAATGGCGTTCCATATTGTTTTATAATTTCCATCAAAGGTATATCAAACCAAGTAAGTTCATCATTTTCAATCAAGTCAAACTCTTCATTTGGAAATTCAAATGTTTGCCCTATAAGATCTTTATATTTATTTTTCATTACAATTAATTATCTGTATTATTTAGTTTATAATAAAAATATCAATTCAACTAATTTAAATTACAAAACAAATAAATAAAAAGTGCGCAAAATTAATTAAATAATCCAGAAAAGGATTATCATTCATCGATATTTTTACCTGTCCAATAGTTTTTTTAGTACATTTAACGGATATTTAATATCAACAAACACAAATCCGACAAACATAAATCAATAAATTTACAGCAATCCAAACAACACAAATTACAACATATTGCACAAAGAAAGGCAGGCAACTTATTTTTAGTCTCTGAGGACGGATATTAAATTTTGTCTATAAATACGATGCATGATTCAGTCAGTTATTCCATGCAGCATCAAATCTTAAGCAAAAAAAGTCAACACATCATATCATATTTAATAGCAGAAGAATATAATCCAATCACATACAGGGAAACACAACATCAATAAATAAATTATTTCTTAATGAACAAAAGACCAGAAAAAGCATTATTTTTGTATAGTGAACATTTCACATAGAAACAATTAAAAACAGTTTCCACATTTTAATTAATTACTCAAAATTACATTTTATGAAAAAAATCTTATTCTCAACACTGTTCTTGGCAATGTTATTTCTAAATGCAAATGCACAAGTTGATGGGAAAGCCATAGGGCTTCGTTTTGGAGGTTTTTCTGGCGTTGGAGCAGAAGTTTCGTATCAACACCCTCTGGGGAATGCCAACAGATTAGAAGCAGACCTAGGACTAAGCAACTGGGGTGTAGGTCTGACCGGAGTTTATCAGTGGGTATGGGATTTATCAGCTTTATCTGATGGTTTCAACTGGTATGCCGGTGTCGGAGGCACACTAGGATTAAGCGACTCGAACTTTGGCTTGGGTGTTGTCGGACAAGTGGGTATTGAATACAACTTCAACATTCCATTGCAGTTATCACTTGATTACAGACCAACAATCTATGTTTTACCATCTGTAGCAGGAGGATATGATGGAATATGTCTTTCTGTCAGATATAAATTCTAACAAAATTTAATTGCCAATAACAAAAAACTCTGTTCTCAAACAAGAACAGAGTTTTTTGTTATGCACCTAAAGCCTTTAGCGCTTCAAAGACCAATATAGCCGGCCAAACTATAGCTTTCAAAAAGCCAAGAACACCAATCCAGAAGCCTGTAGCATGAGAAATGAAATAAATAGCAGCTCCAATTAGGCCCAGCCCATAAACGGCACTTCCGGTAGCAGTAGCCTGACGATTGTTGTTTTTATCACAACATTTCTTTTCATTTTCACTCGACATAGTTTTAAGTATTATTTTAGTTTAGAGAAATCCTCCCAGAAAGCAGGGTATGACTTTGAAACAACTTCCGGTTCTGATATTTCCAACTTATATTTTAGAGCAATCGGAGCAAATGCCATAGCCATGCGGTGGTCTTCGTAAGTTCTAACAACAGGCACTTCTCCCCCAATATTAATCATCTCTCCTGTCCATGCGAGCTCTCCTTCTTTCGGCTCAATAAGTTTAAATCCAAACTTTGCCAATTCGTTGATTAAAGCAGCAACCCTGTCTGTTTCCTTAATCTTGAGACTTTGAACTCCTTTAAAATGAAACGGGATCTTAGAAACACAGCATGTCACAACAAAAGTTTGAACCAAATCGGGTTGATTTACAAAATTATATTTAAAATCTGTAATATAATTACCTGTGGCCATTAGCAAAGCCCCATTTTTGCTAAATTCGGTTTTAACACCCAGATTCAAATACAAATCAGCGACTTTACGGTCCCCCTGAAAACTTTTCTCATATAGTCCTGGAAGAAATATTTTTCCGGCTCCTGCTATAGATAAAATTTCATACCAATAAGAAGCTGCCGACCAGTCGGACTCTACTTTATATTGAATTGGTTTGTAAGTTTGCGGACGTATATCGATAACATTGTTTTCAAAAACTACATCAACGCCATACTCTTTCATCATATCCATAGTCATTTGAATATAAGGAACAGAGATGACGTTTCCTTCCAGCAATATTTTTAATCCCTGTTCCATATAAGGAGCAATCATCATTAAAGCAGAAATATACTGGCTACTAACACCTCCATTCAGGCGAACTTCGCCACCTTGCAACGCACTACCAAAAATACGCAATGGGGGATAACCTTCTTTCTCAACATATTCAATCTTTGCCCCCAAACTATTCAAGGCATCAACAAGCAATCTGATTGGACGATTTTTCATCCGCCCGCTACCGGTAATCACCCACTCACCTACTGTTTTCGACAAAAATGCAGCCAAAAAACGCATAGCTGTTCCCGCAGCTCCTATATCAAAAGTTGTATCATTCGAGTCCAAAGCCCGTACGGTGACCCTCGTATCATCACAATCCGAAAGATTCTGAATAGTATATGGACTATAAGCAAGGGCATTAAGAATCAATGCCCGATTACTGATACTTTTTGAACTGGGAAGATTAATCTGCAAATCAACCTGATCAACAGGAACATATAATTTCTTTGAAGACATTATTTTTCGTAGGAATTTTTAATTTTATACAGCAAGTTCATAAATTTTCCGTACATCATCTTCAGTAAGCTTTACGAAAAAGCCCAAAGTACGTTCACCCAAACCAAGCGCCTTAACTAACAAAGGAATATCTTCCGCCTTTGCTCCTAGTTCTGAGAAACGAACAGGCATGCCTATTGATGTCAGAAATTGTTCATAACGCTCGATACCTTTGCGGGCTGTAATTTCGGGATGCTGAAAATCCATTTCGCAACCCCATACTCTTACCGCAAATTGAGCAAAACGATTTACATCATGCATCATTACATATTTCATCCAAGCCGGAAACATAACGGCAAGTCCGGCCCCATGGGCAACATCGTACAACCCTGAGAGTTCATGTTCCATTTGATGGGTTGACCAATCCTGCTCCCTTCCCACTCCACAGATATCATTATGAGCCACCATACCGGCCCACATCAAATTTGCCCGTGCTTCATAATCATCCGGATCAACAAGTGCTTTTGGAACTTCGTTAATAACCGTCAACAATATTCCCTCGCATAAGCGATCAGTAATCTCCACATCTTTCGTATTGGTAAAATAACGCTCCATAACATGGGCCATCATATCTGTTGCTCCGCAAGCTGTCTGATAAGCAGGCAAAGAGCACGTTAATTCAGGATTAAGAATTGAGAATACCGGACGCAGAAAATCACTATTAGCAGCACGCTTAAGCATTCCGTTTTCGTGAGTAATTACAGAACCCGTAGATCCTTCGCTGCCGGCAGCAGTCAGAGTAAGAACTGTTGCAACCGGCAAAGCCTTTTCAACTCGTTTACCGCAATAAAAATCCCAAAAATCCCCATCACAAAGGGCTCCCAGAGCAATTGCTTTAGAAGAGTCGATTACACTTCCTCCTCCGACAGCAAGAACAAAATCAACTCCTTCTTTCTTACAAATTTCAATACCCTGATATACTAAACCGCTACGAGGATTAGGCACAACTCCACCTAATTCACAAAAAGAAATCCCCGTAGCAGTTAACGATTGCTTCACACGATCGAGAAGTCCGCTTTTCACAACAGAACCTCCTCCATAATGAATCAATACTTTTGAACCACCGAAACGTTGAATATATTTGCCTACTTCGTTTTCCTTTTCTCTTCCAAAAACGAAATATGTCGGACTGTAAAAATTAAAATTATTCATAATACAAAATAAAATAGTAATTAATCATTCTTTCTTTCAATGACAAACGGATGGGAATCAAAAATGCCACGCACAGCTTCGAAGTCTGCATTTTTATCCGCTTCATCTCCATCGATGCCAAAGCCGGTCTTAGAAACTGCATTAAATTCTTTACGGGCATCTCTCAAAATCATATCATTGAACACGTTATCAGCCTTTTCGCCCTGTTTAATTAAATCAGATTTTTCATCCAATGTAAGTTCTGAAATCGATTTTTGTAATCTCTTTTGCAACAATTCATCTACAAAATTACAGCTATACACCGGATAGTCGTAATACATTTTGTTTAAATTCTTTTGAATATCGGCTATATCTGATTCGCCGGCAACAATGATCCCTATCATCTTTTCAACTTCAGATTTCGGGGCTAACAATCCCGCCATATCAACCCACGGCCCGGCTCCCATACTACTACCATCAGACTTATCTGAGTTCAAAGATTTACCAATAAAACTATCAACAGCCATTTCATAAAGTTCAATCCCCTTGCGAATCGCAGATTTCTTGATTTTACAATTCTGATACCAGACAAAATTAGTTGTTGCATCCATATTATTCAGCAAATCAGTCAGCAATTCAATTCCCCTTAATACTTTTTCAATGGTATAAGGAGAAAGAAAATCAAACACAATCGGATCTAAGTTTTCTCCTCTTCGAAGATCTCTCTTCGGCCACTTCTGCACATCACGAATCGTACCGGCACTATGCAAATTAATTCCTGGCATAATATGACATTCCCCTGCAGATTCAATAATGTATGAAAATGGCAAATTTTGAGTATCCGGATTACCTTTCAGCTTACCAAGTATTACAGAGAACGCTCCAATTCTCGCTGGCCACATAATGTAAGAATCACTCGAAGTCTTAACACCCCGTTCAAGGACTCCCTGATGTACAGGGCCTAACTTATACATGTGATTGCTAAAATTCGTGCCACTACCGGCATTCATAAATGAATAAAAGGCGGTCAGCATCAATGTTGATTTATGATGAGTAACAGTGTATGGCCCGGCAAAAACAGAAACAGCTTCTCCGTGCAACCCCTGGCAATTGGCAAAGAACAAAGAATCGATTGCGGAAAACTGCTTACCAATCGAGCAGCCCTGCCCCACAAAACATCTTGTCAGCATAGCGGCATCAGTCACAGAACTACCCGACTGGATGATAAAATCTTCACATTGCACATCCAAACCAATTTTAACAGGTGCCTCTTTCGAGCTAATAATAGTACCATTACGCAACAAAGAAGCTCCGCTGATTTCAGCAAATGCTCCTATCCGGGCATTCTTAATAGATTTCGCATTAACAATAATTACATTCTGGCCTATGGATCCATTTTCGGAGCTAAGTTCATCTATACGTCTAGTAATAAATGTATTCAATCTTTCTATCAGTTGAAGATTATGTCTGTAGAATACATGCATATATGCAAAAGGTGCCGAAAGATTATCAAAAATGGGAATCACACGCCCGCCACTTTCAATCATTACAGAAATCTCCGTTCCATTTCCGAAAGCCGTTTTGCCATCAACACAAATTAAATCAACATTTTCGATAAAAGCCCCATCACCAATTTCATAATTAGCAATATAATTATTGATTTTATTGATATAGACATCATTACCAACCGAACAGTTATGCAACAAAACATTGAATATACCGGCATGTTTTTTTACACCTCCGGGTAATTCAAATGTTTTTTCATATTTTCCAAGCCTAATTGCACCTGAAAAATGAGTATTAGAAATATAATCCGGGCTAAAATCCTCTACAACTTTTACTTCTTTCCAATTTTCGGCAGAACAGCCATAAACTACCAGAGTTGCAATTTCTTTATCAGATAATGTACGGTATAAACTCATGCTGATTTTGTTTTATCTGAGAACAATCAGAAATTTTATTCCTCAATTTGTTCATCATATTTTTGAAATAAAAAATCATTATAGGGATAACGTTCAATATGAATAGCTTTTACCCTTTCATATATCATATCTTTCAAGGTATCAATATTTTGTTTTTCGCGAACAGATACAAAAATACAATTATCATTTAATTTTGCCATCCATGTCTTTTTCAAATCATCAAGACTATAGTTTTCCCGTTTAACCGGCGTAAGATCATCTTCATCCTTAGGAGTATATGTAAACGCATCTATTTTATTGAAAACCAAAATCATTGGTTTTTCCCTCGGATCAATTTCCTTCAAAGTTTGATTTACAACCTCGAACTGTTCTTCAAAATTAGGATGAGATATATCGACTACATGAATCAACAAATCAGCTTCCCGAACCTCATCAAGCGTAGATTTGAATGACTCTATCAAGTTATGTGGTAATTTACGGATAAAACCTACCGTATCGGAAAGCAGAAAAGGCAAATTATCAATAATGACTTTACGAACCGTTGTGTCAAGCGTAGCAAAAAGTTTATTTTCGGCAAACACATCCGATTTGCTCAACATGTTCATCATGGTTGATTTACCAACATTTGTATAGCCTACCAAAGCCACCCGAACCATTTTTCCCCGGTTTTTACGCTGAGTAGCCATTTGTTTATCAATGTCTTTCAAATTTTGCTTGAGCAATGATATTTTATTCAGAATAATCCGTCGGTCTGTTTCTATCTGAGCTTCACCCGGACCACGCATCCCAATGCCACCACGTTGACGTTCAAGGTGAGTCCACAAACGAGTCAAACGAGGCAACATATATTGTAACTGAGCTAACTCCACCTGAGTTTTGGCATTGGCTGTTTGAGCCCGTTTGGCAAAAATATCCAGAATAAGGCTTGTCCTATCAAGAATAAGAACTTTGAGTTCTGCTTCAATATTACGCAATTGTTTCGGCGACAACTCATCATCAAATATCACCAGACCTATTTCATTTTTCTCAATATATTCTTTTATTTCCTCAAGTTTTCCTGGTCCGACAAAAGTTTTGGGATTCGGATAATCTATTTTTTGAAAGAACAATTTATCCGGAGTTGCCCCCGCTGTATCTGCCAGAAAAGCCAGTTCATCAAGATATTCCCGTGTTCTTTCTTCACTCTGATCAGGAGTTATCAAACCCACTAATACTGCTTTTTCTTCGAATATTTCCGTTTTAATCTGATTCGTCATAAAAATTAAATTTTTCTTACTGAAAGACTATGACAAAAAAACCGTTTGGCAATTCACCAAACGGTTAATAATTCTTTCTATTTTTAACAAATATGGCAGACCGTTGGTGCAACCATATTTATTTTTAAATTACTGTAATCTAAAGTTAACAGGCAATGTATATTTCACACGTACTGGTTTACCACGTTGTTGCCCCGGGCTCCATTTAGGCATCGATTTAATTACCCGGATTGCCTCTTTATCCAAGCTTGGATCTACACTACGAACAACTTCAACATCCACAATAGAACCATCTTTATTTACAACAAATTGACAAATAACACGACCCTGAATTCCATTTTCCTGTGCGATTACCGGATATTTAACATTATCATTCAGGTATTTAAAAAGGGCTGCATCACCACCCGGGAATGATGGCATTTTTTCTACCACCTGAAATACGACATTATCTTCTTCTTCAACTATAGGACCAGTACCCGATGTGACAGGAGCAATATCAACAGCTTTATCCTTATCATCTTCTGTATTAATATCAACACTTGCAACTTCAACGTCATTATCCACCACATTAATTTCTTCTACAATATCAGGTGCAGGAGGTGGAGGTGGAGGTGGGACAACTTCAGCGGTCTGAATAATCTCAATTTCCTCTTCTGCTGCAAGACCATTGTCCACTTGTTCATAGACTTTGATTTCCTTCTCGGTCCATTCAAATGCAATGTAAATGAGAGATAAAACCATAACAAGCCCCATTAGAATGAAGAGCATTTTTTTGTCTTC
The DNA here is from genome assembly GCA_028690665.1 of Paludibacter sp. GTDB lineage: Bacteria > Bacteroidota > Bacteroidia > Bacteroidales > Paludibacteraceae > Paludibacter. Next base: position 341,608 of record JAQVAV010000001.1, read on the forward strand.
CAATGATGCTTTTGGTGATTTTTTTATGTCCATAATTTATGCTTAATTATATATTTTTTCCGACGGGCAAATGTAATATTATTTTTTCAAAGTTCTTTTCTCATAACGGAAAAAATTCATTTTTATTTGAGTTTTAGTATGTTCATCCGAATTCTTTCATTTTTTTTAAACGAAAATATAATTTTCAGGAAATTCCACGTTTAAATGAAAGATTTCAGAATCTTATACGAATTTGTAACAGCCCGTAATATTTTGTACTTTTGAATTCTTTTTTACGTAAGTGAAATTTATTTCTTGTACAACTAAAAATGAAACTTGATGGCAAGATCTTTCTATATAGTTTTTTTTATAATATTTATTGTTATTCCGCCGGAAATATTTTCACAGGCAGGAAGCTCTGTTTACAGTTTTCTTGACCTTCCCGTTTCTTCAAGAATTGGCGCTCTCGGAGGCACCAACGTATCTCTGAGGGACAATGATATTAACTTTGCATTCAAAAATCCGGCCATGCTGACAAATGAAACAGGAAGTGTAATCAGCATTAATATGGCCAGCTATTTAGCTGATATTAAATATGGATCTGCCGTATTCGGCTACAATATAGACAAAAAAAACTATTTAGCAATAGGGGTGCAATACGTTGATTATGGAGATTTCTTGTATGCCGATGAATATAACAACATAAGGGATGCCTTTTTAGAGGAATATCAAAACAACTCAGATATAAGCGGTTATTATTTCACAGCAAAAGACATGTCATTAAATATGATATATGCACGATCCATCACAGACAGAATTACGGTTGGAGGAACTTTAAAGCCCATATTCTCTGTGTACGAGGCATACACAAGCTTCGGAATTGCCTTTGATGCCGGCGTTAACTATATTGATTCGAAAGGACTATTTTCTGCCGGATTTGTTCTCCGTAATATGGGAAGTCAAATCAAGGGATATTACAGTACAGAAGATGGGCAACACTACGAATCACTCCCGTTTGACATACAGTTAGGCGTTACCAAAAAACTGGAACACGCTCCACTGAGACTATCCATGACATTACATAATCTTCAGCACTGGAATTTAAATTATTCGAGTAAAAATCAATCAACTTCCACAGGCGACAGCATAAGTTTTACCGATATGGCATTTCGCCATGCTATATTCTCGGCTGAATTTGTTCCCAGCAAAAACTTCTATTTGATTGCATCATACAATCATCGCCGTCATCAGGAACTATCTATGGATGGATTTAAATCGATGGCCGGATTTTCGTTTGGAGGAGGTATCAAATTATACAAATTTCAGGTAGGATTCGGAATGAGCCAGTTCCAGTTAGGTGTATACTCTTATCAGTTCTCCATCTCTACTTCTTTAAACGAATTCAGATTATAAAGCTTACATTTATGAAAAAAATAATCGTAGCGATTGATGGATTTTCGTCATGCGGAAAAAGCACTATGGCTAAAGAATTAGCCCGTGAGACAGGATACATTTATGTCGACACAGGTGCCATGTACAGAGCGGTATCGCTTTTTTGCATCCGTCACGGCTGGATTAAAGACGATTTTATCGATACTGACAAAATAGAACAACATCTATCGGAGATGCACCTTGAATTTAAAACAAACACAGAAGGGAAGGCAGAAATATATCTTAACGGAGAAAACGTAGAACAAGACATACGGACTTTAGAAGTTGCAAACGGAGCAAGTAAAGTAAGCACTATCAGAACTGTACGTAAAGAGCTTGTTCGTCAGCAACAGCTTATGGGACAATCAAAAGGTATAGTTATGGATGGTCGCGACATTGGCACTGTTGTTTTTCCAAATGCTGAACTGAAAATTTTTCTGACTGCATCACCCGAAATAAGAGCGCAACGCCGCATGGAGGAAATGAAGAATAAGGGCCAGGAGGTGGACTACGAAGATGTTCTGGCAAATGTGCTCGAGCGCGACGAACGGGATCAGAACCGAAAGGAAAGTCCATTAAAACAAGCTGAAGATGCAATATTAATTGACAACTCAGAAATGGCTTTAACAGAGCAGCAGGAGCTTCTAAGAAATTTATTCCGCGAAAAAACGGCCTTTTAATATAATTTTCAGATGGTAATGGTGATAAACTATTACCATTTTTATTTGTTCTTGAATATACAAATTCATAAAACAATTCCATTTTACAAAATCAAATATGCTCAATATAGAAATTGATAAAAAATCTGGATTTTGCTTTGGAGTAGTAAACGCCATAAAAAAAGCTGAAGAAGAACTTGCCAAAGGAAAAACACTTTACTGCCTCGGGGATATCGTCCACAACGGACAAGAAGTTGACCGATTAACAAGTTTGGGAATGATTACAATTGACCATGAACAATTCAGGCAACTGCATAATGCCAAAGTATTGTTACGCGCTCACGGCGAGCCCCCCAGCACCTATCAGATTGCAAAAGAAAACAATATCACGTTAATAGATGCCTCATGTCCGGTTGTTTTAAAGCTGCAGGCCCGTATCAAAAACGCATACGAAACTGCATCTGCACCCGACACACAGATTGTTATTTACGGACATCACGGACATGCAGAAGTAAATGGATTAGTCGGGCAAATCGGAGGCAAGGCAATCGTCATTGAAGATGAATCCGAATTAGACAAAATTGATTTCAACAAGGATATTAAACTCTTTTCTCAAACCACCAAATCGCTCGATGGATTTAATCATCTTGTAAAAACCGTTTCAACAAGAAAAAACGACAATACATCTTTTGAATTTTCTGACACTATTTGCAGACAAGTTGCGAATAGAATTCCAAATATTACTACCTTTGCCCAACAAAATGACATAATAATATTTGTCAGCGGAAAAAAAAGTTCAAATGGCAGAGTCCTTTTTGAACATGCCCGTTCAATCAATCCGAACTCGTATATGGTATCCGAGGCAAACGAAGTAGCCGCACTGAACATTGATTTAACAAAAAAAATAGGCATTTGCGGAGCAACATCAACCCCACGCTGGTTAATGGAGGAAGTAGAAGCAAAACTTATTGAACTCGGATTGAAACAACATTAAGTAGTTATTAGTTTTTTAAATATTACTCAAAATGGAATACGGAATTAAATGTATCGGCTTGCTGACATCCGGAGGAGATGCTCCCGGAATGAATGCAGCGATACGCTCGGTTACCCGGGCCGCAATTTTCAACGGAATACGTGTAAAAGCAATTTACAGAGGTTACAAAGGATTAATTACAGGAGAAATCAGTGAATTTCAAACTCAAAATGTCAGTAATATCATTCAGCATGGAGGTACAATTCTGAAAAGCGCCCGCTGTGCAGAATTCAAAACACCCGAGGGACGCCGTCAGGCTTACGAAAATATGGTCAAAGAAGAAATTGACGCTTTGGTTGTTATCGGAGGAGACGGAACTTTTACCGGAGCCAGAATTTTCGCTCAGGAATTTAATGTGCCGATAGTGGGACTTCCGGGAACTATCGATAATGATTTATATGGAACTGACTCAACTATAGGATACGACACTGCTCTGAATACAATTATTGATGCCGTAGATAAAATCAGGGATACAGCTTCTTCACACGAAAGACTCTTCTTTATCGAAGTAATGGGAAGGGATGCCGGATTTTTAGCGCTGAACAGCGCTTTAGCATCAGGAGCCGAAGCTGCTATTATTCCAGAACGCGAAACAAAAGTAGACCAGCTTGAAGAGCTTATCGGAAACGGATTTCGCAAATCAAAAAATAGCAGTATTGTAATTGTTGCCGAAAGTGAAATTACCGGAGGTGCGAACGGATTAGCCGAACGTATGCGCAAAGAACATCCGGAATACGATGTACGCGTGACTATTTTAGGTCATATACAACGCGGAGGATCTCCAACAGCTTATGACCGTATCATTGCAAGCCGCATGGGCGTAGCTGCTATTGATGCTTTATTGGATGAACAACGGAGCATTATGATCGGGATTGTAAATAATGAAATTGTACACGTACCTTTCACGAAAGCAATTAAAGACGACAAGCCGGTTGACGAAAGTTTAGTTGGCGTTGTTCAGATATTATCTATTTAAATTTAGAGAACACAAAATACCAATCCCCGATATTTATACCGAATACCGGGGATTTTTTTCAGTTATGTATGAATCAAAAATCCATCTTATTTGTATGCCTCGGCAATATTTGCCGCTCGCCAATGGCAGAAGGAGTATTTAAACGAATTGTTCAACGAGAAGACGCAACAAATCAATATATTGCAGACTCGGCCGGACTAATCGGATATCATCAGGGAGAGTTACCTGACAGCCGCATGAAATTTTTCGCATCGAAAAGAGGGTATAATCTGGAGCATCGCTCCCGCCCTTTCACACGTTCTGATTTTGATAAGTTTGATCTGATCATCAGCATGGACGAACAAAACTACGACAGCCTGCGAAGTAAAGCCGACACAATAGAAGAAGTTGAAAAAATTCACCGGATGACGGAATACAACCGTAAATTTCAACCGACACACATACCTGATCCTTATTACGGTGGAGACCAGGGATTTGAAAATGTCATTGATTTACTTGAAGATGCTTGTGAAGGACTTTACAACGAACTCAACAAAACGGAACAGCAATAAAAATTACCTGTTCCATATTTCCCAAGCAGCAACAGCCTGTCCTTGCAACATAGCTTCTCCATTTTGAACTGTAGCTCCCCGCCCCCTGCCTTTTTTCATAAACAAAGTTTCAGCCGGATTGTAAACCACATCATACAAAAGATGTTTTGAAGAAAGATACTCATAAGGGATTGCCGGGCATTCATCCGAATGAGGATAGGTTCCAACAGGAGATGCATTTACAATTACGGTGTATTCGTTCAGTAACTGTTCGTTTAATGCTGTGTAAGTAAACCGGCCTTCTTGCGCTGTTCTTGACACATGCATAGTTTCAATCCCGTTCTTGTTCAACACGTAATCTACTGCTTTCGAAGCTCCGCCAGTTCCTAAAATTAAAGCTTTTCTGTGATGAGGTTTGAGTAAAGGAAGTAGTGAATTTTCGAATCCGATAGCATCTGAATTAAACCCGATAAGTTTTAATTTGTCTTCTGAACGATCAAACTTAATTACATTGACCGCGCCAATTTTTGCCGCTGTATCATCCAACTCATCTAAAAATGCAATTACTTTTTGTTTATACGGAATAGTTACATTCAATCCGCTAAAACGAATCCCGTTTATCAGATCTTTGAATTTATCAATGCTTTCAAGTTCATACAAATCATATTGGGCATTAATATGCTCATTCTCAAATTTAGCCGTAAAGAAACGTTTTGAAAACGAATGCCCGAGGGGAAAACCTATTAAACCAAAATATTTCACTTTTTATGTCTTTTTCGGAAATACTTCAAGCCAAAATATATAACGACTACACCAAGTAAAGCTAAAATAATAAAGCTTAGTTCATGACTGTATTTATTTATCAGGTCAGCCTGGCCATGAGCAATATAGCCCAAAAGAGCAAGCACGGAATTCCAGACAATCGCTCCCAGAAAAGTATACAGCGTAAAACTCAGCAAACTCATACGGGCAAGTCCTGCCGGAATAGAAATCAACTGACGAATAGCAGGAATAAGGCGTCCGATAAACGTAGAAGACTTTCCATGATCATTGAAATACTGTTCGGCCTTCTGTATTTTTTCGCCACTCAACAATAATAAATGACCAATTTTACTATCGGCCAATTTGTAAACGACCGGGCGTCCGAGCCAACGAGCCAGAAAATAATTAATATAAGCCCCGATTAAGGCACCCAATGTCCCGAACAACACTACTAAAAATATATTCAGGTGACTTTCCGGTTTACTGGCAATATAAGCAGCTGGTGGAATAACGACTTCGGAAGGAAAGGGAATAAACGAACTTTCGACAGCCATCAATGCAGCAATGCTTCCATAATTGGTATTCTGGTCGTACCAGACTTCTACTTTTTGAACTATAGTCAGATTTTTTGTCGAATCAACAGGCGTATTTGCATAAGTTTCACATGCAAAAAACAACAGAAGGAACAGCAGTATTTTTTTTACCATTTATAAAACATGAAATTAAATAGAAAAAGGTCCGGCATCAGGACATATTTCATAAAACATCTTTATTGCATCTAAATTTAATTCCTGAGCCTTTTTCAGGTATATAACGGCAGCAGTATCATTATCATTCTTATGAAATGCGATTGCAATGAATAGGTCAATATATTCCAGCGTCTTATCCATATCGTATGCCGTCAGATAATACTGCAAAGCGGTCTGGTATTCTCCTTTATCCATGCATATATTCGCAATCGCCATCAATGTATCCGGCTGATTAGGTTCAATTGCAATTGACTTCAAATAAGCCAGCAAGGCATTCTCAATATCATCCATCCCAACAAGAGCCTCAGCCAGATAAACCCATGCATCATGGGCATTTTCCTGAATATCAATAGCTTTTTTTATGTAACTTATACTCTCAGCATATTGATCTTTTTCAAGAAGACAAACGGCGATACCGGTCAAAGCATCATAATTTTCAGCCTTTTCGTCCAACGACTTTTTGTAAAAAGCAATAGCATCATCGTAACGTTCAAGCTTTTCGTAACATTCTCCGACAAAAAGATTTGATTGCCAATGATCATCAGTCATTGACTCATATTCGTGGTAAGCATCAATAGCTTCGGTATATTGTCCCAACTGAAAATGAGCATGTGCCTTTTGAAGGCTTGTCAGCGTGTCATCCGGATTTATTGCAAGTGCAAAATCATAAGCTTCTATGGCCTTCATAAATTCCTGCTTTGCAAAATAAATCTGCCCCAGATTAAACCATGCTTCCGACATAAAAGAATCGATATTCAGAATTCTGTTGTAAACATCAATGGCTTTATCGTTTTCAGACAGTTGTTCGTAGCAAAATGCAAGTTCGAACAACAAGTCAGCATTAAATTCATTGAATTTATCTCCACGTTTAAGATAATAAACAGCCTGTTCGAAACCAAGTTGAGAAATATAAATAAATGCGATATCGAGGCACACATTATCAAGATCATCCGTAGTTTCTGCAATCAGGTTCTGGCATAAAACATTTGCTTCCGCATCCCGTCCCATGCGAGAAAAGGCTTCAATTTTAAGTAAGGAAAATTCATAATCGCCGGAATCGGAAACTGAAGTTATAATACGGTATGCTTTCTGAGTATCACCGACGGCCAAATAGATTTTAGCTCTTTTAGCCTTTAACGACATACTTCCGGGATGAAGTTTCAGGCCCAAATCTATTGCTTTCGAGCCATCCTTTGTCCGGCCTTTATACAGGTAATAATCAACTATGGCTTCCAGTTCTTCAACATCGAAATAGCCTGAACCTTCACCTTCCAGGTAAAGTTCATACCTTCTGATAATTTCACGAGATTCGTCATCGACTGGAGCTGAAAGTTTTTTACTCATTATACTGGAAGTATGTTTGCACAAAAATAGTGTATTACAACCAAATAACTATCAAAAATCATTTAAAAGTTATCAACAAGGACAGGCAAAAAATTTATTTTTATTCAAAAAATCAAAAAAAATCAGGAACGATTTTTGAATTAATAATCGACCGGTAAAAAAACAGATAACTCTATATAAAATATTATCTTTGCCAAGATGTAAAAATATCAGAATACTAAATGCACTTTTCAACATTATTCGGTTATTGTCCACATTGCGGATCGGACAAATTTATAAAAAACAATATTAAATCAATGCGTTGCGAAAGTTGCGGATTTATAATGTATATTAATCCGTCGGCAGCAGTTGCAGCATTTGTCGAAGACGAAAACGGAAATTTAATCGTTTGTAAAAGAGGACGCGATCCTCAAAAGGGGACATTGGATTTACCAGGCGGCTTCGTAGATGACAACGAAACAGCAGAAGAAGCCATCAGCAGGGAATTAAAAGAAGAACTCAACGCAGAGGTAGTATCTCTCAAATATAAGTTTTCTTTACCTAATCTGTACACTTACAGTGGCTGGACTTTGCCAACGTTAGACATGTTCTTCAGTTGCAAAATAAAAAGTACCGCCAATATAAAACCACAGGATGATGTTGAAGCTGTAAGTTTCATGAAACGAACTGAAATTCAGCCGGAATTATTCGGATTAAGTTCCATCCGGAAAGCCATTGAGAAATATAAAAACGGACACTGAAAACACAATAAAAACAACCAAAAATAAAATCGCGATGAAGAAAGTTATCGTAATCAGCCTGCTTTTAGCTTTGACATACAGTCTGAAAGCACAGGAAACCCTTATTTTCACCAACAGCGATGTTCTTTTCAATCAGGGAAGAGAACTTTACAATCAACGAAAATATGCTGCTTCTTACCGCCAAATGGAAGAATTTCTGAAATCGGCTGAAAAAACAAGTGCCGGACAGATACAGGAAGCGGAATATTATATGGCGGCAGATGCTTACGAACTTCGTATGGAAACTGCCGGGAAACTATTAAAGAACTACCTCTCAGAACATCCATATACACCGTTTGCTGACAAAACCAATGTCATGTTGGGAATGCTGGAATATGAAAACAAGAAATATAATGAGGCGCTTGGATATTTCAAACAGGTAAACGAGAAACACCTGAGTAACAGGGAACGTGTGGATTTTCTTTTTTGCAAAGGTTACGCCTTTCTGGAAATAAAAGATTATACGAATGCGCTTGCAATCTTCAAAAATTTGAAAAACCTGCAGACGCGTTACACACTTTCGGCAACTTACTATTATGCTTATGCCGAATACACTCTTGGCAACTATCAGGTGGCGCTTCCAGAATTTCTAAAACTTGAGAATAATGATACCTATAAAAATATCGTACCATATTACATTATTCAAATTTACTATTACCAGAAAAATTTCGATGAGCTGAACACGAGGGCCGCAAATCTTTTAAAAAACAATCCCAACAATCTGAATAATGCAGAGATTTATCGTATTATGGGTGAAATAGCCTATAGCAAAAAAGATTACGCGGGCACGATCAGCAATCTGAAAGAATATGAAAAAAGAGCAAAACAGGTAGTACGTAACGACATGTACCTTCTTGGTCTGTCATATTATGAAACAAAACAATACGCCAGCGCCGTAGCTTATCTTTCAAAAGTGACTACAGAAAAAGATGAAATGACCGAAAATGCTTATCTGCATATTGGCAACGCATATATCCGTCTGAAAGACATTACCAATGCACGGTTAGCTTATGAAGGCGCTTTGCAGACCAACTTCAACAAAACTGTAAGGGAAGAAGCTCTTTACAATTACGCACTTACTACCTACGAAACGACAACAGCATTTGGAGAATCAATTACGGCATTTGAGAAACTACTGAATGAATTTCCAAACTCAAAATACACAGACAAAGCTTACGATTATCTTGCTTCTGTCTATATGACTACCAAAAACTACGAAGCGGCTTATCAATCGATTTTGAAAATTAAAAATCCAAATGCGAAATTACTCGATGCAAGACAATTCCTACTTTACCAACTTGGTACAGAATCATTCATACAAAACAATTTAGATAAAGCCATCGGGTATTTTACGAAATCACTCGAAACGTCAACCATTGGAAAATACTCTGCTGAAAGTTACTTCTGGCGTTCTGAAAGCTATTACCGGAAAGATCAGCCCGATAAAAGTATCGCTGACCTGAAAGCATTCTTTTTGAGCAATTATGCCAAAAGCAGTGTAAATTACAAAACGGCCAATTACTCTATGGCTTATGCCTATTTTGCGAAAAAACAATACAGTGTTGCCCTGAACTGGTTTCTAAAATATGTTGATTTGGAAACTAATACCTCTGTCAACACTTACGCAGATGCATTAAATCGCATTGGAGACTGCTATTTCAACGCCCGCAACTTTAGTAACGCGGAAAAATATTATGCCAAAGCAGCTAAGGCAAGTCCGAATACCGGAGATTATGCCATGTTCCAAAGTGCGTATGTATCCGGCCTTCAAAAAAACTACACCGGGAAAATCGGGATTCTTGAAAATCTAATCAGCAAATATCCGAATTCAGAATATGTTGACGATGCTTTGTACGAAATGGGTCGTGCATACGTATTGCTCGAAAATGATACCAAGGCCATCGAAACTTATCAGCGATTAATCAAGGCGCATCCAAACAGTGCCAACGCCCGCAAGGGAGCCCTCGAAATCGGTATGATTTATTTCAACGAAAGCAATTACGATCAAGCTATCGCCGCCTACAAAAAAGTAATTGCCGATTATCCGGGCACGGAAGAATCGTATACAGCACTCGAAAGTCTCGAATCGGTTTACATTGAGAAAAATGATGTAGCATCCTATCTGGCTTACACCAAAACACTGAATATGACTTTGAGCGGAAATTCTGCCAGTCGCGAAGACTCAATTTCTTATATCGCGGCCGAAAAACAATATATGAACGGAAATTATCCTCAGGCAATTTCTGGTCTGAAATCGTATATCAGCAATTTCTGCTCAGGCGGACGTTACTGCACCACTGCACAATATTATTTAGCCGACAGTTATTACCGTACCGACAACAAAGACAATGCTTTAGCCTCCTATCAGGCATTATTGCTCATTGCCGGAAACCAATACATTCAGGAAGCCACAACACGGTGCGCCGAAATTACTTATGACAAAAAAGACTATAATTCATCGCTGCAATACTTCAAACAGTTGCAATACATGGCTCAGTCGACCGACGACAGGAATGTAGCACGACTTGGCATACTCCGTTGTAGTTATTTTCTGAACGATCATACAACGACTATCAGTGTAGCCAACGAAATTCTGAACGATTCCAAATCAACAGATGAACTAAAATCGGAGGCCCGTTATAACCGAGCCAAGGCTTATATTGCCATGAACCAGAACACGCAGGCATTGGCCGATCTGAAAGCACTTGCAGCCGACACCCGAACAGCCATTGGAGCCGAATCGAAATATCTGTTAGCCAACATATATTTCACTGAAGGCAAACTGAAAGAAACCGAAACAGAAGTGCTTGATTTTGCGAAAAAAAATACGCCTTATCAATTTTGGCTGGCACGCAGCTTTGTATTGTTAGCCGATGTTTATATCCAGCAGGGGAACGATTTTCAAGCTAAACAATATCTGTTGAGTCTGCAAAGAAATTACACCGTACAGGACGAGATTCAGGATTTAATCACTGAACGCCTGAATGCAATTGCACAACGCGAAAATGAAACCATTATCAACTGATAACGTACAATAAAACCACAGGAAATGAAAATTTTAAAAAAAACAACGACAATGAAAACTTCAAAATATATTTTACCTGCATTATTGTTACTATCGATTTGCGGAAAGGCGCAGACCGTAGATCAGAACGTTACTGTTGAACGTGAATACAAACCGGTAATACAGGATGCAGGAAAAATAAATTCTGTTCCGGCGGTTATCGATCCCAAGGTAGAAAAGGCTACAGCACAATATACCGACATTGATTTGCCCATGGCTGTCGGACAAAATATTCATCCGTTAGATGCAGCCGAATTGGCACATAAAGCACGAACCATTCAACGCAACGCGTTTGTTCGCATAGGTTTAGGCAGTTATTGGAACAACATGATCGATTTTGGAATGCCGGTACTGAAAAACAAGGACATGAGTCTTGACCTCAAACTGAACCATTTAGCAACACTAAGTCAGGACGGACATTCAAAAACCGATGCTGCCGTAATGTATAATAATTATTACAAAAAAATGGACTTTTACGCCGGCATGGGACTGGGACGGGAATATCTGGAATATTATGGCGATAATTATAATATGAATGGCGATGCAACCGATCTTTCAACTCTGAGCACTGCCGGCACAACCGCTTATCGTGAGTTAAATCTGACCAGGATTAACCGTACAGCACAATCACCGAAGCTTCAGGAACTTGCAGACGCTAACACCAACGATGTATTTTGGCGTTACAATGCTAACATAGGCATTCGTTCTGTTCCTAATATAGAAAGTACCCGTTATCTTGCCGACTTAAAATACAAAGTTTTTGACTCTAAAAACGGATTGACCGAAAACATGTTCGACACCCGTCTGAGCTATGATACCAAAAATGGGAAAAACCGCCTGGGCATAGATATAGAAATGCAAAACATGATGTATAAAACCGATATATCCAATGTAATTATTAATGTATGGGACTCTTATTCCGTGTTTACCATGAATCCGTTTTACAGTTTTGAACGTGATCGTTGGAATGTGCGTTTGGGTGTAAAATCAAGTTTCTCGTTTATCCACGGACGCCCATTCAATCCATCGCCAGACATTAGCGCAGAATGGAAAGTCATCCCTAAATGGTTTGATATTTATGGCGGAATAGGTGGAGGATACGACGTAAACACTATGGATAAGATGTTTGGCGAAAACAGGTATCTCTTTTCCGATTTACGTGTAAAAGACACTTATACTCCGGTGAATGCCTATATCGGAGCGAAAGTAAAACCTGTTTACAACGTACTGCTCGATGCTTACGTAAGCTACCGCTATATCGACAACCAGTATTTCTTTATCAATAAAGATTATGCTGCAACAGCCACCGTGGCAAGCTCAACCGATTCTATACTCTACACCAACCGCTTTAATGTAATATATAGTGGGGCATCTTTGGTAAAAGCAGGAATCCGGGCCAATTACAATATGCGCAATTTGCTTAATATTCAATTGAAAGGAGCTTACAACGGTTGGAAAACATACGATACATCAATGGCATGGAACAAGCCCGAATTTGAAGCAGACCTGTCAGCCGACTATCGGGTTTCGCGAAATCTGCATGTTACATCAAACATATTTTTTGAAAGCGAACGTTTTGCAAAATTAGGAGATCTGACGATGCGCATGAGTCCGAAAGTGGATGTAAATTTGGGAGCCTCCTACTCCTACCTCAACTGGTTGACAATGTTTGCCAAAGTAAACAATCTGCTGAATAATAAATATCAGGATTTTTATGGTTATCAGGTGCAGGGCCTCAATGTTATGGTCGGAGCAGCATTTTCGTTCTAATCAATAAAAACATCTTACAATTAACAAACAAGCCGGACAGCAATACTGCATCCGGCTTGTTTTATTTATGCTTGTTTAAATTTAGTCCTCAGAACTTCAATCCATATTCATCAAATTCTACCGGTTTCCAGCCATCATCGAAAAGTTGCGGCATTGTCCGGAATCCGATAGCATGTAACATTTTATATGTAAATTCAAAACTTTCCATAACATTGGTCGGGTAATGACAATCTGAATTTACCATAACAGGAATTTGCATATCTTTTATCATTCGATAAAAATTTTGGTGCGGATAAGTAATACCATGCTCACGCAATGACTTTGTATTAATCTCGAGCATCAGACCTTTTTCTTTAACAAGTTGCAGAAGTTCTGCTTCAAGATCAACAAACCATTTTTCAGTCGGATCAAAGTCTCGGTATTTTTGTCCATGATACGTAATCTTGTCAACATGCCCTACAATATCAAATCCCCCTTTCTCAATCATTGCGGTTGAAACTTCAAAAAAGCGCTTCGTCGCCTTACGTATGTCCCCTCCGAAAAGTTCGGTCATTCCGTTGTCAAATTCACGAAAACCGCCATCGATACTCCAGAAATCTCCATTGGACAATTTATCTAAATAATGTATGGAACCAATCAGATAATCGAATTTTTTATCTGTAAAAAAGTCTCTTTTTGCATCCGTACAATTCAAAATATAATCAACTTCAAGACCCAGATACAAATCAATTTGACCAGCATACTTTCTTTTGAGTCTGTAGAATTCCGATTCATAATCAGGATAGTCCTCAGCATTCATCGTCCACCTCGTATAAAAAGGCAGAGGAGCATGAGAAGAAAATCCATATTTGCGAAAACCTTTGGCTATAGCAAATTTCACAAAATCTTCCATGGTACTGCGTCCATCGCAAAAGGTACAATGACTATGGTAGTTGGCCCAAGACATAAATATATTCGTATTAATTGATTTAATTATTATCGGTCGGCCTGAATCTGAACGGGAATCAGCATTTCGGCATAAGAAACGCAAATTTAATAAAATCGGGCTTGAGATGAAACCCTTAGAATCCAATTTTTAAACATCCGGCAATAATTTTCTGTGGAATTATTTTCCGCCGGCTATCAGCTTTCACTTTTTTGTAACATGTATTTCCTATTTGTAATAAGCCTGTCTCTTTTCTGTAACATGAAATAAAGAATTTTGCGCCGTGCAATAATGAATTATTTTTTGATGAAAAAGTTTCAACAGTCAGAACAAAACAAATCTCTTAAAGTAAAATCATTGTATTTAACAGTGATTTTAATCTTGTCTACCACTTTTCTTTCAGCACAAAACGGTGTGATTAAAGGAAAAATTATCGATGCCAATACAAAAGAACCATTAATCGGTGCAGCCGCAATGATTAAAGGAACAACCATTGGCAGTGCCTCAAATTTCGACGGCGACTATACGATTGAAAATGTAAAACCCGGGAAATATACAATAACCTCAAGTTATATTTCATACAAACCATTTACAAAAGAAAATGTAGTAGTGACAGCCGGCAAAGAAACTATTGTTAACATAGAGTTGGATGCTGCAGGAATTGCGCTCAAAGAAGTGGAATTAGTTGCAAAATCGAACCGGGAAAGCGAAAACATCCTGCTCATGCAGCAAAAACAATCGTTGATTGCAACCCAGGCAGTAGGCGCAAAAGAAATGTCGCGTAAAGGTATCAGCAATGCCGAAGCGGCTGTAGCACAAGTTTCGGGTGTGTCAAAACAGGAAGGTGTAAAAAACGTTTTTGTCCGTGGTCTGGGCGATCGTTACAATTTTACGACATTAAACGGGCTGCCGATTCCTTCTGAAGATCCTGAATATAAAAACATTTCATTAGATTTTTTCGGCTCGGACATCATACAAAATATCGGGGTTAGCAAAGCATTTACAGCCAATGGCTGCTACAGTGATGCAGGCGGTGCTGTAATCGACATTTCGTCAAAAGAACTCGTAGGTGATAAGGAATTGGGTTTAGACCTGTCCGGAGGCTACAATTCACAAAGTATCGGCGCTGATTTTTCTAAAATGGATGGCGTAAATTATTGGGGTATATCTACAAACACAGAACCGGACAAGCATAAAACGGATTACGCATACGGAGACAATCTGAATCCCGACAAAATAAATATGCCTATGAACTATAGTTATGGTTTTTCGGCAGGAAAAAGTTTCAAAACAGGAGAAAACAGAAATCCTCTATCATTTTATGTAGTCGGTTCATACAGTACAAGTGCATCATACACTCCGGAAAAAAGTACTGATGCAGCAAATGACGGAACAGAATACGATTTAAAGAATGGTAACAAATCTTCTATAAACATTAATCAGTTGTTGTTAGGAAACTTAAACTACATAGTAAATAAGAAGCACCAGCTCTACTATAATTTTATGCTTATTCATGACAATAATCAATATGTAGGGGATTATTATGTTACAAACAGCAGTGACTTTAACAATGACACAGGAAGTGGTTTTATCAGGAGACAACAGTCAAATGATAATATAGTAATTGTCAACCAGCTGTTAGCTACTTTTAAATTGAATAACAAAAGCAAATTAGATGCAAGCTTGTCATATAACAATGTAAAAGGCACTGAACCTGACAGACGCAGCGATGTACTGTTCCTACATTCAGATGATCAATATTTATTATATCCGAGTGAAGATGCTCATGTCAGAAATTATCAACAATTGATAGAAAACGATCTCAACGCTAAAGTTACCTACACCTACAAGTTAGCTGAAAAATTTAAAACCGATGCATCTGCATTAAGCATGGGCTTTAACAGTCGTTACCTCACAGATAACTTTAATGCAACTCAATATTATTTCAATGTAGCAGGTTTTGTTCAAACAACTACCATTGAAAATTTAAACTTAGACAACTGGCTGAATCAGGACAACTTAACTGCCGGCAAAATAACCCCAGGCGAACGTCCCAGCCATTATAATGTTACAAAAGCCATCAATAAGGGGTTTGCAAGCTTAGATTATCAGTTTTCAAAAAGTTTTTCAGGGAATATCGGCTTAAGCGCAGAACAGGTATATATTTATATTTATTATGATATTCATAGCGGAAGAGAAGCAAACGACGATAATACTTTAACTCCTTTTTATGTTCTCCCATATTTAAATCTAAAGTATAATTTAGACGATAAAAACGCTTTACGATTTGGCTTAAGCAAAACATATACATTACCACAATCGAAAGAAATTTCACCATATCAATACATTGGTCTTACTGATTCATACGTCGGAAATCCGCACTTGAAACCTTCGGATAACTACAACGTAGATTTAAAATGGGATTATTATATTAGTCCTTCCGAGTTAATTTCACTCAACGGATTCTATAAATACATAAAAAAACCTATATCAAGAATTTATGAATTCAATGCAGCAGGTTATTATACTTACGACAACATCAGTGACCATGCAACCGTGGCAGGTATAGAACTGGAAGCCCGTAAAAATATCATCAACCGGGTAAATACCGAAATTGAAAAATCAACCAAATTATCCGCAGGATTAAATGCTTCATACATTTATACAAATACCAGTGTCACTGTGAATAATGGCGAAAATTCCGGACTTGAAGGAGCAGCTCCTTATATTGTAAATTTCGATCTAACTTATGATTATTCTCACAAAAACAGCTCTTTCGTCAATTCACTTGTACTGAATTATTTTAGTGACAGAATTTACTCAATCGGTGTTAATTTTATGAACACCATTGAAAAAGGAATACCAACTTTAAATTTCGTGTCGGAATATAAAACCAACAAACACTTAAAATTTAAACTAAAAGCCAAAAACATATTGGATCCTACTTATACTCTCACAAGAGATGTAATAAACAGCGACAAATCCACAGTTTTGAGTTCCTATAAAAAAGGTATAGATGTTAGTTTAGGTATAAGCTACAATTTTTATTAAACAGAAAATTAATATTCATCAATTAAATTACTATCAACAAAATGAAAAAACAAATCTTTAATGTTATTGCAATGTTAGTAGTAGCATTTTCATTGACCATGGTTTCTTGTACAGACAACGGTAATGACACAAAAACAGGTGCTGCTGCACTTATCGAGCAAGGTATTCTTTACGGAGAACTTGATGGCACTGCTACTTTGGATGCCTCGGTAACTTATAAACTTACAGGTACACTTATTGTAAAAAGTGGAGCAATTCTTAACATTCCAGCCGGAACAAGAATCGAAGCTTCGGAAGGTTTCGGATCTTATATCATCGTTGCTCAGGGTGGTAAAATCAACATTAACGGTACTTCTGAAAAACCGGTTGTTATGACTGCGGATGACGAAGCAAATGCAAACTCAGGGTATTGGGGTGGATTGATCCTCAATGGTTACGCTAAAATTTCAAGCGCAAGCGCAAGCGAAGGCACAGCAACATCTAAATGCGAAATGAACGATAAATTTGTTTATGGAGGAAACGACGACACAGACAATTCAGGGACAATCACTTACCTGATGATTAAATATGCCGGGGCACGTTCGAGTGCAGAAGTTGAACACAATGGTCTGACTTTGGATGCCGTAGGTAGCGGAACAACTATTGAAAACGTATATATCCTCGAAAGTGCCGACGACGGTGTTGAATGTTTCGGAGGTACTGTAGCACTGAAAAACTTCTTAGTTGTTAACGATGACGATGATTGTTTTGACAATACTCAGGGTTACCGTGGAAGCTGGACTAACATGTACGGAATTTGGGAGAGCGGTTACACAAGTAGTGAATCAGATCCACGTGGTGTAGAATCTGATGGTAATCTCGATGGCAAAACTCCTAACGACATCAACCAGACAGACTTCACAATCACAAACATGACAATTGATCTGCAACTTGATTCTGTAAATTCTACGATAGACCAGTCTAAATTCATGCAGGATATTATCAAAATACGTCGCGGAGCCAAAGTTAACGTAAGCAATGCTCTTGTAAAAGGTGTTGGTTCTGCTCAGGATCTGATTGACATGACAGACTCAAAAGGCTTTGGAGATGTAAATTCAAGCATTAGTTTGACTAACAGCCTGACTTATCCTATCCTTGGAGTTGACGTAAGAACCTCAGGAAAATTGGCAGATGGAACAACACAAACATGGTCTTATCCGAATGTAACAGCAGCTGCTACCGGCAACACAGGCTGTGCTTCAAGTATATTTGCATGGACAGGATACACTGGTTTTTAATGAATTCTCTCATTTTGACCATTCTACATAAATAAACATATAAGAGGCATTTCAGCTGTTTGAAATGCCTCTTATTAATTCATACATTGATATAAAACCCTGAATATACGGGCTTTGTAACACATATTAAATTTCAGTCCTATCTTGTCGGAAACGGTCAAAAGTGATAGTTATATTCTTATCTTTGTTTTACAAGCATATTACAAAGATATTTCATTCATGTTTCATTAAAATATTCAGCCATGAAAAAAATCATATTACCCATGCTGATGATAGTGTGGACACTATCATTTACAAATGCTCAAAATCAACAAAACACCATTACCCAGGTTGATGGAGTATATTTTACTGATGTTACTCAAACTAAACTTTATACCGGCGAGTATAAAGAATTCTTTGAAAACGGGGCGCTTAAAGTTGAAATGAATATCAAGGAAGGAAAACCTGATGGAACTTATGTAATTTATTTCCAAAATGGGAAACCTCACGAAGTAAGATCGTATAAAAGCGGTGAATTTAATGGTGTATGGCGTACTTATAACGAATCCGGTCTTTTAGTAGCCGAGGCAGAATACCATAACAACAAAAAACACGGTACCTGGCATGTATGGGACGACTCCGGAATTATGCGCTACGAAATGCAATACAACAATGGCAAAAAAACCGGCACATGGTACATGTGGGACGAAAAAGGAAAACTGATTTCCGAAAAGAAATTCTGAAACCCAAAAGAACCAAGCCATAAGATAAAACGTTACTTCTCAGTTGAACTTTATGAACGAATAAACCAAACAACATTTACGCTACCAACAGCACGTGTAACACCTTCTTAATATCAATGTATATTGTTTGTAATATATTTGTAATGCACTGTGAGTTACTTTGCAACGTAATTTAAAAGCAAATAAAAAACTAATAATATAAAGTATGAAAAAAGTATTGTTCATTTCGTTGGTTGTGATGTTGGCATTTGTATCGAATGTTTCAGCTAAAGAAACTGCTAATGCCGAAGCTAAAGCTGCTGTAATTAACACCACTTCACAGGTAATTAAAGGTATTGTTTCCGACAAACTGACAAATGAAAGTCTGGCCGGGGCAAAAATTACTCTTAACGGACAAAAAATTTATTCGGATCTTGATGGTAACTTCGAACTTCCCAAAACAGATTTACAGAAATTCCAGCTTAAAATAAGCATGATTTCTTATGAAGATTTATTGGTAAATGTAGATTTGCAGAAAACGAAAAAACTCGAAATTAAATTATCGCAGCGGTAAAATAAGAATCTGTTTATAAAATATCAGGTGGGGAGACAAATCGAAAAGATAGGTCTCCCCTCTTTCCGTTATAATCAGATTGTAATACTTATGATTTAATGCCGTAATAGTGTTTGACTTATTTTACACTATAAAAATTTGAACACATAATTAACGACCACCCATGAAAAACAAACGAATTTTGATTATTAATTTCACAGAGGGATACCGGCAAATCAGGTTGGCTCTGGAAGAAGAAGGTTATATTGTAGATATCCTCTGTCCCTCAGACATCCATATTGAAATAAATCCTAACAATTACTGCATTCTGTTTCTGATTGTTGTCGAAGGAGATATGGCAGTTTTCAAAATGGCAAGAGCCATCAGAAATTCAGGTTCGTATCAAAACATGCCTATTATTTTCCTGTCGGACAGCAACAATGAGACAAACCGTTTAACGGCTTTCAGCGCTGGCGCCGACGATTATATCAGCAAACCTTTTTATCCCCGCGAAATAGTCGCACGAACCCAGGTTATGCTTAAACGGATTCAACTGCCGGAGAACACAACGAACAAGCCGACAGCCTTATAAAGCCCAGCTTGTTTATACGTCTCCCATAAAAAATAAGGGATTTGTATCACACAAAACCCTTATTCAAAAAAACAAACAAAGAACAGATTTCAGAACGACAATTGGAATCCGGCACTCAACTCCGGCAAATAACACAATTCAGTAAGGAAAAATTCATTCGCCAGCAAAACCCATTGACGAAAACTTTCTGATTTTTTATATTGAGGTAAAAAATTCAATAACTTATCAAGCTCAAAAGTATCAGCAGAAATTCCTGCTCCCGAGCGCATAGCATCCATTACATTACATTCCTGTTCAATATGCGTTGGCACCATCAGTACCGGCTTTTGTAAATACATGGCTTCGCATACCGATTCGAAGCCTCCGGTTGTAGCATAAGCCCTGCTGCCAGCCATATATTTCAAAAACAGAGTATCATCCAATGTATGCAATGTCAGTTTCTCCGGAAAATGAGTAACCGGGTCTACACCTTTTTTATCCCAAAAAAAATGTAAAGATTGTTTTGGATTATTACTACTCCAAAGAGCTAAATCCTCGACATAGCCACTGTTAAGCATATAGCCATGAATATAATTTCCTGTTTCAGATTCCGATTTCAACACCTCCGGTCTCAAAAGAGGCGGAACTATTACAATATTATTCTCAAATAGCCAGATATCCCGGCGAAAGGATAATGCCAGGATTTTATAGGAATTTAATGCGGTCAGTCTCGAGTAAAAATTCAACATTCGGAACTGCCACTTTTTCTTTCCGGTATATTCAAAGTTTGAAGTCAGAAAATAGTACTGATGAGCTATATTCATCATTAGCGCCTTAGGATGAAACAAACCGTACGTAATTCCACACAATAACTCGTAAAAATTCACCACAATATCCGGTTTCGTACGATTAATCGTATTTTGAATTTTCATCATACTATCAATATAAGCCGGCAACATCATTGCATTGTATAACACACTTACAAGCAGAGGAGATCGCTTATTTTTAGGTGTCGGCATAAAATTGGGACTCAGGTAACGAATGACTTCAGCATTGATTTTTTCATCAAAAAATGCAGGTAACCTACGCTTAGCACTACTGCCAACCATAACTGCTACCACTTCGTGCCCGTTTGTTTCGAGTAAGGATTTCAGACTAAGCGCCTGCGTTAAGTGGCCACGTCCTTCACCCTGAATTATAAAAAGATATTTCATTATTTAAATGCGAGCTTGGAGAAAAAAATCTGAAAATTAGAAGACAGTACCATCTTTACGGATTTCCGCTCCGGTTGATGAATTTTGATTACTTCCTGCACCTGAGGTATAGAATTTTCGGTGTGCAGATAAACTTCCCATGTTCCGTCTTCATGTTCCAGCAAAGCCGACATTGTTTCAACCCAATCACCGGAATTCAGATAATGAACTCCATCTATCATGCGATCGGCAGGCTGATGAATATGCCCACAAATAATACCATCGGCATGACGAACTTTGGCCAGTTCAACCAGCTCTTTTTCAAAATCGGAAATATACGAAACAGCTGATTTCACTTTATGCTTAATGCTTTGCGAAAGTGAATAATATGGCAAACCTTTTTTGGCCCGGCGGTTATTATAATGCCTGTTTAGCCAAAGCAAAAATGAATAACCAATATCACCAAGCTTAGCTAACCAAACCATTTTTGAAGTAATATTATCAAATACATCTCCATGCGTAACGTAATACCTTTTGCCATTACGTTCGTGCATATATTCATTTAATATAGAAATATTAAAAAACGAAAACGGAGCAATCTGGTCGATAAAATCATCATGGTTTCCACGAACATAAATAACTTTCGTGTGATAATTTTCCATCATTTTCATAATAATTTTAAACAATTCGGTATGTTCGTTTTTCCATTTGCCACCTTTACTCAAATGCCAGCCATCAATTATATCTCCATTCAGAATAAGCGTATTGCAATTCACATTTCGTAAAAAAGACGACAGCTCAGCAGCTTTCGAATGTTCGGTTCCGAGATGTACATCGGAAATAACAATCGTTGGATAAAATTTTTGTTTCATCATGTTTTTGTTTCTTATTGCTGCAAAGAAACATGCTACTTGTTGCCGGAATAAAACAGTCACATGAAAATAATATTACGATAGTAAAACAAACAAATAAAAACACTGACAATCAAAATCATACAAACACATCACAACTCCCGGGACGGCATAAAACACCTGCAAACATACTATTTCGGAACTCAATTGACACAATCCGGGATAAATTGAGCCGGCTAGTTATTTAAAATAAAGTATGCTGCTATTTTATGATTATCTTTGAAAATATTAAGAAAAACCGTCATACATGTTTATCAACATATTCTTCGGCTAATATTCTGATAAATAAAAATTTTCGATTCTTTATAAAGTCCTACATTTCACACAATTGTAATATCTTCTTCATATATTTTACTTATTTTTGCAAAATTCTGAAATTAAAATTGAGAACAAGAACACGATGAACAAACCTGATTTAAAATCACCTTTCTGGCGTTACTACCTACCTGTTTTTCTGCTATTTTCCATAATCGTACTGGCATTTCAGTACAATCGGGAAAAACATTATAAATCGGATATGCTTGACACGCAACTCAGCGATTCGAACAACATGATTTTTAGCTATTTGGAAAGTGCAAACGGCTCAGTAGAAAAATTAGATTCAATCATAAAACTGTCGCCCTATTCCAATATACGTGTCACGGTTATCGACCTGAGCGGAAAAGTTGTATACGACAATGCAATCGGCAATGTCTCCTTCATGGAGAATCACATTAACAGAAAAGAAGTTGTAAAAGCGCGTAAAAACGGCGAGGGTTCTCAAATACGAACTTCACACACCAATCATATCGCCTATTATTATCATGCTACCAGATTCGGGAACTGCTATATACGCTCCTCGGTTCCTTTCGACATGGACGTCTCGGCACTCCTTTCTCCCGACAATATATTCCTCTATTTTTGGCTGGTTATAACCTTTATTATTATCACTGCTTTATTTTATATGACCAACCGGGTCACCATGAAACAACAACGGGAACAGATTGAACATGATGCCAACATTCGCCGACAGCTCACACAGCAGGTAGCCCACGAATTGAAAACCCCGCTAAGCAGCATTATTGGCTACATGGAAACTTTGCACGATAATCCGGACATTAGCCCCGAACGTCAAAAGTTTTTCATCGACCGCAGCCACTCACAGGCAGTTCGTCTGAGTGAATTATTACAGGATATTTTACTATTAAATCAACTCAATGAAGCTCCTCGTTCCATTGAAATGGAGCCTTTGCTTATCAATAAAGTAGTTGAAAATGTACTTGAAGATGTTGAAATGAAAATTCAGGAAAAGAATTTTAAAATTAATACATCTTTTGGTGGCGATGTGTGGATTAAAGCCAATCCGATATTGGTATATTCCATATTCCGGAACCTGATCGACAATAGTCTTTCGTATGCAGGAGAAAACATTCTGATTAATATTACGGTTACAGGTGAGGATGCCCAATTCTATCATTTTATGTACAACGACAACGGAACCGGAGTAAAAGAAGAACATCTTCCATTCCTTTTCGACCGATTTTACAGGGTCGACAAAGGTCGCTCACGCAAAACAGGCGGAACCGGTCTGGGATTATCTATCGTAAAAAACGCTGTCGAATTTCACAAAGGAACCATCACGGCCCGCACCAATAACGGAGGCGGATTAGAATTTATATTTACTCTGCATAAATGATCAAAAGTTCATAAAAAAACATTCATTCTGAGGGTTGGCTATCAACGTGTCAACGCGTTTTTAATGTAACATATATTTCCTTTCAGTTTCATTTGTATTTCATTTCTCAACATCGTCATATATTTGTAATATAATTGTAACATACATACCCGAATTTTGTGCAATACTAATTACACACGTATTAATATTACATGAAAATCAAATCTTTTATTGCCTTGTTGCTAACTGCAACAGTGTTCACAACAAACGCACAGGAGCAGGAACTGACTCCGTTGGAACAATTGCAACAGACTGTAGAAAATCACGAGAACACCCTCGAGAAATTAAAAGGATTAAAAGTCAGCGGCTATATCCAGCCACAGTTTCAAATGGGAGAACAGTCAGCCAGCCTGAAAGTCGGCACAGCAAACACCGATCAGGATGGCAATAAAATTGCCGCTCCTTTCAACCGATTCGGGATACGCCGTGGCAGACTAAAATTCACTTATGACAATGGCGGAATCGCTTCCGGAGTTTTTCAACTGAATATTACCGACAAACCGGGACTTAGCGGAGCTACCATACAACTTAAAGAGGCTTATCTCAATGTAAAAGATCCGTGGATCAATACGATGGGGCTGCGTGCAGGAGTATTCGACCGGCCTTTTGGAAATGAAATTTCTTATTCTTCATCATTACTTGAATCAACCGAACGCTCTAAAGTTATTCAGGCTTTCTTTCCCGAAGAATGTGACCTTGGAGCCATGGTGATACTTCAACCGGCTAAAACATCTCAATTCAATTTTATAAAATTCGAAGGCGGACTTTTTGCAGGCAATGCAATAAACCCTGAAACCGACAATAAAAAAGATTTTATTGGTCACATTGTAGCATCAAAAACTATCGGTTCTTCGGCCAAATGGGGTTTTGGAGTTTCATATTACAACGGTGGTGTTTATCAAACCAATAATGTTGTATACTCTATGAACGACAACGTATTTACAAAAAACAACAACACCTCCAACACCGGAGCTTATGCAAAACGGGAATACTACGGAATCGACGGACAATTCAGTATTGAAACTACTGCCGGCATGACTCAGGTCAGAGCAGAATATATGGCCGGAACCCAGCCGGGAACAGCCAAAAGCAGTACAAGTCCGAACCGCAATGCACTCCCGGAAGCTACCGACACCTATATCCGTCCGGCAGGAGGCTGGTATGCTATTCTCGTCCAGGATTTGGGACAAACCCCGTTTTCAGCAGTCGTAAAATACGATGTTTACGATCCCAACACCCATGTAAGTGGCAATGAAATAGGCGTTGCAAATTCATACACAAGTGCAACAGACCTGAAATACTCAACCTTGGGATTCGGCGCTTTATGGAGAATAAATCCATCTCTACATATGCAGGTTTACTATGAAATGGTACAAAATGAAGCATCAGCAGAATTAGCCAACAGTGACGTACTAAAAGATTACTCGACAAATTTAAAAGACAATATATTCACTCTCAGATTGCAATTTAAATTCTGATAAATTATAACACTTGTCACACAGATAATCTTCTTTTAATTCATCTGTAACATCGCTGTAATACATATAACGTAATTTCGTTTCGCATTAAAAAATCATGAATAAGAACAACTAATTTTAAACACAATAAATAGTTATGAAACGTATTTTATTTTCATTAGCAATGGTTGCCATGATCAGTTCAATGAGTATGGCACAAAAGATCAAAGGGTCTGACACCGTTTTGCCTTTGTCACAACACGAGGCTGAAACATATATGAAAAAAAATCCTTCTGCAAGAGTGACCGTAACCGGTGGAGGTTCAGGCATAGGACTGGCAGCACTTATCGAAGGAACAACCGATATTGCCATGGCATCACGCAAAATCAAATTCGACGAAAAAATGAAAATGCAAAATGGCGGTAAAACAGTAAAAGAAATCAAAATAGCTCAGGATGCTTTGTCTGTTGTGGTAAATAAAACAAATAAAGTATCAAAGCTTACCCGCGAACAACTTGAAGGTATTTTTACGGGAAAAATAAAAAACTGGAAAGAAGTAGGCGGAGCAAACATGCCTATTATCGCTTACTCCCGTGAAACAACTTCCGGAACATACGAGTTCTTTAAAGAACATGTAATGAAAAACAAAAACTACAAATCTGGGATTCTGAGTATGCCGGCAACCGGTGCTATTATCCAGTCGGTCAGCCAGACTCCGGGTGCTATCGGTTATGTAGGAATGGCTTATGTAACAAAAGACGTAAAAGACATCAGCGTTTCTTACGATGGAGGTAAAACTTATGTCGAACCGACCGTAGCGAATGCCACTTCTGGCAAATATCCCGTTGTTCGTCCACTGTTCTACTATTACGAAGGCAAATCGGAAGCTAAAGTAAAACCTTTCATCAATTTTGTACTTTCTGCTGAAGGTCAGAAAATTGTTCAGACGACAGGTTATCTACCTATAAAATAACAATATAAATAAACCTGTCCGGTTGAATTTACATCCGGATAGGCTTATTCCTTTTCTTTAAATACATTTTATCGTGTTCAGAAAAAAGAAAAACAAATTTTTTGAGATTCTGATTGAGTGGATGTTACGACTTAGCGGAAGCGCCACAACTATCATTATCCTGCTGATAAGTATCTTCCTGTTTACCGAGGGGTGGGGCCTTTTTAAATCTTCAACTGTTGAGAAGGGTTACGTCCTTTGTATCAACAAAGAAAATAAAATTAAGAATCTTACTCCGGAACAAATAAAAGAAATTTTCGATGGCAATATTACTTCATGGAAAGAGGTAGGTGGAGATGACATACCTATCGAGCCAATGCGCATGGATGAGGTAATAGGCATGTTTTCGGAAGAAGAAATAGGATCAGATTTTGAACATTTGCCCGAAAGACTGAGCGATGTTACCGCTGAACACAAAGGAATCCTCGGATTCTTTCCGGAGCAGTTTATCGACATAAAATTCAAAGGAAAAGTATTGCCTGCCGAAACCATAAGTCCGAAAGACTATTTCGGAGGAAAAGAGTGGTTTCCTACCGCAACTCCGGCTGCCCAGTTCGGAATTCTCCCGCTGTTGCTTGGTACATTATGGGTAAGCCTTGGCGCCATACTTTTAGCGCTTCCTTTCGGATTGGCCGTAGCTATTTATTTAGCTGAACTTGCCAATCCCACTGTCAGAAAAATATTAAAACCGGTTATCGAACTATTAGCCGGAATCCCTTCGGTTGTTTACGGATTTTTCGGACTGATTGTAATCGTCCCCATGATTCGTAATGTATTTAATTTGCCTGTTGGCGAAACAGCACTGGCCGGAAGTATCGTGTTAGCCATCATGGCCCTACCTACTATAATTACCGTAGCGGAGGATTCGATGCGCAATACGCCACTTGCCATGAAAGAATCGAGCCTTGCACTTGGCGCTACACACTGGCAAACGATTTACCATGTAATTATACCTTACGCCTCGTCGGGAATTATGGCGGCTGTTGTTTTAGGAATTGGGCGCGCTATCGGCGAAACCATGGCGGTGCTGATGGTCACTGGGAATGCGGCGGTTATTCCTCATACATTTACCGAGCCGGTTCGTACAATTCCGGCCACTATTGCCGCAGAACTTGGCGAAGCTTCGGTCGGGAGCGTACAATATCAGGCTTTATTTATGCTCGGAGCCATTTTATTTATACTTACATTGATTATCAGTATCTGGGCTGAGGTCATCCGCAAAGAGCCCCATGCTGAATAAGTTTTTTAAGATATGAAAAGCAACAATATACATAAAAAGGTATCGCAAAATGTCATGTTCTGGATTTTCAGAATTATGAGCTTTAGTGTTGTTGCCATCCTTTTTTGGATTATCGGATTTATTGTTTACCGGGGTATAGGAGTTATAAATTGGGAGTTTCTCACCGCGGCCCCCGAAGAAGGAATGACTAAAGGAGGTATCTTCCCGGCTATTGTCGGAACTTTCTATTTAGTAATAGGAAGTATGCTGGTAGCCTTTCCCATAGGAGTTATGTCTGGCATTTACATGAATGAATATGCCACAAACAAGCATATTGTCCGGGTTATCCGGATTATGACCAATAATCTGGGAGGCATTCCGTCCATTGTTTTTGGTCTTTTCGGAATGTCGCTTTTTGTAAACAAACTTGGTTTTGGCGATTCCATTCTGGCGGGTTCACTTACGCTCGGACTGCTTGCGCTTCCTTTGATTATCCGTATAACCGAAGAAGCCTTAAAAGCCATTCCCGACAGTTATCGCCACGGAAGTTTGGCTTTGGGAGCTACCAAACTGCAAACCATCGGAAGAGTGGTACTACCGGCTGCATTTCCCAATATTATGACAGGACTGATTCTTTCCATCGGACGTGTATCCGGCGAAACAGCTCCAATTCTGTTTACGGCAGCCGCCTACTTTCTGCCCAAATTACCATCGTCAATTTACGATCAGGTAATGGCGCTTCCTTATCACCTGTATGTGATTGCAACCAGCGGAACTGACCTGGAAGCTACGCGCCCAATGGCTTACGGAACCGCTTTGGTACTGATTGTTATTGTATTGATTATGAATCTTCTTGCTAATTATCTGCGGAAGAAGTTTACAAAATAATTATTGTAAAAAAAGAAATAAAATATATTACCCAATGAAATTAGAAGCCAAAAACGTAAATTTTTTCTACGGTGATTTTCACGCACTGAAAGACATCAATATGAAAATTGAGTCGAATACTGTTACGGCATTTATCGGCCCTTCAGGATGCGGAAAATCGACGTTTTTGCGACTGTTCAACAGAATGAACGACCTGATTGCCGACACTCATCTCGATGGAGAATGTATGCTCGGTGATACAAATATATATGATAAAAGTATTTCGGTTGACGAATTACGCAAAACCGTCGGAATGGTGTTTCAGAAACCCAATCCGTTTCCAAAATCAATTTTTGAAAATGTAGCTTACGGGCTTCGCATCAACGGAGAACGAAGCAAAAGTGTTATCGAAGATACGGTTGAAACCTCGCTTCGCCAGGCAGCTCTGTGGGAGGAAGTAAAAGACAAACTCAAAAAATCGGCCTATGCGCTCTCTGGAGGTCAGCAGCAACGTTTGTGTATTGCCCGGGCTTTGGCCGTAAATCCGTCGGTGATTCTGATGGACGAACCGGCTTCGGCGTTGGACCCTATTTCCACTTCAAAAATAGAAGAACTTATTTTTGAACTGAAAAACCATTACACCGTTGTCATTGTAACGCACAACATGCAACAGGCTGCTCGTGTAAGCGATAAAACAGGATTTTTCATGCTTGGCGAACTGATTGAATACGATGATACCAAGAAAATCTTCCTGAATCCTGAAAAAGAACAAACACAAAATTACATAACAGGTCGATTTGGATAGTAAATCAATACTTTATCACATCAAAAATTATGAAACATACAGAATCAGAATTAGTTGATATAAAAAATTCCATTTCAGAAATGTGGAATTTAGTTCAGAGCCAGTTTGAAAAAGCCAAAACAGCGTTACTTAACTCAGACGAGGATCTGGCACGTGTAGTTATTTCCACCGAAAAACGGGTGAACGCATTTGAACTAAAAATTGACAGCGATTGCGAAAATTACATTGCGCTTTTCAGTCCGGTAGCTATTGATTTGAGACTTGTACTTTCAATGATTAAAATCAACAAAACGCTAGAACGCATAGGAGACTTTGCCGACGGGATCGCCCGTTTTGTACTCGAATCGGATGAACATGGCAGTCATCTCGAACTCTTAAAAGAAATCGATGTAGAAACGATGCTGGTCGCAGTTGAGACTATGCTTGAAAAAACACTTCAGGCCATTACAACTGAGAACACGGCTCAGGCCGGCATGGTATTTTCAATTGACAATTCCATAGATACCCTTTATGCTGAAGCTATTAAAAAATTAGCAGGACATGTCGTAACAAACCCGAATGATGCGCTGTATGTATTGCACTTAATGACAGTTCTTCGTAAAATTGAACGTGCAGGCGACCATTGTAATAACATCATGGAAGAAATAGTTTTTTATCTGGATGCCAAAGTACTCAAGCATCAGAAAAAATAAAATGCCTAAAAATGGAATAAATTAAGATTATAAAAAAACTGCTCATGACTTTTTTATTTTCATCCAGGCAAATTGCTATTATTCAGTATTTTTATATTTCTTTGTAACACTTTTGTAATCTCTATTACACGGAATCGAAACATTAATATTTTTTCTTTGTATTGATATTAAAAACAAAAGACAATTTATGTCAAAATAAAATATAGAACTACTTATGAATCAATATCGTATTTTAGTAGTCGATGACGAAGAAGATTTATGTGAAATTCTTCAGTTCAATCTTGAAACTGAAGGTTATCAGGTTGATGTTTCATACTCGGCTGAAGAAGCTCTGAAAAGAGACTTATCAGAATACAATCTCTTTCTGCTTGATGTCATGATGGGAGAAATGTCCGGATTTAAATTGGCAAGAGTGCTGCATGACAATCCTAAGACAATAGGCATTCCTATTATTTTTCTTACAGCCAAAGACACTGAAAATGATCGTCTTACAGGTTTCAATATCGGGGCCGATGATTATATTTCAAAGCCTTTCTCTATTCGTGAAGTACTGGCTCGCGTAAAAGCGGTCATCAGGCGTTCAGGAATAAATACAGCAGAAGCTCCCGTTCAGGAACTTTCATACGACAAGCTTGTAATGCAGCTCGACAAGAAAAAAGTTTTACTCAATGGAGAAGAAATTCCATTTACCAAAAAAGAATACGAAATTCTGAAACTTTTTCTCGAAAATAAAAACCGCGTTTTCACACGCGAAGAAATGCTTTCGCGTGTCTGGAGTGATGAAGTAATTGTCCTTGACCGTACCATTGATGTAAACATAACACGGTTGCGAAAAAAAATCGGCCCTTATGGCAAAAACATAGTTACCCGATTAGGATATGGCTATTGTTTCGAAGAATAACAAATAAACTTTCAATGAAGAAATATACCAAACGCCGGGAATGAACTTTTCCGGCGTTTGTTTTTCATCCGGGCTTGACAAACAGTTAGAATTCAACTCAGGTATTTCAACGAAATCAACTGTATGCAGAAACCGAAGATAATGCTTGCATATTTTATTACGCTCATAAATATTTATATCTTTGCTTCTCATTTGTTTAAATATGAAAAAAATATTCATTTTATCCTTGATTCTGGCAGTTGGAGGAGCGGCTTGTACCCCTAAAAAACAGTCAGCAAACACCATCGCCGAAAATAAAATCGAGGCTCCACAATTTAATGCCGATTCAGCTTATACTTATATCGAAAAACAGGTAGACTTTGGCCCGAGAGTTCCAAATACAAATGCACAATTAGCCTGTGCTGATTATCTTACAGCATCATTAAAACGATTTAATGCAACGGTTACCCGCCAGGAATCATCAGTAACAGCCTACAATGGCACCAAACTCCGGAACATAAATATCATCGGAGCGTTCAACCCGGATGCACAGGCCCGCATACTATTGTTCTCTCACTGGGATTCAAGGCCATGGGCCGATCAGGATCCTGATCCGGCAAATCGCAACACACCTGTAATGGCAGCCAACGACGGGGCAAGCGGTGTAGGTGTACTATTGGAAATAGCCCGCCAGCTTGCTCAGAAACAACCTACAATCGGAGTTGACATTATCTTTTTCGACACCGAAGATTACGGAGTAGAATCGGATCAGTCACCCAATGCCGAAAATTCATGGTGTCTGGGCACACAATATTGGGCACACTCTCCTCACATACCCGGATATCGGGCACGGTTTGGCATTTTGCTTGACATGGTAGGTGCCGGCGATGCTACTTTCTACAGGGAACAATATTCAGATTATTACGCTTCCTTTGTTGTCAACAATGTATGGAACACTGCTGCAAAACTCGGATTCGGGAAATACTTCATCAACGAAAAAGGCGGAGCTATCACCGATGATCACGTCTATATAAATCAGATCGCGGAAATTCCGAGTATCGACATCATACAGTATAATCCGCATTTCGAAAAAGGATTTGCCAATTACTGGCACACAATACATGACACCATGGACAATATAGATAAAAATACGCTCCATGCTGTCGGGACAACATTGCTCCACGTCATCTACAACGAACAATAAACGTAAAAAACAAAGCACATGTCTCTCCGATATAAAAAAATAGCCGTAAAAATAGGTAGCAATGTACTTACCCGTAAAGATGGCACTCTGGACATCACACGCATGTCTGCCTTGGTCGATCAAATAGCAGTTTTACACAAACAAGGCGTGGAAATCGTATTAATATCATCGGGAGCCGTAGCATCCGGCCGCAGCATATTGGGCGTCAACAAAAAAATGAATATTGTAGACCAACGCCAGCTATATTCCGCAGTAGGGCAGGCAAAACTCATCAACCATTACTGGGATTTGTTTCGCGAACATAACATAACTGTAGGACAGGTGCTCACCATGAAAGAAAATTTCAGTAGCCGCCGGCATTATCTCAATCAGCGAAATTGTATGCAGGTTATGCTCGACAATAACGTTATTCCGATTGTCAACGAGAATGATACCGTTTCGGTCTCCGAGCTTATGTTTACCGATAACGATGAACTTTCTGGCCTGATAGCTTCGATGATGGATATGGAAGCGCTTATTATTCTAAGTAATATTGATGGTATTTTTAATGGCTCGCCTACCCTGCCCGAATCCAAAGTTATCCCGAAAATAGAAAAAGGACAGGATATTTCTGACTTTATACAAACCTCGAAATCTACTTTTGGCCGGGGCGGCATGGGAACAAAAACCACTATTGCCCGCAAAATTGCAGATGAAGGGATCGAAGTTTACATTGCCAACGGAAAATCGGAAAATATACTTATCAAACTTCTTAACGAAAAAGAAAATGCGATCTCTACTCATTTTGTAGCATCGAAAGAAAGTGTTTCAAGTGTAAAAAAATGGATAGCCCACAGTCAGGGTTTTGCAAAAGGAGAAATTCACATAGACGCAAATGCGGCAAAAGCTCTTACCGGAGAAAAAGCAGTCAGCCTTCTTCCTATTGGGGTTGTAAAGGTGACCGGAGAATTTGAAAAGGACGACATCGTAAGTATTATTGATCCGGACGGAAACACATTAGGAATCGGGAAAGTCTGGTGCGACAGCAAAAAAGCAGTCGAAATTGCCGGAAAAAAAAATCAACGCCCTATTATACATTGTGATTATTTATATTTAGAATGATTAAAAGTCGTCAACATTAAGATTGCTTTAGTTTGTAAAAAAGGTATGATTTTTGGTAGAAAAATTCAGGAACTTTAATTTAATAGAATCACAATTCAGGAGAATAAATGAACATGAATTTATCAAAAACACATTCCATCCTAACAATTATTTTTTTTAGTCTGACACTTAACAGCTGCATTACTTCCCATAAGTTCAATCAGATTATAAATGAAAAAGTTGACTACGAATTCCACAAAAAAAGCAATTTTCATTCAGATAAAATCAGCATTGATTTCCAAAAATTTCCACACGATTCTGTAGCCGTGGTTACGAAAAGAAGAGCTTCTTTTTTTATACCCGCTATTGTCGTTTGGGGTTGGAATAAAAAATATGATTGTCATATCTCAAATGATTATTTCAACAACATTATAAACAATTCAGTTTCAGAAATTTCAGAGGATTTGTTACTTGAAAAACACTTAGGGGACAGAAAACTGAAAATTACCATAGACGAACTTCCAAATAACCTTACATATCAAAATTTCGGACTGATTATGTACTTTGTTGTGACTTATAATTATGTATATAACGAAAGTATAAAGCAAAACAATCAAAAACTAAAGATTTCATATCAAATCACGGACAACGAAAATGTCATTAAAACAGACTCTGTCAGTTACGATTTTAATGCTAAAATACGGAACAACGGTTCGGAATCAACCGAATTCATAATTAATTACATGAATGAGTTCAAACAGGATTTTCAAGATAAATCACACCAATTTATTGAAAAAATAATTGAAGATTTATGATCTGATATAAATGCTACAAAAAACAACTAAAGTTTTCGATGTTATCATAATAGGCGCAGGCCCTTCCGGTCTCAGTTGCGCAGAAGCTTTGGGTAATAGTGGATTATCTGTTCTTATTCTCGAAAAAAATAATACAATCGGGCCCAAAGTATGTGCAGGAGGCCTTACTGTAAAAGACATAAAACAGTTTAATATACCAGAAGAACTGATTGAGTATCGGTTTAATGCGCCTTACTTACACGTAAACAATTTACACAAAGCTGTAAAAACACCTTACAACTTCATTTATACGATAGATCGCCATAAATTTAGTCAATGGCAACTTTCAAAACTAAATGCCTGTAAAAATATTCTCGTTAAACCGAATTCTAAAGTCACAAAAATTACGAATCAGGCTGTTTTAGTAAATGACGAAACTATCGGATATAAATATCTTATCGGATGTGATGGTTCTAATTCTGTCGTAAAAAACTATCTCGGAATCAAACCAGAATCGACTGGAACCGGAATTCAGTATCTGATTCCTACGGATAAATACCGGGATATAGAATTTTTCTTTGAACCAAAATATTTTTCGGCAATGTATGCATGGATTTTCCCGCACAAAGGATATGTATCCATAGGCTGCTGTTGTAACAACAAGGATTTGCCGGCATCTATTCTCAGAAAAAATTTTGAAAAATGGCTTTCTGAGAAAAAAATCGATGTCAGCAATGGAAAATTTGAAGCATTTGCCATGAATTACACCTATCAGGGTTATCAATTCGATAACGTTTTTCTCGGAGGCGATGCCGCGGGATTGCTGTTCGATTTCTCCGGCGAGGGTATCTATCAGGCAATAATTTCAGGGCAGGAAATCGCCAGACACATTTTAAACAAAAACTATAAATCGGCGGCAATTGAGAATCTTTTAAAAACAAAACACAGACATTCAAAATTACTAAATGAAATTATGAAAGCCGGAAACAAAAAGATTTTATACTTTTACGTCGGATTTTGGTTGAGCTATTTTTCCCAATTCAAACGCAAGGCAATTAATATTCTGACATAAACATACTTATTATGAACACAAACTGGAAAGAGGCGGCTTTACAGGCATCCAGAAGCATGAATCTGATTTCGGACGAAACAATCAGCAAAGTTCTTATGGCTGTGGCTCAGACAGCTATCGAAAAAACAGATGAAATTTTGGAGGCAAACGCAACAGACCTGGCTGCCATGGAAAAAACGAACCCTATGTACGACAGACTTTTGCTAAGCAAAGAGCGTATAGAAGGTATTGCAGCAGACATCAGAAATGTTGCAGGTCTTCCATCGCCACTTGGCAAAACATTAATGAACATAGAGCGCCCAAACGGAATGAACATTTCAAAAATATCGGTTCCGTTCGGAGTAGTCGGCATCATTTACGAAGCCCGTCCGAATGTAAGTTTCGATGTATTTTCCCTTTGTCTGAAATCGGGCAATGCCTGTGTCCTCAAAGGAGGCACAGATGCTTACAACTCAAATGCGGCTATTGTGAAAATCATACGGGAAGTTTTAGAACAAGAGGACTTGGATAAAAATATAGTAACATTGCTCCCTGCCGGACGCGAAGCCACTGCCGAATTGATGAATGCCGTAGGTTATGTAGATGTAATTATTCCACGGGGTGGTAAAGGACTTATCGAGTTTGTACGCGATAATTCGCGCATTCCTGTAATTGAAACAGGAGCCGGAATTTGCCATACTTATTTCGACGAAGCAGGAGACCTTGAAAAAGGGAAAAACATTATTTTCAATGCGAAAACCCGCCGTGTAAGTGTCTGTAATGCATTAGATTGTTTGATTATCAACAAAAAACGTTTGCCGGATTTACCCGCTTTATGCGAAAAATTAGCAACACAAAACGTAATTATATACGCAGATGAACCCGCGTATAAAACGCTTGCCGGACAGTATCCGGAAAACCTTCTGAAACCGGCAGGCAAAGATAGTTTCGGTACCGAATTTTTAGACTATAAAATAGCCGTTAAAACAGTGTCTGACTTAAATGAAGCAATATCGCATATTTCGAAATACAGTTCCAAACACAGCGAATGTATTGTTAGCGAAGACGAAAAAGCAATCAATATTTTCGATAAAATGGTGGATGCTGCCTGCGTTTACACAAATGTTTCCACGGCATTTACCGATGGAGCTCAATTCGGACTTGGAGCAGAAATAGGAATAAGTACTCAAAAACTTCATGCACGTGGTCCAATGGCTTTAGCCGAACTATGTTCATACAAGTGGATTATCAAAGGAAACGGCCAGATAAGAAGCTGATAATATATGTTTTACAACACATATTATTAATACATCAAACTTATTTAACCAATCAAACTCTTTTTTCTAAGATTTTTTGGTTATTTTTCTAATAATTTTAGATTTTATATTGTGAAATCAGAAATAAATGTTTTCCTTTGTATCGTTAAGGAAGTATAATTCTCACGCATGGTTATTCTATCTCTTCTTTTCCTGAACAGCATATTTTAACCTTCCGTTTGTTTTTACTCACCTGAACATCAAGTTATTCATTTTATTTTTTATTTTTATTTTTTTATGAACATTTATGTAGGTAACTTAAGTTACAAAGTTCGGGAAAACGACCTTTTGGGCGTTATGGAAGAGTATGGATCAGTAAGCTCTTGTAAAATCATTAAAGACCGTGAAACTGGAAAATCTAAAGGATTCGGTTTTGTTGAAATGGCTGATGATGCCGCTCAAAAAGCAATTGAAGAACTTAATGGTGCTGAATTTGACGGACGTACCATGGTTGTAAAAGAAGCTAAACCAAGAGCTTAATTTTTCAATTGGAAGAAATTCGGGGCTTCTGTTACTTGTATTGAGTAGCAGAAGCTTTTTTATTTTCAAATACTGCATTTCCAACTGGCCTCCATTCAAAACTTAACACTCAATTCATTATTTTTGCAGGAACTTATTAAAAAGAACATGCACAAAAGACCACTTAAAAACTCTGGAATTACTAAAATTTTACACATTACATTCGTTGAACTGCTAATGTTTTTTATAGTGATTTTAATTATTTCGCTTATTGCAGGCAATGATACTTCAAATATACAATTGATGAAAATAAGCCAGTTGGTAGAATCAATAGGTTTATTTGTTATTCCGCCATTGCTACTTGCATACCTGTGGAACGAAAAACCTGCAGAATATTTATACCTGAAAGCAACCAGTAAAGCTACAGATTATCTGTTAGTGATTATTTTAATGATTGTAGCCATACCGTTTATCAACCTTTTAGGGAATATCAATCAGCAGATAGCTTTGCCGGAATTTATGTCTGGTATTGAACAATGGATGAAATCTACTGAGGAGCAGCTTGCCGATCTTACTGAAAAAATAGTAAACGTACATTCATTGGGCGGTTTGTCATTCAACTTATTAGTGATCGCTCTCGTTCCTGCAATTGGTGAAGAATTATTCTTTCGCGGAACGATTCAGAAATTATTCACCGAGAGAGGGAAAATCCACACCGGTATCTGGATAGCGGCCATCATTTTCAGCACATTTCACATGCAATTTTATGGTTTTATTCCACGCATGTTGCTCGGAGCTTTATTTGGCTACCTTTTGGTCTGGGGAAAAAATCTTTGGCTCCCAATCACGGCTCATTTTACCAACAATGCCTTTGCTGTTATTTTTTATTATCTCAAGTATAACGGGGTGAAAGTGCCGGACATCGACACAATAGGAACCGGATCCACTTTATGGCTCGGCATCGTAAGCGGAGTTATCGCAACCATTTTATTTATATTTCTTAGCTGGAAGCTTAAAATCAACAAACAAGAACAATAGCATTACATCAAAAACATAAAAACTCTTAATTCTAACCAGTTGACTCAAAACTTCTGAACTTTTTCTACGTTTAAATTAAAAAATTAAACGTATGGGAAGAACAACAAACAAAATTGCAGGAATTTTATTACTATCCGTTGCACTCATAACTTATAGTTGTAGCAATGATAGTTCGAATGACCCAACTATTAACAACACAGAAAAAACAGCAGGAACTTTAGAAGTATCAACTACAACAAGCACTTACAAAGGAAAATACGCCCCACGGCATGTCTTAGCTATCTGGGTTGAGTCGTCATCCGGAACTTTTGTGAAGACTTTGATGGTTTATGCTGCTGCTCGTAAACAATATCTGACAAATTGGTTAAAGTCCACTTCATCCGGAAATAGCACAGATGCTATAACGGGAGCAACTCTCAGCAGTCACGGGACGCGTACCTGCACATGGGACGGTACCGACACAAGCGGGAATACCGTTGGAGACGGAACGTATAATGTTTGTATGGAATTTACAGAGAATGATGGAACCGGGAAATACGCAAGCTTTAGTTTCACAAAAGGAACTTCAACGGCATCTGAATCTCCTTCGGCAAGTAATTATTTTTCAGCAATTTCACTAAACTGGACTCCTTCAAATTGAAATGACCTCTATAAAATTTTAAAGACGCCTTTGCAACTTTCGGACTGCAAAGGCGTTTCTATTATAACAAACTCAATAGAAAACATGATATTCCAATCAACCCGGGATACGAAATATATTCCTGCCATAAAAATTTTGTACACAGAATGCTTTGCGAACGGCAACTCTGCACAATATATTCATCAAAAGGGATTCACCCGATACATATTTGATTTTTTTGAATCAGGACAAATAATTCTGGCATTAGAAAACCATGAAATTGCAGGAGCATTGCTTGCAATTCCATTTTCATTCGATAAATTAGTTCCCGAATTTATAACAGATAACTTCAACACAGAAAAGTGCCTGTACATTGCAGAATTAATGGTCGCAGAAAAACACCGCAAGCAGGGCGTTGGACAAAATCTGTTAGAGCATTTCGAACAGGAGGTTTTAAAACAAATTGAAATCCAGGATGTTTTTATTCGCGTCTGGGACAAAAACACCGCTGCTCTCAACTTATATCACAAAGCCGGATTTAAAGACATGTTCACTATAGAACAAAGGCAATCATCAGCCGACGGAACATTTACAATGAATAAAATATATCTATATAAAAAATTAATTTCAAAATGAAAGAATTTGTCACCAAAACAGTTGACCTTATCCACGGAAACCCGGAAGAAAAACGGAACGAAATCAGAGAGTACTTTCTGAAAACCTGGGCTGTGGACGAAAAACTTTATACCCAGTTAAAATCCGATGACGTATTTTATCATCGCGGCGATCC
The DNA here is from genome assembly GCA_028690665.1 of Paludibacter sp. Classification (GTDB taxonomy): domain Bacteria; phylum Bacteroidota; class Bacteroidia; order Bacteroidales; family Paludibacteraceae; genus Paludibacter. The sequence continues at coordinate 380,863 of JAQVAV010000001.1, forward strand.
GCTCCGGCACGTAATTTTATTTTACTTAGGCCACACAGCGGTATTTTTTATCAACAAACTGTTCCTTGCCAAAATAATCGACACCAGAATCAACCCGGCTTTCGAGTCCATTTTCGCTATCGGAGTGGACGAAATGAGCTGGGACGACTTGGACGAACGTCATTATAGCTGGCCAAGCGTACCGGAAGTGCGTGAATACCGGAATAACGCAAAAGAAGCCATCTTGAAAATAATAGACAACACTGAAATAAAATTACCCGTTACATGGGATAGTCCGTTTTGGATTATCATGATGGGCATCGAGCATGAACGCATTCATTTGGAAACCTCCTCCGTTTTAATTCGTCAACTGCCTTTGAACGAGGTCATACCCGGAAAATTTGGAGAAATCTGTCAGGAAACAGGCGAAGCTCCGAGAAACGAATTTGTTCCGGTTACAGGATCAACCATGACTCTCGGTAAACCGTGGAATCATCCGTTATACGGCTGGGATAATGAGTACGGACATTACACGGAAAAAGTGGAGAATTTCAAAGCAACCAAGTTTTTGGTATCAAACGGGGAATTTCTGAAATTTATCAACGAGAATGGATACAATACGAAACGTTACTGGACAGAAGAAGGATGGAACTGGCGCAACTTCAAGCATGCCGAAATGCCGCTTTTCTGGAGAAAAGACGAAAACGGTTATCGTTTAAGACTGGTAGCAGAAGAAATTTCTATGCCGTGGAACTGGCCGGCGGAAGTAAATTATCTCGAGGCAAAAGCTTATTGCAACTGGCTCTCGGCTAAAACAGGCAAAACATTCCGCCTTCCTACCGAAGCTGAATGGTACCGGCTTGCAGAAGTATGCTATATTCCCGACGAAACCGAATGGGACATAGCTCCGGGCAATATCAATCTGGAACATTTTTGCTCACCCTGCCCCGTCGATAAATTCAAAACAGGCGATTTCTATGACATAACAGGGAATGTGTGGCAATGGACAGAAACACCCATTACCGGATTTGCAGGTTTTAAAGTTCATCCCATGTACGACGACTTCTCCACTCCTACTTTTGATGGAAAACACAATCTGATCAAAGGGGGTTCGTGGATTTCCACCGGAAACGAAGCAACCCTGCATTCGAGATACGCATTCCGTCGTCATTTTTACCAGCATGCAGGTTTTCGTGTGGTTGAGTCGGAACATCCGTTGATTATCAGTAGCGACGAATACGAAACAGATATTGAAGTGGCAAACTCCTGCGAAGACAACTGGGGAGATAACTTCGGAGCAAAAAATAATTTTCACAAAAATTTAACCCGGTTTATACTGGCTGCCACAAAAGGTAAAGCCATAAAGAAAGTACTTGACCTGAATGCTGATACCGGACGGCTTGCTTTTGAATTAGCTCCGCATTTCGAGGATATTACAGCCATTGATTTTTCGGCACGATTTATCCGTATGCCGATACAATTGCAGGAAAAAGGGTTTATCCGTTACATTGTAAAGGATGAAGGCGAACTGGTTTTTTACCGCGAATTGGTGCTGAACGAGACAGGTCTGGGGCAGGGCAAAGAAAAAATCCTGTTTATGCAGGACAATGCCAATAATCTGAAACCGCTTTACACCGGATACGACTTGATTATTGTTCCGAATCTATTGGAAGAACTCACCTGCCCGATTATCTTCCTGCAACAAATCCATGAACGGCTGAATGAAAACGGCCTATTGATTTTAGCCTCAACTTACGACTGGGAAGCTAACGACATTAAACGTGAACATTGGCCGGGAGGTTTCAAGAAAGATGGAGAACCGGTTACTTCATTCGAAGGCATCAAAGATATTCTGAGTGAACATTTTGTTCCCGAAAAAACTCCTGAGAATATGACTCTGACACTCAAAAAAAGTACAAGAATCAGCACAACCAAAATTTCGGAAGTCACAGTCTGGAAAAAGAAATAAATTGCGGCAAGGAGGGTGTCCAATAAGTGCCTATTCTGAACACAAATTTCGCAAATCGCACAAATTTACGCAAACTCAATTTGTGTTATTGCCACATTATCAATAACTTATAGTTTGTATTGATTTGTAAAATTTGCGTTTATTTGCGAAATTTGTGTTCTTCTTTCTTTTGAGACACCCTCTTCTTATATTATAAGAATTTACCTGGATTAAAACGAGCAAAGGATAGCAGGTATCGTTTTTTTCTTTCCACCCTTCTGCATTTCTCATAGAAGTCGTCTTGACTTTTCGTAATAATTCTTTATTCTGATAATATTTAGATAATATAAGACTCCCGATAAATTCGGGATCACAGAATTGACCGATTTTATGCCTTGCAGATTTCTGTAAATTCTGTATTTTTTGTCTAAAAAAGAAATATGACATTTTACATTCTATCTGATTCAAAAGTCAAGACGAGTTCATAAAAAACAATCTTGTTTCTTATACGTTTTTCGCACCCTCCGGCCAGTTAAAATAGCCATAAATTTTCTCCATTTTTACGCCAAAAACACTTTGTATATATAAATGTTAATTATAGTATTTATAACATATTGATTTTCTATTATTTATGAGCACTTATTTTTAACCATGTATATAATATTTTTCCAACAATTTTCTTTTTAATATGTAAAACAATCTATATTTTAGAAAAGTCAAATACTAACCATGTAAATTGTATGGATTGTTCAAAATTAACTGCTTTGCGGATCAAGTTCTATTTTACCCGCATTCAAAACAATTTCCAGAACTATATCACCGACCTGAGTTCCATTTGACAAGCGACGGATATGCACGCCTTATAACCATAACGAATCCGGCATATAGGATTCGATAATTAACTAAAAATCAAAAGAATATGAAAAAAATTTTGAATGCATGGTTGCGCAAAAACCTGCTGACTTCCGACCCGAACGACTACACTGCCATTGTACAGGTAAACGGCAGTATGGGTATTTCACAAATTGTAGATGAAATGATTGAGCAGGGAACCGAGCTCAAACGCGAAACTATTATCAATATCATTACACGGGTCAACAGCATCGCAGCCGATATGGTACTATCGGGCTATAATGTCAACACGGGACTGGTGTACATGCGACCGGTGATTAAAGGTGTTTTCAGCGATAAAACTTTCGATCACAATCTTCATCAGGTATATATAGCCATGAATCAGGGTTACGACCTGAGTAATGCGGTGGCCGAAACAGAAGTCAACATTCTGGGTGAACAAAGTGATATTATCGAATTGCTGAGTGTCACCGATCTGGTAACCGGTAAAACCGATGGCACCCTGACCAAAGGAAGAAATGCGGAATTAAAAGGTTCGTATCTGAAAATAGCCGGCGACAACCAGGCATGTGGTATCGTCTTTCGCAATCTGAATACACAAGCCGAAACCCGCCTCGAAACCGCCGATATTGTCCTGAACGAACCTTCGCGGTTATTGATTTTGGTACCTGCCGCTCTCGAAGCCGGGCAATATGAACTACAGGTCACTACTCAATACAGTGGCGGAGGAAAAAATTTACAAGCCCCAAGAAGTGTTGTTTTCGGCAGCCCGATAGAAATAGCCTAAGTCTATACTGAACCTTGGGCCGGGATGGGTCGGCATCCCGGCACTTTGGGTACAGGCTATGTAGATGCTTGGGTGCATAAGGTGTGGATGCTTGGGTGCAGGCTATATAGATGTTTGGGTACATAATACATGGATGCCCGGGCGTTAAATATTCTTTCGGAGGTTTTCGCTGCCACACGAAAATAATCCATAATTATCCATTCCGGGATGGTATTTTTAAAGTTAAAATTATGGCAAAAATGACATGTCTCAAAAATAGTTTAAAATTATTTGGGAAAGTGTTGAATATAAATAACTTAAAAAAATCAATGTCTCAATTTTTTTTGTCATAAAATAACTATTTTATGATTAATAAGGTTTAATTTAGTAAAAGAATAAACATAAAAAATGAAAAAATTATTATTGTTCCTTACCCTGACATTTACAAGCCTGATAGTTTTTGGCCAGACTACGGTAAGTTACGAATATGACCAGGCCGGAAACCGTATAGTCCGGAAAGTGATCACACTCGAAGCTTCAAGTGCCAAGAAACATGTAGAAACCCCGGACACGGCAGTTGTCAATGACAAACTTGGAGAGCAGGAAGTTTCTATTTATCCCAATCCGACCCGGGGCCACCTTGGAGTAGAAATCAAAGGTATGGAAGAAACAGAGATTGTACAGATAACCATTTATAACGGTCAGGGAGCCGTAATGTATAACAAACCGGCCAATGCAGGTATAAACAGTATTGATCTGAGAGCTTATTCCACAGGTTGGTATATTATGCGGTTAGAATCAGGTGAAACCAGGAAAGAATATAAAATTATTAAACAATAAAGATTAAAACTGTATGAAAACATTAAAGCTTTTATTTACAATTATTGGGGTATGTACTTTCACTTTGGCCGTTGCACAAAATACAGGGAAAAAGCAAAAAACAGAAGATGTAACTGATTTAATAGTAGAGAAACTTAATATTGATGTAACGCTAACCGATAGTCAAAAAGTGATTATAAAGAATAAAATCAATAATTATTTCACTAAAGTTAATAATATAAGTAAAGGAAATTCCGCAAATAAACAGAAGGATAAAGTTCAGGCAGCCGCAAATTTCGAGCTTTCAATTGACAGTATACTGACTCCGACTCAAATAGAACTGAAAAAACAAAAAATAAGAGAAAGAGAAAACATAGAAAACAAATAAGCATAAAAAACAGAACACATCAATTTTAAATATTATGAAAATTCAGAATCTATTTCTAACTATATTGTTATTCGTGGTCATTGTTATTAATCCACTAAATGCAGCTACTTATACCATTAATCAGAATGACATTATTTCATTAACAACCGGCTATGTAAACAGCATGACAGAAATATGGGAAGTGGTAAGTACGGTAACAGACAAGCCCTTAAAAATCACTTATAGTATTGGAACGGAAACTAACTACGATTATCTTTCTATTTATGCTGTTGACAATAATGGTTATACAAATCGGATATTAAGAACAAGTGGGACAGAAAGCGGCGTTGTTTCAGCAATAATACCTAATGGACGGGCTCTAATAAAATTCACATCTGATGGCAGTGTATGTTATGCCAGCAACCCGACGACCTATTGGGGAATCAACATTACTTTTTCTGTGGATGAGGAAACCAGTATAAATGAGAACTTAAGTGTCACAGGAAACTCATTTATAAATGGAAAGTTAGGTATCGGAGGTTATCCAAATCAATCGTTGTATGTCAAAAATGGTAAAGTCGCCATACAGGATGTTGGAGCGACTGTTTCGGATGAGGCATATAATGGGGGGCTCATGATAACAAAACCGGCTACCAGTGGACAGTATATAAATTTAGTCAGAGAGACTACTTATCCATGGTCTATAGGGACAGTATACAATACCAGCACCTTTGCAATTGGTAAAGGTTATATGTCAGATGCTGCTTTTACAGCGCCATTTTTCAATATTGATACAAAGGGAAACGTAGGCATTGGGACAACTGTGCCCACAGCTAAATTGGATGTAAGAGGTGCAATTGTGGCTAGTGCTCAAATTAAAGCATCATATGAATTAATTGTAAGTAAGAATGACTCGAATATTGGGGGAACAATCATTTTAGAAAATCCAACAAAGACTGGCTTACGAGAAGCTAAAGAATGGAAAATATTTAACATGGGCGGTACCTATGGAAATTCTCTTCAATTTTGGGCGTATGATAGCATTGGTTGTTCATCGGGAGGTATGTGTTCAAATCGGTTTACTATTATGGATAATGGGAAAGTCGGCATTGGAACTAGCACTCCAGATAATCTGCTTACTGTCAACGGCATCATCCATGCCAAAGAAATAAAAGTGGATTTAACAGGCTCATTGGCTGATTATGTATTCTCTCCCGAATACGAGCTTATGCCCCTGCAGGAGGTAGAATCGTTTGTAAAAACCAACAACCATTTGCCGGATGTGCCTTCTGCTGCCGAAGTAAAGGAAAACGGTCTGAATATGGGTGAAATGCAAAACAAACTGCTCCAAAAAGTGGAAGAACTGACCCTGTATGTGATTGAACAACAGAAGCAGATTGATGAACTGAAAAAACAATTGCTGGAAAAGTAATATAACTCATTGCCGAAAACTTTACTGTTTAGTGAGGGTGTCTCAAAAGAAAGGAGAATACAAATTTTTCACAAATCACAATTATTTCTATTTCAATAATATATTAAATTTATTAATCTGTTTTATTTATAAAAATTTGCGAACCAACGGTCAGCGAAGCTAAATTTGCGTTCAAGATTCTCTTTTTGGACACCCTCATTAAGAAACAAATCTGATATTTATAAATTCTCTGTAAATTACAATCATGCGAATAAAATATTCAAAAATAATATTCTCCCTGCTGTTTGGCCTTTGGGCTATATTGATGCAGGCACAGAATCCACAGGAAAATTTCACCCTGACCGATAATCAGACAGGTACTGCCAAGCAATATGTTGCACGCGACTATGTGTCTTTGCAACCGGGATTCACATATACAGCCTCTTCCGGAAAATCGTTTAATGCCAAAATTGATGCGGGTTTACTTTTTCCTCCTACTGAAAACACTTATGCAGATGAAGATGGCAATATAGTGTCCGATCCTACCGAAGGTGCTGTCGTAGGGAGCATCCCCGGACAGTTTGCCGTAAGTCCAACAGGAGCTGCCACTTATACCATTCCTATCGAAGTACCAAGTGGTATCAATGGCATGCAACCTAATATTTCCCTTGTATATAACAGTCAATCAGGAAATGGGATTGCCGGCTGGGGATGGAATATTAGCGGATTATCTATGATAAGTCGTACTCCTAAAAACTATTATTTTGATGAAGAAAAAACCGGAATAATCTGGGACAATACAAGCCCATTAGCTTTAGATGGACAACGTCTTATTGAAATACAACGTTGGACTACCGGAGATATTATAGATAGTATTGAATATGATACGGAAGCAAAATCAGGGAATAGGATTGTTGCTTATGACATTCAGGATTGGGGCCCAACATATTTTAAAGTTTATACGAAAGCAGGTCAAACCTTTATGTATGGAAATCCAACAAATACGGCAAGCTATTATCCTTTAAAAAAAACAACGAATATTCTTTCCCGAAATTTCTATAATCTTGCATGGGCTCTTACATCTATATTAGATAACAATAAAAATTCGATTAGATATGTATATAAAAATAGTGAATCATCCGTATTGAATTTATATACACTCTATCATAACAACGTTTTAGATAGCATTATCTATGGAGAAAATATTTTAGCCGGCACAACGCTTAAGCAGGTGCTAAAATTTATATATAAGGAAAGAATAGTCTCTAACGTTAAATATATTGATGGAAAAAAGAATTACGATGGTTTAATTTTAGACTCTATCAAAGTTTTAAATGGGAATGTGTCCGTTAAAGAATATATAATGACCTATAGTGTTTATGACAATAAAGATCATTTATCAAATCTTACTCTGAAAAATTTAAATAATGAACATTTATATTCATCTTCTTTCCAATGGACAACACCAGAATACACTTTCTCAGATGTAGCAGAAATGACATTTACACAATATCCATCATATATTGAATACTGTATAAATCAGGGATATTCAATTAGGCGCTTTGATAAGATATTTGGAGATATTAATGGGGACGGTCTGACAGATGTTGTAGTTAAGGCTTCATATAAAAAAGAGGATAATATTAAAAACTATTGGGTCGTTTTTAAAAAAATAACAGGAAGTAATCAATATTCTTATGTATATGAATCAGCATGGAACGGAACCGATAACCTTTTTATTCTTGATAAAGACCATGATGGGAAAGATGAGATTTATAAGTGTAGCTATACATATCAAAGTAATAATGTTGGGCAATACTCAGACTATAAGATTGATTTTTTTAAATACTCTTATGAGAATTCGATAATAAATGCTTCAGCAGGTTTTGATATTGGATTTATTACTAAGGAAATATATGATAATAGAGATAATATTTCCGTTTTACCTATCGATTTTAAAGGATGTGGAAATATTGACTTTGTTTTGTTAGACAAAAATAATAAACTATATGCCCCATTCAAACTGACTGAGCCGAATCAGTTAATACATATCGCATATTCGTCGTTAGATATTGGAGGAGATCAAAATGCAAAGTTTCTACTCACTGATATAAATGGAAATGGAAAAACTGAGATTATGTATCTTACAGGTAGTACAAGTACTTTTTATGAATATAATAATACTGCGAATCAATTTGAAAACATTTATAATACAGATAATTTTGATTATGACGATGTGATACATACAGGAGACTTTAATGGAGATGGAAATACTGATCTATTTATACAAAAAGCGAATACAGCGTTTACTAATGAAATTTGGTTGTCTAACGGAGCGAATTTATTTCAGACTTCTTGGGGTAGTGATATTATTACTACCAACAATACCATTACGTTCTATACGAATATAGATGGACGTAGTATTGGTATTGTTGAAAAACCAACGAAACAAATTTTAGATGTTAATAACGATGGAAAAAGTGATGTATTAAGCTGTTATTTTGATAATTCCGGCAATTCAATATTAAAGCTATATATTAGTACTGGTGATGGCTTTTTAGAATCTGCTTCAGAGACAGAGTCGGGAGATGTTACGTATTTACAATGTAGTGGCAAATTTAGTAATATCAATGAAAAAGGAATTGTCTCCCAAAATTTCTTTTATGAACCAGTGTTTTATCAGTTGGCGATAACTTCAGATAAATTCTCAAATAAAATTGAGAAAATTACAGATCCATTTGGTAATCAAACAAATATAGTCTATCAACCACTTAATATACCAAAAAAAACTAATATAAATATACAAAAAAGTCTGGAAGAAAATAAAAATAACCTAACCGGGTTTTTGTCTCCGGATTATGAGGTTGTCACAAGGGTAACAGATCCTCTTGAAATAAATCAATATTCTTATTATAATCCTTATATACACTGGAGCGGGAGAGGATTTTTAGGCTTCGATTCTTTACGCATAGTTAATACAACAAGATCATTGACAATTGAAAAAGTCTCAAAGCTAAATACTGATTATTATTTGCTTTATCCCGAAACTGAAAGAAGTAAAAAGTCATCTGACGGTTCACTAATTTCTGAAACAAATGTGAAATATATAATATCAGATATAGGAAACAAAAGATATGTAATTACAACAGACAAACAAACTTCCACAGACCATTTGACGGGATTAACAAGCGAGATCAAATACCTGAGTTACGACAATTGGTTAAATCCTATAAGCGTTAGAACCACCAAGGGAGGAATTGTATCAACACAAACGAGCAATTACATCCAAAAAGGGGCCTGGTGTCCCAACAAACCGGATACGATAACAACGACAACGACTTACGATAATCAATCGATCTCCAGAAAAAAAGTATATACGTATGATAATAAAGGAAATGTAACTTCAGAAACAAATGATCCAGACAATTCTGCATTTAAAACAATAACTGAATATTCCGATTATGATGATTTTGGACATCCGACAACGATTAAAGTTAAGGCTAAAGACAAAAACGGGACGGAGCAAACCCGGACAACATACCAGACTTATACAACCTCAGGGCGGTTTATGGCTACGAAAACCAATTTGTTGAATGAAACAACAACTTATAGTTGGAATGAGACTTTAGGAATTTTGAATTCAGAAACACAAAAAGATAACCAAAACAAATGGAACAGGAGAACCTTTTATACTTACGATAACTGGGGTAAACTAAAAGAAACTCAATATCCCGACGGAAACCGAAAAACTTCCGTATTGCAATGGGCAGGGACAAACGGACCTTCGGGAGCAGTGTATTATAACTATACCCAGACTTCCGGTTCGGCTCCGGTAATTGCTTGGTACGACGGGTTGGGCCGGGAGATACAGCGTGACACTTATGGCTTGGATAACGATAAAAAAATAAGTGTAAATACCGAATATTATACTTCTGGAACCAACAAAGGTCGCATATACCGGGTATCCGAACCGTATTTTGAAGGAGATTCCAAAACGTGGGTAAAAACTTATGATAGTTATGATGCTTATGGCAGGCCTGTTTATGTAACCACTCCTATGGGGCAGGATACTACCGTTTATGCCGGGCTGTCAACCACTGTTAAAACACCAGAAGGAAATAAAACCACTACGCTTAATTCTTCCGGACTCACAGAAAGCGTTACTACTAACGGCAAAATGGTAAGTTATACTTATTATCCTTCAGGTTTACCCAAAACATCTACCCCACAAAATGGAAGTCCAATAACATTAAAATACGACCTGCAGGGAAACCGGACAAAAATAATTGATCCCGATGCCGGGACTATTCGTAACGAGTACAACGGTTTTGGAGAAATGACCAAGGAAGTACAATTAATACATGCGGGGCAGGATTCTACTGTCACAGTCAATAACTATGACACTTCAACCGGCCTGATTACAAATATTGTCCGCAACGGAGAAACTACGGCTTATACTTACGATAGTGATTTGGGACACAAGAGCCGTGTAAAATCAATAGAGATTGCCGGACAACACCGGCAAACTTTTAGCTACGATGCATTCGACCGTGTAACCAATGTGAAAGAAGAAATCATTGGCAGTGGCACGGAATATGAAGTATTTAACCGGGGAACAGTTTACGATGCCTTAGGCCGCGTGAAGAAAGAAATCTACCCTTCAGGCTACTACACGGTAAATAGTTACGATCAATATGGAAATCTGGTGGCTGTTACCGATGCTTCCAACCGTTCTATATGGACTGCCGTAAACGAAAATGCCCGCGGACAACTGACCGGAGCTGCCAAAGGCGGACGTTCGATAACCTATAGTTTCGACGGCCGTGGCTTCCCCACTGGCATACAATCCGGTTCCATTGTGGATATGGAATATAATTTCAATGCCAGGGGCAATCTTGAATACCGTATTGACCATTGTACGAATGCCCAACAGGAAGATTTCGTGTATGATGAACTAAATCGTCTGACCGACTGGACAGTTACCCGGCAGGGAACAGAAACAGCCTTCGGCCTGGTCTATAACGCGGCCGGAAATATCGAAACCAGGAGTGACCTGGGTAACTACACCATGAGTTACGGAGAAAACGGCAAGCCCCATGCATTAACATCTATTGGCAGCGTTCCCGCCAATTTTCCAACAGCAGATTTAAATATAACTTATACCGATTTCAGGAAGATAAAGACGATTTCGGAGAATTATACAAATTATACGCTTACTTATGGCGTAGACGACCAGCGCCGCAAGTCGGTATACACCCGTTATTGGACCGGGGCCAACCCGGGCAGCAGCACATTCACCCGCTATTATGTGGGCGACTACGAAGAAGAAATAGACAACAGCGGGAATATCCGGAAAATTCACTACCTTAGCGGTGGAGCTATCCTGATACAAAATGGTGGAGTCGACAGCCTGCTGTACCTCTACACCGACTATCAGGGATCGGTTATAGCGTTAACCGACGAAAGTGGCAATATACTCGAACGTTATGCTTACGACCCGTGGGGTAAGCGTCGAGATCCTGATAACTGGTTAAATACCGATACCCGAACCTCGTGGCTTATTAACCGCGGTTATACCGGCCATGAACATTTGGACGCATTTGCGATTATCAACATGAACGGGCGCGTTTACGACCCGCTGACAGCACAATTCTTCTCGCCCGACCCGTTTGTGCAGGCGCCGGATAACTGGCTGAATTATAATAGGTATGGATATTGCTACGGTAATCCGTTTAGGTATAATGATCCGAGTGGAAATAATCCATTATTAATAGCCGCTGTTGTTTATTCCTTATTTTTTACTGATCTTGGTTATGATGTCCAAAAGTATTTGTCTCCTGTGGCGCTTCACATTAATGGAGGATTTGGAAATGAACGTAAGTTTTTGAGTATTGAAGCGTCTTTTGGAGTTCCACAAATATTCCCTATTAGTTATAGATATAATGTAGGGGCAGCTTATTATTGGCGGGATTACGATAATATGTATACCGGATGGGAAACAAGCCATGGCGGGGAATGGGGAGCTGGTGTTCCCGGGTTTACTGCAACATTTTCAACCACAGATTATAACCGGAAAGGTGAAGAATATGACCAATACAGGGATGTTTGGAGCTTAGGCAATCCTTTCTTTAAAATACAAGTTGAGAACGATGCGGATATGAATGTGCTGAATCTTCCATGGTTACCTAAGCATAAAGCCTCTGATAAATATATGACTTCCGAAGTCCGGCTCAGATTATTTGGATTTGTTGAAATCGGAAATACTACTGTAACGGGGAATCCTGACAATTATGGTTTAAATAATGATATTGGTCCATATGGAACATATGAAGAAAATGACTATCGAGGAGGTATTTTATATCTTCAAATTGGTTTTATCCGAATTGGATATAACAGTGAAGCAATCCGGGAGCATACTCAAAACTGGGTACATGATTTACCATTTATTCGTACCCCACGCTTCCCAGTGGATAAGAAAAAGCATCCAGATAAATGGTATTGGGAGTTTTTTTAAATTAAGAAACGTACAAAAGACAAAATGAAAATACATGAAAACTAACATATTTTCAAAACAACTATTATTTATTTATACAATAACGATTTTTTCGTTAATTCTCAGTTGTAAAGGTGCCTTTGAAAATGAAAAATTTACCCTAATAAAAACACCTTACACGGGCAAAGAACTAAGGATTGATGGATATTATTATAAAAAATATATTTTAAATACAGATTATAACGATATTGAACATGTTGATGTTATATTTTTATACAAAAATGGAATTGTAATTTTAGCAGGTTCTGGTAATCAATTAGAATTTGAATCTTATTTCTCAAGTGGTCAATTTTACGACAAAGTAAAATCTAATCCAAACGTATGGGGTCTATATTGTATTGAAGGAGATACAATCAAGATAGAGTGTCTGAAGCCTATGGGTGGTATTGGAGCACCGATGTATACGAAAATCGGAATAATATTAAATGATACTACATTTCAGTTGGTTCGAGAATTTGCATCTTATAACATAGATGACAGTAGAGAATTAGATGAAACCTTTCACTTTAAACAGTTCGCACCAAAACCTGATAGCACTAATGTCTATACAAAGTAACTCTGTTCTCCGTAGCGTAAATAATGTCGGCGTTCGGCCCGTTACCGATGCCTCCAACCGTCCTGTCTGGACAGCCGTAAGCGAAAACGCCCGCGGACAACTGACCGGAGCTGCCAAAGGCGGACGTTCGATAACTTATGGTTGCGACGACCGTGGCCTCCCTGCAAGCATACAATCGGAATCCATTGTTGATATGGAATATAATTTCAATGCCAGGGGCAATCTCGAATATCGTATGGACAACCGGATAAGTCAAAAAGAATCATTCCAATATGATGATCTGAATAGGTTAAAAAGTTGGTCTGTATTGCCGGTCATGCAGATTGGAGAGGTCACTCAGGTGCAAAATCTTGCAATCGGCGATATAAACCCCACTTATCCGGGAAGTAACCAATTTTATAATTTGACCTATAACTCTGCCGGTAACATCGAAAACAAGAGCGATCTAGGCGACTATACCATGACTTATGGCGAAAATGGAAAGCCACACGCATTGACTTCTATTTCAGGAATTCCATCCAATTTTCCTGCAGCCGGGCTGAATGTAACTTACACCGATTTTAAAAAGATAAAGACACTGAGCGAAGACAGTAAGTATTACGAGCTGACTTACGGCGTAGACGACCAACGGCGGAAATCGGTGTATAAAGTAAATAACACAACCCGATAAATATAAAGGGCCATGAATTTAGTGGGTCTGGAATTTTAAAATCCCTTGTTCAGCGTAGGTTGTCAGGCATTGTGCTATGTCCCCTGTTCGCAGTAGCGTGGTTGGCACGGTTGTTCGGTCTGCTGTTCGGCCAAGCGTCTCGCTTGGTCGTAGTTAAAAGCAAGTCTCCAGACTTGCATATTTACAGTAATTCGTTAATGCTATTGATTGAAACATAATTATATTTGCATTTAGAAATTCAATAATGTAAACTATGAGTACCGGTTATAAAATAGTTGAGCAGGATGCTTTATATTATGTTACATTTCAGATTGTAAACTGGGTGGATTTGTTTACGCGTAAGGTTTATCGGGATATTGTGATAGATAGTTTAAAATATTGCCAAGCAAATAAAGGATTAGAGATCTATGCATTCGTTGTTATGAGCAATCATACTCATATATTACTACGCAGTGGTAATGGCAAACTAAGCGATACGATACGTGAATTCAAAAGTTTTACAGCCAAGCAAATTTTATTAGCAATAGAAATGGAAGCTGAAAGTCGCCGTGATTGGATGTTGAACTTATTTGAATTTTCGGCTAAGCAACATAAACGCAACGAGAAATATCAAATATGGACACATGAGAACCATGCTGAATTGATTTACAGCGATAAGTTTATTATGCAAAAAATAAATTATATCCATGAGAATCCTATCAGAGCCGGAATAGTTGAAAAAGCAGAAGATTATTTATATTCGAGTGCAAGGGCTTTTGCAGATATGGCATGTATGCTTGATATTGGCAATATTCTTTATTCAATTGAAAGAATACCACTAATGCGAAGCGGGAAGTAAAACTTTAATTGGGGAAATGAATATGGAAAGCGGGAGCTTTCCTTTTAGCTTTGACGAAGCGGGACGCTTCGCCAAACAACGGACGCACAAGTTTTATACGCTACGGGGAACGGGGGGCGGGACGCTTCGCCAAACAACGGATGCACAAGTTTTATACGCTACGGGGAACGGGGGGTGATAATTCTAAAATTACAAGTGCAATATTGAATGGTAAGAATCTTTGGGGAATATCAGTTGGTGGTGGAGATGGATTGTATGGAGCAGGATCATTTTCTATAAACTCAATTGATTATAACCTTGGGGGTGGGTATATAATTTCTTTTGGAGGGCAATTTGGAGTTGGTACAGGAGGAACTTTTAGTTTTGGTTACACTCCAACATGGAGTACTGATGCAGAAAGGATACATTTTTAATGCGTTTTATATTTAAATTATGGATATATATTCTTTCATATATGATCAATCAGGGTGGAATTTATTGTTTACTTTAGTAACATTGTTTGGAATAATGTATATTCTAAGCCTGGTTTCGAAAAATCTTTTCGACAAGAAGTGGGTAATTGTTTTATATACCATCATATATTTTGGCATTAGGATTTCAATTGTTCAATCGGTGAATACTCATATAAATAAACTATTTATTCAATGTGAAATACATTCTGTAGTGACAACTCAGACTGAATGGAGAAGAGGAGCTTATCGATGTAAACTGAAAAATGGTCTTACATATTTTGCGAGTTCAAATGCAAAGACTTTAGATCAAATAGGTGATTCAATAGTTAAGGAAGCAAATGCCGACTCATTTTATGTATATCGTAAAGATCCACAAAGTGGAGTTTATTATTTGGTGACCCATCGTAAATACTAAGGTTTGGAGTAATTTATCAGAATTGGCGATAAAACAATATCTATCTGATTATCCCTGATAGATATTAAAAACTAAGAAAGAAATGGCAGGTATAAACTTGCCATTTCTTTTGATGTGTATAAATGTGATACACAGAGCTTTGTTGAGCGTCAACTTCCCCGTCAATTCGGATATATTTATTCAAGGAGCAAATGATGGCGTTCGTCGGGTGGGTTTTGCAAACCCACCCTTTTGTATTATATCCCGATAGCTATCGGGATTGTATTCCGCTTATCTTTTCAAATAAAACTTTATCTTTGCTTTTAAAGAATCTCACATTACAATTCTCGTCCATTCAGATATGCTCTTCAATGAGAGAATAATAGCGCTCGTTGGGTGTTTTTTTTAATCACACCCTTTTGTATTATATCCCGATATTCGTCGGGACTGTAATCCGATAACATATCAAATAAAATCATATCTTTGCTTAATAATAGTATTTCGCATTATAAATGCTGATAATACATTTACGAGGGTGTCTCAAAAGAAAGAAGAACACAAATTTCGCAAATAAACGCAAATTTTTACAAATCATAATTATTTCTATTTTAATAATATATTAAATTTATTAATCTATTTTATTTGTGAAAATTTGCGGAATTTGCGTTCAAAATTCTCTTTTTGGACACCCTCAGACGTATGCGAAACTTTATTCGTAAATTCCGAAGGACGAGAGTATAGTCTGCATTAAAACTATTACTAGCAGCCATACTGTTTCTTGCTCTCATTCTTTTACCTGTTATTTTTGAGGATGAACATGACAAAAAAATGATGCATGACCAAGGTATAGATACCGAATGTACAATGATAACATATGGTGAAGGGCGCACAGGACAAAGAGGCCCCAAAAAAGGATACTATAATCAGTTTATGTATTATATTGGCGATTCTATTCATTTCTGTTATGTTTTTACGTCTGTAAAACCTTTGCCGTCCGGAATGAAATTTAAAGTAAGGTACTTGCAAAAAAGGATGGAACGGTAACGATCGATTTCCCCGATGAATACAAAGAACAGTATAAAGAATACGGATTTAATGATTACGGATATTAGATTTCCATAACACCCACCCCTTTATTTCCCATTTCGTCTAAATTTATCGTTTTGCTTATAACACAAGTCTGAAACCTTGCATGCTTTCTACTAAATGAATTCCGATTATCTTCTGCAAGTTACTGCTAACAACCTGAAGAATCAGAACATTTCCCGCAAACCGTAATCTCTTTCTCTGGAGATGTCAGATTAGTTCCTGCAAGTTGCGGTGAATAATCCGAAGGGTCAGAACATTTCCCGCAAACTGTAATGTCCTTTTCTGAATACATTTTTTACTCCGGTAGGTATTATGACGCGAAATTTGGCAGAACTCTTCCCTGACTTTGAGGAAAAATATTTCGTTTAAAACCTCACAATCCGGAACATCACCGTATTTTGATGAATCAGGGGTTGGTGATGGGCAAAGAAAATGGTTCCATCTACAGGTGAAAGTATCGAACTCCGGGTTTCTCCGGTAAACGGATCCAGAATTTTAGCCAGCAAATCACCCGTTTTAATTTCGTCACCTGCTCCCCGGAGCGAATATAAAATTCCGGACTGATTGGAAAGAATTGTCTCCAGATCATCGTCCTTCAATACGTATGAGCAAGTGCCGGGATGCATATTATGATCGATAATTTTCATATTATGCATGAACCTGAATATCGAAAGCCAGGCTATTTTGGCAGAATCTTTATTGATAATATCGGTATCACCTGAATATATCGAAAATGCCTGAGTTCCAAACACCTGCCAGTTATAATTCAGAACTGTGGTATCATAAGGACGTGGTTTACGAACGAGCACGTATGGCAAACCGAAATTTTTGGCTAATTTCAGATTCTGGTATCCGGTATCCATCATGCGTACATGTGGAATAAATTCTCCCGGCATATAAAAACTGGCCAACTGAATACCATATTTATAATCTCTCACCTGCTCGAAAATAGCAGCGGCAATTCGCTGAGTGGTTTCTCCTTTCTCATACCCGGGGAACATACGGTTAATATCCGTATTATCCATCGCCCAGAAGCGCTTATTGATATTCATGGAAAAATGATTTGCCGAAGGAATCACCAGTATTTCGTGTCCGGGCATAAGTTTTCCGGCATCTTCAAGTTCCATTAAGTTTTTCACCACCTGCGAGCAGGTAAACTGCTGCTGCACTTCATCTCCCCGCATAGCTCCCACTATCGCCAGCGTTTTTTTCCCTTCGCCGAAACGGAATCCCCATACTTTAAAATCATCGCGATAAGGCGACTTCATCCTGAAAATAATTTCCTGTTTCATGCTGTTTCTTCGTTTATTGTCTTTTCAGAAAAAATTCGTGCAATGAGCGAACCTTCGTACACCACAGGATAGGTTCTCATGGTAAACACCAGCCCATCGACAGGCGAAAGTACATTTTGTAAAACTTTTCCTTCAAACGGATCGACAATCTGACAAAGCAAATCGCCTTTTTTTACATCAACCGAGTGTGTTACCGAGGGGATAATTATTCCGGAAACTTCAGCATTCATAAAAAAAACTTCTCCGGTCGCTGACAATTTTGGTTTTGAAATTTTATTTGCAACAGGGCCGCTCCACATCTTCATCTTTTTCATCAAATTAAAAATCCCGTCAACTAACCTGTTTCCATACTCCAAAGTCAATCTCATCCCTATTCCCATTTCCACAACGATTGTCGGCGTTTTCAACACATTCAGGGTATGAGCCAGGGTGGCCTCAAGCACCGTAGCGGCATCGTGTATCCAGATAAAATCCAGATTCAGCATACGAGCGTATGGGATAAGTTTGCGGGACATTTTTACATTGACACGGGCCTGAGGCATTTCACGCAAAAAAATGTTACTGGCATGGATATCAATCACCATGTCTGCACCTTTCAGATCCTGAATGATTTCGTAGGCCGTGTGCTCAATCAGATGCCCGTTAGGATCCCCTGGGAAAATACGGTTCATATCCAAATCGAAAGTAGGAATACCACGGGTTACAGAGTCGACACCCAGAGGATTCAGTGCCGGATAAACTTCGACGGTTCCGTCCAAAAAGTCAAGATTTTCGTTCAGGCGACGAATTAATTCAAAACAAACATACTGCCCTTCAAGCTCATCGCCATGTGTACCTGTTACAATACAAATACGCTTGTCACTGTCGCCGTTTTTTATAATTTTTTTTCGGATAAGCAACTGCTCATCAACCGGTAATCCCTCCGAAACAATTGTTTTAATCATTGCTGTATCTGCTCCACTTTTAAATACACTTCCAATTTTTGTTGCGTTAATCCTTTAAAAACGCCCTTATCTAAAGCACAATCTTCATAATCCCTGCCATGAGCCAACTTTATATAACCCGGATCAGCCGGACGATTATGTGTCGGGTCAAAGCCATACCAGGCATCTTTACAATAGTATTCTATCCAGGCATGCGTATATCCTTCTCCTTCCATAAATCCGTTTACATAACGTGCAGCAATACCAAAATTACGACACACAGCAATCATCACATGAGCAAAATCCTGACAAACTCCCTTCCCTATTTTCAAGGCATCGTCCGCCGAGGTATGTACAGAAGTTACTCCCGGCATATATGCAAGCGCTTTACTTATTTCATTGGAAATGATGAAAATTTTTTCGTGTACCGATTGCGATTCGGAGAACCTGATTGTTGAACATATTTCAGAAACGTTTGACATGGATTGTGTAAGTTTTGAACTATATAAAAACAAAGGATTCAGTTTCTCTGATATTTTGTTCTGATACACATCAACAATACCCTCCGAACTAAATTCAAAAAAATTGTGATATTCTCCGATATATCCGCTTACGACGGTATTACCGAACGTATCAAGGCCAAAACTTTTCTGGTCGCCGGGCATAACGGAACACTCACTCTGAATAATCTTCTGGGATTCTGACTCCATCGGAATACCCCGCAACAAAAAATGATGAGAGAAAATATTTTCGCTAAATGTTATATGTGTTTTATATTTATATCGATAACGTATCATTAAAATTCATCAGGCAGAAAAAAGACCATTTAAATAATAAAGCGTTCTTGGCTCATTATATTTATCAGCAACCATATTATTTTTATATGCCAATAAATTAATTTCATCACACAACTCCGTATTATTATCCAATGCTTCGAATAAGCGAACATTAATACTTTCAATTCGATCCAACGGATAGCCAAAACGGAGATGCAAATCAGAACTCTCGACAAATTTACCGAATTTTATGATTGTTCGTATCTCCGAATTATTAATACGCTCATCAATCGATCCCCAGAACGCCAACATAAAATCGGTAATTGTCTGCAATTCAGACAGAATACGACCTTCGACCTTGGCAGCTTTCATGAAAAAAATCGACATTTGAATGTATGACAGCGTTTCACTCATAATTTCTTCACGCAGAAGAATGGCATTATCTTTTACTTTTTCGAGCATATTGATAATAGAATCCGGATTATCTGTATCGTACAAATAACTGGTTATAAATTGTTCGCCCGAAACATAACGATTCTGAACACCCATTTTATAACAAAAATCGTTATAGGCGTAGCTGTCTTCGTCGATCATCAGATCATAATGTTTCCGCAGTAAATGCAATGCCAGATACACACGCTCGGCATATCTTCCCAGCCAATAAAGGCGATTGGCTTTCGCTGTGGAAATTCCTTTATTCATTTTTTTAAGTGCATTGAGTTCCATAATTTTATGTTTTATTTCTGATTTAATTATTTTTTCATAATCCACGTATCTTTAAAACCACCCCCCTGTGACGAATTCACGACGAAAGATGCTGGATTGCGGGTATAACGGGTCAATCCGCTTTTCCAGACGTGTGTTTCTTCCTCGCTTACAACAAATGCCCGCAAGTCCGATTTTCGATAAACCTTTTCTTCTCCTTCCATTATTTCAAGATCCACAAAATCAATTACTTCCTGTGCAATCCAGCGACGAGGTTCCGTTTCAATCAAATATTTTACATCCGCCAACCGTTGGGCATCCATATCCCTACCGAACATCACTCCATAGCCTCCGGCCTCAGCCACATCTTTTATCACCAATTTTTCTAAGTTTTTGAGTACAAACTTTTTATCATTTTCGAAATAGGGCAGATACGTCGGGGCATTTTTCAGAATTGCTTTTTCTCCAAGATAAAATTCGATCATTTTCGGAACAAAATAGTAGAGACCTTTGTCGTCTGCAGCTCCATTACCTAAAGCATTCATGATAGCAACATTGCCTTTTGCATAAGCGCGCATCAGGTTGGGAACCCCAAGCAATGAATCAGGTTCAAAAGCAAGCGGATCCAAATAGTCATCTGAGATACGCCTGTAAATTGCTCCCACCCGGTCTTTTTTATCAAAGAGACCTTTGTAATAAACAATGTCATCTTCTACGATCAGATCATCGGCATAAGCAAGCAGCACACCGGCTTTTTCTGCCAGATAGGAATGTTCAAAATAGGCTGAATTGTAGCGGCCCGGAGTCAGGATAACCTCAAGCCCATCGTCCACATTGACATAATCCATGGCTTTTCTTATCAGGGATGCATAATTCCGGTTATCAAAAATCTCATTTTCTTTGAAAGTTCCGGGCGAAACTTTCCGGGTAATATCCCGTGCAATCATCGGGTAAGATGCACCGGAAGGAATACGAAGGTTATCCTCCAATACGTACCACGTTCCGTCTTTTGATTGTACCAAATCAATTCCCGAAATATGAGAAAAAATACATTTTGGAGGAGTAATACCTTCACATTGGGCTAAATATCCTTTCGACGAGTAGATAAATTCTTCAGGTATAATTCCGGCTTTTACTATTTTCTTTTCATTGTAAATATCACACAAAAATTTATTCAAAGCATTCACTCGCTGAATAAGACCGGCTTCAAGATCTTTCCAGTCACTGTTTGAAATAATCCTCGGAATCGGATCAAATGGAAAGATCTGTTCATTAAACACACCATTTTTATAAATTCCGAACCTAACGCCAAAGCGTTCCATCCATCTGTTTACAGTGTCTCTTTGTTTTACTAATGAGCTATACATAATTTTCGTGTGTTTATTACATATTGTCATAAATATACATTTATTATCAACAATATGCATTGCATTTATTCAAAATACTAACCTATTTCTGCAAATATATATATATTAATATTTCATATTGACAACACAAATAGTGAAATTATTTCTTTTTATCTTCATTTTTTAATTTCAAGTCTCATTATGTCAGAATATTCATCTCATTTATGCATAAAGATTACTTCAAAAAGAATTTTCTGATGATTTATGACAACTTTTGAAGTCTGAAAATCTTTCATAAAATTGCATATTTTTTCATTTTAAACACTTATTTCTGAATACTATCGACAAAAATCGCCATCATCTATATATAACAACCTGAATTTTTGTATATTTGAGGCCATGATTGCAGACCGTAAACACTTAACTATTCGGGAATGGTCGGAAGATGACCGCCCGCGCGAAAAGATGGCAAAGAAGGGACAACACAGCCTTTCGGATGCCGAATTGTTAGCCATCCTCATAGGTTCGGGCAATAAAGAGGAATCGGCTGTTGAACTTTCCCGGCGAATTTTACGGGAATGTAAAGACAACCTGAACGAACTTGCCCGTTTATCAATCCATGAACTTTGTAAACGTTTTAAAGGAATTGGTGAAGCCAAGGCCATCACCATTATGGCGGCATTGGAACTTGGTAAACGCCGTAAAATGAACGAGATCATCGAACGTCAAAAAATCGGTTCTAGTTCCGATCTTTATAATCTATTTGAACCGGTTTTGGTGGATTTAGTTCACGAGGAATTTTGGATTGCACTGCTCGATGGAGCCAATAAAGTAATCATCACCAAGTGTTTGACCTTAGGAGGCCAACAACAAACAATCGTGGATTTACCCCTTTTGCTGAAATTAGCTTTGGAAAAATCGGCATTGGCGGTAGCCGTAGCCCACAATCATCCTTCGGGACAGGATGAGCCGAGCCGGGAAGACGAACAAATAACCCGGCGTATAAAACAAGGATGTGAAGCTGTGGGCATTCGTTTTTTAGATCATATTATTATTGCCCGGGGAAAATATTATAGTTTTGCAGACGAAGGAAAAATATAAACAATTAATTGTATTTATACTGCGATTATATACTATATTAATGCAAAATAATGTTAATTAATTTGCAGCTAAAACGTTTTAGTATATCTTTGTGCAAAGATCATGAAAAATGGCCCAAAATAAGGTTCTACTTAAAGACATAGCCAACTCGTTGGGAGTTTCAACAACTTTGGTTTCTATTGTACTGAACGGAAAGGCGAAACAATACCGCATCGGAGAAGAAATCGCCCAAAAAGTTATTGATGCTGCAATGACAATGAACTATTCTCCCAATCTGATTGCGCGAAATCTTCGGGGAGGTAAAACCCAATTAATCGGGCTCATTGTGACAGACATTTCAAATCCGTTCTATTCGGCTATAGCAAGAATTGTAGAAAACAGAGCCAATGAACTTGGCTACACAGTGGTTTTCAGTAGTTCTGATGAAGAACTGAAAAATACAAAAAAACTGATCGAGATACTCCTGAGTAAGGGGGTTGATGGGTTGATAATTGTGCCATGTGATGGCTCTGAAGAAATTATCAGGGAACTACATGAAAACAACACCCCAACAGTATTGATCGACAGAAATTTCCCAAACTCGGATATAAGTTTTTCTTGCTTAAACAATTATAGGGCTACAGAACTGGCAACCCAACATCTGATAGAAGAAGGCTTTGAGAATATTGCTCTTATCGGTTATAAAACCAGAATGAATCATATTCTTGACCGTATAAAAGGCTATGAAGATAGTATGAAAAAAGCAGGATTTGAGAAATACATACATGTAAAAAAAGTAAATATTTTAAATCCCCAGGCTGAGGTTCATAGCGCTTTAGATACCTTGATTAAGAAAAAGAATGCAGATGCAGTCATATTTCTGACAAATATGCTAACGGTTGCCGGTTTATATTCTTTAAATGAAATGAATATTAAAATACCAAATGATATTGCTGTAGTTGGATTCAACAGGAACGACCTGTTTAATTTGTTCTATTCTCCAATTACATTTATCAAACAACCTTTGGAAATTATTGCAACGCAGGCAGTCAATACATTAATAGAAAAAATAAAAAATAGTGAACTAGAAATAAAGTCAATGGTTTTTTCAGAACCACAGCTTATCATTGGAGCATCTTCAAAAAAAGTATAATGGGTAATTATATTTTTTTGCTAAATATGCTAAAACGTTTTAGTTAGATTTATATTACAAAAACAACAAGATAAAAAGAAAAAAATACAATGAAGAAAAAACTTTACGGAATAATACCGCCGTTGGTAACTCCTCTAAAAGACAATGATCATTTGGATATAGATGGATTAGAACGTTTAATAGAACACGTCATTGAGGGAGGCGTTCATGGTATTTTTATTTTAGGAACTACCGGAGAAGCTCAAAGTATAAGCATGAAACTGCGTGAAGAAATGATTGAAAGAACAAGTGAAATTCTGAAAAACCGTGTTCCTTTGCTGGTTGGAATTTCTGACACATCAATCAGCGACAGTGCAGCATTGGCTCAAAAGGCGTACGAAGCGGGTGCATACGCAGTTGTTGCCGCTCCTCCTTATTATTTTGCTACAGGGCAACCAGAATTAGCCGAATATTACGAGGAACTGCTAAAATTGTTACCACTTCCGTTATTTCTATACAATATGCCTGTTCATACAAAAGTTTCCTTCGAGCCAAAAACAATCAAACGTATAGCAGAGAACAAAAAAGTAATCGGGTTCAAAGATAGTTCTGCCAATGGGACATACCTTCAGGCCGTTATGTATACCATGAAAGAAAATCCGGATTTTATGTTTTTTGTAGGCCCCGAAGAAATGACTGCTGAAATGATATTATTAGGAGCCGATGGAGGGGTAAACGGTGGAGCAAACTTATTTCCGAAATTATATGTAGACTTATATAATGCAGCTCAATCGAAAGACCTTGAACAGGTTAGAACATTGCAACAAAAAGTAATGCAAATATCGACTACCATTTACAGCAATGGAAAATATGGATCAAGCTATCTGAAAGGATTAAAATGTGCGCTTTCTGTAGCTGGTATTTGTGATGATTTTCTGGCAATGCCCTTTTCTCGTTTCGATGAAGAACATAGAGCGAAGATAAAAGAAGCCATGAATAATCTGAATTTCTGATCTTTAATTCTAAAAAACCAACTAATACAAAATGAAAATCACTTATCCTAAAATTGGTATCCGTCCAATTATAGACGGGAGACGCGGAGGTATTCGTGAATCATTGGAAGAGACCACGATGAACCTTGCCAAAAGTGTTGCAAAACTTTATTCAGACACCCTGAAATATCCTGATGGAACCCCGGTACAGTGCATACTGGCCGATACTTGTATAGGCGGGGTAAAAGAAGCAGCGATATGTGCAGAAAAATTTGAAAAGGAAAGAGTCGGACTATCGTTATCAGTCACTCCATGCTGGTGTTACGGCTCTGAAACTATCGATATGAACCCCAACATACCTAAGGCAATATGGGGATTTAATGGAACAGAACGTCCCGGAGCAGTTTATCTTGCGGCGGCTCTGGCGGCACACAACCAGAAAGGAATTCCCGCTTTTGGCATTTATGGCAAAGATGTACAGGATGCGGGAGACACCTCTCTCCCTGAAGATGTAAAAGAAAAACTACTCCGTTTTGCCCGCGCAGGATTAGCGGTAGCCCTAATGAAAGGAAAATCTTATTTAGCAATAGGATCCGTTTCCATGGGAATTGCCGGTTCTATTGTAAATCCGGATTTTTTACAGGAATATTTAGGAATTCGTGCGGAATTCGTAGATACATCAGAAATCTTACGCCGTATCCAATTGGAAATTTACGATAAAAATGAATATGAAAAAGCATTAGAGTGGACACGCACAAATTGCATGGCACACGAAGGCGAAGACTACAATCCTAATCATTTGAAACACAGTCGGGAGCAAAAAAACAAAGACTGGGAATTTGTAGTAAAGATGACACTAATAATGCGGGACTTAATGATTGGGAATCCCAAACTGGCAGAAATAGGGTTTGGAGAAGAATCTCTGGGACACAACGCTATTGCCGGAGGATTCCAGGGTCAACGCCAATGGACCGATTTTCTCCCCGATGGAGATTTCTCTGAAACAATACTAAATACATCGTTCGACTGGAATGGTATTCGTGAACCATTTACTTTTGCCACGGAAGATGATTTTTTAAACGGAATCAGTATGCTATTTGGTCATCTACTGAGCAACACGGCCCAAATTTTTGCTGATGTTCGCACTTATTGGAGTCCGGAAGCAATTGAACGTGTAACAGGTTGGAAACCTGAGGGACTACTGCAAAATGGGGCAATTCATTTGATCAATTCAGGATCATGTACCCTTGATGGAACAGGACAGCAATCGGATCAATCCGGGAATCCTGCCATGAAACCACATTGGCAAATTACTGACGAAGAAGTAACTAAAATGCTCAAAGCAACAACATGGCATCCGGCTTCTCTTGAATATATGAGAGGAGGAGGTTTTTCTTCTCAATTTCTCACAAAAGCAGGTATGCCCGTTACAATGTGCAGACTAAATCTGGTGAAAGGATTAGGGCCGGTATTACAAATAGCAGAAGGTTGGACAGCAACTTTCCCGGATGAAGTTTTTGATATTATCAACAAACGCACGGACAAAACATGGCCATCAACTTTTTTCGTGCCAAGAATTACGGAAAAAGGACGTTTCACCGATGTATATTCTGTAATGAATTACTGGGGAGCTAATCACGGGGCAATCAGTTATGGACATATCGGAGCAGACCTGATTACTTTAGCCGCAACGCTATCCATCCCTGTAAACATGCATAATGTCAATGAAAACAAAATTTTCCGTCCGGCTGCATGGTCAGCATTTGGATCCGACAACGAAGGCGCTGATTATCGTGCATGTAACAATTATGGGGCAATGTATAAATAGAATATAATTAAATCAATATAAAATAAATGTATTTATGAAAAAGCACAAACTGATTTTTTATATGTTAATTATAACTGCAAACTTAAACCTGGCTGCAGTTGCATTAGCACAAGATCAAAATGTTAATTCTTCGAACAAGACAACTTCTGTAAAAAATCATAATGTTACAGGTATAGTCACGGATATTAATGGAGAACCGATTATTGGAGTAAGCATCATCGAGACTGGGACAACAAATGGAACTATAACTAATTATTCTGGAACATATTCTCTTACACTAACAAAGGATAATACTCATTTAAAATTTAGCTATATTGGTTATAATGATAAAATCATTGAAGTTAAGCCGAATGAAAGTTTAGTAAATGTGGTATTATCTGAACAATCTAAGCTATTAGATGAATTAGTAGTCGTTGGGTACGGCACTATGAAAAAGAGTGATCTAACTGGATCTGTTGCTTCAGTTGGTGGTGATATTATCGAAAAATCACAAGCTACACAAATTTCGCAAGCGTTACAGGGAGCAATGCCAGGAGTTATGGTCACTCGAACTAATAGTGCTCCAGGAGCAAGTTCGACGATCCGAATTAGAGGTATTACAACTATCGGAGAAAATGATCCTCTTGTTATTGTCGATGGAGTCCCCCTTTTAGGTATTAATGACATAAATCCAAATGATATTGAAAGTATTTCTGTACTTAAAGACGCAGCTTCTGCATCTATTTATGGAGCACGAGCTGCAGCAGGAGTTATATTGGTTACTACAAAAAGAGGAAAAACAGGTGGCGTAAACCTTCAATACAATGCAGAATTCGGAGTTGAGAAACCTACTGTTTTATCTGAGTATGTTGGGGCTCAAAGATACATGGAGATGGTAAACGAATTAAGATGGAATGATAATGGAAACATTTCCGGTTCTGAATATTTAGTGTACGAACCGGAAATTATTGAGAACTACACTACTCTCCATAATGATAATCCAGACCGATACCCACTTACAAATTGGGTAGATCTTATTCTTAAAAAATATGCTCCAAAACAAAGTCATAATGTAAGTATAACTGCCGGTAATAAAACCCTTCAGAGCAAAATTTCCTTAGCATACGATAATGTAGATGGATTATATGCAGGAAAATCATATGAAAGGATAACAGCTCGTATAAACAACGATATAAATATCAACAAGCACTTATCGTCCTCGGTAGATTTTTTTATAAAAAGGTCAATGTATGATGATCCCAGCACTAATCCAATAGGTGAAATGAGGCTGTTTCCTAGTATATATTCAGCAGTATGGTCAAATGGCCTTATTTCTGAAGGGAAAGGAGGGCAAAATCCTTATGCTCGGCTAATGTATGGGGGGTATGACGAAACTACTTATAATCAGTTTGGAGGGAAGGCATCATTAACATATTCTCCAATACAAGAACTGAATTTTTCTGTTGTAGTATCTTCCTTGCTCAATAATAATAAAGAAAAGCAGGTTAGAAAGCAAATTCAGTATACATATTACGATGATCCTGACGTATATCTAGGCTTTATTAGTGGAGCTACAAGCAATAGTCTTAAAGAATCTAGAACGGACAGCTATCGTTTAACAACCCAATTCATAGCAAATTATAAAAAAACATTCGAACATCACGATCTGAATATCATGTCTGGCTTTGAAAGTTTTCAGGCTTACAATGAAAACATGTCAGCCTATAGCAACAATATGCAATTCTCTGATTTTCCATATCTGGATTTAGCAAATACTAATTATATCTCTGTTTCTGGAGATGCTTACGAAAGTGCATATAATTCTTATTTTGGCAGGATTGCGTATAGCTATAACAATAGATATCTGGCGCAAGTAAATGCAAGATATGATGGTTCTTCTCGTTTTGACAAGGATTTTCGTTGGGGATTTTTTCCTTCATTATCAGTGGGTTGGGTAATGTCAGAAGAATCATTTATGAAAGGGATAGATCCATTATCTTTTCTTAAACTGAGAGCATCATGGGGGAAGCTTGGAAATGAAAGAATCGGGAATTATCCTTATCAATCAACAATAGAGTTCAGTAATGCTTTGTTTTACTCAGGAGACAACGTGGTTTCTTCTCAAACGGCAAGACAAGTGGCGTATGCCATCAAAAATATTACTTGGGAAACAACAGAATCTATTGACCTTGGAATTGATATAAATTTATTTGACAACAGACTTCAATTATCTGGCGATTACTACGATAAAAACACAGATAATATGTTATTGAGTTTGGAAATACCAGATTACATTGGATTTACAAATCCAGAACAAAATGCTGGAAAGATGAACACAAAGGGCTGGGAACTTGAGATAAAATGGCAAGACCAAATTAGAGATTTTAAATATTCTGTATCTGCAAACCTTTCAGATTTTAGATCTGTAATGGTGGATTTAGGTGGAATTGAATTTCTTGGAGATCAAGTCAAAATAAAGGGAAGTGAATATAACGAATGGTATGGATACAAAACGGATGGAATATTTCAAACACAGGAAGAAATAGACAATTATCCTACATTAAATACCAACGTTAAACCTGGAGATATAAAACTCCTTGATATTAGCGGTCCCGATGGAGTTCCTGATGGAGTTATTTCTGCAGACTATGACAGAACTTTACTTGGAGGATCTTTACCTAGATATATTTATGGTGGAAATGCGAATATAGGATATAAGAATCTTGATTTATCTTTTACTATCCAAGGAGTAGGAAAACAAAATTCACGTATGACAGCAGTAATGGTACAACCTCTACGATCGGACTATGGAAACTTTCCTGCTTTTATTGACAATAACTATTGGAGTACTTACAACTCGATTGAAAAGAATAATACAGTAAAATATCCAAGGTTGTCAGCAACAAGTTCTTCTAATAACTATTCCATGTCAGATTATTGGTTATTTAATGGAGCCTATTTTCGTATAAAAAACATAACATTGGGATATAATTTGCCTCATTCCTGGGTGGAGAATATCCAAATGAAAGATATAAGATTATATATCAGTGGGGTTGATCTCTTTTCAATTAATAATTATCCTAAAGGTTGGGATCCTGAAATTTCAGATACAGGTTATCCTATTACGGCCTCTTTTATTTTTGGTATTTCCGTAAAATTTTAATATTATGAATAAGAATATATATTTATTTATACTGACAGTAGCATTTCTTTTATGTACAGCCTGTGCAGATCTTGATTTAAATCCTCTTTCCGAAGCATCCAGTGAAAATTGGTATTCCAATGAAGAACAGATTGAAATGTCTGTTAAAAGCTTATACTATATTAATTTTTGGAGAACAGATCAAGATCAATGGACTGATGATTGGATGGATAGGTTTACTCTTAACGATATTACCGGTGCTACTATAAACAGTGAATTCTCATATGGGACCAATACTTGGTCAATGGCATATCAAGCAATTGCAACAGCAAACACTCTGATTTCAAAAATGGACAATTTAGATGGCGTAATATTAAAAGATAAATTGGATAGATACAAAGGAGAAGCTCACTTTGTTAGAGCATATGAATATTCCACTCTAATTTCTCATTATGGAGATGTTGTCTATTATGAAAACACTCCAGATATTGATGAAGCTTATACTTTGTCTAGAACAAATAAAGATACAATATTGCAACAAATTTATAAGGATTTTGATTATGCTGCATCGGTTTTAGAACCATCTTATAATGAATCGGGTTCAAGTAGGGCAACGAAGGGAGCTGCCTTAGCGTTGAAGGCAAGGATTGCATTATATATGGGAGATTATAAGACTGCAAGAGATGCCGCAAAATCATGTATGGATTTAAATATTTATCAATTAAATTCAGATTTCGAAAAGCTATTCTTGACAAAAAATGCGGGTGAATCAATTTTTTTAATACCTCGTTCTGTTGCATTAGGTATATATCTAAAAAACTCAACTAACCTTGTGGAACTTCTCTCCGGTGAAAGATTCCAGCCTCTGTCCGTTCAACACTATCTTCCGAGAAACAGAAGTGGATTCGTTCAAAATATTCCTTCATGGGATTTGTTCTGTTCTTTCTTATGTACAGATGGATTACCAATTGATGAATCCCCATTATTTAATCCCCGAAAACCCTTCGACAACAGAGACCCTCGATGCAAAGCAACTATTGTAGAATTTGGAAGTACATTTTTAAGTGTTGTATACCAGCCTCATCCAGATTCCCTTAAGGTTTATAATTACATAACTGGAGGAAAAGTAAAAAATAATGATTGTCTCACAAACTCTGAGTATGCCGCATTTAATGGATTGTGCTGGAAGAAAGAAATAGACGAAACATGGGCAGACGACCTTATGGCAGATCCTGACAAGGTCATTGTTCGTTATGCAGATGTTCTTTTAATGTATGCTGAGGCAAAAATCGAATTAGGGGAACTTGATGAATCTATGTTAAATGCAATAAATATGGTGAGAGCAAGAGCGTATAAAGTAGATGTATCACAAACATCGTTATACCCAGCCGTGGCAATGACAAGTCAGGATGAACTTCGTAAAACACTCCGTATTGAACGGCGAATGGAATTTGCAAATGAAGGACTCAGATACATGGATATCATTCGGTGGAGATTGGCAGAGAAAGTATTGAATAAAAATAATTACGGTATTTTATATCCTATCTCAGATTTACGCAGTAACGTAATTAATCAAGGATTATGGTTCTTCCCTGCTACACCTGACATCGATGACGATGGTGTTCCTAACTTCGATCCAATGTATGAACAAGGTCTTATTAGACTAATCACTACAAGAAAATTTGATTCATCACGACAATATTTATGGCCAATCCCATCAAAAGAAATAAAAATCAATCCTAATTTGAAGCAAAATCCAAATTATTAAAAAGTCAAAAAAAGTAATCATGCTCAAAGAAAATAAATATGATATAATCGTTTGTGGAGGAGGTCCTTCCGGTGTTGCCGCAGCTATAGCCGCGGCACGTAGAGGAGCAAAAACATTATTAATTGAACGTTATGGATTCTGTGGAGGAATGTCAACTTCTGCTCTTGTAAATCCATGGTCAGGACAAGAATATGTTGATCCGGAAACAAATAAACGAGGTTCTTTAATAGAAGGTGTTTTCAAGGAGGTTGTATTAAAAATGCATACAAACGGAGGATTTGGAACATCACTTGCTCCTTCTGCTTTTGATGAAGAACTACTTAAATATATATACGATACCCTATTGTCCGATGCCGGAGTTCATGTTCGTTATCACAGCTATGTCCAATCTGTCCAAAAAGAAGGAGATCGGATTGCTTCAATCGGCATTGCTTCAAAGGAAGGTATTGAAGTGTTTTGTGCTCAGAATTTTATTGATTGTACAGGAGATGCTGATGTTGCTGCAATGGCAGGTGTACCATTTGAAGTAGGACGCCAAGAGGATGGACTTACTCAAGCAATGACTGTAAGCTTCAGAATGGGGAATGTGGATAAAGAGGATATGATAGCTACAGGAAATTTCAGAGCCGCCAGAGCTTTGGTTGAACCGTATTTTCAAAAAGCTTTATCTAAAGGGGAGTTGCACTATCCTTACCGAAATTTTATTCACTTCTATGATTATCCCAGGCCCAATATTCTTCATTTTAACATGACTAGAATTACAGAAGTTTCTGGACTTTCAGCTATAGATCTTACAAAAGCTGAAATAGAAGGACGGAGGCAGGCATTTCTTATTGGTAACTGGCTAATAAAATCGACACCTTGGTTTAAAAATGCTTATATTGAAAAAATTGCTTGTCAGGTAGGAGTAAGAGAAACAAGGCATATAAAAGGTCTATATACTATTACAAGTGAAGATATAATTAAAGGACAAAAATTTACAGATGGGATTGCCCGTTCAAGATATTTTATTGATATACATAATCCCACAGGTGCAATAGACATACAGCAAATTCCAGGAGAAAAAGGAGCAGTAAAACCAAATTTTGGTCCTCCACCAGGAGATTATTATGAAATTCCGTTCAGAAGTCTGTTAAACAATGTGTGTCCAAATGTAATAGTTCCATGCAGGGCTTTATCTGCAACCCACGAAGCAGCAGCAGCAATAAGAGTTATGGCTACAATGCATGCTATTGGAGAAGCTGCAGGAATTGCAGTAGCGGAGTCAGTAAGACAAAATACAGATGTATTATCTATCTCTGGAGAATGGGTTCGGAAACAGATTCCATATCTATCAAAAAGCCCGGATTTGGATAAAATCTGGAATAGTAATGCTTAAAAAACCATTAAATCAGATGAAATTTATTAGAACAGTTACTTATTTATTGACAATAACCATCTTACCATTATTGCTGGTGTATTGTAGCACTACAAATGCTCCAATTACAGAAGATGAAGACGAAACGTCAGACAAAATTTTTGAACCTACAATTGTCGGAGTTCCACCTGTAAATCCATATAATGGTCTATTTCTTTGTCGCGACGGAGAAATTAGGCATTATTCGGACTCTGGTTTTCTATACAGTAGAAATGATGGTCTGACATGGAGATATCGGAGTTTTTCAGATAATGTGGGTGAAACTTACACTGGAAAACGTCCTTTAGCAATGAATTATAAAACGGGAACGTGTTTACGTATGACAAGTGGCAATGGGACAAGAGTACAACGTTCTGTAGATAGTGTTGAAGGTAAGTATGTGAGTACATTAATTAGTGATATAAATGTAAGTATGATTCGTCCGGCATATTTTCTACCCTCAGGAAAAGCCGTGCTATTTGCCGGACAAACGACGCAACGTCCATATCAGATTGCCATATTCCGTTCTGTTGATGATGGAATTACATGGACCACAACTGTTCTTCCACACGGACCTGCATTTGAAGTTACTCCTCCTCACTTAGGTACCAGATGGCAAAATTGGTGTTTGGAACCTACTATCGTAGAATTGAATGATGGAAGAGTATGGCTACTAGCAAGAACCTCTCAGGATGAACATTATGAATGTTTCTCTAATGATGCCGGAGTAACATGGTCTGAGTGGCAACCATCAAGATTTTACGGAACGTTAACCATGCCAACATTATTACGATTGGAAGATGGACGAATCGTTTTATTTTGGTCAAACTCTACTCCTCTCCCCGAAATTGATCTTGCCAATGCTTCCGTTTCTGAATCGGTTAAAGAAGGACTCTTTGAAGATGTGTTTACAAACCGGGATGTTTATCATGCTGCTATTTCTGAAGACGATGGTAATACGTGGATTGGATTTCGGGAAGTAAGACTAAATCCTTATCGTAATGCAAGTAATTATGGAGATATGGCTACCGCCGATTTTAGTGTTCATCAGGGACAAGCTTTGGAACTTCCCGATAACAAAATTCTTGTAGCTCACGGACAAGACGAAAAAATAAGAGCTTTGGTCATTTTTGATGTTGACTGGCTTTACGAAACCCGAAGAAAATCATCTTTTGAAAATGATTTAGATGATTGGTCAACATTTAAATATATAAAAGGTATTGTTGGTCACTGTACCTATAATAGGGTGGATGGAGCAAAATTAATTTCTCACCCGGATAAATCTAATGCTCAGGTATTGCAAATTCAACATTCAATTGATAATAATTTAGTCTTTGATAAAGATGGAGCTGTTTGGAATTTTCCTGCTGCAATAGATGGAATATTTACCACCCGTATTAAACTTATTCCCGGAGGTGGAGGAGCACAAATATGTTTAATTGATCGTTGGTTCAATCCAACTGACCCTGTCGTCGCTGATTATGCCATGTATGTACTGAAGATACCGGGAGATGGGAATTTAGGGAACAATATTACTCTGACTCCGGGGCAATGGTATGATTTAACTTTTAGTTGGAACAACTCCCAATCTTCTGATTGTAAATTATCAATTGATGGAACACTTGTCGATCTAAAACTCCCTAATATCCGCCCGAGCATAAACGGAATTTCATATGTCCATTTTCAGGCATTATCTGAAAATGAAGACCTCAAAGGATTTCTTATTGAGTCGGTTGAAGGTGGTAAAAAATAATTTATATAATCACTAAAAATTAAATTACATTGAAAATTTTATATATGAAAAGCATCTTATATCTAATATTAACCTCTGTTTTTGTTATTGGAATTAGTGCCCAAACAAAACCTGATCAAATGTCTATTGAAATAATTCCAAAACAAAAACAGAAAATTAATATTTTTAAGCCCACTATCGTTGGAGTTCCAACAGTAAATCCACATAATGGATTATTCAAATGTTCAGATGGAGAAATTCGTCACTATGCCGACGACGGTTTTTTATATAGTAAAAATAATGGGCTGACTTGGTTATTTAAAAGTTTTTCAGATGATGAGTCTCTTACAGGTAGGCGCCCATTAGCCGTAAACCCAAAGACAGGAACTGCGTTGCGGATGGTCAGTGGAGGTAGTGGAACATCTATATACCGTTCTGTAGGAGGTTCCGATGGTAGCTATTACAGAAAAAAAATAAGTGACGTAATTATAAGCAACGTTATGATTCGTCCGGCATATTTTCTACCCTCAGGAAAAGCCGTGCTATTTGCCGGACAAACGACGCAACGTCCATATCAGATTGCCATATTCCGTTCTGTTGATGATGGAATTACATGGACCACAACTGTTCTTCCACACGGACCTGCATTTGAAGTTACTCCTCCTCACTTAGGTACCAGATGGCAAAATTGGTGTTTGGAACCTACTATCGTAGAATTGAATGATGGAAGAGTATGGCTACTAGCAAGAACCTCTCAGGATGAACATTATGAATGTTTCTCTAATGATGCCGGAGTAACATGGTCTGAGTGGCAACCATCAAGATTTTACGGAACGTTAACCATGCCAACATTATTACGATTGGAAGATGGACGAATCGTTTTATTTTGGTCAAACTCTACTCCTCTCCCCGAAATTGATCTTGCCAATGCTTCCGTTTCTGAATCGGTTAAAGAAGGACTCTTTGAAGATGTGTTTACAAACCGGGATGTTTATCATGCTGCTATTTCTGAAGACGATGGTAATACGTGGATTGGATTTCGGGAAGTAAGACTAAATCCTTATCGTAATGCAAGTAATTATGGAGATATGGCTACCGCCGATTTTAGTGTTCATCAGGGACAAGCTTTGGAACTTCCCGATAACAAAATTCTTGTAGCTCACGGACAAGACGAAAAAATAAGAGCTTTGGTCATTTTTGATGTTGACTGGCTTTACGAAACCCGAAGAAAATCATCTTTTGAAAATGATTTAGATGATTGGTCAACATTTAAATATATAAAAGGTATTGTTGGTCACTGTACCTATAATAGGGTGGATGGAGCAAAATTAATTTCTCACCCGGATAAATCTAATGCTCAGGTATTGCAAATTCAACATTCAATTGATAATAATTTAGTCTTTGATAAAGATGGAGCTGTTTGGAATTTTCCTGCTGCAATAGATGGAATATTTACCACCCGTATTAAACTTATTCCCGGAGGTGGAGGAGCACAAATATGTTTAATTGATCGTTGGTTCAATCCAACTGACCCTGTCGTCGCTGATTATGCCATGTATGTACTGAAGATACCGGGAGATGGGAATTTAGGGAACAATATTACTCTGACTCCGGGGCAATGGTATGATTTAACTTTTAGTTGGAACAACTCCCAATCTTCTGATTGTAAATTATCAATTGATGGAACACTTGTCGATCTAAAACTCCCTAATATCCGCCCGAGCATAAACGGAATTTCATATGTCCATTTTCAGGCATTATCTGAAAATGAAGACCTCAAAGGATTTCTTATTGAGTCGGTTGAAGGTGGTAAAAAATAATTTATATAATCACTAAAAATTAAACATGAAATTACCATTAGTAGATCTTGGAATTATAGGTTTCTCTGTAATAATTATTGTCCTTTTTGGTAGCTCCTTTGCTCGAAAAAATCGTTCAAGTAACGATTTTATGATAGCTAAAAATTTTGTACCTGGGTGGGTTATTGGATTATCTTATCTTGGAACATATTTAAGTAGTAATACATTTATCGGAGTTGTGGGAATTTCTTTCGGCTCAAATTGGAATTATTTTGTATTTAGTTTGGCAATCCCTATAGCAATTCTAATTAGCTCAAAATACTTCATTCCTTTTTATCGTAATGGAGGAGAAATATCCGCATATTCCCACATGGAGAAACGATTTGGATCATGGGCCAGAGTTTATTCAGCTGCTTGTTATCTATTAATTCAATTCTCACGAATAGCAACAATAACTTTGGGAGTAGCATTAGCTTTAAATGGCTTAACAGGTTGGAGCATGGCTTCGATAATACTGACTTCGGGTGTATTAATAACTCTATATACCGTATTAGGAGGGATGAAAGCGATAATATGGACAGAAGTAATTCAATCTGTTATTATATTTTCAGGCGCAATACTGTTACTTATTATAATTTTAACAGATATTCCTGGAGGTGCTGGAAACGCATTCAGAATTGCAGCTGAAAATTCAAAATTTTCTTTAGGTTCATTTAAGCTATCATTTGCAGAACCAACCTTTTGGGTTGTATTTCTATATGGATTATTTATGAACATAAAATCTTTTGGATTTGACCAGACATACGTACAGCGTTATCATACAGCCAAATCAGACAAAGACGCACGCAAATCATTATGGATGGGTGGAATGCTTTATGTTCCAATTTCATTATTATTCTTTTTCATAGGAACTATGCTATTTTCATACTATCAGACTCAGCCCAATCTATTAAATGACTTAAAACATAAATCTGCTATTGCTCTTCTTAAAGAACAGAGAATCGAAAACCAAACCACCTTCAATATGTCTGTTGACGAAAAAGCAGAATCATTATCAATTTCTAAAATTGCAGATCAGGCTCTTCCTCACTTTATGGGTCACGGGCTGCCTGTAGGTATTGCAGGTTTCATTATTGCGGCTATTATTGCTGCCGCAATGAGTACTTTGTCAGTGTGTTTAAATAGTTCATCAACAATCTTTTTTGAAGATATATATAAAAGATATATACATCCAAACACTACAGATCGGGAGGGGTTAATAGTTTTAAGAGTAGGTACTGTTGTAGTTGGAACTATAGGAACTGTATTCGCATTAATGATGGTTGGTGTTCAAAGCATTCTTGCCATGTGGTGGCAATTAACAGGAATATTTGGCGGAGCAATGCTTGGTTTATTTTTACTTGGTTTTATTGTAAAAAAAGCAGACAAAGTTACAGCAATAATATCTGTAACCATAGGAGTACTGGTAATCTTATGGATAACTTTTTCATCAAAGCTTCCAAGTTTTTTACAAAGTCCATTCCATGCTTATATGAGTGTTGTAATTTCAACGTTGAGCATGTTCCTTGTTGGATTATTGGTAAGCCGTTTTAGAAATAAAAACAATTTAAAAAACAGTATAATATGAGCCAGAGAATGTTAATTATTATGGTGTTGATTGCAGTATGTGGATTTGAAATAAGCTATAGCCAATCATTTCCAGATCAAATGTCCATTGAGATAATTCCGGGTGACTATGGAAATCCTTCAGAAATTACAACTTTTACAGAAGGAGAAAAACCTTATACGAATTCGGCTACTGAGTGGGAATCTGTTGCTTCAGAATTCAAAGGATTTCAATTTTTTTCATCCAATTCAAATAATACTTATAGGGGAAAAATAGTCCCATCTGCTACTGGTGAGATATATTTAGTAGCATCTGGCACTTTAACAATAGCTGGTTGGACAAAAACAACTTATACAGCAACCTATAAGTTGTCAACTAGTCCAACAACACTTTATATTTTTAAGAAAAATGTTAATTTGGGAGATACCATTGATCTCCCCACGAATTCAAATTGGGCAGGGCTGTCTCCTTTGGCACAAGCTATAACAATAAAAGATATAGACACAGAAGTCCTTACATTAGTAAAATCATCTCCTTCAGAAGCTGAAGTTTGCTATTATAACTTGCAAAAAGGAATTAAACTGTATTTTAATAAAGAAATTGAATTTGGAACAGGAGAATTATTATTGAATAAAAAGTTAATTCCGTTGAATGATTGCCTTATCGACAATAGTATTGTCTCTGTACCTATAGAGCTTGAAGGTTCACCAACTACAAATAAAGATTATACATTTACAGCTTCTGCAGGTTGTTTCCTATCGAAAAATGATCCCGTCTTAAGTCAGTCCAGAGCAATTTCCTTAAATTTTAAAACATCAAAAAGAGTAGCATATCCCTCTGATTACTCTGCGCAAACAGATATATTATATAAAAGAGTAAATAGCTCTAATACCCGAATGGATATTTATTATCCAACCAATCCCAATAAGCCGGCACCAGTAATTATAAGATTTCACGGAGGTGGCTGGAAGTCTGGATTTAAAGAGGATTATACAAATTTCGATTTATATTTTGATCAAGGATATGCTTTAGCTAATGTTGAGTATCGCTTAACAGAGGAGGCAAAAGCTCCGGCAGCAGTTGAAGATGCTAGGGCCGCTATGATTTACCTTTTACATCATGCAGAAGAATATAATATAGATAGGCAAAAAATTATTTTTCTCGGAGGATCGGCAGGCGGACATTTAGCATTAACGGCTGGGTATCTTCAAAATAATCGTATGTACGATAACGATATTGAACCATATATAGATGACATTAAGGTAATGGCTGTGATTGATAAATACGGTATCACAAAATTAGATGATTTAATGTCTTATTCATCTTTAGTTGAATGGCTTGGAGATAGTATAAATAATCAAGAATTTATAAAATCACTTTCTCCGTTTTATTTAGTGAATGCAAATACCCCCCCCACTTATATCGTTCATGGAGATTCAGACCCAACCGTTCCTTACAATCAATCAGTATCACTGCAAGAAATATTACAAAAATTTGGTATCAAAAATAAATTCACGACTATACCAGGTGGCGGTCATGGAGGATTTTCATCTACATACAACACTCAAATTAACAATGAGGTTATTCAGTTTATTAATGACGTAATAGAAGAACAAGAGACAAAATCAGAATTGAACTCAATCAATAAAAACAATCAAAGTTTCACCATAGAAAATGGGAAAATAACGATTCTATCTGATAAAATAACAAAAGCTGTGTTATATGATAATGCAGGAAAGCAACTCTTATACTCCTCGCAAAACTCTTTTTCTCCAATACAACAAGGTTTCTATATACTTAAACTACAAATAGAGGATATTACAACAGTTTATAAAGTATTTATAAAATAAACTACTATCAATAATAAACAAGGCTCACTCACAAATTATCAAAACCGAGATAATAAAACTTTTATCTATCTAACAGTTAATTTAATCATCAAAAAACACTTATTTGAACTTTCTTATGTCTAATTATAAAAATAAAATGTTATGAAAAAAGGTATCCTATTTATGTTCTCAATTCTAATTCTTAGAATTGGCTCCGCTCAAACAACAGCCGACCGAATGCCTGTTGAAATAAACCCCACGGACTATGAACAAACATCCGAAATTACAATTTTCACAGAAGGTGCAAGCCCATTTACAAATTCTACAGTTACATGGACGTCTGTTCCAAATGAATTCAATGGATTTCAGTTTTTTTCTACCGAATCTAAAAATGCCTA
Organism: Paludibacter sp.; assembly: GCA_028690665.1. Classification (GTDB taxonomy): domain Bacteria; phylum Bacteroidota; class Bacteroidia; order Bacteroidales; family Paludibacteraceae; genus Paludibacter. The sequence continues at coordinate 421,280 of JAQVAV010000001.1, forward strand.
TGAAGGTAAAATAGTTCCATCTGCAACCGGGACAATATATTTGGTAGGATCAGGAGCTGCAGTATTAGATGGTTGGACGAAAACTAATTATACTGCTGTATACGAAAGCACCTCTGTAACAGCAACAACCGTCTACATTTTCGAGAGAAGCGTTAATCTTGGAGATACAATAGATATACCTACGAATAATTATTGGGCTGGCTTTTCTCCATTAGCATATTCAATTACAATAAAAGGTGAAGTATCAGGTCTAAATAGCCCTATTAATGAAAAAACAAATTATTTATTGTTGACGTCCAACAGTCTAAAAATATCAGAACAAATAGACCGTCCTTTCGATCTATACATTTATAATATTTGTGGGAAGTTAGTTCTGCAAAAAAATAGGATTAATGCAGGCGAAATTATTCCTGTCGATTTTTTGAGAAATGGTATCTATCTGGTAAAATTGGATACACAAGAAAAATTGATTTTACAAAAAATATTGAAAAAATAACTACAATTTGTCACTACCTTATGTTTAATTATAAAATAAAATCTCATGAAAACAAAAAGTTACTTACTATTAGTTCTGATTCTGATTTTTGGAATTAAAACAACTTACGCAGAATCATTCATACCAGATCAGATGGCCGTTGAAATAATACCGGAAGATTACAATCAGCCTTGTGAAATTAGAGATTTAGCAATAGATGTACTTAAATTTACAAATAACACAAGTATTAAATTAAGCAGCGTTGCTCCGGAGTTCAATGGGTTTAAATTTCTTGCACTACAAACCAGTGCTTCTTACAAAGGAAAAATAGTTCCATCAGCTACAGGAGAAATTTATTTGTTAGCATCTGGAACTTTAGCCGCTACAACTTTATTGGATTGGACGAAAACAGATTATCAAGTACAATATCAACAATCATCTGGTTCAATTACAACATTATATATATACAAAATTAGTGTTAATTTGGGTGATACTATTAATATTCCTGTCAGCTCTAATTATGCAGGTATTTCTGCTGTAGCTAAGTCTATTACAATAAAATCTCAGATTACAACAGATAATAAACAGACAGTAAATAATCAAAGCGATTATTTTTTCTTAAAAAACCGCAATCTAATATTCTCTAATGAAATAGATCATTCATTTGATATTTGTATATATAATACAACAGGAAAAATAGTTTTACAAAAAATAGGACTTAATCCCAATGAGGCACTCTCTGTTGGCTCTTTAAAAAAGGGGATATATCTGGTAAATCTAAATATGTCAGCAGACAATGTCTCAAAAAAAATATTAATAAAATAGTCATAAACTAACATCAAAAAACACCGAAATAATGAATTGGTTTTCTATTGGACGACTTAGAATAGAAAACCAATTCTTAAAAATTATATAATAAAAAATTCCAATTTAATCATAGAAAAAAGCAACTAAATGAAACGAATAACGAATGTCGTCTTTTTAATAATGGCATCATTATTTTCAATAGGAACATTAGCCCAATCAACCACAGAGTGGGAAAATCCTCAAGTCTTTGCGGTCAACAAAGAATCATACAGAACAACCTCACTACCCTATCCAAATCAAAACTTAGCACTCGAAGATAATAAAGAATCTTCTCCCTATTTTTTATCTCTTGATGGTGATTGGCAATTCTATTGGGCTTCGAAACCCGCTAATGCACCTAAAGATTTTCATCAGGAAAACTATGATGCAAGTAATTGGAAAACGATTCCAGTTCCAGGCAATTGGGAATTTAATGGATACGGGATTCCCATTTATACCAACGTCACCTATCCATTCCCTAAAAATCCACCTTATGTAGATATCGAAGACAACCCTGTGGGATCTTACCGTCAAAATTTTTCTATTCCGGAAAATTGGAATAATAGGCATGTGTTTCTTCACTTCGATGGAGCAGGTACTGGTATCTACATTTGGATAAACGGACAATTTGTTGGTTACTCCGAAAATGCCAAATCTCCTGCGGAATTTGATATTACAAAGTACATTCGTAAAGGGACGAATACATTAGCATGCCGTGTTTATAAATATGGCAACGGATCATATCTTGAAGATCAGGATATGTGGCGCTTAGGCGGAATCAATCGCAGTGTTTATTTATATAGTACCGCAAACACACGAATTCTTGATTTTTTTGCCCATCCCGATTTAGACAATAATTATAAGAACGGACTTTTTTCTACCGATATTACTTTAAAAAACTATGCAGAAAACTCACAAAATATATCTGTTGAGATTGCTTTATTTAGTAAGGCAAAAAAAAATGTTTTTAATAAAAAAGAATTGATAACTATTGATGCGAATTCTGTCTTCGTGTGTAAATTTTCAGGGATGGTTTCATCTCCTTTGAAATGGACAGCAGAAACTCCTAATCTTTACAATATGTTGATTACATTGAAAGATTCTAAAGGTACTGTGATAGAATCTACATCCAATAAAATAGGATTCCGTAAAATAGAAATTCACGATGGACAACTTTTTATCAACGGGAAAAAGATATATTTCAAAGGGGTTAATTTACACGAGTTTAATTACAAGACAGGCCAAGTTGTGGACAAAGAAGTAATGATACGCAATATCCAATTAATGAAAGAATTGAATATTAATGCGGTTCGAACATCTCATTATCCTCAACAACCGCTTTGGTACAGATTATGTGATGAATATGGAATTTATTTGGTAGATGAAGCTAATCTTGAATCACATGGTTTAGGATATGGACAGGATAATATATCAAATTTTCCAGAATGGCATGGGGCACACATGGACAGGATAAAAGCGTTAGTTGAAAGAGATAAAAATCATGCTTCTGTGATTATTTGGTCTTTGGGAAATGAAGCAAGCAACGGTAAGGCTTTTTTCGACATGTACGATTGGGTTAAAAATAAAGATAAAAGCCGTCCTGTTCAATATGAACAAGCTTCAAACAAATCGGATCCGAAAATGAGCGAGAGAAATACTGACATAATTTGCCCCATGTATCCTGTTTGGGATGTAATGAAAAAAGTTTCGGAAATGACATTAAATCGTCCATATATTATGTGTGAATATGCACATGCAATGGGTAATAGTATGGGTAATTTCCAAAATTATTGGGATTTAATAAGGAAAAGTAAAAATATGCAGGGCGGGTTCATTTGGGAATGGTACAACCACGGGTTTCCTGCTCATGATGAGCAAGGACGTTTCTACTGGGCGTATGGCGGTGATTTAAATGGATACAATAAACTCAATGATAATAATTTTTGTATGGATGGGCTCATTACTCCCGACCAAAAATATATGCCACATTGCTATATCGTAAAAAAAGTATATCAAAATATTATATTTAAAGCTAGAGACCTCAGTAAAGGAGAAATTACTATAATAAATGATTTTAAATTTACTGAAATTACCGATAAAAATCATTACTTCAAATGGGCTTTATTAAAAAATGGGGAAAAAACTGCGGAAGAAAAATTTACTGTAAATATAAAATCCGACAATAAACAAAATGTAAAGCTGAATCTCCCTAGAATAGAACAAAACGCAGGTGTTGAATATTTTTTACAAATATTTGCTTACAACAATCAAAAATCTGAAATTATTCCTATAGGATTTGAAGTTGCAAAAGAAGAATTTGCATTTACAGAAAACAATTATTTTACAACTGTAAAAAACGGAACTACTAGTTATCTTCAAAAAGAAGAAACTAGAAATCAAATAATAATTCAGGCAGGTGCTATAAGTTATAAGTTTTCAAAGGGAGGAAATAACACATTAATAAACATATTTAAAAACGAAAAAGCTCTTTTTAAAGCATCTCCTTATTTAAACTTTTGGAGAGCTCCAACCGATAACGACTTTGGAGAAAAAGCCCATGAGCGTTCATTGATATGGAATGCAGTAAGCCATAATCTCCAATATTCATTAAATAAAATTGAAGAAAAAGATAGTGTTATAAAAATTTATTATCAAGCAAAATCATTTGGAGTTAATATTGATATAAACATAATTTATACAATCAAAAGTGACGGACAACTAGAAACTTCAGTGTTTTACAAAGCCTTATCAGATAATCTACCTGAACTATTCCGTTTTGGTACAACTATAATACTGCCCGATAGTTTAGAAAACTTCACATGGTACGGTCGAGGACCGCATGAAAATTATATAGACCGGAAAGCAGATGCTTTTATCGGAATATGGAATGGGAAAGTAAAAGAACAAGCTTTTGCCTATTATCGGCCGCAAGAAACAGGCAACAAAACAGATGTGCGTTGGCTAACTCTCACTGACAATACAGGAACTGGCATACGAATTATTGGGAATCAACCTCTTTCTGTTAGTGCATTACCATACAGAATAGAAGATATGGATGCTGGATTGACAAAGAAACAGCAACACAGTTCGGATTTAATTCCACGGAAAGAAACCGTTTTAAATGTTGACTTATTTCAACGAGGATTAGGTGGAATTACTTCTTGGCGAACAAGTCCATTGGATGAGTATCGTTTTATGGATCGTGAATATAAATATTCATATACTATAACTTTATTGAAATAAATTTAAGAATTATTATCTTGAATAATGGTAGAGCTATAGAAACAGCTTTTGGGGAATTTCAGTCTAATGCGATACTCTTTGCTTGGTAACCTAGACACGAAGGTGAAAATCGTAGGATTAAAAGCATGAATGGCAAATTGTATATTTCTATAACAAAAAAACTCTGGGGAAATGTTTGGAAAGGAAATTGTTCAATTATAAAATTGATCACCCAAAAAACACGTGGATTTTACAAAACAAAATTACTTGAAGTCTAAAAGAATACATTATTTAAATTAGTTAAATATAACAGTTTTATTATCTTTCAGTGATAAACAATCATCTTGAATGTATAAAATTCTTTATTGATAAAGCAAGCAATTGTAATAAAAGTACAAAATATTTTAAAACCAGAGATTGCATTATAAACATTCTCATTCTCCATTCTGACGAACAAGAGACGACAGAGAGACGAACAAGCATATATGTTTAACGACTTCATTTTTCATAATTATTAACCCGTTACCTGTTTATTCAATTTATTTGTTTACTTGTAACTTAAAACTAAATTTATTATGGCAGAATCAAAAAACAACATTGTAACCTACGGACTAAGTGGAAAAGTGGGGAATTTATTGGTATTCCGCAATCGGGCCGGAAAAACGGTTGTTTCATCAGCACCGCGCAAATCTACTGGCGAACCGAGTGAAGCACAAAAAACGCATCGTCGGCGCTTTCAGGAAGCTGTTATCTATGGACGTGAAGTTAACGCCGACCCTGAAAAGAAAGAACTCTACGCACAGTCGGCAAAAGAAGGAGTTTCCGTTTACAATGTCGCTGTTGCCGATTTTATGCAGGCACCCGATATCATTGAAATTAATGTGAATAACTACACTGGTAAAACAGGAGATACAATCACCATTATGGTGAAAGATGACTTTATGGTATTCGAAGTTGTTGTAACAATTTTTAATAAAGATGGGACTGAAGTAGAGTCTGGAAATGCTCAACCGGCAGATGGATATAAATGGACTTATACTGTTACTTCAAATAATGACAATCTGAATGGAGATAAGATTGTCGTCCGCGCGTATGACTTGCCCGGGAATGTGAATGCAAATGAAAAACAATTGTAAAACAACTATCCTAACAGGTCTTAAAGCCTGTTAGGATAGTTGTTTTAACACACTGATATTTAAACAAATTATCATATAAAATAAAAAATCATGCCGAGAGAGCTCAGAAAGCCGACCGGTTGTTTATTTAGATGCTGAGAGTGCTTATAATACATTCCGGAATAACACTTTTAGCACAACAGTTGGCCGGGAAGTAATTGCTTGTGATGGATCGGCCAATAATATGTTCGAAGAAAATTCATTCAATATGATAACAAAAGGAGGTATTTATTTATATAGAAATTGCGGAGAAGGTGGTACAATCCGCCATCAAACACCCAATCACAATACCATTCGAAATAACACATTCAATCTAAGCAACTTGATTTTAATTAGTCGAGCCTTAAAAAGTTCTTATTATTAATTTATTGTTGATTTGGTAAAACCAGTGGTTTATCAAATCAACAATTTGTTTTTTAAATTCGAGCCAAAAAGAAGATTTCCATTTATTCATCATTTTTTTGAAGTTATAAGCTGCTGCTGCCAGCATTACATTGAGGTTGTCTCCTGTAATTCCCTTATAAAAGTTACGTCCAAGTCTGTGGTCTGTTTTCAAATGACCGTTGATTGGTTCTATCGCTGCACG
>JAQVAV010000008.1 GCA_028690665.1 Paludibacter sp.
AAATAATATTAATTAATAAAACATATAATTTAAAGCGACTAAAGTAACTATCTATGCATCTTAGAAGACCATTAATGTAGTTAAATTTACAGTAACATTCTGTCTGTTGTATTTTTCAATTTTACTTACTAAACAAAGCTTAAAATTAAGCTTAAATATGTTAGGTTGTTGATATATAAATGTGTGGCAAATATTGTTTTATGTGTAATAAAAAAAACTAATTAATAAAAGATGCTCGATATTTTACAATTAACCTTGATTAAAACGGACACAAAGAGATAATCTAAGGTTAATTTAGGAATTGATTTCACCCATTTGGACGATAAGATTCTTTTGTGGTAGATCTTTTTTATATCTTTTCTTTTTTATAGTTAACATTATTTAACTTTAAAAACAGCCTGAATTTCTTCTTAAAATACAATTAGTTTTACAAAATTTCATACTTTTTATGACTTAAATTTATTAGAGAACTTATCTTGACTTTTAAATCAAGACAGAATTAAAAAAACATTATATTTTTTTCAGACAGAAAATACAGATTTTATTCTCTACAGATTTCTGTAATTCTGATTCTATTAGGATCTTTTCTCTGTCTTATTTTTATAATTTTTATTGAAAAAAAGAATTATTACGAAAAGTTAAGACGACTTCAATAAAAAAAAATCGATGTATAATGAAATAATTGCTTAAAGACAGCTTCTTCGTTAAAATTCAAATAAAGAAATTTTTCTGTAATTGCTATCCATTTTTCAAGGTTATTCAAAATTAAATTGGTAATTTTGTGCTCGGATTTTGAGATTGTTGCGGGGGAGACATTTATTTAGAATGTTGTCTTGTATTTTGTTGATTAATAGAAGAATAATAAATACTAATAACATAAAAAATTATCAACACGAACTATGCTGAACAAATTTAAATTTGTAACTGCCGAAGAAGCTGCAAGCTATGTAAATGATGGCGACATTGTAGGCTTCAGCGGTTTTACGCCTGCCGGTTGCCCAAAGGAAGTTCCTACTGCCATCGCCAAACGTGCAGAAGCCTTCCATGCAGAAGGAAAAAAATTCAAAATCGGTATGTATACCGGTGCTTCTACCGGAGACTCACTTGATGGTGCACTTGCACGTGCCAATGCAATTATGTTCCGTACTCCATACCAATCCAACAAAGATCTTCGTAGTGCATTGAATTGTGAAGATGCTCCATATTTTGATATGCACTTGTCTGTACTTGCGCAGCAATTGCGTTTCGGATTTCTACCCAAACCCAAATTTGCGGTTATCGAAGTTTGCGACATAACCGAGGATGGGATTTTGTATCCTACAACCGGAGTTGGCATTTCGCCTACAATTGCTAAATTGGCCGATTATATTATTCTTGAATGGAATCATAATCACCCCAAAGAACTTCGTGGTTTGCACGATATTTATGAGCCGAAAGACCCTCCTTACCGTGAACCTTTTAGTTTGATGAAACCTTCGGACCGTATGGGAGTTCCATATATTCAGGTTGATCCGGAGAAAATTCTTTGCATCGTTGAAACAAACAGAGATGATGAAGTAAAAGGTTTTACTCCAACAGATGAGGTTACGGATAAGATTGGACATAATGTGGCTAACTTCTTGGCAAACGAAATAAAACAGGGACGTATTCCACAGGAATTTCTTCCTATTCAGTCGGGTGTCGGCAATATAGCAAATGCTGTCATGGCTTCATTAGGAACAAATCCAGACATTCCTAATTTTGAAATGTATACTGAAGTTATTCAGGATGCTGTTATCGGATTGATTAAAAGTGGTAAAATTAAATTCGCAAGTGGCTGTTCACTGACTATTACAACGCCGGTATTGAAAGAAATTTATGAAAATCTTGAATTTTTCCGGGATAAATTAGTGCTTCGTCCTCAGGAAGTTTCCAACAGCCCTGAACTTGCACGTCGTCTTGGCTTGATTACAATTAACACCGCCTTGGAAGCTGATATTTTCGGAAATGTGAACAGTACCCATATCATGGGCACCAAAATGATGAACGGTATTGGTGGCTCGGGAGATTTTACCCGCAGTGCCTATATTTCAATATTTACAACACCGTCTACTGCCAAAGGAGGAAAAATAAGTTCCCTTGTTCCGATGGTAACTCATGTAGACCAAAATGAACATTCGGTACACGTCATTATTACCGAACATGGTGTAGCCGACCTTCGCGGTAAATCGCCTGTTCAGCGTGCAGAAGCAATTATCGAACATTGTGTGGCACCCGAGTACAAACAAATGCTCCGGGACTATTTGAAACTTTCAGGCCCTTGTCATACTCCAACAAATTTGCACGCCTGCTTTGGCATGCACATGCAGTTTATGAAATCAGGTAATATGCTTGATACAAATTGGGACGATTATACAAAATAAAATTTCAACGGGTTTAAATTAAACTATTGAAAACATAAAATAAAAGGTAAATAAAAAAGGGTGTTTTAGTAAGAAGAAAGGCTGTCAAAAGACAGCCTTTCTTATATCCATAAAATTTTATTTAAAAAATCATTACGAAACCGCCATTAGGTTTTAGTTCTGTTTCAATATTTTTCCCTTGGAGTGATATTGGTTTCTCTTCAAAACTTCGATTCGTACTACCGTCCGTAATTATTGTGAATTGCTTTTGCTGCAACTTCTTCAGCTTTGATAAATCCAGACTGATTTTTTGAGATTCAGCCTGTGAATTAATTCCGGCAACATACCATTTATCTCCGGAGCGACGGGCAATTACCACATATTTCCCGGGAAAACCGTCGAGCAAACGGACATCATCCCATTTACATGGAACATTCCTCATATAATTCTGTACAAAATCAGGTTGCTTTGCCATACTTTCCGGGATCTCAACATAATGCTGAATACCCGATTGCAGCACAACTGTAAGTGCCAATTCAAAAGCATTACTTGTACGACGTTTCTTTCCCTGAATTTCACCGAAACAAACCGGTGTAAAATCCATAGGGCCAACTGCATTCCTGGCATAAGGTATCATTGTAAGATGCTTGGGAGCCATGTCTGTATCCTTTTGATCGAAAGTAGTAAATTCAAAACCACGAATTGCTTCCATTGTCACTAAATTAGGAAAAGTACGCGACCAACCCCTCGGGACGGTGGTTCCATGAAAATTTATCAACAAATGAAAATCAGCAGCATCCTGCATCATATCATAATAAAGCTGTATGGACGATTGTCCATCTCCCGGCCAAAAATCAACTTTAACCCCGGCAATACCCATATCGTGAGTACGCTTAAATTCAGCACGACGGGCTTCCCGTTCAACCAAGGCTCCTTTTGGAGTATATTGCGTCGAATTCCACTCGCCGGAAGAGTTGTACCAAAGTAATAGTTTTATATTTTTTGTTTTTGCATAATCTGCCAACTCTTTAATTTTTTCATATCCGATTTTCCGATCCCAATCGGCATCAATCAGACAGTAATCCCAATGCATATCCGAAGCATAGTCAATAAATTGTTTCTGAATAGGATACACTGTAGCATTATCATGCAAAACGCCCCAGCTCCACGATGAAATTCCGGTTTTTACCCAGCTATAGTCAATTGCTTTGTCGGCAGGAGCGGCCAGATCCGACACCATTTGAGACTGAACGATTGTAGCCAGCGAACCGACAACAATAACTCTCCAGGGAGAAGTCGGATGTTTTGACACGACATAGTTCGGATCCGAATCTTTCACCGTTTCTCCTTTTTGAGGAAAGGCGATACTGTAAATACCCTTGTCGCAATTCTGAGCCAGACGTGTTCCCACATAGTCCGGTGTCAGTCCTGCTTCTGTCAATAGCACCCAATTATCAGTAGTTTTAAATAATGCCGGGAATGACCATCCCGCCTTTTTCGGAGCTTTTGTCCCCACAGGAATATCGTAAAGGTATTGTTCTTCGTAGCTCGGTTGTGTTTCGCACCAACCGGTTTCGGCATCGGCATGAGGGTGCAACCAAGCCTTGGTTGAAACATCAAATTGGAAGTGTGTAATTTCGTTTTTAATTGCGACAGCACTATCCGATAAAATTAAATAACGGAGAGCAACTCCTTCATTGGTGGCTTTGTATTCAACAGTCAGCTTTTGTTTCGCTGCATTGATAAAATCGGCTTTTATATAACGTGCTTTATAACTACGTTCCGCACGTTTTTCGGCAGGAGCAGAATATGTATCTTTTATGATAACTGGTTTAGAGATTTCTTTAAGTGTCAACCCTTGTGTGAAATCCACATCACCAGACAGTCCCATTGAAGAAGGCAGAATTACTATTTTTTTATCTTTCTTTACCTCGTACATCAAAGTACCTTCGGCGTCAATCCATGATTTAAGAATTAATTTACCATCGGGAGATTTTACTATAATTTTAGAATTAGCTGCTTGTAAAGAGACAACTACTAATATCACTGCCAATGTGGTAACTAAAAATTTTCTCATTTTAAGTATTTATATTTTAATTTCTTTTCGACAAAGATAAATCTTGTAGCCAGCATTATAAAGTAAAATTTATTCAATTACACCCAAATTTATTCAATGTATCCGGACTCTATTTGAGTTCTACTGTAACCAAAGATTTTGCAGGAAGCTTTACTGTTAGTTTTCCATTTTTATACTTAGCTCCCTTAAAGTTTTCGAGGTGTACCTGATATGGACTTTCAAATGTATTGTAAGCACCAACTTCTTTTCCTGTAATAATCTGACCATCGGTGACTTCCTTAACATCAGAGCCGCGTACTTCACAAGCAACTTCAATATCATTGCCCGGATCGAAATTAATCAAAGTAACATGAATAGCTCCATTTTTATCCACGGAAGCTGTTGACGAAATTGCTTTGATTTTGCGGTTCATACGGCTGTAATCAGGACTTTCAACGGTCATAGGCAACATAGTAGCATCCTGATGTACCTTGTACATATCAAAAACATAATAAGTCGGAGTCAAAATCATCTTTTCTTTATCTGTCAGAATAATTGCCTGAAGAACGTTGACCATTTGGGCTATATTGGCCATGCGCACACGGTCGCAATGCGCATGAAAAATATTCAGAATTTCGCCTGCCAGCAAAGCATCGCGCAAAGTGTTCTGCTGATAAAGAAAACCCGGATTGGTTCCCGGTTCAACATTATACCACATTCCCCACTCATCAACAACAAAGGCAATGTTTTTACGCGGGTCGTACATATCCAATATCATTGAATGACGTGAAATAAGATCATCCATTTTACGACCATTTTCAATCACTTTAAAGTAATCATCCATACTGAATCCGGTGGCATTACCTTTGTCACCCCAACTGGTAGTAAAAGTGTAATTATGAAGCGATATACCCTGCATCATCCAATGCGGAATATTTTTCATCAACACTTCGGTCCAGTTATAATCCGATGAATTAGCTCCTCCGGCTATTTTAAACAGTTTATTATTCCCATAATTACGACAGAATGTAGCATAACGGCGGTAGTTTTCCGAATATCCTTCCGGAGTCATATTTCCACCGCATCCCCAACTTTCATTGCCAACTCCGAAAAATTTCACTTTCCAGGGTTTCTCCCGTCCGTTTTTCTTCCGAAGATTAGCCATGGGACTTTCCCCCTCAAAAGTCATATATTCAATCCATTTCGACATTTCTTCAACCGATCCGCTGCCCAAGTTTCCACAAATATAAGGCTCAGCTCCGATTAATTCACAGAAGTTCAGAAACTCATGAGTTCCGAATGAATTATCTTCTGTCACTCCTCCCCAATTCGTGTTAATCATTTTCGGACGTTTATCTCGAGGGCCAATACCATCCATCCAATGATATTCGTCAGCAAAACAGCCTCCCGGCCAGCGAAGATTCGGAATTTTAATTCTTTTTAAGGCTTCAACAACGTCATTTCGATATCCGTTTGTATTTGGAATAGGTGAATTTTCTCCGACCCAGATTCCCTCGTAAACACAGCGTCCCAAGTGTTCCGAAAATTGTCCATAAATCTGCCGGTTTATTGTGTATTCGCCCTGATCTGCATTTATTACGGCAGTAGCTTTTTCCTCATTCTTTTTTCCGGCCCCCAAAAGAGTCGTCGCAAACATCAAAGACGCAATTGTAGTTGTAAAAAGATTTTTCATAAAATATGTATTTAATTGTAACAATAATTTATACAAGTCAAAAATACATTAAAAAGTATAGACTATAGTAGACAAAAATTATTTGTAGAAGAATAATTCGTGTAAAAGCAAAAAAATCAATAAATTAGTATTATTTTCCATGCTTTTAATGTATAAACAGATATATTATTAACAAAGAAGGAACCTATTTACAGGTTCCTTCCAAACACACGAAAAGAAAAATTTAAAAGCAGGATTCTTTATAGTTTAAATTTTCAAGGTCAACTTTTTTAAGACAACTTGATACAAATAATAAACAAGATGAACTTATCTTGACTTTTGAATCAGATAGAATTAAAAATGTCATATTTCTGTTTTAGACAGAAAACACTCCCGATAAATTCGGGATTACAGAAATCTGTAAGACATAAAATCTGTCAATTCTATGATCCCGAATTTATCGGGAGTCTTATATTATCTAAATATTATCAGAATAAAGAATTATTACGAAAAGTCAAGACGACTTCGATGAATTCATTACTCAAAACCAAGCAAAGTTTGACTAATGATTTTTATACAATCAGCAAGCTGATCTTTTGATATGACTAACGGTGGTGCAAAACGAATTATATTGGTATGTGTCGGTTTTGCCAGAAGCCCATTTTCAGCCAACTTCAAACACACCTCCCATGCCAGATTTTCGTGATCTTTGTTATCAATTATCAGGGCATTCAGCAATCCTTTACCTCTTACATAAGACGCGATTTTAGAAACCTCACACAGTTTCTGCATTTCTTCGCGAAAATAAATTCCAAGCTCATAAGCCTTTTGTGCCAAATTTTCGTCCCGAACCACTTCAAGAGCTGTAACTGCAACTGCCGCAGCTATCGGGTTTCCGCCAAAAGTAGAACCATGTTGCCCAGGCTGAAACACTTCCATTATTTCGTTAGACGAAAGAACTGCCGATACTGGATAAACACCTCCGGAGAGGGCTTTTCCGAGAATAAGAATATCCGGATGCACATTTTCGTAATCACAGGCAAGTAGTTTTCCGGTTCTTGCAATTCCGGTCTGAACTTCATCGGCTATAAACAACACTTTATGCTCCCGGCAAAGTTCAAAACATTTACGCAAATAGCCTTCATCCGGCACGTAAGCACCGGCTTCTCCCTGAACGGGTTCCACCAGGAAACCAGCTACATTAGGATTGTTAGCAAGTACATCAGCCAAAGCATCCGGATCGTTGTACGGAATGACAATAAAACCGGGAGTGAACGGACCGTAATTGGTATAAGCATCGGGATCCACAGAGAAAGAAACAATGGTGGTCGTCCGTCCGTGAAAATTATTTTCGCAGACAACAATCTGGGCTGCATTATGTGGAACACCTTTTTTTTCATAAGCCCATTTACGACAAAGTTTTAAGGCAGTTTCAACAGCTTCCGCTCCGGAATTCATGGGTAAAACCTTTTCGTATCCAAAATACCGGGTAACAAACTCTTCGTAAACCCCTAACTTATCGTTATAAAAAGCCCGGGAAGTAAGAGGCAGTTTTTGTGCCTGCTCAATAAGTGTATTCACAATACGTGGATGGCAGTGCCCCTGATTAACTGCGGAATACGCCGACAAAAAATCATAATACTTTTTACCATTTACATCCGTAACAAAAACGCCCTGACCACTTTCTAGTACAACAGGTATAGGATGATAATTGTGCGCTCCGTATTTATCTTCAAGCTCCATAAGCTGAGCCGCGCTGTATATTTCTTTCATATCTTTAATCGTTAATTTATACGTTCACCAAAAACTTCGGCCATCATGCAACGGACACTTCCTCCTCCATAACGCTCAATTGTAGGCACAGGTACTACAACTAACCGGTTTATTTTTCTAAACATCTCGAGCTGTATTTTTTCCAAAGAACTGTATGCCGTTGCTGACATAATCAACAATTTCTCACCTTTTACATTTTCAAGTTGTAACACATTGCCGGCAAAACTTTGCATTTGTTTTTCAGTAATCTTTATCACTTTTTTGCCACTTTCTTCTATTGTCTGAAGTAATAGTTCCTTTTCCTCCGGAGCATCAATACAATCTGAACAAACTACGGCAAAATCCTCTCCTATACTCAACGCCACATTAGTATGATAAACCGGCATACGCTTGCCGTTAACCGACTGCATGGCATGAAATATAACCGGACGAAAACCAAAATCGTTACAAAACCATTTAAAAAGCGTTTCGTTGGTACGCTCCGACAGAGCAGCATAGGCAATTCTGTTTACCCGGTCTAAAATCATGCTTCCGGTACCTTCCAAAAAGCGTTGCTCATTTTCGTATATCGAATAATCCACAACTTCCGTAAAGGCATAGCCTGTTTTATTAACCTCATTCACAACTTCTTTCCGTCGTTCACTACGTCTGTTCTCGGCAAACATCGGATACAAAGCTATTCTCCGTCCATAGTGAAAAGAAATCCAGTTGTTCGGGAATATTGAATCGGGTTTATGCGGAGACATGGTATCTTTCGAAACAATCACACGTACTCCTGATTTTTGTAAAATTTCAACCATCTGCTGAAACTCCGAGTGGGCTAACTCCTGCATTTCACTTTCACCCAACAGTTGATTTTCCTGCATAAAATAATTATTTACCGCTGTTTCTTTATTAAAGCCAAATGCAACAGGCTCAACCATCAATACTGTATTTGTTATTTGTCTATCCATAATATTATCAATAAATTAATCTTTGGCTCTGATTAAAGGTAATGTTGAACAACGCAACAATCCGCCCATTTTTGAAATTTCGTAATAAGGTATTTTTTCAACTGTCAGGCCCCATGCCGATTCCATAAAATTATTCAGGCGAGTAAAGTTCCTTTCGGACACGACCACTTCCGGTGACACGGAAAACACATTTGTATTCATATAGTACATTTCTTCCTGAGTAATTTCAAATAAATTTTCCTTTCCAAAAATATCTGTCAACAGATAATAATCTTCTTTTTTAGAAAATCCATCCGGATAAATCAGTGCTTTGCCTTTGCCCACAGGCATAAATGTACAATCGAGGTGCAGAACGCAATGATACGGATCTGTATCATGCTTGATAAGTTCAAGAGGAATGAAATTCTTTTCAGGGAAAAGCTCCTTCAGAAAGCTGAAGGCGTATTCGTTTGTCCTTGCGGTTTTTAGTTTCGGATAATCTTTGCCTCTGTATAATCCGACAAAGATCAAATCATTATAAAGCACTACATCCCCACCTTCAACATGAGCTTTTTCAGGAAGATTATAAATTTTATTATACGAAATTCCATCGTATACTACTTCATAAGCTTCCTTTTCGTCTTCACGGTCAGGAATAATATTTGAATTGATTATTTTATCGTCGATAACAATGGCAACATCGCGGGCAAAGACCTGATTGCAATTTTCAAGTGTCCACGGACGAAAAACCTGGACATCATATTTTAAAAGAATTTTTTCGAAAGCTGACATTTCTTTGTAGACAGCCTCTTCTGTAGGATAGATGCCACGCACGACCGATTCATACGATTTTGCATCATAAGTTGCCCCAACATTCGGCACTTTCCCCAACGATCCGGGTTGACCCAGTACAACAGCTTTTAGCGTCGAAGTTTCATTTTTTACGTTTAAATTCATACTTACAGCTTTGTGCAAATATAAGCAACAAAATGGGTATTTCCGTTATAAAATCCGCAAAAAATGTTTCATTTATGTATATTTATTTATTTTTCAGGCACCAAATTAGTTACGTTCAATTGATTACAAATGTGATATCTGGAACAAGTTACAATATGATCGTTTACCATGCCGGCAGCCTGCATAAAAGCATAGCATATTGCTGATCCCACAAATTTAAAACCACGTTTCTGCAAAGTTTTACTCATAGCATCCGATTCTGCCGATTTACAAGGAATTTCCGACATAATTTTCCATCTATTTACAAGCATTTTTCCTCCTGTAAATTGCCAGATAAACCGGTCAAAAGATCCAAACTCCTCCTGAACACGAATAAAAGCCTGAGCATTAACAACGGCAGCCCTGATTTTAGCCTGATTGCGTATAATAGATGCATCCTGCATAAGACTTTGCATTTTTTCTTCATTATAGGATGCTATTTTATGAACATCAAAATCGTCAAACGCTCTTTTGAAATTCTCTCTCTTGTGCAAAATCGTTTTCCAGCTCAATCCGGCCTGAAAGGCATCCAATACCATAAATTCAAATAACCGTGTATCATCATGCAGTGGCACTCCCCATTCATTATCATGATATTGACACATTAAAAAATCTTTAGCAGGCCACCCGCAATCTAAATCTATTTTTTGAATCATTGTAAATATTTTTATACAATAAAAACTCTTTTGCTCTCTTTAAACGCTTTCAAAAATATTGTTGTACATTTGCAACCCGAATAACACTTTAACTTATTTATCTATGTTAGATACTGAAAAAATTATTGAAAAATACTACGACAAAAGGAGCGATATTTATTATATACTTCTGATACACAGCGATAAAGTAAAAGAAAAAGCTCTCAAAGTCGTTCAAGATAATCCGGATCTGCGACTTGATACTGAATTTATTGCCGAAGCAGCCATGTTGCATGATATAGGTATTTTCTTATGTGATGCACCACGTATTCATTGCAAGGGAACTCACCAGTACATAGAACATGGTTATCTGGGTGCCGATCTTTTACGAAAAGAAGGACTTGAAAAACATGCCCTGGTATGCGAAAGACATACCGGTACCGGATTTACCATCGAAATGATCAAAAAACAGAAATTACCCTTACCATTGAGGGACATGCGCCCCCAAACGCTTGAAGAGCAGGTAATTTGTTATGCTGATAAATTCTATTCCAAGACAAAGCTCAATGAAGAACATAGCGTTGAGAAAATAAGAAAAGAAATGGCCCATTACGGAAAGGAGCAATTAGCGACCTTCGATCATTGGCACAAAATATTTTCTACGCCATTAGTCAAGTAATTTATACGAAAACCCAAAGCTCATAAACTCTTTAAATTGTATATGAGCTTTTTCTCCTTCCTGCAGAATTACCGTATTGTCGTAACGTGGATTCACGGATATCCGGGTTGACAAAAAACGATTGATGGTGAAATTACCAACAACTTCCCAATCAATTTCCACTTTTTCGTAGTTTGTATAAAATGAAAATGTGGAATTAATCTGCAGTTCTCTTATGGGAGCATAGCTCATCAACTGAGCCTTAAACGAACTACCAATTTCACTCAAATGATCCTGTCCGACCTCAATACCAAACTGATTTGGATCTATTTTTTCCTCATCCGTTTCATTTATATAGATATATTTATATGCTATGGGCGACAATGCTAATGAAAAAAGTTTTTTGTATTTGTAATCCAAACCTATGCCGACATTCAAACGTATCGGGGTTAGAAAAGTTGCTTTCAATATATCTGAATTAACAGCTTGATAATTATTCAGAAGTTGTGTTGATAAATCAACAGAACCGCTATAATACCAATTTCCGTTAATTTTGTACCCTAATTTACTGGAGGCTTTCAACACATCGTTATTTACATTTAGCGTTCGCAATGCTGTAGAATCATCGACAAAATAAAATCCCATTCTCCACTCGGCACTATTTTCAAACTGAATGTCATTTTTATTATCATAATTTAGCTGCCCGGTAAGCACACCTAAAACGGCCATATTATTGTTACCTCCCTGATACCAATTATTTGAAACAACATTTTGGGAAAACTGTGTCAGTACATTCGCCTTCTTTGTCCATGGATTTAGATGTCCTTTTTCAACTTTTATTGTACCAACCGGACTTTTAAGTTTATCATTGTCGACAAAATGTACACTGAGGTTGGTATCTCCTTTTAATTTGCGCGATTTAATTTCATCGGTCGAGGGAAGTTCATCGGCCCGATAAACAAACAAATCGGGATCGGACAATGCAAATTTCTTCATTGCCTGACCTCTCAACGATTGTATTATTTCTTCGTCTGTCATTAAGTGTCCTGAATGAGCGAAATTATCATTAAACCGGACTGGAGATTTCCCGACAAACAAAGTATAAGGCAATAAGTGCTTCTTCAGATTAAAGTCTGAATCCGGTTTTTTATATACAAGATTTATAAAAAAAGGATTGCCTTCCAAAAGGAGTGAATCTGCTTCTTTAGGTTTCGTTTCAGAAAGTTTCTCGTATAAATCAAAGATTGCCTTCGACAAATCAATTGTATAGGCATCTTTGGACGACTGTATACTATCGACATCAATAGTTTCCTGACGTTTGGCCCTCAAGGAATCAATTGAACGTGCCGCCATAATATCCAAGACATCTTCATGCTTTCCGGGATTTAGGATTGGAGGAGGAGGCATGTTGGTTATGCCAGAAGAATTCAGATTCAAAGTATCGGACAACAAATCCTTTGTCAGACTATCAAGTAATTCATTAATACTTTTAACTTTAACCGTATCTGATTTGATACTGTCACCAAGAGTTGGTTCAACCGCCTGAGCAACACCGATTACGGTACTCAATATAAGTACTAAAAATAATTTCATATTACAATCTCTCCTGTATTGTTTCAATATACCTTAAAATATTTCCGTTTCCCAATTATTATCCCGCATGATTATAAAGGAAAACGTAATTTACTTAACCTTCGAAATCAGTCGGGAGTGATTTATTACCTGTTTTGGCTCCAAGTTCTTTTATTCTTTCAGCTGTACGAATAATATTCCCTTTGCCATCTTTCATTTTATTTACTGCATCATCATAAGCATTGGATGTACGATCAAGATTTGCTTTTATTTTCACCATATCTTCAGTGAATCCTATAAACTTATCGTATAAAGCTCCACTTAAACGTGCAATTTCCTGAGCATTTTTGGTTTGATTTTCCTGCTTCCAGATCGAAGATATTGTACGTAAAGTAGCTAACAATGTTGTCGGACTCACAATCACAATTTTCTTCTCCCATGCATACGAAAATAAATCAGCATCTCCCTGAACCGCGACCGAAAATGAGGCCTCGATCGGCACAAACATCAGCACAAAATCAGGTGTATTAATATTTTGCGCATTTTGATAATTTTTATCGCTCAACAACTTAACATGATTACGCAGCGATGCAATATGTTCTTTCATAAAATGCATTTGCTGCTCATCAGTTTCGGCTGTCATAAAACGCTCGTAAGCAAGTAAGGAAACTTTCGAGTCAACAATAATATGTTTATTGTCCGGAAGATGAATGATTACATCCGGACGTTGTACACTGTTATCATGACCTTCAACCACTTCCTCCCGTTCATATTCCTGTCCCTTCGTCAGTCCCGAACGTTCGAGCACCCGCTCCAGAATAACTTCGCCCCAGTTACCCTGTTTTTTGACATCTCCTTTCAAGGCTTTAGTCAGATTATTAGCTTCTTCACTCACTCTGGTATTCAGTTCAGTAAGTTTTCTGACTTCCTCTTTTAAGCTGATTCTGTCACGCAGCTCTTTGTCATAAGTATCATCTACCTTTTTTTCGAAAAGTTGTATTTTTTCTTTTAACGGGTTCAATATTTCACCAATATTTTTCTGATTAGATACCGAGAATTCATCCGAGCGTTCTTTCAGAATTTTATGAGCAATATTTTCGAACTCCGTGGTAAGACGTTTTTGAAGCTGTTCTGTTTCAGCTTTTTGGTTTTCAAGCTTTTCGGTAAGGTTTCTGATCTGAGCATTTAATGCTGCTATTTGAGCTTGGCGGTCGCCTGATAGCACCAAATTTTGTGCCATTTCAGATTTGAGACGTTCATTTTCTTCATTTTTTATTCTCAAAGTTTCAGAAATAACAGATTTTTCTTTTTCGAGTTCGATTTGTTCCTGTTCAAGCTGTCTCTGCAATTTCTGAGCATCAGTTACAGCATGATTATGTTTTGAGCCGGACAAAATCCATGCCCCCGCAAAACCAGCAACTAAAGCAAGTAGTACGACCAGATATTCCATATACATAAAATTTTAGAATAAGTAAATAAACGGCAGAAAGAAGGCAAAAAGTAATTTTTAGTCAAAAAGGGTAGGATGATCTTCTTCAAATCTCCTGATAATAGCTTTCATCAAAGTTTCACGAATAAATTTTGATTTATTCTGCACTTTATATTTTTCGACATAACGATTTAAAGCCTTATTTTCTTCGTCATTGAGAGTAAAAATCTGACGATGGGTGCGCAGTGAGTTCCTTTGCGAGACCGGTTTAACTGGTTTTTTTGCCATATCTGCTGAAATTTTCGTTACAAAGGTAATATTTCTGTTTATAATGCTGCTTTCTTAATTTGAAAAAGCATATTTTTGTGATAAGCCAATCAGCAAAAAACATTATCTGAATTTATTGTTCTAAATCAAGAATTATGGCAGAGCATAACAAACTTGGTAACCTTGGAGAAAAAGAAGCCCAAAAGTATCTTCAAAACAAAGGATATAAAATCAGAAACACCGGCTGGACCAAAGGCAAATTAGAACTGGACATAGTAGCCGAGAAAAACAATATTCTCGTCATAGTAGAAGTAAAAACAAGAAGCACTGACACTTTTGAGCATCCTAAGGATGCAATAACCCCACGAAAGATAAAAAACATAGTTAATGCTGCTCACGAATATATCACCGAGTATGAATGGGATGGAGAAACCCGTTTTGATGTAATCTCTGTAATTCCAAATGGGCAACAATTTATTGTTGAACACATCGAAGATGCTTTTATTTCACCTACTTTTTAAAGGATAAATAAAAATACACATATTTATCGGAACAACGAGCATTATGTACATATTTATTCGAAATAAACGAATAAAAAATGTTATACAATATATTTTTTTATCTTTTATGTCTAAAATTGTTTGAGTACTTTTGTCCTTCGAAAAGCACTAACTCACAAAGTATAAAAAAGAAGATTATTTAACACAAAACAATCACTAAAAATGAAAACTCTTGAAAAAAATGTAGCTGAAAAGCTACTGAAAATCAAAGCAGTAAAGTTACAACCTAAAAACCCGTTTGTATGGGCTTCAGGATGGAAATCGCCAATATATTGCGACAACCGTAAAACATTGTCGTACCCTCAGATTCGTACTTATATTAAAGTAGAAATTGCACGTTTAATTCTTGAAATATATCCGGATGTGGAAGTAATTGCAGGTGTTGCTACTGGTGCAATTGCCCAGGGTGCACTTGTAGCAGATTTACTCGGATTACCATTTATTTATATCCGCGCGACCCCTAAGGATCACGGACTCGAAAACCTGATTGAAGGAGATCTTCGTCCTGGACAAAAAGTTGTAGTTATAGAAGATCTTATTTCTACCGGGGGAAGCAGTCTCAAAGCAGTCGAAGCAATACGAAAAGATGGCTCTGATGTTTTAGGTATGGTTGCTATTTTCACTTACGGATTCCCCGAAGCAGAACAAAGGTTCAAAACCGGAAAAGTAAAGCTTACCACGCTATGTAACTATGATGCAGTACTCTCAGAAGCTCTCGCAACCAACTATATTCAGGAAGATGATATTGAAACGCTGAAAGAATGGCGTACAAATCCTTCAGAATGGGGTAAAGAACTTATTTGATCAAAAATTGTTTTTAATAAAAAACAGTAAATCAACAATATTATAATACTGAATGACAACATACGAAAGTGATATAAAAACCATTTCTTCATCCGAAGAAATGGTTTTTGGCGTACTAAGCGACTTAAATAATCTGCAAAAAATCAGTAATAATCCGGAAATAAACAACAAAATCAAGGATTTGAAATTTGAGACTGATTCTGTATGTTTTTCTATAGATGGTTTTGGACGCGTGGGGTTCCGTATCATTGAGCGGGAACCATTTAAAACCATAAAACTTGAATCGGAAAACACTCCTATACATATTAATGGATGGATTCAACTGAAACAAGTTTCTACCAATGATACTCACATGAAACTTACACTGAAAGCGGATTTACCCATGATGGTAAAAATGATGGTGGATAAAAAGCTTAAAGAAGGTATAAACGCTATTGCGGATGTGATTGCAAAAACATTATCGGAACATTAATTTTCATCTAAATATTTTATAAAAATGCCAAAACTCTGGGAAAAAAGCACTCAGGTCGATGCTAAAATTGAAGCATTTACGGTAGGTCGTGATCGTGAAATGGATATTTTTCTGGCACGCTACGATGTTCTGGGTTCCATGGCGCACATTACCATGCTCGAATCAGTAGGTCTTCTTAAACCGGAAGAATTAAAAGCTCTGCTGATAGAGTTGAAAAAAATTTATACTACAGCTGTAAAAGGAGAATTTATCATTGAAGAAGGAGTCGAAGATGTTCACTCCCAGGTAGAACTCATGCTTACACGGAAATTGGGAGATATAGGTAAGAAAATTCACAGCGGACGTTCCCGAAATGATCAGGTTCTTGTCGACCTGAAATTATTTGCCCGCGCAGAAATTGCCAAAACAGTAGAAGTTGTCAACGAACTTTTTGAGGTTTTAGTTGAACAGAGTGAAAAATATAAACATGTTTTGCTCCCGGGATATACACATTTGCAAATTGCCATGCCCTCGTCTTTCGGGCTATGGTTCGGGGCTTATGCCGAAAGTCTGGCTGACGACCTGCAACTACTTCAGGCTGCATGGAAAATTACCAATCGCAATCCATTAGGTTCAGCTGCCGGTTATGGTTCATCATTTCCGCTTAATCGCCAAATGACAACAGATCTTCTTGGTTTTGATACCATGAATTACAATGTGGTCTATGCTCAAATGGGACGAGGGAAAATGGAACGCACTGTAGCCAATGCTCTGGCAGGAGTTGCTGCTACTATTTCAAAATTAGCATTTGACGCTTGCATGTTCACTTCCCAGAATTTTGGATTCATTAAGTTACCAGATGAATTTACTACCGGTTCAAGCATTATGCCTCACAAGAAGAACCCGGATGTATTCGAACTAACTCGTGCTAAATGTAATAAAATTCAAGCCATTCCACAGCAAATTACATTGATAACCAATAATCTGCCATCAGGTTATTTTCGCGATCTGCAAATCATAAAAGAAATTTTTGTTCCGGCGTTTGGTGAATTGCGCGACTGCCTCGAAATGACGGCCATGATGATGGCTCAGGTGAAAGTAAACACCGAAATTATGAAAGATTCCCGTTACGATTTCATTTTCAGTGTAGAAGAAGTAAATCGTCTGACATTGCAGGGGATGCCATTTAGAGATGCTTACAAAAAAGTGGGACTTGACATTGAAGCAGGCAAATTCTCTCCGGATAAAAACGTACATCATACTCATGAAGGCAGTATTGGCAATCTTTGTAACGATCGCATCATTGCTTATAAAAATGAAATTCTTTCCGGTTTTGAATTTGAAAAGATTAAAACGGCCGAGCAAAAACTTATAGAGTAATTATAAACCAAGAATAGAATAAGAAGCATATTTATTACATAGAATTCATAATTTTATAACGATATTTTCCGACCAGACATTCGGTCAATTCTAACGGATTTCCAATTGGCTCTTCCCTAAAAGATTCATTGCAATGGTCAACCCAATTCTGTTCAAATGTTATGCACCATGTTGAAAAAGCTTTTTCATCAAATGGAATTTTTCCATTTAAATCGGCTCTTAATAAGGATATGAATTTTTTCCATCTCGGGAGGTAATAACTTGATATTAATCCATTCCATTGCCGGTTAGAGTAATCTGTCAGCCCCCCTCCAGCCTTGTGCCAGGTAGTAATGATTTCGCGAGCATCCCGTTCAAAATATCTTTTCTCGATTTGCGATCTTCCCATATTTCGAGCATCTGCCAACCACCTGCCTAACAAAAACTCATGCCGGGTTCCGAGCAAAGAATCAAGTTCACTCCCTAAAGTCAGGAATTCTTCGGATATTCTATGAAAATCATCCCCATCTTTCTGTTGATAAGCTTTCATCATCTTGTGGTAAAGAACCATTCCGTAATTTCCCAGAAGTTGTCGTGTCAGGTTTACCAAATCAAACTGATAGGCACCATTTGATTTGGATTTTTGATTTGCATTTAAAAGCAGTTCGACTGATTGTAACAGATCCTTATTGTCGTAAGGGATGTCGGGATTAGTACTCCAAAATCTTTTTGAAAGGTCGGTTACAGGCAAAACCTGAAATATAACGCTATGATTCCAAATGCCAACAGCAGAATCCACGAAGACTTTATCATTCAGTATTTTCCATGCTTTCCGTATATTTTCGTCTTTTTGCCCGCTTCTTCTGTCAGCATATTTCTGAATGATCAGATCAACGCCTTTTTCAGCAGGATTTAACCACGGATTTTCTAAAACACTTTCATAAATAACAGGATTTACGTTGATTCCTTCCAAAGTAGAACCTACACCAACACAACTACTGTTGACAGAAATGTTATTGATTTTACGAAGCACTTTGCGTATCGGCGAGACTAGATGGGTATTTCCTCCGAAGTTACCAAGATAGCACCAGATAAACGGAGCACCCTCAAAAGATTCCGACTTTCTGAAATACTCTTCTTCTTCACAAACATAATCTAAAAAAATTAATTTCCCTTTCGGAACAGCATGAACCAGCGCCGATAAACGCGGTTGAGTCCAATGCATTGAATCATAATAAAATGTCCAGGACATCTGATACCATGTAGATACTGAATCTGTAGTTTCCATCGAATTGTAGATTGTTTCTGCAACTTTCGACAGATACTCGGGCTCCCAGGATGGTGGAGTTATTTCATTAAAAGGATCGGCAGAATATAAATGATCTGTCCCATAGGTTTTCCGTTGTATTGTCAAAAATCTCTTTTGAATCTCGACAAACAATGGTTCTGTCGGGTCCAGATAGCAGGTGGTGTAAATCGAATCCATACCTCCCCAACCAGGGTCAATAGCCGTTATTTTTACTTTCGGGAATAGCTTCCGAAGCTCTTTTGGCACATGGCCGGCGAAAGCCGACAATACAGGTTTCATACCCAAGCTTCTACATCTTCCTAATATCCTTTGCTGCAACCTTTTCTGATTTTCGATATATGACAGGGGCAATGGGCCTCCCCAACCATCCATATTGGCCATTCTGTGCCACGGGAGATGTGCAGGAGAACTGAAATACAGCAGTATTTGTTTTTCTGCCAGACCAAAAGATCTCCATACTTTGAGCCAAATGGCTTCCTGGCCTGCCAGCATCAACGGACGGTTAATTCCATTCATAGCCATCCAATCAATAAATCGTTCCCATTGTTTCCAGTTCCAGTAAGGAAAAGTATATCCAAAGGTACAGGTGTTATTGAAAAATCGTTCGTTAGCCTTACAAACACGCTTGATTCTATTTTCGGGCAAAGGAAGTTTTCCTCTTATTTTAATAGGTTTATCGGCTTGCCAGTCATAACTTATCAGGGCTACTTCTTTCAGATAAGTATTGAATGCAACTGCTAGTGATAAGGAATTATTACCACGAAGGACAATCTTATTTTTACTTCTGTCGACTTCTATAATATCCGAATCATTTGTTGTTTTTATAATTTCAAGCAAAAACTGATTTTGCTGGTTTGGTAAGACTCTTTCTATTAATTCTTCCGTATTATTTTCGGAGTATTTACCTGCCAATGCAGTATTTAAACCAAGAAAAAACAACAGAATATTGATTATAATAAAATAACTCAGAAATTTATTCATGATGCCCGTCATTTAAATTTTCTTCCAAATATATTTACATTTTTTGAATTTTTGTATGACCAAAGGTGGTATGAATATATAGAACTCGCTTTTACTTTTGAATGAGACAGGATTAAAATGTTATATTTCTTTTTTCAGACAGAAAAGTCAGAGCGACTTTTTATAATAAGATTATTAGATGCTTGAATAGTTTGTTTCCTTTTTTGACGTTCAAATGTCTGAAAATACGTTCATCCAGTTTGTGAATTTGTTTTTAATAAATTAATTTTGAGAGATACAAAAAATCAATACCATGAATCAGCATTTTCAAAAACTTTTCTTTTTTGTTTTAATTTCATCTTTTACCTCACTTGTTGGAGCTAAAACCATTTCAGATTTTCCGCTTATTCACGAGGGTTACCTTCCAGATTTAGTAATTGATACAAATGATGCCGAAGTAGTTAGCATTGCAGCTAATGCTTTTGTCCATGATGCTTTGTTAGTATCAACAAATAATCCTCATATTTACAATTCAATAGTCAAACAAAAATTAGATGTAGCTATTATTGCCGGAACTCTTGGCAAATCACAATATATCGACGACTTAGCCAAACATAATAAAATCAATGTTCAGTCCATTCAAGGCAAATGGGAAACATTTTCGTTTACTTTTTTAGGCAAGCCGATAAAAGGTGTAAAACGCGCTCTTGTGATTGCCGGGAGCGATCGTCGTGCAACGGCTTACGGTATTTTTGAACTTTCCCGGATGATAGGTGTGTGTCGCCGTGGATTTGGTAGGCCAACGTGCTACCTGCTCCCAGATAAGAGCTTATGATAAAAGCTGAAAATAAAGTTTTCGGAGAGCCGTCGGTGAAATATCGCGGAATTTTTCTGAATGATGAAGACTGGGGACTGAAGCCCTGGGCTGCAAAGAATATGGATAACGACATCAAAGATATCGGTACACATACTTATGCATATATTTTTGAATTGTTGTTACGCCTGAAAGCTAATTTTATTGGGCCTACCATGTACAATTGTACCAAAGCATTTTATTATTATCCCGAAAATCCGAAGACAGCCGATAAATATACCATTACTGTTGGTTCAAGTTATTGCAAGCCTATTTTGCGGAATAATGTATTTGAATGGGTCGAAAACTACAAACATGAGTATGGTGAAAAACCAGGAGAATGGCGTTATAATATAAACAAACCACAAATTTATAAATACTGGGACGACCGGGCACGTGAGTCGGCAGGTTACGAATCAGTTTATACTATTGGGATGCGTGGAGTCCACGATGGAAGTATGACCGGACCGAAAAATTTGAATGAAAAAATCAAATTGCTCGACAGTGTAATTGTTGACCAACGAAAAATTCTGCAAAACCGTCTGGGGAAACCGGCTGATCAGATTCCCCAGATTTCTTGCCCGTATAAAGAAGTGTTGACTTTGTATCAGAAAGAAGTTGATTTGTCAGACGATGCGACTATTGTTTGGGCGGACGATAATCATGGATATAACCACCAGCTGAGTAACGCACAGAAACAAAAACGTTCCGGAGGAAGTGGCGTTTACTACCATCTTCCCTATTGGGGTAAACCACATGATTATCTATGGCTGTCGAGTATTTCTCCGTCACTGATTTCGTTTGAAATGACAAAAGCCTACGAATATGGAGCTAATCGTTTGTGGGTATTTAACGTTGGAGATATTAAACCGGCGGAAATGGAAATTCAGTTTGCCATGGATTTGGCGTGGAACATCAATTCATGGACACCGAGAAATGCATATCAATGGGCTGACGAAACTTTCGGTGAGGCCTATGCCAATGATATTACAAATATAAAAAGCATTTATTATCGACTGGGACACGAAGCGAAACCGAAACATACAGGAATGGTAAAATTCTCTGTTGCAGAGCAGAACGAACGTATGAAAGCTTATGCCGAAATTGCTCAGGAAGCCGAAGACCTGAAAAAACGGATTCCATACTGGTTACAGGATGTTTATTTCCAACTGATTTATTATCCTGTAATGGGAGCAAAACTAATGAATGATAAAGTCTATCTGGCCCAACAGAGTTTAAAGTTAATGGAACAAGGAGATTCAGCTTGTTTGAAGTTAACTTCAATGTCACATGATGCATTTGAAAGAATCAAACAGTTGACCGAAGTTTACAATAAAAAAAATCGTCAACGGAAAACGGGACGGCATAATGGATTTTCAGCCCAGACGTTTGAATGTTTTTTAAATGCCGGGAGTTGCTTCGGAAGAAGGATTGAAACTTGCCCGGGAAAAAGGAGCTCAGCATGTTGAATATGTCGAACCAAAACCGATACAAATTTCTGTTGAAGATTATGCGAAATTCTACATTCCTAAAGAGTTAAAATTACAACTTATTCACGGACTTGGCACAGGAGGCGAAGGTTTGGTGGTATTACCTTTTACCTGGAAATCGTATGCAAATGAATTAATACAAAAAGCTCCCGATGTGGACTATGAAGTTCCGGCTCAGGGAGATTCTGTAACTATCGAAATCAGAAGTTTGCCAACGCATCCCATCTTAATGGAGGTACTGTGCGTTATGTCATTTCTGTCAATGGCGATCAACCAAAGATATTCGATTTGGAGACCAAAGAATATTCAGCTCAGTAGGATGTTGATGTTTTGAGAGGTTATCATAGCAAAACTACAACCCATAAACTTACCGGCAATATGGCTAAAATCAGAATCTATATGCCCGATACAGGTTTTGTATTGAACAAAATCTGTATTAAATAACAGATTTCGACTACTTTTCCTGACTATTGTAAAACTCTTTGTACGGATGAAACTTCATCAATCTTTCGTATATTTTTACAAAGTAACTCAATGTCTTCCGTATCGTGTACGTAAATGAAGAAATGACCGACAAAAATTCCGGCATTGGTTTCGATATCCATTTTATAGATATTTCCGCCATATTTTTCAGAAATAATTTTTAGGATCTCGATAAGTACTCCTTTTTTGTCGATCCCTTTTATTTCAAGTACCTCTACAAATGATAATGCTTTGTGAGTGGCCCATTGGGCTGATACCAGACGATCACCATAATTGGTTTTTAATTTCGCTGCGGTCGGACAATTTCGTTTATGTATAATAACAGTTTCCGTTTCATCAACATAACCCAAAACGTCATCGCCCGGAATAGGATGGCAGCATTCTGCAAGTTTGTAAGTAACCCCTGCATTTTCTTCTGATAAAATAAAAGTTTTTTTACGGTCAACCTTTACGGCAGGAACTAACTCCGGATTATCAACGTTTTTGTTTTGTTTGTTTTCTCCCGATCCTACAAATGGTCGTTTCAGATATTTTACAAATACATTCTCGTTCTTAGGTTTAAAAATCACTTTACCTATATCTTCAAGATTAATTTGCCCTTTGGCAGCCTGGAGATATAAAGTATTGCGTTGTGTATATTTGTAATAATTAAGAATTCGGACGATATTTTCGTTGTCAGGAGTAAGATTTATGGCGGCCAGTGCATCTTCAACCATTTTTTGCCCATCAACAATTAACGACTTTTCAAACCTGCGGAAATAAATTTTCAGTTTTGTCTGGGCTCTGGCAGTGGTGACATAATCAATCCATTCCGGCTGGGGAGTTTGCTTTTGCGATGTAAGAATCTCCACCTGGTCACCTGAATTCAGTTTATAACTCAACGGAACCAATTTATGATTTACTTTTGCTCCAATACAATGCATTCCGAGATCGGAGTGAAGATCGAACGCAAAATCCAGAGCTGTCGAACCCATGGCCAATGTTTTAATTTCTCCTTTAGGCGTAAATACAAATATCTCGGAAGCAAACAAGTTTAGCTTAAAAGTATCCATAAAGTCTATAGCATTCGGCTCCGGGCTTTCAAGCAGTTCTTTAATTGTTTTCAGCCATTTGTCGAGTTCGGATTCACCGATTTCTTTAGACTCTCCCGATTTATATTTCCAATGGGCTGCCAGACCTTTCTCCGCAATATCATTCATTCGCTCACTGCGAATCTGGATTTCCACCCATCGTCCGAAAGGCCCCATAACCGTAACATGGAGCGCTTCGTATCCATTCGCTTTCGGCGTACTTACCCAGTCGCGTATACGTTCGGGATGAGGTTTGAAAATTCCGGTAAGAGCCGAATAAAGCATCCAGCACTGGTCTTTTTCGCTCATTCCCTCTTTAGGTTTAAATACGATACGTAAAGCCAGAATATCATAAACTTCTTCGAATGGAATGTTGCGGGTCGACATTTTATTCCAGATCGAATAAATTGACTTGATACGTTCTTTCAAAAAGAACTCATATCCCATTTCATGGAGTTTTTTGCTGATCGTTCCCGAGAATTCTTTGAAGAACATATCCCGGTCAGCTTTATCCAATTCCAACTTTTCTTCAATCAGATGATATGTATCCGGATGTTCATACTTAAAACTCAGATTTTCAAGCTCTGTTTTTATGCGGAAGAGTCCGAGGCGATGCGCTAAAGGGGCATAAATATAATTTGTTTCACCAGCAATTTTATATTGTTTTGCAGGAGGCATGGATCCCAAAGTGCGCATATTATGAAGACGGTCAGCAATTTTAATTAAAATTACGCGGATGTCTTCCGACATGGTAAGTAAGAGTTTCCGAAAGTTTTCGGCCTGCTGTGAAGCTTTTTCGGCAAACACTCCTCCTGAAATTTTAGTCAGGCCGTCAACAATCTGGGCTATTTTAGGTCCGAAAAGATTTTCGATGTCTTCAACCGTGTAATCAGTATCTTCAACTACATCATGAAGTAAGGCTGAGCAAATGGAAGTTGACCCGAGACCGATTTCTTTTACCACAATACGTGCCACGGCAATCGGATGCAGAATATAAGGTTCGCCCGACCGGCGTTTTATACCCTTGTGAGCAACATTCGCAAAGTTGAACGCCTTGGTTATCAGTGCAATTTTTTGTCGGTGATTTGTTTGTCGGTAATCCTCAAGCAGAGCCTCAAATTCTTTCCGAATCTGTTCATCTTCCATTGTTGGTGTAAGTTCTTCGTTCAACGCCATAGTCCATAAATTTCTCTTCCGCAAAAATACACAATTATTTGGTTCTCATTTCCTGTAATACAGGCATTCACAAGAAAATTCCGATTATTTTAGAAGAAAATTGGCCTGCTGCCAGCTGATGAGTCCACGGTCAAGTTCATAAATGGTTACATTTAAACCGGAAAGTTTCGAAATAGCCATTTTACTCCGATGTCCGCTACGGCAATATACTCCGATTAACGTTGATTTCCCGATTTGTTTTTTGACCTTGGCTGCAAAATCCGGATCACTTTGGTCAATATTTATTGCATTGGCAATGTGGCCCGTAGTATATTCACGGGGAGTTCTCACATCAATCAAAACCAGCTTGACCGTTTCAATTGTTTTTTTAAAATCAGGAGCAGACAGGTGTTCTACTTTTTGTCCGTTCTGAGCCATTACCTGCACAGACCACAACAGGCTCATAAGCAAGCCCAAAGAAAAAACTTTTTTCATTTTGTTTCTATTTTTGAAATTTACTATTAAGTCAATAAATTTATAATAATTACAATATTGTATTTTGATTAAACAATCTTTATTATTATAAGTTTTTATACAATTTAAATTTAGAAGAAAAGAATAAAAATTCGAACACAAATAAACAGAAGAATATTCATTTGGACATAACAGAAGATCTTTTTACATTTGTCTTTAAAGTGGTTTTTATCAAAAACACCAATCAATGAATATTGAAAATAAAATTCGCTTCAAAGCCATCGGACTATATATTGTTGCCGGAATTGTTGTCACAGGTATGGTTGTTTTTCTTTATGGCCTGAA
Organism: Paludibacter sp.; assembly: GCA_028690665.1. GTDB lineage: Bacteria > Bacteroidota > Bacteroidia > Bacteroidales > Paludibacteraceae > Paludibacter. Next base: position 25,685 of record JAQVAV010000008.1, read on the forward strand.
AAATAAGACTGAACTTCAAAAAGCCAATATTGAAAAACAGCATTTATCGTTATCATTAACCCATAAACTGATTACAGCAGTAGGAGATGCCCAATCTTCGGCAAGTCTTTATATATCAACGAAAGACACAAGTCACATTGAACAATTCGATCAAAATCTTCTGCAGATAGATTCTGTTATTCAGGAATTAATTGACATTGAACCGATTGAAAAAACGAGACTTGAAGAAATTCGCCATCTTTTGAGCTTGCAAAACTCTAATATTCTAATATTAAACCAATGGTTTAATCAGGAAAATCCATTGACCGGAATAAGCAATCGTCTTAAAAATTATGATCCGGCGAAACGAAGGGCTATCAATATTGTTACCATCACCCAGGACACTATATATAATCAAAAGAAAAAAAATTTCTTCCAACGGATTCGTAATGTCTTTAGCCCGGACAGAGATAGTAATTACACTGTTACCAGCAAACGGATAGATACCCTGCGTACGAGAAGTTCGGATTCTCTTGCCATTCTGAACGAAGTGGATCAGATAGCTAAAGATGCCAGCAAAAATTACGAACAAAACATGCGTGCGATAGAGCAGCAGGTAGGAGAACTGATTTCAGCAGACAGAGGAATTTCTACGCAGATTTCGGGGCTTTTACTTGAACTGCATAAACGGACGCTGGACTCTGTCATGACCTCTATAACCGAGAGTGAAGAATCTATTGGCAACAATTATACGCTCTCTGTCATTGGGGGAATTATTGCCCTGATTTTAATTCTGATTTTTGTTCTTTTGATTATTTATGATGTAAACAAAGGCAAGGAAGCCCGGGAAAAAATTAGAGAAGTTATGGAAAGCAGACACCAGCTCTTATTATCGGTATCGCACGATATAAAAACTCCTCTGAATTCAATCCTCGGATATCTTGACATCGGTAAGCCCACTCAGAAAGATATAAAGTCTATGGAAAATTCAGCTCGTCATATCCTGGCCTTATTAGAAAACCTATTAGAATTTTCAAGCCTCGAACAAGGAAGTCTGACAACTACCTTTTCAACATTTTCATCTGAGACTATAGCTAACGAAACAGCAGAAATGTTCAAGCCTTTGGCCGAAGCCAAAGGACTGTCATTCATTTATCAGGCTGATTCCGTCAGAATTAACTCGGATTACATGAAAATTAAACAGATCATGATCAATCTTGTTTCGAATGCCATAAAATATACTCGTCAGGGCAGTGTTAGTTTAAAAATGAACTATGCTGATGCCAAGTTATCCATACAAGTCACTGATACGGGAGTCGGCATTCCTTCTGAAAAAATTTCCGAACTTTATCTTCCGTTTACCAGAATCGAAAGCAATAATACAATGGCACAAGGTACTGGTTTAGGAATGTACGTTGTGAAAGGGTTGTCTGACCTGCTGCAAGCTAAAATAAATATTAACTCCAAGCCCCAAAAAGGGACAATTATACAGGTAGATATTCCATGTGAACAGGTAACATACACTATTCCTGCGGGAAAGAAACGAATTGCGATTTACGATGATGATCCGGTATTACTATCTGTGCTTCGCGATATGTTATTGCAATTGGGGCACGAAATAGTTGATAAAAATTATGAGATCATCCTCACAGATCTGGAAATGGGAGAAACATCCGGGCTTGATATTTTGGCAAACGCCAATAGCGTTCCGGTGATAGTTATGACAGGCCGTGGTGACTTCTCGCTCGAAAAAGCGAAGCAAATGGGCTTCGATGGATATTTACCAAAACCATTTTCTATAAATAATTTGCGGGATATTTTAGGAGATTCGGGCAATTCTCTGAACGATTTTCTAGGAGAAGACAGGGAAGCTATTCTGGTCCTTTTCAAAAATTCGACAGCAGAAAACTTTCTATTATTGCGTCAGGCACTTGATACGGATAATTTCACAAAAGCGCAGGCACTTTGCCATAAAATGTTTCCAATGTTTGCCCAACTTGGTTATCCGGCAGAAGAATTGCGTCGAATGGATAGTCATCGTGGTAACAAATACAATGACTGGAAATTGGATGTAGAAAAGATTTTGGAGATTAAAGTTTAATTCCGTATAAATGCATCTTATTATAAAGAGTTTTACGGTCAATCTTCAATAATTTTGCGGCAAGAGTTTTATTTCCCCGCGCTTTCCGCAGAACAGTTTCGATTTGTTCTCTTTCATTTTCGGGATATAAAGCCATGTTCTCTGCTTCTGCCACCGGAGTAAAGGCCGGAAAATCATTTTCTGTAATAACATCGCTCGATGCAAACAGTACTGCCCTGCGTATCATATTGCGCAACTCTCTGAGGTTTCCGCTCCAAGTATGTTTTTCGAGCAGACGAAAGGCTTCAGGGGAAAACCCCTTAACATTCCGCTCCAATTCCTCATTGGCCTGTTGTAAAAATTCTTCTACAAAAAGAGGAATATCTTCTTTCCGTTCACGAAGCGGGGGTACAAACACCGAAAACTCATTCAGGCGATAATATAAATCTTCACGAAAACGTCCTTCTGTAATAGCTGTCTCAAGATTTTCATTCGTAGCCGCAAGTATGCGTACATCTACTTTTATATCTTTTGCCGAGCCTACAGGGCGAATCATCTGCTCCTGCAAAGCACGTAAAAGCTGAACCTGTACGTCATAAGACAAATTTCCTACTTCATCGAGGAAAACAGTGCCTCCGTCAGCCTGCTCAAAAACGCCGGTTTTATCACTTACAGCCGAAGTAAAAGCCCCTTTGAGATGGCCGAACAATTCGCTCGGAGCAAGCTCTTTTGATAAACTTCCACAGTCGACAGCCACAAACGGTTTATTTCGCCGGGAGCTGTTATCGTGGATCATTTTAGCTGCATATTCCTTTCCGGTGCCACTTTCACCCAGAATCAACACAGACATTTTTGTAGGCGCCACCCTCAGAATATAGTCGTACAAAAGCTTTGCGGAAGAACTTTTCCCCATCACGACATTTTTTTTTACAACATATTCTGGCTTTTTTTTCTGAACAATGGCAGGTTTAACCGATAATGTCTGTTCTATTTTTGCTTTCAACGCTGATGGATTAATCGGTTTTTCGAGATAATCTTCAGCTCCAAGTTTAATCGCGGCCACTGCACTCTGCACTTCGCCATAACTTGTCATTACCATGACAGGTAGAAACATTTTTTGATCTCTTATCCAGTGCAGAAGCATAATTCCGTCCCCATCCGGTAAGCGAAGATCTGTCAACACAAGATCCGATTGATTATTTTTCAACAAGACCTGTGCTGCTTTTACCTTGGAACATAAAGTTGCTTCATAACCATTGCGTTTAAGCCAGCCCTGAAGCATTGTTCCAAAAGTAATATCGTCTTCAACTATCAGAATTGAGTGTGCCATAGAAAGCAAAATTAATCATTTTCAACAGATATGGAGCATCCTTGTTCGACAAACTTTAGATGATTTATTTTTAATATTTTATTTTGATTTGACTTATATTTTCCAACAATGTACCTGGAATATATCCAATTAAAATTTGCAGCATTCAAATGGCATAGGAAAGGCTCCGGGGAAAACAACAAATGATTGCCCTGAAGCCTTTATTTCATAATTAAAGTTTTATATTTTAAATCAGCACTGGTGGTTTCCGGTTCAATCAGAGTGCCGGGATCGATGATTATATCTGAACAACTAAATACTTAGATACACTCCAAAATTTCTGAGGATCTGTAATTTCTATGGAAATAAGTTGTTCTTCATTCTTATTTAATGTATAGCTTCCTTGAGGATGAGTAGATAAAATCTTCACACTTTTACTTCCTGTAGAAATAGCCGAAGCATGCCGTAAATCCAACTGTGTAAATGCCGATTGATTAAAATCCTTATCCAAAATGGTTTTTGCCCGGAAAAGGCCGTTACTTGATAAAATTTTGTCTTCTTTTAACTGTTTTACCGTTGCAACACAATACCAAACTGTATTTAAATCTTTATCCTGACTTTTAATAGTTGTTTGTTGACTAGCCGATTCTTCATTTAATTTTGTAACATTCTGATTCAACGTATTTACTGAGGCTGTTAATTCATCTATTTTTATATTCTTTTTAGCCAGTTCGTCCTGAAGCGATGTGATGAATGCTGTTTTATCATTCAATTCGCTTTCCATACGCTTAATCGTTTCCAATAATGTTTTGTTTTTCTTTCCCTGTTGATTTGAGATTCTTTGTAATTTCTCAATACGAGCCTTATTCTGATCCAGAATTTCCTTAATCTGTGTCAGTTCACCGACAATCTGCTGCCGTTTCGTAACATTATTTCCTTCTACTCCCGGAAGATCGACTTTCACTTTGTTTTCGCTGGCACGAATTGAAGCAAAACCGGCCTCGACATCGTTCAGAATACCTATTGTCTCATTGTAATCGTTTTCAAGTGAATCCGTCTGGATTTTCAAAGAATCCCTTTCGGCCAGTAAGTTTTTATATTTTCCCGAATTTTCGACACATGATACTGTTGCAAATGCCAATACAGCAATTATTGCAAAAAATTTAATTGATTTCATACCCTTTATATTTTTGTTGATTTATAAAATGATTTTCAAATAACATACCATTCTAGTATATCATTAGTACACAGATATTTAATCAAGGCCGTATCTGTAGAAAATTGTAGAACAGTGTAGATAAGTTTCTGCTTATCTACACTGGGCGCAATCAGACAGAAAAAACACATGATCCGGTTCAGTTCTCATTACTAATCCGGCATTTGCAACAAAGAAGCATGATTCACCACTTTCTTAAAATGGCACGGATAATTTCTCTGTTCATAAATATTTAATGATTATATTGAAAATGAAATACCATATTCTTTATTTTAATTCATTATTTACGGGAGGCTCAACAGCGGCTAAATTATGTAAGCAGAATCTTTTTTTAAACAGATGTTTTTTGTACTTTTGCGGCAAAATTTAATTGCGGAAATATTTCCCACTTTATGACTAATTATGAGCAATATCCAGATTAAAGATAAGCAGTTTCGGTTATCAATTCCGGACATAAAGATACAGGAAGCAGTAAAGCAGGTTGCGGAACAAATTAATCGTGATCTTGCAGGTTCAAATCCCCTTTTTATCTGTGTGCTAAACGGAGCATTTATGTTTGCCGGAGATTTAATGAAACACATTAGCTTTCCGTGTGAAATTACCTTTGTAAAACTTTCGTCGTATGACGGAATATACACAACTGGAAAAGTAAAAGAAATCATGGGATTAAATGAAAGTATTGTCGGACGCAATGTTGTAGTTGTGGAAGACATCGTTGATACCGGCATTACGATGGAGCGTATTTTGTCATCATTGAAGGCCAAGGGTGCTTCCGATATTCATGTCGCTACTTTTCTTCAAAAGCCGGATGCACTGCAACGCGATATCCAGGTGAACTATGTTGCCATGAAAATTCCGAACGACTTTATCGTGGGTTATGGTTTGGATTATGATGGCTATGGGCGTAATCTGAAAGATATTTATACGGTAGTAGATTAAAATTTCAGGTATTAAATAGGTATAGAAACTCAATAAAATAGGTATTAAAAATGTTGAATGTTATTATTTGTGGTGCTCCTGGTTGTGGCAAAGGAACCCAAAGTGAACTTATTGTAGAAAAATATAAGTTAAAGCACTTATCAACCGGAAATCTTTTACGGAAAGAAATGGCCGAAAAAACAGAGTTGGGCGTTCAGGCAGAATCTTTTATCTCAAAAGGAAGCCTTGTTCCAGATCAGATGATAATTGATATGCTTACCAAAGCTATCGATGCTAACGAAGAGAGTGAAAACGGAATTATTTTAGATGGTTTTCCGAGAACAGTGGAACAAGCTGAAGCTCTGGAGAAAATGCTGGCCGATAGAAACAAAGAAACGACTGTTTTACTTGACCTTCAAGTTGAAAATCGTGAACTTATCAACCGTCTTTTGAAACGAGGAGAAACCTCGGGACGTAGCGATGACAACATGGAAACTATAAAAAAACGTTTGCAGGTTTATGAAACAAAAACTGCTCCTGTAAGTGACTTTTATAAAAAGCTCGGAAAATACAGCGGAGTAAACGGCATGGGAACTATAGACGAAATTTTCGGCAGAATAGCAGAAATTCTCGACGCTAAAAAATAATTTCGCTGAATTATATTTATAAACACAATGGGAAACTATTACCATTGTGTTTGTTTTTTTATATACAAGAGGCATTCTGAATATTTTATAGTAATTTTATCCTGTAATTTTAAAATCACTTCATATTATGGCTGGTTCAAACTTTGTAGATTACGTGAAAATATACTGTCGCTCCGGAAAAGGAGGGGCTGGTTCAATGCATTTTCATCGTGAAAAATTCATTGCAAAAGGAGGACCTGATGGAGGTGATGGAGGACGTGGAGGACATATTATTCTTCGTGGAAACAAAAATTACTGGACGCTTATCCATCTGAAATATGCCCGTCATATCTGGGCCGGAGATGGTGGTGACGGAAGCGGAAGCCGCAGTTTTGGGAAAGATGGTGAAGATAAAACAATTGAAGTCCCTTGCGGAACCGTGGTATACAATGCTGAGACAGGAGAATTTTTGTGCGATATTACGGAAGATGGACAAGAAGTTATTTTACTGACAGGTGGCCGCGGGGGCCAGGGCAACTGGCATTTCCGGACGGCAACCAACCAAACTCCAAGATTTGCCCAGCCAGGCGAACCACGCATTGAAAAAACGGTTATTCTCCAATTAAAAGTATTGGCTGATGTTGGTTTGGTCGGCTTTCCAAATGCCGGAAAATCCACCTTGTTGTCGGTCATTTCCGCAGCAAAACCTGAAATTGCTGATTATCCTTTTACCACACTTGTTCCTAATCTTGGTATTGTACCATACCGAGACAATCGTTCATTTGTAATGGCCGACATTCCGGGAATTATAGAAGGAGCAGCTGAGGGCAAAGGGCTTGGGTTGCGCTTTTTAAGGCATATTGAACGGAACTCGATTCTTTTATTTATGATTCCTGCTGACAGCGAAGATGTTGCAAAAGAATATAATATTTTGTTAAATGAACTCCGACAATACAATCCGGAATTGATGGAAAAAAATCGTATTTTGGCAGTTACAAAATGTGATATGCTTGATGATGAGTTGATCGAAGCCATGAAAAAAGAATTGCCCGAAGGTATTTCGGTTACATTTATTTCTTCTGTCTCCGGTTTAGGAATCCCGGAACTGAAAGATATGATATGGACTGAAATCAATAAGGAGTCTAACTTCATTACAGAAATTAGTCATCTTCCTATGCAAATTATACAACTTGAAGATGAAATTGACGAAGATGAAGATTTGCCTGATGATATTTTTGAGGAAGATGAGGATGACGATGATATTAGTCAGTTTAAAGGAATTGGTTGGGATGATTTATAGCGAATAATGTCAGTCGAAAAAACAAATAAATTAAACGAAATAAAAACGATTGCCCATTTTCACACAACCCGTCAGGGAGGTGTGAGCATGGGCAATTATGCATCTAATAATTTAAGTCCTTACACAGGAGATAATTCACAACATCAAAAGGAGAATCTTTTCCGGCTGGCAAAGCAACTTTTGACAAAACCGGAAAAAATCATTTTCCCATTTCAGATACACGGAACCGAAGTCAAAAAAATAGATAATTCTTTTTTGAGCATGACTCAATCTCAAAAACTCGATTTTTTGCAGGGCATAGATGCTTTAGTTACGGATCAAATAGGATTGTGCATAGGAGTTACCACGGCAGACTGTGTTCCGCTGATTTTTTATGATACGGAAAAACATGTTTCGGGCGTTGCTCATGCCGGCTGGCGTGGCACATGTGGACAAATCGCACTAAAAACGATTGAAGTCATGGTTAAGAGCTATGGTACAAAACCGAAAAATCTGCTGGTAAGTATAGGCCCCTCAATTTCTCCGGACGTGTATGAAGTAGGATCAGAATTAGTTGCAGAGTTTTCAAAAATGAATTTTCCGGTTGACGATATTTTTCAAAAAAAGGATGAAAAGCTTTTCCTGAATTTGTGGGAAGCAAACCGTTGGTTGTTAATTCGAGCAGGAGTTCCAGAAAGTCAGATAGAAATAACCGGGGAATGTACTTTTACCCTACATGAAAAATATTTCTCGGCTCGTCGTTTGGGAATAAAGTCGGGCCGGATATTAAGTGGAATTATGCTTTATAAACGAAAAAATTATGGAGATTAAAATTTCGGAGAAAATAAAACTGGCATGTCCGAATGTTCACATTGCTACCTTGAGCTGCAAAGTGGTAAACAGTGAAACCGGAACTGATTTTTGGAACGAGATGGAGACTGAAGTGGCCAACATAAAATCAACCTACAAATTGGAAGAAATCAACAAACGAATTCATATTGCTGCCACCCGCAAAATTTATAAAACCTTAGGCAAAGATCCCAATCGTTACCGACCCTCGGCAGAAGCGCTTTGCCGACGTATCCTCAGAGGTATCGACATTTACAAGGTAAGTACATTGGTGGATATTATCAATTTGGTATCCATTAATAGCGGCTTGTCCATAGGTGCCTTTGATGCGGAAAAAATTCAGGGAAATTTTTTATTACTCGATGCAGGTCGTGCAGACGATAAATTTGAAGCTATTGGCCGTGGGATATTGAATATAGAAGGGCTGCCGGTATATAGGGACAACGTTGGAGGTATTGGCACGCCGACAAGTGATAATGAGCGAACGAAGCTTGATATGAGTACCACAAATATGTTTGTAATATTTAATGGTTATGCAGGAGAAGAAGGTTTGAAAGATGCGATAGATTTGGCTGAAGATCTGTTGTCTCGTTATGCTGAAATGGCTGAAGCTCAGGTCAGGTATTATTTTTAATCTTCGATAGAACTAATCATTTTTTCGAGTTCTTTGTCTATTTGCAACAGTTCTTTCTTGCAGAAATCCATTAGCTCCGAAGCCTGCTTTACTTTGGCTGCTATGTCTTCCAGATTGACATCGTTGTTACTTTCGAGTTGAGTCAAAATGTTTTCAAGTTCGGTAACAGCATCGGAATATGTTAGTTTTTGTTTGGACATTTTTATTATCTAAATGAAATAACAGGACAACGAAATAAAAAAGCATCAAGATGTTAGAGCCAAGATATTAGACTTATAGCAATGTATAAATATGTTTTAGCTGGCTCACAAACAACTAAAACTTCATGCACTAAACTTTGAGCAGCTGATTTCAAAAAAAAAGCACAGCAATAAATCAAATAAAATCACTCGTCAGAGAAATGAACCAACACATGCCGGTATGAATTGAAAATTTTTGACTTTGACACATAGCCGACATATTTTTTGCTGTCATCCACCACAGGCAAATTCCATGCTCCCGTATCTTCAAAAATTTCCATAACTTTTTCCATAGGAAGATTCACGTTAATAGTTGCCGGAGGAGAAATCATTAGTTTTTTTACCGTAAAACGATTATAAAGTTCAGGCCGGAACATGATATTTCTTACTTCATCAAGCAAAACTACACCTAATAAAACTCCGTTCTCCGGATTAACCACGGGAAAAATATTTCTACTTGAACGTGAAATTACTTTCACAAGCTGCCCTAAAGTCATTTCTGGTGTCAGCAAACTCAGATCTGTTTCAATCACATTTTCCATTTTCAATAAAGTCAAAACGGCTTTATCCTTATGATGAGTGATTAGTTCTCCTTTTTGAGCCAAACGCATAGCATAAAGACTGTGAGGTTCAAAAATAATAATTGTCAGATAAGCCACCGTAGAAACAATCATCAATGTCATAAACAAATTATAGCTTCCGGTAAGTTCTGCAATCAAAAAGATTCCTGTCAACGGAGCATGCATTACACCGGACATAAGTCCGGACATTCCTGCCAAAGCAAAATTTTCAAATGGAACATCAATACCCAACAATCTCAACACCTGAGCTACAACATAACCTGTGAGGGCTCCTACAAACAACGATGGAGCAAAAATACCTCCGACTCCGCCCGCTGCATTGGTTGCTGCAGAAGCAAATATCTTAAATCCTACAATTAATGAAAGATAAATAATAATAACCCAAGGCCCGGTACCAAAATTCAGGAAAAGACTTCGATCAAGTACAGAGGCAGAATGTCCGTTCAAAAGCTGGTCAATAGTGTCGTAACCTTCACCATACAATGGTGGAAATATAAAGATCAGTAAACTCAACATCGACCCGCCGATAGCAAGCTTTGTATAAGGATTTTTATAACGCTTAAAGAATTGCTCGATTTTGTTCATTCCGCGTGTAAAATACAACGAGACCAAACCACTAACAATTCCAAGTATAATCAAATACGGAATCCGTTGCACCGAAAATGTTTCATAAGTAGTAAACTGAAATATAAACGAGCTATCAGAAAGGATGTACGACACAGCAGTAGCAGTAACCGAAGAAATCAGAATAGGAACAACGGAAGTTAATGTCATGTCAAGCATAAGCACTTCCAAAGTAAATACAAGACCGGCAATAGGCGCTTTAAAGATGGCGGCAATAGCAGCAGATGCACCACAACCGACCAATAACATCAACGTTTTTTGATCCATCTTGAAAAAATTACCCAAGTTTGAACCAATGGCAGATCCTGTAAGAACAATAGGTGCTTCAGCTCCTACAGATCCTCCGAACCCAATCGTAAATGTACTTCCTACGAGAGATGTCCAGGTATTATGTAATTTGATAATACTTTTCCGTTGCGATATGGCATACAAAATACGTGTAATACCATGGCTGATATCATCTTTAACAACCCGGCGAACAAAAATAGAAGTGATAAAAATACCAACTGTAGGAAAAACAAGGTACCAGTAGTTTACATCATACCGGCTAAAACTTTCAGTAAGCCACTCTTTAATGAGATGAATAGCCGTTTTTAGCAAAAATGCGGCAATTGCAGATAAAACACCGATTGCAAAACTTAATAGTAAAATGAACTGTCTTTGATTGATGTGAGCTTCACGCCAGCCAATCATTCTCAAATACCAATTCTTATTATCCATACCTTAGAAAAATAGAATTGCAAAGATAAATAAATTCTTTTGGCTTTTAAAGACAATTAACCGTTTATCTGGAATCCGGCTTAAACCCCCTTCCCCTTAAATATGATTTCTAATGTAAGAACAAGTATTTTAATATCGTTGAGTAACGACATGTTTTCCACATAAATAATGTCATAATTGAGTCTTTCGATCATTTTATCAATGGTGTCAGAATAGCCAATTTTAATTGGTCCCCAGGATGTGAGCCCCGGTCGAATTTTATAAAGCAAACAATAGTAAGGTGCCTGTTCAATAATCTGGTTGATATAATAACGTCTTTCCGGCCGGGGTCCGACTAAGCTCATTTCCCCTTTCAGTATATTCCAGAACTGAGGAAGTTCATCAATCCGATATTTACGAAGAGTCCTTCCTACTTTAGTTATTCGATCATCTGTTGCACTGCTCAGCTTAGGAACACCATTTTCTGCATCGACATACATTGTTCGGAATTTTATGATATTAAAAGCTTTGCCATAAAGCCCAATACGCTCCTGAGTATAAAAAACAGGTCCCCTCGAATCAATTTTGATTTTGATCGCGTAATAAAGAAAAAATGGAGAAAGAATAATTAGCGAAATTCCCGAGATGACTATATCGAAAGATCGTTTCAGACTGATTTGCCAATCTGGCATGTGAAGATTGGTTATATTAACCAAAGGTTGAATTCCCAAGTTTCCAATACGGGCGCTACCTGTCAGTATTTCATATAAACGAGGCGTAAAACGGATATCAATATTGTATTTATAAAGAGAATTGATAATTTTAAAAAGCATATATTCATCCGGTTCTTCAAGAGCAATAATAGCATCGGAAATATTATTATCAAAAATAATTTTCTCAATACCAGCCATGTGCCCAATAATTTGTTCTTTCGGGACTAAGATATACTGATCAACCTGAACAAATCCGGCAAGTTTGTATTTTCCTGATTTTTTTTCAATTGCTTGTGCAATTTTTTGTGCATTTTTTCCTGTACCTATAATAATTGTATTAATTGACCATTTTCCGGTTTTGTAATTGTTTTTGATTCCATGAGCGACAATTAATCGAAAAGAGAATGTGAATAAAAACAGCAAACTCAACAACACAACCAACGCTTTGTAATAATAATCGTATGACACTACAATATCATCGAGCATTAAAACAAAAAATATACTGACTGAAATGATAGCCGAGACAGTCAGAGTGGTCAGAAATATAAATAATGTATTATGCTTTTGTGGATTCAGATAAAATCCTGAAAGGCAATGAACTACAAAACAGCTAAAAGGGAATAAGGCTAAACTTGTCAGGTAATTATAATTCGGAATAAAAATCTTCATATCATGAAATATCTGAAGATCATTCACAATGCGCCTAAAAAGCATAAAAAGCACCCATGTGATCAATGCCGCAAGAAAATCCCAGAATATATATTGAAGACGTATTTTGTTTCTGTTCATGCTTTATTCACAAATAATTCTAAAAACATTTCCCTTCCCTATAGATATTACCGAACTTTTTTGTCCTCCGACTATTCTACCTTGCTGACTTTTTACAACATATTCAGCCTTAGCAAGGACATCTTCATGAATTTGCTCTATCGTATAGTTTTGCAATTTTGGACTTTTATTCAGGCTCGAAATCATCAAAGGATTTCTAAATCTGGAACAAAGGTTCTTAGAAAAATTTTCATTCGTAATTTGGAATCCTACAGTTCCTTTATCGGACAAAACAGCCGGACTAATATTTTTGGCATCTCCAAGAATAAGAGTAAGCGGCTTTTCTGAAAGATCAAATAAATCCCATACAATATCCGGAAATTCCTCAAGATAAGCCGTTAAACGGGAGACATTATCAAGTAACAATATATTGTATTCATTTTTCCCGATAATAGAGACGAACTTTTCCACAGCGTGCGTATTAGTTGCATCACATGCAAAACACCAATCTGTATCTGTGGGAATTACAACAATTCCCCCGGCTTTAAGCACCTGTAGTGCATGGTTGATGTCATCTTTTTGTAGCTCTTTATTCTGCATGGTTTACAGATGTTGAATAACATATTGAATAAACGAAGAAATTAATAGTTTATTTTGCACTTAAATTATTTTAAAGGTAACCAAAACCTGTAATTTAAATTTCATGAGCTGGTCATCTCTATTATGATTACAAAGATAATAAATTGTCCGATTTACTTAAAATAACTAAATCTCGCTTCATTGAATACAACTTATAAATTTCAGCCTTCACATTATTTCTATGTAGATTTTTCACTTGGCACATTTGAAAAAAAAAACTAATTTTACACAACGGAAAAAAGAGTTTTCCAAAGGAGGTTGATTTAGTGAGTATGATTTTTTCTCCGGTTTGTTGACTTCGTGTCTATCCGTAATTATTTTACTGATTTACTATTGTTTGAATTGTGTTAGAGCCGGATTTTGAAGCAGAAAAAAAGAAAAAATACATAATGATTAATAAATGGATTTACAGAACCCTTTCAGAACAAAAAATTGAGATACGAAATAAATTAGCCGAAGAATTAGGGATTGGTCCCATACTTGCCCAATTATTGGTTCAAAGGGGAATTCACACTTTTGATGAAGCCCGTAGTTTTTTCAGACCTGATTTAGCCAACTTACACGATCCTTTCCTTATGGCGGATATGAATGTCGCTGTAGAGCGTTTAACTAAGGCTATGCGTCATAATGAAAAGATTCTCGTTTACGGTGATTACGATGTGGATGGTACCACATCGGTCTCTCTCGTTTATAAATTTCTGAAGCAATATTATTCTAATATTGATTTTTACATTCCAGATCGTTACAACGAAGGATATGGAATTTCGATTCAGGGTATTGATTTTGCAGCACAAAACGGTTTTACGCTTGTAATAGCCCTTGATTGTGGAATTAAGGCTATCGATAAAGTAAAGTACGCGAATAGTCAGCATGTTGATTTCATTATTTGCGATCACCATACTCCGGATGATGAACTTCCGCCCGCAGTAGCAGTACTTGACCCTAAACGTAGGGATTGCCATTATCCTTACCGTCATCTTTCAGGTTGTGGAGTGGGATTTAAGCTTATGCAGGCTTTTTCAATAAGAAATAATATCGATTTTTCCGAATTAACGCCTCTACTCGATCTGCTTGCACTCAGCATTGCATCGGATATTGTTCCGATTACCGGCGAAAACCGCATTCTGGCTTATTACGGGCTCAAACAGATTAACAGTCATCCCAATATTGGACTCAAAAGTATTATTGATGTTTGCGGCTTAACCGAAAAAGAAATTACAATCAGCGATATTGTATTTAAAATAGGTCCGCGTATTAATGCGTCCGGACGAATGAAATTAGCGACCGAAGCTGTTGAATTGCTGGTATCGTCAAATGCGGCTTTTGCCAAAGAAAAAAGCGAAACTATTAATGATTACAACAATGACCGTAAAGATCTTGATAAAAACATTACGGACGAAGCTTCTGCTTTAATCGGGGCTGATGACGAATACTTGTCACGAAAATCTATTGTTGTCTATAAACCGGATTGGCACAAAGGAGTGATTGGAATTGTAGCCTCCCGTTTGTCTGAAGAATATTATAAACCCTCGATTGTGCTTACCAATTCCAATGGAGTAGCTTCAGGTTCAGCCCGCTCCGTTACGGGTTTCGATATTTATAAAGCCATAGACTCCTGCAGGGATTTACTGGAAAATTTTGGAGGCCACATGTATGCCGCCGGATTGTCGATGAAGCCGGAGAATATCGCTGAATTTACAAGGCGATTCGAAGAATATGTGGCAGAGCATATTCTTGATGAACAAACTTATCCACAGATTGACATCGATGCTGTTTTGGAATTTAAAGATATTACTCCAAAATTTTTTAGGGTACTAAAACAATTCGGACCTTTCGGACCAGGAAATATGAAACCAATTTTTGTTTCTAAAAAAGTATTCGATTACGGAACCAGCCGACTTGTAGGAAAGGAGCAGGAACATCTGAAATTAGAGCTTGTTGATTCAAGTTCTGAAAATGTAATGAACGGGATCGCTTTTCGCATGCATGAATATAACGATCATCTGAAAGCACTTAACCCTCTCGACATTTGTTATACCATTGAAGAAAATACATTCAATGGCAATACTAATATCCAACTAATGATAAAGGATATAAAAATTGATGGAGAATAAAAAATAACTCAAAAAACAAAAATGGTGAATCCTGTTTTGGGATTCACCATTTTTAGTATTGACAGATCTTATTATTACTCTTCTTCATATTTTATTACTTCTACCGGGCAACTTGCAGCTGCTTCTTTTATTTTTTCTTCGTTAGCTGCAAAGTCAGCTCCGTCTTTTACACTTGACTGATCTTCTACAAAAAATACGCTTGGGCAAAGATCTTCGCAAACTCCACACGAAATACAATCTTCTTCAACCCATACTTTAGTTATAGCCATAATTTATTGTTTTTTGTTTATTCTTAATTTTATGTAGAATATAACAGAAAAACAAGTTAATTGTTTAAATTGACTATAAACTTTTTATCGAACCGTGAATATTAATATTAAAATCTCACCATTATACGACTTTCACTTTCACTTTCTCTACAATATGCCATTTGCCCTGCCTGTCAGCTTTAGCGACTCCACGACTTTCGGTTATCATTTTATCATAACCTATAAATTTCATTTCTCCCCCATTCCGTATATAATGAGGATATTGGAGCACTTTTTCATGCGAACCTTTATAGACGTCAAAAGTTGCAAGACTTTGGTTATTCTGGTTTACAGATAATTCAAATACAGTATTATCATTAGGTTCTGTGCTTAGCTCCTCAAATTCATTCGAATCACTGCTTATAGAAGATGCATAATAAAGTGTTTCCTGCAATAATTTATTTCCGGAAAGTTGATTCTTAATGCCTATAGTAACCGGCGTTTCTTTTTGTTTTTCTTCTCTGACAATCTGAGTGATATAGATTCTCATGAGTTTCTGAAATTCTTCAGACATTAAACCCATATTTTTTGATAACATTTTATCAATTTCTTTTGAATTCAAATTTTCTGTATTAAGAATTGACCCCTGCGGTAATTTATTCTGAAAGTGTCTTAAAACCCGGTGGCTGTCAATTACAGTATTAATTACCCGGCTTCTGAATCCGTATTGACGACTTAAAAGGAATAATATTAAAACGATAGAAAAAATATTTAATCCTAAAGAAATAAAAACGAGAGAACTTGACATAGACTTTTCGTTATTGTTATATACTTTTGTTTTGGGTATTTCTGTTTTATCATCGTCAACTGTATATTTCACATCATTACTACTTATATCAGAGCCGAAGCTAACTTTTCCGACATCGTAATTTACATCGCTATTGGTGTACTGTGCGGAGTTATCCTCCAATTTTCTCGCAAACAAAATCGTGGCAGGAACCATAATCATAACCACAAATAAAAGTTTTAATCTTTTATTCATATATTTTACAGATTTAAAGTGTAATTGCAGAAAATATACAAATACGGACGAACACTTTTTTCGATAGTTTTTACAGTATAGCTGCAATATATTATATTGATAAACACAGAAAATTTCAGAATTAACTCAAACATCATTTAACTCAAACATCATGATATGCAATAAAGTTTAATGAAACTGAATTTTTGTTGAAAAAACAGAAATGCAAAATTACAAAATGCTTTTCTATTTTGTATATGTAGTGAAATTTTTTGTTGGAATTTTAGATTAAAAAAACTCTCTGGTCAGCATAAAATACAAGTTTCAAACAAAAAAACGGAGGAATCAGCCTATTATTGGCAATTCCTCCATTTTTTTAATTCGTATAACTAATTATCCGTAAATCACATTTCCGTTTTCATCTTTAAAGCTTTCAAAACACTTACTGTATTGTTCCATTGCCCGAAAACTCATACCCATACTAGAAAAACCTCCATCGTGGAAAAGGTTTTGCATAGTTACCTTACGGGTCAGATCACTGAACATTACAACGCAGTAATCCGCACAGTCATCAGCTGTTGCATTTCCAAGCGGAGACATCCTATCAGCAAAATCAACTAAGTTGTCAAATCCTTTAATCCCGCTACCGGCAGTTGTCAGGGTAGGCGACTGGGAAATTGTATTGATACGCACATTATGTTCACGCCCATAAATATATCCAAAACTGCGGGTTATTGACTCCAACATTGCTTTAGCGTCAGCCATATCATTATAACCAAACATGGTACGTTGTGCTGCCATATATGTCAATGCAAGCACAGAGCCCCATTCATTGATAGCATCCATCTTTTTCGCTACCTGAAGCATCTTATGAAATGATATTGCCGAAACATCAAGTGTTGTATTCAGCAGATTGTAATCAAGATCGTCATAAGTCCGTTTCTTACGCACATTTGGAGACATGCCTATAGAATGAAGTACAAAATCAATTTTCCCGCCGAGAGCATCCATCGATTGCTTGAAAACTTCTTCAAGATCTTCAACACTAGTTGCATCTGCCGGTATTAATTTAGCATTCAGCTTTTCAGCCAGCCCATTGGTTGTTCCCATACGTACTGCCAATGGCGTATTCGACAATGTTATAGTTGCGCCTTCTTCTACAACGCGCTCAGCCACCTTCCAAGCAATAGACATGTCGTTTAGCGCTCCAAAGATAATTCCTTTTTTTCCTTGTAATAAATTATTAGCCATGTTATATTTAATTGATAGTACAACAGAAATAACTTTTGTAAAAAGAAAAAGTTTATTTGTTGACTTTAATTTTGGCACAAAGATAGTAAAAATGTGCAGTATTTATAGTTTTACATTTGAACAATGTAAATATTCTATATAACTCAGCTATTGTCTTGTGATTATAGGTTATTTAATGTGGTATTGCGTTTAGCGGTTTTAAACCCATTGTTTAACAAATATGAAGGATTAAGAATAATTACAGCTGCTTTCTCATACCAATTGAATCCATTTTTACCCATCGAACGAGTTGCTCTGTACGCAAGTTCTCCTATAATTGAACCTACAACAGGAGTTACAATTAAATCTTGAATACTGGGTTGTTCCATACCTCCCTCCCAGATATATTCCCAAAGAAGAATCTGGCTCAGATTATATAACGCTGAAGTTGCAATATTTGCCCCCTGCGAACGTATGCTGTTGTAATAAAAGCTACCCTGATATGGATGACCAATATAATTTACAGCCCATAGATCATGATCAAAAACAGGCGATTGTGTAAAACTGTTTTTATATTGGCTTAACATCCCATTTAAATTGTTGCCTCCTTCCCATTTCGTAATATTTTCGGGCAGCAGGAGCATTGTTCCACTGATCAATAAATTATATGACGAAGAATAGCCAAAAGCCCTGAGTAATTTTTTCCCTGTTTTATCCCGTTCGTGTTTTAGATTAATATTGAAAGTTGGTTGAGATGCTGTTGTTTCCGGGAAAAAGTTCACTATTACAGCAGAATAAACATTTTCCTGTGAGAAAAAGTAGATCGTATAATAAAACAGTACGGTAAATATTAATAATAATTTCTTCATACAGTCTGTTTTGTAATATGTATTATAAAATAAAACAGCTCTGTAAGCATATAGTTTACAGAGCTGTAATGTTTATAACAAGCTTTTATTCTTACTTATTTACACGAAATTTTTCATTACCGTTTTTGATAAAATCGATAATTTGCTGTGCAGCAGCAATACCGGCATTAATATTGGCTTCTGCTGTTTGTGCTCCCATTTTTTTAGGCGTTGAAAAATAACGGTTAGGAAATTTTTCAAGCATCTCGGCATGGTTAGCAGGCAGAATGTCCGTTATGTATTTAAAATCCGGATGAGATTCCATAAATTTCACCATATCCGCTTCATGAATTACTTCTTTTCTGGCTGTATTTACCATAATTGCTTTAGACGGAAGCATTTCAAGCAATTCTGCGTTTATCGACTGTTTTGTTTCTGCGGTAGCCGGAATGTGTACAGAAATAATGTCGCAGGTTTGATACAAAGTTTTTACCGAACAAGTGGGTTCAACGCCTTCGGCCTTAATATCCTCGTCCCTGCAATACATATCATAAGCATAGACTTCCATCCCAAAGCCTTTGGCAATGCGTGCTACATTACGTCCTACATTTCCGTAAGCATGAATACCAAGTTTTTTACCTTTCAGTTCTGTACCGGAAGTTCCGTTATAAAAATTACGAACGGCGTAAACCAATAACCCAAAAACGAGTTCGGCTACCGCGTTGGAGTTTTGTCCCGGAGTATTCATAACACATACACCCGCTTTAGTGGCCGCATCAAGGTTGACATTGTCGTAACCGGCTCCGGCGCGAACAACGATTTTTAATTGTTTTGCGGCAGCAATTACTTCTGCATCAATAATGTCACTGCGAATAATGATGGCATCAGCATCAGCCACAGCATCCAAAAGTTGTTGTTTTTCAGTGTATTTTTCAAGAAGTGCCAATTCAAAACCTGCCGCTTCTACTTCTTTACGGATACCGTCGACAGCTATTTTAGCAAACGGTTTGTCTGTTGCAATTAATACTTTCATAAGATTTATTTGTTGTCTGACAACAGACAACGGACCACAGCGTAACTGTCGTCCGTCGTCTTATGCCTTTAGTCTGTGAATTAGTGTAATTTTTCGAATTCCTGCATACAGTCAATCAAAGCCTGAACACTGGAAATATCCATTGCATTATAGATAGAAGCACGGAAGCCTCCTACAGAACGGTGACCTTTAATACCAACCATACCACGTTCTGTTGCAAATTTCAGAAAATCGGGTTCCAGATCTTTATATTCTTCGTTCATTACGAAACAAACATTCATACGCGAACGGTCTTCTTTGGCAGCTGTTCCGACGAATAATTTATTACGATCGATTTCATTATAAAGTAATTCTGCTTTAGCTATATTACGTTTTTCCATTTCAGGAACACCTCCGATTCCTTTTAACCAACGCAAAGTTTGTAAAGCTGAATAAATTGGTAATACCGGCGGGGTGTTAAACATAGAACCATTATCAATATGTGTCTGATAGTTCAACATGGTAGGAATATAACGGGATACTTTTCCTAACAGCTCATTCTTTACAATTGCAAATGCCAAACCTGCCGGGGCAAGATTTTTCTGAGCACCTCCGTAAATAAGTCCATATTTGCTAACATCGATCGTACGAGAGAAAATATCCGATGACATATCAGCTATTACAGGTCTCGGAGAATCAATATCTTTCAAAATTTCAGTACCAAAAATAGTATTGTTTGAAGTGATATGGAAATAGTCAGCATCAGTTGGAATAACATAATCTTTAGGAATATAATTGAAATTAGCATCGGCTGATGAAGCTACTTCAATCACTTCTCCGAAGCCTTTAGCTTCTTTCATTGCTTTTTTCGACCAAGTTCCCGTATTCAGGTAAGCCGCTTTCTTTTCCAATAGATTATATGGCACCATACAGAACTGAAGACTCGCTCCCCCGCCAAGAAAAACCACCGAATATCCTTCCGGAATATTCAACAATTCTTTAAAAAGCGCAACAGCTTCATCAACCACTGGTTGAAAGTCTTTTGCACGGTGGCTGATTTCCAAAACCGATAAGCCGGATCCATTAAAATCCAATACAGCTTCAGCAGTTTTTTCAATCACTTCGCGAGGCAGAATAGATGGTCCTGCATTAAAATTATGCTTTTTCATATAAAAAATTAATATATTGTTTTGTTAGTTTTATCCATTTTGGGAAAGAAAGCGCAAAAATACTGATTTTTTTATTTATAACCTCACAAAACTGTGTTTTTATAACTTTATATGAATGAAATTCCAAAAAGCATAGTTACATGGTTTTAAAAATGAATATTTATACCTATATGTTTGCGCAGTATATGTATAAATGTGTAGAATATCTGATTATTTTAATATGATTCAGGGGGTGACTTAAAGTCACCCCCTCAATAGAACAGAAAGGATATCCTTATTTTCCCCGGATAATACGTTTTATTTCGTTCAGTTTATTCAACGCTTCAACCGGAGTAAGGTTGTTTATATCTAAATTTTTGATTTCGTCGCGAATTTGTTCCAAAACGGGGTCATCTAATTGGAAGAAACTTAGTTGCAATCCTTCCCGATGTTCGGCAATTTCACCGACCGGTTTTGAAATGCCTGTCTGGCGATTTTCCGATTCTAACTCTTTCAGTATTTGTTCAGCCCGTTTAACAATACTTTGGGGCATTCCGGCCATTTTAGCCACATGAATACCAAAACTGTGTTCGCTGCCTCCACGGACTAACTTGCGCAGGAAAATTACTTTTTTGTCGACCTCCTTTACCGAAACATTGTAGTTTTTAATACGATGGAACGATTTTTCCATCTCGTTCAGTTCGTGATAGTGTGTTGCAAAAAGCGTTTTGGCCTTGCAGGCCGGATGTTCGTGGATATATTCAACAATTGCCCAGGCAATGGAAATTCCGTCGTAAGTACTTGTTCCGCGCCCGAGTTCATCGAAAAGCACAAGGCTTCGATTCGACAGATTATTCAAAATACTCGCAGCTTCGTTCATTTCCACCATAAAAGTTGATTCACCCTGAGAAATATTGTCGCTGGCACCAACACGGGTAAAAATTTTGTCGACCACCCCGATATGGGCACTTTCCACCGGAACAAAACAACCGATTTGAGCCATTAAGGTAATGAGTGCCGTCTGACGAAGCAAAGCTGATTTACCGGCCATGTTCGGACCTGTAATAATAATAATTTGTTGTGAATCATTATCAAGATAAACATCGTTGGCAATATAACTTTCCCCAATAGGAAGCTGTTTTTCAATCACAGGATGACGGCCTTGTTTAATGTCAAGTATATTACTGTCAGTAACTTCCGGACGAACATATTTATTTTCTTCTGAAACTTTCGTAAATGAAAGCAGACAGTCGAGTTGAGCAATCAGGTTCGAGTCAAGCTGAATAGCTGTGATATATTCGCCAAGAGCAATCACCAATTCGCCAAAAACTCTTGTTTCAATAGCCAGAATTTTTTCTTCGGCCCCCAGAATTTTCTCTTCATAATCTTTTAGTTCCTGTGTAATATATCGTTCGGCATTGACAAGTGTTTGTTTGCGAATCCAATTTTCCGGAACTTTATCTTTGTGCGCGTTTCGTACCTCGATATAATAACCAAAAACATTGTTGAAATTGATTTTCAGACTGGGAATACCTGTTGTTTCGCTTTCACGTTCCTGAATTTGATGTAAAACTTCCTTGCTGGAATGAGCTAGATGGCGGAGTTCATCCAAATCCGCATCGATACCGGCACGAATAATCCCACCTTTATTGACGAGGGTCGGAGGATCATTGTCTATTTCTTTTTCAATTCTTTCCGAAATTACAGCACAGGCATTCAACTGGTCGGCAATGCGTTTCAACGTCGGGTTGTCAGCCTGGGTACAGGCTGCTTTTATCGGTTCTATAGCCTGTAACGCAACTTTAAGCTGAACAACTTCACGAGGATTAATACGACCGACAGCTACTTTTGAAATAATGCGTTCAAGGTCTCCGATCAGGGCAATATTCTGTTCCAAAAGCTGACGAAGCTCCGGATTTCTGAAAAAATATTCGACCACGCTCAGTCGCTCATTGATAGGCTTCACATCTTTTAGCGGGAAAGCAATCCAGCGTTTCAGCATGCGAGCGCCCATCGGACTTGTAGTTTTGTCAAGCACATCGAGCAACGTTTTAGCTCCTTCGTTGATAGAACCATAAAGTTCCAGATTCCTTACAGTAAAGCGGTCGAGCCAGACATAACGGTCTTCTTCGATACGGGAAAGCTGTGTTATGTGTCCTGTTTGCTGGTGATGCGTCAAATCAAGATAATGCAGAATAGCACCGGCAGCCACAACGGCATTGGGGAGATTCTCTACTCCGAAACCTTTCAAAGTTTTTGTTTCAAAATGTTTTAGCAATCTTTCGTTGGCCGAGTCAGGGATATAAGCCCAGTCTTCGAGCGCATAAGTAAAAAATTTGTTCCCGAAAAGATTTTCAAACTCTTTACGTTTGTTACGGTCAAACAATACCTCTTTCGGACCAAAACTGTTCAATAATTTATCGACATATTCGGCAGTACCTTCAGCTACTAAAAATTCTCCGGTGGAAATATCCAAAAACGAAACTCCTACTCGTTGTTTATTCATATAGACACTTGCCAAAAAATTATTTTCTTTTCGATCCAATGTCGTGTCGCTATATGAAACGCCCGGAGTAACAAGTTCTGTTACCCCGCGTTTTACCAACTTTTTAGTCAGTTTCGGGTCTTCAAGCTGATCGCAAATAGCTACGCGCTTTCCGGCACGGACCAATTTTGGCAGGTAAGTGTCAAGCGCATGATGTGGAAAGCCTGCAAGCTCAACACTTTTGGCCGAACCGTTTGCCCTGCGGGTTAATGTAATACCCAGAATTTCCGATGACTCGATGGCATCGGTTGAGAAAGTTTCGTAAAAATCGCCGCAACGAAACAGTAATATTGCATCAGGATGTTGTCCCTTAATTTCAAAATATTGTTTCATTAACGGGGTTTCTACTATATCATTTGCCATTATTTGCTCCTTTGTTTTGGAATTAAAAAATCAGAAAAACAGATGTAAAAATAAAAAGAAATAAACGCACAAAAAAATGGAACGAAAAATTCTTTTTAATTTTTAAAGTGATTTTACAAAGTCAGGGAGGTCGTTATAAATTGCGTCAGCAAGTTGAATAACTTTAAGATCAGGAGTTTTGCCTTTACTAAGAAAAACGGTTTTTACACCAAGATTTTTCCCGAATTGCAAGTCGGTTTGAGCATCGCCCACCATAACAGATTTTTTTAAATCAATATCCGGATATTCGTTCAATGCCAATTGTCCCATACCCGGGGCTGGCTTGCGAAAAATGCTATTTTCAGTTTCCAGAGCAGGACAAAAATATATTTTATCGATGTGTCCTCCTTGGTTTTCAATTTGTTCCAGCATGTATGTATGAATATCATTCAGATCTTCTGCCGAAAAAATTCCTTTCCCAATTCCCTGCTGATTTGTGACAATAAATATATAGTCATATTTTTTTGACAGCATCTCAATAGCCTCTATAACTTCGGGCAAAAATTCAAATTCATCCTTTTTTGTTACATAACCGCCAACAATTTGCCGGTTGATAACGCCATCTCTATCCAGAAACAAAGCACTTTTCATAAGGTTCACAGATTTTTGAATTCCTCCTGAGCCCGAAAATAATCTTCAGGGACTCCGATATCAATAAAATAAGATTGGAACCCAAGTCCGTAAACCGGATATTTATCGTATACAGCCTCTAACACCTCTTTTTCAAATGAAAATTTCTCCGGCAAATCCAATCCGGCAAACCATTTTTTGTTGATACAATAAATTCCGCCATTGATCAAACCTTTCCCCTGCACTTCATTTTTTTCAGTAAATGCAATAATCTTTCCTGTTTCATCTGTTTTTACGGAACCATAGCGGGCAACATCATCTACTTCACGCAACGCTACGGAAAGAACAGACTGTTTTTCTTTATGAAATTCATTAAATTTTGAGAAATCGATGTCGAACAGCGTGTCTCCGTTCAAAACCAAAACATTTTCGGATTGAATTTTTTCGAGCCCTAAAAGAATAGCACCTCCGGTTCCAAGCGGAGAAATTTCTTCCGAATAAGTCAGTTTAATTCTTCCAAATTTATTCCAGTAATAGTTTTCAATTTTTTCGTGCAAATAACCTGTTGAAAGAACTACATGTTCGATGCCGGCATTTTGCAAACGTCGAAAAAGCCATGACAAGAAAGGCTCGCCATTCACAGGGGCCATAGGTTTGGGAACATCGCTCACGATGTGTTTTAGTCGTGTTCCGAATCCGCCTGCGAGTATGATAGCTTCTTTCATGTGATTAAATATTTTATAATCAAGATATTAGACAACATACAAATGAGTTAACATGTCAATAAATTAATGACCCGGAAAAATTTTAGCTTCAACTATTTCGCAAATAATATGTCCGACCATGATATGTGATTCCTGAATGCGAGGCGTGTCATCCGAAGGGATATTCAGCAAGACATCAACCACATCTTTCATTTTACCACCGGTTGATCCGGTCATGGCGACCGTTTTCATTTTATTGTTGCGGGCTTCTTCAAAGGCATTCAATATATTCGTCGAATTTCCTGAGGTAGATAGCCCGATCAACACATCTCCTTCAAAGCCGGAACCTTTAATCATGCGTGCATATACGGCATTATAACCGTAATCGTTGGCTACGGCAGTCAGGTACGAAGTATTACAATGCAGTGCTTCTGCCGGTAGTGGGTCACGGTCGAAATAAAACCTTCCTGAAAGTTCTGCCGCCAAGTGTTGGGCGTCGGCAGCGCTTCCTCCATTACCACAGAATAAAATTTTGTGCCCATTTTTCAGCGCATTTACAAGCATATCAGCAACGGACTCAATTTTTTCCAATAATACTTTGTCGTTTAATATCTTTTGTTTTACATCAATGCTGGATTGAATTCTGCTTTCTATCATAATTCGTCTTTAATCTTGATTATATTGTCATCTAATGTCTTGACTCTTGGTTCTAACCTCTAATATTACATCGTCCATGTTTTCAAGCCTTCATTTGTAAATTCATATCGTTTGACCTGACCTCCGAATTTAGACAAAGCTTTTTCTACTTCGTAACGGGCAATGCCTGGACAATAAAAAGTCATAAATCCACCGCCACCAGCTCCGGAAACTTTTCCTCCGGTTGCTCCGGCTGCTGTTGCCGCGGCATAAATTTCGTCAAGTAAAGGATTCGTTATTCCCTTGGTCATTTGCTTTTTATACTGCCAGCCGAAGTCCAGGATTTTACCCATTTCGTCTATTTCTCCTTTCAGAATAGCTTCTTTCATCCAGACGGACTGCTCTTTAAGCCTGTGCATGGCTTCTATCGAGGTTTCGTTTTTTTTGACCACGTTTTTTGTTTGTTCCTCGATAATTTTGGCCGATTGTCGGCTTGTCTTCGTATAATAAAGCACGAGGTTATGAGCCAGTTCATCCTGAAATCGCTGACGGACTCTTAACGGATTTACAATTACTTTTTCGTCCTTGTAAAATTCCATAAAATTAATTCCGCCGAAAGTAGCTGCATACTGATCCTGTTTTCCTCCTGCCATTTGGAGGTCTTTCCGTTCGATGCAGTAAGCTAAATGCGCAATATCGTATTCGCCAAGCGGCAATTTAAGCCATTCAACAAAAGCGCCGACAATAGAAACCATAAGCGTGGAAGATGTTCCGAGCCCGGAACCTGCCGGAGCATCCACGTGCGACGAAATACGGAACGAGAGCGGCTTACCTCCGTTATAATCTTTTACAATCCGATTGTAAACACCTTTGTGTAAAATAAAAGCACCGTCTGTGTCTAATTCACTGACGGACTCATGCTCTTCTGCAACATCCATGTCCGGTAACAAAAAGCTGATTTTGTTGTCGTCGGTTGGTTCAATGGTAGTGTAAGCATACATGTTTATAGTGGCGTTCAGGATAGCTCCCCCGAATAAATCAGAATAAGGAGAAACATCGGTTCCTCCTCCCGCCAAACCAAGACGTAACGGCGCTTTACTGCGAATAATCATAATATCTTTTAATAAAATCTTATTGTTTCAACAAATTTTGAATGGCTTCGGTCATTTTTTTCCAGGAATACTTTTCTTTTTCGACTTTTATTCCTTCGGCAAAAGCATCCTGTAAATTATCATTGAAAAATGCAACAAGTGCATCTGCAATTTCATGTTCATTTGGCTCTACAACATAACCTACTTTCCCGTTCGGAATAATCTCTGCCAAACCGCCGACATTGGTTACCAGCATTGGTTTTTCGAAATGATAGGCAATTTGCGTAACACCACTTTGCGTGGCCGATTTATACGGTTGTACAATGATATCCGCAGCGCTAAAATAATTCCGCACTTCACTGTCCGGAATAAAGTCGTTGTGCCAGATCACTTTTCCCTTGAGTCCGAGTTGTTCTTCCAGTTGGAAGTACTGTTCTGAATTATTGTAAAATTCCCCGGCTACCAGTAGTTTGACATTCATTTCCCGGAAACGGGAATCAGCATAAGCTTTCAGTAATAAATCCAGTCCTTTATAATCGCGGATAAAACCAAAAAACAACATATATCGTGTTTGTTCATCCAATCCTAATTGTTGGAGAGCTTTTTCCCTTTCCGGCTTTTCTCCAAAATTATCATAAAGCGGATGAGGACAAAATACTTTCGGTTTCTTTTTATCAAAAATTTCAACATCTGCCAAAACGGATCTGGACATAGCTACAAATCCATCGACCGATCCAGTGAAATAGGAGGCAAATATTTTGTCGGCTAAACGTTTTTCATGCGGAATGATATTATCTAAAATGGAAATGACTTTTGTTTTTTTGTTTCTCCCGATAACTCTGGCAATTGTTCCCAAGCAGGGAGCCATAAACGGCAACCAGAATTTTATCAGCACTAAATCCGGTCGTTTTTTTGAAATTTCTTTTCCAACACTTAACCAATTGAACGGATTGACTGAATTTACACGCCTTTTTATTTTTAAATCTGTAGGAGCTGCATCCGATGAATACTGGGTTTTTCCCGGAAAAAGGAAAGATGGATATTGTAATGTAAATGTATATATCTCAACATCATGCCCCTGTTGCTGATATTCGCGGGCAATTCTTTCATTATAGGCTGAAAGACCTCCACGATACGGGTATGCTGTTCCTACGATAATGACTTTCATGTGGCTAAATTAGTTTTATAGTCTATAGTGATTTTATAGAGTCAAACCGGTTCATTAGTTCATTTATTTGTTTATATAGCTCACAAGGAAACGGATAATTGGGAATGAGCATCTTAGCTCTTTAAACCGCCCTATTAGAAAGGTTTAGTGGAACTTCTTCCGTTCCACGGGTTACCCATAAATTTCCATTTGCTTTTCTATTCTGATCAGGCTATTTTTACAAACATGCAAATGTACAAAATAAATCAGAGTTAGTATGTTCACACAATCGTTTCATCTTAATTATAGCAGCACAGCCAATGCTGAACAAGTTTAAATTGTCTTTATTTTCAATTTTTTACACAAATTATTTTATTAGTCGCTGAAAAATCATTTAATTTGTGCTCCGAAAATCATGAAACAAAATAAATTCAAATTGTAATGAAAACTCTTTTGAAATATCTCGGTGCAATTATGATCCTAATTGGGGTAGCAATTCTTGCAGTCTATTTTTTTAAACAGGAAAGTTCTAATACATATCTTGCATCTGCAGGAGGTATCATGATTGTGGGCTTTCTTTCGCACATTATTATCAATAAAAATCTGCAATAAGGAGTTTCCGGAAATGACGATATTTAAAAGCCGGTCATGAAAATATGAACCGGCTTTATGTTTTTGCATTTTATATTTTATTCTGATTCCTCGCCAAACAAATTTAACTGTCCGGTAAGATCATCAATTATCTTCCGGTGATCGATAATATCTTCATCTGAATTTTTATTTTTATCTGGTTTCTTTTCCGACTCAGGTTCATCAAACTCCCCCGGCTCTGATTCTTCATCAGCTTCTCCTCCTTCCCGATTGTTATCTTCCGTTTTTGCTTTTTGTTTTACAGGTTCAAGTTCGTTGATTGTTTCTACTTCAAAAGTAGTCAACCGTTTCCCTTTTGCTTTATAACTTTTAATGCCAATAAAATCAGCAGCATCAATTTCGATCGGTTCGCGATAGGCATCGTTTCCTCCACATACAACTTCGATACGGGGATAGTCGACATCAGTCAGCAACATCAGTTTTGATTCCGGATTTTCCCCCAGAACGGTCTGAACTTTTGTTGATGTTTCAAGCTGGAAACGTTTCAGATAATAGAATCCCTGATCGGCATCCCAAAGTGCCAAAGTCCATACTTTATCCGCATCAAATTTTTCAATCACCATTATGTCTTTTTCGTAATGGTTACTCAAATCGAAATTAGAGCAATAATAATCTCCTTTTGACGAGATAATCAGAATCATATCCTCGCTGAGAAACTCTCCCAGGTATTCTCCCCGATTATCATAATTCAGGCGCAAAACATCCCGGTCGAACCATACTTCGCGACCACCAAGCGTAGAACCTCCTTTTTGTTTCAGGGTAATTTTGTGCACGTCGTTTTTGGTCAGGATATTTCCCATGGATTGACGTCCTTTGATGGCAATGTCACTGAAATCTTTTTCGAATACTAATTTATTCAGGCGGGGCTTTGGTTTTAATGTGACACGGATAACTTCTGCTTCTGCATTCGGGTTAGCCGTGAAATAAATAACCCTCGAACCTGAATTTCCCTGAGTTATGTCATACTCCTTATCCCGCGTAATTCCGTTTACGGCAAAGCGTTTTATGTAATATGCGCCAGCTTTTCCATCCCGATAAATCACATTGTATATAGTGCGTTTATCGTTCTTTTTAAAGACATTCAGATATAAAATATTTTTCCCGACAAAGAGCTTATCCTGAACTTTTACAATCTTGTATTTTCCGTCCTTGTAAAAAATTATAACATCATCAATATCCGAACAATTGCATATAAAGTCGTCTTTCCGCAGTGATGTTCCGATAAAGCCTTCTTCATAATTAGCATAAAGCTTTTCGTTCGCTTCCACCACTTTGGCAGCTACAATAGTTTCGAAATTTCGAATTTCCGTACGGCGAGGGTAATCTTTTCCGTACTTGTTTTTCAAATTTTCGAACCAGAAAATGGTATAATCCACCAAATGATTCAATTCGTAATCAACTTCTTCTATTTTCTTTTCAAGCGCTGCAATGGTGTCATTTGCTTTATCGGAATCAAATTTAGTAATGCGCATCATTTTTATTTCGAGAAGTTTCAGAATATCTTCACGAATAACTTCACGAATAAAAGATGGCTTGAACGGCTCTAACCGCTTATCGATGTGTGCCACCACTTCATCCTGCGATGTACTATCTTCAAATCCTTTGTCTTTGTAGATTCTGTTTTCAATGAAAATTTTTTCCAAAGAAGTGAAGAACAGCTGTTCTAAAAGTTCCGATTTTTGAATTTCGAGTTCTGCTTGCAGTAAATCTTTCGTATGACCGACACTAATACGCAGTAATTCACTGACGCCCATAAAACGCGGTTTTTTGTCATGGATAACGCAGCAATTGGGCGAGATACTGATTTCGCAATCAGTAAAAGCGTATAGTGCATCAATGGTTTTATCCGACGATACTCCGGGTTGAAGTTGTATCTGAATTTCTACATTGGCCGATGTGTTGTCGTCTACCTTCCGGATTTTAATTTTTCCTTTATCATTGGCTTTAATAATCGATTCGATAAGTTTGGACGTATTGGTTCCAAACGGAATTTCGCTGATTACTAAGTTTTTATTGTCTATTTTGCTGATTTTCGCACGAATTTTTACACTGCCGCCACGTTCTCCATCGTTATATTTCGAAACATCAATGGAGCCTCCGGTCTGAAAATCAGGATATAATTGAAATTTTTCACCTTTCAGGTAAGCAACACTGGCTTCGCATAACTCATTGAAATTGTGTGGTAAAATTTTAGAATTTAAACCCACAGCAATCCCTTCGACTCCCTGCGTCAACAACAATGGAAATTTTACGGGCAAGGCAACCGGTTCTTTGTTTCTGCCGTCATAAGATGCTTTCCATTCAGTTGTTTTCGGATTAAAAACTGTTTCGAGTGCAAATTTTGATAAACGGGCTTCTATGTAACGAGGTGCGGCAGCCCCATCCCCGGTAAGAATATTTCCCCAGTTCCCCTGACAATCAACGAGCAAGTCTTTCTGTCCGAGTTGTACTAAAGCATCGCCGATAGAAGCATCGCCGTGTGGATGAAACTGCATGGTATGTCCTACAATGTTGGCTACTTTGTTATAGCGACCATCATCGAGCCGTTTCATGGAATGCAGAATACGGCGCTGAACCGGTTTTAGTCCATCGTAAATATCAGGTACAGCACGTTCAAGTATTACATACGAAGCATAATCCAGAAACCAATTCTGGTACATTCCCGAAAGGTGATGCTTCACCGTACTGTCATTAATTTTAGGTACTTTATAGTTAGAGTGGCCTGCGGGAGATGAGTCGTCGGCCGTATCCTCAGCTCCCGTTATTTCGTCCTTTTCGTTTTCAGCGTCTAAAATTTCGTCGTTACTCATATATGGAAAGTATTATTTTAAAGCCTTTTATCACTCTTATTTTTTTATTGTAATCACAAAAATACAAAAAAATCAGTAACTTTGCATTTCTTTTTCAGAACTGTAGAAAAGTAATATTTTAATAGCAATTCTACGATTGTTTTGCTAATAATATAAATCGTAAATAGATATATGGCTTCACAAGAAGATGTTTTTAAGAAACTGATTGCTCACTGCAAAGAATATGGTTTTGTATTCCCTTCGAGCGAAATTTATGACGGTCTGGGTGCCGTTTACGACTATGGTCAGAATGGTGTTGAACTGAAAAATAATATTAAAAAATACTGGTGGGACAGCATGGTTTTGCTTAACGAGAATGTTGTTGGAATTGATGCTGCTATATTTATGCATCCCACTACGTGGAAAGCTTCGGGTCATGTGGATGCTTTCAACGATCCGCTGATTGATAACCGCGACAGCAAAAAACGTTATCGCGCTGATGTTCTTATCGAAGACCTTTTGGCTAAATATGACGAAAAAATACAGAAAGAAGTTGATAAAGCAGCCAAACGCTTTGGTGAAAAGTTTGATGAAGCTGTTTTTCGTTCTACTAACGAACGTGTCCTGGAACATCAGGCCAAGCGAGATGAAATCCATGCTCGTTTTGTAAAAGCTCTTAACGCGACAGATCTCGATGAACTGAAACAAATTATTTTGGATTACGATGTAGTTTGCCCAATCAGCGGAACTAAAAATTGGACAGATGTTCGTCAGTTTAACCTAATGTTCTCTACCGAAATGGGCTCTACTGCTGACGGTGCCATGAAAATTTACCTGCGTCCGGAAACAGCTCAGGGTATTTTTGTAAATTTTCTGAATGTGCAAAAAACAGGACGTATGAAAATTCCTTTCGGAATTGCTCAGATTGGTAAAGCGTTCCGAAATGAAATTGTAGCCCGCCAGTTCATCTTCCGTATGCGCGAATTCGAACAAATGGAAATGCAGTTTTTTGTTCGTCCGGGAGAAGAAATGAAATGGTTTGAACACTGGAAACAATTCCGCCTGAAATGGCATAAAGCACTGGGACTCGGCGACGAAAAATACCGTTTCCACGATCACGAAAAACTGGCTCATTATGCTAACGCAGCTACCGATATTGAGTTCGAAATGCCATTTGGGTTTAAAGAAGTAGAAGGCATTCATTCACGTACTGACTTCGACCTGAGCAGCCATGAAAAATACTCTGGTAAAAATATTAAATACTTCGATCCGGAAATTAATCAGTCATACACTCCTTACGTAATTGAAACTTCGATAGGGGTGGATCGTACTTTTCTTTCGATTGTAGCAGCTTCGTATAAAGAGGAAACACTCGAAAATGGTGAATCGCGTGTTGTTCTTTCATTGCCTCCTGTGTTGGCTCCTATTAAAGCATGCATTATGCCTTTAGTAAAAAAAGACGGACTCCCTGAAAAAGCACGGGAGATTATGAATTCTCTGAAATTTGATTTTAAATGTGCTTACGACGAAAAAGATTCTATAGGGAAACGTTACCGCCGTCAGGATGCGATTGGAACTCCGTTTTGTATTACGGTGGATCATCAAACATTAGAAGATAACTGCGTAACTATCCGTCACAGAGATTCAATGTCTCAGGATCGCGTGGCTATTGCCGATTTGCACGATATTATTGGCAAAGCAGTTAACATGAAGAATCTGTTCAAAAAAATTATTGAATAAGTATACTGTTATAAACCGACATTTTTCATCGACCATATCTACAACCTTACAGATCAATCTGTAAGGTTGTATTTTTTTATCTTTTTCGTTACAAGAAAAGATCAACTTAATTAAATAATAAAGAAAACAGGCAAACACAATTTAATAAACATAAAAAAGTTTAATATAAAAACTCATAAGAAACTTTTGCAGACAACGATTGTTTAATCAACACTAACAAATTAAAAACGAAATGATATGGAGAATATGAATAATGAAATTAAGGTTTACAAAGGCGGACCTTATTTATTTACAGGTGAATTTAAAATCGTAATGCCTTCAGGAGAAGTAAAAATGGTAAAAGATCCACATTTGTGCCGTTGCGGACTGAGCAAAAACAAACCTTTCTGCGATGGGTCTCATGCAAAAAGTGATTTTGACAAATAATTTACAAATTTTAAAAAGATTGAGAAAGCCGACCCTCAAAAGTCGGCTTTCTCACTTCAAAATACCTAAAACAAGGTATTGCAATTATTCCCAAACCAAACGAACTTTGTACAATCATTTTTCCATAAATGAATTTTTGTTTGTACAAGTTAGTATCATTTCGTTGACCGGGAATAAGCCATAAATTCCCGGCAACAAAATGACAAAAAAGATTCGCCGGAACATCTCTGAAACATTTGGGTTACTTGCCTGTTTTATCTTCAAAACTCTGTTTGTATTTTTGTAAAAAAGAGATTATGTCACATCATAAATTCACAGAACGCACCCGCATGAGCGAGTTGATTGCAGAAGATGCTTCGTTACTTTCCACAATCAGCCGGTTTAATATATCGTTGGGATTTGGAGCTCAAACTGTCAACGATGCCTGTAAAGCATCCGGAGTTGACTGTAAAACTTTTCTGGCTGTTGTCAATTTCCTGTCGGAAGGTAACATAGAACCCTCCGAAGCACTCGAATATATTTCGATTGAAACGGTTGTCAACTATTTAAAAAATGCTCACTCCTATTTTTTGGAATACAAACTGCCATCTATCCGAAACCGATTGCTGGAAGCTGTCGACTCATCTGAACAAAGTATGCCCTACCGGGTAATCTTTATGAAATTTTTCGATGAATACTTTGCCGAAGTTCGTAAACACATGGATTATGAAGATAAAACAGTGTTTCCGTATGTAATAGAACTTTTAAACGGTAAATTGCATGAAAAGTACAGAATTGCCGTATTTGAAGAACATCATACGGATGTGGACTCAAAGCTTGCTGAGCTGAAAAATATCCTGATTAAATATTATCCTGTTCAGGGAGTGAACTACAAACTAAACGATGTACTTTTCGATTTGCTTTGGTGTGAAAAAGATCTGGCTACACATAATCAGGTTGAGGATTTCTTTTTCGTTCCGGTAATTGAAGCTATCGAACAAAAAATGAGTATGAGACAATGAATGAACGTTCATTAAAAATAGCCGTAGCAGAACCATCTGCCATAATTCGCAGTGGCGTTACTGCTGTTCTGAAAAGAATTCAGGGAATCCATGTTCAGCCTTTCGAAATAAGTTCTCCGGAACTACTTCTTAATTATATACGGATGCACAAACCGGATGTACTGATTATTAATCCGGGAGTACGTGCATATCCAGACATTAACAAATTAAAGGACGAAAGTGAAAACAACAAACTAAAATGTTTTGCGTTAGTGACCGGATTAATTGATGAATCGATTCTGAAAACCTACGATGATCACATTGGACTTTACGACCCCATTGATTTATTAAAAGAAAAACTTGAAAAATTATTTGAGCCTTCTGATAACAATCAAAACAACGAAACTGAATCGCTCAGCCAACGAGAAAAAGAAATTCTTACTTGCGTGGTCAAAGGCATGACCAATAAAGAAATTGCCGAACAATTATTCCTTTCAACACACACCGTCATCACGCATCGCCGAAACATTGCCCGAAAACTCGAAATCCACAGCACTGCCGGACTAACAATCTACGCCATTGTCAACAAACTAGTTGAGCTGGACGAAATAAAAAAGGATTTGTAACGAAGTTCTGAAACAGGATTTTTTCACTTATTCCAAAGTAAAAAATTTAAAATAAACGAGGGATAACTTTTCAGAAACCCCTCGATAATTTTACATAAAATACTTTCTATATTTCTCCTACTTTCAGTGGGTTATAAGAAACATCTTCATCATAAACATCTGTTTCTTCTTTTTTCTTTACCCATTTAACAAGTATATTGGTTACAGGCAAAGCAATGACCTCGTAAGCGGTTTTCATTCCGGTTTGTGTCAGGATAAGCATTACTAATGCCGATGGCGGGATAATTCCGCTAAAAGCTATTGTGAAAAATACGATTGAATCAGCACCTTCACCCACAATCGTTGAAGCGATAGCACGAACGGAGAATCCTCGTCCGTGTTGCATGATTTTCATTTTACTCATAACATAGCCATTCAAAAACGAACCGACCAAAAATGCAATGAAACTTGCAGTTACAATACGTCCGGTATTACCCAAGACTGATTGGAATGCTTCCTGATTATGGAAATTCCCGGACCCCGGAACCACAATACTAATTTTAAAAATCAACACTGCCATAAAGTTCAAAAGGAATCCGTTCCAGATAATCAGGCGTACTTTTCGGTAACCCCAGACTTCGGCAATCAGGTCATTGATAATGTATGATACAGGAAAAATGAGCAAGCCGGCTGTGGCTTCGAAAGGTCCGATCTGAATCAGTTTTTGCTCAACAATGTTGGAAACGATGAGGCATACCGTAAATAGCATCCCCAGCACCATAAAGGTGACTGACACTTGTTTTTTCATTCTTTTCTTGTTTTTTACGTGGTTATTCAAGCACACGTTTTTGCAGCAAAGCAGCAAAAATCGGCTGCAAAGATAATGTTTAATAACGAATCACACAACGTGTCCCATCCCTGCAACAAAACTTACTGTAACTTAATAATGAAAACCATAAAGTTGCTCAGAGAAAAACACTTCCATAAATTATGGAACAATTTTCTTATTTTTGTGAAATCTGAAAAAGCATAACAAATGTCAATGAAACAACTACAAATTATTTTCGTTCTGTTTTCTTTCTTTACAATCTTTCAAATATCTGCAGAATCCAAAAACATTAATGACAGTATAAGACTTTCAGAACTGGTGGTAACCGGCTCGAAAACCGAAATTTCACGTAAAATTATCCCTTTGTCTGTATCTCAGGTTTCTTCAGAAGAAATTAAACGTACCGGACAAATCAATATTTTACCGACTCTGAACAGTTTTGTTCCGGGTATTTTTGTAACAGAACGCAGCCTGCTTGGTTTTGGCGTTAGCACCGGCGGTGCAGGCTCCATCAGCATACGCGGCATCAGCAGTTCGCCCAATACCGAGGTGCTTATTCTGATTGATGGGCACCCACAGTACCAAGGTATTTTCGGACATCCACTCCCCGATGCTTACGTGGCTTCGGATGTAGACAAAGTAGAAATTATCCGCGGCCCGGCTTCTATTCTTTACGGTTCAAACGCCATGGCCGGAGTTATTAATATCATCACACACAAACAAAGGTCTGAAGGATTACAAAGTACATGGGGAACTTCATTCGGATCATATAACACTCAAAAATTCTACGGAACATTAGGTTACAAAAAGGACAAATGGAACGCTTTCGTCTCTGCCAATCATGACCAAACCGACGGCATACGCGAAAATACAGACTTCCGAATATCCAACGGATATGCTAAAACAGGATATGAAATCAACAAACATTTAAGTTTAAATGCCGATTTCAATATAGCAGCTTACAATGCCAACGACAACGGTTCCGTTTATGCCGATCCGGTACCGTTCAATATTGACATTAAACGAGGAAAAGCAGCTTTGTCATTCGATAATAAATTCGGTAGAGCCGATGGATCGATAAAATTGTATCACAACTTTGGAAACCATGTGATTTCGGATGGATTTGAGTCGACCGATCACAATAGTGGCTTGATGATTTTCGAAACATTTCATCCTGTCACGGGAAACAATCTTACTTTTGGGACAGATTTGAAACAATATGGAGGCAAAGCCAACAGTGGAGCTGCGGCTAATGAAGAAAAGAATATAACAGAGATGGCAGCTTATGCTTACACACAACAAACATTTTTCGACAAACTTGCAGTAAGCGCCGGCATTCGATTCGAAAACAATTCCGTTTTTGGTAATGAGCTGATTCCTATGGGAGGAATAACTTATAGCATAAGCCCAAACACAACATTAAAAACTTCTGCATCAAAAGGGTTCCGGAGCCCGACAGTCATGGAACTTTACCTTTATGCGGCCAATCCCGATTTGAAACCGGAAAGTATGATGAATTACGATATCAGCTGGTTGCAAAATACTTTGGATAACCGTCTGCAAATAGAACTTACCCTGTTTATTGTTGATGGAAAAAATCTGATTCAAGTGGTAGCAGGTACTCCATCAATACGCCAAAATGTAGGCTCGTTCAATAACAAAGGACTTGAATTTTCAGCTCGTTACAACATTAATAAACATTGGAATATAAGTGGCAATTACAGCTATGTCAATATTTCGAAACCAGTGTTAGCAGCTCCCCGCCAACAGGCAAACCTGAATGTAAATTACCACGTTTCGGTTTGGCATTTCGGACTTATGGCGCAGCATATTGACAAACTTTATACAAGCATTGCTCAAGACATTACCAAAAATTACACCTTACTAAACGCAAGAATCTCTGCACAAATTCTACCTCAACTTGAAATTTTTGCCATGGGAAACAACTTACTTAATCAGAAGTATGAAATAAATTATGGTTATCCTATGCCGGGCATTTACTTCAATACCGGGTTCAATGTCCGTCTTTAATAAAATAAATTTCGAGAAAATTCTGATTTAATTTTACCGGTTAGTCAACGTTTAACTTCATTTTCAAATGCATAATAAAATAACGTATTAGCCACAACATCTTCATTCATGAAAACCGTTCTTCGAAAACAAAGCCCCATCTCTACATTTTATGACGAAATATATACTCCGTGGGTATTGGCATACTTTTTGATAAAATACGAAAACTTAATTACGTAATATTTTTTATTACAAACGATCAAAAAAAACTTTCATCAAAAAAAACAAATTTTGTTTTTTCGTGTTAGTTTTATAGTTTAGATTACTTATATTTAGGTCTATTTTGTAGTAATTTCTATAGAAAAACAATATTTAGAATATGAAATCTTTAAAACAAATTACGCTTGCCTTTGCCGCAACATTACTTTTGCTAACATCGTGTGATAATGATGTCAGCAATCCGGCAAACGAGTTTTCTGCAAATGATAAATTTACCTATGCAACAACTAAAACAGTTCAATTGGTTGTCGATGTAAATGATACTTACAGCGGAGAATACTTTTATAAAGTAGAGGTATTTGATCGCAACCCTTTATCAACAGACACTGTAGCTAAACTTCTTACGGCAGGTATTGCTAAAGAAAACATGAATCTGGCAACGAGTTTAGTTATTCCTCAAAATTTATCCCAAATTTATATTTGCCAAACAGATCCTTTACAGCGGCGCACAATCAAGGTTATCAGCACTGATGATGCCGAAAACCTAACATGTGATTTTAAAATAAGTGCAAACCAATCTGCATCCCAAATGCTGGCAAAGGTTGTAAGTACAGATCCCAAAGCAACCGACTATCCGTTACCAACAAGTTATACTACACTTAGCAGTAGTGCTGTGACTTTGGGCGGATCTAAGTATTATTTACCTGCCGGAGTCTCGAATTCAAATATCAGCTATGGGTGGAAAAACAGCTCGGAATTGTATGTGGCCGGAGAAGCAATATTCAATAGCATTTATATGCCTCCTTATTCTAAGTTAATCATTTTACCGGGTGGCTCTATCACATTTAACGTAACTGCTAATATTGAACAAAATGTGAATGTAATTGCTATTTATGAAGGAGGAACTCTTACTTTTAACCAGGCAAGTTCTATTGGATCCAATTCTTTAATGGTTAACGATGGGACGCTTAATATAAATAACGGATTTGAAATTAGATCAAATTCAGAAGTTGTCAACAACGGAACATTAAACGCGACTTCATTCACTCTGACAAATAATACAACTCTGATAAATAATCTTGATGTAAATATTACAAATTCTTACACAATGAATTCAAATACTACATTGAGAAATGACGGTATTTTTGAAGTTGGCAATACTATTGTCACAAATAACAATACCTCTGTTATAACCAACAACAATACAGTAAAAAC
This sequence comes from Paludibacter sp., assembly GCA_028690665.1. Classification (GTDB taxonomy): domain Bacteria; phylum Bacteroidota; class Bacteroidia; order Bacteroidales; family Paludibacteraceae; genus Paludibacter. The sequence continues at coordinate 65,018 of JAQVAV010000008.1, forward strand.
AAAATATCTCAACATGAGGTCAGGAGGTGGCGTAATAAACAACTACTGCAAAGTTATTTGTACAGACCTTGATATGGAAGGTGTAACTATTAACAGCGCACCGGGAACAATTATATCATGCCACAATGTATATGCAAATAACACCTACATTAACCTTACAGGCGATGCTATTTTCAAGACAGGGGCCGATGTAGAAGACAATACTTATTCAATAGCAGAGGGTGTTCAGTTTAATTTCGGAGTAAAAATAGATGGTCAGGTTGAAGATGGAAGTTATCCATTGGTAGATGTCTGGACTTTAAACAATAAAGCTTCCGGTTGGAAGGTTCTTGACCTCACAGGAACAATGGAATTTTCATTGCCAGCTACAGAAACTCCTAATAGTCATTTTTATAAAAAAGTAGACTCTTCAGTATCTTTTGTTGAAATGCCGACAGTAACTATTGCTGGAACAGATTGTAATGGAGGTGGCGTAAATGCAAATCCGGGAAGCGGAAGCCCGACTGACCCAGAATTTCCAATGGTTGTTTCTGAGGATAACGAATACACATTTGCATTGGAAGATCTTTGGCCTAATTTAGGGGACTACGATATGAATGATTTTGTCTTCTCAATAACAAATATCAAAAAGACAATCAACAGCGAAAATAAAGTGCAATCAATGTCATTTGATATCACTCCAAAGGCAAATGGATCAACAAAAAATATTGCAGCAGCACTACAATTCGACAACATTGCAGCAGGACAAATATCACTTAGTTCTACCGGATCAATTGGAAATATTGAAGATGGGCAAACTTCAGCCAATGTAATTTTATTTCCTCAGGTTTGTACATTGTTTGGCAAATCAAGTCCAACAATTACAAACACATATTCACAAATTGCAAAAATTGAAACCCAAACTTATACATTTACAATTGATTTTGCAACTCCGGCTAACAGCGAAGATGTAATTATCAGTAACATGAATTTTTATGTAATCGTCGGAGATGTAAACAGTACTGACCGTAACGAAGTCCACTTAGCAGGATTTAGCCCAAGCAGTAAAGTGCAGAAAGCCACAAATAATTATAAAGATTCGAATAATATGGTTTGGGCAATTATGTTGCCGGTAAGCGATTTTGCTTATCCAACAGAAAACACAAAAATATACAGCGCATATCCTAAATTCAGCACATGGGCTGAATCAGCAGGAACTGTTGATACTGATTGGTATTTATATCCAAGTGAAAATACAAGCCTTGTATATTCGAAATAAAAAAATTATAAAACTAAACTATAGAAAGCCCTGCTGGAATATACCAACAGGGTTTTTTATGTAAAATCATTAAAACATCAGAAAAAGCATGATCAGTGCTAAATCTTATCATGCTGTTATGATACAATAATTTATCTTTGCGTCTAACTTTTCTAAAAAGAATACTATATCACTGAAAAACATAAGAAGTCCATGCTAAAGAATACACATCCAAAGTATCTCTATTCATAATTTGGTTGAGTATTTAGCAATAGTAAATTCGTATAAAGATAGAGTAATTATTTAGCTCGAATTTTGGACAGAAATGAAAGCGAACAAATTGATAGACGCTGATTATCCTTTTTTATAGTCAATTGATAACCTTTTATTTAACAATTTAATGCCGTGAAAAAACAAAGAGTCGTACCTAAAAAGCTGTTGGCACCATTCATTTTGATTACCAGTTTATTTGCTCTCTGGGGCTTTGCAAACGATATTACAAACCCCATGGTCGCTGCCTTTAAAACAGTGATGGAAATCTCGAATGCCCGAGCAGCTCTTATCCAGTTTGCATTCTATGGAGGATATGCAACCATGGCTATTCCGGCGGCTCTCTTTGTAAAAAAATATAGTTATAAAAAAGGAATTCTGGTAGGGCTTGCACTGTATGCCATAGGGGCTTTACTGTTTTATCCGGCAGCGAAATATGAAATTTTCGAATTTTTTCTGGTTTCATTATATATTCTGACCTTTGGATTGGCTTTTCTTGAAACGACAGCCAACCCATACATTTTATCCATGGGTTCGGAAGATACCTCTACCAGACGATTAAACCTGGCTCAATCATTTAATCCTATGGGATCGCTTCTGGGAATGTTTGTAGCTTCAAATTTCATTCTGACTTCACTGCAATCGGATATGCGGGACGCTCAGGGTAATTTAATTTTCAATACATTATCTCAGGCAGAAAAAGCAGGAATACGTTCGCATGACTTAGCGGTCATTCGCAACCCCTATGTAATTCTTGGTTTTGTGGTAATTACCATGTTTCTGATTATTTATTTTTTCAAAATGCCCGAACGTAAAAAGCCGGACCATACTATTCATGCAAAGGATATTTTTAAGCGTTTGATTCAAAATGCAAAGTACCGCGAGGGAGTAATCGCCCAGGTGTTTTATGTGGCAGCTCAGATTATGTGCTGGACTTTTATTATTCAGTATGCCGACAATCTGGGGATTGCCAAGAGTGAAGCTCAAAACTATAACATTATTGCCATGGTTATTTTCCTTACAAGCCGTTTTATCAGTACATTTCTTATGAAATTTTTGAATTCAAGGGTATTGCTTACGGCTTTTGCTATTGGAGGAATGGCCGCAACAACAGGCGTGATTCTGATTCAGGGGATGGGTGGATTATATTGTCTGATAGCGGTTTCTGCATTTATGTCGCTTATGTTTCCTACCATATACGGTATAGCCCTTGAAGGTCTGGGAGATGATGCTGCGCTGGGGGCTGCCGGTCTCGTTATGGCTATTGTGGGTGGAGCGCTTATGCCACCACTTCAGGGAGCTATTATTGATCTGGGGACGATTGCTGGATTACCTGCGGTAAACTTTTCTTTTATCCTGCCTTTTATCTGCTTTGTGGTTATCGGGATTTATGGTTATCGGACAATTAAAATACATCATAGTTAGCCAGATAAAATAGAGCTCTATTGAAATAATGATAAATCAACCTGACTGAAATCTGTAATCATTTCATGTCCGAAAGCTTTCAGATCAGTATCACCGATTGAATCAACTACATAAATTTTACCTGCACCGGCATTTTCAGCAGCTTGAATTCCGGCTTTGGAATCCTCGAATATGACAATTTCAGCCGGAGAAAGTTGCAATCGTACTGCGGCTCTTAGAAAAATGTCCGGTTCGGGTTTCCCTTTCAAAGTTCCATCATTATATACTACATTTTCACGGCTAAACCAACGGCCAAGATTCATTTCACGGAAATAAAAATCTACATTGAAAACATCGGAAGACGTGGCAATAGCAAATGGAGCTTTTCTTGATTTTAGCTCATTGAACAGGGTTTCAGCTCCCGGAGCGAAATATAAATCGTCCCGGATTAAATCCTGATAAATAGATTCTTTTTCAATGCTATATGCTTTAACTTCTTCATTACTTAACTCCCGATCAAAAATACCACGCATAATATCCGGATTTATCTTTCCATGAATTTTGAATGTTTTTTCCTCGTCGGTCAAGTGAATATTATGCTTTTCAAGAAAAATGTCAAACGCACGGTTATGATACGGCGTATCCCAAATAAGCGTACCATTAAAATCAAAAACAACTCCTTTAAATACCATTTTTATTATATTTTAAAAACACAAAATACTAAAAAACATCTCAAATCAAGCACTAAATTTCCCCGAATACAAAGCATCTGTTATTTTATAACCAGATCTTTAAACTCCATGGGTTTCCCTTCCGCCTGAAAACCAATATATCCTTTTTTTACAGACATCCCGGTAATTTTATTCTGGAGCTTTCCATTGATATAAACAGTCAGAGTTCCATCTTTGCTGATCACTTTTATATGATTCCACGCTTCTGTTGGCTGCTCATTAGATGCATTCATCTTAACAACAGTTCCATTTTCATTATTTGTACATTCAGTAGCTTTTAAACCGTTCATGCAAATAATATCACCTGCCGAATATGCCTTTAACTGAGCCTGATAACATGTTGGCCAGACAGTATCATTAGGAAGAATATGCACGAGAACTCCGCTATTCGACTTGTCTTTCAGAAATCTCCAATCAACATCGAGGGTGAAATTCTTATATTTTTTTTGAGTCCGTATATATCCCGCAGTAACATCTGTAACAATTAAACTATTCCCTTTAAATTTAAAAAGCTCATTCGCCGGAATATCTTTATTTTTCAATACGTAAACCCAACGATTAGTATCTGCTTCTTTAAACTCTATTTTTTTACCTGCAAATAAACTTGTTGATGTGAGAAGGAGCATCAATCCTAAAATTTTTAATTTCATTTGAAGTGATATTTTTATGAAGAACATTATAAAATCAAAAAAGATTTAAAAATAACGAATTGTCATCAATTTGTTATGAGAATATTATGAAAAAGAGTAGCATAAGAACGATTAACGGAGATAAAAAGACCAATTCTCCTACAAGGGAAAACAAGTAAAGTAAAAAACGATAAAACGTCTGCGAATGTTTCGGGGCTTTACCTTCTACAAGATCTTTTAATTGGAACAGGTCGTATTCCAGAATTTCACTTTTAGGCATGTTCAAGGAAGCAATACCCTTATCCCGGCATCCTTTCATAAAACCACGGTATATTGCATGCGGATGCTTCCACAAACCGAGCCCCATGGTCCATAAAGGAAATATACAAACTGGAAAATAACGCCAGAACCCTGTCGCAATTTCCCATGAAGCAATGAATATTTCCCCTTTCCATGTAGTATCCTGATTGTTCAAAATATGTTCCAGATCGTGCACATGAAGCATACGTTTACGCCATGCTAAATTAGGAAGCTTCAGATTGAAAAAAGACAACGGGACGATAAAAAATTTATCGTCCTCGCCACCATTTTTTGGGATATTGTACCGGGTATAAAAATTATCAAGTTGTTCTTTAAGTTTCAAGAGAAATCTCTTTTTAAAGTTTGGATGAGGCCGCTTTGTCTATGTAAAAATCTACATTACCTTCCTGATCATAAACATGAGCTGCCGGATATTTTGCAGCTTCGGTTTCTTTATGAATAATCTTTCTAAGAATATCAGCTTTTGCTGCTCCCGTCGCAAGAAATACAATTCGATGAGCATTTTTAATTGTGTTTCCAGTCAGTGTAATCCGTTTCTGCGAGCTGACAGGATGTACTGCAACTGCCACAGAGAATTCAGAATCGAGCAATGTCATTTGGTTTGGAAATATAGAAGCAGTATGTCCGTCTTCCCCTATTCCCAATAAGATAATATCGAATACAGGAAATCCATGTTTTGCCGGAACTTCATTCCAGAGTAACTGTTGATAACGTTCTGCTTCATTTTCAGGAATATCCTCTCCTTTCATCCTAAAAATATTTTTATTGGGGACGAAAGTTCGTTGAAGTAAAGCGTCATAAGTCATTCCAAAATTACTTTCAGGATCTGTTGGTTCCACACATCTTTCATCTACCCAAAAAAAACGAACTGTTTTCCAAGGAATTTCACGTTCATATTCATTGCCAAGCAACGTAAAAAGTTGCTTGGGAGTGCTTCCACCGGAAATAGCAATGTTCAATTTTTTACCTTCTTCGCGTTTTTCAATCGCTTTTTCCTTAATAAGATCTGCCACAGCATGTGCAACATTTACTGCATCAGCTTCTATGTGAAGTTTGTAACTCATAAATAATATTAGTTTTATTGTAAAATAATTACTTAATACAAACAGCCACCCTGTATCTCTCAGGATGGCTTATTTTACACGTATATGTTTGATTTATTCTGTTTTAAATTTTTCGAAAGGTTGACGCCATCTCATAAATTTATCGTCGAACAAAGAGTTGGATTCTACCGGTCCCCATGTTCCGGCTTCGTAAAAATACAACGGAATCTCTGGGTTAATTTTCCAAGCTTGAAGAATCGGATCGACGAATTGCCAGCTGGCTTTAACAGCATCTGCACGGGCATAAAGCGTAGAATCTCCAATCATACAATCCAGTAAAAGACGTTCGTAAGCTTCTGATATTTTTTTCTCGGCAAGATCAGAATAATGGAATGCCATATTGACATTTTGCACTTTAAATCCGGCTCCGGGAATTTTCATACCAAAATCGATGGCAACCCCGGCATCCGGGTGTATGCGAAGAATAATCATATTATTCGGTTCTGTCAGACAAAGCTGTTTAAACAATTGATGTGGAGCTGGTTTCAGATGAATAACAACTTCCGTCACCCGGTCCGGTAGTTGTTTTCCGGTACGGATATAAAAAGGCACATCGCCCCAACGCCAGTTATCAATAAACAATTTCATGGCCACGAAAGTCTCTGTTTTTGAGTTTGGAGCCACCCCTGACTCCTGACGATATCCTTTTTGCACCTCATCTCCAACTTGCCCCGTAATATATTGCCCCCGGACAACCTGTTTCGAAATATCGTTCCCTTTTATTGGCCGGAGCGCATGAAGGACTTTAACGGTTTCGTTACGAATAGAATCAGAATCAAAGATAGCCGGTGGCTCCATCGCAACCACAGCTAATACCTGTAACAGATGATTTTGTATCATATCCCGCATAGCACCGGAAGTATCATAATACCCACCACGGTTGCCTACTCCTATTCTTTCCGAAGCAGTAATTTCAATCCGGTCAATGTATTTTCGATTCCAGATAGGTTCAAAAAATCCGTTCGAGAAACGGGTGACCATAATATTCTGCACTGTTTCTTTCCCCAGATAATGATCGATACGATAAATCTGATCTTCGTTGAAGCCATTATGCAGTTTTTTATCCAGATCAATTGCCGTATCATAACTGTAACCGAAAGGTTTTTCAACAATAATACGTTTCCAGCCGTTTTCTTCCTGATTCAATCCATATTTTACAAGATTAGCAGCCACAACTTCATACAAAAATGGTGGAATTGAGAAATAGTAAACAATTTTTTGTGAAATGTCCAACTTTTCTGACAAACCAGTAATATACTCTTTTAATGCCCCAAAATCTTCTTCAGTCTGGTTGTGAACTTTTTTATAATATACATTTTTGAGAAATGATTCAAGTCCATCTTCATTTTGGAGAACAGCATTTGGTGCAAAAACTTTCAGGCTTTCACGAACATCATTTCGATAAGTATCTTCATCTTTCTCCTGACTTCCTGCTCCGATTACTACAAAATGTTCAGGAAGAAGCTTATCCAGATACAGCTGAAATACAGCCGGCAAAAGTTTACGTTTTGCAAGATCCCCATTCGATCCGAAAATGACCAACATTTGGTTCTCGATATTATTTTTTTTCATTTTTACAAATACGTTCAAAAAGGACGTTACTCTTTGTGTCTGAATAACAAGCCTGCAAAACTTTTGTTTAATAGTTACCTGCTATCTCACAATAGAAACAAGCTATTTTAAATTGTTTTATGAAACAACTTCAACATTAAAAACATTTCTCCCAAATTAAAACCACTTCTTCCTTTTAAAGTACCAAAGCATAATTAATGCAACAAGCACCATTAAAATCCACATGGCAAAATATCCGTATTTCCAGTGTATCTCAGGTAGATTAATAAAATTAGTGCCATAGACGCCTACTATAAATGTAAGCGGGATAAAGATAACTGAAAAAACCGTGAGAATTCTCATGATGTCATTTAATTTTGTACTCATCATGGTATGGTAAATATTCAGCTGGTCATATAGTATTTCCCTGTAACTTTCCGCCGATTCTGTCGCTTCGATTATATTGTTTTGTAATTCTTTGAAATGTACCCGATTTTGAGATCGTAAAAAATCAGAATCAAGTTTTACAAGATTTAGCATCATTTCACGGGCTGGTTTAATATTTTTCCGGATAAAATTCATCTCACTTTTATAGTCATTAATTTCATCAAGAATATCATTTTTTGCATCGGGAGAAATCCGGTCTTCAAGAGATTCTATTTTATCTCCAATCAAACCAATGATATAAATATAATTGTCAACAACTACGTCTAATAGCGCAAATGCGAGGTAATCGGGACCGGCAGTTCGTATTTTAGTTGTATTATATCGGCGTATTCTGTCTCTTACAGCATCAAAAGCCTTAGCAGGCTGTTCCTGAAACGAAATAATCTGGTCATCCATAATAAGGATACTCAAATTATCCGCTGTCAGGTCTGCATCTTTTCTATTTTCCGGATAACGCAACATCTTTAACGTAAGAAAAAGCCCATTCTCAAATTCTTCAATTTTGGGACGTAGTGAAGGATTCATAATATCAGAAAACACATTTTCAGGCACTTTTAAGGTTTTAGACAGTTCCTCCATAGAATTTGCATCATGCACCCCGTAAATATTAATCCAATGAGTACCTTTGGTTTCGAGAAACTTCTTAATATCTTTCTCTGATTTTAATTCCATTTCAGTGACTTGAGTTTCATCGTACCCCAAGGCATTGATACTTATTTTTTCGAGACGCCGTTGTCCTCTGAAAACAAGTGCATAAGGCGATAAGCCAATATGTTCCCTTTGCTTTTTTGTGTATTTCGGCATAGTTCCATCTATTTTATTAACTTAGAGACAAAGTTATGAAAAAAAGGTTAACCTGTATACATAACGATTCTTTTAAGGGAGAGCCCTGTATTTACATCACATTCTGATATTTATCCATTCGTTTATAGCTTTCTGGCATAATGATTGTTGTTTCTTTTTGCTATTTAATGAGTCCAAAATAGAAATGAAGTCTCTGAAAATCATATTATTAAGTTTACTATCTCTTTTTCTGAATATGCCCATACATAGCCAGGACAATAAAAATGTACCCGAACGGACTCCCGAACAGGAAGCTGCGAGACAAACTGAAAAGTTGCAGGAAGAACTTAATCTTACTCTGGAACAGGCTCGTCAGATACATGAGATCAATCTTAAATATGCGCGCGAACGTCAGATTTCAAACACGCGTATTGATGCGTTAAAACGCATGAAAAACAAAGATGCTGAGTTTCGCAGAGTTCTAAACAACGATCAGTACAACCAATTGGAAAACAAACGCTATGAACGTTCATCATACAACAACCAGAATAATATACGAAACAATTCGGTTCCAACTTCTTATAGGCAAACTGATACACATAGTAGTAGGACTCCGGTACAAAGGTCTGAAATGAAAACGGGAAATTCCAGAGACCAACAAATATACAGATCGTCATCAACGGAAATACGCCCGGTACGTCCCAGCTATGGAAGCTCAGGTAGATCTGCAACTCAATCTACTGAAACATACCGGAGCGCGACAAAGAATCAAACCAGCATTCGTCCTTCAGCAAGTTCAAAGACAGAGCGGAATTATTCAGGGAGCCCAACATATCAGCGTTCTACTTCGACACCTGCCAATCAAAATCACAGTTCAGGAACAAGCAGGTCATCGTCTTCCAGCAGGTCATCGTCTTCGGCAACTCCAGCATCAGGTTCATCCAGAAGTAGCAGCTCCTCAGGGAACAGTTCATCCTCCCGAAATTCATCGTCGAACGGTACTCGTAAATAATATGCCCAATCCCTATTTCAAATTTAAGCAGTTTACCGTTTTTCAGGACAAATGTGCTATGAAAGTTGGCATAGACGGAGTTTTGCTTGGGGCATGGGCAAACACCACCAACACGTTGAATATTCTGGATATCGGAACAGGGACAGGATTAATTGCACTGATGCTTGCCCAACGTTGTAATGCGACAATAAAAGCAATCGATATAGAGCCCAATGCCGTTATTCAGGCAAAAGAAAACATTGAAGCATCTCCATGGAAAGAACAAATAGCTGCAATGGAAATTCCATTACAAAATTTCATACATCACACTTCAGATAAATTTGATTTGATAATATCTAATCCTCCTTTTTTTATAAACTCACTTAAAGCTCCGGATAGTTCACGTAATATAGCCCGGCATACCGACACCCTGACTCATCAGGAACTTATAGATTGCTCTGCAAAAATTATGAGTCCAGTAGGCCGTATATGTTTAATTTTACCCGAAAAAGAAGGTTTGGAGTGCATTGAATACGCAAAATTAAATGGCTTTTATTGCTACCAATTAGTATATGTTCATCCAAAACCGTGGAATCCCGCGAAAAGATTGTTGATAGAACTGTGGAACAAACCTACAGAAACGATAATATCCCATTTGGTTATTGAAACTGAAAACCGACATGAGTATAGTGAAGCATTTACTAAATTGGCCAAAGAATTCTATTTAAAACTCTAATTATCAGAGCAAAATACTCACTCAGTATAAAAAAGAATTAGTTCAGTTTAACTAAAAATAAAAGGATATCACCTCTTCTAAAAAATTCTGGTATAAAAACTGTTTATTTATACTTAACAAACAAAGTGATCTGAAAACAGGATCTATATAAAAATAGATTTTTGGATTTGATATAAGTTTTATATAACCATTTAAAATTTACAAGCATGAAAAATATTCTTAAATCATTCACGTTAATTATCTCATTATTGCTATCGTTAAATGTAAATGCTCAAGGTATTCAAATAGGCTATATTCAGTCGACCACAGAAAATGGAAACCCACTTCATGCTTCTATACTCAACGGGGTACGTGCCGGATTTATTTATGAAAATGGCATATTGGATCATTTATCTCTGCAATACGGGTTAAATTATTCATACTTATCAGGCTCTACCTCAGCTTTAACAGAGTACAGAACAACTTCACACGAGCTTGATATTCCACTAAGAATTTCGTATGGCCTGCCTATTTCAAATAACTTTAAAACCTTTATTTATGCAGGACCCAATTTCTCTTATGCAATATCTAATAAATCTAAAACCACGTTACTCGGGCAAGAAGTAGAATCCAATTTATATGAAGAAAACTCCGATTATACTCCTTTTAATATTCAAATGGGAATCGGCGGGGGAGTAATTTTGAACAACACGTTTATTAAAGTCGGTTACGATTGGGGACTTTCTGATTTAAACAAAACAACTGATGTTGTCACAAAAACGAATAGATTTACTGTATCTGTAGGATATACTTTGTAAACAACATTATATTTTTCAAATGAATATGGACAAAAACAAACCCGAAAATTGAAAAAAGCTCCGAGCTTGTTTTTGTCCATATATATTTTTTATTTCTGAGCCTGATGTACCGTAAGTTGAGGAAATGGGAAAGATATACCTTCTTTATTAAAAGTTTCATATACATTTTTCTGCATATCAAAAAACACGCCCCAATAATCTTCACTATTTGTCCATGCACGCACTGTAATATTTACGCTGCTGTCAGCTAACTCTTTTAATCCTATAAAGTAAGCTGGTTCTTTCAAAATTCTTTTATCCGCAGCTATCAATTTTTCTAAAATACTTTTTACTTTTTCATAATCGGTTCCATAATCCACTCCGAATGAAAAATCCACCCGGCGCGTATTTTCATGACTAAAGTTTGTCAGGATATTGCTAATAACTGAGGAATTAGGAACTATGATTGTCTTATTATCAACTGTATTAATTATCGTATTGAAAATCTGGATTTCTTTGACAGCCCCTTGTATCCCCTGACTTTCAATGTAATCACCAACTTTAAATGGTTTAAAGATTAATATCATAACTCCACCAGCAAAGTTTTGCATACTTCCGCTAAGAGCCATACCAATAGCAATACCCGCAGAGGCTAATAACGCTGCAAATGAAGTAGTTTCTACTCCCAATGCACTAATTACCGCTATCAGTAATAAAATTATCAATGAGACGTTAATTAAACTTTTGACAAATGATTTTACAGCAGGAGCCATATCCCTTTTATCAAAAGTCTTACTTACCATCTTGTTAAGTAATTTAATGATCCAACGGCCAACAATATAAATGACAAGAGCCGCAAGAATTTTTTTTCCTAAGTCTACACCCGAGGATGTAAGTAGTTGAAGTAAGTTATTCAGATTATCCATCGTTTAAATTAAGTGATTAAAGTGATTAATAAAATTGATTTTAAATTATTCTCAAAAGTGTTTTTTCTTGAAAACAGACATAATAATTTACGCAGCAAAGCAAAAATACAAATTTATAATTGTAAATAAACTAATCTAAAATAAAAAAACAATCCCTGCATTTCGTCGCATGGGATTGTTTCATAAAAAAGATTGCAAAATTATTTTAAAGTAATGCCTGCACTTTGGCTGCAAGAACACCTTTCTGGGTTGCACCTATTTGTTTATCAACAACCTGACCATCTTTGAAAAAAAGAATAGTAGGGATGTTACGAATTCCGTATGTATTGGGGGTTTCAACATTTTCGTCAACGTCCATTTTGCCTATGATAACCTGCCCTTCATATTCTTTAGCAAGTTCTTCCACGATTGGACCTACCATACGACAAGGACCACACCATTCAGCCCAAAAATCAACAACTACAGGTTTGCCGCTATTAATAACTTCTTTGATGTTTTCATCAGTTAATTGTAATGCCATAATTTCTTTGTTTTATGATTCGTATTTTATATTTATAAAAGTTTTTCAGAAGAAGAAACTTTTGATGTCAGAATATTCTGACATCAAAAGGATTTCACACGCTATCAATTTTTAAACAATCTTACTGTCAAAGCAAAATCAACATCTGCCTATAAAAACAGCATTGTCTGAAAATTGTTTTGCTCAAAAATAAAATATACTTATTGAGTTTATCTATATTCAATTATTAATTTGAAATTCAAGCTTACCGGCTTCACGAGCCCGTTTCAATTTTCTGTAAATATCTGTATCTATTTTCATTCTGTTTTGGCGTGAAAATAATTTCACTTTATTTGGAGAATGCTCGTCAACCACATTAAGATAAACATTGATATTTCCTTTGTTTTTCAGCACCATATCAGTCAGATCCGTAGTAAGTTCTTCATCAATCTGTTGTAATGGAACTATCAATGTTATTGTATCAATCAGTTTATCTTTTACATCTCTGAAAAGCTCAATTTTCTGAATCTTTAGTTCCCATTCTTTCGGAAGATTTGGGTCTGATGGTTTTTTAAATTTCCAGTCGGCTCCTTTTTCCTGAACAATAGCACTTATATACAAATACAAATCCTTAATCATGTATTTACTGAACTCAATGTAATTATTTCCAAACAAAGCAAATTCATAAGCTCCAGCATAATCTTCGAGCGTAAAGATGCCGTAAGGATTTCCTGCCTTGGAGGTACCATGACGCAAATTAGTCACCATACCGCCAATACGCAATTGTTTTCCCAGTAAAGCTTCCAGATCTTTTAAATCGGTAGTAGTAGCATTACAAACATGATTAATTTCCATCTCAAATTCATCAAGAGGATGAGCAGATAAATACATACCAATCAGATCACGTTCTTTATTTAAACGCTCAAGTGGCGACCACTCCGGTGCATACGGGATTTCCGGTTTGGTAATTTCCACAGCCTCAAAATCTCCAAATAAAGAGTTTTGACTCATTGCCGTATCAGACTGGAATTTATTGCCATAACGGACAATTGACTCAAGCACTAACTCGCCTTTACTGTTTTCGACAAAGAATTGTTCCCGTTTTACATCTCCAAGACTGTCAAATGCCCCACACAAAGCCAGACTTTCCATCGTTTTTTTGTTGCAGGAGGTTAGATTAACCCTCTCCACAAAATCCATCACACTTTTGAAACGACCGTTTTTCGTGCGTTCTTCCACAATAGCAAGCACAGCACCTTCTCCAACTCCTTTAACGCCACCTAGTCCAAAACGAATATTGCCTTCAGTATTCACGGTAAAGTTGAGTTCACTTTCGTTGACATCCGGTCCAAGAACATTCATACCGAGATTTTTACACTCGTCCATAAATTTTCCCACTTCGGTAATGTCATCCTTATTACGGGTTAAGTTGGCAGCCATAAACTCAGCCGGATAATGGGCTTTCAGGTAAGCTGTCTGATATGCTACCCACGAATAACACGTAGCGTGCGATTTATTAAATGCATATTTTGCAAATTCAGCCCAGTCAGCCCAAATTTGTTCTACTTTTTCTTTAGGCCCGAATCCGTTTTTCTTACAACCATCTAAAAACTTAATCTTTAAGGCTTCCATCTTGTCGACGAGCTTTTTACCCATGGCTTTTCGCAAAGCATCAGATTCACCCCGGGTAAAGCCGGCAAGATCGCGACTCAGAAGCATGACCTGTTCCTGATAAACTGTAATTCCATAAGTATCTTTCAAACGTTTCTCCATTACCGGAAACGGATATTCAATTTTCTCCCGACCATGTTTACGATTGATAAACTGTGGAATATACTGCATTGGTCCCGGACGGTACAGTGCATTCATAGCAATAAGATCTTCGAACTGAGTTGGTTGTAAAGCCTGAAGATGCTTCTGCATTCCGGCAGACTCAAACTGGAATGTTCCGACAGTGAGACCTTTACTGAAAAGTTCGTATGTTTCGGCATCATCAATCGGAATAGAATCTATGTCTAAATCAACCCCCTTGGAATGCTTAATATTTTTTAATGCCTCCTTGATGATAGAAAGAGTTTTCAGTCCAAGGAAGTCCATTTTGATAAGCCCGACTTCTTCGATAACCGAGCCTTCATATTGAGTTACCAACATTTCTTCGTTGGTTTCTTTATCCGTAGCCGTACTAAGCGGAACAAAATTCCGAAGATCATCGGCCCCGATAATTACCCCACAGGCATGCACCCCTGTTTGACGAACTGTTCCTTCAAGCATTTCTGCATAACGCAGTGTATTTGAGATATTTTGGTCGGACGAATTACGAGCCTGTATCAACTCCGGAACATATTTCAGACAATTTGACAAGTTTACTTTTGGGGCTTTTCCGTCAGGTCCTTCGGGGAATTTATCCGGGATAAGTTTAGTCAGTCGGTCTGCTTCGGCCAAAGGTAAACGTTGAACGCGCGCAACATCTTTTATAGATGATTTGGTGGCCATCGTTCCATAAGTAATGATATGGGCCACACGTTCTTTTCCGTATTTTTCGGTAACCCAACGCAAAACCTGACCGCGACCATCATCATCGAAGTCAATGTCAATATCAGGCATAGAAATACGGTCCGGATTCAGAAAACGCTCGAACAGCAAATCATACTTCAGGGGATCTATATCCGTAATTTTCAGACAATATGCCACAACAGATCCGGCTGCAGAACCACGTCCAGGCCCTACCGAGACTCCCATTCCGCGGGCTGCATTTATAAAATCCTGTACGATGAGGAAGTAACCCGGAAAACCCATCGTTTTCATGACATTCAACTCGAAATCAATACGTTCCTTTTGCTCCTGAGTCAATGTTTCTCCATATCGTTGAGCAGCCCCTTCGTAAGCAAGTTTTGTCAGATAATCAGCATCTAATTTAACACGAATTACCTTGTTATATCCTCCAAGTCGGTCATATCCGCTTCCAAACTCTTCCCGAAGCATTTCTTCAGTAAATTTCTGACGATACTGTTCTTCTGTTCCAAAATCTTCAGGAATATTAAAGACTGGCATCATCGGTGCTGAATCAATATCGTAGAATTCAACTTTGTTGGCAATTTCTACAGAATTTTCAAGGGCTTCCGGCACATCAGCAAAGATATTCCACATTTGCTCAGGAGTTTTCAGATACTCCTGTTTAGTATAGCGCATACGAGTCGGATCATCAAGTTCCTTACCCGTGCTGAGACAAATTAAACGTTCGTGAGCTTCTCCGTGTTCTTCTTCCACGAAATGCACATCATTGGTTGCAACAAGCTTGGTGTTTGTTTCACGGGCTAAACGCACCAATTCAATATTTTGGCGTGTTTGTTTCTCGTAGCATTGATAATCGGCATTTGGTTTATCTGTTTTATGGCGCTGAAGTTCAATATAAAAATCATCGCCGAACACTTTTTTATACCATAAAACAGCATTTTTAGCACCCACTAAATCGCCTTTTTCAACATATTTATGAATTTCGCCACCCAAACAAGCAGAAGATGCAATAATGCCTTCGCTGTATTTTTCAAGTATTTCGTGGTCAATACGCGGACGGTAATAAAATCCTTCCATCCAACCCATAGAAACTAACCGGCAAAGATTCCTGTATCCTGTTTTATTTTTAGCAAGAAGCACAAGGTGGTATCCGCTACGGTCTTCCTGCATTTCTTTTTGAGTTCGGTTCCGACGCGCAACATAAGCCTCACAACCCAGAATAGGCTTAAAAATATGAGTTTTTGCTTCTGCTAATTGTTTTTCCAGATCAGCTTTTTGTTCATCGGTGACACCCTCAGCTTTTAGCTGCTTTTCGATGTCTTTTATCTGGTCTTTGACTTTACCGTTTTTCTTTTTTACGTAGTTGTAGAATTCCTTAATTCCGAACATATTTCCATGATCGGTAAGGGCAACGGCATTCATACCGCTCTTTACGGCTTTATCAACCAGCCCGGAGATTGTCGACATTCCATCGAGAACAGAATAATAGGAATGGACATGTAAGTGTACGAAAGATCCCATATTAAGTATTTGGTAATATGTATTTTATAATTAAATAATGATTTACTTTTTCAGACAGCTAAAGATATAAATATTTTCCAGCGGCAAAAAAAAAATTCACATGAAGTTATCCACAAAATGCAATATCATGTAAATCAACAAAGCAGTTCTAAAGCGAGACTCTACCATATTGTTTTTTCGAAACAACTGAATTTTAGTAGCTTTGCAAAAATCAGTTGTTCATTATGCGAAAATTCTCAGCAATACCATTATATGTCAAAATTCTGATCGGAATGCTGCTTGGCATTATCGTCGGGTACGGATTTCTGTTTGCAGGCTATCCCGCCTTTGTTGTTTCCTGGATAAAACCATGGGGAACTATTTTTATTAAACTTTTAAAACTGGTTGCTGTTCCTCTTGTTTTTGTTTCTCTGATAAAAGGAGTTACCGGAATGAGAGACATAAAAAAACTTTCAGGAACAGGAATCAAAACTTTCACCACGTATATCATTACAACTTCAATCGCTGTTTTGTTCGGGTTATTTATGGCAAATATCATTCAACCGGGGAAATACTTTCCGCACGAAAAGGCCGAAATATATAAAAATCAGGCCATTGCTAATATTGGTTCCAAGATGGATTCGGCAGAGAAAATAAAGAACACTGGTTTTATGGATTATGTAACCGACATTATCCCTGATAATATCGTTGCTGCCGGAAGTGACAACACTAAAATGTTACAGATTATTTTTGTTACTTTACTGTTTGGTGTAGCTTTGGTATTGGTTGGCGATGAAAAAACAGCACCTTTGCTCAAGGTAATTGATGCTACAGATCTTGCTATTCTGAAAGTAGTTGACCTGATTATGCAATTTGCACCCTGGGGAGTTCTGGCTCTTATGGCCGGATTGGTAGCCGATTTTGGTGGAGACGGCGATATGTTTGCCGCGTTGGGAATATATGCAGTAACCGTAATTTTGGCTTTGCTTATTCTGGCTTATGTGTTTTATCCCATATTTATAAAATTATTTACCAAAAGGAGTATAAAAGAATATTTGAAAGCAGTTTTTCCAATTCAGTTATTAGCCTTTTCAACCAGTTCGAGTGCAGCAACTTTACCGTTTACCATGGAACAATCGGAAAAAAAGTTAGGCATAAAACCGGAAATTTCATCTTTCGTTTTTCCGCTGGGAGCAACCATTAATATGGATGGAACCAGTTGCTATCAGGCAATAGCTATTCTTTTTATTGCGCAGATTTTTGGCATAGATTTGACTGTTTCGCAAATGCTGACGGTAGTCGCACTTACTGTGCTGGCTTCCATTGGCACACCGGGAATACCGGGCGGAAGTGTGGTAATGACGGTAATGGTGTTGTCGACAATAGGAGTACCGGTTGAAGGTTTGGCACTTATCCTTGGCATCGATCGCCCCTTAGACATGTTAAGAACAGTGGTAAACGTTACCGGAGATACTTTTGTGGCAAGCTTAATAAACGGAAAAGTAAAAAACTAAACCGACGCAACCAGTTTATCCAAACTGCTGATTATTTCTTCATCATCGCCACTTAATTGCATTTGGGCTTTAGCGTAAAACGGGGCGCGAACTTCCATCGCTTTTTCTATAAATTCACGCAACCCTTTGCCTTTCAAGGCATCAATCAACGGCCGTTTTCCAGGGCGCGACTTCAAAAGTCTTTCTGTCAACTGATCAATCGTAAGATTAAGATAAATAGTCAGTCCGTGAGCATTCATATATTCCATATTATTGAAATAACACGGAGCTCCACCTCCTGTAGAAATAACCGATTTTTCGAACTCGGCCACTTCATGCAAACACTCCCGCTCAATCTCGCGAAACTGCTCCTGTCCCATTTCTGCAAATATCTGCGAAACAGTTTTGTGATATTTTGCTTCGATATGAGCGTCCATATCAACAAAAGTGAACCCGAGTTTTTCTGCCAGCAATTTCCCCATTGATGTTTTGCCGGAGCCCATATATCCTATCAAAAATATTCTTTTCATCTCTTCGCTTTTACAAGCGCAAAGTTAATCAAAAAGCAGGAAATTTTCTCTAACTCAATTTTCGTTATAGTTCCGCAACTATAAAACATATAACTTATTAAATATATAAAAATGCCCGAAATAGTATTACTAAATCGGGCATAAATTTTATTAGATACTCATTATTTTACAAATTCAATAGTCATCGGATATTTCCAATATTGCCCCGAAGCTGCACGTACAGCAGCAATGATAATATAAACCAGCATCAAAATTCCGAGAACTATAAGAATTGGAATTCCTACAACTAAAAGCACAAGTAATCCGGCAACAATGGTATAAATAAGATAACTAATCGTAAAATTAACAATATTTTTACCATGTTTATCAACATTAGGATTATTCTCCTTATTAAGTATCCACATAAGTATAGGAAGGACATAACCCAGTAAAGGCAATACCCAGCCGGCTAACTGAGACAGATGCATAAGCATGATATAATTATTTTCTTCAAGTCCCCATAGCGGTTTTTGACCTACGGCAGATGATTTTGGTTCATCTTCACCCATCAGTTTAGCTTTTTCCCGCTGATATTCTTCTTCTGTAATATCACCTTTTTCTCTCATTTCGAGAAGCAATTTAAGTTTGTCGTAATCCATAAATTCACATTTTTATATTATGCTTAAGCTTTCATTAATACTACCAGTATTTTAATAATATTAACAGCAATTTTATGCAAAACTATTAATTATTTTACATTTTACATCATCATATAGTAAAATTTTATCCCAAATCAACAAGAAAGACTTTCCACAGAAATTCATATTATTAAAAGCATGTTGTAAAACATATCATTTCATCACTGACAATGAAATAAATATTTCTATTTTTGCCTACAGAATTAAGTGTACCTAAAACACTTAAATATAATTCATTATAAATCAGACTAAAAATAACTAAAATTCAAAATAAAATTATGCTGGAAGCATTAAAAGAAAAGGTATTTCAGGCTAATCTGGATTTGGTAAAACACGGGTTGGTAATTTTTACTTGGGGAAATGTAAGCGCCATTGACCGAGAAAGCGGATTGGTGGTTATCAAACCTTCCGGTGTTTCGTATGACGATATGCGTGCCGAACACATGGTTGTAGTTGATTTGGATGGCAAAATAGTGGAAGGCAGTCTGAAACCATCTTCCGACACCGCAACTCACGTTGTTTTGTATAAAGCATTTCCTGAAATCGGAGGAGTAGTGCATACTCATTCAACTTATGCAACTGCTTGGGCTCAGGCGGGCTGTGACATTCCGAACATAGGAACCACACACGCCGATTATTTTTCGCAAGCCATTCCTTGTACCCGCATGATGACACAGGCCGAGGTGGAAGGCGCTTATGAATTAGAAACCGGGAATGTAATTGTGGAACGTTTCGAAGAAATTAATCCTGTACATGTTCCGGGAGTTCTTGTTCAAAATCATGGTCCTTTTTCGTGGGGAAAAGATGCGCACGATGCGGTTCATAATGCGGTAGTTATGGAGCAATGTGCTAAAATGGCATTCATAGCTTATCAGGTGAACCCGCAATTAAAAATGAACCCCTATCTGATTACCAAACATTTTATGCGTAAGCACGGCCCGAACGCATATTATGGACAGGAATAAAACAACCCCTAACCCCTAGGGAAATTTAAATAAAAATAAATAATTTAATAAAAACGCACTCTCCGGCTCTCCTTTATGGGCTGGGGGTAAAATAAAATCATTATGGAATTCAAATTTGATAATTACGAAGTCTGGTTTATTACCGGAGCTCAACTTCTTTATGGAGGCGATGCAGTTGTGGCTGTAGATGCTCATTCCAATGAAATGGTTAAAGGTCTGAACGATTCAGGTAATCTTCCTGTAAAAGTTGTTTATAAAGGAACAGCCAACTCTTCTGCCGAAATTTCCGAAATTATGCGTGCAGCTAACGGCGACCCTAAATGTATCGGTATGATTACCTGGATGCATACTTTTTCTCCGGCCAAAATGTGGATTCACGGATTAATGGATTTCAAAAAACCGTTGCTCCACTTACATACCCAGTACAATGAAAAGATTCCATGGAGTGATATTGACATGGACTTTATGAACCTGAACCAGTCGGCTCACGGCGATCGTGAATTCGGCCATATCACCAGTCGTTTACGCAAACCACGCAAAGTGGTTGTGGGTTACTGGAAGGACAAATCGACTCAGGAAAAAATTTCAACATGGATGCGCGTTTGTACCGGTTGGGCTGATGCTCAGGATATGCTGATTATCCGTTTCGGTGACAACATGAATAATGTGGCCGTAACTGATGGCGATAAAGTGGAAGCTGAAATTCGTTTGGGTTATCATGTTGACAATGCACCTATTGCAACGCTTGTTCCTTATGTAAATGCTGTTACCGAAGCTGAAATTGATGCGTTGGTTGCTGAATACGAAAAAGTCTACGATTTTGCTGCCGACTGTAAAAAAGGCGCTAAAAAACATCAGTTTGTACGCGATGCTGCGGCTCAGGAGATCGGACTTCGCCGTTTCTTGGAAGATAAAGGCGCCAAAGGTTTCACAACAAGCTTTAACGAGCTCGAAGGCATGAAGCAGTTGATGGGCTTTGCGTCTCAGCGTTTAATGACCGAAGGTTACGGCTTCGGAGCCGAAGGCGACTGGAAGACGGCTGCTCTTGTTCGTACCATGTGGGTAATGGGGCAGGGACTTCCCGGCGGGCAGTCATTCCTCGAAGATTACACATTGAATTTTGATGGTGAAAACAGCTCTATTCTTCAGGCACACATGCTGGAAATCAATCCGGATATTACCGGAGTAAAACCACGTGTAGAAGTTCATTTCTTAGGTATCGGCGATTCTAAAACATGTGCACGCCTTGTATTTCAGGCACATTCCGGCAAGGGTATTGCTACCACAATTGTGGATATGGGCAATCGGTTCCGCATGGTTGTAAACGAAGTGGAAGTCATTGATCCTCAACCACTACCAAAACTTCCTGTGGCCTGTGCTTTATGGAAACCAATGCCGAATTTCGAAATCGGTGCCGGAGCATGGATTCTTGCCGGTGGAACTCACCACTCAAGTTTCTCTTTTGCCGTAACTACCGAAATGATGGAAGATTATGCCGAAATTGCCGATATCGAAATGTTGATTATCGACAAAGATACCAACATCCGTCAGTTCAAACAGAATTTGAGAAACAATGAAGTTTATTATATGCTAAATAAAGCATTGAGATAATTTATTAATGTGCCAATGTGCTAATGTGCCAATCATTGGCATATTGACATATTGGCTGATTAGCACATTAAAAAGAATGAAATACGTTATTGGATTAGACTACGGTAGCGACTCGGCGCGTGCCGTTGTAGTGAATGCCGAAACAGGCGAAGAAATGGCTTCGTCGGTAAAATACTATCCTCGTTGGATGGAAGGAAAATATTGTGTCCCGACGGGCAATCAGTATCGTCAGCATCCTCAGGATTATATTGATGTTTTGGAATACACGGTAAACGATGCCTTGAGTAAATGCCCTGCCGGAACAGCTGAAAATGTAGTAGGTATCGCTTTTGACACAACCGGAAGCACACCTGCTTTTACAGATAAAAACGGAGTTCCTTTGGCTATGCTGCCGGAGTTTGCCGAAAATCCGAATGCAATGTTCGTGTTGTGGAAAGATCATACAGGTATTAAAGAAGCCCATGAAATAAACGAACTTTCAGCTAAATGGAGCACTGATTACACATCTTATGAAGGGGGAATTTATTCTTCGGAATGGTTTTGGGCTAAAGCATTGCACGTTTTGCGTGTCGATGCAAAAGTACGAGAAGCCGCATATTCCATAGTAGAACACTGCGACTGGATGCCGGCATTGATTACCGGCACCGAAAAACCTGAAAATATGTATCGCAGCCGTTGTGCATCAGGCCACAAAGCCATGTGGCTCGAACAGTGGGGAGGGCTTCCTTCTGAAGAATTTCTGGTTGCTCTTGATCCTGTCTTGGCCGGATTCCGCGAAAGACTTTATACGGAAACTTGTTCGAGCGATACCAAAGTCGGTTATCTGACTGAAGAATGGGCAAAACGGCTTGGATTAACCACCAAAGTGGCTGTTGCCGTCGGTGCTTTCGATGCTCATACCGGTGCTGTTGGTGCAGAAGTAAAACCGGGGGCATTGGTACGCATTATCGGAACTTCAACCTGCGACATCATGGTATCGAGCTACGAAGAAATGGGAGATAAACTTATTCCGGGTATTTGCGGACAGGTTGACGGTTCTGTTATTCCGGGAATGATCGGACTTGAGGCCGGACAATCGGGATTCGGCGATATATATGCGTGGTTTAAACGTGTTGTAGCATGGCCGATTGAAAATATTCTGGCGAAAACTACTATAGTCGATGAAGCTACCAAACAAAAGCTGATTGACGAAATATTGGATAAAATCATTCCGGCTTTGTCGGAAGAAGCCGCTAAAGTTCCTGTTTCGGAATCAACCATTTTGGCAACCGACTGGATGAACGGCCGTCGTACGCCGGATGCGAACCAAATGGTAAAAGGAACTATTACCGGATTAAATCTGGGAAGTTCTGCTCCGCTTATTTTTCGTGCCTTAGTTGAAGCAACGGCTTACGGCTCCAAAGCTATCGTTGATCGCTTCATCGAGAACGGTGTCGAAATTAATGAAATTATCGGTATCGGAGGCATTTCGCTCAAATCGCCATTCGTTATGCAAACATTGGCTGATGTACTGAATATGCCGATTAAAGTAGCTAAAGCCGAACAGGCTTGCGCTTTCGGTACAGCTATGTTTGCTGCCGTCGCCGCAGGCGTTTATACCAAAGTGCAGGATGCGCAGGCTAAAATGGGGCTTGGTTTTGCCAAAGAATTTTATCCGAATATCGAAAATCATAAAATCTATGCCGAACTTTATAAAAACTATCAGGCGATAGGTAAATTTACCGAAAAAGAACTCTTTAACAAATAATTTAAATCAGTATATTTTTTATCTGATTTACTTTTTATCGGTTAGTAAAATCCGTTTTACTAACCGATGTTTTTTATACACCTACACATCTTCAAAAAATTTTACTTCAACTCAGATATTGAGTAAAAATGTTTACATTTTACTCAATATTATCCTTCCTTGCACAAAAATGAAATACTTTGTCACAAAAGTACAATAAATCGAATTAGAACTCCTGTCATTTTATATTATGTTTGTAAATAACATATTACAAACATTATTCTGTCGAAAAACATTCACAGCGATAAATTTAATGTAATTTATTTTAGCTTTCAGCTTAAGTTTTTTCACACATTTATGAAACGAATTTGGGATATTGGATTATTAATTCTTTGTTGTCATTTACTTATAGAAAATACGGCTCTTGCTATAAATAAAAACGATTCATTATTGGCTTACGTAAATCCTTTTGTCGGAACATCCGGTTTCGGGAACACATATCCGGGAGCACAAATTCCGTTTGGAGGAATACAAATAAGTCCTGATACTGACGATGATGATTACGATACGGCATCAGGATATAAGTATGGCCATAAAACCATCATGGGATTCAGCCTGACCCATTTGAGCGGGACAGGCATTCCTGATTTAGGCGACTTTCTTTTCCGGCCGGGTATTGGCACAATCAAATCCACTCCGGGTACCTCTGAAAAAACCGAACAAGGTTACCCGTTCAAATATTCTCATCATAGAGAGTGGGCAAGTCCGAATTACTATGCGGTTGACATTTTGGATGAAGGTATAAAAGCGGAAATGACAGCTGGCATAAGAAGCGGCATTTTCAGGTTTACATTTCCGGCATCCGACAGCTCATATATACTTATTGATCTGAATCACACATTATTACACAGTTGCAAATGGAGCAATGCAAGATTTGAAAATGATTCGACTATTACCGGGTCTAAATTGGTAAAAGGCTGGGGACCGGAACGGCATGTGTACTTTGCCGCTGTTTTTTCTAAAAAATTCGACGATGAAGGTATTATGCAGGCAGGGAAACCTGTAATTTATAATACAAAAAGGTTCAGAAGCAACCGGGAAGCATGGGGAAAAGATCTTAAGGTCTGGTTCAAATTTAAATCTGTTGCAAATGAGCAAATTATAATCAAAACAGCTGTTTCGGGAGTAAGTACGGCAGGAGCTCTTGCAAACCTGAAAGAAACAGAAACAGATAATTTTGAATCGCTAAAAGCAAAAGGAGAGCAAAAATGGGAACAGGAATTATCCAAATTTATTGTCACAGGGAATAAATCTCAAAAAACAACTTTTTACACATCTGTTTACCATGCATTTTTACATCCATTTGTTTTCGAAGATTCCGATGGTAAATACCGGGGATTAGATAAAAATATTGAAACCGCGAAGGGTTTTACAAATTACACTGTTTTTTCGTTGTGGGATACTTATCGGGCTTTACATCCATTATTCAATCTTGTACAACGGGATGTAAACGCCGACATTATAAATTCCATGCTGGCTCACTACGATAAAAGCGTGGAACAAATGCTTCCCATTTGGTCGTTTTACGGTAATGAAACATGGTGCATGATTGGTTATCATGCGGTTTCTGCCATAGCAGACGCCATTGTCAAAGATGTGAAAGGATTTGACTATGAAAGGGCATATCAGGCAGCTAAAACCACAGCTATGAATCCACACTACGACTGCCTGCCGGAATACGAAAAAACAGGCTGGGTTCCTTTTGATAAAGAAAGAGAATCGGTATCGAAAACTTTAGAATACGCTTATGACGATTATTGTATTGCTCAGGCTGCCAAGAAGCTAAACAAGCTGGACGATTATGAATATTTTATGAACAGGGCCATGTCGTATCAGAATCTGATTGACCCAAAAACAAAATATATGCGAGGTAGAAATGCTGCCGGAGAATGGCGAACTCCTTTTGCGCCTGTTGCATATACCGGTCCCGGATCGGTCAACGGTTGGGGAGATATTACCGAAGGTTTTACGATGCAATATACCTGGTACGTTCCACATGACGTACAGGGATTAATAAGCAAAACCGGACTCAAATTATTCAAATCGAGACTTGATTCGATGTTCACCATCCAGCTGCCTGATGACATACCGGGGGCTCATGATATTCAGGGAAGAATCGGTGCTTACTGGCACGGGAATGAACCCTGCCATCAAATTATATACCTGTATAATTACCTGAAAGAACCTTGGAAATGCCAAAAATGGATTCGACATGTTTCTGCCGACTTTTACGGAGACCAACCGGGATCTTTGAGCGGGAATGACGATTGCGGACAAATGTCAGCCTGGTATATTTTCAACTGCATGGGATTTTATCCGACTTCACCATCAAGCAACATTTACAACATTGGTTCTCCGGCTATGGAAGGCGTTGTAATGACATTAAGCAATGGAAAGAAAGTTTCTGTATCAACAGAAAACTGGTCGAAAAAAAATGTATACATAAAAGCGATGTATCTTAATGGTAAAAAATACGACAAATCATACATTACTTACGATGACATTTGCAACGGAGCTGAAATCCATTTTGTAATGAGTGCAAAACCCGAATACAGAAGAGCTGTTTCGAAAAGTAGTATTCCTCCTTCGGTGAGCAGTTCATCTCAAACATTGAAATATAAAACAACATTATAAAAAATTATTTAAGGTATAAAGGAACTATATTTTATGAAAAAATTTCTCGTCGCAGCAGTACTTTTTAATTTAGCATTCTTCAGCGGACAAGCTGTCATATTCAAACCACAAGCAATCTTCGATTTGTCTCCAAACAGCAAAACATCTATTGATGTAAACCTTGTAGCGGATGATAATCCCCGTACTTTTTTTAAAGCAAGCGGGAATACTCTTACACTGTACTATAAATTTCAGCAAGCAGTTAAAGCAACTTGTTACACCCTGACTTCCGCTGACGTTGATAAAGCTTCTGATCCAAGCCAATTTGTTCTGAAAGCTTCAAATGATGGTAAAAAATGGGTTATTCTTGACAGTAGAAAAAATATTGAATTTTATTCCCGGTTTCACGAACAAATTTTTCCTGTTTCAAAACCGAATGCTTACCGCATATATAAAATAGAATTAAAATCAGAATCCAAAAATTCGAAAATTGCAATAGCAGAATTTTCCCTGAATGATACAAAATCGCCATTAACAGGTTGGGAAAATTTTACCTATCCGAATGTTAAATTTACAGATAAAGATATAAGTGTTGCCGGATCTCAAATTTACAAAAGACTTATCAATGATCCTGAAAAGTTTATTCGCGATCATGCTCAAAAAGTAGCTTCTATTCTTTATTGGACAGATAAAAATAAAATTCCGGATATCAGAATACTAAACTACGAACTTCGCCCCGACAAGGGCATTTCTGCCAAAGGAGGGGATGCTCCTGAAATTGACATTTTTTATAGTGCCGACTGGGTCGAAAAAACCGCGAAGAACAAGGGCGATTTTGATGTCCTTTATGAAACAAGAGGCGTTTTGTATCACGAATTAACTCACGGGTATCAATATTCCCCTAAAGGTTGTGGTACATACAGACGTGGAGATGAATATTTTGCATTTATTGAAGGTTTGGCCGATGCCGTCAGATATGAAGCAGGATTCTTTCCTGTAACTAACCGTAGCCCCGGAGGCAATTGGATGGATGGTTATCAGACAACCGGATTCTTTTTACAATGGCTTACGACTAAAGATCCGGATTTTATCCGCAAATTCAATCGTTCGGCAATCGAAATTGATCCGTGGAGTTTTGATGCTGCCATGAAACATATTTTGGGTGAAAATAAATCGGTTCAGGGTCTTTGGGACGAATATCAGGAATTTGTAAAAAAGGATGTTCAGGAAAGAAAACTTAAAACTGGCTTAGCTGACCTGGCAAATCCTTTAATGGGTACAGACTCCAAAATTTCATTTTCGAATGGGAATACCTACCCTGCCATTGCGCTTCCGTGGGGCATGAACTTCTGGACTCCCCAGACCGGGAAAATGGGAGATGGCTGGCAATATACTTATCATTCGGACAAAATCAGAGGCTTTAAACAAACTCATCAACCCAGTCCCTGGATAAACGACTACGGACAATTTTCCATTATGCCTGTTACAGGCTCGGCTAAGTTCGATCAGGACAGCAGAGCATCATGGTTTTCTCATAAATCTGAAATCGCAAAGCCTTATTATTATAGCGTATATCTTTCGGAACATCATGTGACAACGGAAATCACTCCGACAGAACGTTGTGCTTATTTCCGTTTTACTTTTCCAAAAACCGACAGTGCTTTTGTGGTTATCGATGCTTTTGACAGAGGTTCTTACGTAAAAGTCATTCCGGAAGAAAACAAAATTATCGGTTACACAACCCGGAATAGTGGTGGTGTTCCTCAAAATTTCAAAAATTATTTTGTTATTATTTTTAACAAGCCATTTCTTTCGGAGCAAATCTGGAGCGAAAAAGACTTAAAACAGGGAATTCTTGAACTAAAAGACAATCATGTTGGTGCTATTGTAGGCTTTTCGACCCAAAAAGGAGAACAAATTACAGCCCGTGTAGCGTCATCGTTTATCAGCTTCGAACAGGCCGAATTGAATATGAAAGAAATAAGTTCCGGGACATTTGATGAAACGGAAATGGCTGCTAAAAAACGATGGAATGATGTACTGGGACGAATTGTTGTTGAAGATGACAACATTGATAAGTTACGCACGTTCTATTCCTCCATGTATCGTTCCGTTCTTTTTCCGAGAATGTTTTATGAACTTGACAAAACAGGTAATCCTGTTCATTACAGTCCTCATACAGGAGATGTTCGTCCGGGTTACTTTTTTACAGATACCGGGTTCTGGGATACTTTCCGGAGTTTGTTCCCATTTGTAAATTTAGTATACCCTTCCGTTGCTGCAAAAATGCAGGAAGGTTTGCTAAATGTATATCTCGAAAGCGGATTTTTTCCTGAATGGGCAAGTCCCGGACATCGGAGCTGCATGGTTGGAAACAACTCGGCTTCCGTAGTGGCCGATGCTTATCTGAAAGGCATTACCGAATGTGATTCGGTAAAAATATACAAAGGACTGCTTTCCGATGCCAATAGTGTCCATCCCCAGATTAGTTCTACCGGACGTTTGGGATTTCAGTACTATAACACCAAAGGTTATGTTCCGTACGATGTAAACATAAACGAATCGGCAGCACGTACACTTGAATATGCTTACGATGACTGGTGTATTTATCAAATGGGGAAAAAATTACATCGTCCTCAGGCCGAGCTTGACTTATATAAATCACGAAGTCTGAACTATAAGAATCTTTTTGATCCGGAAACAAAATTAATGCGGGGACGCAATGCCGATGGCAGTTTTGAATCCCCTTTCAATCCGTTTAAATGGGGGGATGCCTTTACCGAAGGAAATAGCTGGCATTATACATGGTCGGTATTTCACGATGTACAGGGTTTGATTAATTTGATGGGAGGCGATCGGTCTTTTGTAAGTATGCTCGATTCCGTTTTCGCTATGCTTCCCGTTTACGACGACAGCTATTATGGCGGAGTAATCCACGAAATCAGGGAAATGGAAGTTATGAATATGGGACAATATGCCCATGGAAATCAGCCCATACAGCACATGATATATCTTTACAATTATGCCGGTGCCCCGTATAAAACTCAGTATTGGGTACGCGAAATTATGAACCGATTGTATTTTGCAACACCGGATGGCTACTGTGGAGATGAAGATAACGGACAGACTTCTGCATGGTATGTATTTTCTGCCATGGGATTTTATCCTGTTTGCCCTGCATCTGATCAGTATGTATTGGGAGCTCCATTATTTAAAAAAGTCACGCTAAACCTCGAAAACGGAAATAAAGTAGAAATTAATGCTCCTGAAAATAGTGATACAAACAGATATATCCGTGAAATGAAATATAACGGTGAAGTTTATAACAAGAATTATCTGAATTATTTTTCTCTTCTTAATGGAGCTAAAATTGACTTTATGATGTCAGGTCGCCCTAATTTGGAAAGAGGAACAGACAAAGATGCAGTTCCCTATTCTTTGTCGAATGAAAAATAACTTATAAATGAAAAAAATATTTTTATTGATAATCACAACTTGTTCCGTCATTATGAATGTTTCGGCTCAAAGCAGTTTGACCAATTACGTCAAACCTATTGTCGGGACAAAGTCGATGGGGCACACATTCCCGGGAGCCTGTGCACCTTTTGGGTTGGTGCAACTAAGTCCCGACACCGAAATTATTCCGCAGAATATTGATGGCGTTTATCAAAAAGATGTTTATAAATACTGTGCCGGTTATCAGTACGATGATCAAACTATTGTCGGATTTAGTCACACACATTTAAACGGAACAGGACATTCTGATTTAGGCGATATCTTGATTATGCCAACAACAGGAGAACTAAAACTCGATCCCGGAACGGCAGAACATCCGGAAACAGGCTATCGCTCACACTTTTCCCACAAAAGAGAAATTTCTGAGGCTGGTTACTATTCGGTCATGCTTGATGATTATAATATTAAAGCAGAAATGACCGCTACGGAACGTATCGGAGTACACAAATATACTTTCCCGGCAGGCGAAGCCCATCTCATTATAGATTTGATTCAGGGCATTTACAATTACGACGGAAAAGTATTGTGGGCGAATTTACGTGTAGAAAACGACACCCTGCTTACAGGCTACAGAATTACCCGTGGTTGGGCAAGAACAAATTATACTTATTTTGCGATTTCATTTTCAAAACCCATTAAAGATTATGGATGCAGAAACGACGAAAAAGTAAAGTATAACGGATTTTGGCGGAAATTCAATCTCGACAGAAACTTCCCGGAGATGGGAGGTAAAAAACTGACCGCATATTTCAACTTTGATTTTAAAGCAGGTGAAACGTTAACGGTAAAAGTAGCACTCTCCCCGGTCGATTGTGTGGGAGCTTTAGCAAACCTTCGCGTCGAAGCCTCGGGTAAATCGTTTGATGAGATTAAAACTCAGACACATCAAAAATGGGAAAAAGAGCTTTCCGTAATAACGGCAAAAGGAAATTACGATGCTTTATGCGTGCTATATACTTCTCTGTACCACACCATGATAAACCCATCTGTTTATATGGATGTTGATGGACGTTACAGAGGAATTGACCACAACATACATCAGGCAAATGGGTTCACCAATTATACGGTATTCTCGGTTTGGGACACCTATCGGGCATTCCATCCGCTGATGAATATCATCAATCGCAAACGGAATACGGACTTTGTAAAATCGATGTTGGCTCATTGGGAACAAAGCGTTCATCATGCCTTACCAGTCTGGTCGCTTATGGGCAATGAAAACTGGTGTATGATTGGGTATCATTCCGTATCAGTATTGTCGGATGCGGCAGCCAAAGGGTTGGACTTTAACAAACAGGAGGCGCTACAAGCTATGATTACAAGTTCAAATCTGAAATACTACGATGGCATTGACAACTATTTAAAATATGGTTATGTCCCGGCAGAAGTGAATGGCAGTAGCGCATCCATAACACTTGAACATGCGTATGATGATTTTTGCATTGCTACATTTGCCAAATCAATCGGGAATGATTCCGTTGCAGATATTTATTTTCGGAAAGCCATGAATTATAAAAACCTTTTTGATCCATCAACGGGATTTATCCGTCCGAAATATAAAAACGGGAAATGGAAAGAAAATTTTGATGTATTAGCCACTAATGGACAAGGATTTATAGAAGGAAACTCGTGGAACTATTCATTTTATGTACCTCAGGATGTCAACGGACTGATAACAGAAATGGGTGGAGACAAACGGTTCATACAACGTCTCGACTCTTTATTTACAATGCATTTGCCAGCCAAATACTTTGAAGACACCGAAGATATTACAGAAGAAGGTATGATAGGCAATTATGTACACGGCAATGAACCGAGCCAACATGTACCATATCTTTATACATGGACTTCACAACCGTGGAAATCCCAACAATGGATTCGGGAAATTATGGATACCAAGTACCTGAATAAAGTGGACGGACTTTGCGGAAATGATGATTGCGGACAAATGTCAGCCTGGTATATTCTTTCGGCCTTAGGATTTTATTCCGTGTGTCCCGGAATTGATCAGTATGTGCTTGGTGCGCCCTATTTTGAAGAAATGACAATCCATTGGGGAAACGAAAAAACTTTCGCGGTAAAAGCACCCGGAGTTTCGGCAAAAAACAAATATGTAAAATCTGTTATTCTGAACGGGAAACTTTACAATAAAGCGTATATAACTTCTACCGACATTCTGAATGGAGGAGAACTCAGATTTATTATGAGTAGCAAGCCTAATAAAAAAAGGATATTTAATGAAATTCAAAAACCATATTCATTAACCTTCATAAAATAAATTCACCGTCAACAAAAAATTCTTAAATAAAATATACAATGAAAAAAAAGAAAATTTACATCTTATTACTTTCTCTGTTTTATATCTTTAGTTCAGGTATAACACAAGCAGGTAACCAACAAAAAAGTAAAACAACGGTAGTCGGGAAAATAGAGGCATTGGTTATCCTCATTGAATTTGCAGACAGAGATGAATATTTCTCAAAAGCCGAGGTTGACAATTTTTTCAATCAGGTTGGCTATAACAAATATGATGACAATGGTTCTGTACACGACTACTGGTACGCTGTATCTCAGGGACGGGTTAGTGTACATGCCAATGTAGAAGGATATTATCGTGCTCCTAAAAATTTCGATTATTACGATACAGAGGATGGCGGACACACATCCGAATTACTTGACTCTGCTTTAAACTGGCTTGATAAACAAGGATTTGATTTTTCAACTCTGACCGTGGACGAAAATAATAATATCAAAGGACTTAGTTTCCAGTTTGTGGGAAATTCTGGAGCGAAAGGGTTGTGGGGACATTCAAGCTCTCATGTTCGGTCGTTTGATGGAGTAAATACAAAATCGTATCAAATATCAGAGTTAGGAACAAGCGAAATGCACTTAGGCGGAATTTGCCATGAACAAGGACACATGTTATTTGGTTGGCCCGACTCGTATGATATTGATTCCAGTAACGGTGGTTCATCAGGTTGTGGAAAATTCGACTTAATGGGCGCCGGAAATTCCGACAACACAGGTGCTCCAAGCAGTAATCCCATGCCACCCAATCCCTATTTTCGCTATCTTGCAGGTTGGAACGATTTGATTCCGTTGAATAACTTTCCGAATGATACAACTCTTAAAATCATTGCTAACAACTGGAATACCTACGTTTACCGGAATCCTGACCGTGCAGGAGAAATGTTTATTGTTGAAGCAAGGGAAAAACCATACCGAAATGTAGACATGCCGGGAGAAGGAGTACTTATCTGGCATATCGACAGTGTCATTTCCAATAATGCAAACCAGCAACACACAGAATCCCAGCACTATAAGGTATCTGTTGTTCAAGCCGATAATAAATACCAATTAGAAAGCGGGGCAAATACAGGAGATGCTAATGATTATTTTAAGGCAGGGACATACAGTACTGTAACATACAATCATACCCGCTGGTGGAATTCGGCTTATTCGGGACTTGTTCTCAGAAATATCGGGTCGGTGGCTGATACTATGACCATGCAATATGGGAGTTATAATGCTACCGACATTGGCATTAAATCAAGCAAAACAAACGGAGGAACTATCAGCCCTTACGGGTTAAGATATTTCACAAAAAATAGTGATCAAAAATTTACAGCAACTCCGCTTGACGAATTTGATATTTACAATTGTTCTGTTGATAATGATTCTTTAGGGGAAATATCCAGTTACGAATTTACCAACATAGAAGCTCCTCACAGCATAATGTTCAGCTTTGCACGCAAATCTGTAAGGCTCAAAGACACATCAACCGGAGCTAATTACAGTTATTACGAAGGGAGCTGGACTTCTATGCCCGATTTTAGCAGCCTTACTCCTGTGCAAACAGGTACACTCAGGCTATTAACAATTTCTATTCCGAACGGAGCAAGTGATAATTACGGAGTCCGCTATACCGGATATATTTATGCCCCTCAGGATGGTGAATACACTTTTTATATGACAGCGGACGATGGTTGTAGTCTGAGCATTGGCAGTACAGAAATTGTATCTAACCAGTGTCAACCCGAAACTTCCGGTAGCATAATATTACGGGAAGGTTACCATCCGGTTACCATCGACTTTTTTGAAGCACAAATTAGTCAATCAATGTCAATATATTGGAGCGGACCGACTTTTCCAAAGAAAAAACTGAGCTATCTCACAATAGGTACGGAAGATAACACAGCTGTAAAAAAAATCAGCAATAGCAATGTTCGCGTATGGTCTGATAACACAAACTTTATATTTAGTTGTCCTGATTATAATATTATTCATGCAGACATCTACAATATAACCGGAATGTTGATAGAAAGTAAAACATTAACCATCTCGAATGGGAAAGCAACACTACCTAATTCAGATTATAAAAACGGAGTGTATCTCGTCAAATTGACCGGACAAAACAACGATCTCATTGAAAATCAGAAAGTTTTTGTACAGCATTAAAAATTCACATTTTTCTATTCTATAAAGATCTCATAGCGAGTTATACATAATACAAAAGTCCTCTTGAGTATCCTGATTTCAGGAACACAAGGGGACTTTTATTTTTAATTGAAATATCCCTTTTGAGAATTTGCAACCAGCTTTAGATACTCTAAAGAAATTTTACCCGAACAGATATCAGTTCAAAAACAAGAATAACAAACAATCAATTGAATATCAATAGAAAACGAATACCGAGATGTATAACCAATAATTTATTAACACTTAAATTTATCTCCGAATATATCTAATTACCTGAGTTTGCCTTTCAAAGAGAGTCGAGCCCTTTTCCATTTATAGCCGAGCATCTTTTAAAAAATTCCGCAAAGTTCTTTTACAGATGATTATATTATGCTCTTCCTTTAGATAAGTAAGTATATTTTTTATGTTGCGATTATGAAGTTCAACTTGTTCTTTAATCACCTCTTCAAAGCCTTCTAATCGGGTTTTTACTCCTCTGCCAGAAGCAATTAGAAGAGAATTAACACCTTCTAAATCCCACTTGTTGAACCATCGTTCAATTGTTTTTCTTTCAACATCAAAAATCATCGTCAAGTCCTTAATAATGCGTCTTTGATGTGATAAAAGAAGGCACTGACTGCGTTTTCTTATGGTATGGTTGGTACTAGTTTTGATAAGCAACTCTAATAGCTCAATATCCTCTATTTTTAGTTTTATATATCTCATATTGAGACAAATACACGAATATTAACACATAACACCAAAGAAATGGTGTATTATATTATTCCAGCTACTTAGCTTCTTCTATTTGTTGAATTTTTTTCCTTATTTTATCAGGAAGATACTGCTTTTCCCCTTTCCGAAAATCATAAAAAACAATAACATCCTCTACTTTAGCAACCAATTCTGTTCGACTGTTATAAATTTCATGTAATAATTTAAAACTGGTGTTTTTTATACCCTCAACTTTAGAGAAAACAGTTACCCTGTCCGGAAAAAACAAAGGTTTTAGAAACTGACTGGATATTGCCGCCAGTATAGGCCCTTTTTGTTCGGTCTCATGCATTTGCATTAAACCAATTCGGGAAAGATACTCAACACGTCCCGATTGGGCATATCTCATCATACGTAAATTGTTTACATGCCCAAAGCTATCAATATCACTCCAGTCAACTCTAAGTTCCAATTTTTGTGAATAATTTTTTGATTGATTAGTCATCATGACATTCTGTTTTTATAATCTTCATATCCGAATTTCCGGATAAGTTTAAACTCATTATTTTTTGTCCAAATTCCGATAGAAGGATGAGAGACTCCGTTAAACATGGTAGTCTTCACCATAGTGTAGTGAATCATATCTTCAAAAACAATACGGTCTCCGACCTTCAGCCCTCTATCAAACGACCATGAACCATAAAAGTCACCGGACAGACAACTATTTCCGCCCATGCGGTAAGTCGGCTTTCCGAGAATAACATCGGTTGCACCAATAATTGCCGGCTTATAAGGCATCTCGAGGCAATCGGGCATGTGGCACGAAAAAGAAACATCAAGCATCGCCGTTTTGATTCCCTTATTTTCCACAATATCAATAACAGAAGAAACCAATACACCTGTTCGCCATGCAAAAGCACTTCCGGGTTCCAGAATAATTTGCAAATGAGGATATTTTGTTTTAAAATTTTGAAGCAATTTTATCAAATGCTCCACATCATAATCTTCGCGGGTCATCAGGTGGCCGCCCCCCATATTAAGCCATTTTATCTGAGCGAAATACTTTCCGAATTTTTCCTCAACCACAGCTAATGTTTTTTCCAAATCATACGAAGTAGATTCGCAAAGTGTATGAAAATGCAATCCTTCAATTCCTTCCGGCAGGCGGTCGCCCAACAATTCGGACACAACACCTAAACGCGAACCAGGTGCGCAGGGATTGTACAAATCAGTTTCCACATCCGAAAATTCAGGATTAATTCGCAAACCGCAGGAGATATTGTAAAACTGAGTCTGAGGATATAGTTTCTCGAACTGTGATAACGAGTTGAACGTAATATGACTGCTGCATTTCATAATTTCGGGAAATTCCCGATCGGTATAAGCCGGGCCATAAGTGTGAGCCGGGCTTCCCATCTCCTCGAAAGCCAGCCGGGCTTCAGCTAATGACGAAGCTGTAGAATACGGAATATATTCGCGTACAATGGGAAAAACCGACCACATAGCAAAAGCTTTGAATGCCAAGATAATTTCCACCCCGGCACGATCTTTAACCGATTTTATCAATTCAAGATTTTTACGAAAAGCCGTTTCGTCTAAGACATAACAAGGTGAGGGTATTTTTGAATAGTCTATCATTATCAGGAATTATATACTATTGAATTTTTAAAATATTTCAGCAGCAAAAGTAATAAAAACATATCATTTCAACTCCTTTGCTCCCCTCACTTCCGATGACACTTCATTGGTCCAGCCGGCTTGTTGGAAAACTCCGGTTTGCACTTTGATAAAACGGATGTCTGTCAAATACACCGAATTCCCTAATGAATCAACAGCATTGGAAATATCAAGTTTGTTAGCTCCAATGGATGAGTCGTAGTCGGTTCCATAATTATTTTCGGCATACCCCCATGTAAAACGATCTTTGGGAACTGTCCAGTACTGCACGCCATTCACCGGATTGTTTTCGTAAGAATCCGGCAAACAGGTACCATAAAGAGTTATACTATCTCCCGGAGTTTCCGGCCACCACCAACCGGATGAGTTCGTGGCTCCATATCCGCAAATCAATTCTCCCCGGGTCCCATCACTGTCAAGCCAAGTAATATTCGAACTGTCATTAATCGCTTTATAATACTTTACCCAATAATTTTTTTTAGAATTTTCAAACTGATTTCCTTTTAGTTCGTACCATGTTTCATTCGGGAGTCCGTCTCCGTTTACATCCTGCATAACATACACGACTGCCGGCTCAGGCATAATACCCTGCAAAGCATAAACTTCAAAATCAGCACTATCGTGATTGGCAATATTATGATCAAAACCAGCCACAACATATCCTCCGAAACCTCCAAGATAAAGCCAGCCGGTTTTATCATCCGGATTTCCGATAAAATTTAAAGTATCGTTCATTTGTGCAATTTTCGAATATTGTCCCGGCCCGTAGACGTATTCAAAAATCCGCGTTATATATTCGGAATCAGAAGTATTTTCAACTTCCGGTTCGTCGGTCTGACATGAAACGAGAAACGCCAATGGAACAAATAGAAAAAACTGAATTAATTTAGGATTAATCATCTGAAAAACAATTAAAAAGCACACAAAATGTTTATATATAGAAGTTGAATTACTACAAAAAAATGCAACAACTCATTACGAAATAGCAATTTATAACAATAATATTTCTTTAAAATTTCGGGATCAATCATCCTCTTTGCCTTTCGAGCAAAATCATCATCATTAAACCGAGCAGGATTCGTTCTTCCTCACCTTGTTCAAATGAGGTGAGTTTTTCAATGGTAAATCTGCGCCCGAAAAAGGAGGGCTCTTTCTTCAAACGAGCAACCTGGGTTCCATTTGGCCGGATAACGGCATAAGCCGGATGAAACAAATAGCCTGAAAGTAAACTCAGAAAAGGAATTTCATCCAACATCGAATCAAACACCTTTGCCCAGGGATTTTCTTCCTGAACAACCAAATCCGGTTGTTGGTTTTCGTCAAGAATTTCGTAATGCGCTTTCCATAGAGATTTCCAGCCTCTCCGGACAACGCGTCCCAACTCAAAACCCATTGGATTTGTAAAAGTATAAGTTGCCGAAAAATCGAGCCATTTATTCGCTCTGATAGTATATAAAAGCTGAGAACGACTTTCGTTATTAAACACCTGTACTTCTTCTATCAGTCTCAACATTTTTTGTCGAACATAAGCAACTGTCGTACCAGCTGCATCCTGCGCAACAAAATCATTGCTGAGCGTGGTAATTTTAAATGTAAGGTTTAAGGGAAAATTTAAAGAATTCATAGCCAGATGTTTTTACCGAGTTATTACCAGATTCTGATTTTTTGATCTAACTGAAGTTTTTTATTCGATTTAATATTGTTCAGCCGGCACAAATTCTTCACACTGGTACCGTTACGCATCGCAATCTGACTCAATGTATCTCCCTTACGTACCCTGTAGTATTTTGCAGCTTTCAAAGCCTGTACTTCCCGTTGATAATAAAACGATTTTCGTTTCGTCATCTCGTACATATCATTGTGCACCCGGCCTACATTAAAATTAATTATATTCGCAGGATTAACTGCATTGCCAAGATAACGGGTTTCAAAATGAAGATGAGGGCCTGTAGATCGTCCAGTATTGCCCCCCAGGGCTATTACGTCACCTCCTTTTACATCCTGATTTAAATACACCAGAACTTTTGACAAATGGGCATAAACCGTTTCCAAACCATTATTATGCCTCACAACAATATAATGCCCGTATCCACGTGCTTCATAATCAATAATTCTTACTTTACCATCGAAAGCTACATGTACAGAATCACCCACCGCTAATCGTAAATCGGTACCATAATGATAGCGGTATTTCCGGGGGCCAAAATCGGAAGTAATTATCCCCGGGACAGGAAGATGAAAATTTTTCACATCAATCCGAACTGTGTCGGGCAAGCTGTCAACCGGAATTTTATACGGATTCAACCGGTCACATGTCCAGATATTATTATAAATATCGTCAGCCGGATGATTTTCCATCAAATCATCCGAACTGTCGTTAAACATTTCTTTATAGATATTGGCCGTATCCCTTTTAGCAACGATATTGGGTTTTGCTTTGTTGTCTGCATTTATATGACAGACAGTCACTAAAAAGAATATTAATGATATTGATTTCTTGCTGGAAATAAACATGGAATATATTTTATAGCACACTCGGCCAATAAAATTCGTTAAATAATTTCGTCTTCCGAGTAAATGTATTCTAAATAAGATTGTTTATAATCAAAAATTTCATCTTCTCTGAAAAATCTTGCTAACTCGGCATCAGCTGTTTTTACTGAGTCGGAAGTATGAATGATATTCCATTGCACGCTCATGCTGAAATCACCACGAATTGTGCCGACAGCAGCTTCCCTTCCGTTAGTTGCTCCGGCCAAAATATGCGTCACATGTACCGCATCCATTCCTCTTAAACACAAAACGATAACCGGTGTAGCCTTCATCGCAGCTTTTACACGCGGGAAAAACGGCTTATCGGCAATATGAGCATAATGTTCTGCCAGCAATTCGTCAGTAAGCTGGATCATTTTAACACCACATACCTGGAGGCCTTTTTGTTCAAAACGTGTAATAACTTCTCCAATTAAACCCCTTTGAATAGTACCAGGTTTAATAATTACAAGTGTTTTTTCCATATAGTATTTATTGTTGATTAAAGTTGCCCAAAAGTAATTATTTGGATTTATCAGTCAAAACAAATTCAAGATTCTTAACTAATAATACCCCAAATTGAACTTTTATTATTCAGCTTCTTCAGGCGGGCAACAAGGATGTTGTTTTCGGGTTTTGAAAGGGTAGCGTCATCTTGTAATATTTCGTCAGCAGTACGACGGGCGATTTCGAGCATTTTTCCATCCTGAGCCAGATTGGCAATCTTCAGTTCGAACGGCATGCCGCTTTGTATGGTTCCATCAATGTCCCCCGGCCCGCGAAGTTGTAAATCGGCTTCCGAAATTTCAAATCCGTCATTGGATTTCACCATAATATCCATGCGTTTCCGGGTATCGGAAGCCAACTTATAACCGGTAAGTAGAATACAGTAAGATTGTTCTGCTCCACGTCCTACCCTTCCACGTAATTGATGCAATTGAGCCAAACCAAACCGTTCTGCATTTTCGATAATCATCACCGAGGCATTAGGGATGTTTACGCCAACTTCGATGACCGTAGTTGCCACCATAATCTGCGTTGCTCCCGATACAAATTGTTGCATCTGGTAATCTTTTTCAGCAGCTTTCAGCTTCCCGTGTACTTTGCTGATTTTATACTGAGGAAACACTTCCCGAATATATTCGTATCCGTTTTCAAGATCCTGCAAATCCATATTTTCCGATTCCTGAATAAGCGGATATACAATATAAACCTGTCTGCCTGCATTTACCTGTTTGGCAATAAACTGATTCAACGTCTGGCGTTTGTTCTGATAATAATGAAAAGTCTGTATCGGTTTGCGTCCCGGAGGCAATTCGTCGATAACCGAAACCCTAAGATCTCCATACAAAGTCATAGCCAATGTGCGGGGAATAGGAGTCGCTGTCATAACCAGAATGTGTGGTGGCTGAACATTTTTTTTCCACAATTCTGAACGCTGTTTAACACCAAAACGATGCTGCTCATCAATAACGACCAGACCTAGATTGGAAAATTTTACCACATCTTCTATAAGTGCATGAGTTCCGATAAGTATATTTAATTCTCCGGAACGAAGCCGGGCATGAAGTTCCTCGCGGGCTTTGGGGCGTGTCGATCCTGTAAGCAGAGCGACATTTATACCAAGATCGCCCAGAAAATTACAAATGGTTTCGTAATGCTGGTTGGCAAGAATTTCAGTTGGAGCCATCAATGCCGCCTGATAACCATTGTCAATAGCCATAAGCATAGCCATCAGGGCCACAAGCGTTTTACCACTTCCGACATCTCCCTGCAAAAGACGATTCATTTGGCGTCCGGAGCCAACATCTGTACGTATTTCACGCAAAACCCGTTTCTGTGCTCCGGTAAGTTCAAACGGCAGGTAATCTTTGAAAAAAGTATTGAAATAATGACCGATATGCGCAAACACAAAACCACTGAAATTCTGTTCGCGCCATTTTGTTTGCCGGAGAATGCTCAGCTGAATATAAAAAAGCTCTTCAAATTTGAGACGTTGCCGGGCTTTATTCAGCGCGTATGCATTTTTAGGGAAATGAACATTGATAATCGATTCGGTAAGGTTCATCAATGCAAATTTTTTAAGGATATATGCAGGCAATGTTTCGGGAACTCCAGTTTTTAATTGCTGTATAAATGGAAAAATAATTTTCTGAATGCTTTTCGAATTCAGAAAACCGGTTTTCATCTTTTCAGTGGTATTGTAAAACGGCTGAAGCCCGGTTTGTCCCGCAGAATTGTACTGAGAAAGCGTTTCAATATCGGGATGAACAATATTGTATTTCCCGTTAAAAGCGGCAGGCTTCCCGAAAACAACATATTCAATTCCGGTTTTATATTTTTCCAGAATGAATTTAATTCCTTTGAACCAAACTAATTCTATCGTATCATTACCATCAGAGAAAATAGCAGAAAGCCTTTGAGTCGGACCCTCCCCAATTTTTTCGAAACGAAGAATTTGCCCCCTGATCTGGATAAAAGGCATGTTGCCCGAGATCTCATGGAGATAATAAAACCGACTGCGGTCGACATACTTATACGGGAAATGATACAGTAAATCTTCGACCGACCGAATGCCCAGTTCTTTGGCAAACAGTTCAGCCCGCTTCGGGCCTACACCCGGAAGATATTTTATGTCCTGCATCGAAAAATCCATAAAACACAAACTTTATCCGGCAATATATTTTCCTCCCGGAATCTTCTTCAAAAGATATATAATTATAAATGAAAAAAGAGCTACAAACAATGTCAGCGCAGGCAAAGATACCAAAGGATAGGTAAACGACCAGTAAATACCATGTTGAAACAACAATCCGATGATGAGAATATGTACTAAATAAATACCATAACTGTTTTTGCTCAAAATGTCAATCATTGTGTCAGCCAACGGATTCCCGGATTTCATATCTTTAAAGAACACAAAAACAGCAATCGTTTGTGCTACTGTATTCATAGAT
The DNA here is from genome assembly GCA_028690665.1 of Paludibacter sp. Taxonomy (GTDB): domain Bacteria; phylum Bacteroidota; class Bacteroidia; order Bacteroidales; family Paludibacteraceae; genus Paludibacter. Next base: position 106,965 of record JAQVAV010000008.1, read on the forward strand.
AGATAACTATAATGATAAAGGTTTAGTTTATGAGAGGCTGAACTCAGACTAAAGGTCATGTATGAAATAACACAAACAGTTGCTACATATACGATGGCTGCCGGTACACAAAGCCTTTTCCAGGGCAGCCGGATTCTTGAAATATAAAACCCAAGTAACATATAACCGGAGTATAACAAATAACCGGAGAACTTGCTCCAGTAATCTTTTTTCCAACCATAAGCATTAAACGGAGTATCGCGCATAAAAATCAAAAAAATCAACCATACAAAAACCAATGCAAGAAGCTGGAGATTATTCAGCCTTTGGAAAAGTTTTCCCGCCAAAGGTATCAACGGATAAAGAAACACTATCATGTAAATATACCAGAAATGCTTGGACACACCTTCATTCAAAAACAAGTTGACACCCCAGGATATTACACTTTCAAGATAGTGTGGCTGAACAGCGGGTTTCAGACTGTACCAACGATAAATCCAATAGATGATTATCCAAAATAAAAAAGGGATAACCACGCGGGAAAATCTGCGCTTTATAAAATCTTTATAGTCATAATTTTTCCCGAGCATTGTTGCTCCGCTCAACATTAAAAAAAGCGGAACTGCAAACCGGACTGCCGAATTGAAGATATTACCAATCCACCAGTATTCCATATTTTTGGCATAAGTCATGTTGACTAAAGGAGATGCTACATGAATGATTATAACACTCAGCATGGCAACACATCGCAACATGTCAAGATATTGGATATGAGCAGGCTTATTCATTGAATCTTTTACTGATTATTTTAGCCCATTCCAGATCGATAGCTGTTGTAAGCTTAATATTTTCCCGGTTACCTTCTACAAGTGTTATTTTATGACCAAGAGATTCCACCACCGAAGCATCGTCTGTAAACAGAGGAGAAAACGTCTGCTCATAAGCCCTCAACAGCAATTCACCATCAAAGACCTGGGGGGTTTGAACCATTTTATATAAATTACGGTCGACTGATAAATTTCCGTGAGGTGTGATTTGCCGGATACTATCCACAGCATCCACAACAGGAATTACAGTTCCGTATTCTTCAGCAGCATCAAAACACTTTATAATCGTATTGTTGCTTACAAAAGGTCTTACTCCATCGTGCACTGCAACAATAGCAGGCATATTTATAAGTTTTAATCCATTTTTCACAGAATGAAAACGGGTTTCACCTCCCGGGGCAATTTCGTGCTTTACATCAAAGGCATATTTCTTGCATAGCCCAGCCCAGTATGACATTTGATTTTCTGGTAACACAACAATTATCTGAATTTTATTGTTGAAGTTTTGAAATGCCCTGATGGTATGCATCAACACCGGAAATCCATTTATCGGAATAAATTGCTTGGGGATATCAGAATTCATCCGAAGGCCTTTTCCTCCTGCAACAATGATGACTGCTTTCGATTTTTGCATGACAATAAAAATAATTCAGAAACAAAGATAAACATTTCAGAATAATTTTTATATCAGAGTTCTTGGGCAGGAAATAAAGATATTAAACAAGTATAAAGTTAATTATCATCGTTTAGCCAATAACATTTTATAACTTTGCACCTAAATTCATAAAATAATGAAACGATTAACCCTGTCTTTCTTAATTTTGTCTGTTGCGCTTTCAAGCATGGCACAAAGTGTGGATACGCTTGTCGTGGTTCATAAATCGGTTTTCGAAAAACTAGCAAAACCGGACTCAATAACCGGAGCATCTGTCAGAGTTCATCAGGATGAACGAATAAATTTGCTATTCGATTCTAAAAAAAAATTAAACTCTGAGCACGCCTCAACCATTAGTGGATATAGAGTTCAGGTTTTTTCAAGCAATGCACAAAAAACAGCAAAAAACGAAGCCTTTCGTATTGAAAAAGAACTGAAGGAAATTTTTCCTGAATATCCTGTATATGTAAATTACACGTCTCCATTTTGGAAAGTTCGCGTGGGAAACTTTAAAACATTGGAAGATGCTAAAAAAGCAAGACTGGAAATTATTGATAATTTCCCGAATTTAAAAAGCGAAACCTATACTGTCAGAGACCACATTAATAACTAAAAAATATTTTATACAATCGGGAGTATATGCGTATAGTCCTGAAAATAACACATAGCATGGATTTTAATATAAATCAACCCGTACCTTTCGATGCGGAAAAAACTCAAAAACTAGCTTACCACTATAAAGAAATTATAAAACTTCTGGGAGAAGACACTGATAGAGAAGGTTTAATAAAAACTCCTGACAGAGTTGCCAGATCTATGCAATTTCTCGTTCACGGATATGAACAAAAGCCTGAAGAAATACTCAAATCTGCTATGTTCAAAGAAGACTATCGTCAGATGGTTATTGTAAAGGATATTGATTTTTACTCGTTGTGCGAACATCACATGCTTCCGTTCTTTGGTAAAGCTCACATTGCCTACATACCGAATCACAACATTACCGGACTAAGCAAAATAGCCCGCATCGTAGAAGTCTTCGCCCGCAGGTTACAGGTTCAGGAACGTATGACTACGCAAATCAAAGAATGTATTCAAAACACATTGAATCCGCTGGGGGTTATGGTTATCCTCGAAGCTCAACATCTCTGCATGCAAATGCGGGGCATCCAGAAGCAACATTCCATTACTACTACATCTGACTTTACCGGAGTTTTCCAACAAGCTAAAACGAGAGAGGAATTTATGAATTTGATCAATAAAAAGTAAAGGTCTCCTAAACTATTCGTGAGAATAATTGGGATTTTCGTAGATTTTCATAAAAACAGTCCCTTTTTTGAATGTCTTTATCAAGTTCCACGTTCTTAAGCTGTCAATTCTTTCATCTGAAAGATTAAATATATTGGAATAAACAATCCATCTGTTCTGATGAAAATCAAGATGAGCGAACTGACGTCTGTCATTATTTGCATCAATATATCTAAACTCTGAGGTCAGAGGAAATTCCACTCCTACAGATCCAAATTCTACATGTTTTTCAGCTACATAATCAATAGTCTGCTGTTTTAATTCAAAATAAGGTATATATGCTAGCGTTGAATCCCATGGTTGAGACAATTTTTCCGGATATAGCCAAAAGTTACCAGAAAGCAACAGTATAGTACTCAAAAGAATTAATTGCTTTACTCTTTTTACAGGTTGATACATCATTGTTACTTTTGCCAAAATAGTGGCAATCAGCATATAATGGATAGCAAAATAACGTGCTCCAAACGGATTTTTTAAAGGCAATGTCACCGACATCATTACAATAAGCATAAACAACAATACCAATAATAACAAGCTATTCTCTGATAATAATGCCATTCTGTTTTTGTTCTTTATAAGTGCAATTCCTAAAATCAACCATACAAAGAGCCGTCCCTCATCAACAAACCAACGGCCTAAAGCCAAAATATTTTTTAGGACTCCCGAAAAAGAAGTAATTTCTCCTGAGTCTGTTTGACTTGTTGTAAAGAACCAACCGTATGAATAAAGTCTCCAAGTAATAAAAGAAAATACAACTAATACTGCCGGTAAATAAACAGGAAATAACAGTTTTATTGTATTCCAGAAATGTACCTTTAAAACATACATTGTATAAACATAATAGGCAAGCATAAATGCAAATGTAAGCAATATGCCCCTTCGGGATGTAAGGCAGAGCAGTGCCATGTATATTCCTATCCCCAATTTCCGTTTATCAAGCATCGCATTAATAAGTAGAAGAGAAAATAGAATAACAAAAGCATCCTGATACAGCCCTGAAGACATAGACATGAAAGTCGGATCAACAGCTAATAGTATGAAAATATATGGAATAAATTCTCTGGAGACAACCTTTGTTACAAACTTATACAATTGAATCAAAATCAAGATCGTTACCGGAATAAATGATAAATGTGCAACAATTAAAGACTTTCCAAAAACAGTCCACATTAAGGCGATATAAAATGGAACTAATTGAGGATCCCCATTGTCTGCCTCTGAAGGATAATGAAAATGAAATAAACCATGTTCATATAAATATGTAGCCGGCTTACACAAAACTGTAACTGAATCCCAAAAAAAACCTGTATTGAACAGAAATATCTTACATAGAATATAAATGAATACTACAAGAATTGGTAACCAAACTTTAAAACTAAAAACGTCATCAATATTTTTTACTTTCATAAAAACAAAAATAGTCTTAATTAAACAAGGATAGTAGAATCATAATACCAAAGGGCATAAATCATTAACTATATATTATACAAAACATATACTAATTAATGACAAGAATTTTGGTAACAGTACTTTCAGTTCCATCCGAATTGACACAAATTGCCAGATAGATTCCGGTACTAACTTTATTCCCATGTACGTCTTTTCCATCCCATGTTGCAATTCCTCCGTTCGAAACAGTCTGACAAATAAGATTTCCATTTATATCCGTAATTTTCACCTGAGTATCAGTTACTAATCCAGTAATAGTTATCACTCCCGAATAATCCTCTCTGACCGGATTAGGATAGGCATGAACATCGGAAAAAGAATCCCCGGCATCAACAGCATCACTTTGATAAGAGACTAACCCATTGGCTGTTCCCATGTAAACTTCTCCGGTTTCAGGATTAATAGCTAAAGATAAAACATTATTGGATGGAAGCGGGCTGTTTGCTGTAGTAAAATGATGGATGGTCTCTTGCCCATTCTCCGACATCAGATAAACTCCTGAGGTCTCTGTCCCTAACCATTTACGATTAGCTCCATCAATCACAATAGCCGTAATTTTTTCTTCAAAAAGCAAATAATCTGCCAAGTCTGTGCCATCATTCCTCGGAATCTTAACCCTTGTACAAGTATAATCTGGATCAAAAACATTTGAAGTGTTATAAAACAAAAATGGCCCCTGATCAGTTCCGACCCATACAACCCCATTTTGGTCCTGGGCAATACTATAAACATACGTAGGCGTTACAGAATTAATCACTGTAATTCCGTTGTCTGTTTCAGGGTATTTAAAAGCAGTCAAAAATATAGACTGGTCATCTGATTGGTCATCAATAGTTCCATTATCATCAAACACAAACACTCCAGCTCCGGCCCGAACAGATAAAACCCACTTTTGATTTTCATTTTGATTCGATAACAGAATCTTTCCAAGAGTCATTTTTAGTGATATATCATTATACTTAAGAGAAGACCACTCTCCATCTTTTGGTAAAACCTTAATTGTCTTTCCAACTTCCATATTGGTAAGAAAGAGATTTCCTTCACTATCGAAAACGGCTCCATCTAATCTTATATATCTATATGGATTAGAAAGAACAATCGTTTCTAAAGTACTGTTTGAGTTCGTATACCAATTAGTATACTTATCATCCTTAAATTCATACAATCCGGTACCATAAGATGTCACAAAAAAATGACTATTATCAGTCGGATCAACAGCAACATTCATAAAATCCAAGACAGGAGATCCTGTTTTTGATGAAATATCGCTTGATGGTAAATTTGTCCATGTACCCTTTTCGTAAATCATAAGAATTCCATCCCTTCGCTTTTCAGCGCCCCATCTTCCGCCCTGAACCATAAATAACTTTTGTCCGGAAAAAGTCAGACTCCAAGGGATATTTACTGCAGGTCCGGATGGTTTATAATAGACGATCTGATTATTTAAATAAAGTCCTATACCGTTGGCAACGGAAGCAAACCAGTACTTATCTCCGGAGATTTGGTATTCAGCATCCTTTACAACACCAGTATTCGGTAAGGATTTTATACTTAAATCATTATTAATAACATAAGCAGTCAGACTTCCATCATACACAATTATTTTATCATTTGATATAAAAATATCCGAAACTGAGATCTGAGACAATAACTGCATCCATGTTTCACTATTTTCAGATTGTTCATACAAAGCAGTTCCCCGTTTTAAAAACAAATTTCCATCAGCGGATCTAAGTTCAGCAATATCTCCAGCACCCGGTAAATTAGTAAGTGTGCTCCAGCGTTGATAATCTACCAGATTTTTTTCTGCTAACGATGCTTTGTAAATCAGAGATGATGTAGCTGCATAAATGTAACCATTATTAATCGCAATACTTAACACCTGAACCTCAGTTCCATTGTTCCCGATGTAGTAAGTATCTGCGATTTCATGTTTTTCCAAATTGAGGACCAAAATACCAAAGTCACAAGCTAAATAAGCTTTATTCTCAAAAAAAACAATATCATTCACTAATTTACTGGATGTCAGTTGTTTTATATATAAATCAGGAATATTGATAACGCCACCACTTGACAATAAATCAATATTTCCATTTGAATATACAATTAACAACTGCTTATTTTTTGTATCGTACTCAATACGATATATATCATTATCAGTCAGACCATTAATTTTGCTATACAATTCAATACTCTCATCATCTTTGTCTACTGAATATAAGGATCCATTGCTAAGACCGAAAATTTTGTTATCAGACTGAGCAATTTGTTCTACGCTGTTGTACGCAAAATGAGTACGCCAATTTCCCATGGGTGTTTGCGCATTTACACTTAATATTCCCTCCAGAAGAAAAATTCCGGCTATAACTGATTTTAATTTCATTTGAAAATTGTATATCGTATTATTTCGAAAGAGCTTTAATTATGATCTATCTAAGTAAATAACTTGATAATTAAGTTTTTATTTTGTTGCTTAAAATAAATTTGTAGAATTATTTCAGTAAAAATTCAGTTAGTGATTTTACTGCCAATGCCCTGTGGCTGATTTTGTTTTTTTCATCAAGTCCAAGCTCTGCAAAACTCTTATTATAGCCATCCGGCACAAATATAGGGTCGTAACCAAACCCGGCATCTCCTCTTGGCTCAGTTGCAATATGCCCACACACCTGACCTTCAAAGTTATATATTTCCCCATCCAAAATCAGCGTAATTACCGTACGAAACCGAGCAGCTCGATTTGCTGCCCCTTCCATATTTTGAAGAAGTTTTTTCATATTCGCAGCAGCATCATGGTTATCACCGGCATATCTGGCTGAATAAACTCCGGGAGCACCATTTAGGGCATCAACTTCCAGACCTGTGTCATCGGCAAAACAATCAACCTGATATTTTTTATAAATATATTCCGCCTTAATCAAAGCATTTCCTTCAAGCGTATCGGATGTTTCCGGAATGTCATCAAAACAATTTAGCTCAGCTAAACTGATTATTTTAAAAACTGGTTCAAGAATGGATTTTACCTCCGAAAGTTTATGTGAGTTATTCGTTGCAAATACTAACTTCTTCATGTAACTATTGAAAATTGCTTAAATTAGCAAATTGAAAAGCATTGAAATTTTAATTCAACAGATTGCAAAGATAACTATTTTTGGCAGATTGAAAACCGAAGGACAGAGAAGTGATGTTTTAAAAAAATCCTGTTATAGGTTATTTATTTTTTCCAAATGACAGCAAAGTAATTCTCCTGTTTTTTCATCCCGGAGATGCAGTCCGTTTCCCAGACAATTTTTATAGGATTTACAGCTTGCACATTTACCGATTTTTGTCCATGAGCGATCGCGCATAATCTGAAATTTAGTATTCCAGACGTCCATAAAATTATCTTTATAGATATTCCCCTGAATATAATCGGCTCTAAGACTTGGACATGCGCTAATGGAACCATCGACTAACACAGACCCAACATGCACTCCGGCATGGCAAAAAAACGGCGTATCACGTACTTCAAGTTCATAGTCACCGAGATACCCCTCACAACCAAACGAAGCTTTAATCTCTCCCTGAAGCCTCGTCTCCTTTATAAATTCTAACAATTGGACAAATTCCTTATCGGAAAGTTTTAGCAAATCGTTACCGGCCGCTCTACCTTTTGGAAAAACCATAAACAAACGCCAGTTTTTCACACCAAGGTCAACGAGCAAATCTCTCATTTTAGACAAATCAGAAATGTTTCGTTTATTCACACAAGTAACTACATCGCTCACAAGATTGGGAGTTACAGCGATCATTCGAATTGCATTTACTGCTTTTTCCCAAGAACCGGTCTTTCCTCTGAACCAATCGTGTGTTGTAGCATCCAGACCATCAAGACTGACTGTAATTGAACGCAAACCTGCATTTAACAAAGCCAGAAATCTTTCTGGTGTCAATCCAAAGCCATTGGTAACTATCCCCCACGGGAAACCTTTTTTATGAATTTCAGCTCCGCAAAACTCCAAATCCTTGCGCACCAAAGGTTCTCCTCCGGTGAGAACAATCATCGTTCTACTTGGATTCACATAAAGACGAATTCCATCAAGCACATTCAGAAAATCAGTAGCAGGCATATCCGGGACTTCCGTTTTTTGTGTACAGTCACTGCCACAATGCAAACAGTTTAGATTGCAGCGTAACGTACACTCCCAAAACAAATAACTTAATTCGTGAATTTTCGTCTGATTGCGTTTGTGCTGCCTGAACAGAAAAAATATTATTTTCTTTTTTAAATCCACAGCGGACTACTTTAATTGAAGTTCAATGTTTTTCGTAATGGTTGCCCAAGCTTTGTAATAATCATCCCGCGACTTACCCCAGTCGTCAGAATTTACTTTTATAGCAACTTCTTTATTTTGATAATCACCTCCGTTTAGATCTCCGTCCATATCAAGAATTTTAAGTTTAAAAGTCGCTTTTTTATTATAATAGTCTGTGAATTCAAAAGAATAGTTTCCGTTGGCATCCGTAGTAATTGTATCTCCGAATAAAAGATAATCTGTAGGTTCACGAATAATCCTGATTCCGACCGCAGGTTCATTCGTCAAACTATCTGTAACTGTTCCATTAATATCATATATTGCATAATCATTTTCGGAATTACAAGCAAATAATAATACCAGAACTAAAAAAATAAAAACCTTCTTTAATCCACTCATTATTAATTTTTTTTCTTAAGCTTTATGTCTTCTGTTTTTACAGCTTTACCTAAATACCAACCGCTACCATCTTCAACCCAATCCGACTTCTGAAGTGTAATACTGACAGTGTCCGGCTGAAAACTTCCTCCGTTTTCTTCTCCATCAAAATCTTCTGCCAGAATTTCAAACACAGGATTCTCCTCTTCCGGAATTTCATTAAAACTAAACTGGTACTTTCCTTCGCTATCTGAATAAATTGTGTCTCCATAAAAAGGATCCTCGTTGAGCACACGGATTAGCCGGATATTCGGGATAGGCGTTTGTGAATCATTATCAACAACAGTTCCTTTTATTTCGAAATCAGCATACGGTGTTCCATACTCAACGACGGGGTCGTCACAAGCTGCCGTAAAACCAACAATACTCAAGAAAACAACAATTATCCGATCAAAAAATCGCAATGTATTTTTCATATTATTTATTCAGTTTGAAAATGTATATTTTCAGTTTTAAATTGCACACTACCATTTCAAATTTATTTTCATTGAAAGTACTGATGAAGAATCAGGGATCTTTGTTGCACTGCGACAAAAATATCCTACAAAGATATAAATTTGATTTAACATCCCGTTTTATTTTTCTATTTTTGCGGAATCTCTATATTCTGAAAATAGCATGAAAAAACTTATTTCTTTTTTTATATTGTGCGGATTATTTGCTCATCTATACGCCCGGCAGGAAATATCTGAAAAATATGCATTAACCGGAGCATCTGAGTTGTACGGATTATCGGGTATCTCTATAATGGATCCTTACCTTTCGCCATTACAATATGGCGGCTTAGGACTTTTGTACGAATATGAATCTCATCGGTTTATCAATTCCGAAAACACAAAACTTTCTATACAGACCAGGTTCAACACGAATATCGGAATAGCGTTCAATTCGGCCATCACATCTTCAACCTATTGCTTTGGTGGCGCATACAGCTGGGGCATGCATTATCATTTGGATAACTCGTTTTATCCTTCAGCACAATTTCTGCTCGGAGGAACTGCGGACATAAATTTCTTGGGGAAATTAAACGGGCGTAATGGGAACAATCCCTATAATATGGATCTGGCAACAAACCTGAATTTATCGGGAATTGTACGTTATGATTTCGAACTTTGGCATAAAAAAATGCGACTTACGTATAACCTTGAGGCTCCTTTTATCGGATGCTTTTTTGCTCCGGAAGCGGGATTGTCTTATTACGAAATCGGAGAATTTGGGGTTATGGATAATACGATTCATTTTAGTTCGTTGCTTAATAAACAAGGAATGACCGGGCGCCTGATGTGCGAAATTCCTTTCAGATGTTGTACCTTAAAATTCGGTTTCATTTCTTCCGAACTGAAGTATAAAGCCAATGATCTGCTATTTACCACAAATTCGTTCAACTTTATGATTGGGTACAGTTATAAATTTCATACGTTTAAAGGAACACGAGAAACGATTCCGGCAATTTTCACAGATTCGGAAAAATATTAAATCCTGTTTATTTATGAAAAAGCACATTGTATATATTTATTTTATCTTTCTGGCAATTGCTACCGGGCTAAATTCATGCATCGAGGATCCTGACGTAGAAGTCAATACGAATCAGGGAAATTTTGAAACGCTCTGGAAGATCATTGATACCAGATATTGTTACTTAGATTATAAAAACATCAATTGGGATTCCATTCATACTATCTACTCGGATAAGTTTGATTCTGACACCGAGGAGCTGGATTTTTTCAACATTATGAGCGATATGCTGGCGGAGTTGAAAGATGGTCATGTAAATTTATATTCGGATTTTGATATCAGCCGGTACTGGAAATGGTTTACCGACTCTCTGAGCAATTTCAATCACGATATTGTTTATTCCGACCAGTACCTTGGAGATGATTATCATATAGCAGGAGGAATGAATTATGACAAAATAGATAATAACAAAATCGGATATGTCTATTATGATGATTTTTCCAACACGTTCACCACATCAAACATGATTTATATTTTTAACTATTTCAAAGATTGTGACGGGTTAATTATTGATGTTCGCGAAAACGGAGGTGGATACATAGATCAGGCAGAGGAGCTGGCTTCATATTTCTTCACAGAGGAAACTCTTACCGGTTATATACAACATAAAATAGGCGATGGACACTGCGATTTTTCCAATCCGGTGGAGATAAAAACTCCTGCCAATAAATATGCTCAGTGGAAAAAACCGGTAGCCGTCATTGCCAACCGCAAATCGTACAGCGCAACAAATTCATTCATCAGTAGGATGAAAATTGCTCCGAATGCAACTATTGTCGGGGATAAATCGGGAGGTGGTGGCGGACTTCCGTTTTCGAGTGAGATTCCGAATGGATGGTTGGTTCGTTTCTCAGCCTGCCCTATGTACGATGCTAACATGCAACATATTGAATGGGGAATTGATCCGGACATAAAGGTTGATCTTGATTCGACTGATGTAGCAAACGGATATGACACACTGATTGAAACGGCTATTGCCGAGATAGAAAAAATGAAATAATTTATTGTTAATTAAAAAATGAAAAAGCTACATATAACCGAAATGAACCGGTTAACACCAGAAGAATTCAAACAAAAAAAAAAGACACCACTTGTTGTGGTTCTTGATAATGTCAGAAGTATGCATAATGTGGGAGCTATTTTCCGGACAGGAGATGCATTTCTGATTGAGGCAGTATATTTATGTGGTATAACCTGTATACCTCCACATACCGAAATACATAAAACAGCCTTAGGAGCAGAAGATACGGTTGACTGGAAATACATTCAGGATACGCATCAGGCTATAGAACAATTAAAAAATAATAATTATATAGTTCTTGCCATCGAACAGGCACAAGGAAGTACTATGTTACCAGATATACAAGTTGATGATAAAAAAAAATATGCCGTAGTGCTTGGCAACGAAGTCAAGGGGGTGCAACAATCGGTAGTCGACGTGTGCGATGATTGTATCGAGATTCCTCAATTAGGCACCAAACATTCGCTTAATGTGAGTGTAAGCGGCGGAATTATTATTTGGGAATTTTTCAAAAAACTTACAGAATTCAAATAAAAAAGGAACTAATTTAATGGACTGGAAAGACAAACTGAGCAGCCTGAAATCCGATCTTCCTGAAGGTGAGGAAATAAAAACGAATCAAATCAAAATAGAAAAAAAGCAGCAAACGGACCCGTTGCGAATTGAACTTGATAAACGTAACGGTAAACCGGCTACACTTATCACAGAATTTCAGGGAAGCGATAACGAATTAAAAGAATTAGCAAAAACGCTGAAAGTAAAATGCAGCACAGGAGGCTCGGCCCGCGATGGAGAGATTCTGATTCAGGGAGATTTCAGAATAAAAACAGCTGAGATTTTGTCAACAATGGGATTCAAAGTGAAACGAATAAATTTTAAATAACGCTCAAAACGGAAGATATTTTCATTGCTTTAAATAAAATATCTCCCGTTTTCATTGTTAGCCTTCAACCGGTCGAGTCGGAGTCTCCAAAATCAGTTGCATAAAAATTACATCCAGCCACTTACCAAATTTATAACCTACCTGAGGAAGAATTCCGACATTTTTAAATCCGTATTTCTCGTGTAGTTTAATGCTGGATTCATTTTCGGTATCTATAACTGCAATAATAGAATGAAAGTTCTGCGCCCGCGCATTTTTGATGATTTCCTGAAGTAAAATTTTCCCCAAGCCTTTTCCACGATAATTTTTGTGAATATACACCGAATTTTCGACTGTATACTTGTAAGCGGGACGAAGTCGGAACATACCATACGAACCAAAACCCATCAACTTTCCGGCATCGTCAACCAGTCCGATAACAGGAAAATTATGCATCACCTTAAATTCAAACCAAGCTTTCATTATCTCCATATTCCAAGGCTTATAATCATACAGAGCGGTAGTATTCAATATCGCTTCATTAAAAATATCCAGAATTTCGGAAGCATATTTAAAATCACAATTAATTATTTTCATAGCATACATATTTTTGCTGTAAAAGTAACCAGATTCGGAAGAAAATCAAAAAAAAAACGACATCTATAATATTTGATTATTATTCTATAATATTTGACATACAATCAAATATTTACGCAAAATTGCCATCTCTACATTGCAATTTGAGGGAAAAAATAGTATCTTTGCAGCGTTTTTATGGACCGTAGGTTTACACACACTCTCCGAATTATTCAACATATTATATTATACAAAATGAAGTTATTAGATCAGATTATGGCGCGAGCCAAGGCAAATCCACAACGAATTGTATTGCCTGAAGGTACCGAAATCCGTACAATCAAAGCGGCGGATGTCATTTTGAAAGAAAAAGCAGCAAAATTGATTTTGATTGGAAATGAAAAGGAAATAGAAAAATTAGCTACTGAAAACAACCTGACCAATCTCCACGAAGCTACCATTGTAAACCCGGACTCTGATCCTAAAATGGAGACTTACACAAACCTGCTTTACGAACTCCGTAAAAGCAAAGGAATGACGGTAGAACAGGCTCAATCTCTTGCTAAAAATCCTCTTTACCTGGGTTGCCTCATGATCAAAAACGGAGATGCCGATGGAGAACTTGCAGGAGCGCAAAACACAACAGGAAATGTCTTGCGTCCGGCTTTCCAGATTGTGAAAACAAAACCCGGCATCAGTGTTGTATCAGGAGCTTTTTTAATGTTCACTCCGACCCCTCAATACGGACATGACGGATTATTAGTATTTGCCGATTGTGCAGTAAACCCGAATCCTTCCGCAAAGGAATTGGCCGAAATTGCGGTTTCAACTGCAGAAACAACGCGTGCAATAGCCGGATATGAACCTAAAATTGCCATGTTAAGCTTTTCTTCTAAAGGAAGTGCAAAACACGAGCTTGTAGATAAAGTCGTTGAAGCCACAAAATTAGCCAAAGAAATGAACCCAGATCTGGATATTGATGGAGAATTGCAGGCCGATGCTTCCTTGGTTCCTGCAGTAGGACAAAGCAAAGCTCCGGGTAGTACTGTCGCCGGTCATGCCAATGTTTTGGTATTTCCTGATTTACAAGCCGGAAATATCGGGTACAAATTAGTGGAACGTTTTTCAGGAACTCAGGCTGTAGGGCCAATCCTACAGGGAATGGCTGCTCCTATCAATGATTTGTCACGTGGTTGCTCTGTTGATGATATCGTACGCATGATTACAATTACTTCAAACCAGGCAATGAAATAATCAGAATAAATTGAAATTATAAAAAATATATTATGGCAGAGGAAATCATGGAAGCAATTGAACGCTACGGCCTCAGCAAGCGAAACAGAAAGCGCACGCTGTTTTCCCGTATAGGTGTTGTCGGTTGCGGAAAAGAAGGCAGTGTTATTGCTACCACAGCAGCATTAAAAGGTATTGAAGTCGTTTTTTTCGAACCGTCTCAGGAACGTATAGACAACGCTTACGCGCGTATTGAAGACAAACTGGACAAAAAAATTCGTAACTGGGGGTTGACAGAAAATGAAAAAAAAGCTGTTTTGACCCGTATCCAGAGCACAATGGATTTTAAAGACTTCAATGGTTGTGACTTTGTTATTGAGGCTATCAGATACGAGAGCCAATCAGGAGAAAGACGTGTAAACCAGAGAAAAGAAGTATTTAAAGAACTTGAGGCTGTTTTACCTCCTAAAGCTATTATTGCCTCAAACGTTTCTACAGTAGTTGTTACGGAGCTTGCTTCCGAGCTTGAACATCAGGATCGTTGTATAGGTCTTCACTTTTTACCCAATATTCCTGATTCACAAATCATTGAAATTGTTCGGGGATTAAATACATCCGATGAAACTTTTGAAAAAGTTTGTCTTTTTGCCAAACTCATCAATCACGAATACGTAACAGTTGTAGAATCAGCCGGATTAATCAGTATACGTCTTTTCCTGATACAGCTCAACGAAGCTTGTTCGATGCTCATGGAAGGTATTGCATCTGCTGAAGATATAGACAAAGTTCTTACTGTCGGTTTTGGCCATCGTCAGGGAGTTTTCCGTACAGCCGATCAAATGGGTATCGAAAAAATTGTAAAATTGCTCGAAAATCTTTATGATGAATATGGCGATTTAAAATATAAGCCATCTCCTGTATTGCTACGGCTTTCCCGGGCAAAACATTTTGGAGTAAGCAACGGTAAAGGATTTTACAATTATGATGAATCTGGAAATATAATCAAATAAGGAGGAACGAAAACATGAAGATATTAGTATTAAACTGCGGTAGTTCGTCGGTAAAATATAAATTACTCGACATGGAAACTAATCAGGAATTAGGATCTGGCGGTGTTGAAAAAATCGGAATGAAAGGTTCGTTTCTGAAGCACAAACGTCAGGATGGACAAAAAGTACTATTGAAAGGAGAGATTCTTGAGCACCAAATTGCTATCGAATACATTTTGGGGGTACTTACAAGTCAGAAACACGGTGCAATTACATCGCTTGAGGAAATTAATGCAGTCGGACACAGGGTTGTTCATGGAGGAGAAAAATTTAATTCCAGTGTTCTGATAACAGATGAAGTTATTCTGAAAATCAGAGAATGTATAGACATTGCTCCCCTTCATAATCCACCTAATTTAGCAGGAATCAGCGCTATCAGCGAATTATTGCCGAATATACCTCAGGTAGCTGTTTTCGATACTGCATTCCATCAGACAATGCCTGATTATGCTTATATGTACGGCATTCCTTATTCGTTGTATAAGAAATACGGTATTCGCCGTTACGGCTTTCACGGGACAAGTCATCGCTATGTATCAAAGCGTGCCTGTGAATTTCTCGGGCTGGATTATGAGAAAACAAAAATCATTACAGCTCACATTGGCAACGGAGCATCGGTAACAGCTATAAAAGGTGGAATATCCGTTGATACTTCCATGGGATTCACCCCTATCGAAGGCCTGATGATGGGAACACGCTCGGGAGATGTTGATCTTGGTGTTGTGACTTACCTGATGGAAAAAGAAATGATCGGCTCATCCTCTGTATCGACATTATTTAACAAACACAGTGGGGTACTGGGAGTGTCAGGAATTTCATCGGATATGCGCGACATCGAAAAGGCCATTGAAGAAGGAAATGAACGTGCCAAACTGGCTCTTGAAATGTATGAATACCGCATTACCAAATATGTGGGCTCCTATATCGCAGCTTTGAATGGAGTTGATGTGATTGTATTTACAGGAGGCGTTGGCGAGAATCAGGCTATCACTCGTGAAAAAGTCTGCGAAAACTTAACTTTCATGGGTGTAAAAATCGATAAAGAACTTAACGCAAAATCCCGAGGAAAAGAAGTATTGTTAACTCTTCCGGATTCAACAGTAAAAGTTGTTGTAATTCCTACCGATGAAGAATTTATGATTGCTTCGGATACGTTGGAAATCGTTAATGGTAAAAAATAATTCCGCGACACAATGTAAAAACGGGCTGCAATTACAAAACTGCAGCCCGTTTTTATTATCTCTTTATATCAATCAACCCAGATAGATACATTTTGCAATAATATCTTCACTTACGCCCTCATTTCTTAATCTCTCAGCAATCTGATTTATTTCCTTTTTCTGGTAAAGATGTGCAAACAGCATAGAAACTAACTGATCTATAGCGATCCTTAAGCTCTTTTGTCCTTCTTCTGTAGTAAAATCAATCAAACAAAAAGTCGAAATTTCTTTATGAATGATCAGATAATATATTGAAGCAATTAACATGGAGCAGATTGTATTAATCTCAAGCTGACTTTCTTTAAATGTTTCCTCAAGAAGTTTCACCAAGGGTTCGTTAACCGACTCACGCAACTGAGATGTTCTTTTAGTTATATCGTTTGTATTCGCCAACTCCCACACTAACAACTGCTGCATTCCCCTATTAGCCAATAGAGCATTGACCATATTTTGTAAAATCCACTTAAATGTTTCCTCCGGATCAAGATGCTGAGGAATGCTGTTCGCCAAATTTCCCAGCCAATAGTCATATTGTTTTGTATATCGAGCAAACAGTTCGTCCAAATTAGCAAAACGTCTATAAAATACAGCCGGTTCAATATGAGCCCTTTCAGCCACCCCTGTAAGTGTCACTTTCATGAAGCCTAACTCTTCAATCATTTCACCGGCAGCTCTCATCACATCTTGTTCGATTGCCACTTTTGTTCTCCTAAAACGTTTTTTTGTTCCGCTTTCTTCTGGCATTTTCACAGTAAATTATACCTATAATTAATCATAAAATTGAAAGAAACAAAGATAGGATAAAATATCTGATTTCGACCAAATAATACATCAAAATAAATCCTAAATTCCACCAATCTTATAGGATTCACAAGACAATAATTACTATTTTAAGTTATTCAGAAAGATCAAAATATTTTTAATTAATTTCAAATTAAATAAAGTTCTCAAACCCACAAAACAAAACTACATGTTTGGCTGTTATTTCGGTACCATATAGTAATTTAAAAGCACGGAAACGTGCGTTTTTTTTCGTAAATTTGCAGAAGTTTTGATGTTTGACATATTTCAAATATCAAAGAATATTAAGAATAAATAAAGATGGCAGAAGATATATTACATGAAGTCACCCAGAACGAATATAAATATGGCTTTACTACTGATATCGAAACGGATATTATTCCGACAGGTCTGAATGAAGACGTTATTCGTCTTATTTCATCCAAAAAAAACGAACCGGAATGGTTACTCGAATTCAGATTAAAAGCTTTTCGTCACTGGCAAACAATGAAAATGCCCGATTGGGCTCTCCTGAAGATTCCTGAAATTGATTATCAAAGTATTTCATACTACGCGGCTCCGCGTAAAAATGCTCCTAAAAGTCTTGACGAAGTTGATCCAGAATTATTAAATACATTTAATAAACTTGGTATCCCTCTTGAAGAACAAATGGCTCTTTCGGGCATTGCCGTGGATGCTGTTATGGATAGTGTTTCAGTAAAAACGACTTTTAAGGAAACGCTGGCCGAAAAAGGAATTATTTTCTGTTCGTTCAGCGAAGCGGTTGAACATCATCCAGACCTGGTTAAGAAATATCTTGGATCAGTAGTCCCTTATAACGATAATTTTTATGCAGCTCTTAACTGTGCTGTGTTTAGCGATGGATCGTTTGTATATATTCCCAAAGGAGTTCGTTGCCCGATGGAATTATCAACTTACTTCCGCATCAATGCATCGAATACGGGTCAATTTGAACGAACACTGATTGTTGCCGATGAGGATAGTTACGTTTCTTATCTTGAAGGATGTACAGCCCCAATGCGCGACGAAAACCAGCTTCATGCTGCAATTGTAGAAATTGTGGTTCAAAAAAATGCAGAAGTGAAGTACTCCACTGTTCAAAACTGGTATCCGGGAGATAAAAACGGAAACGGCGGAGTTTACAACTTTGTAACTAAACGGGGTATTTGTAAAGGCGAAAATTCGAAAATTTCGTGGACTCAGGTTGAAACCGGCTCGGCAATTACCTGGAAATATCCAAGTTGCATTTTGCAAGGCGATAATTCATCGGCAGAGTTTTACTCAGTAGCTGTCACGAACAACTTCCAGCAAGCTGATACGGGAACAAAAATGATTCATCTCGGTAAAAATACCAAAAGTCATATTCTGTCAAAAGGTATCTCAGCCGGTGTAAGCAATAACAGTTACCGTGGACTTGTGCGCGTGGGAGCAAATGCCGAAAATGCAAGAAACTTTTCTCAATGCGACAGTCTTTTGTTGGGCGATAAATGCGGTGCTCATACATTCCCATATATGGATGTGAATAATGATACGGCTATCGTAGAGCACGAAGCAACAACTTCTAAAATCAGTGAAGATCAGATATTTTATTGCAATCAGCGAGGCATTTCTACGGAAGACGCAGTTGGCCTGATTGTGAATGGATATGCCAAAGAAGTTATCAATAAATTACCCATGGAATTTGCTGTTGAAGCACAAAAACTTTTACAAATAACACTCGAAGGTTCAGTTGGATGATTGATTTAACTGATTGTGAATTATATAAAAACTTTGATTAAAAATTTAAAAACTATTGTGGACTATGCGTCCGATACCCAATATTATGTTAGAAATTAAAGATTTACATGCCAGTATTAATGGAAAAGAGATATTAAAAGGATTAAGTCTGACAGTACACCCTGGGGAGATTCATGCAATTATGGGTCCTAACGGTGCAGGGAAATCAACTCTCTCGTCGGTTTTAACAGGAAATCCTGCTTTTGAAGTTACCCATGGCAAAGTCTCATTTTATGGCAAAGATTTGCTTGAACTTCCTCCTGAAGATCGTGCTTGCGAAGGTATATTTCTGAGTTTCCAGTATCCGGTTGAAATTCCGGGAGTAAGTATGGTAAATTTTATGCGAACAGCTATCAACGAGCATCGCAAATATAACAATCTGCCACCACTTTCGGCTACCGATTTTTTACGGGTTATGCGTGAAAAGAAAGAATTGGTAGAAATGGACAACAAACTTACCAATCGTTCGGTCAACGAAGGCTTTTCCGGAGGAGAAAAGAAGCGAAATGAAATTTTTCAGATGGCTATGCTGGAACCTCGTTTATCTATTCTTGATGAAACGGATTCAGGGTTGGATATTGATGCCCTGCGTATTGTAGCCAACGGCGTGAACAAACTGAAATCGCCTGAAAATGCAAGCATCGTAATTACTCACTATCAACGTTTGCTTGACTATATTATACCAGATTTTGTTCATGTACTATACGATGGGCGTATTGTAAAATCAGGTACCAAAGAACTTGCACTCGAACTTGAGAAAAAAGGCTACGACTGGATCAAGCAGGAGGTCGACAAAAAATAAATCCTGACGATGAGTAACTGACAGAAGTTTATAAATCCGTTCTGTTACTTATTGTCTGTAGTTATTATTTTACAATGGAAGAACAATACATTAATTTATATCAACAATATCAGGAGCAGATAAAAGGACATGCTGCCTCGGTGATGAATGAGTCGAGAGATGCCTCATTTGGCTTATTTGAAGAGTTGGGTTTCCCAACTTCAAAACTCGAAAACTACAAATACACAGACCTCACCGAACCGCTTTCTATTGAATACGGACTGAACCTGAATCGTCTGAAAATTCCGGTAAATCCATACGAAGTTTTCAAATGTGACGTTCCGGGGATTCATTCCTATCTGTATTTTGTCCTGAACGATGGATTTTATCCGGTGCACGATCATCATAATGATGAGCTTCCCAAGGGTGTTATTATAGGAAGTTTAAAAGATGTTGCAGAGTCGCATCCCGAACTGGTAAAGGCTTATTATGGAAAAATGAGTCTTGGGAAAAAAGATGGTCTGATAGCATTCAACGGGGCTTTCGCACAGGATGGATTCTTTATGTATGTGCCAGAGGATGTGATATTAGACCGTCCGGTACAATTGGTAAACATAATGCGGTCGGATGTGGACTTTATGGCGAATAGCCATAATCTGATTATCCTCGAAAAAGGAGCCAAAGCTCAATTATTGGTTTGCGATCACACAATGGATGATGTTCGTTTTGTAACCAATCGGGTAACAGAAGTTTTCGTGGATGAAAATGCTTCCTATGAACATTATAAACTCGAAAATACGCATATCAAAACCACCAATCTCTCTACGTTGTTGATTGATCAAAAAACATCTTCGAACGTGCTGGCCAATGTGATAACATTACACAATGGCGTAACACGCAATACGATTGAAATTGATGTAGATGGAGAGCATTGCGAAACATTGCTTTGCGGTATGGTCATCGGAGACAAAAAACAACAGGTTGATAATTTTACTTCGATTATCCACAATAAGCCCAACAGCCATAGCACCGAGTTATTCAAGTATGTGCTTGACGATCGTTCAAAAGGAGGATTTACGGGAAAACTTTATGTAGCAAGAGATTCTCAGAAGACGCAGGCTTATCAGACGAATAAAAATATTCTGATGAACAAAACGGCCAAAATGCGTACAAAACCTCAGCTGGAAATTTATGCGGATGATGTGAAATGTTCGCATGGCGCAACAATTGGTCAGCTCGACGAATCAGCCATGTTTTACATGCGCCAACGCGGCATTCCTGAAAAAGAAGCAAAGCTTCTGCTTATGTTCGCATTTACTGCCGACGTTACCGAAAACATTAGAATTGATGCTTTAAAAGACCGCATCAAAATGTTGGTTGAGAAACGTCTTCGCGGAGAATTATCGAAATGTGAAGGTTGCGTTATTTGCCAATAAAGTAAGTTTTAAAAACAAATAATTGAAAGCGTAACTCTCTCCGGTTACGCTTTTTTATGCTGATAAAAATGGATATTACAAAAGACTATATCCGGCAAAAACTTTCCGGAAGCCTGCCCGGAGAAATAGCTCATCTGAAAATGGCGCCCGAACATCGGATAAAGGAATTACAAAAAATGAAGGGCGATTTTTCGAAAGCCCGGAAAAGTGCTGTCATGGTCTTGCTGTTTCACGAAAATGAAAAGCTTAAAATAATTTATATTCGCCGGAGTTTTTATGTTGGCATTCATGCCGGACAAATAGCCTTTCCAGGAGGCCGGTTCGAAGAAAGTGATGTAGAAATAGTTCATACGGCTTTCCGAGAAATTGAAGAGGAAATCGGAATTAAAAAAGACAAAATCGAACTTTTAGGCCGGTTGTCGGATATATACGTTCCACCCAGTAATTTTCTGATTAGTATTTTTGTCGGCTATCTGAATGAGAAACCTGAATATCAGCGCAGTGAGCGTGAAGTCGCCGAAATTATTGAAGTGGATTATGAAGAATTTCTAAAACAAAACGTCGTTAAAGAAAAATCTTTTTTAGTCCCATCGGAGAAAAAATCAGTTTTTTCGCCCTATTATGATGTTGCCAATATCGAACTTTGGGGTGCCAGTGCGATGGTTACGGCGGAATTGCTCGACATTTTAAAATCCGATAATGGGAAAAACGCAGCCGAATCTCTCCATGAAAAATATTTGGATATAGCTCAAAAAAGTTTAATCAGAGTGCAATATTCCTGTGGCGGAAACTCAACTGGGATCGATGAAGACACCGACTACATTCCCATTGTTCCCGAGAATATCGTTTCTGTCCAAACAAATATTGTCTACACTGAAGCACAAGAAGACGATGTAGTGTCAATCATCGACTTGCTGAAGCAAAACAATTTGCCTGTTCGTGATCTTGTATCAGGACAGCGAATTTTTTTAGTTGCAATTTTCGGAGATCAGGTAATCGGTTGTGTTGCCGTTGAACCATACTGTGGTTCTGGAATACTGAGGTCATTAGCGGTGAATGAAAGTTTCAGAAATCAGGGTGTCGGGCAAAAACTTTTATCCGGAGCAGAAATATGGGCCGGAAACAATGGAATTCAGACACTCTATTTATTAACAATGACAGCATCAACATTTTTCTCAAAAATGAACTGGAATACTACCGATCGATCTGCAGTTTCAGCAGAAGTTGCCCAATCGTCCGAATTTGCCTCCGTATGTCCTGCGACAGCAA
Organism: Paludibacter sp.; assembly: GCA_028690665.1. Taxonomy (GTDB): domain Bacteria; phylum Bacteroidota; class Bacteroidia; order Bacteroidales; family Paludibacteraceae; genus Paludibacter. Next base: position 129,449 of record JAQVAV010000008.1, read on the forward strand.
TTTGCATGAAGAAAGAACTCTCTAAATAAGCACAAAATTTTTATACAAGGATTGTTATTTCACAGAATTTAAGATGGGCAAGAATTTCCCGTAAAATAAGCAATCGGGCAATAAATTTGTTGTCGCTCGGGAGAATATCCTGACTGGCCGGTCTGCCTGAAACGATAGCACTGATTCGTCCGAATATAATCTCAATATCAGTTGCAGCAAGTACTGTTTCGGGACGTTTTACAGGAATAACGAATCGGGCAATTTCGAGGATATTGCTATCCGATGTGATTAATTTGCTCCCGGAACTTAATTTTTTATGATATAACATTATTGCATCTTCAATAAAAGTTATTGCATTCTCAACTTCACTGGCTGTAGGAGGATATTGGGCAAAAAAACGTTCTGCAACCAATGTGCTTCCAACTTGAAGTGTTGCACTAAACGTCGGCATCTCCGACTGATCGCCCTGAGTCAGGACAGAAAATTTATCTCCAATTTCTATAAATGTTAGATTCCCGGAAATTCCCGTTTTTTTCCACATATTTTTGTAGAACCCTTCATTGGTTATTTTGTCGATATTCATAATTTATTCTTATTGTCTTTATAAACATTGAAACAGAACTAAAGTTTTAGATGAATATATCCGGAGAAATGAAAATTTAAAAGTTTTTATATCTTTGAACACAAATCACAAATTATGGAAGTCCTCAACCATTTACCAAAAGAGTTGATTAATTTTCTTTTGGTCGTATTATTCTCGCTTTTGATAGGCATGGAACAAAGACGAATGCATATCGAATCTGATTCGGAGCAGCTTTTCGGAACAGACCGTACTATTACCCTGATTGGTATTCTTGGTTTTATCCTTTATTCGGTTATGCCACAGTCCATGGGCTTGTTTATCGGGGGAGGTGTAATTCTTTCGGCTTTACTGGGTGTGTATTATTACAATCGCATCCGCATTGCTAACAAATGGGGGTTTACTTCTATCGCTACGGCTCTGATTACATACTGTCTCACTCCCCTTGTCGCATTGGAACCGCTTTGGTTAGTCATGCTTGTGGTGGTTACAATTCTTATTGTGGTGGAAATCAAGGAAAGCCTTTTCAATATTTCCAAGAAATTTGACGGTAACGAATTTACGCTTCTTGCTAAATTTATCATAATCGCCGGTATTGTTTTGCCCTTGCTACCGCATACGCCTATTTCCGATTTTATCAATATCTCGCCTTACCAGATTTGGATTTCAATTGTTGCCGTAACGGGGATTTCGTATCTGAGTTATCTGCTGCGTAAGTTTGTATTCCCTGATTCGGGTATTATTCTTTCGGCTGTGCTTGGAGGCCTTTACAGTAGCACGGCGACAACCCTGATTTTGGCACGTAAGAGTAAAGAAGAAAATAATCCTGTGAAGATAGGAGTAGGAATACTTGGAGCTACAGCCATGATGTATATTCGTCTGCTCATTCTTGCCTGGATTTTTAATCCTGCCGTGGCCATCAGTTTATTGCCGTATTTTATCGTACTGATTTTAGTAAATCTTGTGGTCATCGGAATTTCGTTTTTCAGCAACCGGCTGAAAGAACAGCCACATTCGCAGGTAAAAACTACCCAAAATCCGCTTGAATTTAAAACGGCCATAGTATTCGGGTTGCTTTTCGCTTTTTTCGCCGTACTGACAAACTTTGTTATATCACATTACGGGAACATGGGTGTAAACATCTTGTCGTTTATTGTAGGTGTAACCGATATTGATCCGTATATTCTGAATCTCTTTCAGGATGGAGGAACTCAGTTGTCAATAGCCAATATCGTCCACGCAACCGTGATTGCTACCGCGAGTAATAATCTGATTAAAATGGTTTACACTTTAATTCTCGGAGACAAAGCCATCTCAAAAATTATAGTTACCGGATTTTCCGCTTTAGTAGCAGTCAGTTTAATTGCAGTAGTTGTATTCTGACATAGCAAACTTTAATCTGTCTGTTTTTGTTTTATCCGCATGAAAAGACAAAACAGATTAATCAATGCAAGCAGTCCGTATCTGCGGCAACATGCCGATAATCCTGTAGACTGGTATGAATGGGGCACCGAAGCCCTGCAACGTGCAAAAAAGGAGAATAAACCCCTTATTATAAGTATTGGCTACGCTGCCTGTCACTGGTGTCATGTGATGGCCCATCAGTCATTCTCTAATGAACAGATTGCGGCTTATATGAATGAACATTTCGTTTGCATCAAGGTTGACCGGGAAGAGCGTCCCGATATAGATCAGATTTATATGGATGCAGCCCACGTCATCACCGGTCGCGGAGGCTGGCCTTTGAATGCAATTGCACTGCCCGATGGACGTCCTTTTTATGCTTCCACCTATTTTCCTCCGGACCAATGGCTTGACGTTTTACAGCAATTGGTTGCTGTTTATGAAACAGACATGCCGCGTGTTCTCAGAGCTGCGGAATCAATTACCAATGGCATTCAGTCTAATGCTCTTTCGGAAATTGGTGTCGAACAAGATTTCACACAAGAGTGGTATCATGAGTCGTACAAACAGCATATCTCAAAGATAGATTTCGAGTTCGGAGGTTATAGCAATGCTCCCAAATTCATGATGCCTGTCGGGCTTGAATTTTTTCTGCAATACCATTATTTTACGGGAGATACAAAAGCTTTGGAGGCATTAACCATTTCACTTGATGCCATGGCTTGTGGTGGACTTAATGACCAGATTGGAGGAGGTTTCGCACGCTACTCGACAGATGAACGTTGGTTAGTTCCCCATTTCGAAAAAATGCTTTACGACAATGCTCAATTGATCAGTCTTTACAGTAAAGCTTATCGTGAAACTAAAAAGACTTTTTATCTCGAAACGGCAGAGAAAACTATTGCATTTGTTGAGCGTGAATTGCTGGACAAAAACGGAGGATTTTATGCTTCCATTGATGCTGACAGCGAACACGAGGAGGGGAAATTTTATGTATGGACAAAAGCAGAAATAGAGAAGATATGTGGTAGTGATGCAGATTGGATAATGGATTTTTATAATATTTCGGAACAGGGTAATTGGGAGTGCAGGAATATCCTTCATTATACAACAGAGAAAAAAAGCTTTGCAAAACAACAAGGTTTCACCTTAAAAGAATTTGAAACAAAGCTAACCGAGGTAAACCAAAAGTTATTTGATGCCAGATCGATACGTACCCGCCCTGCAACCGATGATAAAATTTTGTGCTCATGGAACGCTTTGATGATTTCTGCTTATGTTGAAGCCTACAAAGCGTCTCAAAAAGCGAAGTATCTCAAAAAGGCGCTTGACACTACAGAATTTATGTTGAATTATTTGTTTAAAAACGATGGGTCCCTGTTTCGTGTTTGTAAAGATGGGAAAGTCAGTGTAGAAGCTTTTCTTGATGATTATGCTCTGCTGGCTCAGGCATTGATCGACTTATACGAAGTTACTCTCGATAAGCAATATCTTGATGTTTGCGGGAAGTTGATAAATTACATGTATGCTCATTTTATCAACGAATCCGGCAATATGTTTTATTATACGCCCAATAATGCGAAAGACCTGATTGTTCGTAAATATGAATATTCCGACAATGTAATTCCGGCCTCAAATTCCGTTTTAGCGCATGTATTGTTTCGTTATGGAACCCTTACCGAAAATGAAATTTACCTGTCTACAGCTCAGTCTATGCTTAAACTTGTTATGGATGAACTGGCTGAATATGGTTCGTATTATGCGAACTGGGCCATATTGTTGGGAAGAATGGTTTATCCGCAAAAAGAGGTCGTTTGTACAGGAGAAAATGCCGTTTGGAATGCCCTGAAATTACAGATAAATTATATCCCCGATTGTATTTTTGCAGGAGGAGAACAAGAGAATCTCCCTTTGCTGATCAACCGGATAAAACCGCCTCATAGTTTGATTTATGTATGCCGCGACAAAACCTGTAAACTGCCTGTAGAAAATGTTGAAACGGCTTTGGTATTAATCAAAGAAAACCCCGCTTCTGTGTAGAAATGGGGATAGCTTTTAAATTTTATTTGTTTTGCATTTTTGTCTGGCCTTTTGCCGGCGGAGTTTTTGTCCCTCCACTACCGCTTGAGTCAGGAGTTTTGCCCATAATACTGCTTGTTCCGATTTTTTCTCTGGCCTTTTTCGGAATTGTAAGCATAACATCACTGCTTTTAGTTGGTCTTTGTTCGTCTAACCAAAAGAAATTTTTCAGGTACAAGTCTCCTCCGGAAAGCTCTAATAAAGGATACATGATGCCCGTGGTGGAGGCAGTCATAACAACGCGTTCTATCTGTTTGTTTTTCAGATACATATTCACATAGCTACTTTCCGTTTTATTCAGCCCTATTAATGTCGAATCGGCATCATCCCGTGGATAGTAAATTGTTTCGGCATTACCGTTTACAAAAACACGATAAAGCTGACCACTGTCTAAATAAGCAATAATTTCTTTCCCGGAAAGCTGATTAAAATGTATCGAATCCTCTTTCTGAATAGCAATAGCATTTTTCTGAATGTTGATTTGCTCAATTTTTTTATCCTTGGTATGTGTCTGTATAAAATCTCCGGAGAGCTGATTTTCCTCAGCCCAAAGCACCGGTTCTCCATACATTTTTATAATGGAATCGCGGGCGGAGTACACTAATGAGTCGGCAATCCCCTGAACATCATTGCGAAAAATACGTACATTAAAATATCCCTTAGCTACATTGTATACAGAATCTTTATAAGTCCGGATAGTATCGGAATGTACCCACAAAGTGTCTTTGCTCGACCAATCGACTAATAAAGCTGAGTCTGTAGCTAAACCTTCATCGTTATTTTCATCGTAATAAAGATAATCGCCGTACAAAGTAGATTTATTGATTGTGTCAGTAAGTTCAACATTCACAAATGCTTCACCATATTTTTTCACTTTATCATAGAAAACTGTGTCCCCAGCCAAAGTTTTCCCATCTTTGTGAACAATCAGTGAGCGGTTCAGCAACATCATTTTTTCATTCTCCGTATTGTACCAACCCTTTTTAGAGTAAATATTTGTTTCATCTTTATAATCTATATGTGAAGGCCCGACGATATTGGCCACATGATTTTTTGTATTATATTTTAGAGTGTCCGATGTAAGAATAAAATTATTGTTGGTTAATTTTACTTTTGTTCTGAAAATGGCATCATCTGTTGAAGGAGAGTATTGTCCCCAAACGGATGTCAGCGTATTTTCCGGATCGACAATTTTTCCGCCTGTAAAATAATATGCAATATTTATGTTGCGGTCGTAATTCAGACTGTCAGTAGTCAATGTTGTTTTACGATTTTCCATCCGCACGTTATGGCGCATACGGGCCAATTTTGTATTCCCATCGTAATACAAATAATCACCATAAACAAAAAGTGTATCTCCCTGCACAATTTTCACATTGCTGAAAGCATCCAAAGAATTGGCCTTCTGATAAAAATAGGCACTGTCGCAATACAGTAAAGCATTGTCATGCCTGAAACGCACATTTCCTTTCAGCACCTGAATATCCGGATTAAAATCTTTATCAGCGGACCACGTTTCTGCATTTTCAAGATATATTATGGTTGCTTTCGGGTTATTCAACGGATTGACAATCGGAGCAAGAGGTTTTGGAGGAACCATAGGTTTTGGCTTTCGTGAATATGGATTCACCGGACGGTTGCTACCCTTTTTCTTTTTCAAATTTTCTTTTTTCGGAGTCGGATTCTGACTTTCGAGAACCTGTTTACGAAGTTCTTTGGGTTTTATGTGGCCCTGTTGAGCCTGAATTGTAGCTATAAACAAACAGAGCACACCGAACAGAACGATGTGCCTTGTATTAAAAATCATATTCATTGGAAATAACTTCTTCCTGCCGCTTCTCATCTAAAATTTTATAATTGAGCCATTTATTTTTTGATCCATCCCGGATATTCAAAATTACAATTCTGCCATGCGGGATCAATACTTATATAGGTTTCTTCCTGTTTCTTTACAATCCAGTTTTTAATAAACTCTTCTTTCTTTTTACCTTCGTAGTAATTTTTCAACATCTGGTAGTCATCCGTAAGGTTTGCTTTATGATTTGGCGTTTTAGATTTTACCTTTACAAGGGCAACAACTTCTTTATTAGTTTTGGGATCAATCATGCTGAAGGGTTTCGAAATTTCACCAACATTCATATTATAAACAACTTTGGCCACTTCCTGCGGTAAATCCTGATACTCAAATTTTGAAGTTCCTGTTTTTTCGTTCAACATCAAACCGGCATTCATTGCAGAATTTTTATCCTGAGAGAAATACATAACTGCCTCTTCGAAAGTTTCTTTCCCATTTCTAATGTCGTCTGCTATTGAATCCAATTTTAAAATGGCTTTATTCTTATCGTCAAGTGAAATACGCGGTTTTAGTAAAATATGTCTGCAATTAATCCGGTCTCCACGTTTCTCGATTAATTGAATGATATGATAACCGAATTCGGTTTGTACTATGCGGGAAACTTTCTTAGGATCAGTCAGGTTAAACGCAACCGCTGCAAATTCAGGGACAAGTTCTCCCCGACCAAGGAAACCTAACTCTCCTCCACGTTTTGCACTTTCAGTATCCTCCGAGTAAAGCCGTGCCAACACCGAAAAGTCAGTGCTACCGCTATTAATTCTATCGGTAAAATCACGTAACCGTTCCTTGATCCTGTTTACCTCTTCAATTGGTACGGGCGGTGCAAAACTTATGATTTGCAATTCGGTCTGGGCAGGTACAGTCGGGATACTATCCTCTGATAAATCGTTGTAAAAACGACGTACCTCCGCAGGAGTTGAAGTTATATCTCCAACAAGTTTTTGCTGCATTTGCTGGATGGTCATTTGCTCGCGAAAAACAGTCCGGAGATCCTCGCGCAATTGTGTCATGTTTTTATTAAAGTATTCCTCTACTTTTTCTTTGGAGCCAATTTGAGCAATGAAAAAATTCAACCGGTTTTCCACCTGATTCATAACCGTGGTTTCATTCACCTCAATACTGTCAAGTTGAGCCTGATGTAAAAAAAGCTTATTAATAGCAATTTGTTCTGGGATAACACAATCCGGATCGCCCTGTATCGGAGTGCCTTCGTATTGTGCACGCAAACGCTGCTCTTCCACATCCGAACGAAGTATTGCTTCATCGCCAATAATCCAAATAACCTCATCAACAATGTTACTCGGCTCTTTAGTTTGACCGGAAAGTTGTACAAAACTCAGAAAAATAAAAGAGAATAAAATTAATGTTTGTTTATTCATACTAAAAATATGGGTTTAATCACCGTTGGATTTGTTTTGTTTGAAATAAGTCACCATTTCATTATTAATGGCATCATGATAAAGTTCATCCTCAAAATTTGAAATAAAATCAGCTTTTAGCTTATTGAGTATCAGGTTTGTTATTTTAGCTTTTGCCATTTCATAAGGCTCTGTTTGCCCTATAGTTTTAAAAGACGTTATCCGCAAAAAATAATGGCGGGTGCTGTCCGAAGTTTCATAAAATTTATTTCGGGCAACAAATGCGGCAGGATCTTCAATCTGGACAGGCATTTTTTTCAAAACTTCACCAAATGGTTTCCATTCATCACCAAAATAATCATAACTGATAGCATTCCTAATACTGTATTTCTCGATATTTTCGAGTGCCGATGTATTGGCTGACTGTACCCAGCTACGCACATTCGCTAATTTGGGAGCTTTAGTCGGTACCACTAATAGAAGTCCTTTGATAATATTTTCTTTCAGATCCAGTTCATCCCGATATTGTTCATAAAAAGCCCTCATCTCTTCCTCGCCCGGTTCTTTGGGAAGCCGCTCTTCAATCATTTTTTGCTGATACTGGTGAATAATCAGCGATTTTTTATAATCTTCAAGTAACTGGTCTATTTCATCCTGATTCGTAATGTTACGCTTCGCATTTTCATAAAGCAAAACATCAGTAATCCATTTTTTAATAAAACTTTCGGCTATTTCAGCACTATCCTTTGCATTTACATTCGGAGGAATAATAGCATCCACATCATCCTGATATAAAAATTTGCCCTCTACTTCAAGTAGCGGAGTTCTGTTGTTGTCTGCTATTTTTGCCTTGCATCCCCAGACAAGCAAAGCCATGAATATCAATATCGGAAACAGGTCTTTTCTCATTCGGGAAGCAAAGATAATATGTGAATTAATATTTTAATGCTAAATTACAAATAATAAATCAGAATAAAGGTTTTTTAATCAAATGCTAATGTCTGCAATAAACATGTCGGACTGCACAGATGCTTACTCCTGTATCTATTTCAACAAAGCCTCAATCAACTCTGTCATTTTTGTAAATTCCTCTCCATTATACAGCCGGGTAAGCATGACTATTTTCCCTGTTTTGTCAACAATTACATTTCGGGTAATTCCTGATTCGCGTTGAGCATAAAGAGCAAAAATATCGGCACCCGGATCAAGTCCTATAGGATAAGTGATCCCTGTTGTTTCCACAAATTTTAGAACTGTTTCCAGAGGTTCAGCCCGGTCAACAGCCATCAGAACAAAGTTAGGATTATCTTTATGCCTCAGCCAGATGTCTCGTTCGATAAAAGGCATTTCTTTGCGACAAACGCTACACCAGCTTGCTGTAAACTGTAGCATAACAATTTTGCCTCTCAACTCTGACAATTTCACATCTCTGCCGTCGGTAAGCTTCATGCTAAAATCCGGAGCCGTATCCCCGACTTTGACAATATATCCCCGATCGCTGGAAGTTTGAGCTAACGCAGTTAGTCCAAATAATAGAAAGGACAGAAACACTGTTTTTCGCATAATTTATTTTTTCTTTTTTGAATTATGTAAACAAAATTAGGGATTAATTTCGTTGCTACAAACAAAAACTGCCCGACTGTTTTTAAGAGAGTCGGGCAGCTTTTATTTCAGACACAACAGGCAAGAATACTTTGCCTTTCGTTCTTAACTTATGTTTAATTACAATTTAGGACCGGCAGCAACCAAAGCTTTACCTTCTGCGGTATCGGTATATTTCTTGAAGTTAGCAATAAATTTACCTGCAAGATCTTTTGCTTTAGCTTCCCATTCACTTGCATCTGCGTAAGTATCGCGAGGATCAAGAATTTTCGGATCAACTCCTGGTAACGAAGTCGGAACTTCAAAATTGAATATTGGAGTTACTTTTGTTTCTGCTTTTTCGATGTCTCCGTTTAAGATAGCATCGATAATACCACGTGTATCCTTAATTGAGATACGTTTTCCTGTTCCGTTCCATCCTGTATTTACCAAATAAGCGGTAGCTCCGTTTGCCTGCATTTTCTTAACTAATTCTTCTCCGTATTTAGTAGGATGAAGAGTTAAGAATGCTTGACCAAAACAAGCTGAGAAAGTTGGCTGAGGAGAAGTAATGCCACGTTCTGTACCTGCTAATTTTGCAGTAAATCCGGATAAGAAATAATATTTAGTCTGTTCCGGAGTTAATTTAGATACTGGAGGAGTTACTCCAAAAGCATCTGCTGTCAAGAAAATAACTTTTTGGGCAGGTCCGGCTTTCGAAACAGGTTTTACAATATTGTTGATATGATAAATCGGATAAGAAACACGGGTGTTTTCTGTAACCGAACCATCATTAAAGTCGATTTTACCATCTTTATCAACAGTAACATTTTCCAGCAAAGCATCGCGTTTGATAGCACCATAAATATCAGGTTCAGCTTCTTTGTCAAGATGAATGGTTTTTGCATAGCAACCACCTTCAAAGTTAAATACACCATCATCATCCCAACCGTGTTCATCGTCACCGATTAATTCACGTTTCGGATCGGTAGAAAGTGTTGTTTTCCCTGTACCTGAAAGTCCGAAGAAAATAGCTGTATCGCCGTCTTTTCCTACGTTTGCAGAACAGTGCATGGCAGCCATACCGTTAAGAGGCAGATAATAATTCATTAATGAAAAGATACCCTTCTTCATTTCACCACCGTACCATGTATTCATAATACATTGTTCTTTGGTTTTCAGGTTGAATGCAGTTGCGGTTGAAGAACGCAGACCGAGTTCTTTATAATTTTCAACTTTACCCTTAGCAGCATTGAATGATACGAAATCAGGTTCGTAAGTTTCAAGTTCTTCATCTGTAGGACGAATAAACATATTTTTTACGAAATGAGCTTGCCATGCAACTTCCATAATGAAACGCACTTTCAGACGTGAAGCAGGATTTGCTCCGCAATAGCAGTCCATTACAAAAAGTTTCTTGCCGCTTAATTGTTTCATGGTTTGTTCTCTGACAGAATCCCATGCAATTTCGCACATTGGGTGGTTATCGTTATGATAATCAGGATTATCCCACCATATATTGGCTAAGCTGGCTTCGTTTTGTACAAAGTACTTATCCTTAGGTGAACGGCCGGTATAAATACCTGTCATTACATTAACAGCACCAAGTTCAGTCACCTGGCCTTTTTCATAACCGGTTAAACTTTCTTTGGTTTCTTCTTCAAACAATTTCTCGTATGAAGGGTTGTGCAAAATTTCGACGGTATCCGTAATACCGTACTTTGTTAAATCCAAATTTGCCATTTTTTCTTGATTAAATAATTCTATAATGTATTTACGATCTCTCTCTTTAATTAAGCCAATCCTTGTTAAGGCGGTACAAAAGTAATATATTTTTTGTGAGTAAAAAATGAATTAAAGAAATTTTTCTTTATTGTTGCATAAAAAAACATTTCAGTAATATTTTTATGAATAACAATTCCAATTTAAGCATATTAATTCATATCCGATGTAATTTTATACAAAATACCACATTATTTTAATACGAATTAAACGACAGTTCCTGACAAAAGCCAAGAGGCAGGACGTTTTCCAAAAGCAGCAGTTTAATAAAAAATAAAAGATAACTAAAAAGACACAAGACAAACCATAATTCAGTGATTATAAAAAATAAAAATCTAAAAATCTATATTTTTCGGGGTGCTTAAAAAAGCAAAAGAATAAAAAATACTATTTTTGTATCTATTGTTCAAAAAAAAGGAAAATACTAATAAATCAGAAAATTACTCACGAATAATCAGAAGTATCAAATGAAAATAAAAATAGTAAACCGATCGAAACACGCACTACCAGAATATGCAACAATTCAGTCGGCGGGAATGGATTTGCGTGCCAACCTTGACGAACCTGTTATGATGAAGCCTCTTGAGCGTAAACTTATCCCAACTGGATTATTTATAGAACTACCCACAGGCTATGAAGCTCAGATTCGTCCCAGAAGCGGACTGGCTATTAAAAAAGGAATTACAGTACTGAATTCGCCCGGAACAATCGATGCTGATTACCGGGGCGAAATTTGTGTAATTCTGATTAATCTTTCATCAGAAGACTTTGTAATAAATGATGGAGAGCGTATTTGCCAGATGGTAATTGCAGCTCATGCTCAGGCCGAATGGGTTGAAGTTGAAGAGCTGGGTGAAACGGAACGTGGCGAAGGAGGTTTTGGTCACACAGGTAAACATTAAACACCTGTTCCATATAAAAATCATACTATATAGAAAAACGAAGTAACAGTCAATGGTAAAATCTAAATATTTCTTCATCTTTTTTCTCCTTATTTCTATTTTTTCCTGTTCTACAGTCAAAAAGTTGCCCGAAAAAAAAACGGTACCGGATCATCTGTCTGTATCTGACCGGCAAAAATTCAAATATCTTTTCTATGAAGGTATCCGCTTAAAAGAAGAGGGAAAAGTTGACGAGGCATTGTCTGACTTCCAGATGTGCTATCAGCTGGATTCTCTCGATGCGGGACTAAACTCCGAACTTGGCAACATCTACGCCGGACTGAAAATGTATGAAGATGCCCGAAAATGCTTCGAGAAATCAGTAAGTTTAGTGCCAGATAACTGGTGGTTCAACATGCAGCTTCTTACAGTTTATGTACAGGCCAATAAGGCTGATAAAGCTATAGGACTCATGGAAAAAGTGGAAACCATCTTTCCATACAAAGAAGATGTTTACCGTATTTTGGAGTCACTTTACAAACAATCCGGACATTTCGACAAAGCGATTACAGCATTCGACAAACTTGAACAGATTGCAGGGATTGATGAATCTATTGCCATAGAGAAATTCGGACTCTATCAACAGCTCAAAAAGCCTAAAAAAGCAATTGCAGAAATAGATAAATTAGTTCAGAAATACCCATCCGAACCCCGATACAAAGTGATTCGCGGAGATATTTATCTGCAACAGGGGCAGCCGGAAAAAGCTTTTGATGTTTACAACAGCGTACTGAAATCTGATCCGGACAACCCGTATGTTTACGTATCACTTTCCGATTATTATAATAAGACCGGCAGCCCGGAAAAAGCAAACGAAGCAATCGTGAAAGCACTAAAGCTGGATCAATTGGATGTTGATCAGAAAATTGACATTCTGGGACAATATGTTCAGAAACTAATACAGGACACCGTAAAGTTGGACGAAACGGAGTCTCTTTTCAAGCTTCTGGTTGATAAGTACCCCATGGAAGAACAGGTACATGGTTATTACGCTCTTTTTTTGCAATACAGAAAAAGATATGCCGAAGCAGAATCGGAACTTGAAACAATGCTGAATATCAATTCTAAAAATGAAAAAACATGGCTTCAGTTGATTCAATTAAAAATCACCAATCAAAATTATTCAGGACTTTTGGATGTTACAAACCGGGCCATCGATGCTATGCCCGATAAGGTTCAATGGTATTTTTACAAAGGGATAGCCCTTTTTCAATTGGGAAAGCTTGAAGAAGCACTTAAAACAAATCGTCAGGCTATCGCATTGACTACCGGGAACCAGCAGGCTCTGAAAAGTGATATTTATGCACAAATAGGCGATATTTATTACAAACTCACGGAAAGGGACAGTGCTTATACTGCCTATGATAAAGCCTTGGAAATAAATCCGGCCAACATCTATGTAATGAATAATTATGCTTATTATCTATCCGAACAAAATACAGACCTGAAAAAGGCCGAAAAATTGAGTGCTAAAACTATAGAGAAAGAACCGAAAAACAGCACTTATCTCGACACTTATGCCTGGATTTTTTATCAACAGGGAAACTATTCATTAGCAAAATTCTATATAGAGCGTGCCATCGACAATCTCGAATCAGAAAAAGATGCAGGTGTCGTTCTGGAACATTACGGAGATATTCTTTTCCAAACAGGTGACAAGGAAAAAGCACTCATCCAATGGAAAAAATCGTATGAGTCGGGGAACAAAACGGATGCTTTAAAAGAAAAAATTGAGGTAAACAGTGCAAAATAACTTAAACCTGAAATCAAATGAAGAAAACTCGGATGAAAATAAAGAAATTACTATTTTTGAGCGCAATTTTTCTTGCCATCGTGGCTTGCAAATCAAAACAGCAAGTGGAGGTAAAGACTTTACCTAAAAGTCCGATAGCAGAGCTTATCCAAAAAGTACAAAAAGCAGAACCGGTCATACAAACAGCCAACGTTAGCAAGATGAATATGTCAATAGACCTTAACGGAAGGGATGCCAGTTTTAATGCGGCCTGCCGCATGGTGAAAGATTCGGTGATACAACTTTCGGTTATTCCGTTTTTAGGCTACGAGGCATTCAGAATGGATATTGGCACAGACAGCATCAAAATATATGACAAAATGAATCGAAAATTGTATGCTGCCGATTATAATTTTATAGCTTCCCGATTGGGGGTTCTTGTGAGTTTTTACGATTTACAATCACTCCTGACAGACCACTTCTTTTGTCTCGGGCTTAAAGAGCCAGATTCAGAGGCCTGTAAAACAAAGAATATTTCAGACCAAAAACGAAACATTACTTTTGAAAAAGAGAATATAATACAAAACAGTACGGTTAATGGTAATTACAGGATTGAAGCAGTTGAGTTCGGATCAAAAACCAACAAATACAAAATGAAAGTTTTATATAAAGATATTGCTATGTTCGACAGCATCGCCTTTCCGCAACAGATAAGTCTTTCGACTGACAATGACACACAGTATCTGAATTGTGATTTTAATATTTCAAAAGCAAACTTCAATAAACCGGTTAAATTTACGAAACTTGACGAATCCCGTTTTACCCGGGAAGACATTCAAAAAATACTTAAAAAATAGCTATGTCATACAGGAAAGTAAATATATTCCTTTTAATTGTTATCCTCATTATAAATTTATCGGGATTACAGGCCCAGACCGTAAAGGAACTTGAACGTCAGCGCAAACAGACTTTGCAGATGCTTGAATCGACCAATAAAATGCTCAACGAAACTAAAAAATCGCAAAAATCTTCGATCAACAAACTGAGCATTTTAAATAAAAATATAAACGAACGTAAAAAGTTGATTAAGAATATTTCATCTGAAATAAATCAACTCGATACCGAAATGGGCCGACTCAGTAACGAATCCCGCGTACTGAATAACAAACTGAAAGTTCTTAAAAACGATTATGCAAAACTAGTTCAAGAAGAACACGTCAACAGAAGTATTTACAACAAAATTATGTTTGTACTTTCTGCCAAAACTTTTGACCAGTCATATCGCCGGTTGCGGTATCTGCAGGAATTTACCTCTTACCGCAAAGAGCAGGTTTACGAAATTGAAAATATCAGGAATCAGATATTACAAAAAAACGATAGCCTGAACCAGCACAAAACAACCAAGGTAAAGGTTGTACAACAAAAAGAAGTTGAGGCTAAAAAATTGACCACTGATCAGACAAAAGAAAAGTCGGTTTTAAACGGATTGAAAAAAAAGGAATCTCAATTACGTACTAATCTTAAAAAACAACAGAAAAAAGCAGATGATCTGAATAAAAAAATTGAACGTTTAATTGCCGAAGAAATTAGAAAAGCAGAAGAAAAAAGAAGGGCCGAAGCTAAAAAATCAGGAAGCAAAGAAACTAAAACAGACAGCAAATCGTCTTCTTCGGGAGTTTATGCGCTGACAAAAGAGGAGAAGCTAATTTCAGGGAACTTTGCAGCCAACAAAGGACGACTCCCCTGGCCTACATCAAACGGATATATTAGCGGACATTATGGAATTCAGCCACATCCGGTTCTGAAACACGTGACTACCAACAATAAGGGAATTTACATTCAGACACCGGCAGGCAGCAATTGCAGAGCCGTATTTGAGGGAACAGTCACACAGCGTTTCTCTATTCCGGGCAGCAACAACGCCGTTATTATTCAACACGGCGAGTACCGGACGGTTTATGCTAACCTGACGAGTATTTATGTCAATGTTGGCGATAAAGTAAGTGCAAAGCAGGCTATCGGTAAAATTTACACGGACAGTGAAAACGATAATAAAACAGAACTCTATTTCCAGATATGGAAAGGTAGAACACTGCAAAATCCAGAAAGCTGGATAACTAAATAGTGATTAGTGATAAAGTAGTTAGGTTTCAATAACATAAGGAGATGATAATTTAATAAAACATAAGGCGAAAGCACATTACTTTTGCTACTCATTTTGATTGTATGGAAGAATTAGATTTAACACAACAACAGGTTGATTACGGAGACAGTAACATTATCACGCTCGAAGGGCTTGAACATGTTCGCCGTCGCCCGGGAATGTATATCGGTAAACTTGGCGATGGAAGTCATGCTGATGATGGAATCTATGTTCTCCTGAAAGAAGTATTGGATAACTGCATCGACGAATACCGCATGGGGGCGGGAAAAACAGTGGAAGTACGTGTAAAAGATGGTCACGTTGAAGTTCGTGATTATGGTCGCGGTATTCCTTTGGGAAAAATGGTTGATGCCGTTTCGATTATGAATACCGGAGGAAAATATGACTCCAAAGCTTTTAAAAAATCCGTCGGATTGAATGGTGTCGGTACCAAAGCCGTAAATGCTCTCTCAGCAAAATTTACGGTGCAGAGCTATCGGGATGGACAAACCCGCCGGGCAACATTCGAACAGGGAAAAATTGTTGAAGATTCGGGTATTTTTGAAGATAAATCAACGGAGCACGGCACTTATGTGTATTTCGTTCCGGATGACACGCTTTTCCCCGATTACTTATATAAAGATGATTTTATAGAAACCATGTTGAGAAACTATGCTTATCTCAACACCGGATTATCAATTATCTTTAACGGTAAAAAAATTCTTTCGAAAAACGGATTGCTTGATTTACTAAACGAAAATATCACCTCCGAACCGCTTTATCCGATTATTCATCTGAAAGGGGAAGATATTGAAATTGCATTTACTCACAGCGATCAGTATGGCGAAGAATATTATTCGTTTGTCAACGGACAGCATACAACTCAGGGTGGTACTCATCAAAGTGCATTCCGCGAGGCTGTCGGACGCACTATCAAGGAGTTTTACAACAAAAACCATGAGCTGACCGATATCCGCAACGGTATCATAGCCGCCATTGCTATCAGTGTGGAAGAGCCTGTGTTCGAAAGCCAGACAAAAACGAAACTTGGTTCCCGGGATATGGCTCCCACCGGGGGACTTTCCGTCAATAAATTTATTTCGGATTTTCTGAAAAAAGAACTCGACAATTATCTGCACATAAATAGTGAGACAGCCAATATTATGTTGCAGAAAATTCAAGATTCGGAAAAAGAACGAAAAGCCATTGCCGGAGTGACGAAACTTGCCCGTGAACGTGCAAAAAAAGTGAATCTGCACAACCGCAAATTGCGCGATTGCCGCATTCACTACAGCGATACTCCGGGTAAAGATGAGCATAAAAATCAGTTGATCGAAGGTTCGGCTATCTTTATTACCGAAGGAGACTCTGCAAGCGGATCTATTACCAAAAGCCGGGATGTAAATACTCAGGCGGTATTCAGTCTTCGTGGGAAACCTTTAAACAGCTATGGCCTAACCAAAAAAATTGTTTATGAAAACGAAGAATTCAATCTTTTACAAGCAGCACTTAACATCGAAGATGGTATAGAAGGGCTGCGTTACAACAAAGTAATTGTGGCTACCGATGCCGATGTAGACGGCATGCACATTCGTTTATTGTTAATCACATTTTTTCTGCAATTTTTTCCGGATCTGATTAAAAAAGGGCACGTATATATCCTTCAAACACCGCTTTTCAGGGTACGCAATAAAAAGGAAACGATTTATTGTTATTCGGATGAGGAGCGCTTAGCCGCCATTGCCAAACTTGGTTCGAATCCCGAAATTACCCGTTTTAAAGGACTGGGAGAAATTTCTCCGGATGAGTTCAAGCATTTTATTGGCAAAGATATGCGCCTTGATCAGGTTACACTGAAAAAAGAGGATGCCGTACAGGATTTACTTTCCTTCTATATGGGAAAAAACACTTCGGATCGCCAGAATTTTATTATTGATAATCTGGTGATTGAGGAAGATGTTTAATCAGTGAACAGTTGACAGTTAATAGTTGAAAATTAATAATTACAGATGGTCATCAACTATCTTTCCGAAAATGATCCGCGCGAGCAACAGAGTCCCGATCAGTATTTTATGCGTCAGGCTCTGATTGAGGCTCAGAAAGCCGGGGAGTGCGACGAGGTTCCTGTCGGTGCAGTTATTGTTTGTCAGGGACGCATTATTGCACGGGGACATAACCTCACCGAAACTCTGACTGATGTTACCGCTCACGCTGAAATGCAGGCAATTACAGCTGCGGCTCAATTTTTGGGCGGAAAGTATCTGATCGATTGCACATTATATGTCACGGTGGAGCCATGCATTATGTGTGCAGGAGCGCTTGGCTGGTCGCAAATCAGCCGCATTGTGTACGGAGCTGCCGATGAAAAACGAGGTTTCACACGCTTTGCTCCGGCGGCATTACATCCTAAAACCGAGGTGGTTTTTGGAGTTCTTGAAGAAGAATGCAGCCAATTGGTGAAAGACTTTTTTAAAAAGAAACGGAATTGAGAATAAGACAATTTTAATATTCAAAATCAATCACCACTAATTCCGATTGAGTTCCAATACGGTACTGCGGTCCCCAGAGGCCAAGTCCGGAAGAAACGTAATAGTGAGTTTTTCCTTTTTTCAAATAGCCGTGTCCAAGTTCATACATACGTTTTACAAACCAATTTCCGGGGAAAAATTGCCCATCATGCGTATGCCCCGAAATTTGTAGATCAACATTATTTTCTGCTGCTTCCAGATTAAACGGTTGATGATCCAATAATATTACAGGCTTTGCAGGATCAATTCCTTTTTCAATTTCAGCCAATGTTTTTCGGTGATGATTTGTTTTATCATCGCGTCCTACAACATAAAAATCATTATCAACCAAAGCTACAGAATCGCGCAAAAAGGTAATTCCGCTTTTTTGAAGGTATTGTGCCGTAGCATAAGGATTTTCGGAATAATATTCATGATTTCCGCTTACCGCATAAATTCCCATGGGAGCCTTTATTTGCCAGAATTCTTCTTCCATTTTCTGTTTTACTAACGGAATAGTAGACCGATCGGAAACATCGCCGGCCAGCAACACAATATCCGGATTTTGAGCATTCATCAAACTGACATATTTTTTCAGGCGGGATTTATCGATGGAAACACCCAAATGAATATCGCTCGCTGCAACAATCCGTATTTTTTTATGCTGCAAAGGTTTTTCTGCCGTGAGGTTTAAATGCACAACTTTCGGATGGTTAAATTTGTAGTTGCCGATTATCATGCTTACAAATATAATAGCAGCACTCCCTGCAAACATCCAAAGACGCAAAGTTTTCATTCCCGCAGGGGCAAAATGAAATGCCAGATTAAGAATCCGCACAACATCGGTCATCAGGAAAGACAAGAGAAGGTAAATTACAATAAGCATATAGCTATAGCCGGCAAAAGTAACCGCTTTAGCTACCGGTTGCGGCATAGCATTAGGGAATATCATGCCGGCCAAAAGTGATAAAAAAAGAATTATATTAAATCCAATATACCAGTATCTCAGATTGCCTACATCAGCTAAAACCTGCCATCCACGCAATGTAACATAAAATGTCATCAACAAAGTGAAGGCAAACATGAAAAAAAAGAACATATAACGCATAATTTTATTTATTCATTGAAACTCAATGTGAAAATAACACAAAAACGAGACATTAGTTTTTATTGCTAACAGATTTTAAGGATTTAAACAGAAATGAAACTTATACACAGAAAGAATCAAATCAGGCAGCAATAGTTACAATTCCAACCTTTTTGTTGCATAATTTTTATTTATTTTTGCAACAATCTTTCTAACATTTCTTCAGAATATATTAAGCACCATGAAAAAGCTTGTACTTGTATTTCTCTCATTTTATGTTGTAACTGCGTTTGCCATTAATTTTCCTACCATTGAAAATCCCCGCAGAATTGTTGACTTCAACCGCAATTGGAAATTTTTGTTGAATGATACTCTGATCCAAGGATCAGATGTAAAAATAGATGATACGAAATGGAGAACACTCAATTTGCCACACGACTGGAGTATTGAATCTGATTTCAGTAAAGATTTTCCGGCAACTCCTGGTGGAGGTGCACTCCCCGGAGGCATTGGCTGGTACCGGAAAACATTTTCTATTGATAAAAAGGATAAGGCTAAAAAAGTTTTTATAGAATTTGATGGCGTTTATCGAAATAGTGAAGTTTGGGTAAATGGCTCTTTTATCGGGAAACGTCCGAATGGATATATTTCTTTCAGTTACGACATTACGCCTTATCTTAAGTTTGGCGAGGAAAACATCATTGCTATCCGTGCAGACAATCATGACCAGCCGAACTCACGCTGGTATTCAGGTTCAGGCATTTATCGTAATGTCCGTTTAGTTTTTACTTCCCCCGTTTATATTCCGCAATGGGGAACAAGTGTTACTACGCCCCGTATCAATGCCGATAGCGCTGATATTACGATTGAGACCTTGGTGAAAAATGAAATGAAGGTGCGGAAAGAAATTAAAATTGAACAAAACTTGTACGATGCCGCCGGAAATTTGCTTACACAAACGGATGGCAATGTCATTGCTCTAAAAGATAGCACCCGGAATCTGATTCAAAACCTCGTGGTTCACAAGCCTGTACTTTGGGACATCAATAATCCGTATTTATATAAAATTGTTACACGGGTTTATGTTTTCGGACTACTGAAAGATGAATACGAAACTTTTGTTGGTATTCGTTCTTTTAAATTTGACGTCGAAAAAGGTTTTTTTCTCAACGGACGTTCCGTAAAAATCAACGGAGTTTGCAATCATCACGATCTGGGCGCTCTCGGAACTGCAATAAACACCCGCGCATTAGAACGCCAACTGGAAATTTTAAAAAATATGGGGGTAAATGCTATCCGGACTTCTCACAATCCTCCGGCTCCCGAATTACTCGATCTTTGCGACCGTATGGGATTTATTGTCATGGACGAAGCTTTCGATATGTGGAAAAAGAAGAAAACCAAATACGATTATTCGCTGGATTTCGATATGTGGCACGAACGGGATTTGACAGATCAAATCAAACGGGACAGAAACCATCCTTCGGTTATAATTTGGAGCATTGGCAATGAAGTTGGCGAACAATGGGGTGATACCCCTGCTGAAGATGTTGATTTGCAGAAAGCCAATATTGCATTAAACAATATGAAAGTAAAGGAAACTGAAGATGTAAAAAAAGGAAAGTACGGCAAAAATGCTTTATTGACAAAACATTTGGCTGATATTGTGCACAAAACAGATCCGACACGACCGGTAACGGCCGGTTGCAACGGCACAGAAGATTCTAACCCCTTATTTCAGTCCGGAGCACTCGATCTGATCGGGTTCAATTACCACGAGAGTCAGTTTGCCGATATAACCAAACATTTTCCTCAGACTCCTTTTATTGTAACAGAATCGGTTTCGGCACTGCAAACACGTGGATATTATGTCAATCCGTCCGACTCGGTCATTATTGCTCCGAAACGCTGGGATTTGCCTTATACTAATCCGAGCCAGCAATGTTCGGCTTACGACAACTGCCGTGCGCCGTGGGGATCGACACACGAAAATAACTGGAAAATTATCAAAAAGTATCCGCATGTCTCGGGTCAGTTCATTTGGGCCGGATTTGATTATCTGGGTGAGCCTACTCCTTATTGGTGGCCATCGCGCAGTTCGTTTTTCGGAATTGTAGATTTGGCAGGTTTCCCAAAAGACGTTTATTACATGTACCAAAGTGAATGGACAGATAAAACCGTGTTGCACATTTTCCCGCATTGGAACTGGTCAGCAGGCGACACCATCGATGTCTGGGCTTATTACAATAAAGCCGATGAAGTTGAATTGTACCTGAATAGAAAATCACTCGGCAAACGCAGTAAAACGAGGGATGATCTTCATGTAATGTGGCGTGTGCCTTATGTACCGGGAACGCTTAAAGCCATTTCCCGAAAAGGAGGAAAAACTGTTCTTGAAAAAGAAATGAAAACAGCAGGTCTGCCAATGAGTATAAAACTCTCCGCCGATCGCCCGGCTATCAAAGCTGACGGCTACGATCTGTCGTTTGTAACAGTCGAGTTACTTGACAAAGATGGAACGCTATGTCCGTTGGCTAATAATTTAGTAAAATTCAGTGTTATGGGAACAGGTTTTATTGCCGGAACGGACAACGGAAATGAAAATGATCATAATTCTCTCAAAAAACCGGAACGGAATCTTTTTTATGGTAAATGTTTAGCTATTATTCAAAACAACGGCAAACCCGGAACAATAACGCTTACGGCCGAAGTAGCCGGATTACCTGTAGCAAAAACGGAAATCCGTTGTGAATAATAGAATACAGTAATTTTATTGAAATTTCTCAAACAGGCGGAAACCATTTTGTATTTTTACAACAAATTCAAAGAACTGAAAATTACTTTTATAAAAACAGCAAGAAAAAGTTATCAACAATTTGCCAGTTCAAAAAAAACATCTATTTTTGCAGTCCCAATTCGCAAATACAGAATAATAATAAAAAACATCATAAGCAATGAAAAGGACATTCCAACCTTCACAGAGGAAAAGAAGAAACAAACACGGTTTTCGTGAAAGAATGGCAACTGCCAACGGTCGCCGAGTATTAGCAGCCCGTCGTGCTAAAGGAAGATCAAAACTTACCGTTGCCGATGAAGGACGTCACAAGATGTAATAATCCTGCTTAAAAACGCATAAAAAAAGTAAAGGCTTCGACTGAGGTTTTTACTTTTTTTGTTTTAATATCAGTCAGACTAAGCAATAAATTCATTACTTTTGAGAAATATTTTATAGTTCTGAAAATAAGATATGTCCTTATACCAACAAGTATTTACAACTTAATTCCAAAAACGGTCTATGGATTTTAAAACATTCTGGAAAGAAAGTCTCGCCGGATTTATTCTGATACGTTTAATCATTGCAGCTGTAATATTCGTAGCGCTTGCATGGGGAACACTCATTGCCATTGACTATTATACCCATCACGGAGAAGCAGAAACGGTTCCTGATCTGAAAGGGCTTTATGTGGAAGAAGCAGAAATTATGCTTGCCAATCACGGACTATATCCTCAGGTTATTGATTCGGTTTATACCAGAGACAAAAAGCTTGGAACAATTGTAGAACAAATTCCGGCAGCCAATTCGACGGTAAAACAGCACAGACCGATATATTTGATTATCAATTCAAAGCAAATCAGAAAGATTCCGTTACCTGAGGTAAATGACGTATCGTTCCGACAGGCATCGGCAGTGCTTCAGGCTATTGGACTGAATGTGACTAATGTTGAGTACGCACCTTCTGAATATAAAGATCTTGTAATTTCTGTCAAATACCGGGGACAAGCTGTCAGTGCAGGCACCCGTATTCCGGAAGGTAGTCCTGTAGTGCTTGTTGTCGGCAGCGGATTAAGTAGCGGGCAGGCGGTTATTCCTTCAGTAAAAGGAATGAATATAGAAGACGCCCGCCAGCAGGCAATCTTATCCTCGATGGTTATCGGTGCAGTCGAATATGATGTACAACCGTCGGGCGATGAAAGTGACTATGTAGTATATAAGCAAAGTCCGGCAGCCGGGAAATCAGTTCCGGCAGGCACAAGAATTGATGTTTGGTTATCAAAGGACAAATCACTATTAAATAAAACTTATGATGACGAAGAATCCGACAGCAATTCAGACTCGGAAGAAGAATTTTTTTAATCAATAGTTGTTAGTTATTTAGCTGTGAACGAAGATTTTATTCAGGAAATAGACGATGATGAGGTAGAAGAACTGAATGGAGAACAAGAGGTATATGAACATTTCCGGTTTGTTGTAGATAAAGGTCAGGCTCTCGTACGTATTGACAAGTATCTGGTAAACTGTATGGCCAATACCTCGCGTAATCGTATTCAGGAGGCTGCCGATGTAGGTAACATTCGTGTAAACGATAAACCTGTAAAATCCAATTACAGAGTAAAGCCCTTTGATATTATAACTATTCATTTGGCTTATCCCCCTTCCCATTTCGAAATTTTCCCCCAAGACATACCTATCGATATTGTTTACGAAGATGAAGATATAATTCTGGTAAATAAACAACCGGGACTTGTAGTGCATCCGGGATTTGGAAATTTTGACGGGACTCTGTTGAATGCCATTGCCTGGCACCTGAAAGATAATCCCAATTTCGACCCTAACGATCCCAGTGTCGGGTTGGTGCATCGCATTGACAAAGATACTTCAGGATTATTGCTCATTGCTAAAACACCGGAAGCTAAAACTCATCTGGGAAAACAATTCTTTGAAAAGACAACCCAACGCAGATATAATGCCCTGGTATGGGGAAATGTAAAACAAAATGAAGGAACTATTACCGGAGATTTGGCCCGCAACCCACGTGACCGCATGCAGTTTACGGTTTTTCCTCCGGGAGAAAATCCTTATGCAAAACACGCAATTACTCATTACAAAGTACTTGAACGTCTTGGATTTGTTACGCTTGTAGAATGTCGCCTCGAAACAGGAAGAACCCACCAGATACGTGTTCACATGAAACATATCGGGCATACCTTGTTTAATGATGAACGTTACGGAGGAAACGTAATTCTGAAAGGCTCCACATCTGCTTATTATAAATTGTTCGTCAAGAATTGTTTTTTTACCTGTCCGCGTCAGGCTTTACACGCCAAAACACTTGGGTTTGTACATCCGCGAACCGGAGAATACATGCATTTCGACAGTGAGCTACCCAAAGACATGCAGGAGCTCATAAATATGTGGAGACAATACGGAAAAGAACATTTAGGATTATAATATATTAATTTTCAATGCCTTTTTAAAGGTACTTTTATGAAACGAAACATTGCTATTGTTGCCGGTGGTGATTCATCGGAAGTGGTAGTCTCTCTTAAGAGTGCTGCCGGACTTTATTCTTTTATGGATAAAGAGCGTTATAATATGTACATAGTTACCATTGTCGGGCAAACATGGCAGGCCGAAATTTCCGATCAGGAAAAAATGCCTTTGGATAAAAATGATTTTAGCTTTACCAGAAACGGCGAAAAAGTAAAATTCGATTTTGCCTACATTACCATTCATGGAACTCCTGGTGAAAATGGCATTTTACAGGGATATTTTGACCTGATAGGATTACCGTACTCTTCTTGCGGTGTGCTGGCTTCGGCTGTCACTTTCAACAAATTTACCTGTAACCAATATCTAAAAGGTTTCGGAGTAAAAGTGTCCGAGGCATTATTGCTTAGGGCAGGGCAAACAGTTGACAATAATGTGGTAGTAGAAAAAATAGGCCTCCCCTGCTTTGTAAAACCTAATGTTGGCGGAAGCAGCTTCGGAGTAACCAAAGTAAAATCTGTCGATCAGATACAGCCGGCTATTGTAAAGGCCTTTGCAGAAGGAAGTGAAGTAATGATAGAAGCTTTTATGTCCGGAACCGAAATTACCTGCGGCATGTATAAAACTAAAGAAAAAACGGTTGTATTTCCAATAACCGAAGTGGTTTCTCACAACGAATTCTTCGATTACGATGCTAAATATAAAGGTCAGGTAGAGGAAATTACCCCGGCACGTATTTCAGAGGCACTTGCCGGAAGGATACACAAACTGACATCCGCTATTTACGACATTATTGGGTGTAAGGGCATTGTACGTATCGACTATATCATTTCCGAAGGAGACGTTATTAATCTTTTGGAAATAAATACTACTCCGGGAATGACTCCGACCAGCTTTATTCCGCAACAAGTTCGGGTAGCCGGCCTTGACATTCGGGATGTAATGACAGATATTATTGAAAATGAATTTTAATTTCATTGGCTTATGAAATCTTTAAGACAAATTTTACTTATAGCATTTTTGTTTCTTATTTCGCAAACTTATGCACAAGAAATTCAAAATGAAATTAAATCTTATGTTGACAGTTCTGAACTTCTAGTTAATAATGGAAGGAAGTTACTACTGAGTTCACTTCAAAAAAAAGATTATAAAAAAGCAAAAGAAATATATACATATTTGAATTCAGAAACAGCAACAAAAGGTTGCGTAGCATTTAACTACACCGAAAATCTGAACATCACATGCCTGCTTACAGACTGGGATATTTTTTTTGATATCGTTGAAGAAATTGACAGTGCGGGATACGTTTCGTTGTGTTATCCGAAATCTTTTGAAATATCCCATCAGCTATATAACGAAGTGGAACAAAATGCAGACAGTATCTTAGACAAAGCAAGTACCGAACTGCCCGATGAAAAATATAACTTACTGGAGATATATCTTTATATCGTCAAAAATGGCTATAAAAATGAAACTTATGGAAAAAAATAAAGGAATTTAAAAAACAGTATTCTTCCTCTAAATATAAAAAATTCATTGCTAAATATCTCCCGAGTCCGGAAGTTTCCGGTAGCCTGACATATTCCTTTGGTTCCAGTGGGATATTCCCAACAGGAAACTTAAGTAATGGATTTTACCCCAATGCAACTTTCCACCTAAGTATGGATTTTAATATCTCGAAAATATATTTTTCAATGTACTTTAACGGAGGAAATCTGAATCTGAGGACACCTTTTTCTGCGACTACGGAATATGGAACCTATAATTTTGTAGAAAAAGACAAGTTTTCCTATACCGAAGGAGGAATTAATCTCGGATATCATATTTTTTCTAATAAACAGATTCATATAACTCCTGGAATCAACCTCGGAGGAGCAAGTCTGGAGAGCAATTTATATTCGGATGAAGATGACAATGATAAAGAAATATACATATTTAACTCCTTCATTTGGGGACCGGTGCTTCACTCTGAGTTTAAAATTTACGAATATAAAACACAAAGCATGTATAGTACGGACGCTTTAGGTTTTTTCAGTATCAAATTTGATTTTGGATATAATTTTATAGCTAAAAATCAATACCCGGAATTCAAGGGAAATATTCCATATACTCGTTTAGCTCTAATTTGGGGTATTGGTAAATTTTGATTTTAATATGAAAACATTCAACGAAATTACAACGCTGGTTAGCGACGAAATAAAGCAATTAGACTGGACAATGGAACCGTCAGGGCTATACGCACCCATTGCCTATGTTCTAAGTCTGGGAGGGAAACGAATTCGTCCGGCTTTAACGCTTATGTCCTGTAATTTATTTTCAGATAATCTGGAACAAGCTATAGCTCCTGCGTTAGGTCTTGAAGTGTTTCATAATTTTACCCTGCTGCACGACGACATCATGGACAGAGCGGATATCCGTCGTGGACGCCCGACCGTTCATAAAAAATGGAATGACAATACGGCCATTCTCTCCGGCGACGTTATGCAAATTGTTGCATATCAATTGATCGGACGAACCCCTCAGCAATATCTGCCGGAAGTCCTTTCCCTGTTTTCAAAAACGGCAGTTGAAATATGCGAAGGACAGCAATACGATGTCGACTTTGAAAACAGAAACGATGTCTCTGCCGAAGAGTATCTCGAAATGATACGTCTCAAAACAGCCGTTTTACTGGGTTGCTCACTGAAAACAGGGGCTATTATCGGAGGGGCATCTATGGAAGATGCACAAGAACTTTATGACTTTGGAATTAATATCGGTTTAGCATTTCAATTGAAAGATGATCTGTTAGATGTATATGGAGATGAAAAAACTTTTGGTAAAAAAATAGGAGGAGATATTCTTTGCAATAAAAAAACTTATCTTCTTATTTCCGCGATAAAAGAAGCCCGGGGCAAACAATTAAGTGATTTACAGTTCTGGTTACAAACAAACGATGGAAATCCGGAAGAAAAAATAAATGCCGTAACAAACTTGTATAATCTTCTGAAAGTAAAAAAAATATGCGAAGATAAAATGTCTTTTTTTTATGAAAAGGCCATCGCAAATCTCGAAAAAGTAAGTATCTCTGGCAATAAAAAACAAGAATTGAGAAATTTAGCTCAAAAATTAATGTCGAGAAACGATTAATTTTTTTATCTTTGTAAGCATACAATTTAATAATATCAAATATTGTTGATATTAGTGGTTTTTTAGTCAATAATTAAAAATCCGAGATGTTATGCCTTACCGCCGTTTGCCTAATACAGATCAGGCACGCTTACGTGCATTACGCACTGCAATTCAAAAAGCTGATAAACAAGATTATAATTCACAAGTAATAACTTTTAAAATCGCTCATGAAGCAAAATCATTTCTGGGAATTTTTGAAAAACAGCTCTCTCACTATCAACAAATGCTTGATAACCAGGTATCCGCCAACAAAAAATACCAACAAGTAGTACACAATGCCCGGTTGTATATTTCTCACTTTATTCAGGTACTCAACCTTGCAGTCATTCGCGGAGACATAAAAAAAGACAACAAGATTTTTTACCAGCTCGATCCCAACACTCATACAGTTCCGGATCTGACTACCGAAGCAGCCTTATTAAAATGGGGAAAACACATAATAGATGGGGAAAATGAAAGAGTAAGAAACGGAGGATTCCCGATTTATAATCCTGCAATTGCCAAAGTGCAGGTACATTACGAGGTTTTCAAAGAGTATAAAATTACTCAAAAACAATATCAAAATGCAACCAATCGAAGTTGGGAAGAATTAGTGGGTCTGCGTGAAAGAGGTGATGAAATCATTCTTGACATCTGGAATCAGGTTGAAGCACACTACAAAGACGAGAAACCTTTCAGTCGCCTCACTAAATGTAAAAATTATGGTTTAATATATTATTACCGTAAAGGAGAAAAAGAGCTTACAAAAGCCGATGATCTGACAGAAGAATAATTATCAGGGTTTTATATAATCTTTCCGTTGCACTGTGTACGCGCTGAAATAGCCCAAATCAGTACCAACAAGGTTTGTATAAGGATTTGACGGGCTCGATGAATTTCCTGAACTCATTCCAGAATTTTCCATACTGTTGAAATAATTATATACTTCTTTGCTAATACACTGCATCTCAACAGTGATTTTATCTCCCGTTTTTATACTGTCATTATAGATAATAATGGTATTTTCATTCGAAAGGCCATTATAACGTTCGTCATTATAGATTGAGCTGGCATACAATGAATTATTCACATAAATTTCAAACCGGTAAAAATTGTCAATTTCAGGAGGATCCTGATAAGCAACGGTAATTTCGTAAAATGCTTTACTCTGCCCAGAATATAAAGGAATGTCTCCTCCACCCGGATATACCGAATTTACAACTTTCATAGAATCGAAATTTACCCTGTCCGGGCAATCGCAGCTCGCTGTCACAGATTTATCTTCCACCTCGATATCAATGTGATATGTCTCTCCGGCCCGGCCTCTCATTGATATAGAAACATATTTACCGGGAATTATTTCTTCTAGATTTTCTGTGTTTCCGGAAGCATCCGAAAGGGTAATAATTGCCCCGGAAACAATAGGAAAATCATCCTCATCATCAAGATTAACTGATTTGGTAAGATTAATAACAGCCGGCTCACCCTCTCCTATTTGAGCTTCAACAACAAGCTGGGGATCTGACGAGTTTATATCCAGATGAATAATTTCGGTACACGAAACAGCAATACCTGCTAAAAAGAAAAACAGTATAATTTTAATAAATTGTTTCATAATTAAAATCTGAAATTATAAGTTATCGAAGGCACATAAGTAAAAAGACACGTCATGACAGCATTAGTTTTTGACGAGTCATTTTCATCCTGTTCGAAATCAATAGAATATGGGTTTTTATGCCCATAAGCATTATATATCGAAAAATTCAAACTGCTTTCGAACCGTTTGGTCTTTTTCAAAGTCCAGGTCGCTCCCAAATCGAGACGATGGTAATCCGGCATCCGGTAACCGTTACGTTCTGTATAGTAATACTCAACATCGCCATTTATCGTATATTTACCACTTGGAAAGGTAACTGCATTTCCGGTATTATATACCCAGGAGGCTGAAAACGACCATTTTTTACTTAAATCATAAATAGCTACAATTGAAATATCATGTGTAATATCCTGACGTGCAGGATACCAGTTTCCATCGTTTATACCATCAATTTTCCGTTCGGTTTTCGAATATGTATATCCTACCCAGCCGGTAAGTTTTCCATGCTTTTTCTTGAGCAACAGCTCCAATCCGTATGCACGACCTACTCCAAAAAGTAATTCTCCTGTTAAATACTCATTAGCATAAATATTTGCACCGTTTTTCAGATCAATCTGATTTTGCATCCAACGATAATATACTTCACTGCTAAATTGATATATACTTTTATTGAAGTTTGCAAAATATCCCAGCGAGACCTGATCACCAATTTCCGATTTTACATTATTATCCGAAACAATCCAAACGTCGGTTGGCAACGATGACGTTGCATTAGAAATTAAATGCAGATTCTGCGTATTCCGCGTATAACTTGTTTTAAAAGAATTATTATCATTCAGGATATAAGCGATATTCAATCGTGGTTCAATGCTATAATAGGATTGTACAATTTTATCTGAACCGTAAGAGGTGGTAGTAGCAAGTTCTCCGTTCTCATAAGTATAAAAATCACCCGGGCCGAGTAAATGGTAATCCGTCAGACGCAATCCATAGCTCACATTCAAGTTATGAAAAGGCTTCCATTCATTCGAAAAGTACAATGCATTCTCGAGGGCATGTTTCTGCTGAAGTTTTACAGCTGTTATTGTCGTATCGGTAGTTTCGAGCTGACCGGGAACAATGTTTCGGTAAATCGCATTTATACCGAATGTCAGTTTATTTTTACTGTTAGCAAAATACTGGAATTCATGCTTCAGATTCCAATCGTTGATTTTTGAATTCAGACTGAATTCTTTATTAAAAATAATATTGATTTTATAGTTATAGTCCGAATAAATAACCGATGTATTACTGAATAGTTTTTCATTCCAGATATGATTCCAACGAAATGTACCCGTTTTATTTCCCCAATCAATTCCAAAACGTTCCTGAAAATTAAAAACATCCCTGCCAAAGTACCCTGAAAGGTATAAACGGTTTTTATCATTAATAATGTAGTTCGCTTTGGCATTTATATCATAAAAATAAAGCTGATTATTATTAATCAGGTCATCTGAAGACAGTTTTAGAAAAAGGTCGGCATAAGTGCGACGAGCCGTTACTAAAAAAGACGATTTGTCCTTTACAACAGGTCCCTCGACATTCAAACGTGAAGAAATAAGTCCGATTCCACCTCCCACATGGAAATCCTGATTATTTCCATCATTCATTTTAACATCAAGCACGGAAGATATTCTCCCGCCATATTCTGCAGGGGCAGTACCTTTGTACATTTGTACATCTTTTATGGCATCGCTATTGAATGTAGAGAAAAATCCCAGCAGATGGTCCGCATTAAAAACCGTTGCTTCGTCCAATAAAATCAGGTTTTGAGAATTGCTCCCTCCACGGACATACATTCCTCCGTTTCCTTCACCCACAGATTTGATACCGGGAGTAAGTTTCAGTGTCTTCATAATATCGGCTTCTCCGAAAAGTACCGGAATCTTGGCAATTTCCTTTACTTCCATTTTTTCCATACCAATTTCATTGGAGGTAATATTGTGGTTTTTTGCCTGAGCTGTAATTTCGACATCGTTCAATTGCTGGGCCTGAGGCTGCAATTTGATGTTCAGTTTTCGGCTTTGGTTCATATTCAGGGTATACTCGGCAGGTAAATACCCTAAATAACTTACAATGAAAGTATATTTGCCATCAGGTACGGTAAGAGAAAAATACCCGTAAGAATTTGTCGTTACACCAGTATTTTCCATTTCTTTCACCAAAATACTGGCTCCTATCAGGCTTTCACCGGTAGTAGCATCCGTAACACTCCCGCTAAAAGTGTGTCGAGACGCACCCCACAACCATTGAGAGCAAACCAAAAAAAATGCAAGAATATATTTCTGCATAGCTAAATGCTGTATTATAAGTTTTTTACGGATATCATTCTGTAATATTAAGTGGGGCTCTTTCGAAAAACAAGAAGGGTAGTCAAAGAACGACCACCCTTACATTCTGATTTTGTTATTGTCAAAAGGTTTAAAAATAATTCATAATTAATTTGCAGCACTTCTTGTTGCCCCCGTAGTAGTGTCAACCGGAGGATTCTGTGTTGTACATGAACTGATACTCAGCATGGCAGTTACAACAAAAACTGCGATAAACAGAATTCGCTTATTGTTTCTTCCCATAATAAATTTTGCTTTTAATTTAATTTCAAAATTTATAACGACAAACAAAATAAAAAGTTACCATAAAGTCTGTATATTCTGCTCAGATTTAAAATGTTTTATCTTTTATACTTAAAATCAGAGCAAAAGCCTAAAAAAATGTAAACAGATCTATATAAATCTCAGTCATCGGATTTTTTTTCGAGTTGCCTTTGTATTTTCCGAATAGCAGATTCGATTGACTTTTCAGGTTCAATAACATTAAAATCGCCCCAAAACTCAGGATCGGCAAAACCGGCCGCTTCATCACTTACCACAACATTGGGACGAAGTCTGTCCCGATATTTTACGGGCCTGTCAGGTACAGTATTATCACGATCTGTGACAGCCATTTCTATCGTTGCATAATAGTGTGTATTAAAAAGTTTCTTTTCCCAAATAACTTTCATTCCCAGTTCAATACGGCTGTAATTATAATACCATTTTCCATCTTTTTCGGTATAATCAATCCGATAATTTGCCTGAACAGGAATAGCTTTGGCATGCAGTGGCTTATGCACAATAAATAAATCTGCGGCCTTATCTTTATCTTTCAGATCCAGACTAAACACAGCAGATTTCAGGGCCTGAGTCTCAGCATCAATATACAGACGGCCCGAATAAAGAGGCTCCGGGAAATCCGAGCCCGGCTTAAAATCAATCACATAAATCAACTGGTTATCTATGCGGGTTGAAAAATCGAAACTGAAAGTATAGTTTTTAAACATTTCGTCTGTAAAAATCAAATCCGGATGCTTCATAACATCCAAATAGAGCGAAGTAACAGGGCCTCCCATCAATTTAAACACCAAGGTATCAAGTTTTTGATAATTAGTATTTTTTCGGGCTTTATACATTTTTACTATATCATTTTTATACGACGAATATGATTGTTTGTAAACATCTACAACAGCCTCGGAAAGCGATGCATAAGAGCGGTTCTTTTTGATAGATTCTCTGTAAAAAGAAGTCAGGTGCATTTCTTTTGCAGGATAATTAACATCTCTTTTTTGCATCATAATTTGCACAAGTTCGGTTGCATCTTTTGATATTATGCTGATTTCAGGGAGTTCAATAGCAACAGGCTCCATCTCAATCCGGTTATGATCTGGTTTGAGCGATGCCAACTGTACAAAAACTGTTTTATAGCCAATAAACTGTACCAGCAATTTTTTGTCGGCCAGTTCTTCTAATATTTTAATTGTAAATTCACCCTCCGAATTCGAGACAGTAGTCGCGTTTGTACCTTCTACCGAAATACTTGCAAAGGGCATCGGATGCCCCGTTGTACTATCTGTAATTATACCTTTAAATTCCAGATAACTATTGTTTTCGTTTTCAGCAGCAAAAACGAAAACGGAAGGCAATATAATAAAAACAGCAACGAGCAGACGGAAAAGAAAAAATCTGCTTACATCCGACGTTTTCATAACACTATGTTTTTAATATAGTTACAGGCTGTAAAAATATGATTTTTCGATAAAAAAAGCCGGTTAATTTGTAAATATATGCAAGATTTATTCATAAAAACAGTCACGGGGTGTCTAAAAAGAAAAAAGAACGCAAATACCCGCAAATTAACACAAGTCACAAATTGTTGGTAATGGGGCACTTGAGAACTTGTGTCCAGAATAAACACTTATTGAAGACCCTTTTATTTTACTAATGTGCTTCCAGCCAGTTTGCCCCGATGCCACAATCGGCAATTAAAGGTACGTGCAGTTTTATTGCATGCTGCATTTCATCTACGACTAGTTTTCGGGCTGTTTCAACTTCATTTTCCGGTACTGAGAAATTCAACTCATCGTGTACCTGTAAAGTCATTTTTGTTTGCAGATTTTCTTTTTCAATACGATTCTGAATACGGATCATCGCTATTTTGATAATATCTGCAGCCGAGCCCTGAATGGGAGCATTAATTGCATTTCGTTCGGCATACCCACGCACGATACTGTTGTGTGAATTAATATCTGGGAGATAACGTTTTCGTCCGAATATCGTTTCGACATATCCATGTTCTTTTGCCCGTTGAATGGCTTCATCCATGTAACGTTTTACATCCGGATAAGTAGTAAAATATCCTTCGATGAGCTCTTTGGCTTCACCCCTCGGAATACTGAGGCGGTCAGCGAGTCCGAAAGTGGAAATGCCGTAAATAATTCCGAAATTGGCGGTTTTAGCTTTTCGTCTCATATCCGAAGTAACTTCGTCCAACGGAATTTTATATATTTTGGCTGCCGTAGCAGCATGAATATCATGCCCGCTGTTGAATGCTTCAAGCATATTATGGTCGTTACTCAAATGAGCCATAATACGCAACTCTATCTGAGAATAATCCGCGCTCAGGAAAGCACAACCTTCGTCAGGAATAAAAGCTTTGCGGATTTCTTTTCCCTGTGCATCCCTGATTGGGATATTTTGCAGGTTCGGATTTGTTGAGCTTAATCTGCCGGTGGCTGCCACCGTCTGATTGAAAGAAGTATGCACTTTTCCAGTTTTCGGATTAATCAACTGCGGTAACGCATCGATATAAGTACTGAGTAATTTTTTCAGTCCGCGATAATCCAAAATCTTACCTACAATGGGATGTTTGGATTTGATTTTTTCAAGAACATCCTCTGAGGTTGAATACTGACCTGTTTTTGTTTTCTTGGCTTTATCGTCAAGTTTTAAGCGATCGAAAAGGACTTCTCCTACTTGTGCCGGCGATGCAACATTGAAATTATAGCCTGCCATTTCGTGAATTTCAGCCTCAATTTTCAGAGCTTCGGCTGTAAGTATTTCCGAACTGTTACGCAGAGCCTCGCTATCGATACGAACTCCGTTGCGTTCCATAGTTGCCAGTACCCGCATAAGCGGCATCTCCATATCGTAGAACAAACTTTCGAGTCTGTTGTCTTTTATTTCAGGTTCCAGAATTTGTTTTAGTTGAAACGTAATGTCCGCATCTTCGGCTGCATAATCGCACAGAAGATTAATATCGACAAAACGAATATCCATCTGATTTTTACCTTTGCCTCCGACAAGCTCTTCATAATGAATAGTCCGGTAGCGCAAATAGATTTCGGCCAGATAGTCCATGCCATGACGCAATTCCGGTTGCAGCAGGTAATGGGCGATCATGGTGTCGAACAAACGGCCTTTAAGTTCAATACCGTACATCGAAAGCATTAGTAAATCAAACTTGATGTTTTGCCCGATTTTTTCAATATGTTCTGCCTGAAAAAATGGTTTGAACTCTTTAAGTATTTCAGTCGCTTCGTCCCTTTCGGCAGGTAAGTTCACATAATACGCTTCGCCTTTGGTAAAACAAAATGACATACCAACCATATCGGCTGAAAAAACATCAACACCTGTCGTTTCTGTATCAAAGCAAACCGATTTCTGCATAAACAGTTTTGAAATCAGATTTGCACGTTTCACCTTATCATCAATCAAGTCATATTTATGAGCTACATTTTTGAGCGTTAGCAAGCCATTTTCAGGTGCAGGTTCAATTGGATGAACTGGCTCTGAAACCATTTTGGTTGCCTTAACGACTTTAGGTTGTTCTTCTTCAGGAGAGTCAAACAACGACATTTGTCCGGTTGGAGATTTCGGACGGGCAAACTGAATGGTTGCCGTTGGTTCGTCCGGAGGAAGCGATGTAAAAAGTTTAGCTCCAAATTTATTTTGAGCCATAGTCCGGAACTCCAGTTCATCAAACAGATTTTTCAGTTCCGTTTCATTCACGGGTTCCGTTTCGAGAGCTTTTTCATTAAATTCTAACGGTACATCGGTTTTGATAGTTGCCAGAAAACGGGAAAAAACAATCTGCTCCTTATTGTTTTCCACTTTTGTTTTGAGCGCACCCTTCAATTCTTCGGTACGGGTAAGCAATGTATCAATGCTGCCGAATTCTTTCAACAATTTCACTGCTGTTTTTTCTCCAACACCCGGGCATCCGGGAATATTATCTGCTGAATCACCCATTAATCCAAGTAAGTCAATGACCTGATTATGACTTTCAAGATCATACTTTTCCCGAATTTCTTTCGGCCCCATAATTTCAAACCCTCCGGTATGTTTCGGCCTGTACATAAAAATATGATCGGAAACCAATTGCCCGTAGTCTTTATCCGGGGTAAGCATATAGACTTCAAAATCTGCTTTTTCGGCCAATCTGGAAACAGTTCCGATTACATCATCCGCTTCAAAACCGGGGACTTCAAAAATTGGAATATTGTATGCCTGAATAATTCTTTTGATATATGGAACGGCTTTTTTGATATCTTCAGGTGTTGCTTCGCGCTGTGCTTTGTATTGCTCAAAAGCTTCGTGACGAAAAGTGGGCCCGCTAGGATCAAAAGCCACAGCAATATGCGTTGGTTTTTCGCGCTTCAGCACATCTTCTAAAGTGTTCACAAAGCCGTAAATGGCTGAAGTATTCAAACCTTTTGAGTTGATACGGGGCGCTCTGATAAAAGCGTAATAGGCACGATAGATAATGGCATAAGCGTCTATCAGGAAAAGTTTTTTCATGGATTGAAAATTTGTTCTGAATCACAGATTCAATGATTAATAACATAACAAAGATACGCTTTTAAAGTTGAAGTTCTAAACGGTTCAACTTTCGCCAATAACTTTTACGAAGGATAAAAAAACTTCGTCACCCTGCTTCTTATTCAGGCATTATTATTTCTTTGTTTCAAATTCTGACCAGGCAGGAGGTTCCACATGCATCAAGTTTTTCACAAAAAAATCATAACGCTTATGCTCTCCATATTCATTACCCATAGTATGACCAACTCCGGGCAGAACAATCAATTCAAAATTCTTCTTCGCCTTAATTAGTTCATTGCAAACCTGATAAGTTGATGCCGGATCAACATTATCGTCCAGTTCACCTACCACCAGCATCAACGGTCGTGTCAGTAAATGTGCGTTGACAACATTTGAACTGGCGGCATAACTTGAATCCACCGGGTAGCCCATCCATTGCTCATTCCACCAGATTTTATCCATACGATTATCGTGACAACCACAAGCAGCATAAGCAGCTTTATAATGTTCCGGGTGAAAAAGTACGGCAGCCATAGCTTCCTGTCCACCGGCTGAAGCTCCGAAAATTCCTACACCATCAATATCCATGTACGGATACTTTTCGCAGGCAGCTTTAGTCCACAAAATACGGTCAGGGAAACCGGCATCTTTTAAATTTTTATAACAAACTTCTTCGAATTTTTTAGAACGGAAAGAGGTCGACATACCATCCATTTGCACTACAATGAAACCCAGCTCGGCAATAGCAGACAGATAACGATTGTACGGAATGAACGTTTTAGGAACATACTGACTACCGGGGCCAGAATAAATATACTCGATCACAGGATATTTTTTATTCGGATCAAAATTGGTCGGACGTTGAATAATCCCCCAAATATCGGTTTTACCATCACGGCCTTTAGCCACAAAAACTTCAGGCGCTTTCCAGCCTTCTTTCAATAAAGCTGAAATATCTGCTTTCTCGAGCGGCATAATGATTTTTCCATCTTTTGCTCTGCGCAAAACAGCTACAGGAGCTTTATCTACCATGGAATAAACATCAACCAAATATTTCTTATCATCTGAAAACCATGCTTTATGCATGCCGGTTTCGGGAGTCAGACAAGTAAGGCCTGTCCCATCAAAACGAATTTTGTAATAACGAATCAGATAGGGATCTTCGTTAGGAACCATACCATTGGCCGAAAAGATAATTTCGCCTTTTTTATCGTCTACATCCACTACTTCGCGAACATACCATTCGCCTTTGGTGATCTGATTTTTTAATTTGCCGGTAAGTCTATCGTAGATGTAAAGATGATTCCAGTTATCGCGTTCGCTCATCCAGATAATATCGTGCTGATTATTGATCAGACGTTTGAAATAACGGGAATAGTTCACATACTTTTCAGCTTTTTCTTCGATAACCGAACGGACAGCTCCTGTTTCCGCCGACATTTCGAGTATGCGGTACACCTTATGCCCACGCTCGTTATATTCGAACAAGGCTGACTTACTGTCATTGATCCATTCAAAGCCCCAAAGGCTAAACTGACTTGGACATAAATCCGTTGATCCGACAAACTGACGACCGCTTTCCACATCGAAAATTACCGGAGTGCGAAAAGCCAGTGTATCTCCCGGCCGGAAATAATCACGGGTTTGCACTTTCGGTTTCAACTGATCTTTAGGCGAAGATTCAATCAGATATAACAAAGGGGTATCCACTCCTTTGATTCGCATAACGGCAATTTTTTTCGAGTCGAGCGACCAAGATGGATATACAGAATAATACTCAGCTTGAGTTCCATCTGAACTCAATGCTTTCTCTGTTCCGGTATTCAGGTCTTTCACATAAAGATTATTATCCTTTACAAAAGCTGAATATTTTTTATCGGGCGAAACAATGGGCTTGCCTTCGCGTTCTGTATCCACGTTTCCCCAATATTCATATTTCGTTTTTTTTACCTCTTCCTTTTCAGACAGAGCGTTGGTCTGAATTGAATAAAACCATTTCTTACCATTAAATTCAAAATAAAGAGAATCTGCCTTCGTGGAAATCTTCACGTTTTTCAACCATAAATGGGAGGCATCAACTTTTTCGGAAGTAGCCTGTGCCAATGCGTCGGCTAAATTCTGATGGTCGAAAAGCGGTTTACGGGTTTTCTTTTTTGCATCAACCAGCGTATACTCATCTCCCTCAGGCGTATAACGGATATACCAAAACGTATCCGCCCGATCAGTCCATTGAGGAGAAACATTCGAGTAAAACACTTTATCTTTATACTTATCGTGCAAATCAAAAGCACGTTTATAATCATCAACGGTACCTTGAGAAAACCCGCTTGCAATCTGTATAAAACATAGAGCGAAAGGGAAAAGTATTTTTTTCATATCCAACATAAAATATAATCTTACAAATCCTTTCTTTGTCGCCAAACCTGGTACGAATTAATCAGATTTTGCCACAACACATAGGCTCCCGGACCAACAGAAGAAATAGGATTAAGATACATCTGCGCCATCCAGATAGCAAGTACCGTATTCTTTTGCCCAAGTCCCTGACCGCCAGCAACAGTGTCGTCAAATTTACGCCCGATACGTCGACCAACTATAAATTGCAAAACACAAATAATAAGGGCGGCCAATCCGATCAAAATCTCAACACCAGCATTGGCTTTTCCATGTTCAATAATAAACACAACCGTTTTGCCTGTGACAATTATCAGTGAAACGCTCCATAAGTAAAAAGAAATACCGGTATGTTTTTTCATGTGGCCGGAGGTTCTGGGTAAAAACTTATTCAGTAACAAGGCAACTATAAACGGTCCGACCAAAAGAACCAAAACTCTTTTTGAAATTTCCAGAACAGAAACAAAAAACGGCAATTCGTTATAGCCTACATACGAAAAAAACAAAGGAGCCATCACTGCAACCGTCAGATTACTAATCAAACTGTATCCGGTCAGACTGGCCACATTTCCCTTCAGCATACCCGCAATTACAGGAGCAGCCGTGGCTGTAGGTGCCAAAATACAAATCATTGCCCCCTGAGCCAGAGTCGGATTCAACGGATTCAGGGCATGATAAACAGCAACACTTCCAGCAACCTGAATTATAATCAGCCACAAATGCATTCGGGTAAACTTTATCTGAGTCCATGACAATTTGATATAAGTAAACAGCAACATTACAAATATCAGGTAGGGAATGAGAAAACTAAGCACCCCTACATAATTGTGGAACAAGATGCCTAATGTCATGGCAATAGGCATCATATAACCTTTAAGTTTTTTAAGCATATTCCTTTTTTAAGCGGCCATCCGGGCATCTAACTTTCGGGTAACATACCCGTAAATAAGTAACGCTACAGCCGAAATCATTCCAATTCCGACAAACACGTACCAAATATAATGAGCATTGGCTGTAGCCTCCGCATACTGTTCGGCAGATGTAAAAAGCTTCGGATCCGGACAATATTTATCTAACAGAAAGCCTGAAAGTCCAAATGCAAAAAGATACGAAACAAATGAGTGCAAATGGCTAAATCCAAGATAAAGTCCTTCTTCCCCTTTGGGAGCCTGCATGGAAAAATATTCAAGATAACGTGGTGAAATAAAACATTCGGCCACTGCCTGTAAAGCAATACCAGCAATCATCATAAATGCCACCGGGTGAAGTCCCAGAATATTTTCGGGACCAACCTGCGTTCCGAATGACATAATCAATGCCGACAACGGTATAATCAACATTCCTATCGTCATTGAAGTAAGCGCTTTCCGCTTTTTCATCAATGAAGTAATAAAATTCACCAATACAAAAACCACCAAGGGATTTACATTAGCATACCAGCCCGGCGAAGCATCGGCTCCAATCATGCGAATCACATATTTGGGCATGGTGGCGTACATCTGGCTCTGAATCATCCAAAATCCGCTGATAATCAATATTAGTATGATAAGCCGGACGTTTCCAAGTACTTTAAGTAAGCCACGTCCGAGTTCGGCAAATGATTTACCTTCTCCTTCGGTTTTCACCGATTTGTAAAAGAAAAATACCGCAACCAATGCCAACAGGGTCATACTGGCAGCAAAAAAATTCAGATAGACCAGACCCAAATCCCCCATACTTTTACGCAAAGGATCAACAACTGTTTTCCCTGCGAACGCACCAATATTGACCATCATATAAAACAAAGCATAACCACGGGCACGTGTTTCAGAAGTAGTTTCGCGGGCTACGGTTCCGGATATGACTGCTTTAATAAACGCACCTCCGATAACAATCAGTATCAACACCGGCGCAATAGACCACCTCAGATAACTTGTTTCGAGGCCCGACATTGTCGTCGTCATGCCATACGAAACAAGTCCGGCACTTTCAAGCAATGTCGGCAACAACCCCAGCCCGCTATAGCCAACGGTCAGCAACAAAAAAGCCAGCATAATAGAAATTCTGAATCCTATTTTATCGGCTAACGCGCCGGCAAATGTAGGGAGGAAATATAGAAAAGCCGAAAATGTTCCAGAAATAATGCCAGCCTCAATATCGGAAAATCCCCAAACATTGGAAAGATATAATGTGATAACAATGAAAACACCATAATAAGCGAGCCGCTCCAACAATTCCACCGAATTCGCAACCCAAAAAGCCTTTGAAAATTTTGCCATAAGCGCTCTTTTTTTTACCTTTTAAAACAATGTTGACAAAAATAACAATTTTCAACAGGAACACACAAACACTCCTTCATTTTGTTGGGTTATTATCTATAATACTGGCAAAAAAGATCACAAATACCATTGCAACCAGCTATTTCTTTTCGGAGTATTGATCCTTCTCAATCGACAAAAAAATAACCCCGGGACTCAAAAAGAGAACCGAGGTTTAAAAATAAGTTGTCTCACTAGGATTCGAACCTGGACAGACAGTACCAAAAACTGTAGTGCTACCATTACACCATGAGACAATCGCAATGCGCTTTTATCGAAAAAAGCGGTGCAAAGATACAATTGTTTTTTGTTTTGGCAAAACCTTTCACAAAAAACGACCGTATTTTTTATTCTGCAATCAAAAGGAAATAGTTCTTTTTTCCTCTTTGAGCAAGCAAGTACTTACCATCCAATAGGTTTTCTGCAGTAATCAGCTGATCCTGATTTTCGAGTTTTTCTTTATTCAAACTAACTCCTCCGGACTGAACCATTTTACGCATCTCCCCCTTCGATGGAAAAACAGACGCATGATCGGTTAACAACTCAATAGCTTTCACTCCATTAGCCACAGTCTCTTTTGAAATTTTAAACTGGGGAACTCCTTCGAAAACAGCCAACAAGGTTTCTTCATCCAATCTTTTCAGAGCTTCAGAAGTAGAATTTCCAAACAGGATATTTGACGCTTCAACAGCAGCATTATAATCATCTTCAGAATGTACCATAACCGTAAGTTCCTGCGCAAGACGTTTCTGTAAAACGCGGGTATGCGGAGCCTGAGCATGTTCTGCCACCAGAGCTTCTATTTCTTCTTTTGTAAGAAAAGTAAATATTTTTAAATATTTCTCAGCATCGGCATCAGCCGTATTCAACCAAAACTGATAAAAAGCATAAGGTGTAGTCCGTTTCGGATCGAGCCATACATTACCGCTTTCGGTTTTTCCAAATTTTCCACCATCCGATTTTGTTACCAGCGGAATAGTCAAAGCAAAAGCTTCACCTCCGCTTTTCCGACGAATGAGTTCCGTACCTGTGGTAATATTTCCCCACTGGTCAGATCCTCCCATTTGCAATTTGCAGTCTTTATTTTCGTACAACCAGTAAAAATCGTAACCCTGCACCAATTGATAAGTGAATTCGGTAAACGACATGCCGTCACGGGCTTCGCCATTCAGGCGTTTTTTGACCGAATCTTTGGCCATCATATAGTTAACAGTAATATGTTTCCCTATATCGCGAATAAACGAAAGGAATGTTTGTTCCTTCATCCAGTCATAATTGTTCACCATTTCGGCCTGATTAACCGATTCTGTTTCAAAATCGATAAACTTTGAAAGTTGCTTCTTTATACCAGCCAGATTTTTCTGCAAAGTTTCTTCATTCAGCAAATTACGCTCTAGTGATTTCCCCGACGGGTCGCCGATCATACCCGTTGCACCACCAACTAATGCGATAGGTTTGTGCCCGGCCAACTGGAAACGTTTCAGCAATAAAATAGGAGCAAGACTTCCGATATGTAACGAATCTGCAGTAGGATCGAAACCGATATAGGCCGATGTTACTTCTTTTTTCAGTTGTTCTTCTGTCCCAGGAGTCATGTCGTGCAGCAATCCACGCCATTTAAGCTCTTCAATAAAATCCATTTCGTATATCTTGTATTTTAATTTATTAGCAATTTTTTGTTTCGGACTGCAAAGATACAATAATTAAATATTTTTGCATAATGGCAGGAGCCAAATAAGGAAAGTAAGTTATGTATTTTGCCTCCGTATTTATTTAATTAGTTAAAGCATTAATTTATATACAGATGAATATGTAAAAGTGTTTTTGTAAATTTGAAGCCTTGCAAGCAAAATTTTATAATATCCGGACAACGCTTGAGAGTTAAAATTATTTCGATTAAAATTTACTAAAAGAATAAAATAATCAATGAGTAATCAAAAATCTTATACCCGACGCGAAGAGAAAGCCAATTATCTGACCCATGCTTTTGGAGTAATAATGGTAATTGCAGGTTCGGCGTTTTTATTACATAAAGCCATAATTGCCGAAAACGAAAGAGCCATTTGGGCATATTCCATATTCGGATTGGGTATGTTGGCATGTATGTTATCGTCCACCCTTTATCATTATGTACAAGAACCCGGTTTGAAAGCAGTATTGCGGCATTTCGATCATGGCAATATCTATGTACTGATAGCAGCCAGTTATTCGCCTTTTACACTTATACTTCTGAAGGACAAAGGTTATTGGGGCTGGGGACTCTTTATATTAATATGGCTTATCGCCCTGACAGGCATAGCATTTAATTTTGGCACACTTAAAGCGAACAATCATCTCAAAACAGCTTCGTATGTACTTATGGGTTTATGTGTATTTATAGCCGCAAAACCACTCATTAGTGCTGCCGTGGAACAGCATTGTGTCGATGCGCTGTACTGGCTGTTGGCCGGTGGCGTGTTCTACATAATCGGCTCATTTTTTTATGCCCTTGCCAAACATGAATTTGTACATGCCGTTTTCCATGTTTTTGTATTGTTCGGCTTGTTTTGCCATATTATTTCGGCTTATTTAGTTTTGTAAAAATCAACACTTAATTTAAAAATAAATTATGCTCACCATTATCATCATAGCCATAACA
Source organism: Paludibacter sp. (assembly GCA_028690665.1). Classification (GTDB taxonomy): domain Bacteria; phylum Bacteroidota; class Bacteroidia; order Bacteroidales; family Paludibacteraceae; genus Paludibacter. Next base: position 173,006 of record JAQVAV010000008.1, read on the forward strand.
TCTATTGTTTCATATATGGCATTCAACAATCAAAGTCTTGTTGAAAAATACATTTTCTATCCGCCTGCAATCAAGGATAAACAGTGGTACCGATTCATCACTTACGGATTTTTACATGCCGATTTCGGACACCTCTTTTTCAATATGTTTGCCTTGTATCTTTTCGGGACGGAGATAGAAAAAGTTTTCAAGCAGATTTTTGGATATAGTCAGGGTTCGGGCTTGTATCTTTTACTTTATATTGCGGGACTTATTTTATCCATATTGCCCACTTATTTTAAAGAAAAAAACAATTTCATGTATCGCAGTCTCGGAGCTTCAGGCGCTGTTTCGTCGGTTGTATTTGCTTATATTCTTATCTATCCAATGAATTTCATGGGAATTGTTTTTATTCCCGTTTTTCTGCCGGCTTTTATTTTCGGGATTATTTATGTTGTTATTTCCATTTATTTAGACAAAAATCAAAGCGGCAATATTAACCATTTAGCACACATAGCAGGCGGTGTATTTGGCATTGTGTTTATGGCTGTTATATTTAAAACTCTTGCCGGCATCAATATCTTTGCATATTTCATTCAGAGCATTCAAATATCATCCATCCGTGATTTAATTCATTTCGGATATTAATTATTAGGCTTATACCTGTCCTTATATTTCAAATCGTCATAAACTGTTCATAAGAGATATTCAACTTTTTTACTAAAAAATATTATCTTCGCAAGAATCAAAAAACGGAATTATGCATAAAAACATTTTATACTTTCTGCTCATAGTCTCCTTGCTGTCGACGGGCTGTAAATCAAAATCATGGGTTATCATATCGGCGACAGGCCAAGCTATTCCCATTGATCAATCAACCGATTCAATAGCCGATACTGCCTACATGAATTATCTGAAACCCATAAAAAAAGAACTTGACCGCAAAATGAATGTTGTCATCGGCCATGCAGCCGAAACCATGAAAGGACATGCTCCGGAAAGTTTATTGTCCAATTTCAGCGCGGATGTTTATCGTCAGGCGGCGACACAATATTTAGACAGTACCGTAGACATTGCCATTGTAAACTTGGGAGGATTGCGAACCACTGTTCCGGCAGGCGACATAACTATAGGTAAAATATTTGAACTCATGCCGTTCGAAAATGAGCTTGTAATTTTATGGTTAAAAGGAGACAAACTTTATGATTTAATGCAATTTTTTGCAAGTATCGGAGGCGAAGGCGAAACAGGAATCCGAATGACTATACGCGACAAAAAAGCCGTCGACATAACAATTAATGGAGAACCTTTAGATAAAAATAAAGTTTATACAATTGCAACCAACGATTATCTGGCAGGCGGAAATGATAAAATGGTTCAGTTAGCCACGTATCAGAAAAGAGTCGACACCGGCATTAAAATCCGAGACATGCTGATTGACTATATCAAAAACGAAACTGCTAACGGCAGAGAAATCAATTCCGAACTCGACGGAAGAATTCAATAATTGACCACTTATTCATGAACTACTTACCATTATAGATATGAACAAGCTAAAATATACTCTCATCCTCGTCATTTTTGTTTCTGCTTCGGCATTTGCATTTGCAGGGCAAAAAATAAAATTAGTCATTCTTCATACCAACGATACACACAGTCAGGTAGAGCCGAAAGAAAAATCGAATCTGAAAACTTCCGACATGGGTGGTTATGCCCGTCGCATGGGAGTTATCAACAAAATCCGTAGCGAAGAGCAAAACGTCTTGCTTTTCGACTCAGGTGATTTTTGCCAGGGAACTCCTTACTTCAATTTTTTCAACGGCAGAGTTGAAATTGATGCCATGAACCGCATGCAATATGATGCAGGAACAATCGGAAACCATGAATTTGACAATGGAATGGATACGCTGGCTGTTATTTTAAGTAACGCTAAATTTCCGATAATCAGTTCGAATTACGATCTATCGAAAACACCTTTGGCATCCTATATCGAACCGTATAAAATCATTAAAAAAGCCGGTCTTCGCATCGGAGTTATGGCTTTGGATGTCAACCCCGAAAGTTTGATCTTTCAAAAAAACTATGCCGGACTTATTTATAAAAATCCGGTGGAAAAAGCCCGCCAAATGTCAGAATATCTTAAACGCGGACAGAAATGCGACCTGATTATTTGCCTTTCGCATCTGGGTTCCGACTCAACTTCTACGACTGTCAACGATTTTGTAATCGCGCATAAAACCCGTTATATCAATGTAATTCTCGGAGGACACACTCACACAATGCTCGAAAACGTAAAAACCAACAATGCTGCCGGTCACAAAGTGATTATTGCACAAATGGGAAAAAGCGGACTTTATCTGGGACGAATAGATATTGAGATGGAAAAGAAAATGTAATAATTTAACAACCTATCATCTATATCGTCTATCTTCAGTCAGTCCATCAAACATCAATAGATATTACCTTTTTTTAAGCCACTCGTCGGTTTTTTTAATGGATTTATCGATTTTCAATAATATTTATACTTTTATATTATCGAAAATCGATAAATATATATATTTTTGACCTCTCAAAAATAACACTGAAGTTATTTTAAACACATTGGTCAACTATATAAATTAATATCTTCTCAGATGAAAAAATGGTTTATGGTACTACTTATGATAGTACCGGTTTTTACGTCCGCACAAAGCACAGGGGTTAAATTTATTGTAAAAGGACAAGTTATTGATTCGGTTTCCCAGGAAACAATTCCCTATGTTACATGTTCTATTGTTTCTGAAAAAAATCCGGGACAAGTGATCTCCCGGTTTGCAGGAGACTTAAGCGGGAAGTTTTCCGGAGAACTTAAATCTCCCGGAAGCTATATTTTAGTAGCTTCATGTGTAGGACAAGCTCCGGCTAAACGTCATTTTACTTTAAGTGCAACGAATCATCAGATACAACTCGGGAAAATTCTCATGTCGCCGGATAAACAGAATCTGAAGCAATTGGATGTTGTGGCAAGCCGGCCTCTGATTAAGGCTGAAGCCGACAAAATTTCATACGATACGGAACAGGACCCGGAGGCTAAATCGTCGACCGTATTGGATATACTCCGAAAAGTGCCTATGGTTACCGTCGATGGGCAAGATAATATTCAATTGAAAGGTTCATCTAATTTCAAGTTTTTCTTAAATGGAAAACCGACAAATATGTTTAACAACAATGCTGGACTCATCCTGAAAAGTATGCCAGCCAACATGGTAAAAAACATAGAAGTTATTACTCAACCGGGAGCTAAATATGATGCCGAAGGCGTTGGTGGAATCATCAATATTGTTACTATCCAGCAATCAACCACGAGTGGATATTCGGCAACAATCAACACTCAGGGTTCATCACGCGGTTCATACGGTGCAGGGTTAAACCTTATGCTGCAAAGCGGAAAATTCAGTTTTTCAGGAAACTATCATTATAACTACAACCAACAATTTCCTATAACCACCACGAGTGAAAGACATGCTTATTATTCCGGAGCCCAGTACCCATATTCCAGGCAGGTTGCAACTGTTGAAACTCCAACGCCCATGCAGTTTGGTAGTGCAGAATTAAGCTATGAACTTGACACGACAAATTTATTTACTTTGAATTTCAACCGTCAGTACGGTCGCCCTGAAAGTAGCACTAAAGCAACAACAGAAAATTATGTTAACGACAATGCTACTGGAGATGAATTTTCCTTCTCGCAAATAAGTACGCAAAAACAAACATGGGGTTCGACAGATTTAGGACTTGACTACCAGCATTCGTTCAAAAAGAAAGGAGAAAACCTCATTCTTTCATATAAATGGAGTAACACCCCCAACAGCAGTAATTATGACGCAACGAACACTATAGAATCGCATACAGCACCACTTCAGTATGGTCTTGCACAGTGGAGTAGAAGTAATAACACGGCTTCCTCAAACGAACACACCTTCCAGGCCGATTATGCTAACCCTGTTGCGAAAGGGCAAACAATTGAGATGGGAACTAAATACATTATCCGGCTAAATAACAGCCAGACGGACGAATCATACGAGTATTTCGATTTTACCGGGACTTATCCTTATGAACCTTATATACATGCCGATAGCTTGTCAAGTTTCGATAACAATCAGGATATTCTCGGAACTTACCTGAGCTATACGGGAAATTTCGGAAAATGGAGTCTGAAAGGAGGATTGCGCTACGAATATACATGGTTGAATGCTGAGTTTGATAATTCGGACCAGAACTTTAGTACTGACTATGGAGCATTGGTTCCATCGGCCATAATCACCTATCGACTGACAGATATGCAGAGTCTGAAATTGGGTTACAACAAACGGATTCAGCGACCAAGTATCGCTTACCTGAATCCTTATATCAACCGGAAAGATCCAAGTTATATCAGTTACGGGAATCCGAATCTTGATCCGGAGAACAGCCACAGCATCACTCTTGGTTACAGCAGTTTTGCCATGAAATACAATCTGAGCGCCGAATTGGCTTATACTTTTGTGAATAACGCTATAGAACAATATTCTTTCATTCCGGATGGATGTACCGTACAAGAAGCTACTTATGCCAATATCGGACACAATAAACAACTGGGGTTGAACATATTTGGGAATTATCGTGGAATAAAATGGCTGAACGCTTACATAAACAGCAATGTGAATTATGTTGATTTGAAAAGCAATGATGATATGTACAACTTTTCCAATAGCGGATTTACAGGTCGCTTGTATCTGGGAGGAACATTTATGCTTCCACGGGATTTTCGCCTGAGCATGGGAGGTGGAGGAAACCTACCCCAAGTGAACTTACAGGGAAGCCAGTCGGCATTTTATTTTAGTTATGGAGCGTTCTCAAAAGATTTTCTGCAAAAACGCCTGAATGTTTCTCTGGTCGCCGTATATCTTCCAAAGTCACATATCAATGTCACAACCACTGGACTGAACAGTTCAACAGGAGAGACCACATTTTACCAAACAACGGATGTTCATTTAACCAGCACAACAGAATTTCGTCTGAACGTATCATATCGCCTTGGAAATTTGACAGCGAAAGTAAAAAAAACCAGGACTACAATTTCCAACGATGACGAAAAAGAAAAAGATAACAGTAGTATAGGCAGTTCACCTATGTAATTCAGAATATGGCCGTTCAGAAAGACATCAAAAAAATGAAGCTTCCGCTTCAATACAAAAACAGCGGAATGCTCCGTCTTATTTTTATAATAAACAAAATCGTCGACTAAACTTTGAGTTTTCCAAAATTGTTATTTAACGAGTATTTAAAACTTAAGTCTACGGATATGAACGATATTATATTAAACCAAAAAAAATTTTTTAATTCGAATCAGACAAAGGATATCAACTTCAGAATTTCCCAGCTAAAAAAACTAAAAAAAATTTTACTAGAAAACGAGGAGCGACTGCACAAAGCCATTTACGAAGATTTTCGAAAATCAGCTTTCGACAACTATTCCAATGAACTCGCGCTTTTGTATATAGAAATTGACGATGCGATAAAACATGTAAAGAAATGGGCTTCCCGTAAGCACGTCTCAACCAACTTAGTTAACTTTCCGGCCAAGAGTTACATTATTCCCGAACCTCTCGGAGTTTCACTTGTAATCGGAGCTTGGAATTATCCTTATCAGTTATCATTAGCCCCGGCTATTGCAGCCATTGCAGCCGGGAATACCGTCGTTTTAAAACCAAGCGAACTCCCGGCAAACACAAGCCACCTGATGACAGAGGTTATCAACCAAAACTTTGATGCCCGTTTTTTTACAGTCGTTGAAGGTGGTGTAGCTGAAACACAGCAACTACTGGAACAACGTTTCGATAAAATATTTTTTACGGGAAGTGTTCCGGTCGGACGTATTGTTTATCAGGCAGCCGCTAAACATTTGACTCCGGTAACTTTGGAACTTGGAGGAAAAAGCCCTGCTTTTATTCTTGACGACAAACATCTGGAAATGTATGTAAAACGATTGGTATGGGCCAAATTTTTGAATGCCGGACAAACCTGTATCGCTCCGGATTACGTACTCATTAGAAAGTCGTTGAAAGACCGATTTATCCAATTAGTTATTGCCGAAATAGAAAAGGAACATTTCTCTGTTGAAAATCAAAATTATGTCCAAATTATCAATGATAAGCATATTGCAAGGCTCGGCAAATTACTTTCTGAAGAAAAAACGATATATGGCGGAAATTTTGATGCTGTAACACGAATTTTTCAGCCGACCGTGCTTGATAATGTTTCTTTTGACGACCCGGTAATGCAGGAAGAAATTTTTGGGCCGATTTTACCTGTTATCTCTTTCGAATCGTTGGATGAAGCAATTACAAAAGTAAAAAAACGGGAAAAACCACTCTCCTGCTATGTTTTCACGCAGGACAAATCACTTCGAGATAAAATTTTACACGAAATTTCATTTGGAGGAGGCGCTGTTAACGACGCTATTATGCACATTGCCAATAACAAAGTGCCTTTTGGCGGTGTTGGCGAAAGTGGTATCGGTTCATATCACGGAGAATATGGTTTTAAAACATTCTCTCATTATAAAAGTATCCTGGATAAACCTACCTGGTTTGAGGCCCCATTGAAATACTTTCCCCATTCAGAAACAAAATTCAAATGGATGAAGCGAATGTTTAAGTAAGAGGAAACAAATTGCATCAGCAGTAACATTAAAACTTTGTCAAAAAGCAAATTATGAATTTAGAAGAAGTCTTAAACTTTCGGCGTGCGGTAAGAAATTATCTGCCGGACACAAATCTTGATACACAAAAAGTAAAACATTGCCTTGAAATGGCAACTCTGGCTCCCAGTAGTTCCAATATGCAATTGTGGGAGTTTTATCATATTACAGATAAAGATCTGACACAAAAAATGGCTCATGCCTGTTTATCCCAAAGTGCGATTTCTACGGCTAATCAATTGGTAATATTTGTCACACGTCGTGATTTATTCCGTAAACATGCAAATCAGGTGCTTGAATTCGAACGCGGCAACATAACACGTAACAGCCCGGTCGAACGCCAACAGAAACGTATCAAAGATCGTGAACTCTACTATGGAAAATTGCTCCCTTTTTTGTATGCACGGTTCTTTGGGTTGTTAGGATTATTTCGAAAGTTCCTGACAGAAACAGTAAGCCTTTTCCGGCCAATGTTCACAAATACCTCCGAATGCGATACCCGCGTTGTGGTACACAAAAGTTGCGCTCTGGCAGCACAAACCTTTATGATTGCCATGGCTAACGAAGGGTACGACACTTGCCCTGTTGAAGGTTTTGACAGTCGGCGGGTAAAAAAGCTGCTCCGGCTACCTCACTCCGCAGAAATTAACATGTTGATTTCCTGTGGTTTCCGCAACGGCAACAAAGGAATTTGGGGCGAAAGATTCAGAGTTCCTTTCGAGGATGTATATAAACATCTCTAAAATAAAATTTATCCCGGATTATAGATTTATATCAATTCATTATCTGCTTGAATATTTCAAATCAAACAACTCTGAATTTCTTCATTCAGCAGTTAATTTGAAATACTTGAAAAAACCGATATTTTAATTTTAAAACATCAAGTAATTCGGCAATCATTGGAGCTTTATTTTTAAAGCCATCAATACTTTTAATTACATCAAAATAAGAGAATTTTAATTTTTTCGTCATCCCTCTCCTTGTGAAATTATCGCAAAAAACTACTATCTTTGTGACTTCTGAACAGGTTTACAACGGATAATAATTGTCTATGCTCAAACAACAGTTACAACAAAAACTCCAACAAAAGCTTTCACCGGCACAAATACAGGTGATTAAAATGCTCGAAGTACCAACTTTGGAGCTGGAGGAGCGTATCCGTCAGGAACTGGAGGAAAACCCTGCCCTGGAAGAAGGTGCCGACACGGAAGCAAATACCGATGAATATGACAATGATGAAGGAGGCAACAATGATGATTTTGATTTGGATGAATATATGCCCGATGATGACATTCCGGACTACAAACTAAAAGTCAATAATGCTTCTAAAGACGACAAGCGTGAGGATATACCTTTTTCGGCAGGAATGACTTTTCACGAATTTCTGATTGACCAGCTGGGTCTGGCTCATCTTTCTGAACATGAACGCATGATAGCAGAATACGTCATTGGAAACATTGATGAAGAGGGTTACCTCAGGCGCTCTCCGGAATCGATGGTTGACGATATAGTTTTTAACGCCGGCATACAAACTACCGACGAAGAAATGAATCATATCATTGACATTGTCCACCAGTTTGATCCCGCGGGAGTCGGTGCTACAACTTTGCAGGAATGCCTGACACTTCAGCTCGAAAGAAAAAAACAAACGGAAGAAGTCAAAACAGCCAAAATTATCATAAAAAACTATTTTGAAGAATTTTCCAAAAAGCATTACGATAAAATCATTAAGGCATTAGCCATAGATGATGAATTTCTGAAGAATGTTATTGCCGAAATCGTAAGACTCAATCCCAAGCCGGGAAACGGTTGGGGCGGAAATGTACTTGAGAAATCCATGTCTACAATTGTTCCGGATTTTATTCTGGAAAATGATGAAGGGATGCTGACTGTTCATCTCAACAACAGTAATGTTCCTGAACTTCGGGTAAACAATACTTACAATGAGATGTTTCAGGATTATGCATCGAACAAAAAAAACCAGACCAAAGAAATGAAAGATGCCGTAATGTTTGTAAAGCAAAAAATAGATGCCGCACGTTGGTTTATCGATGCTATTAAACAACGCCAACAAACATTACTTACAACAATGACGGCTATCGTGGAATTTCAAAAGGATTTCTTTATTGAAGGGGATGACACTTATCTGAAACCCATGATTTTGAAAGACATTGCGGATAAAACAGGATATGATATTTCTACAATTTCGCGTGTCAGCAACAGTAAATATATCCAGACAGAATTTGGAATTTATCCGGTAAAATATTTTTTCTCGGAATCGATGACAAACGACTCCGGAGAAGAGGTTTCGACAAGAGAAATAAAAAAGATTTTGCAGGACTGCGTGGATAATGAAAACAAACGTAAACCGTTGAACGATGATGCCCTGGCTGAAGTTTTGAAAGAGAAAGGCTACCTGATTGCACGTCGAACTGTAGCTAAATACCGGGAACAATTAAATATCCCGGTTGCACGATTAAGAAAAGAAATATAAATTCAACTCATAAAACACAAAAACATCCATGCCAGGAGAACAGATTGGTTTAGTTTTTCTGCAAAAGGATGAAAGGAGATAAATTGTATGAAAAAATTTTATAGTATCATTTCATTTGCGTTTCAGCCATTGTTAATGCCTACTTTTGGAATGATTATGCTTATGAGTTTGGATATATTCGATGTGTTACCATTTTTTTGGAAAACAATGGCAGTGGTAGGTACATTACTGTTTACAGGTATTCTTCCAGCTGCACCCATACTACTTTTAATCAGGAAGGGAGAAGTGCATGATCTCTTTATTTCCCGTCGCGAAGAACGGACTCTGCCTTATTTATTCTCATTTCTGGCTTATGTATTCTGGACTCTTTATTTGTGGAGAGTTTTGAACTTACCTCTGTTCATGGTAGGAATGGGCATCGGAACTGCAACCTCGGTTTTGCTGATCACTTTTATCAATCTAAAATGGAAAATCAGTGCACATCTTTCCGGCATTGGTGGCTTGGCCGGAGGCGTTTTCGGCATTTGTTACCGGCTTGCCTATAACCCGTTTTGGTTATTTGTTATTATTCTGGCTCTTTCAGCTTTAGTCGCTCTTTCCCGCATAGAACTCAAGGCTCATACGCCCGGACAAACACTGGCCGGTTTTTCTTTAGCTTTTGTTTCCGTTTTTCTGCCCTGCATTTTATTGTAAAAATAAACTGGAACAGAGAAACATCTCCCACAGATAAAAAACAAATTATATATTTTCAAACACTAAATAATAATTAATGATTACTACAGACCAACTTAAAGATTTGTTGGAACGCGAGAGCGCGTTGAGGAGGTATCTTTGACATCGATTCAAAGACCATACAAATTGAAGAAGAAGAACTAAGAACACAAGCGCCCGGGTTTTGGGAAGATGCAAAAGCTGCCGAAGTGCAGATGCGAAAAATAAAAGATCTGAAAAAATGGATTGAAGGTTATAGCGGAGTTAAAACCGCAGTAGAGGAACTTCAATTAGCATACGATTTTTTTCGGGATGAAGTTGTCACCGAAGAAGAAGTTGATGAAACATATCAGCATGCACTCGAACAGGTTGAAGCGCTCGAAATGAAAAACATGCTGTCGAAAGAAGAAGACAAACTCGGAGCTGTTATCAAAATTGTAGCCGGCGCCGGAGGTACCGAAGCACAGGACTGGGCTCAAATGTTGTACCGGATGTATCAGCGCTGGTGCGAACGTCAAAATTATAAGTGCGAAGTCACGAACTGGCAGGATGGCGACGAAGCCGGTATTAAAACCGTAACCATGCAAATTGAAGGTGATCTGGCATACGGTTATCTGAAAAGCGAAAACGGAGTTCATCGATTGGTTCGCGTTTCACCATTCAATGCACAAGGTAAACGAATGACATCGTTTACATCGGTTTTTGTTGTTCCACTTATCGACGACACCATTGAAATTGAAATCAATCCGGCAAATTTGACGTGGGATACTTTTCGTTCGTCAGGTGCAGGCGGACAGAACGTAAACAAGGTGGAAACCGGAGTGCGTCTGCATTATAAATTCACTAATCCGGTGACAGGGCAGCAAGACGAAATTGTTATTGAAAACACTGAGAGTCGCTCCCAGTTCGGGAACAAGGACAACGCAATCCGCTTGCTTAAGTCGCAACTTTATGAACTTGAACTTGAAAAACGTCGCGCAGCATCAGCCGCTGTTGAAGCAGGCAAAAAGAAAATCGAATGGGGTTCTCAAATCCGGAGTTATGTATTTGACGACCGACGTGTAAAGGATCACCGCACCAACTACCAGACATCGAATGTAAATGCGGTCATGGATGGTGACATAGATGCCTTTATCAAAGCCTATCTCATGGAATTTTCGGAATAAATTCAGCATTGCCCATCCGGGGAACAAGAGAGGGTGTCGAAAAAAAGAACGCAAATATTCGCAAATTAACACAAATCATAAATTATTGATAATGTGGCAATATTGCAAATTGAATTTGCGTAAATTTGTATGATTTGCGCAATTTGTGTTCAGAATAAACACTTATTGGACACACCACACTCTTGTTTTGCTATAAGTTCTTGGTCTGCTACTTTTTATTTATTTCCGGAGTTCCGCTTTTAGTCAGCAACTCTTCGGAAAGGAAATGTTCCAGTTGCTCTGGTTTTACATTGATCGTAAGCTTCCCATTGATGGCCCAGGAAATATGTCCGGTTTCTTCGGAAACAATAATAGCAATAGCATCCGACTGTTCGGTAATTCCAACAGCAGCCCTGTGACGGAGTCCCATTCTTTTTGGAATAGACTGATTCTTCGAAATTGGAAGAATGCAGGCTGCCGCACGAATCCGCCTGCTGGTAATTACCATAGCGCCATCATGCAAAGGACTGTTCTTAAAAAATATGTTTTCAATCAGTCTGGAACTGATATTGGCATTTATCTGCTCCCCTGACAGCACATACGATTCCAGTTCATTTTCTCTTGTAATAACAATAAGGCTGCCCGTATAGGTTTTTGCCATATTCCGACAGGCAAGAACGATTTGTACAATATGAATATCCGTATTTTCTTTAAGCGGCTGATGATTATTAAAAAACTTTCTCAAAATATTAAATGCCGACCACTGTTCTTTGGAACCTATCCTTGAAAAGAACCTTTTTATTTCATCCTGAAAAAGAACTATTAATGCAAAAGTTCCCACACTTACCACCCGGTCGAATATTCCGCCCAAAAGCTCCATTTTAAAAACATAAGACACTAAGAACCAGCAAATAACAAAAGCCATGATTCCCAGAAATACATTCACGGCTCCTGAACGTTTAAGGAGTTTGAACATCTGATAAAGCAAAACTGCTACCAGAAAAATATCGATTATATCTTTAAAACCTATCTGAAACCCCATATCTGCATTTTGTTTTTATTCAATTACACCGCTTTTGTACATGCGTTATATATTTTTACCGCTTCAGAAGCCTCTTTTACATCGTGCACCCTGAGCATCGAAGCTCCACCTGCAAGTGCCAACATATTTACGGCTGTTGTTCCATTTAAAGCATCTTTTGCTTCATTCCCAAGCAATTTATATATCATTGATTTTCGTGAAACACCAGCTAATAAAGGCACTCCCAACTGTTTAAAATACGACAGTTTATTCAGCAAGGTATAATTTTGTTCCAATGTTTTTGCAAATCCGAATCCCGGATCAACGATAACGTCATTAACTCCCAGCAATCTCAGCCGTGCTATATTTTTTTGTAAAAAACCAAAAACATCTGCAACTACATCCGTATATTCAGTTTGTTGTTGCATATTTTGAGGAAGCCCGCGTGTGTGCATCAAAATATAGGCCGTATCAAATTCAGCAACAGTCTCAAACATAAGCTCATCAAGAGTTCCGCCACCAATGTCATTGATCATTTCCACCTCAAATTCTTGAATCATTTCACGGGCAACTGCAGCACGAAACGTATCAATAGAAATTACGGCTTCCGGAAAATGTTTCCGAATGGCTTTTATCGCAACAGACAATCGTTTTATCTCAATATCTTCAGTAATTTCTTCCGCATCTGGACGGGTCGAATAGCCTCCTACATCGATGATTGATGCTCCATCTTCGAGCATTTTTTCAACTGCATTTAAAACAGAACGATCGGAGTTATACCGGCTTCCGGGATAAAAAGAATCGGGAGTCGCATTGACGATTCCCATGACGACAGGAGTCGATAAATCAAACAACTTATGTCCCAAACGAATGCTATACATTATAATTTACTGATAAACAAGACTAAAAACTACCGTTTTTCGAATTACAAAAGTAAGAAAATTTGTTTTAATCAATTCTATCCCATTTTCAATTATATTATTGCAGATTACATAACAAGGATATGATTATAAAAATAAATTCGGGTATTTATCAATGCTTATATTGCAATATATTCTTTGTCAGACAACTTCTGATCACTCAAAACCCTATAGGACAGTTAAACAAAACAGGTTTTTAAACTTCAATATAATTTTTTACTGTAATTTCAGTTATAAGAATATCGAATTGACATTAAAACAGAAAAAATCATTATGCCTTTACATTATAAATAAAAAAAACATTATTTTTGCACAGATATTCACGAAAATATAAACCTAGTTTATAAATAATTCGATCGTTTATGAAATTAAAAACAATTTTCAGAATTACCCTGTTTTTGATCGGCTTTTCACTTATTTTCGCCTTTGGGAGAAAAGGAGATAGCGACACGTCACGTGCAACCGGTTGGAAATATAATGATAAAAAAGGAACCGGATTCACGGTAAAACCGGGTTATAAGACACAAATTCCTAATGGCATGGTTGCTATAGAAGGCGGCTCTTATACTATAGGTGAAAAAGGAGAATTTGTAACAGCGCCACGGGATAGTAAGCGTCGACGAATCACAGTCAGTTCATTTTTTATGGATCAGTACGAAATAAGAAATGTGGACTGGAGAGAATATACGAACTGGATGGAAGTTGTTTTCGGCAAAGCAGCCCCTGATTTAGTAAAAAAATCAAAACCGGACGTTATGGTTTGGCGCGAAGAATTAGCGTACAATGAACCATACCTTCAAAATTATTTTACCCATCCTGCTTTTGATCAATATCCGGTTGTAGGAATTACATGGGAGCAGGCAATGGATTACTGCGCGTGGAGAACAGACCGTGTAAACGAGCTTGCATTAGTTCGTGCGGGAATTATCGAAGCTCCTGATTTTTCTAAATTAGATTCCATGGCTTATGATTCCATAAGGTTAAAGTTTGTGTTTAATACTCAAAAATATCTGCTTCAAAATTCTTATCAGCCCAAACAAGGAAAACACCCGAAAAAAGATATGAATGGCAGCATTCGTAAAGTAGATATGTCTGATGGAATTTTGTTTTCCGATTTTCGTCTGCCTACAGAAGCAGAATGGGAGTTTGCAGCTTATGCTATTCAGGCTAAAGACAAAGAAGGAATGGTCGATGGAGGAAAAATTTATCCATGGTCAGGTTCCCAGTTGCGAAATCCGAACAAAAAATATCGTGGAGAAATGCAGGCTAATTTTGTACGTGGACGAGGTGACCTGATGGGAACTTCCGGAAATCTGAATGATGGAGCTACCATTACCGCTCCGGTTGACTCTTACTATCCGAATGACTTTGGTCTTTACAATATGGCAGGAAACGTAAACGAGTGGGTACTGGATGTTTACCGTCAGACCAGCTACGATGATATGGCAGAATATAACTCATTCCGCGGAAATGTTTATATGACACCTAAAGTTCAGGGAAAAAATCCAAACGGACAGGATATTTATGAAATAGATGCTTTAGGCCGTATAATGAACGACAGCATTGTTGACGTTCGGGATTTTAAAGATGGAGATGCCCAATCTCAGATTACATTCTCTCTTGATTCAACATTAAATAAGGCTGACACCATGGACATAAGCGATATACTGAGACCTGTGATCAACAACAAAACACGGGTTTATAAAGGCGGATCATGGAAAGACAGAGCTTATTGGTTAGATCCTTCAACACGCCGTTATATGCAGCAGGATCAGTGTGCCAATGACATAGGATTCCGTTGTGCAATGAGCATGATAGGCAACATAGAACAAATAAGTAAAAAAAAATAATTACGAATAAATAAGATTTTCGCATATTCTAAAAGCACTTGTCTCAAACGAAGCAAGTGCTTTTTGCATAGCATAACAAGCGAGGTTTAAATGATTTTTTGTAATTTTGCCACCTTGAATATACAAAAAGACAGAAAGATTCATTTTTTAAATAAAAAAAGCATGACCAGAACGATTATTGTTGATGCATTGAAACGTACTGATTTTGGTTCAGACGTAAACGTGAAAGGTTGGGTAAGAACCCGCCGGGGTAATAAAAGTGTAAGCTTTATTGCGTTAAATGATGGTTCGACTATCAAAAATATACAAGTAGTAGCTGATATTGAAAAATTCGGGGAAGAATATCTGAAACCAATTACCACAGGGGCATGTATCAATGTAACGGGAAAACTGGCGGCATCGTTAGGCAAAGGTCAGACAGTAGAAATTCAGGCAGAAAAAATTGAAATCTATGGTACTGCTGACCCGGAAACTTATCCTTTGCAGAAAAAAGGTCATACACTTGAATTTCTGCGTGAGATAGCGCATTTACGGCCTCGAACAAATACTTTTAGTGCGGTATTCCGTATTCGCCATCACATGGCTATAGCTATACATCAATTTTTCCACGAACGGGGATTCTTTTATTTCCATACGCCTATTATTACTGCTTCCGACTGTGAAGGAGCCGGTCAGATGTTTCAGGTAACTACCCTGAACCTCTATGATTTGAAAAAAGATAAAAACGGATCAATCATTTATGACAATGATTTTTTTGGCAAGCAAGCCAGTCTGACAGTTTCCGGACAACTTGAAGGAGAGTTGGCCGCTATGTCCATGGGTGCTATTTACACCTTTGGGCCAACATTCCGTGCCGAAAACTCAAATACACCCCGCCATCTTTCCGAATTCTGGATGATAGAACCGGAAGTTGCCTTTAATGAAATTGAAGAAAACATGCAGCTTGCCCAGGATTTTATTCAGTATTGTGTACGCTGGGCTCTTGAGAATTGTAAAGATGACCTCGACTTTCTTTCCAGCATGTACGACAAAGAGCTTTACGAACGTTTGAATTTTGTAGTAAATAACGATTTCAAACGCCTGACATACACCGAAGGTATTGCTATATTAGAAGATGCAGTTGCTAAAGGTCACAAGTTCGAATTTCCTGTAGGCTGGGGAACCGACCTGCAATCTGAACATGAACGTTACTTAGTTGAAGTTCATTTCAAAAAACCGGTTATTCTGACTGATTACCCGAAAGAAATCAAATCATTCTACATGAAGCAAAACGACGATGGTAAAACTGTGCGTGCCATGGACGTTTTATTTCCTAAAATCGGAGAAATTATCGGAGGATCACAACGTGAAGAGGATTTTACTAAACTAAAAACACGTGCCGATGAAATGGGAGTTCCCGAAAAAGATATCTGGTGGTATCTTGATACCCGCCGTTTCGGTACAGCACCTCATTCCGGTTTTGGCCTTGGGTTTGAACGCTTATTACTTTTCGTTACAGGTATGACAAATATCAGGGATGTTATTCCTTTCCCGAGAACACCGAACAATGCAGAGTTCTGATTTGTTGTATGAAACGATTTGTTTGTAAAAAACGAACCGTTAACCTTTTTGCAAAATAATAATTCAATCACATTATAATGGACAATACAAAAACAACCGAGTTGGAAAGTGTCGTAATTCGTTTTTCGGGAGACTCCGGAGATGGGATGCAGCTCACGGGGACTCTTTTTTCCAATCTTTCGGCTATTCTGGGAAACGAAATTTCTACTTTCCCTGATTTTCCTGCCGAAATTCGGGCGCCTCAGGGAACGCTTGGAGGAGTATCCGGATTTCAGGTCAATTTAGGAGCTGCCAAAATTTATACTCCGGGAGATGATGCCGATGTTTTGGTAGCCATGAATCCGGCAGCATTGAAAGTCAATGCCAAAGGAATAAGAAAAGGCGGAGTTCTGATTTTTGACGAAGATTCATTTCAGAAACCGGATTTTGAAAAAGCCGGTTTTAAAACGGAAAATCCTTTTGAGGAACTCGGACTATCCGAAACAGTACAATTGATCCCGGCAGCACTCTCGACTCTCACTCAGGCCAGTCTTGAAGGTATGGGATTTGACAATAAAACCGTACTTCGAAGTAAAAATATGTTTGCCCTCGGGTTAATTTGCTGGTTATTCAACCGTCCTGTTGATCAGGCGATCCACTTTCTCGAAAAAAAATTCAGTAAAAAACCTTCTATTCTCGAAGCCAACATTAAAGTCTTGACCGATGGGTTCAACTATGGAAATAACCTTCATCTTTCCATTTCAACATTTACAGTAGATAAATCTACAGAACTTGTAAAAGGACGATACACAAGCGTTAACGGCAACAAAGCAACTTCCTGGGGACTGATTGCCGCTGCCGAAAAAGCGGGGCTCGAACTTTTCTTAGGAAGTTATCCTATTACTCCGGCTTCAGATATTATGCACGAGCTTGCTTTACGCAAAGGATTAGGAGTTAAAGTGGTTCAGGCAGAAGATGAAATTGCAGGAATAACTACAGCGCTAGGAGCATCTTTTGCCGGCGCTCTTGCCGCAACCAGCACTTCGGGGCCGGGCCTTGCACTTAAATCGGAAGCTATTGGATTAGCTGTTATGTCGGAACTCCCCATAGTAGTTATTGATGTAATGCGCGGAGGGCCATCGACAGGTCTACCAACCAAAACAGAACAAACCGACCTGCTTCAGGCCCTTTACGGACGCAACGGAGAAAGTCCTGTTGTGGTAATAGCAGCCTCCACTCCGGCCGACTGTTTCAATTATGCTTTTATGGCGGCCAAAATAGCTTTAGAACACATGACTCCGGTTATTCTATTATCTGATACTTATATAGGTAACGGAACTTCGCTCTGGAAATTACCCAGAATAGCTGAATTACCCGAAATAACACCAAATTACCCGAAACCAGGCATGGAAGGAATCAAGGTAACGGCCCGTGATGAAAAAACAAAAGTACGGTATTGGAGCATCCCCGGCACCAAAGGATTTGAGCACCGGAACGGAGGTCTTGAGAAAGATTATGTGACCGGAGCTATTTCGACGAATCCTGAAAATCACCAAAAAATGGTAGAAACACGTCAAGCAAAAGTTGACTATATCAGCAATATTATTCCTGAATTAAAAATTGAAGGTAATGAGACTGCTGATCTTCTTGTTTTAAGCTGGGGGTCAACCCACGGACACATGATGACATCTGTTAATGCAGTTAACAAACAAGGGAAAAAAGTTGCTCTCGCTCACTTCAACTATATTAATCCATTGCCTAAAAATACGGCGGAAGTGATTAAAAAATACAAAAAAGTAATGGTTTGCGAACTCAACAACGGACAATTTGCAACTTACCTTCGCTCAAAAGTTCCCGGAGAATATCTTCAATACAACAAAGTAGAGGGGCAGCCATTCACTGTAGCCGAACTTGAAAATGCATTTTTAAAAGAATTATAAAATTATTCTTCTAAGAATAAAGCAAACATTAAAAAAGATAGTTATTATGGATACTTCATTAATACAACAATATACTGCAAAAGATTATAAAAGCGATCAATATGTTCGCTGGTGCCCTGGCTGTGGCGACTATGCAGTACTCAACACCTTACAAAAGGTAATGGCCGAACTCGGTGTTGCTCCGCACGATATAGCGGTAATTTCAGGAATTGGTTGTTCTTCACGCCTCCCCTACTACAATGCCGGATACGGTTATCATACTATTCACGGCCGTGGTGCCGCTGTAGCATCCGGAGTAAAAATTACAAATCCTAAGCTCACCGTATGGCAAATTACCGGTGATGGTGACTGCTTAGCCATTGGCGGCAACCATTTTATTCATAGTGTTCGCCGGAATATAGACATTAATGTACTTCTGTTTAACAACCAGATTTACGGTCTGACCAAAGGACAATACTCTCCAACAACACCCAAAGGTTATATCACAAAATCATCGCCTTTCGGAACTATTGAACGTCCGTTCCGTCCTGCTGAACTGACCCTGGGAGCTCGTGGTACTTTCTTCGGACGGATATTGGATGTGGATCTAAAATCATCATCCATGACTATGAAAACAGCTGCCAACCACAAAGGGACTTCTGTTGTGGAATGTCTTGTAAATTGTGTCATTTTCAACGACGGAGCTCACAAATGGTTATCGGAAAAAGCAACCCGTTACGACCGTGTGATTATTCTTGAACATGGTAAACCTATGATTTTCGGGGCGAACAATGATAAAGGCCTCGTGCTGGATGGATTCAATCTGAAAGTGGTGACTATAGGTGAAAACGGTGTTACCGAAGCTGACATTCTGGTACATGACGCTAAATGTGAAGATCCAACATTACAAATGAAACTTGCCATGATGGAAGGTCCCGATTTTCCGGTAGCGCTTGGAGTTATCCGGGATGTTGAGGCTGAAAGCTATGACGAAGCAGTTATCAACCAGATTGAAGATGTAAAATCCAAATCGAAAATCAAATCGTTTGACGACCTGATTGATTCATGCGAACAATGGGAAATGTAAAATGACAATTATATAACACAATAGAGAGAAGGTGCCCAATAAGGGCCTATTCTGGACACAAATTTCGCAAATCGCACAAATTTACGCAAATTCAATTTGCATTATTACCACATTATCAATAATTTATGATTTGTGTTAATTTGCAGAATTTGCGTTTTTTTCTTTTTAGACATCCTCTTTTTTATGCCTGCTTCATAAGCAGCATTACGCCGAAAAATTAAAAATAGAAATTTATCTTACTCCTGTTTTGACATCGGATTTTAGTTCATTTTATTTTATACCCGCCTTCCTGACCTCTTCGAGAAGCAAACGAACTTCACCAAAAAATCCTGTACAATTTCCATGTAATGGTATATGTGATTTGGTTTTTACCACCCCAATCCCGATAGCTATCGGGATATAATACAGTTACGAGGTGATTGCAATTACTCCCTTAGGTCGTGACCGTTGGTTCACCTCAGACGTATGCGAAGCTTTACTCGTAAATCCGGAAGGACGGGGGTAAATAATTAAATTATTTTTCGCAAAATACTGTTAATCA
>JAQVAV010000002.1 GCA_028690665.1 Paludibacter sp.
AACAGAGAAGTTAAGCCCAATTACGTCGATGGTACTGCCCAAAAGGTGGGAGAGTAGATAGCTGCCGTTTTAATGAAAAGTCCTGCTTACTAAAAATGTATGCAGGACTTTTTTTTGCCTTTTATGCTTTTTTTTGCCACATTACCTTTTTGTGGCGTTTAGGATTGGTGCCCTATATTCTTTTGCTCGGAAAACAGACGACGGATTTTTCCCAAAATTATGATATAGGGCAAGTCTGCAGAATTCTAATTTTGATTATTACACCAATTCAGACTATTTCGGCAAACTCATTGATATGTTCATCGACGTAGGCAGCAATTAAAGAAGTTTGCTGTTCTTCCATATCAAAATACTGTTCTTCCAGTTCGTCAAACACTTCAAAGTCTACATACATGGCCGTGAATTCTTCGTCGGTTGTTTCGTGTTCCAATTCTTCTTTATTCGAATCATAAATTTCTTTGGCCTTGTAAATGAGTTTTCCCAGTTCAGTAGCTCCGAATTGTTTTATGGCTTTGGCAAAAGGATTTCCGAAAATGTAACCGCCGTACCCGTTCTGAATCAGCTGAACAAAGCCGCCTTCGCGCATTTCGGTACTGAAAAAGTGCCATGCCAGTAAAGTGTGTTGCGTTCCGTTCAGTTTATTCATATTTTCGGAACTAAGCTGTCCGTCAATTTCTTTTAGATAAGCATCGATAAATATTTGAAGAAATTCGTCCATACCTTTTTCGGCTGCTGTTGCTAAATCTTTGTCTTTGACCTGAATCATAAAATTGTGTTTTTAGTATAAAACTTCAGCGCTGTAAGCTGGCAGACTTATTTTGATTTTATTGCCGTTGATAGAAAAGTCAGTTTTATTGAGCGGTTTGAAATTTTCTGTTGTTAACGGTGCTGATAATTTGGTCTCAAAAGTACGCTTTTCGTCCGAATTATTGATAAACACAATGGCTTCTTTGTTGAAATATTTTCGTGCATAAACCCATGTGTTAGGAGTTGTTTGTAAGTTGATAAAATCACCATAAATTAAAACAGGATTGTTTTTTCGAAGGTTTCCAAGCCGGGCAACTCCGTTTAAAAGCTTTGTTTGCCGGTTGTTGAGATGATCAAATTTCATCATACGCCGGCAATCAGGATCGTTTCCACCTGTCAGACCGATTTCGTCACCATAGTAAATGACCGGAATTCCTGGAATTGTCATGTTGAAAGTATGAAATAATAGCAACTTATCGTAGGCTGTAGAGTCGGTAATTCCGATATTCCGCATCCAGCCGGCTAATTTCGCATCTTCTCCAAATTTTATATCCCCCGAAGCATAAGCCATAAAGCGGGGTTTGTCGTGGTTTCCAGAAATATATCCCATCAGATTGTGATTTCCGTAAGTATAAAGTCCTGATTGTAGAACACTTGCCACACGTTCGAAATTTCCTCCTCCGACACCGGCAAAAGTAATATTGGCAATGTCGTAAAGATTAAAATCGAATTGCCCGTCGAGCATGCCGGTAGTCAGGTAGCTTGAAATAAGTTTGGGGCTTCCGTAAGTTTCGCCGATTTGATACGGAAGTCGTCCATGATTGGCTTTCTTCATTTTTAGGGCAAGTTCGCGCCAGAATTCTTCGGTAATATGTTTGCAGGCATCGTGCCGGAAACCATCCAGATTAAATTCATTTAGCCAATACATAGCCGAATCGGTCATTATATCAATTACTTTAGGATTGGATAGATCCAAAGTTGGCATAAAAGTATCAAACCACGTTGTAAGTCTGTGATCGTCCCAACGTTCGGTGTTGAGTGTGCCGTCCGGAAGGTAAAGAGGCGTAGTCCATTCGGGATGTTCTTTGTAAAACGGATGTTCTTTATGTACATGGTGTGCAACATAATCAAGAAGAACTGCGATGTTATGTTTGTGTGCATCTGCCACAAGGTTTTTAAATTCTTCGTTGGTACCAAAACGGAAATCGACTTTTGAAGACGAAATTGGCCAATAGCCATGATATCCGGAGAATTTGGTTTTCATAGGTTCATACCAGCCATAGGCATCCAACGGATTTTGATTGACAGGGGAAATCCAAAGCGAATTTACGCCAAGTTTGTCAAAGTATCCATCGTCTATTTTTTGTTGAATGCCGGCCAAATCTCCACCCCAAAAATCCACTTTATGGTTTACATCGGGTCTGTTTAAAGGAAAGTCGTTGGTCTTGTCGCCATTTTTAAACCGGTCGACAAGCATGAAATACATAATTTGTGCATGCTTATCGGTATGGGTCAATTCCTTGGCATCATTAAGAACTTGCCCTTTTTCAAGCGGAACTAAAATATCGTTGCTAATGCCGAATTTATTGACTGCCCACATTCTGATAAACGAACGCGAAATTTGTCTGGCTTCTTCGGGAATGTCGATACTTATTTCGTCTCCATTTTTGTGAATGAAATTTTCGGGCAACAAATAGTTTTGCCAGTATGCAAATATCTGATCGACCGATTTTTCAGAATTGATAATAATTTTTTTGTTTGTATACGAAGATGTGTAAAGTACCGGCAGTTTATCCTGAGACCCTGTAATCTGAAGTATAGAATTGAACTTTCCGAATCCGTTGTCTACCTTGTCCGGATTATTTTCATCGTGACTTTGATCGCCATTCAAAACCATTTGGTATAAATAGGTTCCGGGACTCAGGTTCATTGTCAACTCATATAATCCTTTGTCGTTTAGATGTAAATCCGGAGTTTGTGCCGGAGTCCAGTCATTCATTTGTCCGGCTATTTGTACTTTTTCATAAGTTTTTCCGTGAGGGTTGTAGGTGAAAGTATAGTCTGTTTTATCCGTTTTGCGGCAGGGTAGGGAATAGGTAATTCCTTTTATCCAGATTTTTATATTCACAAATTGTTCCATATCTTTTTGAGCAGTTAAGGTTGCAATTTGTTTGTCGTTACTCAATTGAATTTGTAATTTTCGGGAACTTGAAGTAATCGAATCTATTTCAGCAGGGTTGAGAATAAAATCCTGTAAATGAATTATGTTCTCGCCAATCTCAAGTGTGGTCAGCGTATTCAGATTGATATTGTCTTCGCTCTGAGCCGGAAAGTTAAGTTTTGCCTGACATGAGACGAGCGTAGCAATAATAAGTAGTTTTAAAAGATATTTCATGGTTGTATATTTTTTTGTTTTAAGAATCAAAAGCCAAGAATCAAGATTTTAGACGAGTTTATTGATAGCTATCAGAATCAAGAAACTAATGGGCTTAATAAATTCGATGAACCTTTATGAACAGATAAACTATAGAAACAGCGAATGCTTCATTTTATTTCAAATATCGTTACTGTTTTGGGTTTAAGCTGAATCGGAGCGGAAAGCTTGTATGTTTTATGACTGATAATATCTGTTCCTGTTGATTTGTTTTTTAGCATTTCGGCAAACCTGTCCGTCTTTAAATCGTAGTTGTTTTCGTTGTTATTAGTGATAACCATAATAGTTTTTTTGTTGTTATATCTGAAAAAAACATATATTCCATTTTCAGAAATGAATTGTTTCATTTTTCCGTTTTGAAGTACCGGATTATTTTTTCTGTAATTCAACAATGCTTTAGTGTAGTTGAATATGGCATTTTCTTCAACAGTACGGCCAGCTTTTGTAAAAGCGTTTCGTTTGTCATCGGACCAACCTCCCGGAAAATCGAAACGATGTCCCTGATAATCGCCCTGAATGCCATCGAGCATGATTTCCGTGCCGTAATAAATTTGAGGATAACCACGAACGGTAGTAAGCAGTGCCAGACCCATTTTGAATTTAGCCGTATCGCGTTTTACTTCTGTTGAATAGCGATTCATGTCATGATTGTCTAAAAAATTCATGATCATATTGGGATTATGGTACACAAAGTCCTGGGCGAAAAGGTTATAGAAACGGGCAATTCCGTTGTCCCAACCGTTTTTTTCGTTGAAAGCATTGTCAAAAGCATCACATAAACAGAAATCCATAACACTTTGTAGTTTAGAATCGAAGCCGTCTTTGTTCGGGTTGCCGCTTTGATAATATGCTATTTCTGCCGGAGTTTTTATCCAACATTCGCCTACGATATTCATATTCGGATATTCGTTTCTGATGGATTTCAAAAATCGGGCTACCACGTGAATATCGTTGTAGGGATAAGTGTCTACCCGCAGTCCGTCTATTCCGGCATATTCAATCCAGTAAATATAGTCCTGTTTCAAATAGTCGAAAACTAATGGATTATTCAGGTTGAAATCGGGCATGTTGGGAGCAAACCAACCGTGTGTCATTTTGTATAAATCCGATTCAGAGGCGTATGGATCAGTCCAAACATTCATGCGATAGTTTGAAGAAGTATATTCGGGCCATTCGTTGAACCAGTCTTTTGCTGGTTTATCTTTTGTCCACCAGTGAGCGCCGCTGCAATGATTTGGGACGACATCGAGAATTAGTTTTAACCCGTGAACATGACAACTGTCCGACAGTCGGCGATAATCTTCATTGCTTCCGAAGCGGGGATCCACTTTATAGTAATCGGAACACCCATAATGATGATAAGAATAAGCGGTATCGTTGTTTTCAAGAACCGGAGTTGTCCAAAGTGCTGTAATCCCGAGATCAGCCATATATGGAATTTTAGAGATAATTCCTGCAATATCGCCACCATGCCGGCAACTTGGTATATTACGATGAACTCCTTGAAAATATTCTTTGACCGAATCGTTTTTTGTGTCCCCGTTTGCAAAACGATCTGGCATGAGCAGATATATTGCGTCGGCTTCAGTGAAACTTTTTCTTTCGGCTGAACCTGTATGCCTTTGTTGCAATTCATAATAGTAAGTTTGCGATTTGTGGGCTCTGAAAGCCTCTATTTTGAATTTTCCGGGTGCGGTTTCCGGTGCGATATTTAAATATAAAAAAACGAAATTCGGATTATCAGTTAATTGCTTTTTGATAATGGAAACTCCCGGATAATTGATTTTGAAATCAGCATCACTTATATTATTTCCGTGTATCATTAATTGTAATTCCGGATTGTGCATGCTTGTCCACCAAGATGTTGGTTCAAGTCTGTCAATCCAACGTTGTTGTTTTTTGGCATATCCACTGACTGATATGAATGCTAATAGCATAAATATCAATAATCGGTATTGTTTCATTAGAAAAGTTTTTTATTTGTTAGAGAGTTCATGAAATTTATCAGTTTATAGAGTTAATTGGTTCATCGGTTTATCCGTTTACCGAAAAGATAACGAATGGCAGACAACGGAAAGAAGTACATTGGTTCTTGATAAACTATCCGCTTCTCGCTACCCGTTACTCACTATTATAATGAAAAGTCTATTTTGTGAAAATATCTCTGAAATATTTATATTTTTTTAGATGGCTTTTTTCAGAATAATCCCCATCCTGAAAATCAGTATAAAACCATTTTTGTTCCCAGGTTGTGCGATGTTCGTCATAAAGTCTATTCCAGCCTTTTGCTTTTGCTTCAGATGCTTTAGAACAAGCCTTTTCCGTAATTTCCAAACTTGGGTATTGAGCAGAAGTTACTACGGCAATAAATTTATTGAGGCAAAGTGTATCGCCTGTTCTCACATCTGTTCCTATACTGAATCCCGCTGTTTTTTCTTTCTCTATTTTTGTGGGGATGAGGTTTAATTGTTCGTTGTTTTTATAAAAATTATAGGCTATGGCTGTTGCCGTCTGAAATTTGATATGTTTTATTTGTATCCACAAATGCGCTGTTTCTTGTAGAGTCCTTGTCTGTAATACATTCCACTGCAACTCGTTGGCAAGCCCTGGTTCATTTTGTAAATTGCCCTGAACTAACGGCATAAATGAAATTCTTCCCTCAAAATTGAGCGATTTAACGCAATAACTGATAGCTGCAATTTCAGGCTCAGCGAGGCATAATATTCTTTTAATAGTGACGGAAATATGATGAGCTTTGGGTGAAATGGCTTCAAAAGTACGTTCGATACAGGCTTCGTGCATATTAAAAGTACGTTTGTAGTTGATAATTTCCCATGTTTTTAAATCAAGCACTTCATCATTTAGCCGAACAATAACAGGAGTCCAGTCCGGTGAATTAATAATTTGTTTTAAATCCGGATTAAAGGGCTCTTTCCATGCTTTCTGAAGATTGGGATCTTCATAATCGATACCTTCAACGAAACTCCCACGGACGGTTTTGCCTGAGTAAAATTCTTCGAAATTAGCCTGTTGTTTTAAGTGACCGTTTCCTGTCTCAAAAAACGCTTCCGATTCGAAAAGTAAATCGTCATCCGTTTTTTCTTCGATAAAACACCAGAGATCTGTTATGGAATAGCTTTTCATTATGTTTATAATTTTAGAACCAAGATATTAGACAAAAGAACGAATGATGTCTTGTGGACATTCCGTAGAATGGGAGAACAAAAACAATGTGTCAATTGTCAATATGTACCGGGTCATCTTTGTCTTGTATGAATATCGTAAATATAGCTGCTATAATCATGGAAACTCCTCCGAATATAAGTGTATAAATAGCTTCTCCGTGGAATAAATGTTTCGTTATACTTCCCAAAATGGTTGCAGCAAGTATCTGTGGCAACACAATGAAGAAATTGAATATCCCCATGTAGACTCCCATTTTATTTGGAGGTAATGCACTTGTGAGCATGGCATAAGGCATAGAAAGAATACTGGCCCATGCAATGCCAATACCCGCCATGCTTATAAGTAGAAAATCCGGATTTTTGATAAAAAATGTGGAAATCAGTCCAAGTCCCCCTAAAATAAGGCAGATAAGATGGGTATATTTTCGTGAAATTTTTCCGGCTATAACCGGAAGTAAAAATGCAGTCAGGGCACCAAATAAATTATACGCTCCAAACAGAATTCCCACCCAGTCGGCTCCGGTGTTGTATGCGGCAGAACGGGTATCTGTTGTGCCATAATGGAAAGCTGTAATTGCCGGTGTTGTATAAATCCACATTGAAAATAAAGCAATCCATGTGAAAAATTGCACAATAGCTATCTGAAGCATTGTTTTAGGCATGTTCATTATATCCGACGTGATTTCTACTAAACTGTTTTTTCTATTGTTTTTTCGTAGAATGCTGACAATCAGAAATAAAATAGCAATAAGTAACAGAATCCCTGCCAGAATATAAAGTTGTTTATCTCCCTGAAAATAATAAGTTAAGCCGCCAATAATCATACTTATCGCTAATAATGACAATCCGAATTCTATGAATTTGGAATGATGTACTAATGTTTCCGTATTAGTACCTGTTGTCTGCTGTTTGGTTTCTTGATCAAATTGAGCTAACTGTTCGGGAGAATATTCCTTTGTGGTAAATATGGTTACTAAAATAGTTGATATAAATATGGTTCCTCCTATGAAAAAGGACCATTTTACAGTATCCGGAATCAGTTGATTTTCTACGGGAATATTAGATATATGTAACCAGTTTGTAAGTACCCATGGCAGTGCTGAGCCGGCGACAGCTCCCAATCCGATAAAGAAACTTTGCATGGAGAAACCAAGCGTTCGTTGTTCCGAAGGCAGCATGTCACCTACAAATGCACGAAAAGGTTCCATAGAAATATTGATCGAGGCATCCATAATCCAAAGTGTACCGGCCGCCATCCAAAGCATAGAAGAGTTTGGCATTATAAATAAAGCCAAACTTGCCAGAATAGCTCCCGAAAGAAAAAATGGTTTCCTCCGTCCGAGTCTGTTCCATGTTTTATCACTCCAATACCCGATAATGGGTTGAATGATTAACCCGGTAACAGGAGCGGCTATCCAAAGTATGGGAATGTCATCGATATTAGCTCCCAAAGATTCGAATATTCTGCTGACATTAGCATTTTGAAGTGCAAATCCAAACTGAATTCCGAGAAATCCGAAACTCATGTTCCATATTTGCCAAAAGCTGAGACGGGGTTTACCTTGTTTTTTGTTCATTAGTTTCTAAAGTTCCGTTTGTCTGTTTATTGTTCTTAAAGTTTGTCATTTTACAGAATTTATAAATACTTATCACTTATTTCTATAAACTATCGACTACTCACTATAAATTACTTTTATCTCGTTGATCCTCTGATAATCAGATTTGTTCTGACAATTTTGTTTGTATATTGGCCATGTGTTATTCCATTAATTTTATCGAGGAGAAGGGCTGCTGCATATTTTCCCATTTCGTATCCATGTTGTTCCACTGTGCTTAACATAGGGTCGCATGCTTTAGCTGATTCTCCATCTGAAAATCCGAATATTGAAATATCATCCGGAATACGTAAGCCGGCTAATTTTACAGCATACATGATTCCTGCAGCACAAGAGTCATTTATGGCAAAAAATCCATCAGGTCTGTCTACCCTGTCTAATATTTCCGGTGTAATTATAATAGCCTCTTCGCGTGTGTCGCAGACTTTAATTAAAGAATCATCTACAGGAATACCGTATTTTCGTAGTGCGTCCAAATAACCGTTGCGACGGTTTTTGGAAATTTCGAGGTGAAGAGGGGAACTATAAAATGCAATACGTTTACACCCGCTCTGAATCATATATTCCACGGCGGCAAAGGCTCCTGTATAATCATCTACTACAACACGGTCGGTCAGTATCCCGATACAAATCCGGTCGAAAAAAACTAACGGAATGTCGCTGTCGATAATTTCCTGAAAATGATCATAGTTTGTTGTATGTTTCGACAAACTGGCTAATACTCCGGCAACTCGTGTTGCAATAAGAGCCTGCGTGTTTTTTACTTCTTTCTCATATTTTTCTTCGGATTGACAAATAATTACATTATATCCCTGCTCATTGGCTACTTGTTCTATACCTGATAAAATTGAAGAAAAAAAGTAATGGATAATTTCTGGTAGTATGACACCGATGGTGTTGTTCTTACTCATTCGTAAACTTAAAGCAAGACTGTTGGGTTTATAGTGGTTTGCTTTGGCGTAGGCATTTACAGCATCTTTGGTTTCCTGACTAATATCCGGATGATTTTTCAAAGCACGCGATACTGTTGATGGAGAAATATTAAGTGCTTTGGCGATGTCTTTTATCGTGATTTGTGTCTTTTTCATAAAGTGTCGAAATGCAATTTAAGGTGTCATTTATTATTTCAACAAAGCTTATTTTTATACCATAAATATTTGTGTAGCAATTATTCTGATATACATATATTCTTATAACAACAAAGGTATAACAGAATGTTTTATTTACATGAGGATTCTATTAAAAAAAAACGAATGTAACCGCAAACGATTGCATTAAAATTTGAGGCCATAATCGGAGACAATAGATACAAATAATTTTGATTACTCTAAATTTGCTCACAGAATTTCAATATTCGAAATGTTAGCTACCTAAAAAATGGATAAACTAATCTATCTATCGAATGTTTAAATATTTAAGTGAATTTAATAACGCAATGTTTAATTGTCTAAAAATCTAATACATGAAGTACACAAACTTTAAATTTAAATTACGGATTTTATCAGCATTTTTAATGTTTGTCGTTTCCGGTGTTTTTGTTTATGGACAAAATATTTCAATTTCTGGCGTTGTGAAGGATGTTACAACGGGGGAACCAATTATTGGTGCTAATATTTTGGAAAAAGGAACAACGAATGGAACGATAACAAATTTTGATGGTGAATTTTCTTTTTCGGTAACCCCAAAAGCAACACTCGTTGTGAAATATGTAGGGTATCAGTCTGTTGAAATTGTGGTGACTGGACAGAAAAGCATCGATGTAGAATTAAAAGAAGATGCTATTGCACTTGGTGAAGTCGTAGCAATTGGATATGGATCTCAAAAAAAGAAAGAAGTTACGGGATCTGTTGCATCTATGAAGTCGGAAGACTTTAGTTCCGGAGTTAAAACAAGTCCAATTGGATTGGTGCAGGGTAAAGTTGCAGGATTAAACATAATAAAAACCAGCAGTGATCCAACTAATACAGGATACAATATTCAAATTCGTGGGTTTTCTACATTGGACAAAGGAGCCGGAACTTCACCCCTTTATATAGTAGACGGAATTCCGGTAAACAATATAGACAATATCTCTCCGGATGAGATAGCATCGATGGATATATTAAAAGACGGCTCTGCTGCTGCGATATACGGTACCCGCGGAACGAACGGGGTAATTATTATAACTACAAAAAGGGGAAACAATATTAATGGTGAGGCGAGAACGATTGTAGAATATTCAACATATCTATCTAGTTCTATTCGTAATGGAGACATGGGAATGGCAACAGCATCTGAATTTAGAAATTTAGCCACTATATCAGGAGGTAAAGTAATTCCAACTATCTATTCAGATGGGTCTGGTGTCGACTACAATACAGATTGGGTATCTGAACTAACCAGAACCGCTGCATTTACTCACAACCACAATATTGCAATTTCCGGTTCAGCTAAAAACTTTAATTACAGAGCATCATTAAATTACAAAAATGCTGAAGGTATTGCAAAGAACTCAAACAGAGAAGAACTTATATCGAAATTAGCGGCCTCACAAAAAGCGTTGGATGGTTGGCTTGAATTACAATACGATTTTTCATTCATGCATTATCGTAATGATTATTTTACCGGAGATTTCAAACAAGCTGCCATTGTAAATCCAACTTACCCTATTTACGATGCCAATACTGCATCCGGATATTTTTACATACAAGGGACAGGGCAAGCCAACCCCGTCGAAGGTCTTCAACAAAAAGAATCGTATCAGGATGGAAATTATTTCAGAGGCTCAGTCAAAGCCATAATTAACATTAAATCAGTTGAAGGATTGAGAATAAATGCCTTCGGGGCCATGGAAAAAGGTGACAATTATAAATATTGGTACAACGATATTATCAATTCAGATACTGATGGTTCCGGCAAAGCTGGCAGAACAACAGATCAAAACATCAACAAGCTATTTGAAACAACTGTAGACTATTCAACTCAATGGGGCAATCACAATTTAACTTCAGTTGCTGGTATCTCTTATCAAAACTTCCTGTATGATGGGTCAGACATCTCAAATAAAGGGTTCCCAACAAGCAGCTCCAAATATTACCAAATTGGCAATGGAGACGCGAGTAAAGACTATTTGAATGCCAGTTCTTACAGAAACTCAAACACTCTGGCTGCAGTTTTTACCCGTTTAAATTATAATTATAATAATAAATATTTACTGTCGGCTTCAATTCGACGCGAGGGATCTTCCCGATTCGGAGCTAACAACAAATGGGGCTGGTTTCCGGCAGCAAGTGCTGGTTGGAGAATAAGTAGTGAAGAATTTATGCAAAACACAAAATGGTGTGATGATTTAAAAGTTAGATTTGGATTTGGTATCACCGGAAATAATCTGGCCTCTGATTTGAATTCTGTAGCTATGTTAAAAAACGGAGGATCTTTTTGGTACAACAAGAAGTATGTTTACACATATGGTGTAAGTCAAAATCAAAACGAAGATTTGAAATGGGAAAAGAAATACGAATACAACCTTGGAGTTGATTACTCACTATTTAAAAACAGAGTATTTGGTAGTTTAGAGTTTTATTATCGCCAAACAAGAGATTTATTGTGGGAATATGAAGTTCCAACTCCTCCATATCAGTTTGAGACTCTTTTGGCTAATGCCGGACAAATGGATAGTTACGGTGTAGAATTAGCGGTAAGCCTAGTTCCCGTAAAAAACAAAGATTGGAACTGGACAACTACACCTACAATCTCATTTAACAAAAACACTATCACAAAGCTATCCGACCCAAGTAAAGGTTTTAATTATAAACAAACAACTTCCGGAAGTGTCGGAGAAAATGGGATTATGAATACTAAAACACAACTTTTAATGGAAGGTAGTCCTGTTGGTGAATTTTACGGATATAAATTTGCAGGTTGGATGACTGATGGAGGAACACTTACTAACGACTATAATCAAAGTAATGGAACATGGATGTTCAAAACTCCGGCAGGTGGTTACACATCTGACCCTACTGAGAGCCAGAGAATGTCACTAGGAAGTGCACAACCGTGGTTAACATATGGCTGGAATAATATGATAAGATATAAAAATATTGACTTAACATTATTCTTCCGTGGAGTTTTAGGCAACAAGGTACTCAATGTAACTCGGTGGGCATATGGGCCATCTGCATCTCAATCAATGAATGTATTTTTGAAAGATGCCAGAGAAGGAGTCTTAATAAACAAAACATACTTTTCTGATTATTACTTAGAAGATGGCTCATATATTAAATTAGACAATGTATCTTTAGGATATTCTGTACCCTTAAAGAATAATAAATATATACAATCGTTACGTTTATATACAACAGCTCAAAACATATTGACATTAACCAACTACAGTGGACAAGATCCTGAAGTAAACACAACAAGTGTATGGGATTCCGGAATAGACTACCCTGATTTTTATCCCACAGTTGCTACATTTTTGATTGGCTGTAATATTACTATAAATTAATTAAAACGCTAATAACATGAAAAGAATACTTTATATACTATTCATTATAGTGCTTTCATTTTCTTTTAACTCCTGCGATAGTTGGCTTGAAGAAAAGAATTATGGAAATCCAACGGTGGAAGATATGGTTCAAAGTGAAGATAATATTGTTTTGCTGGTTGGACAAGCTTATGCAGACATAAAATGGGTACACGACCACTGGGGATATTGGGGTGTTAGCTCCTTAACATCAGATGAATGTGTTTGCCCCGTTCGTATGCCGGGAGAACATTGGTCAGATGGTGGATATTGGAAAAACCTGAATACTCATAAATGGAATTCTTTTGCAGATGCCTTCAAAAACATATGGAATACGACTATTTCAGGAGCTATATTATGCAACAAAGTAATTTCGACTTTAAACGACAACAAATCAGCTATGTCTGAAAGCAACTACAACCAATATGTTGCGGAATTAGAAGTACTTCGGAGTTACTATTATTACATGCTCTTTGATTGTTTTGGACGAGTTCCATATACAGAAGAGTTTAAAGAAGAAACACAACCTCTAATGGAACCCAATCTCGTTTGGTCCAATTTAGTTAGTTGTCTTGAACGTAATGCCCCAAATCTTCCTGTTGTAACCGATGCAAACAGAGATGTAAATTATGGTAGAGTTACGCAAGGAATGGCTTATGCCTTGCTTGCTCGTCTATATCTGAATGCCACATCATTTGGATGCACACCTCAAAATGTATCTGTAGACGGCATGACATTTAATTCGGAAGCAGATTTTTACACTAAAGCCATTCAAAGTTGCGACAAAATTATTGATGCTAGTTCATATACAATTGAAGAAAACTTTTTTGATAATTTTAAAATTAATAACGAAAATAGTAAAGAAAATATTTTTGTTATAGTTGAAAATGGTAATTCTTCATTTGATTCCAGAACAAATGGAAGCATGTCAAATAAGTTACGCTTAACCATGTTGACCTTACATTACTCTCAACAGACAACCTGGAATATGATAACAAAACCGTGGAATGGATTTTGTGCCAGACCGAAATTCATTGAACGTTATGAATCAACAGATGTACGTGGCCCAGGCAATGAGGGATTAGGTACAAAAAATACAAAACAATGGGGTTGGTTTGTTGGGCCAATTTACGATGCAGCAGGAGCAAATATCCTAAAAGATGAAAATCAAGATCAAGCTATTATCAGATCAGATATAGAATCGTTAGATGCCGCCAAATGGGGTGATGGAGCACGAATGTTTAAATACGAAGTTGACAAAGAAGGCAAATACGCTTATTGTGAAAATGACTTTGTATTATTCAGGTATGCCGATGTTCTGTATATGAAAGAAGAAGCAATATTACGTGGAGGAACAGGAACCTCCGGCATATCAACTGAAGATTTTCAGCGAATTCGCAAACGTGCATTTGCTTATGATACGGATGGAGGAGCATCCAAAGTTTACACACCTGCAACACTTACTCTTGAAGAATTACTCAATGAACGCGGCAGAGAATTTGCATGGGAAAACATACGACGTAGAGATCTAATTAGATTTAATAAATTCTCAGACAGCAATTATGTTCAATATGTTGAAGGAAAAGAAGATTTCAGGAAATGGTTTCCAATTCCATATTCTGTCATTGAAAAGTCAGTCAGAGATGATCAAGGAAATCCAATTTGGACACAAAATCCAGGATACAATTAAAATAATTTATTCATCAATTAACAAAACAATAACCATTTAAATTTAATTAAAAATGAGAACATTCAAAAAGTTTAGTTTATTCGCAGCTGCTCTTACACTAGTATTCTCTGCTTTTACATCGTGCAAAAGCGACGATGATCCAGAAGTTATAGTCGAAGATGGCTTTTATGTTACAGGAGACGCTACAGGAGGTAGTACCTTATCTGTAAATTATCGTATGGCTTCTGGGCTAAATGAAGTTACAAAAGAAAAAAGATCTGGAATGTATGAAAAGTATGTTGCCTTAGAATCAAATAAAGATTTTACGTTATTACTCAAAGAAGGCACCGTGGAAACTAAATACAGCGCAGTATTGGAAGAGTTTAATACAAACGGAGAAAATGATCAACCTACAGTTACTTTATTAAAAGGAACATTAATAAGTGGAACAGCAGCAGAAATCGCTCCAATGAAGGTGACAACCAGCGGATTATACCACATAGTTTTAGATCTGAATGTAGATGGTGATTTAGCTAATCCTCTTATTGTTGTAGCTCCGGTAGAATGGGGAATTCGTGGGGTTAATGGAGATTGGGGTTGGAAAAAAATGAAAGCGAGTGATTTTAATCGCACTACAATGACATGGGATACCACTATCGCTACCACAAGTGCTAGCACATTTAAATTTGCTTATGGTGGAGGTTGGAAAATTCAGCTTGATGATGCCGGACTTGTAAAAGCAAACACTAACTTAGGAGTAGATATGATTCAAGGAGGTAGTGATATTGATATGCCTAAAGGTACTGATATCAAGCTAACTCTTACATGGACTTTAGCTGGAGGAGACCTCTCCAAAAGTTACGCTATGAGTTTAACTGGTGATATCATTATTGAAGATCCTTCTACTTTCGTTGTAGGATTTAGTGGCAACGCATTTGGGTCAAATACAACTCCTCCATCAGAATGGGGAGATCCATCAGGTGCCACACTGGCAGTATATGATGCAGCGAATAGTTCAATAACAAACGAAGCAACTAAAGCTGGAACTTACGTTTACAACATCAGTAATCTTACAATGGATGCAAGCAAAGAATTCAAAGTAAGGTACAATGGTGCTTGGATAGGAGTTGGAGGTATAGCTACAATGGATGGAGAAACATTTACAGGGACAGACAACTTTATTGTTGGAGAAACTACAACCTATTCTAATGTTAAATTTGAGGTAGCTTGGAATGGTTCTAAAGCAACTGCCATTAAAGTTATATTTACAAAAATTTAGTTTTTTAACCTTCAAGAAAGAGGATGATCTTTTGAACTGCGCCCCAAAAGTTAGACAAAAAACTTTTGGGGTGTTTTTATGTCAACAACAAGAAAAAATCGAAAGCATAGCCTTTCAGAGAAATTAAAAGTAGTAGAATTATACCAAACAGGTTATGGTTGTACTACTATAAGTAGAGAACTCAATATTAGTGAAACCATAGTTCAACGTTGGATAAATATCTATCGAGCATTAGGTCTCTCTGGGTTCAATAAGCAGAGTTCTAAACATGTTCCAGTGTCATTTAAAATGCAGGTAGTTAGAGATGTTCTGGAAAAATCATTATCTTGCCAAGTCGGCTGGATTAAAATACAATGTAAGTGAAACTGCTGTTAACACATGGGTTTCGAAAGTCAAAACAGGAGGATATTCCTCACTTGCACAGACAAAACAATTAGAGCGACCTTCAAAAGATATGGGAAGACCCAAGAAAAAACAACCGGAAACAGAATTAGAGAAGCTTCAGCAGGAGCTATGTTATCTTAGAGCAGAGAATGTTTACCTAAAAAAATTGAGAGCCTTAGTACAGGAAAGGATAGCACGCGAAAGCGGGAAACAGTCCGGGTCATCGAAGAACTGAGGCTTGAATACGACCTTTCAGATTTATTGAAAGTCTCGTCGATGGCACGTGCAACGTTTTATTATCATATAAAACAGTTACAATCCCCTGATAAATATGATTCTATGCGCAAGCAGATTAATGATATTTTTCACGCCAATAAAGGTAGATATGGCTACAGACGTATTACCCTGGAACTGCACAATAATTCTATGGTAATTAATCATAAAACCGTAGGCAGATTAATGCGGAAAAGTGGATTGAAATGTCATGTGAGACTCAAAAAGTACCGTTCTTACAGAGGAATTGCAGGTAAAATTGCTTCTAATATCCTTGAGCGGGATTTTAAAGCAGCATCTCCCAACAAGAAATGGGTGACAGATGTAACGGAGTTTGCATTGTTCGGACACAAAATATATCTATCTCCCATTTTGGACTTGTTTAATGGAGAAATAATAAGTTATAGTATAGCCCTCATCCCAATTTACTAATGGTCACAAATATGCTCAGTAAAGCACCCAAAGGCATAAAGAAAGATACAGAGCTTGTTTTACATTCTGATCAGGGTTGGCATTATCTCAACATGCAACTTATCAAAGAATGCTTAAAAACAAAGGAATAGTGCAAAGTATGTCTCGTAAGGGAAATTGTTTAGATAATGCAGTTATGGAAAACTTTTTTGGATTACTTAAATCAGAATTGTTATATTTAGAGAAATTTAGCTCCATCGAAAACTTTGAATATGAGCTTAAGAGCTATATTCATTACTATAACAACTTTAGAATCAAAGAGAAACTAAAAGGACTAAGTCCGGTTATGTTTCGAACTCAGTCCAATTAAATTTTAATTATTAATCCGTCCAACTTTTGGGGGTAGATCAGCAAATTGATACCCTCTTTTTTGAAATATATCTATTTGTTAACTTGTGGGAAATTTTATTTGTTGAATATTAAGCTCCCTTTTTCTTTTTAGAGGAAACTACCCCCGCCATTTAATTAAGAAATTATTTGAAAAATAGTACCTTTGTCAGTGTTTAAAAATATTGGATATGATGATTATTCAGAGGGTTCGTCATGGTTGGCGACTGATAATGCTGGTGGCAATATTGTTAATTGGAGGTGGACTGTATTGGTTTAATTATTCTTCTTTTAGCCCCGGATTTGAAATTACTGATGATTTGGGTGGGAATATTTTCCCTTCTGCTATTTTGTCGGTTGCAACAACCGACGAACAGGTAATTGTTCCTGATGATTCCATGTATGTTGGTAATCCGAAATCTCTGATTGCTGTACATCTTCGTTCTGGAAAAGCTAACAGCCGGGTGAGGATAGAAGTGGCTGAGTCAAAATTTTTCTCTCGTTCGGTTTCTGAATTTGTATTGAATGATGCGCGTACCGGATATTATATTTATCCGGATATTATTTGGAACTATGATGCGCTGAAAAATAATGTGCAAGCCGAACCAGTAAGTGTTGTGGTGTCAGTGGAGATAAATGGTAAGGAGCTGGGTCAACAGGTACGCACATTCTCTGTTCGTAGTATCAACGAGTGTCTGTTAGGTTATGTCAGCCATGCTAAAAAATATCATGATACAGGTATTTTTTTTGCTGCATACGTTAACGAAGATCATCCCATGATTGATCAGGTGTTACGCGAAGCATTGAACACCCGAATTGTCAATCGTTTCCCGGGATATCAGGTGGGTGGCCCTGCTGCTGTAGAAAAACAGGTGTATGCCCTTTGGAATGTCTTGCAAAAGAGAAAGTTCCGTTATAGTTCTGTTTCCAATACCAGTCTTTCAAGTAATGTTGTATTTTCACAAAGGGTACGAACGTTCGAAGATGCCCTGAACTCTTCCCAGATCAATTGTGTGGATGGTAGTGTCCTTTTTGCATCTCTTTTACGCGCTATCAATATAACGCCCGTACTCATTCGCACCCGTGGGCACATGTTTGTGGGATATTATACCGATTCACATAAAAAGGGAATTAGTTATCTCGAAACAACCATGATTGGTGATGTGGATATGGATGATTTTTTCCCGGACGAACAACTGGATTCGACTATGGTTGGAAAATCACAAAACCAAATGTCGCTGATTACATTTGAGAAATCTAAAGAATATGCCCTGAAAAAATACCAGCAAAATGAAGAAAATATCCGTTCTGGTAAGCAGGGTTATATGTTTCTGGAAATATCCAAAGCTGTTCGGCGCAATATTCAGCCAATAGGAAAATAATAGACAGAATAAAGAAAACTAATACGTTTGAATCCTGTAAAACTTAACATACATATAGATCTGGTGGACGAAACTAAAATCGGTTGCCGGATTACGGATGCTAATACCAGTAATCAGCTGTTGTATTATCCGGTTGAAAGGACTGTGGAGTTCTCGGAACAAAACGTGTTGGTTGGTACGATTAACAAAAATTACGATCAGTTTGAAAAAGTGATCCGTTCAGCTATTGATGGAAAAATCAGAAAAGGTCAGAAGATCCGTTGTGTGTTTATTGAGAATTTTCCTTTTTTGAAAGAAGCTGATTTTGACAAGTATATTATCG
The DNA here is from genome assembly GCA_028690665.1 of Paludibacter sp. Classification (GTDB taxonomy): domain Bacteria; phylum Bacteroidota; class Bacteroidia; order Bacteroidales; family Paludibacteraceae; genus Paludibacter. The sequence goes on from JAQVAV010000002.1 coordinate 18,594, forward strand.
TTGATCGTCGGAACAACAAGTTGGAAATTACGATGCAGAAAGTTCCGGTTGAGGAAGTCGCACAGATATATGCAGATGGCTCGTATGCTTCAGAAACGAAACAATCAGGGCTGGCTGTATCTGTTTACTGGCCTGATGGACAAAAAAATACTTTTTCAGCAACTTTTCATGGTGGAAGCAATAATCAGATGGAACTAAAGGCGGTAATAGAAGGGCTGAAGTTATTGACAGATGAAGATACGATTCAAGTGAATACCGATAGCCGGTATGTTATTCGTGGATTGGCACAGTGGATCCATTTTTGGTGCTATAACGACTGGCAATCAGCTTACGGACAACCCGTGAAATTTGCCCGGGACTGGCAGGAAGCTGATGCATTGTGCCGGCAAAAAAGAATTATTTTCTATTGGGTAAAAGGTCATTCGGGTAATGAGGAACACGGTATTTGCCACGATTTGGCAAAACATTCAGCGATAATTAAGATTGATAAGAATTTGTAAACAGCTTACTAACTATGATTGAATGAGTCCATTTTTTCTGAATTATATTTCATTTTCTCTCCAATTTCCTTTTTTGAGGAAGAGATAACCCAACCCGCCATTTAATGTCCAGTAAACAAATTCCGACATCCATACAACCCATACTTCTTGCCGGTTGTAAATTGCAGTATAATAAACGTATGAAATGTAAAAAATCAATGTGATTATTTCTATAAAAAAGGCTGTTTGTGTACTTCCTGTTCCTGATAGTCCGTTGATTATGACATTGCTTGCTGCAAAAAATGCTACCGCAAAACTTACAACTCTGATAACAGGGACAGAGGCCAGTATCAAATCATGATTGTCTGTGTAAATGTGGGCAAATAACTCAGGGAAGATTAAGGTCAGAATCAGCAATGGGGAAACAAGGAGCAACGCTATTCGAATGATTTTGTTGATGGTTTTTACTACTTCCTCTTCCTGGCCGGCTCCAATCATGTTACTAACTAATGTACTGGCAGTTGTTGAAAGAGCTGATGCCGGGATCATAAGTAGTACATACATGCTGCGCCCTATATTTGTAACTGCGAGCGGACGTTCTCCCATTCTTTCGATAAAAATGAAAAATAGAAACCATGTTGATATGGATATGAAAAATTGAAACATTATAAAAACAGAAAGATTGAGTATCAGACCAATTGTTTTAAAATCAATTTTTATCGTTGAAAATAATCCGTATTTTTTGAGATTTCCATAAATCAGGGTATGAAAGAATAGGTAAAACAAAGTTACTGCTTCGGCAATGACTGATGCAATGGCAGCTCCTTCAATTCCAAGTTCCGGAAATCCGAATTTTCCGAAAATCAAAACATAATCAAACAGAATATTGGTCACCGCTGTAATAATAGCAGAGGTGGTTAATATTCTGGTTTGTGTGATACCTACATAAAAACCTCGAAAAATAACATTCAGAAATATAAATATATATCCGTAGATACGCCAGTTGAGATACCGGACAGCAGCATCGTAAATGTGCTCTGAACTAACCAGCCTATGCATAAGATGAGGTATCCCGTATACAGAGGCTCCGAAAAGTAAAACAGCCAATATGGCATTAAAGAGTAAACCATTGTTGAAAATCGGGCCGATCTGTTGGTATTTCTCTTCACCATTTCGTCGACCAATTAAAATCTGCACTCCCTGACTAAATCCGAAGCCTATCATGTAAATAGCAAAATAAAAGACTCCGGCTATGGCAGATGCTCCTAAGGCAACTTCACTCACTCGTCCCAAAAATGCCGTATCAGTAACGTTGATAATATTTTGTGCAATAAGCGTGAGAATAATTGGATAGGAGATTTTGAGTATATTTTTAGTCGAGTTCACTATGAGTTTTTTTATTTTCTGATAATCCTAACGTAAATTTAGTAGCTGTTGTTTTACAAAGTTACACAAAACAGGCATTATAAAAACATTCTTGATTGTGTTGAATAAAATAGGAACTGTAATGTGTTGATTTCTAAAGAGACATTTGTTTGGCGAATTTTTATGTTTTTGATGGAAGGTATATATTATTACCTTTGCAACTCATAAAAAATGAATTAAACGGATAAGCATTTTATATAAATGATATACGCAGGATTTTTACTACTGGGAATTGTTGCCGGAATATTATCCGGATTATTCGGTATTGGAGGAGGTATCGTTATGGTGCCATCTCTCATTGTTTTTTTCGGCCTTGATATTCTGGATGCAAATGCTACATCTTTGGCCGCTATGCTTTTACCGGTAGGTGTCCTGGGAGTGTGGGCTTATTATAAAGCAGGAATGATCAATGTGAAAGAATCGTTGTGGATTTCCCTGGGATTGTTTTTAGGGTCTTTTGTCGGAGGTGAATTTGCCATTAATATCAGTGAAAGTTTATTGTCCAAGCTTTATGCAGGTATTCTGCTTTATATTGCATTGTCGTATTTTGATTTATTTAAATATTTTCGAAAAAAGCCAAAGAAAGAAGTATTGATACAGAGTAAACCAGCTATTCATAAAACTTGGGCATTCATTTTGGTCGGGATGGGAGCCGGAATTTTTGCTGGCCTTTTCGGTAAAGGTGGCGGAATTGTTATTGTTCCAATGTTAATAGGTTTGTTCCATTACGATTCAAAAGCTGCTGTTGCAACCTCACTTGCGGCCTTGCAACTCCCTGTTGGTTTGCCCAGTGTGATAATTTATGCCGATGCCGGACATTTGAATATACCCAATGCAGCTTTTATTGCAGTGGGTATGGTGGCTGGAGCATTTTTCGGGTCTAAATTGGGAGTGAAGTTGCCTTCTTCTATGTTTAAAAAGATTTATGCTCTTTTCCTGATTGCTGTTGCTGTGTTTATGGTTTATAAATACATTTAAGGATAGTAATTTGCTTTCCAGGAAGTGTTGTTTGTTTCGTATTGGTCAGAAAGTTCATAAAGTTGATCAGTTTCATTGATTTATAAAAGACTAATCATTTACCATACATCACTCATTTTGTGAACCATCGATTTCTGACTATAGGCTCATTTCTCTCGTTTCTTTCTCAATTGCCTGAATTACAAGCCCGGCCAGAGTCATACCAAACATAGCTGGCATGTAGGAAATCGTGCCGTTAATCCTTGCTTTTGTGCTACTCCAGTTGTCGTCCTTCAGATTATTATTGCCCGGAACATTATTCGTTTTTTCTATAGTTATAGCTTCACCTTTGTTTTTCAGTAATTCGTCGCTGTAAACACAAAAAAATTTTTTACCGACACCTCCTGCTTTTTTTATCCGGCTACGTAGAGCTGCACCGAGAGGACACCCCTGAACTTTCCAGAACTCGGCAACTTTTATTTTCGTTGGGTCAAGTTTAAGTGCTGCGCCCATTGATGAAAAAAAGGTTGCTTTGGTTTTTGTGGCGCTTTGGATTAAGTGAACTTTGTTGGACAGACTGTCAATGGCATCGATGATAAAATCGTAATTGTCAAGCTGAAAAGAATCGGATGATTCCGGATCATAGATTTTTTGCAGTGCAGTGACTTCTGCTTTCGGATTTATAGCCAATAAACGCTCCTTCAGCACCTCTGCTTTTACGGATCCAACAGTCTGTGTGGTTGCGATAAGTTGTCGGTTGATGTTAGAAACACTTACCTTGTCGGAATCCACAATGGTTATATGCTTAATTCCGGCCCGGATTAAACTTTCGGCACACCAGCTTCCAACCCCTCCAAGACCGAATAATATAACTTTTTTCGCAGATATTTTTTCCATGAAAGCAGACCCAAGTAATAATTCAGTCCTTTGGAAAATATCTTTTTCAGAAAACATTCGAAGCTAAATAAAATAAATTAATTAATCTTTAATATAACAACGGGTTCTGAGGTAAGGCTCTTTTTCGTAATTATCCCAGATTCTTACAGCATTGATGTTGTTTTCTAATTGCCCGGTTGAGATGGCATACTTTACTCCCAGATTGATACAGGCCTCATTCATAGCTGTATAATAAAGCGAATGAATTCCTTTGTTCTGCCAGTCGGGATGTACTCCGTTGAAATAAAGATCGACTGTATCGTAGTTTTTAAGAGCTTTTAGTATATGAATGAATCCGAAGGGGAAAAGTCTGCCTTTAGCCTTTTTAAAAGCGTCTGATAAAGACGGAAATATAATTCCGAAACCCACTACATCTTCTTTTTCATCGAGTATAAAACATAGCAATTCGGGACGGGCAAATCCGAAATAAGCGTCAGTATAATACTTTATTTGTTTTTCACTTAGTTCTGTAAATCCGTAAAGATTTTTAAATGCAGCATTTAAGGTTTTGAAGAACTTAGGAACATAGGGCAAAACTTCTTTTTTCTTCGCTGGAATAACTGTTTTCAGATTATATTTCTGGCTGATAAGATTATTGATTCTGTATACTTTTTCAGGAACGGGTTGAGAAGCGTTAAATTTAAGTTGAATCCAGTCAACCGATTTTTTGAAACCATGCTTTTCCATGTGAACCGGGAAATATGGAAAGTTATACGCGCTTGTAATAGCCGGTTTGTTTTCAAAACCTTCAACAAGCATTCCTTCCGGATCAAGATCGGAGAACCCGAGCGGCCCATGGATACCTTTCATTCCTTTTTTATCGCCCCAAGCCTGTGCTGCATCTAACAGTGCTTTGGATACTTCCTTGTCGTCGATGAAGGAAATCCATCCAAAGCGTGTTCTATTATCACTCCAGCGTTCATTAGCTTTATGGTTTATGATTGCAGCAATACGTCCGGCAACTTTACCGTCTTTATAAGCTAGAAGATAAGCAGCTTCACAATGGGCAAATGCAGGATTCTTTTTGCGACTGAAAGTATTCCATTCGTCAAAGATCAGAGGAGGAACCCAATTTTTGTCATTTTTATAAAGGTCAAAAGGAAACATGATAAACTTTTTCATGTCCTTTTTGGTAATAGCCTCTCTTATTTCTACCATTTTCTTACTAAAGATTGAAGTTTCGCGTGCAAAAGTACAAAAAAAACTTTATCCGTTCTGACTTATCAGCTTCAATGACTTTTTATTTATGATTTCAATCTTTTTTCCGGTAATTTTTATTAATCCGTCTTTGTCGAATTCCGTCAGTACACGACTGACACTCTCTCGACTTGTGTCGACCAGGTTGGCAAATTCCGATTGAGACAATGGTAATATAAATATATCCGATTTAAAAATATTGTCGGCAAATTCAATCAGAGCATCAGCCATATTACCACGTATAAGTTTTTGTGTCCTGTTTGCACAGCGGTGGAACGATTCTAATTCGTTTTGGCAAAGTTCCAGAATAATTTCGTGGGAAAAGGCCCTGTTTTCGTCTAAAATTTTTTCAAAAATATTGACATCAATAAAACATACTTCCACATTTGTTACTGCCGTTACGGAATATTGATTGATTTTATCACCGAAGGTTGTAGGCAATCCGAGATAAGTTGGTGATTTTACCAAACGTACGATTTGTTCATGATAAGGTCCCTGTAAATGAATTTTTACAATTCCGGTTCGCAGAAAAACAACGTTGGTAGAATACATTCCCTGCTTAATAATTGTGTCGTTTTTTTTGAATTCTAAAACTATGTGATTTTCAGATAGTTTGTCAAAACTGTTGTCGCTTAGCGTGGCAGCTGCTTTATAATTAAAGGGGCATTGTCTACAATCGTTTTGCATGGTACTAGTTCAAATTTATAATGTTGCCACAAATATATGGATTGTGATGTAAATCACAAAATAATGTATTGACCTGCACGCATTTTTATTCAACTTTTATGATTTCTAACGGGTATATTTGCAGAAAAATTTCTTTAATGCTTTTTGAAAGCAATGACTATTAAAACAATACCAAGAACAAGTACAATACATTAAAACCTCAAAACATGCAAGACTTAGAAGCACAAATTGCAGAATTACAAAGTCAGATTGAAACTTTACAGGAAAAAGTTTCAGACCTTGAAAACACGAACAGAGACCAGTTGTCCATAGCCATCGTTTCAGGTGACATGGATAAAATTTTGGCCGCAATGATCATTTCTTTAGCAGCTGCGGCAATGGATACCAAAGTAAAACTTTTCTTTTCTTTCTGGGCTTTATCGGCTCTGAGAGATCCTAAAAAAACAGCGCAGGGAAAAGATTTTATTTCTAAAATGTTTGGATTTATGCTTCCAAAAGGAAAAAACAAACTCGGACTTTCCAAAATGAACATGGCCGGCATGGGCCCTCAAATGATGAAACATATCATGAAGAAAAAGAACGTTATGTCGCTTGACGAAATGTTTAAACAAGCAGCTGAACTCGACATCGACATTATTGTATGCGAAATGTCTATGGATTTAATGGGCTTCAAGAAAGAAGAAATCATTGACTATCCTCATTTATCGTATGGAGGAGCAGCAACGTTTGCTGTTGATGCCGGTCAGAGCGGAGCTCAGTGGTTTATTTAGAAGAACCATGGATTATTAGACAAAGAATAAAAATATAGTACTTAATTTAATAAATTATTATCATGACAGTAGACGAATTAAAAACAGTAAGTGTAGCAAAATCAGTAGATGCACGTGGTACCGCTTGCCCGGGGCCGCTTTTGGAAGCAAAAAAAGCCATCGGAGCAATTAAGGGTGGTGATGTAATGGAAGTTTTGTCTTCAGACGAAGGAACAAAACAGGATATCCCAAAATGGTGCAGCAAACAAGGTCACGAATATCTTGGCTTTGTTGAAGAAAACGGTTACTTCAAGGTTTACATGAAGAAAAAATAATTTCTTCAGCTTTTTATTCAGAACGCAGACGATGCAGATTTGTGTCGTTTGCGTCTACAAACAAAATCAAAAAACATGGGAGACATAAATAAACAAACCGCTAAAATTTTGGTGTTTTCTACCGAAAAAATTTCAGACCCGGCTATCGATATGGCGGGATTATTGAAATTACATTACCCTCCTACAGTATACACTATTTCCGTTCCCTGTTCAAGTGGTATAAAGCCGAGCTGGATTATGCATGCTTATGAAAAAGGCTTCGATGGAGTTTTTATTGCTGCTGATGGCAGCGATTGTGTTTACGGCGAAACATGTACCGAAAAAACAGGAAAATTGGTGGGAAAAACACACAATTTGATGAAAGAAAAAGAAATTGACCCTGCACGTTTGCGTATGGCTGCTATGTGCTCGGTTTGTAGCGAATCGTTTGTAAAACAAATGCGGAGTTTCAACGAGTATTTACTTAAAACATTACACGCCTGATGAAAGAAGCAATAAAAAATATCACTTACGATGCATTGGTGATCGGAGCCGGAATTGCAGGTGGTGAGGCTGCTCTGAATCTTGCCAACAACGGATACAAAGTGCTTTTGGTTGATAAAGAATTATCCGTGGGCGGCAAAATGATTATGTTGAGTAAAGTGTTTCCAACCCTCGATTGTGCCGCTTGTATCACAACCCCGAAAGTGTCCGAAATATCCCGCCATCCGAATATCACTATTTTTACCGGGAGTGAAGTCAGCAATATAAGGAAAATAAGCGAAAACGAATTTACGGCCAAAGTAACAAAACATCCGCGCTATGTGCATGTTGAAGACTGTACGGCCTGCCAAATGTGCGAAAATGCATGTCCTGTAAACGTGCGCGACCAATATCAGTTCGGATTGATCGGACGTAAAGCTGCGTTCATTCCTTTCAGTATATGTAGTCCGAAAGCTGCGGCCATTGATATTGACAATTGTACGCTTTGCGGAGCCTGCGAAAAAGCCTGTCCGACCAACTGTATTGATTTTACGATGGAAGAAGAAATTCTGAATCTGCATATTAAAACAGTAGTGGTTGCTACCGGATTTAAATTGTTCGATGCTGAAAATATGCCCCGTTACGGTTACGGAGTATATAAAAATGTGATTACCGCATTACAAATGGAGCGCGAATTGGCTCCGACCCGTCCTTACAATACTATTCTCCGTCCGGGAGATGGAAAAGTTCCCGATAAAATTGCTTACGTGCTTTGCGTAGGCTCACGCGACGCTTCGGTCGGAAACCCGATTTGTTCGCAAATTTGCTGTATGTATTCCATCAAACAGGCTCAGCTGCTAATGGGAGCGTTGCCTATGGCCGATGTGACGATTTATTATATCAATATCCGTTCGTTTGGGAAAGGTTTCGAAGAATTTTATCAGCAGGCTAAAGGTATGGGTGTGAACTTTGTAAAAGGAAAAATTGGTAAAATTTCCGAAAAAGAAGATGGAAATCTCATTCTTCGTTACGAAGATATTAACGAAGGAAAACTTCAGGAAGCCGAGCACGATATGGTCATTCTTTCGACCGGCGTATTACCAAATACAGGAATTGAGAAATTTTTCGAGAACCAGACATTGTCGCTTGATCCGTTCCATTTTGTAGGTCAGACCGACGCACTTCTCAGCCCGGCTAAAACAAGTATCGATGGCGTTTTTGTTGCCGGTACGGCCATTGGTCCAATGGATATTCCGGATACTATTTTGTCGGCGGGAGCAGCATCCTCCGAAGCAATCAGTTATTTAGTTGAACACCCTTAAAAGGCAAATCTGTTATGGAAAAGAAACCCAAAAAGATAGGAGTTTATATTTGCCATTGCGGTGGTAATATCTCCGATTATGTAGATGTAGAAAAAGTCCGTCAGTCGGTTGAGGGTGAGGATATTGTTTTTATTGCCAAAACAACGATGTTTGCCTGTTCCGATGCCAATCAGCGCGATATGGTGGAAGACATTAAAGCCAACGATCTCGATGGCGTGATTGTAGCTTCCTGTTCGCCGAAATTACATTTACTTACATTTCGCAATGTATCGGTTCGTGCCGATTTGAATAAATACACTTATGTTCATGCCAATATTCGCGAACAGGCTTCGTGGGCGCATTCCGACAATAAAGCCGGAGCTACCGAAAAAGCTATTCACTTGGTAAAAGCGGCTATTGCCAAATCTCGTTATGCCGAAGCTCTGGAAACCAATAAAGTAAAGGCGATTAAAGCGGTAGCGGTAGTAGGAGCAGGTGTAGCAGGAATGAAAGCTGCTTTGTCGCTTTCCGAAAAGGACTGTGAAGTATTGCTTATTGAGAAAGAACCTTTCGTTGGTGGTCGTGTAGCGCAGTGGGATGCCATTGCAGGTACAAAAGAGTCGGGTAAAGAAATGGTAAAACGCCTTTATGACGAAGTGATAAAGAGAAGCAATATTACCATCATGACCAACAGCGAGGTGATTGAAAATAAGGGTAGTGTAGGTAATATTGCACTAAAAATCAGAAAAATTCCCCGTTATATCAATACTTCCGACTTTAAACCGGAAGAATTAAAAAAAGCTGTTTCGGTTTGTCCTGTGGAAGTTTCGGACGAATTCAGCTTTGGTCTGACTAAACGTAAAGCTATTTACGAAAGCGAACCGGGAGAATACCCGCAAATTCCGGTGGTTGATATGAAAAACTGTACCCGTTGCGGAGCCTGCGAAAAGGTTTGCAAGGCGGTTGATTTTTCAGAAAAAGAGGAAATTGTAGAATTTGCGGTTGGCTCGGTGCTGATGGCTACCGGATTCGACCCGTATACTCCGGCTCAGGGAGAATATGGCTACGGAGAATCGTCGAAAGTAGTTACTTTGGGTCAGTTTAAACAAATGGTTGCTGACCAGAACGGAAAACTTATGCATAATGGAAAACAAGTGAAAAATATCGCTTACATCTATTGTGTGGGAAGTCGTCAGACTGAAGGTGAAAATACTTACTGCTCGCGTAATTGCTGTACAGCAACTATTTTCTCGGCCATTACTGCAAAACAAAAATTTACGGATATAAATAATTATCATTTCAACCGTGGAATTCGCAGTTACGGAAAGCAGGAAATTATGTATGCCGATTCACTGCGTCAGGGAGACATTTATTTGCAGGGAAATGATGATAATCTGCCGGAAGTTATTGTAAACGGCAATAAAACTTCTGTTAAGGTGAATGATATTCTGACGGCCGGAAAAGAAGTAGAGGTTGATGCCGATTTGGTAGTACTTGTAACGGGAATGGTTCCGCGTGCCGATCATTCGGTAGGAACATTGTTCAAGCTACCCAAGGGGCGTGATAAGTTCTATACCGAAGTACACATGAAACTTCGTCCGGTTGAAACGGCTATCGACGGTGTTACCATTGCCGGTACCTGTCAGGGTCCGAAAAATATCGCTGAATCGGTTAATTCTGCATTGGCTGCAAGTACTAAGGCTTATTCCATATTGAGTAAAGGAGAACTGGAAACCGATCCGCAAATTGCACGTATTGATGCTGAAAAATGCACCTGGTGTGGCGCTTGTGAAGAGGCTTGTCCGTTCGATGCCATACTGAAAGTTGAAAAAGATGGAAAAACTGTTGCAGAAATAAACAATACAGTTTGTAAAGGTTGCGGTATGTGTGCTCCCGTTTGCGAGCCGGATGCGGTTAATCTGATTGCATATTCGAGCGAAATGATAACAAGCATGATTGATGCGTTGGCATAAATTCAGTTAATCAATAAATTATTTACTGACTTATGGAAGTAGAAAAAGGAAAAACAGCAAAATACCTTCGTGAAAAATTGGGCGGAATACCCGAACAAGCCAAGGAAAATCTGAAAGAATTCAATGCTATCAAAAAGAAAATGCTTGATGCCTTGAAAGAAGAAGATCTCACAGTAAAACAAATGTCCGAGAAAATTGGAATGCCTACACACGAAGTAGTTTATTATTTGATGTCATTGGTAAAATATGGTTTGGTCAAAACCGGTGAAATAGATGACATGGACGAGTATTATACCTATAAATTGAATAAGTAATGGCAAAGATAAATCCTGCTTTTGGAAAAGAATTAAAGAAATACGGTGCAGTCAATTTTAATGCCTGCTACAATTGCGGTAACTGTACCGCCGTATGTTCTTTATCAACAGAAGACGTTTCGTTTCCGCGCGAAATGGTTCGTCTGAGCGCTTTGGGACTCGAAGATGAAATTACTTCTTCTCTCAAACCATGGGAATGTTATTATTGCGGTGAGTGTTCAACACATTGTCCGCAGGAAGCCAATCCGGGTGAACTGATGATGTCGCTCCGCCGGTGGCTGACAGCCAAATACGACTGGACAGGACTTTCGGGTCTGATGTACAAATCGTTGCCGGCAACCATTGTGGCATTCATTCTGACATTTGCGGCTGTACTGGTGTTTGCATTTATGAATAACTTCAATCTGGATCATATCATGCATGTAGGGCACTTGTTCGAAGCTATCGCTATCGGAACTATCATGGTCGTGATTTTTATTCCGAACATTGCGCGCATGTGGTATTTTACAGTATTGCGTGGTGAGGATAAAGTTTCTGTGAAGAAGTATTTCAGCAGCCTGGGTGAGTTTTTTGTTACGATGTTTGTGCAGAAACGTGCACTCGATTGTGACGATAATCGTTTTCGTTGGTTCGAACACTTTATTCTTGTGTTAGGCTATTTGTCTCTTTTGTTCACTACGGTATTTTTGGATTGGTTCTCAACGCCGTATTTAGCAGTAAATATCTTCGGATATTTGGTAAGTGCCATTGTCTTTGTAGTAACCATTGACTTTGTAGGCAGCCGTATTAAAAAGAAAAAAGCCCTGAACAAACATTCCCAACCGTCCGACTGGTTTTTTGTGATTTGGTTGTTCCTTATGGGATTTACAGCATTTTTTGTACGCTTGTTTATCGATCTGGATATTATAGAATCGAATAAGTGGTTATATATTATTCATTTTACAGTGTTGGTGCAATGGGCTTTGATTATTGTGCCTTTCGGTAAATGGACTCACTTTCTGTATCGTTCGTTTGCCATGTATTTTGCAAAGCTGAAAGAAAAATAATGATTTTTATAATGAGAATTCCAGATTAAATGGAACTCTCATTTGTTTGTATTGTACAGTTTGTTGGGAACAAAAGCTTCGTCATTGTTTTTATGGCGAAGTTTTTTATGTTAGATAGTGGTTTGTTAAAAAATATATAATATTCCTGCTATACTTGGTGTTGTAATACATAATTTTTAAAATTTGTCATCCTGAATATGCTGGATTAAAGTTTACCAGGTGAACTAAACTTATGGATTTATGGTTTAATAAAAAGTTGTCATGTATGTTTAATGCATACGTATCTGAAATATTTTATTAAACTTAATGGTGCAATTGTTGAAAATGTTTATGAAAACAATTTTGCCCCAATAAATAAAAAATGATTATGAAGACGAAAATTGTGTTTTTACTTGCTTTGATATCAGGGGTAGTTTCAGCGTTTGCACAAAATTCAGTTTATGATTTTACAGTAAATAATATTGAGGGAAAACCGGTAAATTTATCAGGATATAAAGGTAAAGTCCTTTTGATTGTAAATACGGCCAGTAAATGTGGACTTACTCCTCAGTACGAAGGGCTGGAAGCCTTATATCAGAAATATCAGGAAAAAGGTTTTGAAGTGCTGGGATTCCCGTGCAACCAGTTTTTAGGTCAGGAACCCGGTACTGCAGAAGAAATTGTAGAATTCTGTACGAACAAGTATAATGTGACCTTTCAGTTGTTTGAAAAAACGGAAGTGAATGGAAAACATACAGCTTCTTTATATCAATATTTAAAAGCAGCATTGCCACTTGAAGGGAAAAATGATATTCGCTGGAACTTTGAAAAGTTTCTGATTGACAGGACTGGAAAGCCTGTAAAGAGATTTTCTCCGAAAACAAAACCCGGAGAACTTGAGGGCGAAATAGAAAAATTACTTTGAGCGTTTGCTTGGAAGGTTTATTTAGAAAGGAGTTTTGTATAAAAACTCCTTTTTATTTGGAATTAACTATATAATAATCGTATTTTTACAATTTCTAAAAGCAATAGTTTTATTTGTTAATCTTAATCAAAAAGTACAATGTTATGAAAAAAATTAAATTTTTATTTTTGTTCTTTCCTGTGCTTATATTAGCGGCTTGTTCTGGAAATAATCCTGAGGCTGTTGCTGAAAAATTCAATGAAGCTCTTTATATGGGTGATTTTGAAACAGCTAAATCTTTCTGTACAGACGACAGTAAGCAGGCTGTCGATTTTGTAGCAGCATTTGCCTCAAAAAGTGTTGAGCAAATGAAAAAATGCGATGTGCAATATGAAGTTAAAAATGTTACAATGGCAGAGGATGGTAATTCTGCTGTAGTGGAAGGTGTTGTAAATGGTAGTCTCGATTTGCAAAAAAATGAAGTGCAGGATTCTGTTGTTTCAAAACTCAATTTGGTAAAAAATGGGAATAAGTGGCTCGTAGAATACAAGTTGAAATAAACTTTATAATATTAGTTATAAGTCTGTTGTGTTTGATGGTTGCGTGTAAAGCCCCTGAAAATGCAGCAGATTTGTATTTTTATGACTCCGATTCTCTTCGAAGTGGAGATATAATTCTCCGTAAAAGTTATGGTTTGCTGAGCGATATTATTGTAGCTCGGTTACATGATACTGTTGATATTTCGCATTGTGGTATTTTGGTGAAAGAAGCGGACAGCTCTTTTTGTGTGATACATGCTTTGGCAAAATCTGTTTCGGAAGCGGATGGTGTTCAGAAATGTTCTTTGAAGAAATTCATGGCCGACAGCAGGCCTGAGACTGTAAAGGTAGTTCGTTTTAAAAATGACTCTGATAAGCGAATTGCCGGAAAAGCGCTCTACTATCTTGCTAAAAAAGTAAAATTTGATAATAACTTCAATCTGAAAGATACAACGGCATTTTACTGCTCGGAGTTACCTTATCATATTTTGAAACAAGAATTTGATTTTTCAGTTTCGGATGAGAGCCATTTACTCAAGTTTTCGGTGTTTTTTAATCCTCAGTTTTTCAGTATTGTTCCTTTTGTGAAACAAAAAAATGTGATGGAATTATAGGGCACATTTCACAATCGAAACCGTATTTTTGTTGTCATAATTTAATTCAATAAAACAATAATGCCGGTAGTTTGTCAAAAACTATCGGCATTGTTGAAATTGGTATTTGCCAAATTATATTGCGGCGCTTATTTTTGCGGCAATATCCTGCATCTCTTCAGCACTGAGTTTCAACTTCGGGTTTGCAAAGTTCATGTCCGATTCTTTGTTGAAAGGAATCAGGTGGATGTGTGCATGAGGTACTTCTAACCCTATAACTGCTACTCCGACACGAACGCAATCCATGGTTTGATCAAGTGCTTTAGCAATTTTTTTTGCAAAAATCATCATCTCTGCCAGCATATCATCTTCGAGATTGAAAATATAATTTTCTTCGAGTTTGGGAACAACTAATGTGTGCCCTTTTGTCATTGGATTAATATCCAGAAAAGCAAAAAACTTATCATTTTCTGCAATTTTGTAACAGGGAATTTCTCCCGCAATAATTCTGCTGAAAATAGTCATGATATTTTTTATTGGTTGTTTTTTTGCTTACGGTTAATTACAGACTAATTTCAACTATTTCAAATTCCATAATACCGGATGGGACGCTTACAGAAGCTTTTTCTCCCACTTTTTTGCCAAGTAGTCCTTTGGCAATAGGAGTTGTAACCGAAAGTTTACCTTCTTTTAAATTGGCTTCACTTTCAGAAACTATCATATATGACATGGTCTGACCTGATTTTATGTTTTTTATTTTTACCCGGGTCAGAATTTGTACCTCGTCGGTTTTGATTTTCGATTCGTCTATCATGCGTGCCGAAGCAATTGTGTCCTTTAATTGGGCAATACGCATTTCAAGCAGGCCCTGAGCCTCTTTCGCTGCATCATATTCTGCATTTTCCGAAAGATCCCCTTTATCTCTTGCTTCTGCTATCTGACGGGAAATGGCAGGACGTTGTACTCTTTCCAGTTCATTCAGTTCATCTACTAATTTTTTGTAACCATCAGCGGTCATATAAGTTACTGCCATAGAGTTTATCTCCTAATTTAATTTATAATAAAACGAATTTTTAAATTACTGTAAACAAAAAAGAATTCCGACAGTATGCCGGAACTCCTGATTTTGCGTTTAGATACGTTGCAAATATACGAGCTATTTTTTATTCAACAAAGAATTTAGTATGTGTTTAAAAACATTTTTTGCTATTTCTTTCAATGTCAGTATTTTCTGTTGAATATTTCGGAATATATAAATGCTTTTCTTGCTTCTTCTACATTAGTTAAATGTAAGCCTCCAATATCCTCGTCATCTGTTATTGCTATAGTTGAAGAATCCTTTTTGGGAGACGAGAAATGAGAATGATGTTTTTCTATATCATTTTTGTGAATTAAAAGATCTTTACGAGCTTTCAATTCTGAAAAATTAGTTGTATTTTCATACGTTTTGTATCTTGGTTCTGAAGTGTTTTTATTTGCTACAGTTTCAAATACAGGTTTTGTTTCAATTGTTGCCTGGGGGGCATTTTCTTCCGGAATCAGTTCGCGAAGAATTTCTTCAAATACAGGTTTCTTACCCGAATTCGTTTTTTGTGCCGCATCTTCTTTTTTCTTTTTCTGTTTAAGAATACCGGAAATAGCTGCAATTATTATTATCACAAGATAAATATAGTCACCTGCGTCATGCATAATATATTGTATTAAAATTGGCTAAGGCAAAAATAAAAAATCATTTTGATATATAACAATTTTTTTTGTAATTATATACAAAAACAAAGGGGGACTTCACAGCCACCCTTTGCACATTTTAACCTAAACCTTAACTATGAAAAATTTATCTGTTTGTTTACCGCACAAAGGTGCATACATTTTTTATAATACGCAAGTCTTTCAAAAAAAAATGCTGGGAATTTGTCATGAAATAACATTTATTATTGGAATTTATCTGTCTGGAAATGTATAAACAATGTGTTTTGTCGAGGTTCGTAATAATTATTACAGGGGAGATATTTTATTCCAAAAATGAATGAAAGTTGAACTGTTGGAAAGAATGAGGCTAATTAATCGGGGTTCGAAAATTATATAAAAAACAAAGGGGGACTTCACAGCCACCCTTTGCACATTTTAACCTAAACCTTAACTATGAAAAATTTATCTGTTTGTTTACTTTGCAAAGTTGCACATTCTTTTTTTATTAGCCAAATAATTCCTGCATTTTTTTTCAATATTTATAATTTTCTTTTGGAAATATTTTCACGTATCATATAATGCTTTCATTTATAGTTACATCTGGAATATTGACTGATTTGTTTCATACTATTCAATATTGCTTTATTTTTATTTTTGACTAATTGGTTGTAATTTTGTATTTGAAATCATTGCAAAATTAATTGACATTATGAAACAAGAAACTGTTGTTTCGACGGACTCTAAATCCGTTTTGAACGACAAAAAGCTCTTTATTGAGACTTATGGTTGCCAAATGAATGTGGCTGATAGCGAAGTTGTGGCTTCGATTATGGAGATGGATGGTTATGAACTGACGGATAATATCGGGGATGCCAATGCCATTTTCGTGAATACCTGTTCTGTTCGGGACAATGCAGAACAGAAAGTGGTGCAGCGCCTGAAATATTTTCAGTCGCTAAAACGGAAGAACAAAAGTTTAATCGTAGGTGTGATTGGTTGCATGGCCGAGCGTGTAAAAGATGAACTGATTGCAGAGCATGGGGTGAACCTTGTTGTTGGCCCGGATGCTTATCTGGATATTCCTAATTTGATTAACTCGGTGGAGCATGGCGAAAAAGCTATTAATGTAGAGTTGTCGAAAACCGAAACGTATAAAGATGTTATGCCATCGCGTATCGGCATTTCCATTTCAGGCTTCGTTTCGATTATGCGCGGATGTGATAAGTTTTGTACGTATTGCATTGTTCCTTATACTCGCGGACGTGAGCGCAGTCGGGATGTGGAAAGTATTTTGAATGAAATCCTGGATTTGAAGGCTAAAAATTATAAGGAAGTAACTCTGCTTGGCCAGACGGTAAACTCTTACAAGTACACACGCGAAGATGGAACGGTGGTCGGATTTCCGGAGCTTTTGAGCCTTATTGCGGAATTGGTGCCCGATATGCGTATTCGTTTTACGTCGCCTCATCCAAAAGATATGACTGACGAGACGTTGGAAGTTATGGCAAAATATCCGAATATATGCCGTTTTATTCATTTGCCGGTGCAGTCGGGAAGTAATAAAATTTTAGAACGTATGAACCGTAAATATACCAGGGAATGGTATCTGAATCGTGTTGAAGCTATGCGTCGTATTATTCCGGATGTGGCTATTGGAACTGATATTTTTTGTGGATTTTCCGGCGAAACAGAAGCAGATCATCAGTTGTCGTTAGACCTTATGCGGGAGGTCGGTTTTGATCAGGCATTTATGTTTAAATATTCAGAGCGTCCGGGGACGGTGGCTGCTAAGCGTATGTCAGACGATGTTCCGGAAGAGGTGAAAATTCGTCGTTTGAACGAAATTATCGCGGTGCAAAATGAAAATTCCAAAATCAGTAATCAGAGGGATGTAGGCAAAATTTATGAAGTACTCGTTGAAGGGTTTTCAAAACGGTCTAAAGAGCATTTTTTCGGACGTACTTCCCAGAATAAAGTTGTGGTGTTTCCGCGTGCCGGACGAAAAATTGGCGAGTTTATTCATGTGAAAGTACTTTCGGCTTCTTCAGCAACCCTGATTGGTGAAGTTGTTGAATGACACGAAAATCAGTTTGTTGGTAATAAAATATATAGTCGGAGGGAAACTTAAGGTTGCACTCTGATTTGGCGTAAATTGTATTATGCGGATCAATACTTGGTGTTGATTCGCATTTTTTATTAAGGTTTGAAATGGACTGGTTAATGTTTTTAGCTAAAGTAGTTGCTGTCTGAATCTCAGTATAATATTCGAAAATTAATTTATTGCTTATTAGAGAAATTTTTCTCTAATAGAAATAATTTTACTACTTTTGTAACCCAATTCAGAAATGGATTTATGGATATGAAATGCAACTGAAATGGTAGGATAATATATTGAATATTATTTGTTTATATGTAGTTCCATTTTTATTGTTTTTGTATAAATAATCAAGCCTTTAAATGTGAAATATAAGAGTTTCTAAAACAAGCTCAATTATAGTGTCATTTTTCCCATTTGGCTCCAATTCTTTAATTACTTTCAGATCTGATAATCCGAACTTAGTTTTAATGTAAAGTAAGTTTTTAAAATACGCTCAATGTTTTTTGTTTACGATTGGGTGCAGGTATTTTTTATCAGTTCACGGGCATTGCTCCTGTAATGGCGTTTACAGTGCTATGTTTTAATACAAACTGTATTACACAATCAAACAATTATAAATCAAACAAAGAAAAAGCACTAATTTATGACAAAAGTAAAAACTTTGCCAGAATTAATTAAAATGAAGGAGACGCTGGTTTCACAGCGGGCTTGTTACAGCAAGCAACTTCATGTCTGCGGAGGTACAGGATGTCAGGCAGCTCAAAGTAAAACATTGGATGTGACTTTGAAAGAAATTGTTACCGACAAAGGTCTGGATAAAGATGTAAAAATAACTATGACTGGTTGTTTTGGGTTTTGCGAAAAAGGTCCGATTGTAAAGGTTTTGCCGGATCACACTTTTTATACCGAAGTGAAACCAACCGATGCTCGTGAAATTATCGATGAACATGTTGTAAAAGGTAATCAGGTAGAACGCCTTTTATATGTTGACCCAACGACAAGAGAACATGTCCCGAATTCCGACAAAATGGAATTTTATAAAAAACAGCTGCGTATTGCTTTGCGCAATTGTGGCGAGATTAATCCTGAAGATATACATGACTACATAGAAAATGATGGCTATCAGGCTTTGGGAAAAGTACTCACTCAGATGGATGCTCAGCAAACCATTGATATTATCAAGAAGTCTGGATTACGTGGCCGCGGGGGAGGAGGTTTCCCAACCGGTTTGAAATGGGAAATAACCAGCAAATCGCAAGCCGATCAAAAATATGTGGTTTGTAATGCCGACGAAGGAGACCCGGGTGCATTTATGGATCGCGCTATCCTCGAAGGTGATCCGAATTCGATAATTGAAGCCATGGCAATTTGTGGATATGCCATTGGAGCCAGTAAAGGACTCGTTTATATACGTGCCGAATATCCTCTTGCTATTTCGAGACTTAAAAAAGCCATTGCTCAGGCTCGT
Organism: Paludibacter sp.; assembly: GCA_028690665.1. GTDB lineage: Bacteria > Bacteroidota > Bacteroidia > Bacteroidales > Paludibacteraceae > Paludibacter. The sequence goes on from JAQVAV010000002.1 coordinate 37,725, forward strand.
GAGTTAGGTTTGCTCGGAGATGATATTCTGGGAACAGGATTTAATTTCGATATACAACTACGCTATGGTGCTGGTGCTTTTGTTTGTGGAGAAGAGACAGCACTGATTCACTCCATGGAGGGCAAACGCGGGGAACCTTCATTTAAACCTCCTTTCCCTTCTGTTTCTGGTTATCAGGGAAAACCTACCAATGTAAATAATGTAGAAACATTTGCCAATATTCCCGTTATTATCAATAAAGGTGCTGAATGGTTTGCTTCCATAGGAACAGAAAAATCGAAAGGAACCAAAGTGTTTGCTTTGGCAGGAAAAATCAACAATGTGGGTCTTATTGAAGTCCCAATGGGAATCACTTTACGTGAAATTATTTTCGAAATTGGAGGTGGAATTAAAGATGGTAAAAAGTTCAAGGCTGTTCAAACCGGCGGCCCTTCCGGTGGATGTTTGACTGAGAAACATCTTGATACACCAATTGATTATGATAACCTGACTGCCGTTGGATCGATGATGGGTTCAGGCGGCATGATTGTTCTTGATGAAGATGATTGTATGGTATCGGTCGCAAAATTTTATCTCGATTTTATAGTAGAAGAATCTTGTGGAAAATGTTCTCCCTGCCGTATCGGAAACAAGCGTCTTTATGAAATTCTCGAAAAAATTACTCAGGGAAAAGGAACGCTTGAAGATCTTGAGAAACTAAAGAACCTGAGTAATGTAATTAAGGATACTTCACTTTGTGGATTGGGACAAACATCTCCGAATCCTGTGCTTTCTACTTTGCAAAACTTTTACGATGAATACATCGAACATGTGGTGGATAAAAAATGTCGTGCCGGACAGTGTAAGGCATTATTATATTATGTGATTGATGAGAATGTTTGTATTGGCTGTACGGCTTGTAAACGAAGCTGTCCGGTAAATGCAATTACAGGAGACAAAAAACAACCGCATGTTATTAACCAAGACATTTGTATTAAATGTGGAGCCTGCGAAGAAAAATGTGCATTCGATGCCATTAGTATTAAATTAGAACACAAAGTAAAAGTAGTAGAATAATGGAAACAATCAAGCTGACGATAGATAATAAAATAGTAGAGGTTGAGAAAGGAACAACCGTATTGAATGCTGCCAAACAAATTGGAATAGATATTCCCACACTTTGCCATTTTGAACTTTGCGATATGGGAATTGAAAATAAACCGGGTGGCTGTCGCGTGTGCGTGGTAGAAATTGATGGCCGACGCAATCTGGCTCCTTCATGTGCAACCGAAGCAACCGAAGGAATGGTGGTGCAAACACACAGTATTCGTGTGATGAATGCCCGGCGTACTATCACTAAACTGATTATTTCGGATCATCCGTTCGACTGTCTTGTTTGTGCCAAATCAGGCAGTTGTGAATTACAGGCTCTTGCTACCAAATTCGGAATTCGTGAAATTCCTTACCAGGGAGAGAAATCAACTTATCGTAAAGATACTTCTCCTTCCATTATTCGTGATGTGGATAAATGTATCATGTGCCGTCGCTGCGAAATGATGTGTAACGAAGTGCAGACCGTAGGAGCACTTTCGGCGGTTAACCGTGGATTTAAAGCCGTAGTTGCACCGGCTTTTGAAATGGATTTGGAAAAATCGCCTTGTACTTATTGTGGTCAGTGTGTGTCGGTTTGCCCGACCGGAGCTTTAACTGAAGTAGATCATACTATCAGCGTTATTCGCGCATTATCAGATAAGACCAAAACAGTAGTAGTACAAACAGCTCCTGCCGTTCGTGCGGCATTAGGTGAAGAATTCGGTCTTGAACCGGGAACTTCGGTTACCGGAAAAATGGTGTCTGCACTTCGCCGACTTGGGTTTAAATACGTATTTGATACCGATTTTGCAGCTGACCTTACTATTATGGAAGAAGGTACGGAACTCCTGCAACGTTTGAAGAAACATTTGAGCGGTGACAGCGATGTGAAATTGCCAATTCTGACTTCGTGTTGTCCGGGTTGGGTAAATTTCTTTGAACATAATTTTCCGGATTTATTGGATGTCCCTTCTACAGCTAAATCTCCACAACAAATGTTCGGTGCGATTGCCAAATCGTATTTTGCAGAAAAAATTGGTGTAAAACGCGAAGATATGGTAGTGGTTTCGGTAATGCCCTGTCTGGCTAAAAAATACGAATGTCAGCGTGACGAATTTAAAGTAAATGGAAATCCGGATGTTGATTTTTCTTTATCTACCCGGGAATTGGCTGCATTTATCAAACAGGCCAATATCGACTTTATGGATTTGCCGGATGAAGACTTTGACAATCCGATGGGTGAATCGACCGGTGCCGGTGTGATTTTCGGAAATACAGGAGGAGTGATTGAAGCTGCATGTCGTACCGCTTATGAGTTACATACCGGTAAAAAACTTGAAAAAGTAGAATTTGAGGTTTTGCGCGGTATGGATGGTATCCGTTCGGCAACGATTGATTTTGACGGATTACCTCTTAATATAGGTATTGCCCACGGTTTAGCTAATGCCCGTAAGCTTCTGGATGATGTTCGTGCCGGAATATCAAAATATCATGCTATTGAAATTATGGCTTGTCCAGGTGGATGTATCGGAGGCGGAGGTCAGCCTTTCCATCACGGTCATAGCGAAATTCTGAAAAAACGTGCGGAGGCTCTTTATGCCGAAGATGCCGGAAAACCGATTCGTAAATCGCACGAAAATCCGTTTATTATTCAGCTTTACGACGAATATTTAGATCGTCCTTGCGGGCATCGCTCTCATGAATTATTACATACTGCATATTTCGATAAAAGTCAGGAAGTAGTAATAGAATAAATTTTGTCTCTTTTCGATTGTCTAAAGAGAAATATTAAATGTAAAATAAAGAATAATATGATAAGTAAGATATTAACAGACACGGCACAAACTCGTAGTGCTAAAAATCCGGAGACAAAAAAATCGGGAGATCCGGTTACACAGGAACTAAAACCTGCCGCTATAAATTCATTTAGTGCTGCCGAAAAAGATAAAACCAAAGTAAAGATAAAATTATCCGAAGATAAAGCTCATAAAATCTTAGAAATTTGTGCATCATACAATAATGATCCGGGAGAGCTGATTAATGTGTTGCATGAAACACAGGGAGAGTTCGGTTATCTGCCGGCGGAAGTACAGGAAGTGGTTGCTCAGGGATTGGGCGTTTCTACAGCTCAGGTGTATGGCGTAGTAACGTTCTACTCGTATTTTACCATGATACCGAAAGGGCGTTTTCCCATCTCAATATGTACAGGTACGGCCTGCTATGTTCGTGGAGCCGAAAAAGTACTTGAGGAGTTTAAGCGGGAATTGAATATCGGTGTTGGTGAAACTACCGAAGATGGAAAGTTCTCGATCAATTGCTTGCGTTGCGTTGGAGCTTGTGGATTAGCACCTGTTGTGCTTGTAGGTGAAAAAGTTTATGGACGTGTTTCCCCAGAAAGTGTGAAAACTATTTTGGCAAATTATGAAGAAAAATAAACAATAAAACTATCATTGTTTTGCTTTTCAAAATAAAAGGCTTCGGACTATCCGAAGCCTTTTTCAATAATATTGTATTAAACTTTTTTAAACGATCGTACATTAGATTTTGAAAATATAGTTAACTTTGACGGTGTGAAAATAGAAGATTATACATACGTGAAAAATATTCACGATGAATGTATGAGATGAAAAAATAAAATGATGATGAATATAAACCGAATATTTTTTAGTCCGACCGGGACTACCGATAAAATTACAGAGCAGATTGCAATGAGTTTAGGAGAATCGGTTAAAGATTATGATTTAACCCTCCTGAAAAACAGGATTAAGTATGAAAAATTAAATTTTACAGGCGATGATCTGGTTATTGTAGGTGTTCCTGTTTATGGTGGGAGAATTCCTGAATTTCTGGAAAATTATTTTTCAGTATTTAAAGGAAATAATACTCCGACCATTTTTACGGTTGTTTATGGAAATCGTGATTACGATGATGCTTTACTGGACTTGAAAGATTTGTTTGAGAAAAGAGGTTTTCGTGGAATTGCAGCGGGTGCGTTTATTGGAGAACATTCATATACGGAGAAAGTTGCAACCGCTCGTCCGGATGCCGTTGATCTTTCTTTAGCCGCTGAATTTGGTGAAAAATGTAAAGCTGTATTAACTGATTTTGAAACCGGCGGAAAAAATTACGTATTGAATGTAAAGGGTAACTATCCTTACAAAGAGCGCAAGCCGGGTGCTTCGATGGTACCACAGACGAATAGTGAGAAATGTATTGACTGTGGCGTTTGTGCTCAGGTTTGCCCCATGGAGGCGATTGATTTCAATGATTATAAAAATGTAGATGCAACAAAATGTATCCATTGTTGTAGTTGTGTGAAAAAGTGCCCCGAGCATGCAAAAAGTTTTAATCACGAAGTTTTTCTGGCTATTCAGCAAAGGCTGATTGATACCTGTGTGCTGGAAAGAAAAGAACCGGAAATGTTTTTCTAAGATAAAATGCAATGATGAAAATAAAGTATGTCTGGAAATGTAAAAGAAAATAAACCGTTCGCTTTTGATGTGGTTGTAAAAAACTGTAAAGATTTCGAGGAGCTGAAGGCCGAAGCGGTTGCCAGTGGACGAAAGAGAACTTTACAAATGCTTCATTCTTCGCATGAAGCGGAGTTACATTCTATGATTAACGTATTTACACGAGGAAGTTATGCAGTTCCGCATAATCATTGGATTGAAAAGGAGGATGGAAATGTAATTAAAAAAGGAGAATCTTTTCTCGCTCTTGAGGGTGCTGGGCGTATTATTTTGTTTACAGAAGATGGAATAATCGAAAGAGTCGTAGAAATGAAAGCCGCGGAACAAACTATGGTTTGGATTCCGGCAGGAGTATGGCATACAGTGATTGCACTAACTGATTTTTTTATCATTTTTGAAAATAAAACCGGACCCTGGAAAGCCGGCGAGGATAAAGTGTTTCACAAAGCATTTCCGGTTGAGGGAGATTCCATGGGTGCAAAATATGTGAGAGCCTGGGAAATCTGTGAACTATAAAATAATTCATTTTTAAATATTGATACTTATGAAACAAATTCCTTATTTGCTATTAAGCTTGTTATTGTTTTTTTCCTGTAAGCAGGAAAAACAACTTATTGTGTTGAATCTTGAAAAAGGGCACACTTATACTTACGAAACTAATGCCGATATGACTACTACTCAGACTATGAATGGTATGCCTCTGTCTGTGAGAATGGGCATAACAGGAATAATGAAATTTACAGTCGTCGATGTAAAAGATACGGTTTACGACATGAATGTCATGTATGATAAAATGGAAATGAAAATGTACCTGCCTACAGGTTCAATGGAGTTTTCTTCAGAAAAGAAAGATGCAGATGAGCTTGTGTCCCAAATGTTGTCGCAGCTTACTCAAAAATCATTTCAGGTAAAGATGAGTAATACGGGTAAAATTCTGGATGTGTCTAATTTAGATAAACTGTATGAAGATATGCTGAATGCAATGTCACCGGTAGATCCTCAAAAAATGGCTCAAGCTAAAGCTCAATTAGAGCAGACTTTCGGTGCTGAATCTTTTAAAAGCAATATGGAAATGGGACTGAATCTGTTCACCAATAAACCTGTCACAGAAGGAGATAAATGGAAAATAGAATCAAAAATATCGACTATGTTCGGAGCTGTCATAACCAATGAATATGAATTGGAGTCGATAGATAAAAAATCATGCAAGATAAAAGGCGTTTCGGAAATTCATACGACATCAACCGATTTCCCCCTGAATCCCAATGGAATTGATATGAAATATAACCTGGAGGGAACTGCCAGTTCTGCATATAATATTGATTGTCAGACAGGTTGGATTGTTAGTGCTACTATTGAAGAAAAAATGGATGGCGAAATTTCAGTTGGGGCGACACCTCAGTTGCCAGATGGCATGAAAGTGCCAATGACTATTACTATTGATATGAAGATTAATGGGAAAGATTAAACTTTCTTTTTTCAAAACGTTTTGAATCACCCCAACCGGCGTAGCCCACTTCGTGATTGACCATTTGAACGCGGATATTAATGCAACTTTTGCAGTCGTCCGCGTTTTCGTTTGTACAAGGCTTGTTTTCGTAAAGTGAATAGTTGTCCCGGTATTTCCCCGGAGTAATATTGGGCATCAGTACATTGGCTCCAACTTGAATGGCTTTTTCCCGTCCTAATTTGTCAATGGCCTGCAAAGCTGTGGTGGCAGCAATATTAATGTCCGGCATCATGATACGGAGAATGGCGATCATGTGTAAGGTCAGTCGGAAACGTTCCTGAATAGAAAGCAACTCCTCCCGGGATTCGTAAAGCGGTGTTTCCTTATGTTCGATGTAAGGACCCATGCCACACATGTCAATGTCGAGTGTACGCATAAATATCAGGTCATCTGCCAAATGTTCCACTGTTTGAAACGGGAGGCCGATCATAACACCTGTCCCGACCTGATAACCGATTTTGCGAAGTGTTTTTAAGGCTTCTACGCGAATATCATAGCTGTGATTCCGGTCTCTCGGATGAATGCGGTAGTAAAGCAATTCGTCCGACGATTCGATACGGAGCAAATATCGATGTGCACCACTATTAAACCACCGGCGGTATGTTTCTTCGGTTTGTTCGCCGCACGAAAGAGTGATTCCGATTTCATTGTGTGTGATTTCTTTAGCCTGACGAAGCATGTTGTCAACTTTATGAATAAAAGCAGGGCTGTTTAATTCTCCTGACTGAATGGCTACTGAACCGTAGCGATTTTCGTGTGCAAAACGGATTGCCGACAGAATTTCGTTTTCGTCAAGTGTGTAGCGGTTAGTGTTCGGATTTGATTTTCGTATACCGCAATAGAGACAATCTTTTGCACATACGTTCGACATTTCAATTAAACCACGAAGATAAACCGTGTTGCCAACAGTTTTTTCTTTTATCTGAGCAGCATGACGAAAAAGTGTCTTTTCATCTTCGCCTGTTACACTCAGCAGATAAATAATATCCTCGCGGTTGAGTTTTTGTTTTTTTAAAATGTCCTGAATCATCCGTTTTTTTGCTGACTGTTAAATGTAAGAATAAATAACCGGAATTTTAGAGTTGGGTTTTAAATTCTGGATTTGTCATTATTTGTTCATCTTTCTGAACGGAGCTGTAGCCCGGTCGAAAATTCCGTGCAAATATGCAATTGACAAACCGTAGTTAGAAACTGGGATACCGGCATCAATAGCCGATTTTAGTCTGCTGTGCAACTGCTTCCGGGTTACCATGCAGCCACCGCACTGAATAATCATGGCAAAGTTGGTCAACGGTTCATTAATTTCGGCTAATCCGGGAACTACTTCAAATTCTATTTGTTTGCCGGTATGTTTTTTTATCCAGTTAGGAATTTTAAAGCGTCCTATGTCATCGCAACTGACCTGATGTGTACAGGATTCTAAAATCAGAATTTTGTCGCCATCTTGTAATTTGTCGATATGCGGGGTTCCCTCAAGATATTTTTCGAAATTGCCTTTTACCCGCGCAAAAATGATGCTGAATCCGGTCAGCGGAATGTCTTCGGGAATTAGTTTGGAAACTAATCCGAATGCCTGACTGTCGGTAACGGCTAAAGCCGGTTTAACACCTAATTTCAGAAAATCTTCTATTTCAGTTTCTTTCACTGTAATACAGATGCAGTCATTGTCCAAAACATCGCGTATAGCCATGTTTTGAGGCAAAATCATGCGTCCGTCCGGGGCTTCGCTGTCGACGGGAGTTATCAGCAAAACCACATCTTTGGGCCTCACTAAATCTCCGAATAACGATGGTTTTTGATAAGCTGTTTGCGGTATTGTATTTTTAATCAACGTAATCAGATCATCATAATTATTGGGGTTCTTTGTGCTGAAATCAATAATTTCTGAGCCGGAGAGATGCTTTACAATACCGGCGGTTGATGCTTCAAGCGGAACAAGGTCAGACTTGTTGTGAACGACAAGAAACGGAACTTCGAAATCGTTGAATCGTCGTGCTAAATCCAGTTCAAAGGAACCAAACTCATTATTGGCAATTAATAAAATAGCACAATCAATTTTTTTTATGGTGTCGATAGTTTTTTTGATTCGTTTTTCGCCCAAATCACCTACATCATCAATTCCGGCTGTGTCAATCAAAATCGCAGGCCCGATACCAAATATTTCTACCGACTTTTTTACTGGGTCGGTTGTGGTACCTGCATGTTCCGAAACGATGGACATTTCCTGTCCGACCAACAAGTTGATAAACGAACTTTTACCATTATTTCTTCGTCCGAAAATGCCGATGTGCGGTTTTAAATCTTTGCCCATTTTTAGTTCCTTTTTTTTTGTTCATGGAGTTTATAAAGTTTCTGGAGTTCATAACGTGCGAAACCAATTAATTTTATGAACTAATTCTCTGATAATGAATTAATAATACAAATCTCTTACGCCGGATTTGATTTTTTCAATTTTTCCTTTTACGGAATGCTGCATTTCTTCGTCGAGTGTAGCTATATTTTTATCAATAGCCAGCCAGCCTTTTTCAGCTGTTTCTTTATTGGCATAATCTTCAATATATTCAGCCAATGTAAGTATTGCATTGGGGGTGCAGAACCGTTTGATAAATCCCGGCACCGAAAATTCCATAAAATGTTCGCCTGTACGCCCCAGTCGGTAACATGCTGTACAAAAAGAAGGAAGCATTTCCTGTTCGAGCAATTCATCAATGATTTGACTTAAAGAACGATCATCGTTAATTTTAAATTGTCCTTTATCTAAATCAACGTTTTTTTCCTGTTTAGCATAAGTTCCTAATTCTATTTTTGTTCCTCCGTCAATTTGAGAAACGCCATATTGAATAATTTCGTCCCGAAGGTGCTCCGGTTCACGAGCCGTAAGTATCAGCCCTGTGTATGGAACAGCCAGACGTAAAATGGCTATCAGTCGGGCAAAATCATGATCATTTACAAAATATTTATCTCCGAAATTCAATCCGGAAGCGTCTTTAATGCGTGGAAATGAAATAGTATGTGGCCCGACATTGTAACATGCTTCCAGATGATTCGTATGACGCACCAAAGCCATCAGCTCGAACCGCCAGTCATAAAGTCCGAATAATGCTCCGATTCCGACATCATCCAACCCGGCTTCCTGTGCACGGTCGAGCGATGTAAGGCGATATTCGTAATCAGTTTTCTTCCCGCTTAAGTGATAAGTTTTGTAGATTTCAGGATGATAAGTTTCCTGAAATACCTGAAAAGTTCCGATTCCGGCTTTTTTCATGGTGCGAAATTCTTCTATTTCCATAGGTGCCGCATTGATGTTTATGCGCCGGATTTCACCATTTCCTTTTTTTACATTGTATGCTGTGCGTACATTGTCTGCAATATATTCCGGACTGTAGTCGGAATGTTCGCCATAAACTAAAATTAGACGTTTTTGTCCGTTTTCTTCAAGCGCGGTTATTTCGTCAATCAGTTCCTGCTCACTCAACGTTTTTCTGACAGCATGAGTGTTTGATGAACGGAATCCGCAATAAACACAATTATTGGCACATTTGCTACCGACATAAAGCGGTGCAAAAAGAACAATCCGATTACCGTATACTTTCTTTTTCAGCGTGCGTGCACCTTCTTTAATGAGCTGAATCAGTTCAGTAGTATCGGCATTGATAAGTACTGCTACTTCTTCCAGGTTCAGTCGTTTTTTCGAAAGAGATTTTTCTATGATTTCATGTACTCGTTCAGCAGTTGGTGTTTTTGTGTTAAGGTAATCCCATATTTCATCCGCATCGATGAATGGTTCCATGGGCTTATCGGCAATTCTGTAAGTTTGCGGAGAAAATATCATGCGTTTCTAATGAGTTTTCGTAGTTGATAATCAATTGGTCTTTGTGATTTTTCCGAGGGTATTGATTGTCTGTCTGAAAACGGTGTAAAGATATTGATTTTTGCCCGTTTGCACAATATCTCACCTTGCCATCCTATAAAACAAATAGTATTCGTCCTGTTTAAATATCAGATAGTTGAGAAGAGTCCGTTTGTATTTTATTATCTTTGAATTTTGATTTTAAAATGTTTTTTTTATAGTAAAAATATCTCGGAATATGTTTGATTTTCGATTAAAAGTTTTTTATACGGTAGCTAAGCGGCTTAATTTTACCAAGGCCGCAGAGGAACTTTATATTACCCAGCCGGCTGTTTCGAAACACATACAGGAATTAGAAACTTATTTTAAAATAAAGTTGTTTAACCGGAATGGGAATAAGATAAATTTGACTCCGGCAGGAGAAATCCTGCTGCAATATACGGGACAGATTTTTAATCTGTATAACAGCCTTGAATTTGAATTGAGTACTCTGAAGCACGAGCATAGCGGAAATCTGAGAATTGGAGCCAGCACCACTATTGCCCAATACGTTTTGCCTCCTTTGCTGGCTTCTTTTCATAAAAAGTTTGATAATATCAAAGTATCACTCGCTATAAATAATACCGAACAAATCGAACAGGCTCTGCAAAATAACGACATCGATTTGGGACTTATTGAAGGGCAATCGAAAAATGCTCTGTTTAAATATACCGAGTTTATAAAAGACGAAATTGTTTTGGTTGCGGTAGCTAACCATGCTTTGGCAAAAAAACAGTCCATAAGTTTAAAAGAACTGCCGGAAATCCCTTTGCTGCTCAGAGAACCGGGTTCTGGAACACTCGAAGTAATTGTTCATGCGTTAAAAACTGCCGACATTAAACTATCTGATTTACGCATGGACATGCAGCTTGGCAGTACCGAAAGTATAAAATCATACATTATGAATTCTAATTGTATGGCTTTTGTATCAATTTATTCGGTTTTAAAAGAGTTGAAAAATAATGAGTTGACCGTTGTCGATGTGAGAGGTTTGAATATCGAACGCAAGTTCCACTTTATTCAACCTCATGGTGACGCTGAGACTTTATCCGGGTTTTTTATGGAATTTGCCCGTCATTATAACTTCAGGTAATGAACTATAAGAAATAACTATATTTAAGTTATTGTGATTCGTCTTAACTTTGCCGCCGAAAAAGTAAAAACGAATGATAATTTAATTTGAATATGAAACAAAAAAAATCAGCTAAAGGCGAAACAAAAAAAAGTATCTTTCCACTGAATATTGGTTCTGCTAACGGCATTGTTTATATTATCCTGGCTATTTTGTGTTTAACGCCGTATATTTCGGCACCTATAGCACTTTTTCTCGGAATTATTTTTGCATTAACCTTTGGAACTCCTTTTGCAAAGTTTAATAAATTCTCGTCAAAATACTTATTGCAGGTTTCGGTGGTCGGACTTGGATTTGGTATGAATCTTTTTGAATCATTGAAGTCCGGTTCCGATGGAATGATATTTACCTTGTTCTCTGTGGCAAGTGTTATGTTCCTGGGCATCGTGATGGGAAAATGGTTGCGCGTAGGTAAAGTCCCTGCTTATCTGATTGCTTCCGGAACAGCTATCTGTGGCGGAAGTGCGATTGCTGCCGTGGGGCCGTTGGCCAAAGCCAAAAGTCATGAAATGTCAGTAGCGTTGGCAACTATTTTTGTGCTGAATGCGGTGGCATTGTTTCTGTTTCCCGTTTTAGGACATTGGTTGGGGCTTACTCAGCACCAGTTTGGGGTTTGGGCAGCCATAGCTATTCACGATACCAGTTCGGTGGTAGGAGCCGGAGCAACTTATGGTGAAGAAGCATTGAAAGTGGCAACAACTGTAAAACTTACAAGGGCTTTGTGGATCATTCCACTATCGCTTTTTACAGCTTTTTATTTCAGGACAAAAGAAGATAAATTATACATTCCTTGGTTTATATTTTTCTTTATTTTGGCTATGGTGGCCAATACTTATTTTCATATTCCGGCGGCAATATCAGCCGGTATTGTCGGGATAGCCCGCAAAGCTTTGGTTTTGACACTTTTCTTTATTGGTGCAGGTTTGTCGAGAGAAACTGTGAAAGAGGTTGGCGTAAAACCATTTATTCTCGGAATTAGTTTGTGGTTTTTTATAGCTGTAATAAGTTTAGGTTTTATATATTTCTTTTATTAAGAACAATAGGTGTTAGTAGTTTTTTTAGACACAAAGAAGTTAATCTTTGTGTCTTTTTTTGTTATTTTGTGTTCAGAAAAAATGGATGTGGAGAGTTAGATTATGAGATTTAAATATTGTCCTGATTGCGGGCACAAGTTAATTGATAGAGAAATAGGAGATGAGGGACTGATTCCCTATTGCGAGCATTGTGAGAAACCTCTTTTTGATATGTTTTCAACCTGTGTGATTGCCCTGGTGGTGAATGAATTTGAGGAGGCTCTTTTGTTGAGGCAGAATTATATTTCTACGGTTTATCGAAATCTTATTTCTGGTTATATGAAGCCGGGCGAACGGGCAGAAGATGCCGCCATGAGGGAAATTGAAGAGGAAACGGGAATTACACCTGATTCTTTGCAGTTTTTAGGAACCTACTGGTTTGCAAAAAAGGATATGCTTATGATAGGTTTTATGGCAAAAGCTCAAAAATCGGCATTTAATATTTCTAAAGAAGTTGACGAAGCTCAGTGGATTCCGGTGGAGCAGGCGATTAAAATGGTACATCCTAAAGGAAGTGTTTCGTATGCGCTTTTGGAGAAGTATATGTCAAATAGTTAGTGATGTAAAAAATCCTGAGTCTATCCGGTCGTTTTTTGTTGAAACATTAGATGTGTTAAAGTGAAAATTATTCATTTTTGATTCTGTAAAATTTAAATGTGTTTTCGTATCAATAAAATGTCGAATACGTTTTTACCTTTTTACAATAACCCTTTGTCTGGATAAAGTTTAGCAAATATAAGCCTCCCGAAAAAACATAATATTTTCAATTCTGCTAAATTTAAAAATCAATGCGAGTTCAGTGGTTGGTTAAAGTGATCAAAAATAATTTCAAATCAAGTATTAAAGAAACATTATGTTTTAAACCAAATTTGAAATGTGGAAAATTAATGGATAAATAAAAACAGCATTATATTATGAAAAAAGTAATATTGACAATAGTTGCAGCCGTATATATAATTACTTGCTCTGCACAAAAAATAAGTTATGGAGTAACGGCCGGAATAGGCTTAGCTTCTATGTTTATGGCGGATGTTCCTAAGGAAATTTTTTATACATGGATGTATGCACCTGTGCCTAGCTATAATTTAAATGCTTTTGTTTCCTGGCGGGTATCCGGACTTTTGGGCATAAATATAGAACCCGGCTATATTAAAAAAGGAGGTGTTCAGTTGTTCGATTATAAAGATAATCATTTCAGAACAATAAGTTACAGGTCTAACATAGACTTTGATTATTTGGAAGTTCCTGTGCTTCTTAATTTTTACTTTCTGAAAAACTTTTACGCATCTATCGGGTTGGAATTTGGATACCGTTTTGATGAAAGAGCAAAACTGACAGATATTGTAACTTGGAATGATCAATCGTTTTATGTCGCGAAAAGCGCTGGATTTTCCGAGTATTCTGAAAATATTCTTCCGGATGAGGATGATCGTTTGAATTATTCAGGAATTTTAGGGATAAATTACAGCCTGAACAATAAATTGGACATTGGGTTGAGGTATGGGGTCGGACTAAACAAAATTATGAATGTGGATTGGGTGGATGAATATGGATTTTCTTCACTCCACGAGTCTGAAATATATACGGAATATTTACAAGCTATTTTAAGAGTTAAACTTAAATAAAGGAATGAAAAAGATAGAATATCTGGCTGTAATTTTTAAGAAAGCTGAATGGAGCGTTCCATGAGAAAGACGAACTGTTGTGGTGAAATTTGCAGGGGGTGAAAAATTGGTCATGGATATGCTGAATTGACCAGAAAACAGGCTGGTTTATTAATTTATCATGGAATATAATTCGTATTTCTGTATTGCAATACAATTGTTTCATGACAATATATTTAATATTTATTTTTGAGTTACGTATTCTCTGAGTAAAACTCAGTAGAATAATAAAATTAAAATTTTAATATTAAATTAAGTTAGACTTATATCCATGAAATACATGATCCGAAAAATGCTTGTTGTAGCGGTAGCCTTGGCTTTTATTGCTTTGACGAGTGCCCAAAATAAGGCAGAACAGACTGCAGAAAAAATTGCGGACAGAATTGTCGCTTCAACCACTTATAAATTTGTTGATAAGAAGACAGGCGAAACTTATACAACCGTAAAAGATCTCCCGCTTAACCCAGATATAACTGTTGATTCAAAATACAATAAATGGCATTATACTAACGGAGTTACTAACATTGCTATGCTGGAACTTGCTGATAAAGCAGGTGACAAAAAATATGAAGATTTCGTACTGAAAAACATGAATTTTGTTTTTAATGAAGGAAATCTTGAGTACTTCCACAAATTATATGATCAGGCCTTTGAAAAAGAAGGTTGGCCGGCTGTGAGGAATGTTACATGGCACATGATTTTCCGTGGTAAACGGTTAGATGATAACGGACCAATGGGAGCCAGTCTGATTGAACTCCAGAAACGTCATCCTGAAAAAGCTTTTTTAGATTATATTCATCAAACGGCTGATCATTTAAATTATGCCGAACCAAGACTGAAAGATGGAACAATTGCCCGGCTTTGGCCTCATGTAAACACCATTTGGGCAGATGATGCTTTTATGGCTATTTCTTTTCTGGCACGTATGGGTGAGTTTACGCACGATAAAAAGTATTTTACCGATGCAGCAAAACAGGTTCTGAATTATACAAAATATCTCTGGTGTTCGGAGAAACAGATTTACTATCATTGTTATCATACAGACACGAAAGAAAACGGAGTTGCACATTGGAGCCGGGCTAATGGATGGGTGTTTATGGCTCAGGCGGATTTGCTTGCACGTATGCCTGATGATCATCCCCTGAAAAAGAAAGTGATAGAGAATTTTAGAATGCAGGCTCGCGGAGTGGCACGATATCAGGGTAAGAATGGTCTGTGGCATCAGTTACTTGATAAAGAGGATTCGTATGAAGAAATTACAGGATCGGCTATGTTCGTTTACGGAATTGCCTGCGGTGTAAAAAATGGTTGGCTGCATCCTGATATGATATATGTTGCAGAACAGGGACTGAAAGGCATTTTGTCAAAAATCACTCCGGAAGGAGATGTCACGGATATCTGTGTCGGAACCGGTATTATGCCTTCGATACAGTATTATTACAACCGTCCGACTCAGATAAATGATCCAATGGGAGAAGGTCCTGTACTGAGAGCTTTAGTTGCTATGATTGATGCTCCGCGCTATACCGAGATTAAAGCAGAGGATCAGTATGATGAAATTGGCGCAAAGGAAAAATAGACGGAAGACTTGCTGCTTGTTTGACGTTTATTCGTTTCCGAATTTATCTGTTTGTAGAATTTTTGCACATCGGTTCATTAACCTCGTTGAGTTTATTAGTTCATAGGGGTTACATAATTTATCAAAACGAGAGTGTCCAACAAGTAACCTATCCTCGGATTACACAGATTTATACAAATGTTTGGTACATATTGTTTTCTGATTTTTGCCTATAAATTTTTGACTTGTTTTTCTTTATAATGTCCTTTCACAAACTAATATCCTCGCTTTTTTAGAACAGGTCAGAGTGTGTTTTTAAGTAACACTATTGATAACCTACCTGAAAAATATCATTCCATTCTTTCTGCTGCCTTTCTCGTAGCTTTATGAGTTTTCTAACGAATTAATCGGCTTCCCGATTACTTTATTCTGAGAGTCAAGGGGCAATCATGGGGTGAATTGTTCATTTTGAGGGTCAATTTGTTCTTTCGTGCAAGAGGGCTTGGCGACAATATCTAAAAAATATAGTTTTGCGGAAGATTACCTTAAAATAGAGTACTGTATGAATTACAATGATTTAGGCGTAGAATTTAGATATCTTATCGTAAATGATAAAGATAGAAGGTTTGGTTTGGCGGTAAACACTGTAGGATTCCAGTCAATTCATCCTTATTCCCAATATCCGTTAACCAATCATCCTTCAGGTTATTATTTTAATGCACAAAAAGGTCGCGTGCTGAATGAATATCAGTTTGTGTATATTACGAAGGGCAAGGGAGTTATTTCTTTTGATAAACAAAATGAAATTCCAATTTCAAAAGGGCGTTTGTTTATTTTACTTCCCGGACAATGGCATTCTTACCACCCGTGTTCAGATAGCGGATGGAATGAATATTATATCGGGTTTGAAGGCCCGATTGCTGATAATGCGGTTTCTACAGGTTTCCTTTCCAGGGAAAATCAGATTTTGGAAGTCGGTTTCAACGAAGAGTTAGTAAGCCTTTTTAACAGGGCGATAGAGGTTGCCGAGGATGGTAAAATCGCAACACAACAATACTTATCAGGTATTGTAATGAACATAATGGGATTGGCTTTGTCTGTTTCTCAGAATAAAATCTTTGAAGTTGGGGATGTTATTCAGAAAATAGAGCAGGCAAAAATTATTATGAACGAGAATGTTTATAAAAATGTAGATCCTGAAGAACTGGCAGAAAAACTGAACATAAGTTATTCCTGGTTTCGAAAAGTATTTAAAGACTACACAGGATACGCTCCGGCAAAATATTTCCAGGAACTGAAACTCAGGAAGGCCAAGCAAATGTTGGTAGGAACTTCTCATTCCGTGAAAGAGATTGCTTACATGCTTGATTATAACTCCACAGAACATTTTTTCTCACTCTTTAAAAAGATAACCGGTTACACTCCCATGGAATACAGATCGTATGGACGTGAAACACAGGCCATAGCAGTTTAGTCTATCTAAGTGTATAAGATTGGTGACGTTGTTTAAATAAGGATGGTGCAAGCCATTCTTATTTTTATATATACAGGAACCATTCCGATCATCATTGGATGGATAAAACTTAACATTTATGTGGGCGTTGTTAAATAGATTACAGTCAAAATAACGATTCTTTCAATCAAAACAAATAAAATTCAGTGGCTTCAATCGCTTTACTTTTGTTATGAAAATTTACATAATAAAGAATCAATCAAAATGAATAGCATTACTATCATTACGGCTACCAAAGCGCGTTTTACATAGTTTTACTTTTGTGATGATTAAGATTCCAATTAAAAGTTGCCATGAAGAAATTTCGTTACATTGTTTTTTTTATACTATTTTTAATGCTGTGTGCATTTAAACCAGCACATATCAATCGGAAATTACTTGTTGAAAGAAACAATCCGGAAGTAACTTCATTGGATAGTTTGGCTGCTTTTACGGTCGGAAACGGAGAATTTGCTTATACGGTAGATGTAACGGGACTTCAGACATTTCCGAAACAATATGAGAACGGAATTCCTTTGGGAACTCAGAGTCAGTGGGGCTGGCACAGTTTTCCGAATACTGAGCATTACACCCCGGAAGAAACTCTGAAAGATTATTATTTCCGTGGAAGAAAAGAATTATATGCTGTTCAGTTTAATGAGGACGGACGACAAAAGGATGCATCAAACTGGTATCGGGTTAATCTTCACAGACTGCATCTCGGCATTATAGGATTTGAAATGACTAAGGCCGATCTATCTGCTATTTCTGATATAGATCAAAAGTTAGATATGTGGAATGGTGCTATTCTGAGCAAATTTAAATATCATGGTGCTCCGATGCAGGTTAAAACTGTTTGTCACCCTGTTTCAGATGCCATTTCAGTGAGTGTTTCTTCCGAGTTGCATCCTGCTATTAAACTTCATTTTCCGTACCCTACAGGAGGTCATGTAGATGATGCCTGCGATTGGAATAAAAATGATTTACATCAGACATTATTGGTTGAACAATCGGATAGTTCAGCCTTGCTGAAAAGAATAATTGACGATACTCAGTATTTTGTAAAGATAAACTGGTCAGGTAAGGCCCGGTTATATGAAAAGTCTAAAAATTATTTTTTGTTGCAGCCCGCTTCAAAAGACTTTACTTTTACGGCTCATTTTGTTCAGTCAAAAGATTTGAATGAAACCAGACCAATCAGTTTTTCTGCTACAGAAAAGGCCGCTGCTGATTATTGGGAAAATTACTGGAACAAAGGAGCTGCTGTTGATTTTTCGAAATGTAAAGATAAAAGAGCCAAAGAACTTGAAAGACGGGTTGTGCTTTCCCAATATTTACTGGGAGTACAGTGTGTAGGATCAACTCCTCCACAAGAAACCGGACTGACATATAATTCGTGGTACGGAAAATTTCATTTAGAAATGATTTGGTGGCACGAAGCTCAGTTTGCATTATGGAATCGACCGGAATTACTTGAACGTACCCTTGAATGGTATTTTAAAGCTCTGCCGGAAGCACAGAAAATTGCAAGCCGTCAGGGATTTAAAGGTGCTCGATGGATGAAGATGACTGATACTACTGCAATTGAAGCCCCCTCAAAAGTTGGATCTTTCCTGATTTGGCAGGAGCCACATATAATATATCTGGCTGAACTGATCTACAGATCAAATCTATCGGAGGCTTTTTTAAAAAAATATGCGACTCTTATTGATGAGACAGCTAAGTTTATGTACTCGTTTGCCGATTATGATATGCTGGATGGGCGCTATGTGCTTCAATATATTATACCGGCTCAGGAAACTTTAAAAGTGACAGAAACTGTTAATCCTCCATTAGAGCTTTCTTACTGGTATTTTGCGCTGAATATTGCTCAAAAGTGGCGCGAACGTTTAGGTCAAAAACGTAATTTGCAATGGGATGAAATGCTCGACAAACTTTCGCCTCTTGCTTCGAAGGATGGCCTTTATCTGGCGGCAGAATCTGTTCCTGAAACTTATAGCGATATTCGTTTTACTTCTGACCACATGGCGGTACTGGGAGCTTACGGAATGCTTCCTAAAAGCCCGCTTGTGCGTAAAGATATTATGCAAAATACATTGAACTGGATTTGGGATAACTGGAACTGGGGAAAAACCTGGGGGTGGGATTATCCTTTGACTGCAATGAATGCTGCTCGTCTGGGGGATGCTGAAAAAGCCATTGGAGCCTTACTGATGGATAAACGGACTAATACCTATCTTGTGGATGGTCACAATTATCAAGACTCCCGACTGAGAATTTATCTTCCCGGCAACGGAGGTTTACTTACAGCTGTGGCTATGATGTGTGCCGGCTGGGATGGCTGTAAAACCAAGAATCCGGGCTTTCCTAAAAATGGAAAATGGAATGTACGATGGGAGGGACTGCACCCGATGCCTTAAATCGTTTTATAAGATGTTATTGAATAATTATTGATTGAAATACTTAAATATTTATGAGAAGAATCACTTACAAATGGTCTGCATTTCTGATAGGCTTTTTGGTAGCTTTTTCTTCGTGTCAGAGCGAACTTGAAAAGTATTATCAGCTTCCCGGTTGGCTAAAAGGAAATGCCTGGGAAGTTCTGGAGAAAAAAGGAAACTATACGCTTTTTCTCCAAGCTGTTGAGCGTACTTCTTACGTCGATCTGATACAAGGTAAAGGTATTATTACCGTTATGGCCCCGACAGACGACGCTTTTCAGACTTACCTTTCGGAGCACAATTATGCTTCGGTAGCCGACGTTCCGCAGGATGAAGTCAATAAATTAGTGGGATACCATTTAGTTTATTATTCTTTTGCAAAAGGCGATTTTGAAGATTATAAACCGAATGGTATTGAGTCGGAAAATACTTATCCTGGAATTTATTATAAGTTCCGCACAAAGAGCAAGGATGTTATTTCTACGATGACGGATCCTGCTTACAACAATGCAATACGCCAAGTAATGCATAAAGAACGTTTTCTTCCGGTGTTTTCCCATAATCTGTTTAATAGTTTGGAAGTAAATGCTAAAGAAAATTATGAATATTTCTATCAGAATTCCACTTGGAGCGGAGCCGATGGTTTTAATGTGTCGAATGCAAGTGTAATCGATTATGCCATTGTAACTGATAATGGTTATGTTTATACCCTTGATCAGGTTCTGGAACCTCTTGAAACGGTTTATACTGAATTAAGCCAATCCTCCGATTTTAGTCTTTTTCAAAAAGCATACGACCGTTTTCAGACTTTTGAGTATGATGAAGATGCCTCTACAGAATTCGGAAATGGAGATTCGTTGTATATTCAATATCATGGCGATTTACCTCCAATTGGCTCAGAATGGACTAATTATATTTACACCGGAGCTCCTGCTGATTACACTCAGCTTTCATATTTGTCCCGTCGTGCTTTCAATGTGTTTGCACCGGATAACGCTGCTATGCAATCTTTCTTTGATAAATACTGGTCTCAGTATTATAGTAGCATCGATAGTGTGAATTTTATTCCGTTATTGTATTTTTTGTATAACCACGCTGTTACCGGTGATATACTTTTACCTGAAACCATTGAGAATGGAAATGTCGAATCTACGTTTGGTACCCAGATTCAATTTAATCGGGATGAAGCAAAAGTAAAAAAAATGTGTGTGAACGGTGTTCTGTATGGCCTCGACCATGTATTGATTCCGCCTATGTTTGAGAAGGTTACAGCGCCAATGTTCTGTGATCCGGAGTATAACATTATATTAGATATGATGATGTATTCAAGTTATATGAATACACTTATGACTGATCAGATGCAGTTTAAGGTTTTCTATCCGAATGATTATATGATAGAAAAAAATACTACGCTCGAAGGTAAGATGATCCAATACATTAATACTAATTCTAAACTTTATGGAGCACAAGAACTGCAAATAGAAGGTGACGATGGTATGGAGACCATGAAAACCGCTCAGAAAAAAACATTTGCCGGAAGTCATATTGCAACAGAATTAATTTCCTCGAGAGATAACGGGAATGAATCTGTTTACCGGACAATAAATTCATTTAATTATTTATATGTCAAGGGAAATAAAGTGTATTCATCTGCATTGTATAATGCCAATGATGATAACAAAACACCGACATTTACAAAAATTGGTTCATGGTCTAACGGTGAAGCTTACGCTTTGTCCGGTGATGTGGCATCTGCTTTGGTACCAGAATCAAACCAGTTTAAAAACGTACTTACTTCCGTAGCCTGTCCGGCTGATTTTAATTATTTCAAAGAAGCTGTTGCTTCATCGGCAATGGACAAAACATCTCCTCCATACAGTTTTTTGCAGGGAGAACGCTTTATTGTTCTGATTCCGAAAAATGATGCCATATATGCAGGCTGGATGGACGGGACAATCCCTTTTAGCCCGGCAGAGTCTGTGGTGAGCTACTTGAAACGCTATTTTGTAAATGTCAACGGAAGCAATTTGGTAGATTATCCGTTTGCCGGAGCAGGAGTTCAGGGCACATTAGTGACATTCGCCAAAAAGACAAACGGCGAAACGGTAACCTATACTTTGATTGATGAGGGTACTGACCTGTATATTCAGGATGGAAAAGGAAATAAGGTGAAAATATTGAGTTATTTCCCGAATATTTATGCCGATGGAGCTGCATATCTTATTGATGGACTTTTAGATGTTGAATAAAATCTGATAAATTGATATGAAAATATTGCACAAGATATTGCTTTTGAGTTTAGCAGTTTTTGCTGTTCAACATGTTGTTGCTCAAACTGTATTGACCGGTGTTGTTAAGGACGCTACTTACGGCGATCCCTTGACTGGGGCCAATGTTTATGTAATGAATTCTGAAAATCGTTCGTTGAATGGTTGTATTGTCGATCTGAATGGTAATTATCGTTTACAGATTCCTGATCAAAAGAATTTAACTATTGTATTTTCTTTTGTAGGATTTAAATCCAAATCGGTAAAATATACCGGACAAAAATCTATCAATGAAACTCTTGAAGAAGAAAGACTTACCCTCAATGCTGTTGATGTGACAGCGAAAAAGGTAGAAAAAAATGCTTTGGGGCAAACCCAGCGGGAGCTTGTTTCTGCAACGCAGAAAATTACCATGGAGAAGTTGGAAACCGGTTTGGTTACCAATGTTACCGAAGCATTGCAGGGGGCGCTTGCCAACGTGGATATTCTTACAGGTGCAGATCCAGGTTCGGGGAGTACAATACGTATCCGTGGAACGGCTTCGCTGAACGCCAATGCCGATCCGTTATTCGTGCTCGATGGAGTGCCTCTGCCCGTGACAATCTCTTCCGATTTTAGTTTTGCCACTGCTAATTCCGAAGATTACGGTCAGCTTTTGAATATATCGCCAAGTGATATAGAAAGTATTGAGGTGCTGAAAGATGCAGCTGCAACAGCTGTTTGGGGATCGAAGGGAGCTAACGGAGTTTTGCTTATTACTACTAAGAAAGGTAAAAAGGGACGTTTGTCATTTTCGTATTCTACCAAATTTGAGTATAAAAAGGAAGGTAGCTCTATTCCTATGTTGAATTCAAAACAGTATGTATCTATGATTCAGGATGCAATCTGGAATTCGGTTAATGACATAGGGCAGGGCGATAGTGAAGCTAATAATCTGTTGGCTTTACTCTACGATACCAAAGAAATCGGTGTTTTCCCGGATTGGGTATATTACGATGAATACAATCAGGATGTAAACTGGCAAAATTTAGTAACTCAACCTGGTTATTCGTTAGACAATAACTTCTCACTTTCGGGTGGTGGAGATAAAGCTAATTATCGTTTGTCTCTCGGATATCTCGAAGAAGATGGTACAACTATCGGAACAGCTTATCGCCGTTTCAGTACTACCTTTAATATGAATTATAAGTTTTCTGACAAATTAGATATTTTTACTAATTACAATTTTACGAGGGGTGTAAAAGATGCTAATTATTCTTCGGATGATATGGATGGAAATGCACGTAGTCAGGCTCTTAGCAAAATGCCGAATATGAGCCCGTATACGATTGGTGAAGATGGGAAAATGACCAATGAGTATTTTACACCGTATTCTTATTTTCAGGGTACGTATGCCGACGATGGTGTTTATAATCCGGTAGCCTTGGTTTACGAAAGTAAGAACCAAACAAAAGCGGTTTCCAGCCGTATGGTTTTTAACGTACACTACAAGTTCTTTCGAGGCTTGGATTATTTTGGAATTGTGGGCTTCGATGCAAGAACCAACAAAACCAACCAGTATTTGCCTCAAAGTGTTACCGGAGAGTCCTATATTAGTAAGTATGTAAATGTCAGTACAGATGCTGGTTCGGATAACCTGTACCTTACAACAGAAAACCGACTGATATATTCTAAAAATTTTGGTGAAATTCATAAACTGTTGTTTAGCGGTATATGGCAGACTTCGGATCAGACAAATTCTTCTTATTCGAGTACTACTACCGGAAATGCCAGCATTGAAATTACAGATCCAGTAGTAGGTAGTAACACAAAGAATAGTGCAGGTTCGTCTGGAAGAGTTGTTTCACGAAATATGGGTGGTGTTTTCAATTCGCAATACACTCTGATGGAAAAATATATGTTCAATGCCAGCTATCGCATGGAAGCGAGTTCCAGCCTTTCAAATAAAAGTCGTTGGAGAGGATTTCCTACAGTAGGTTTTGCATGGCAGTTTGGTGACGAAAATTTTATCAAAAATCTGAATGTGATTTCAATGGGTAAAATTCGCGTCAACTGGGGACAAAGTGGCAATGCTCCTTCAGGTTCAGCACCTTATATCGGAACATTTTCCGCAATCTCGAACGGATACGGAGAAATGGCAGCTATTCAGCCGACTAAAATTCAATTGGATAATCTTGATTACGAAATTATCAATCAATCTAATATCGGTCTTGATATGGCATTTTTTGACAATCGTTTAAATATAACGGTAGATTTATACGATAAGTTGACTACAAACATGTTGCAAAAGGATGTCAAATTGCCTACTTCAACCGGATTCACCGAAGTAAAATATTATAACTCAGGATCGATGTCGAACAAAGGTTGGGAATTCCGTGCCGATTATGATTTTGTGAGAAATAAAATATGGAAAGTCTCGGCTAATTTCAATATTTCTAAAAATATTAATAAAATTCTTGATTTGCCCGATAATAAGAAAGATGTGTATTATACTTTCGGAAATAAGAATTATGCTTATAAGTTTGTGGAAGGCGATCCACTTGGATCGTTCTACGGATACCGTTATCAGGGCGTTTATCAGAATGTGGAAGATACTTATGCACAAGATCTCAAAGGAAATATTATTTATGATATAGATGGAGAGCCGGTAGTAATGAAGAACGGTTCCAGTAAAGTTTATCCGGGCGATGCGAAATATCAGGATATGAATGGCGATGGAGTTATTGATAAATATGACATTGTTTATATCGGAAACTCAAATCCGTTACTGATTGGTGGTTTTGGTTTTAATATCTCTTATAAAAACTGGGGTCTTGTGGCTAACTTTCATGGTCGTATAGGTCAGAAGGTTATCAATCAGGTACGTATGAATAACGAATATATGTATGGGAAAGATAATCAGAGTGTGGCTGTTTTAAGACGTTGGCGTCAGGAAGGAGATGACACCGATATTCCACGTGCACTTTACAACCGAGGATACAACAATCTTGGATCTGATCGCTATGTGGAAGATGCTTCATTCCTGAGAATGAAAACACTCACGCTTAAATATGATTTTCCAAAATCACTTATCAATAAATTTAAGATACAAAGATTGCAGGTGTATCTGACAGGTTACGATATGCTCACATTTACGAAATATACCGGGCAAGATCCTGAAATTAATTTATCGTGGGTGAACAGCATTTATCCTGTTTATGTGGATAAAGCTTCAACCCCAAAACCCCTTAGGATGGCATTTGGTTTAAACTTAGGTTTGTAAAGAAGTTAATATTATGAAGATTAGTAAAATATTTATATCGTTTATAATGCTCGCCACTTCTTTTGTTTCGTGTGACGATTATTTGACTGTTTTACCCGAAAACAATCAAAGTATGTACGATTACTGGAAGACCAAAGAAGAGGTAGAGGCTGTCCTGGGTGCAGGATATGTAAAACTACGCGATGCGCAGGAGTACCTTTTTTTATGGGGCGAAGCGCGCGGTAATGGAGTCTTGTTCTATAATGATGGTAGTGATGGCGAAAAAGCAGCCAAAAAACTTCGCCAAATGGAAATTTTGGAAACAAATGCCCTTGCTAAATGGGATAAGTTATACGCCGTTATCAATATGGCTAATTCGGTAATTAAGTATGGTCCGGATGTGGTTGATAGAGACGAATCGTTTAATGTGAATGTTATGCATTCTTATCTTTCAGAAGCTTATTTTCAACGGGCTCTGGCTTATTTTTACTTAGTTCGTTTGTGGAAAGATGTGCCTTTTGTAAAAGAACCTTATGTCGATGACTCGGCTCCCTATATGTTGGCTGCAACAGATGGAAATACTATTCTGGAAAGTTGCCTGACCGATTTGTATTCGGCACTTGATGCGGCCAAAGAAGTTTTTCCCGAAACAGACAATGAAAATCCGATTAATACCAAAGGACGTGCAACAAAATGGGCGATTTATTCGCTGATTGCAGATATTCAGCTATGGTTGGGCGATTATGATAATTGTATTTCGGCCTGTGAGTCGGTGATGAACTCAAATCGGGTTGGTCTCTTAAACGGAACATTATGGTTTTCAAATTTTTATCCGGGTAATAGTAACGAAAGTATTTTTGAAATCCAGTATAGTTATTCTTTAAGTCAGACAAATTCATTTTTATCTTGGTTCTATACCAATATTAATTATACAATTTCTCCTTATATGCAGGAATTATATGAACAGAATCAAGGTGATATTCGAGGCTTGGATGCTTCATATACCGAAGATTTATTGATTTGGAAATATATCGGAATTTCGGCATCAACAGCAAGAAATTCTAGTCAGCAGAATGATCAGAACTGGATTATTTACCGAATGGCGGATATTTACCTGATGGAAGCCGAAGCTTATATAATGAAAGGCGGGGAGGAGAATATGTCGAAGGCAATTGATCTGATAAATGATATTCGGAACAGGGCTGGTCTTGTAGATGAAAATGCCGGTACCAATCAGTTGGATATGATTAAAATTTTATTGGCAGAACGCCAGCGGGAATTTTTTGCAGAAGGTAAAAACTGGTTCGACCTGATGCGTATTGGCAAACGTGATGTGGATGGATTTAAAAATCTATTTATCGACGAAGTGCTACAGGTTGCTTCGGCCAGTAATAAAGGAATGATACGTGCCAAACTTGAGGATGAGAACTCACGGTATTTGCCAATACATGCAGATGAACTTTTGGTAAATACCTTATTGGAACAGAATCCTTATTATTTGAATTTGGGTAATTAACGTTTAAAGCAGATTACGAAAATGAAAAAATCAGTTTTTATCATATTAATTATTGCTGTAATTTTTACGGCCTGTGCCGATCCATTTGCGGATAATGCATTCTCGACTGAAGAAGCAAGTCAGCCGGCGGCTACATATATGGAAAATCACGATTCGCTGGACGTTTCGCTTTGGGTTTCGTTACTCAAACATGCCGATTTGTTCAATACATTAAATCTTCAGTCAGGTTATACCTGCTTTGTCCCGGATAATGAGGCAATGCAGGCCTTCCTTACCAGAAAAGGGTATGCGTCGGTTGATGATATTTCGGTTGCTGATGCCAAATTGCTGATAAGATACCATACCATTCCGAATGTAAAATATAGTTCGGTTGATTTCGAAGAGGGCTTAATTTCAGACTCTACAGCTACAGGTGATTATTTATCAACTACTTTTCTTGATAACGGCGGGCAGGTTCAGATTAATACCGAAGCTGTTATCGAAAAAACAGTTCAGGTTACAAATGCTTATATTCATGTGATTGATGCGGTGTTAACTCCTGTGACCGAAACAATTTGGGATAAGCTTCAGTATGATGGGTTCAGCATTTTTCGTCAGGCTGTTGAAGCTACTGGTTTCAAAGAAAAACTGAACACAATATACACAACCGAAACGGCCAATGATATTACATTACTGCTCCGGTATCGTTATACATTATTTGCTGTTCCTGATTCGGTTTTTGAAGCTTCTGATATTACCAGTCTTGCAGTATTGGCCGACTCTCTCAAAGCTGGCAATGATTATACTGCAACCGATAATAAACTTTATCAATACGTTGCTTATCATTTGCTGAATCAGCAAGAGTCGTATTATGATTTGTCCTATTTTTCCGAGACAGATGATACCCGATCCAAAAATTTGAATACAATGGCTGAAAATCAGCTGATTAATGTTTCGGAGGATAACAAAACTATTTATATCAATTACCATTCGGATACCGAAACCGGCATTGAGCTGATAAAACTCAATATGAATTGTAAAAACGGTGTAATGCATGTGGTAAACGGGCTCATGAAGGTTGAGTCTCCTACGCCTACCACACTCACTTGGGAACTGACAGATTATCCTGATTTATCTGCAATATCGTTCTATCGGGTTGCAGCGGGCACCAGTACAAAAATGGAATATCTGAGCGAAGATGCTTTTACCTGCTATACATGGCTTACGGTTCCCGAATCGCGTGCCGGGTTGGCCTATTTACTGGCTAACAAAAACGAATCTGTTATGAAAAGTTCTTTGAATTCCGATTATCTGGTATTGTCGTTGGGTATGTATGGTTGGGTCGAAATGGAATCGCCTGCAATTATTGCAGGAACATATAAAGTTTATATCAAGCACTATAATCCGAAAAATACAGAGCTGCTGGGTAAACTGTCGTTCATTTTTGATGGTGAGTATTTGGGAAGTCAGATTACTACTATTGGCAACTCAAAAACAACAGACAAGTTTGTGAAGACTTTGATTGGGGAAATAACATTTACTGAAACGACAACTCATACTTTAAGAATTCTGGCAGGTGACACTTATGATTCTTATCTTGACTGCCTGACTTTTGAACCGGTTAATTAAAAATATAAGCATTATGAAAAAGGCACTTATATATTTATTTGTATTAATTTTAATATTTTCGTCCTGCAATGATAAGTGGGATGACTATTACAACTCTTCAGCTTCCGAGGAGGAGCTTTCTCAGACATTAACGGAATTTTTTACCGAGCATATCGAGTATTCCGAATTTTATAATATGATTAAACAAACCGGATTGGATGCATATTTAAATAAAGATCAGGAACTTACAGTGTGGGTGGTAAATAATACCAACATGGAGCAATCCGGTATTGAGGCAACCGATACACTCCGTATGGAGTATCATATTAACCATTTGCCGTTTATTCGCTCGGATCTCAAAACCGGATTGCGTATTCAGTCGCTTAACGGAATCTATTTTCAGATAACTAAAAAAAATGATAGTATCTGGACAAATTCTTCGCGGGTTCTGAAATCATTTCGTTTGAAAAATGGCGTGGTACATGAAATCAATTCTTTGATGAAATCACGTATTAATATGTATGATTATCTGAAACAACTGGACGATGATTATTCCATTATTCGTGATTCTATTTTTAAGTACAATGTACAGCTCTTCGATAAATCGAATTCAATTCCAATCGGGGTTGATAAAACAGGAAATACTCTTTATGATTCAGCATTTTATGTTTATAATCCACTTTTCGAAAGAGTAGAGTTTAACTCGGAGTTTAAGCAGTTTACTGCTTTTGTCCCAAGCAATGAGGTGATAACCAATTGTTTTGAAGCATTGGCAGCGCAATATGCTAAAATGGGAAAGACAGTAACCCAGTCAGATACGCTATTGGCCATGCAATGGATTGAAGAAGCTATGTTTTACAATGGAGAATTGACCGATTTTTCTGCGGAGGATATTCATTCGGCATTTGGGCGTGTATGGCGAACCACGGTTCAGGAAATAAATGAAGACAGTAAGGTTGAATTAAGTAATGGTTTGCTTTATGATATGAAAAAGGTAAAAATACCGAATAATGTTATTATATCGCGTATCAAATCTTTGGTTGAGTACTGGCAATATCAGGATAAAGTTTATCCTGACGCTTCAGACTTATATGTTTTTAAAGGAGTGTTGGGAAATCCGTCTATTTATGTAGGGGATGCTACTCCTAAACCGGCTATTCTGCCAAATTATATTCTTTTACAACTTTCAGGTGATCCTGATTCGAACGATGAATTTTCTGTAGAATTTCCTCCGCTTGAAAAGTATGAGGAAGATGGAAAAACAAAAGTTCGTGTTATGGAGGTCCCAACCGGAGAATACACTCTTTATATGGGATTTCGTAGCTCTGCCCATCCTTATGTAAATGTTTATTTCAATGGTGAATTAATTAAATCCAGTGTTCAGGCTAGTTTGTCAACTCCGTATAACTACGATCGTGTTAATGAAACAGCGCACGATCTTGATCCGGTAAATGGTACTAAAAAATGGGATGGACTTGGAGGAGCGATTGGAACAGTCACAATACCGGGTGATGGAATGGCTTCGTTCCGCATAAAAGTAGAGTTTGATAAGTTGGAATCGGCAGGAGCAAAGAAAACGATGCAGATTTATCATTGGACACTGAAACCAACTGAAAATAATTATTAACCGACAAAGTTTGATATGAATATGAAAAGATATAAAATATTAGCAGTTACACTACTACTGGCTATAATGTCGGCATGGGCTCAGAGTCCGGTACAGTTAAAGGGGGTTGTGCTTGATCCTTATGGTAACCCTATTGAGGGGGCTATTGTAAGTGTTTCCGGTCTGGAATCTGAAATTAATACGGATAGAGATGGCCAGTTTACCGTTGAACTAAAAGCTTTAAAGGGAAGTGTAAATGTGTGGTTTCCGGGGTATTATACCAATGTAAGGGCTATTGCCGGTAAGAGTGACTTAAAAATTTATATGATTGAAGAAAATAAAACAGGTTATGCTGAAAATATGCTTCTTCCGTTTAAGGGAATGACTAATATTCGTGAAAAACAATCAAGCCTGAGCGCTGTGCAAAAAAGTGGTATAGGTCTGAACCAAAATGATATAGAACAGTCTTTGTTGAATGTTCCTGGATTACAAATTATTGAAAAAAGCGGTATGCCGGGTGAAGGAAGTTATTTCAGCATTCGTGGAAATAATACCATTACAGCCGGAACTTCTCCATTGATTGTAATAAACGGGGTTCCCTACATGCCTGATATGAGTGAATCCGGAATTATCGGCGGTTTTTCGAAAGATATTTTTAATGTGATAAATTCCCGGGATATTCAGAATGTAACTATTCTGAAGGGAGCTGATGCCGCGGTGTATGGTTCTCTTGGGTCGAACGGGGTGATTATGATTGAAACGGATAAAGCTGTCGACCTTGATACAAAAGTTGAACTTTCCACCCAGTTCGGGATGGATATGAATCAGTCGACTTTACCGGTAATGGGCGTAAAAGACTATAAAAGTTATATTGGCAACGTGGCTTTGACAAAATATGAAGATATGGCTGATGTTCTGACTAAGTTTTCTTATCTGGTTGATGATCCCGATTATTATTACAATTATTTGTATAATAACAATACCGATTGGCAAAGTCTGATTTACAGTCCGGGATTTACTACCGATAATGTCCTGAAAATTAAGGGAGGTGACGCTATAGCCAAATACGATTTGTCAATAGGGTATAAAAGTAAAGATGGACAAATAAGTGGTACTAACTATAGTAAGTATTATACCCGAATCAATTCCGATGTGAATCTGAGTCGCAAAATATCGTTGTTTTCATCTATTTCGATGGCTTATATGAAATATAAAG
Organism: Paludibacter sp.; assembly: GCA_028690665.1. Classification (GTDB taxonomy): domain Bacteria; phylum Bacteroidota; class Bacteroidia; order Bacteroidales; family Paludibacteraceae; genus Paludibacter. Next base: position 68,458 of record JAQVAV010000002.1, read on the forward strand.
TACAGGAGCAGGGAATGCTTGATGGAACAAATCCTGTTTTGGCTTCCCTTAAGAAAGGGCCTATTTTTGCTGCCTACGAAAAAGATGCCGATAATAATTTATTGCCTGATTATGCTTCAATCCGGGATGCCGATGGTAATTTGTATGAAAATAATGAAGTCTCAAACCCCAAAGCGATTGTCGATTTAATGAATGGAGATGATCATGCTTACGATATCCAGATAAATGGAGGTTTGAAGTATAAGCCAAACGAATATTGGGATGTTACAGGAATTTTTGGCTTGAATTATTATCTGAGTCGTCAGAAATTATTTATTCCCGGGGTGACTAATACGAGTTTTATGCCTAATTTATACGGAGTGGCCGAGAACACTGTACGTGATGCTGAAGGTACTACATACAACCGCTATTTCAGTCTCAATGGAAATTATAACCGTACTTTTAATGATATTCATGCAATATCCGCTTCACTCGGAGGACAAGTACTTATGGATTATAACGAATACGATGCCGGTACCGGTTATAATACAGCAAATGATTTTTACAAGACTCTTGGAAATGTAACATCATCCGGGCGGATTTATTTTGGTTATAATAATGCCTGGAACTGGATGAATTTCAATGCCAATGCGAAGTATACTTATAATAATCAGTTTGCGGCAGGGGTGACAATGACTGTTGATGCTTCTTCTTCTACCGGTCCGGATGCTGCATTATTTCAGTTTTATCCTGCACTCGACCTTGCCTGGATGACTAAAAACTCCGTTTTGAAGAATGCCGACTTTATCAATAAACTGAATATTCGTGCCGAAATGGTGAATACGGGAAACAGCCGTTTTTCTTCTTCGTTGGGCAAATACTATTATGTTAACAAAGTGTTTCGTGATTTATCTGGGCTTACACGAGCTGGTATCCCGAATACTGAAATTGTTCCAGAAAGGAATACAACTTTTGATTTAGGCTTGGATGCTTCATTATTCAACAACCGTTTGGATTTGACATTTGATGCTTACACTACAAAAAATACAAATTTAATTATGCCGGTTGAAATTTCGGCAGCTTATGGTGTAAACTATTTGTACCAGAATGCAGGTTCAAGCCGGAATACCGGTGTTGAATTCGGAATGCAGTGTGCTGTTTTTAAAACAAAAGATTTTAAATGGTATGTGGGGGGAACTATTTCTGCAGATAAGTCAGAAATTTTCTCACTGGGTGATCAGGATCAGTTAATACTTACTATGAATGATGGCTCAGCTATTATTTCCGAAGTTGGAAAGTCAGTTTCCAGTTTCTATGGTTACGAATCGCTTGGAGTATTTTCCACAACCGAAGAAGCTGAAGATGCAGCCTTGACCAATGTTGCGGGAGAAGCATTTGAGGCCGGAGATATTCATTTTAAAGATGTGGATGACAATCATATTATTGATGATCGCGACCGGGTAAATCTTGGTTCTGCCGCTCCTGACTTCTACGGATCGTTTAACACCTCCGTACAATATAAAGCGTTTACCCTATCAGCTCAGTTCACTTACTCAGTGGGCAATCAAATGTACAATGCTGTACGCAGAAGCATGGAGTCGATGTCGGATTTCACAAACCAACTGGTTTCTGTAAATCGCCGCTGGATGACCGAAGGGCAGATTACCGATATTCCGCGTGCAACTTATGACGATCCAATGGGAAACAGTCGTTTTTCCAATCGTTGGATTGAAGATGCAGCATATATGAAGCTGAAACAACTTATGCTGTCGTATGATTTTAAATTCATGTCGGGGTCAACGGTTTATGTTGCCGGCGACAACTTGTTTACAGTAACGGATTATCTTGGACTTGATCCTGAAACCATGTATTCTTATGATGCTTCGTTGCGGGGATTTGATTATGCCAAAACAGCATTACCACGTTCATTTAAATTAGGTCTGAAAGTTCAATTCTAATACATTGGAAATATGAAAAAATATATATATTCGATAGCGTTATTTTTTGTGGTAATAACCTTTTCTGCCTGCGATGATTTTTTCAATCCGGATACAAATGAAATTTTGCCGGAGTCAGAATATGTAGGTTCTTATGACGAGCTTTATTCCGGCTATATGGGTATTGCTGCAAGTGTTCAGACCGTTGCCGACCAGGCTTCTTTCCTCGAAGGACTGCGTGGTGATTTACTTGAACCCACATCTAATGCCGGTCGTGAAGTATGGGATGTTTATAATCACGAATCGCTTGATGGAAATAGTTTTGCCAGTCCGGTTGGCTATTACAATATAATTATGAATGCCAATGATTATCTGGAACATGTTTTTGAATATCGTGAAGTAAACCCTACGGTGTTGAGCGATGACGATTATGAAGGTCTCATTGGCGGTGTTATTCGTTATAAAGTATGGGCTTACTTAATGCTTGCCAAAATTTATGGCGAAGCCGTTTATTTTGACGATGCTCTTACTTCGTATCAGGATATTTCAAATTATCCGGTGTTGAATTTCGATCAGATCATTGAAAAATGCCGCTCTTTGATGATTGATGGTGAAAATGGGGTTGATGGACTGGGCACTATAAAATGGTCTACAGAACTTTTCCCGAATCAGTCTGCATCTGCTACAAATTTAATGTGGGATAGAATTTGTCCTCCATCCGAATGCTTGTTGGCTGAGATTTATTTATATCAAAATAAGTTTCAGAAAGCATGGGAACAATGTGTATCCATTATCAAAAACGGTGGAGAACAGGAAGCTTCGTATCAGCTTAATTTGAGTGAATATAATGGAGAATGGAAACAATTTGGTTATACCTTTGTCCGCAAAGAACAGATCTGCGTAATGTTTTACGATTATTCGCTGAAACAAACAAACCGTTATATTCAGTATTATTCCAATACTTATCCTAACGAATATATTCTGCGCCCAACCGAAGTTGCGATGGATCGTTTTGCCAATCAAAAAACTTCAGCCAACATTGCCGGTGATAAGTATCGTGGTTCGGGTATAACCTATAAGTATGTGAATAGCGACTGGGTGCTGGAGAAATTTCTACTTGGAAACGAAACTTCAGATAAAATTTATACCAATGATGTCCAGATTTCTTTATACCGTGCAGCCGAAATCCACATGTTTTTGGTTGAATCTCTTATTGGCTTGGGGCGTTTTGAAGAAGCTCTGGCATTTTTGAACGATGGAGTCGGCTCATATTATAATGCTACAGTTGGTAAATTTAATGCTCCGTTCGAAGATTATCCATCCTGTTTGTACCAGACTTCGTCTACCAGCGAAAAGGCCAACCGAGGTATTCGGGGACGTGTTGATCTGGCTAAAGTCGGAGAGTTTGCCCTCACATCAGCTACTGCTTTAGATACGCTTGTCAATATGCGCCGGCTCGATTCTCTGATTGTGGAAGAAACCAGTCTTGAACTGGCAGGCGAAGGAAAAGCTTTTTATGCAATGAATCGTATGGCACGCCGTTGGAGTACTACCTCCGATAAAAGCTGGGCGCAGCAGTGGATCGACGAAACGGGTTCAGCAAATCCCGGTAATCTCTGGGGAATCGATGTTCAAAATGTTTGGGCCGAGAAAATAGGAGCTAAGTACACTAATGGGAAAGGAGCTGCTGTTACTTCAGAACTGGAATCTTCGTTGGACAACTGGTTCATAAAGTATGACCTGTCAGAATAATAAATTTATATAGTTTGAAGAGAAAATGCCTGAAATTGCAAAAGCAGTTCAGGCATTTTTTTGTTTATGATAAAGTTATTCTAATTATTTTCAGCTAATTAACACGCAGCTTATAACTTGTTTTTTCGAATTTATGAGCAAGACTTAGTACTGTTTGAAGTGAGGTGCAATTCCCCGTTCTTCCGGATTTACGAAATAATTTTCGCACTCGTATGAGGGGTTTTGTAAACCCCTCGTAATGTATTATATCCCGATAACTATCGGGATTGTAATGCGAAATATTTCTATTAAGCAAAGATATGATTTTATTTGAAAAATAAGCGGAATGCAATTCCTTATAACATAGAAAGGTGTGATTGCAAATCACACCCGACGAACGCCATCATTTGCTCATTGAATAAATATATCCGAATTGACGGGGCAATTTTACACCTGCCATTTTCCCTCTTAGTATTTAATCTATATCATTGATAATAAGATGTATATTGTTTTGTTGCCAGATTTGATACATAACCACAAACCTTAGTATTTACGATGGGTCACCAAATAATAAACTCCACTTTGTGGATCTTTACGAAAAACATAAAAAGAGTCGGTATTTGCTTCCTTTACTATTGAATCACTTATTTGCAATTTGTAATTTTGATCCCCACTATCAATTAAGTTAATTCCATTTTTTAGTTTGCATCTGTAAGAGGCACTTCTCAATTCAATATGCTCTGTTACAACAGAATGAATTTCTGATTGTATAAATAGGTTTTCTATATGAGTATTCACCGATTGAATAATTGCAATCCTAATCCCAAAGTATATGATGGCATATGCAACAATTACCCACTTCTTGTCGAAAAGATTTTTCGAAACCAGGCTAAGAATATACATTATTCCAAACAATGTTACTAAAGTAAATAAAAAGCTCCACCCTGAGAGATCATATATGAAATAGTATATATCCATAATTTAAATATTAAACCCCCGTTCCCCGTAGCGTAAAAACCAATGCATCCCGATGTTTGGCGAAGCGTCCCCCGTTCCCCGTAGCGTATAAAACTTGTGCATCCGTTGTTTGGCGAAGCGTCCCGCTTCGTCAAAGCTAAAAGGAAAGCTCCCGCTTTCCATATTCATTTCCCCCCCATTCTTCGTAGCGTAAAAACCAATGCATCCCGATGTTTGGCGAAGCGTCCCGCTTCGTCATTGCTAAAATAAAAGCTCCCGCTTTTAATATTATATTTGAATATGCAAGTCGGAAGACTTGCTTTTAGCTTCGACATAGCGAGACGCTATGCCGAACATTCGATATCAACCTACGTTCAACGTGGGACTTGCTTTTATCCACGACCAAGCGAAGACGCTTGGCCGAACATCCTATCTTTCCAACCTACGCTCAACAGGGGGAACCAAAAAGTTGAAATCTTCTAATTTTAGCCCTGTTATACTCAGAAACTGAACCGGTCGATTTTTAATCTTGTCGTATTGCATTATTCATATCAGTTAAAAATATGAATAGTCAACGAAAAATACAAATAAATATTGTTGATAAACAATCATATAACAAATTAATTCAAATAATCTCTAATACATACTTGTATGAGCTTATGAGGAGGCATTATATAAGTATCTTTAGGAACATCTAATATAGATATGTAAATTTTTTGCAAATCTAATATGTTGATATTTTGAATAAACCGACTATATATTCTGGAAACATAAAGAAATTCGCGTCCATATTGGATTTGTTTTTCTTTATTGTCAAAACCTATTTCTAAAAATAATTTTCTCATGATATATCGAGTTAATTTTAAGGACGTTTTTGCATAGGTGGTCTTTCTCCATAAATTCTTATGTATTCGTCAACTAATTCCCCCCGTCCTTTCGGATTTACGAGTAAAATTTCGCACACGTCTGAGGTGATTTGCAATCACCTTGTAACTGGATTATCAGCATTTGTAATGCGAAACATTGTTTTATTAAGCAAAGATATAAATCTTTTTTTATAAGTAAATTGGATTTTAAATCCTTATAAAGCAGAAGGGTGTGATTGCAAATCACACCTAACGAACGTCACCTTTTACTTGCAGAATGAACATATCCGAAAGGATATGGCTTTCCTAAAATATAGATTGTTTTACATATTAAAAAGAAAATTGTTGGAAAAATATTATATACATAGTTAAAAATAAGTACTCATAAATAATAGAAAATCAATATGTTATAAATACTATAATTAACATTTATATATACAAAGTGTTTTTGGCGTAAAAATGGAGAAAATTTATGGCTATTTTAACTGGCCGGAGGGCGCGAAAAATATATAAGAAACCAAATAGTTTTTTATAAAAAATGTGGGAATTGTGCAAAAAACAAGAATGTAAATTTATATAAAAAAGAATTTGGGGGACTGAGGCCGTTTTATTTTTTACAGCATAAAGAAACTTGGAATAAGATACAAAATGCCACTTATCATAAAGCCTGTAGCCAGTTTAAAACTATCCTGCTTATAAAATACGAAAACCAGCACAAGATTGGGCATAACCGACAACATAAGTAATTTGCCCATGAGTGCAGTAGGAAAAATAGTTTTCAGTATTTCCTGAATGGACGAATCTCCGGGATAGAACTGGTTGAGGTATAGCCATATAAACAGTGGTGGCAATAAAAGCCCTGGAATAAATCCGAACAGAAATTTGTTGAATTTTTCTATGGACATAAAAGCAGCTTGTTTATAAATTCCAGTTTTCTATTGTTTCAAGCATATCGTAGGCTGTCAGGTCTATTTTTGTGGGTACTACCGAAATATAACCATTAGCCAATGCCCATTCATCCGTGTTTTGCGCATCGGGTTCATGGTTTTCGAAGTGCCCGGTTAGCCAGAAGTACGAACGGCCGGCCGGATCAATTCTTTTAGCGAATTCTTTGGTCCAGTGACCTTCACATTGCCGGGTTATCCTAACTCCTTTAATAGTGCCGATCGGAGCATTGACATTCAGGCAGATGCCGTAGGGCAAACCTTGTTCCAGAACCGTTTTTGTAATTTTCAGAATATATGGTTCGAATATAGAAAAATCTGCATTATAAGAATGATCGCACAGTGAAAAGCCGATGGAAGTAATTCCATTTTCACAACCTTCGAGTACTGCTCCCATTGTGCCAGAGTAAATTACATTAATGGCCGAGTTCGATCCGTGATTGATTCCGGAAACCAATAAATCCGGTTTGCGCTCCAATATCTCATTTAAAGCTAATTTTACACAGTCGGTTGGCGTTCCCGTGCAGGAATAGCGGGTCAAACCCTCTGTCTTTTCCAGCAGTCTGTACCGGACTGGCTGAGTTACTGTTATCGCATTCGATTGTCCGGAGCGAGCTCCATCAGGAGCCATTACTATTACATCTCCAAGTTCACACATCAACCGTGTCAGTACACTAATACCATTGGCCATATCTCCATCATCGTTTGTTATCAATATCAATGGCCTTTTTATAATTTGTTTCATAAAAATTTTTTTAATTCTTTGAGATTTTTCTTTCCGTCGCTATCAGAAAGATAAATGATACAATGACAAAATATCCCACATCACGCGAATCAATCACACCGCGGCTCATCGATTTGTAATGTGCATTAATGCCAAGGTTTTCAATTATTTCGACAGAGCTTCCTGATTTAAAGAAACTGCCGGTAATTTCAAAACCGTAAAGCATGAAAAACGAAATTACTACTGCCAGAACAAACGAAATAATCTGATTGTTTGTGAGTGCCGACGAAAAAGTTCCGATGGCAATATAAACAGTAGCCAGAAAAATTAGTCCGGCAAATGATCCCCAGAAAGCTCCCGAATCAACATTACCGGCCGGTTCGGCTAAATATGAAACAACCAGATAATTGATAATTGTTGGAAGCAGTGCCAGAATAACCAGGGTCCAGCCGGCGAGATATTTTCCCGCAACAATGCCCCATTTTGAAATGGGTTTGGTTATTAAAAGTTCCCAGGTTCCGGTTTGCTTTTCTTCAGAAAAAGCGCGCATGCTTATAGCAGGGCAAAGGAAGAGGAACAGCCACGGGGTTACATAAAAAAGTCCGTCAACATTGGCGTAACCCGAATCAGGAATATTGTACTGCCCGGGAATAATCCAAAGCAGCAGTCCTGTAAGTGTCAGAAAAATACCAATTATAATGTAGCCGGTTGCATTGCTGAAAAATCCGGAAAGTTCTTTTTTATAAACTGAAAACATCTGTTTGCGTATCTGATGCGTTAAAATAAGATATTTATTATCTTTGCGAGGTCAAAGTTAGCTAATTTTTGTCGTTCCTGCACTTTGGCTTTATGAAACAAATGTGAAAATGAAAATTTCTTTCAGGCATTTTATAGTGGTAATTCAATGAATAAAAAGATAAACATGTTGCTATTTGCTTTGGCGATGTCATTATGGCCAATTATCGGTCAGACTTCCCGGAATTATTCGTTGAAAGGTGGTTTTATTTATGGAAGCGCACTGAAACATACAAAACATTTGGAAAGCTTGGTCAAAGGCCCTGTAACGGGAGGCGAATTCGATATTGAATGGCAAACCCTGCACGAAAAAAACTGGTATCAGTATATGGGTTTTCCGGAAATAGGGCTTGGCGTTGTCGGTCTTGATTTGGGCAACCCGGAAATGCTTGGACAGTTGTTCGCGGCTTATCCTTACCTGAATATAAAGCTGCTTGATTTGAAATTTATGAGGGTAAATATGAAAGGTGGGGCCGGAATAAGTTTTCTGACGAAAACTTTTAATAATACAGCTACTGATTTATATGATTTGAATACGGGAAATGCTGCTATCGGTTCCCATTTGAATGTTTATTTCTCAGGAGGAGGTAATCTGGAACTTCCTCTATGCAGGAATTGGACGGCTGTGGCCGGTTTCGACTGGAATCATGCTTCTAATGGCAGTTTTTACCAGCCTAATTCCGGATTGAATATGCTGAATGCCAGCCTGACTTTGAAGTATTATTTCGGCAAAGGAGAGCGTTTTATTCCTCAGAAAAGACAAATTGAAAATATACCGCAGAATTTTACCTTTGAAATTGTGGCTTCGGGAGGTGCTCGTGAATTGTATTATAAGGACGATAAAATGTACCCGACAGGTTCTTTGGTGTTTGCCGCATATCGCCAGACCGGAAATTTGTTTCGTTTGGGTTTAGGTGTTGATGCTTTTTACGATGGAGTATATAATGGAAAGACACAATTTAAAAGAACATATCTCACTACGGATGAATTGAAAAATAAAATACGCATTGGAATCAGTTTTCAGCCGGAAATGGTTTTCGGGCGTTTTTCCGCAGGAATTCATTTTGGACTTTACTTGTATAATCCGTTGAAAAATATTGAACCTTATACTGATGCCAGTGAAGGTGTGCTCAATAAACCATTGATTTATGCTTACAACATTGAGGAAGAAGATGGTTGGTTTTATACCCGTGCTGCCTTAAAGTATTCTTTTTCAAAACATATTTTTGCTTCAATTGGTCTCAAAACCCATTTGCAAAAAGCCGAATTTATAGAATGGGGTCTTGGTTACCGGTTTTGAGAATAATGCCAGTCAACGGCTATGAGCAAAACTGTGAATTCGCAGAAATCTTGCCAATTGTTCATAGTCGGGTGTTAGCAGTTCGCCTGTTTGCCTCTTTTTATCCTTTTCCGTTTGCTGGCTGAACTAATGACCAGTGACTATGGATAATTTGCCACTGTTGATCAGAATTTTGCCTGTAAACTTCCGTGCATTTTTCTCGAAACACCTCGCTTCCGATATGTGATACTAAATTATAACTCAATATCGCTATGTTGCCAGATACTTGCACTATAGGGTTAATCATTTCATAATGTTCCACATAAACCGTTCCCTGCAAACTGTTATAAAATGTCTGTACCGTTTTTAATCCATCGAATCGTTTTTCCTGGAAAGGGTCAAAATAGGTAATATCTTCTGAGTAAATTTTCAAATAGCCGGAAGGATTTCCTTTATTCAATTCTTCTAATGCGGCTTTTTCCATTACAATAATGGTTTTTGATATATTTTCCTGATTCATATCTGTTGTTTTAGGCGGTGTCATATTTTTATTTTTGGAGCTGTCTTGAGCACAACTACACAAACAAATACTAATTGCCGAAAAATAGATAAATTTCTTCAAAATCAATCTCGTTTTGTTTTTCTGTATTGTAGTTTCTTCTGTGTCCCTTTTTCTGCTTATATTCCAGTATTTTGCCATAAAATTTAATTTTGTATCACTCAGCTAAATTTCTTGGAAGTATTTCATTGATCTAAAATTTTTCAAAGATACAAAATAGATTTTAATGGATAAGTGGCTCATTTCAACGGGTAGGTTTGATGTTTTTAATAGATTAAAATATCCCCATACGCTCTGGATGATGAAATTTTATACTGTGCTGATTCGGGTTTGCTGGAAAGGGAATATGGAATGTGGAACATTACTCCCTAAATAATTGATAAAAGTGTATATAGAGTTGTATTTGCTAAATTTGTATTCAATAGTCACTTCAAGCATAAAAAAGCCGGAATCTGTATTTCAAATTCCGGCTTTTCTGTTATTTAGGTTGTAACTAGAGTTTCTGCTTTACCTCTGTTTCTTCGTAGCTTTCAATCATATCTCCAACGCGGATGTCGTTGTGATTTTTGATATTCAGACCACATTCGAAATTGGTACCAACTTCTTTTACATCTTCCTTGAAACGTTTCAAAGAATCAAGTTCTCCTGTGTAAACTACGATGCCATCGCGAATGATACGAACCTTGTTGGCTCGCTTGATTTTACCTTCGCGAACAAGACATCCGGCAATAGTTCCCACTTTCGTAATTTTGAATGTTTCCAGAACTTCGATGGTTGCGGTAACTTCTTCTTTGATTTCCGGCGATAGCATACCTTCCATGGCGGCTTTAATCTCCTCAATAGCATCGTAAATAATGGAGTAGAGTCGAACATCAATTTCTTCTTTCTCTGCCATCTTACGGGCTGTTGAGGTCGGACGTACCTGAAAACCGCAGATAATCGCATTGGAAGCGGCGGCGAGAAGAACATCCGAATCGGAAATAGCTCCCACTGCTTTATGAATTACATTGACCTGAATATGTTCCGTTGAAAGTTTTAGCAACGAATCTGAAAGAGCTTCCACTGAACCATCCACATCTCCTTTTACAATGATATTCAATTCCTTGAAATCTCCAAGAGCAATACGACGACCCAATTCATCAAGCGTAAAGTGTTTCTTGGTACGGAGATCCTGTTCCCGTTGAAGTTGTTCCCGTTTGTTGGCAATTTCACGGGCTTCCTGTTCTGTTTCCATCACATTGAAATTGTCTCCGGCCTGAGGAGCTCCGTTCAGTCCTAAAATAAGAACCGGTTCAGCCGGACGGGCAACTTTGATACGTTGGTTACGTTCGTTAAACATGGCACGTACCTTACCGAAGTGAGTCCCTGCCAAAACAACATCTCCCTGCTGCAAACTTCCGTTTTGAACCAAAACAGTAGAGATATATCCACGACCCTTATCCAATGATGATTCTATGACAGAGCCTACCGCACGTTTGTTCGGATTTGCTTTAAGTTCGAGTAATTCGGCTTCGAGCAGAACTTTTTCAAGTAATTCGGCAACGCCAATTCCTTTTTTCGCTGAAATATCCTGCGACTGGTATTTTCCACCCCATTCTTCAACAAGGTAGTTCATATTGGCCAAAGCCTCTTTAATCTTATCCGGATTAGCTCCCGGTTTATCTATTTTGTTGATAGCAAATACTATCGGTACATTTGCTGCTGCTGCATGATTAATTGCTTCTATGGTTTGAGGCATGACGCTGTCGTCTGCTGCTACAATGATGATGGCAATATCCGTTACCTGTGCTCCACGGGCACGCATGGCTGTAAATGCTTCGTGACCCGGAGTATCTAAGAACGTAATACGCTGGCCATTGTCTAATTTTACGTTATAAGCCCCAATGTGCTGGGTAATACCACCGGCCTCACCTGCAATCACGTTAGATTTGCGAATATAGTCGAGTAATGACGTTTTACCATGGTCAACGTGTCCCATGACAGTTACGATTGGCGCACGTGGTTCAAGATCATCTTCGCTGTCCGGTTCTTCTTCTCCGATAGCTTCCACAACATCTGCACTGACAAACTGAGTTGTAAATCCAAATTCTTCAGCTACTATATTTATGGTTTCGGCATCAAGACGTTGGTTGATAGATACCATCATGCCAATATTCATACATGTAGCAATGACCTGAGTTACAGCAACGTCCATCATGACAGCAAGCTCGCTTACCGTTACAAATTCTGTCAGTTTTAATATCTTTTCTTCCGCTTGTTCTCGTTCTGCCTGTTCTTGCTGACGGGCATTTGCAATTTCCCGTTTGTCCCGACGGTATTTAGCTCCTTTATTTTTCTTGTTTGCTCCTGCCAAGCGGGCAAGAGTTTCTTTGATTTGTTTTTGAACCTCTTCTTCGTTTACAACTGTCTTAAGCGGTTTCTTGATTCTTTCTTTGGCAGTCTTGTTATTGTTATGGTTGTTCACCTGCTTGTTGGGTCTGCCAAGTGACGAGTTTTCCTGCTGGACTTTATTTATATCAACCTTTTGGCTGGTGAATCTTTCTCTTTTTTTCTTTTTCTTAGAGTCCGTATTTTCAGTGTTGTTGTGAACCGGGCTCTTTTTCTCGCCCAGTGATTGCTGCTGTTTCTTTGCCTCAACGAATTGTTTATTCTTTTCTTCCCGTTCTTTACGTTTTTGCTCTTTCGTCTTTGGTTTTGGACGTGTACTTTGGTTGAGAAGATCAAGATCAATTGTACCGACAACCACAGGTTTTTTCTCTAAAACAGGCCTTTTAATGTGGAAAATCTCTTCTTCCTTATTCGCTGGTTTATCTGTGTTTTTTGTTTCCGGATTGTTATCTTTTTTCTCATCTTCTGGCGTTTTTGTGTCGGAAGTTTCCGGTTTTACCTCTATATCAACTTCTGCTTGCAAAATATTTGCGGAGTCTTCTTCTTTCACAGGTTCTTTTTCAACCGGAGTTTCAACTGCAGGTTCCTTTGCGGGTATTTCTGCCGGTTCAACAATAACTTCAGTTTCCTTTTCCTCTTCTTTTGTTATTGTGGGTTGAGGTTCTTCATTTTTTGCAACAGGCTCTTCTACAACAGCTTCTACTTCTGGCTCTTCTGCCTTTTCCGGCATATTCTGTTCCTGCTTTTTATTCAAATTATCAAGATCGATATGACCAACGGACTTGATATGAGGGATGTGATCTTTCGGTACGGTCGTTTGAATTTCTTCCGCCGGTTTTTCAGCAGGTTTGTTGTTAATATAACCTTCCAAAGCAACTGTGCCCGCTTTTTCTTTTGAATGACGTTCCTGGCTCAAACGTTCAGATTCTAATTTGAGCGCCATGTCTTTGTTAAATTCTTTAGCAAGTAAAAGGTACAATTCATCTGTCAGCTTGACATTGGGATCTGCTGACAGTTTATGACCTTTCTTTGCCAGAAACTCAATGGCGGTGGTTATTCCGACATTCAAATCTTTACAGGCTTTGCTTAATCTTATGGACATATATATTTTTTTGTAATTTTTAATGGTTTGAGTATTATACTCGTTAGTCGAATTTGTTTACCACAGAATAATAAATGTAATGCATATTATTCTTCATCTTCAAATTCTGCTTTCAGAATAGATATTAAATCGTCAATTGTTTCTTCTTCAAGGTCTGTACGACGAATTAAATCTTCTCTTGGAATTGCCAATACACTTTTTGCTGTATCGCATCCGATAGCTTTCAGCGCATCGATAACCCATTGGTCAATTTCATCGCTAAATTCATCTAAGTAAATATCTTCTTCTTCATCCTCAATGTCGCGGAATACGTCAAGCGTATATCCTGTCAGCATACTTGCTAATTTGATATTTAAACCGCCTTTACCGATAGCCTGTGAAACTTCTTCGGGACGAAGATAGATTTCGGCTTTTTTATCAGCTTCACTTAAACGGATAGATGAAATTTTAGCCGGACTAAGAGCACGTGAAATAAATAAACTTGGATTACTCGTGTAGTTGATTACATCGATGTTTTCGTTACGCAATTCCCGTACGATGCCATGAATACGCGAACCTTTCACACCTACGCAAGCTCCCACCGGGTCAATACGGTCGTCGTAAGATTCAACAGCAACTTTGGCGCGTTCTCCAGGCATACGGGCAATTTTTTTGATAATGATCAGACCTTCATTAATTTCAGGTACTTCGAGCTCGAAAAGTCTTTCGAGAAATACAGGAGAAGTACGTGAAAGTATAATTTTAGGATTATTGTTTTTATTATCAACCATAGCCACAACTGCACGAACGGTGTCTCCTTTGCGATAAAAGTCGTTAGGAATTTGTTCGGTTTTAGGTAGGTAAAGTTCATTGCCTTCATCGTCAATCAGGAGCATTTCTTTTTTCCATATCTGGTAAAGTTCTGCACTGACAATCTGACCTACCTTTTCGCTGTATTTATTGTATACATTATCTTTCTGAAGTTCAAGAATTTTGGAAGATAGGGTTTGACGCAAAGTAAGAATTGCCCGGCGACCAAAACCCATAAAATTAACAGTATCCGTGACTTCTTCTCCTACTTCATAGTCTTCGTCGATTTTTTTTGCTTCGCTCAACGTAATTTCCATGTTTTCATCCTCCAGTTCGTCGTCTTCAACAACCGTTCTGTTACGATATATTTCAAAGTCGCCTTTGTCGGGGTTGATAATCACATCGAAGTTTTCATCAGTTCCGAACATTTTGGTAATAACATTTCGGAATGACTCTTCCAGCACACTAATCAAAGTGCTTCTGTCGATGCTTTTCAGCTCTTTAAATTCCGAAAAGGTATCGATTAAATTTATAGTTTCCTTTTTGCTCATGGCTTATTTGAATCTGATAATGTATTTTGTATATTTTAAGTCTGAATAATTAAATGTAGTGCTTTCCTGAACAGTTGTTTTACGTTTGGCCCCTTCCGGTTTTATCGTTTTTTCAATTTGGAGAATAAAACTTTCTGGCTGAACACTCGAAATAATACCGGTTAATTTTTTCCCGTCTTTAGTTAGTACTTCTACTTCTTTGCCAATATTTTTTTCGTATTGTTTTACAACTTTAAATGGGGCTGTTAATCCGGCTGAGCTTACTTCCAGTTCAAAGTCCTCAATGTCCCGGTCGAGTTGTGATTCGATATATTTGTTCAGTTCAATACAAAAATCAAGAGAGACACCTTCAAAAGAGTCGACTTCGACAGTGATACGATTATCCTGACTAATGTTTAAATCAACTAAATAATATCCGGTGTTTTCTAAATAATTTTCAATTATTTGATTTACAGTGTTTTTTGAAATCATGTGATAGGCTAATTTAACAGCGAAGGGGACTGCTGTCCCCTCCTCTGTTGTCTAAATCGGCACAAAAATACAAAATAATTCTTTAATCTACAAAGAATTATAAAAAAAGTTCAGAGCCCCTAATTATTCATTCAGATTGAAACGTTCCGGAAATTTTCCTTTAATGCCTTTGTAGAAAGATTGTATTTGTTTGAGATCGTTTTCCTCGTTTCCGGTAGGTTCGAAAATAGTTTTTATTCCCATTTCTTTTTTTGAATAATCAATATAGGCTATTTGTATAGGAACTTCGGCTTGTACCGCAATATGGTAAAACCCCATTTTCCATTTATGATTCAGGCTGCGTGTACCTTCCGGGGTTATGGCTAATTGAAATTTGTCCCGTTTATTGAACTCTTCGACCATTTGTTGTGTTACCGAATTGCGCTTCGACCGGTCAACCGGGACCCCGCCCATTGATTTGAAAAAAATATTCAAAGGAAATTTAAACCACGATTTTTTGATCAGGAAGGATGCGTCGCGACCTAATGACCAGTAAGTTAATTTGCCAATCGGGAAGTCCCAGTTGCTGGTATGGGGAGCTACACATATAACACTTTTCGAGGGCTCAGGGGCAGATACAATAGTTTTCCAACCAAAAAGTTTCAGGATAAATTTGCTGAATTTTTGCATTTATTTATATGTTGAGTTTGCAAAGATATATAATTAACGTGACTTTGACTTGTAAAATATGATAAATACCGGGTTAGATATTAGAAGTAAGAACCGGAATATTGGCTTATTAACTCATTGATACATTGAACTTCATAAACCAATAAACTTTATGGATTATGTAAAATAAATTATGTCGAATTTGCATTAATTATATTCGAATTCGACTGTTGAAAACTATTTTAGTCCGAAATGGAGCATTTTGCTAACTTTGTATTTTGTGTCACCAAATGCAGTGACCGGTTATTTTTATTGTAAATCAGTTTTTTATTTGTTTACATTGGCCGAATGGATTTTTTGAATGAACTAAATGATAGTCAGAGGCAGGCGGTGGAATATACCGAAGGAGCTTCGCTGGTGATTGCCGGAGCCGGATCGGGAAAAACGCGTGTACTGACTTATAAAATAGCTTATCTGTTGAAAATGGGGTATCCGCCTTCAACAATTTTGGCGCTTACTTTTACCAACAAAGCAGCTCGGGAAATGAAGGCTCGTATTGCTAATATGGTGGGAGACCGTACAGCCCGTTATCTTTGGATGGGTACTTTTCATTCCGTTTTTTCACGAATTTTGAGAAACGAAGCGGAGAAAATCGGATATACTAAGAACTTTACAATTTATGATTCGTCCGACTCCAATAGCCTGATTAAAAGTATTGTAAAAGAGTTGAAATTAGACGATAAGCAATACAAGCCCGGTTTTGTACATTCGCGTATTTCGTATGCCAAAAACAACCTGATAACTCCCGAAGTTTATCTGGGGACTTCTGATTTGATGAAATCGGATATGAATGCGCGCGTTCCAATGATGGCTGACATTTATAAAATTTATTGCAACAGATGCCGGCAGGCCGATGCTATGGATTTTGATGATTTGCTTTTGCAAACTAATGTCCTGTTTCGCAATCACCCCGATGTTTTGCAGAAATACAGGGAAGCTTTCGGATATATTTTGGTGGATGAATATCAGGATACTAATTTTGCGCAGTACCTGATTGTGAAAAAATTAGCTGAGCAACATGAGCGAATCTGCGTAGTGGGCGACGATGCGCAAAGTATATATTCTTTTCGCGGAGCTAATATCGACAATATCCTTCAGTTTAAAAATACTTATCACAATGCCCGGATTTTCAAATTAGAGCAGAACTATCGTTCGACCCAGACCATTGTCAACGCGGCAAATAGTCTTATTGATAAAAATTCGCAGCAAATCCGCAAAACGATCTTTTCGGAAAAAGAAACCGGTAAGCCGATAAAAATATTGAATGTGTTTACCGACTTGGAAGAAGGTGCTGTTGTGGCTCAAAATATCCATCGGCTAAAACGATCCGAAAAGTTCGATTATCAGCAGATAGCCGTCCTTTATCGTACAAATTCACAATCGCGTGTTTTGGAAGAAGCTTTTCGAAAAGAAGGCATTCCTTACCGTATCTATGGCGGACTTTCATTTTACCAGCGCAAGGAAATTAAGGATGTGATCGCTTATTGCCGTCTGATTTGTAATCCGAACGATGAAGAGGCCCTGAAACGTGTTATCAATTATCCGGCGCGGGGAATTGGAGATACAACTGTCGGAAAACTCCTGGAAACAGCTAATTTGCATGCTGTCAGTGCATGGGATGTATTGGGCGATATGTTGAAATACAATTTGCCTGTCAATGCCGGAACATCCGCAAAGTTGGCTAAGTTCCGGGATATGATTCAGGCTTTTGTGGATCAGATTGACACTCAGAGCGCTTATGATATGGTGAATTCGGTGGTGAAAGTCACCGGAGTTATCAGTGAAACTTTTCTCGATCGTTCGCCCGAAAATTTGAGTCGACAGGAAAATGTACAAGAATTGCTTAAAGCTATTCATGAGCTTTGTGAAGCCCGCCAGAATAGTGGTGAAACTGCCTATTTGCCCGATTTTCTCTCCGAAGTGTCGCTGTTGACCGATCAGGATACGGACAAAGAAAGTGACAGCGAAAAAGTAACTATGATGACAGTACATGCCGCCAAAGGACTTGAATTCCGGGCCGTGTTTATTGTGGGGATGGAAGAAGAATTATTCCCCTCGTCGTATACTGTTGCCAGTGAAAGAGAACTGGAAGAGGAGCGAAGATTGTTTTATGTTGCTATTACGCGTGCCGAAGAATTATGTTTTATCAGCTATGCGAAGTCTCGGTTCCGTAACGGAAAGACAAATTTTTCCAATCCTAGCCGGTTTATTAAGGATATAGATCCTCAATATTTAGATGCGCCTGTCGAAGAGAAGTTTGAGCCTAAGCAGAACCGTTTTACTGATTGGGATGATGATTTGAATTTTGAACGTGCAAGATTTAGTCAGAATTCTCGGATAACTATGTCAAAGGTCGAATTGCATACGCCTCAGCAACCTAAGCGTTTAGTGAAATTAAGTGGAGGAGATGCCGAAAAAACGAAGACAGTTAACAGTGCAATGCCTGTTGGAATATTTGTGAAACATGCTGTATTTGGTGTTGGTAAGGTGCTGGAAACAAGTATTGTAAATGGAAATGAAAAAGCGGAAATTGATTTTGGCGAAAAGGGAATAAAGTCTCTTTTGTTGAAATTTGCCAGACTGGAAATTTTGGAGTGAAAACATCTGAATGTTAACTCAAATAATTATGAGAATTCAATAAAATTTTTACCTTTGTGTGTTTGTTTTACAACAAAAATATTGATAAAGAATAATAATAAAATACATTAAAAAAATATGGCAGGAAAATCAGCCGAAGACGCAAAAAAGCCTTCGTTAGAAAAACTGAAAGCATTGCAGCTGGCAATGGATAAAATTGAAAAGGACCACGGAAAAGGTACCATTATGAAAATGGGAGACAATAAAGTGGAAGAAATCCCCGTGATTTCAACAGGTTCGATCGGATTGAATATTGCTTTGGGAGTAGGAGGGTATCCGCGAGGTCGTGTTATTGAAATTTACGGACCCGAATCATCCGGTAAAACTACATTGGCTATTCATGCAATTGCCGAAGCTCAAAAAGCAGGAGGTATTGCTGCGATTATTGACGCAGAACACGCTTTTGACCGTTTCTATGCCGAAAAGTTGGGCATAAATACTGATGAGTTACTTATTTCGCAGCCCGATAACGGAGAACAGGCACTTGAAATTGTAGATCAGTTGATTCGCTCATCGGCTGTCGACATTATCGTTATCGATTCTGTAGCGGCACTTACCCCAAAAGCAGAGCTAGAAGGTGATATGGGTGATTCGAAAATGGGACTTCAGGCCCGGTTGATGTCGCAGGCATTGCGTAAACTTACAGCCACAATTAATAAAACCAATACAACCTGTATTTTTATCAATCAGTTGCGTGATAAAATCGGGGTTATGTTCGGAAATCCGGAAACAACAACCGGAGGTAATGCGCTGAAATTTTACGCTTCGGTTCGTTTGGATATACGCAGAATAGGTCAGTTGAAAGATGGAGACGAAGCTGTCGGTAACCAGACTCGTGTGAAAGTAGTGAAAAATAAAGTAGCTCCTCCGTTCCGTAAAGCGGAGTTTGATATTATGTTTGGCGAGGGAATCTCGAAAACAGGAGAAATTCTTGACCTTGGAGTTGAATATGGAATTATCAAGAAAAGCGGTTCATGGTTTAGCTATCAGGACAGCAAATTGGCACAGGGCCGGGATGCTTCAAAACAGGTCATCAAAGAAAATCCTGATTTAGCAGCCGAACTTGAAGAAAAAATTGTAGAAGCGATTAAGTCTTCTAAGCCCCAATAAGATCATGCAGTTTTAAAATAATAGACTCCCGTTGAATTCGTTTCGATGGGAGTCTATTATTTTAAATTAATGTGGGTTTATATTTCGATGGGTGGAAATTGAGGTTGTCAGGCACTGTTAATCACTATAAACTAATAAATTCTTTGTTGCCGATACCTAAGAAAGCCTTAACTTTGTACAACAAATAAAATAAATAAAAATAATGGAACAATCATATCGCGAATTATGTATGGCTACGAGCCGGATTGCACGTGAAACCGGGCTTTTTATGGCTTCCGAACGTAAAACTTTTGATGATAGTAAAATTGAAGTTAAAGGGATGCATGATTTGGTAAGTTACGTTGATAAAACTTCTGAACGGAAAATTATTGAACAACTTTCCGAATTGTTGCCGGAATCCGGATTTATTGCAGAAGAAGGAACTACTGACAAAAAGGGAGAACGTTTTAACTGGGTGATTGATCCGTTAGATGGAACCACAAATTTTATTCAGGGTTTGCCTCTTTATTGTGTCAGTATTGGTTTGCTCGATGGAGATGAACTGGTGTTGGGCGTAGTTTATGAAGTTGGGCGGGACGAATGTTTCTATGCATGGAAAGATGGTGGAGCTTACCTTAACGGAGAACCGATACGGGTTTCGAAACGTGATAGCATGAATGATGCTTTGTTGGCTACGGGATTTCCATATTCAGAATTTAGTCGCATGGATGGATATGTTGAGTTTTTGAAATGGACTATGCAAAATGCGCGTGGTGTGCGCCGGTTAGGTTCAGCTGCGGCAGATTTGGTGTACGTCGCCTGTGGACGATTTGATGCATTTTGGGAGTATGATCTCAAACCATGGGATGTCGCAGCAGGAGCGGTTATTATAAAAGAAGCCGGAGGTACTGTTTCTGATTATTCAGGTGGTAATAACTATCTTTTTGGCCGTGAAATTATAGCGACTAATGGTTGTCTGGAGCAAATCATGCTGGCGAAAAATAACGAATATAATTCGTTGTAATTCCAATTCAGCAAAGAATAACCCAAAATATCATAGTTGTTTTTATTGCCAATAGACTTTAAAATAATAAAAAAGATTATGGATTTATGAAATGTAAGTTGCTGTTTATAGTATTGTTGCTTTCGGTTTGGTTACAAACTATTTCTTCACAATCAGTCCGTTATTTTAGAAAGGTTGATATTGGTATTGATTATTTTAAATTTAAGCCCAAATATGAAATTGATAAATCAGTATATCAATATCAGAATTGTTACAAAGTTGAATTTGATAAGAATGGTAAAATAAAATATTTTATCTTTTTGAATAAAGGAAAACCTGCTGTTGACCAATATTATAAAGTTTGTTGTATAAAGTTCAGTTATACTCCGAACACAGAAAGTCGTACTTATTATGATACACAAGGTAAACGCATGTCATACCGGGGTATTTATAAAAAGGTACTTAGCTACAATCAGCCGGATGTGATAGAGACAAGTAATTATAATCTGAGTGATTCTCTTATTGCCAATGAAGATAGTGTTATGTTTATTCATTGGAAATTAGATGCTCAAAACCGAATTGTAAGGGAAAGTTATTTTGGTAAAAATAATCGACAGGTTGTTGATAAAAATGGATATTATTTTATTTCCTTCAAAAGAAATCAGGATAAGGATGGTATTACATTAGAAAAGAGCTATTTTAATTCAGATTCACAATTAATTACGAATAAATATAATTATGCAGTCTCATTATCGAGAATAGAACCTGTAAATGAAGAAATAATCGGAATTAGATATTTTGATGAAAATCACAACCCTAAAAGTTTGGTTTTCACAGGAGCTGCAGGTGTATCTAAGTTTTATAATGGCCAGGGATGTCTTATTGAGCAAAATTATTTGGACAAAAATAATAACTTACATGATACTCCTCAAGGTTATGCAAAAATATGTTTTCAATATAATAGGTTTAATAATCTAACCAATGTGCGTTTTTTTGATCAAAATAATAAACCGACAACTAATGGGAAATCTGTTGTGGCTGGTTATACTTATCAATATGACGAACAACAGAATCTGACTGAAGAAAGATATTGGAACCTAAACGGTAAATTGATAAATAATTATCAAGGAATTGCCATGATTAGTTATCAATATAATTCACAAGGCCGAAAAATCAATCAATATTTATATGATGATAAAATGTCATTGATTAAAGATTCTTTTTGCAGAATTCATTGGAAATATGATACCCCGGGAAATATGATTGAAGAATCACATTTTGATGCTATGGATAAGTTGGTTGAAAATAAAAATGGGACTGCTATTATTCGATGGAAATATAATGTTGAAGGAGAGTTGTACCAGACAGAGTATTATGATTCTCAAAATAAATTATTAAATAAATAAGATGCTCATCAACGAAAGAGATACACGCCGTGAACGATTGATTCAGGTGGCAAATGAAATGATGACAGCTGCGCGTACAGCGCCAAAAGGAAAAGGAATTGATGTTATCGAGGCCGTTATGGTTACCGACGAAACGATAAAGCATTTGTCGGATGCCATGCTGACTTACAGTGCAAAAAGCGGATTGAAATTTTTTTTGAGGGATGCAGAAAATATTTTGCATGCCGAAGCTATTATACTTATTGGTACCCGGCAACAAGTGCATAGTCTTAATTGTGGTTATTGCGGATTTGAGACCTGTGCCGAAAAAAACGAACATCCGGATGTGCCTTGTGCTATTAATACAGTTGATGTAGGAATTGCTGTCGGTTCGGCTGTTGCGGTAGCTGCTGACAGGCGTGTGGATAGCCGTGTCATGTTCTCGGTTGGGAAAGCTGCCGGAGAATTAGGTTTACTGCCCGGTTGTTCATCTATTTATGGAATTCCGATTAGTTGCAGTTCTAAAAATCCGTTTTTTGACCGTGTGTCAAAAACACCGGCAAGTAAATAAAGGTTCACTGAATTATTCTCAATTAAAATTTCTGACTTTGCCAGCAACTCCTGAAAAACTCTGGACACGGAGTTTCATAAGTGCCTGTATCGGTAACTTTTTGTTGTTTTTTGCATTTTACATGCTTGTGCCGGTTTTTCCTTTGCTACTTATCGAAAAGTTCGACGCGTCTAAGTCTTTAGTCGGGTTAGTACTTGCAAGCTACACCGTAGCAGCGTTACTTATTCGCCCTTTTGCCGGTTTTGTACTCGATATGGTTTATCGAAAGCCGGTTTATATTGCAGCATATCTGCTTTTTGTTCTTACTTTTGTTGGTTATCCGTTGGTGCACGCTGTCGGATTATTTTTGTTTTTTCGCATTTTACACGGTTTTACTTTCGGGTTTGTTACAACGGCCGGAAATAGTCTGGTTGTGGATATTTTACCTTCGGCCCGTCGCGGCGAAGGATTGGGATATTTTGGAGTCGCTAATAATTTGGCTATGTCAGTTGGCCCAATGTCTGGATTGATGCTCCATGAGAGTTATAGTTTCGATGTGATTTTTTATACAGCTATTGGAGCCGGATTAGCCGGATTTTTGTTTGCAACGGGAATCAAAGCGCGGAATATGTCCGGACAAAACAAGCAGCAACCCGTTGCGCTCGATCGTTTTTTCCTGGTAAAAGGAACGAAAGCCGGTATCAGTCTGATGTTTATGGGAGTACCGTATGGAATGCTTGTAACTTATGTCGCGATTTATGGTATGGAAATCGGGATTAAAAGCGGAGCCGGTATCTTTTTTTCTCTTATGGCTGTAGGTTTAATCATTTCAAGACTTTTTGGCGGAAGGATGGTTGACCGGGGCAAGTTAGTTCTGGCGATCGGAGCTGGAACATTTATTTGTGTATTGGCTTTTTTACTTTTGCCTGTCCTGAAATTTTTGAGTAGCCCAATTTTAATCGGGTTTATTTTTTATCTTATCTCTCTGATTATGGGTTTGGGTTATGGGATGATTTTTCCGGCGTATAATACTCTTTTTGTGAATTTAGCGCCACATAATCGCCGGGCGACTGCCAGTTCAACTTATATGACAAGCTGGGATATAGGAGTAGGAGTGGGTTTGGTGTCAGGAGGCTGGATTGCCGATTCAGCCGGAGGTTTACAAATGGCTTATTTTACAGGAGGAATTGTTGCTTTAATGTCCTTTTTTTATTTTATAAAGATTGCCGGACCGCATTTTTTGAAAAATAAACTAAGATGATTCTTATCGTTTTTAATACGATTTCGGTGGTCAAGCTGCAAATTCTGGCAGCGTGTTTCTGTATATTACATAATGGTGGTTATATAGCACGAAGAATATCAACGGTGGCCTTGCCGCCGGCAGATATTCTTCGTATAAAATTCTAATTATTTTTTCGAATGATTTTTATGAGTTTAGTATTATTTTCTGATCATAAGAAATCACTCCATGCGTAACCCCAGTAAAAGGATTAACAGGGCTTTTGCATAAAAAATAATTTTTGATTATCGATTGCTACGGCCTTGAAAACATGAAAACCAAACTTGTTAAGTGTTCCTATTTCCGATGCTGTTGAAGTATCAAGAAATAAAGTCGCTTTTGTCTGGCTCATTTTTTCAGACATATAGTCAATCAGCTTTTTAGTATAACCTTTTCCTTCCGGTTTTACGGCAATTGCATACAATCGTGCAAAGTTCTGCTTTTCGGGAATACTTGTCTCAAAAATTTTATTTAACCGCAATACACGTATCGTTGAATCGAAACCGAGTTGCAATGTCAGCTTTATTTCCTGAAAAAATTGGCGGAAACTAAATTTACGTTTATTGCTTGTGTCCCATAATGCAACAGCGGTGTTATCTTCATTCAGGTATATCTCGCCACCATGAAAAGCTAAATCAAAAATATATTCCATAGCGGTACGAAGTTTACTTTTATTGATTGTTTTTTTGAGCAGGAAATCCACCTGCGGATTTGAGTGATAAGCATCTGTAAGAATGTCTACCACCAGATTTTTGTCTTCCAAACGAGCCTTTTTCATTTTACCTTAAAAATTAGAAAGTTTGACGATAAATAAATTGCTATTCAATAACTAAGGTCGTTGCAGTTTAAATGCAATAACACAACAAATTTCGTAAAGAGTATGCAGTTTACATTTGATAAAAGTCAAAAAATAATTGGAATTTATACAATTTTGGAGCGAATGCGGCTTAATGTTTCCTGTGATATTCCTAAATATGATGCAATATGGCCTAACGAAGCCCGTTTTAGTATTTGAGGATGGTCTGTTATTAGCTGGAGATAACTTTCTTTGGCATTTTGGAATTGGAGGCTTAACGAATGTTCCATCAGATCGAAATAATATTTTTCCGTTAACAGCCGGCCTATGTAGTTAAATTCTGGATGTAAGCGATAGATAGTGTTCAAATCGTCGTAATTAATGCCGTAAAGTATCGAATCTTCTATCGCTTCCACGTTTTCGTAAGCGATTTTTTGGGCAAGGAAAGAATAGGTTGATGTGGCAATGTCGTTTTCAAAAGCAAACCATGTGGTAATTTCACGTCCTTTCTGGTAATGAAATCCTCGCAAAAATCCTCGTCGGATGAAGTAAAGCTGAGTACATACTTTTCCTTCCGGTATAACTAACTCGCCATGCATGGCAATTCTTTTATATATCCGCTTATTAAGGTCTGCTTTAAGTTCCGGACTTAAAGGCATCAACTGATTCAGAAAGCGGAAAAGTTTTTCCATAAACACATCTTGATTTGTTTATAAAAAAGAAAATACATACTCATGCAAATATAGAATAAATATGTAAAAATAAAAGCTCATCAACATAATGATAACATAAAATATTATTTCGTGGATATAGTTTAAATGATTTTTAATTTTCAGATAATTACTCCTTTTATCGTGTGTTAGTTTATATATTTGTCAATTGTTTTTATAACGAAGTCGTCTTGGTTTTTCGTAATAATTCTTTATTTCGAATTATCGGGGTGTTTTTTGTATGGAAAAATACAACATATTAATTTTATCTGACTCAAAGTCAGGACGAACTCAACTAATATGTTGAATATGACAATAAGAAAGATGATTTGTGCTGTGTTGCTGTTTGTTTCAATAAATATTTTTTCTCAAAAGCAGCAACCTCAATTTTTCCCGGTTCAGCATGCAAGTTTTGTAATAAAAATTGCAGGTATGACGATTATGGTGGATCCGGTAGGCGATGAAGCGGATTATGCCGGTTTTGGCGTCCCGGATGTAATACTTATAACCCATGAGCATATCGATCATTTTGATCCGGTACTTTTGCATAAATTAAAGGCTAAGAAAACTACGGTTATTTGTACAGCTCTGGTTTCGCAAAAGGCAGGATTGGGTACGGTGCTAAGAAATGGAGAAGAAAAACAAGTTGGCCAGCTCCGTATTCAGGCCATTCCTGCTTATAATACAACTCCCGAACGATCGAAGTTTCATCCTAAAGGTGTAGGTAACGGGTATGTTTTGATCATAGGCGGAAACCGTATTTATATTTCCGGAGACACGGAAGATATTGCAGATATGCGTGTCTTGAAAAATATCGACTATGCTTTTGTTTGCATGAATTTACCCTACACCATGAGTGTTAATCAGGCGGCTTCGGCTATTCGTGCCTTTAAACCAAAGGTTGTATTTCCGTACCATTATCGAAATCAGGATGGAACTATGAGTGATGTTGGACTTTTGCAGAAGCTTTTGAAACCAGAGGAAAACATTCGTGTTGAATTGCTGAAGTGGTATAAATAATCGGACAGAAATTCTGAAATGAAAAGGAGAATGTTTGAAACTTTTTTGAACGCAAATTATCCGAAATTTACTAAGTGTAAATATTTTATTTTTTGAGTTTTACAGAAAAAATCATTTGTCAGGGTAATTTACGTTCAAAAAAATTGTGGTTCAGAGACTTATTTAATTCTTAGAATTGTTGAAATACGGAGTAAGAATATCTTCATAGTTGTAATATCCTTTCTTTTTGTCGATAAGATTATGAGCAGCAAACAGTACTCCCGTGCCAAATGCTTCTCTTGAAATAGATTCATGGGTAAGTCGCACGGTTTGAAACGGAAATCCAAAGATGATTTCATGTTTTCCCACTATGCCACCTGCTCTTATGGAACTGATTTTTGATGCCTTTACATCAAGTGCTTCCGCTATTTTTACAGCTGTACCGGAAACCCCTTCTTTTTGTTTAAAATGTTCCTCTACGACTTCAATATCAACAAACGGAGCAATTTTTTTGAGTGATTTTGAAGCTAATAGAAGATAGTTAACACCGAGCGTGATGTTGGGCGACCAGAAAACAGCCGTTCTTTTTGATAGTTCTTTCAGATAATGAATGTCTTCTTTTTTATAATGAGAAATGGCCGAAATAATCTTTATCTGTCTTTCAGCAGCTTCTTGCCCATAGGTATAAATTCCTAAGGTAGATGAGAAGTCAATAACAAAGTCAACCGGATGCATATCAAAAAGTTCATCAGGTGTAATATGTTCGGTTGAATAGATTCTGCCTTTTTCGTTTTCATCATCAAAACCGAAAAATTCAGGCAAAGATCTGTTTTCAAGTACGGTTTTTCTTCGTAAAACCCACTCAAGTGTGAATTCTTTGTTTTGAATAATAGTTGATGCAACAGCCTTTCCTGTTCGTCCAAAGCCAATAAGTCCTACTTTCATTAAAATATGTGTTTATTAGAGATTAAAAAAATGTAGTATTCGTTTGGTTTCGAATACTATAGTGAGAAATCCGGACATTGACAGGTTTAATTTTATGTCGGATTTTTAAGTGCAGAAATTACAAAGAATTTCAGAACGGAATAAAGTAGCAATTTGCTGAGAATCGAGTGCTTTATTATTGTCAGTGTTTTTGTTGAAGTTGTGCAACGCTACTTTACCAGTATATCAAGATATATTTTCAGAGGATCTGACATCCTCTTGTTTCGCAAATATAATAAAAAAACTTGTTAATCAGGATAGTATGGTGTGTGTTAATGGAAACTTCACATTTAATAAAGCTATTTGGCATATTGTTAGATAAAAAAATCCCGGAAAATGAATCCCGGGATTTTTTATTATAAAAAAGATTAAGTTCCTGTTATAACATAATTTTTTGAATATTTTTTCCTACACGTACAATATATAAGCCTTTTGAAAGATTGCTAATGCTTACTTTGCCGGATTCTATAGTCGAAGTCATAACTTTGCTTCCCAATGCAGAATAGATTTCAACTGTACTCGAAGTTGCATTGTTAATTAATAAATTCCCCCCATTAATTGTTGCTGAAAATTTATTGACAAGGTTTTCGTTGAAACCTGTAACTATAGAAATGTCATCCGCACTTCTTGGGATGATTTCGTACATTGAGCCACTCTTATACCACGTTATAATGCCAGTGACATTATAGGAGGTTCCTGTTTCTAATGCTAAATCCTGATAGAGTTGTTTGTATACGTCCAAATCACCAGACCCGTCGTTTACCATAAAGTTACCAGCACTTGGAGAGCTTCCACAAGTTGCATTTGATACTTTTACAATACAGCTTTCCCATTTTTCTGTTGTAGCATCCCCTGTTGTTACCTCATTGATTGTATACGATTTACTTGTTGCGAGTGTAGCGCAAGCAGTGATAGTTCCAAGCTCTGTTAATCCGTTATATTCAACAATGGTTCCTGAAACTGTAACAGAATCACCTATAGCACACGTTTCTGCATCTCCAGTTGGAGCTGAACCATAATAAACATATATTCCATTCCATGCACCAGGGGCATCTTGTACATAAAAACCTTGTCTTACTCCTTTTAAACTTGTATAGATTCCTACGACAGTTCCTGATATAGTAACTGTTTGATCCACTAATGGTGAAGCGTCATTCTCGGTGTACTGAATGCTATAGATACTTGTTATATCTTTTGTAACTTTCGTTTGAGCTTGTGCAAAAATAACGCATACGATCAATGAAAATAATAAAGTAATTTTTCTCATACCTAAATAAAATTTTAATGTTGAATATTTTTTGTTTAACTCAGTTATCGCAAAGATAATGTATAATTATTACAAAAACAATACAGTTTGTGGCGAATTAGGTTATATTATTGTCATTTTGTTTTTAATGATTATTATATGTTGTTGACTTATAGATTCTTAAAAAAAATAAAGAATATCGATATTCAATTAATAAGCCGATAAGGCTTTCTGTTTTTTAGCCGGATGTTTTTATGTCTATGTTATGGTTCTTGAATGGCCAAAGTTGATTGGTGGTGTTTTTGCGAATGTTAGATGCTAAAAATGTTGAATTTGAAATAATCTTGTTGAAAACTATGTGTATGAAATCGTGTAATAATTTATTGGATTGATTAAATTTGCAGTTCTTTTAAAATTGTAATGAATGCTAAGCAAATTGATACCAGAATATATTTTTGAAACGAGTTGGGAAGTTTGCAATATGGTAGGGGGCATCTATACTGTATTGTCGACTCGTGCTGCTACTCTGCAGGAAAGACTTGGGGATAAGCTGATTTTTATAGGTCCCGATGTCTGGAATGAGATCGAGAGCCCTTATTTTAAAGAAGATAGCTCGTTATTTCCTGAATGGATTAGCTATACTTATGCTAATTACGGGTTGAAAATTAGAACCGGGCGTTGGAAGATTCCCGGTGAGCCCGTGGCCGTGTTAGTTGATTTCAGACCTCTGATGGAAAAGAAAAATCAGGTATACGGGCATGTTTGGGAAATCGCAGGCGTTAATTCCATGGTTGCTTACGGTGATTATGATGAGTCTTCGATGTTTGGATATTCTACAGGAATGATTATGGAAAGTTATTATAAATTTTTCAAAATCACGGCCAATCAAAACGTGGTAGCTCATTTTAATGAATGGATGACGACTTTCGGAGAATTCTACGTCAGGGAACATCTGCCGGCAGTTGCAACTATTTTTACTACCCATGCAACGTCTATCGGACGTTCTATCGCTGGAAATCATAAACCTTTGTATGATTATATGCCGGAATATAACGGAGATCAAATGGCTTATGAATTAAATATGGTGTCGAAACATTCAACTGAGAAACAAGGTGCAAAACATGCCGATTGTTTTACAACAGTAAGCGATATTACGGCTCGTGAGTGTACGCAATTGCTCGAAAGAAAACCGGATGTCGTGACTCCAAACGGATTTGAGGATGATTTTGTGCCTAAAGGAAGGGCTTTTACGGCTAAAAGAAAAGACGCTCGTAAATCGTTGAAAAATGTGGCAGAGACTCTTTTAGGCTATAAACTCGAAGATAATGCCCTTTTTATAGGAACTGCCGGACGTTATGAGTATAAAAATAAAGGTATTGATATATTTATCGAGAGTTTGAAACATCTTTATGATTTTCAGGATATGAATCGTCAGGTGGTTGCATTTATTATGGTGCCTGCCTGGGTTAAATCCTCCAGAACTGATTTGGCTGAGGCTTTAAAGCAACCCGGAAAATACGTTGATTCGTATAACCGTATTACAACGCACGAATTACATGATTATTATAATGATAACATAATGGGAGCGCTTCATTGGTTCCATTTCAGAAATCAACCTTCAGAAAAAGTAAAGGTCATTTTTGTTCCTTCCTATTTGAATGGGACTGATGGTATTTTTAATAAATCATATTATGATCTTTTGATCGGAATGGATTTTACAGTCTTCCCTTCATATTATGAACCCTGGGGATATACTCCGCTTGAAAGTGTAGCTTTTTCTGTACCGACTATTACTACGGACCTGTCAGGTTTCGGGCAATGGGTTTCTTCTGCTCCTCAGGATATCCGGAAAGGAGTGGGAATTGTACACCGTTCGGATTATAATAGTTATGAAGTAGCGTTGCATATCGCTGAAATGATG
This sequence comes from Paludibacter sp., assembly GCA_028690665.1. GTDB lineage: Bacteria > Bacteroidota > Bacteroidia > Bacteroidales > Paludibacteraceae > Paludibacter. The sequence goes on from JAQVAV010000002.1 coordinate 98,837, forward strand.
CATGAATTTTTGAAATTGAATGAAACTGAAATTAAAAAGGTGCGAAATCAGGCTTTTCTGATAGCAGAAAAGGCCTTGTGGAAACATTTTATTACTTTTTATGACGATGCATATAATATCGCTATTCGTGCAATGCGTGATAGATTGTGATAAATAAAGCTTTTTTTGTGTTGATTTGTTACTGTTGACCTTAAATAAATATTTAATGCAAACGTTTGAACCAATAATGCATATTTTTAACATTAAAGAGGGCGTCGTTTGATTATAATGTGTTACTTTTGCAGCTGACTGACTATATCTTTTTTATGAAATAATAGTGTTAATTAAAGTATAAGTTTATGAGAATTAAGGTTAATAATGTAAATGAACCAAACTGGAAGGAAATGAATGTGAAATCTAATTTACCTGACAGCTTGAAAAAATTAGATGAAATTGCTCAAAACCTTTGGTGGGTGTGGGATAGCCCTGCCAAAAACATGTTCCGTACGATTGATGCCGATGCATGGAAAGAAGCTCATTCAAATCCAATTCAGCTCCTCAATATATTGTCTTATGAAAAATTGTTAAGTCTTGGACATGATAAAGAGTTTGTGCAGAAATTAGATGCCATATACGATGATTTTAAATCGTATATGAATGTACCGTATAATAAAGAAAAACCTTCTGTAGCCTATTTTAGTATGGAATACGGTTTAACGGAGGTGCTGAAAATATATTCCGGTGGTCTTGGTGTTTTGGCCGGAGACTATCTTAAAGAAGCGAGCGATTGTGCTGTCGATATGACTGCAATAGGATTTCTGTATCGTTATGGATATTTTACCCAAACGCTTTCAATGGATGGTCAACAGGTGCCTGTTTATGAAGCTCAAAATTTTAATTCTTTGCCTATAAAACAGGTGAAAAATGCGGATGATACTCCCTTAATAATTGAAGTTCCGTATCCGGGAAGATTTGTTTATGCATATTTATGGAAAGTTTCTGTAGGCCGTATAAGCCTTTATTTACTTGACACCGATAATGATATGAACAGTGAATTTGATCGTCCGATTACACATCAGCTTTATGGCGGCGATTGGGAAAACCGTCTGAAACAGGAAATCCTGCTGGGTATCGGAGGAATACTTGCATTGAAGAAACTGGGTATCGAAAAACAGGTTTATCATTGTAATGAAGGGCATGCAGCTTTAATTAATGTTCAACGGTTACTTGATTATGTGACTGACAAAGGGCTTTCATTTAATCAGGCCTTGGAGGTTGTAAGAGCATCTTCTCTTTATACTGTTCATACTCCGGTTCCGGCTGGTCATGATAGTTTCACAGAAGATCTATTTGGAAAATATATGGGTGAATACCCTGCAAAATTAAGTCTTTCGTGGGATGAGTTTATAGGTATTGGCCGTGAAGATCCTACTGACAAAGGACAAAAATTCAGCATGAGCGTATTTGCCTGCAATACAAGTCAGGAAGTAAATGGGGTGAGTTGGTTGCATGGAAAAGTTTCTCAGGAAATGTTCAGCCCGATATGGAAGGGCTATTTTCCTCAGGAGCTTCATGTAAATTATGTAACGAATGGCGTGCATCTTCCAACTTGGACTGCATCTGAGTGGAAGGCTGTTTATGAAAAATACTTTACGAAGAAGTTTTACGACGATCAGTCGAATATGAAAATTTGGCAGAAGGTATATGAAATTCCCGATCAAGAAATCTGGGATACACGTATGTTTATGAAAAATAAACTGCTGAATTTTATCAAAGTCCAGTTTCAGGAAAATTGGATGAAAAATCAGGGTGATCCTTCTCGTATTGTGTCTGTATTGGAATCGTTTAATCCAAATGCATTAATCATTGGTTTTGGTCGTCGTTTTGCAACCTACAAACGGGCTCATTTGTTGTTTACGGATCTTGAAAGACTTGCGCGAATTGTAAACAATCCGGAAAAACCAGTTCAATTTTTGTTTACCGGAAAAGCTCATCCAGCAGATGGAGGAGGTCAGGGACTTATTAAACGTATCGTAGAAATATCTCGTATGCCACAATTCCTTGGCAAAATTATTTTTCTCGAAAATTATGATATGCGTTTGGCTAAACGTCTGATTTCCGGGGTGGATATCTGGTTAAATACTCCGACGCGTCCGCTTGAAGCCTCGGGTACTTCCGGTGAAAAAGCACAAATGAACGGAGTGCTTAATTTTTCTGTGCTTGATGGCTGGTGGCTTGAAGGTTATGTTAAAGGTGCCGGTTGGGCCATTACGGAAAAGCGTACTTACGAAAACCAGGATCATCAGGACCAGTTAGATGCAGCAACTATTTACAGTATGCTCGAGAATCAAATTATACCGCTTTATTATGATAAAAATGAAAGTGGATGTTCGGAAGGTTGGATTAAATATATTAAGAATTCAATTGCTCAGATTACGCCGCGTTATACGACAAAGCGCATGATAGATGACTACATTGAGAAATTTTATAATAAATTGGCGAAACGTTCGGTTATGTTGAAGGAAAACAATTTCAGCAAAACCAAAGAAATTGTATCCTGGAAGGAAAAAATGGCTGCAAATTGGGATAATATTGAAATTGTTGATGTTAAGATCCCTGAAAGCCTGATTCATAACCCTCAGGTCGGTGAGGATTATAATTTGAATGTAGTTCTTGATGTAAAAGATGAAAATGAAAAAGGAGTAGGAGTAGAGCTTGTTGTGACCAAATTTGATGCGAATAACAAAGTAATGCTTAGTGATGTAGAAGAACTAAATTTGGTAAAGGCTGAAGGCTCGAAATTATATTTTGCACTGGACTATCAATTAGACAGGGCCGGTTCGTTTAAGTATGCTTTCCGCATGTTCCCTAAAAATGAGGATCTTCCGCATCGTCAGGACTTCTGTTTTGTTCGTTGGTTTTGATTCTGAAGAGAAAAGGAAAAAATAGAAAAACCTGAAAAGTCTTTATGGCTTTTCAGGTTTTTTTTGATAAAAAACGAAGGTATATCAAAAAATAGTAAAAAAAAGTTTGTCGCAATTATTTTATTTTAGGTAATAGTTCGTATATAATTTGTGACTTTCTGTTTGTTTTTACTTTAATATAATATTTAAATAATGTTATAATTGTATGGGCTGTTTGTCAATATTAAGCAATACAATAGATGTAAAATATTGATTAATAATTGAATTTTAGCTTTTGTAATATGATTTTATATTGAAATTATTAACTTACTATTGTAAATAGTATGATATTATGTGTAATATATTATACTCTATTATTAAAATATTTAGATTATATGTATTCTTTATTATATTATGTATGAATATAATATGACTTTGTAGATGATAATGAACAATCCTTTAATGAAAAGTGAATTGTAATGTTGTAGTAGAAAATATGTTTATGAAGTTATAATTTTATTTTTATAAATAATTATAAAGGCATGTTTTTATTATATAAATTTGAAAAAAGAAATATAGCTGGTATTATAAGGCTAATTGTCACAGTTTATAAAATATAAAACATGAGCATTATGAGAACAATCAGTACAAAATTATTTATTTTGCTAATAATAAGTGCTTTACCGATGTTGTGCCTAAATAGTCAGGTTAAAGTGGGAACTGTTTTTACGGTAAAGGGAAATACGACAAGTTATTATGATGTAACCTGGCTAATAACATATCCAGAAACGTCGAATAGTTTTGATAACGGGTATGATGCCTTTAAAATAAATAGTTCGACTTCAGAAAATGCTCCCAGTATCTATTCGGTAGGCACTGATGGTATTTACCAGATTCAAACAACTTCAGATGTAAATAATATTGAATTAGGCTTTAATGCCGGAATTGACAGCAGCTATACAATATCCATCACGCAATACGATGCTGATTTAGTGTATAATAAATTAGTGCTATTGGATCGAATAACCGGAATTGAAACCGATATTTTAAAAGAGGGAACGACTTATACTTTTTTATCAGAAAATGGAAGTTCTGTCAATCGGTTTTTAATTTATGCTACAAAACTTGGCGCTGCCGATGAAGTAACAGACTCAACGGAAACAGATGGAGTGGTGGACGAAAGTGAGGATGTAGATTCTATTCCGGCAAACCCACAACAAGATTCTATTGATACAGAAATTCCGGATTCACTTCCGACTGATAGTGCTATAGATAATCAATCCGGTAATGCTAAAGATAAATATAAGCATGAAAATAAGGCGAAAAAAGTAAAAATAAAAAAACACGGGCACGAGATAGAAATTGAAAATATAACTAATGAAAAAGGCTATGTTAATTTGATGGATATTAGAAGAGGGCAAAAAATACAATCACTTGAACTCCCTGCTAACTCGGATATAACAATAGGCAAAAATATAAAACAAGGTGCCTATTTGTTGGTCGTAAATATCCGGGACGATATTAGTACAACGAGCATTACAATACAATAACTTTATTCGTAAAATATTATTTTCTGGTATCCGGGAAGAGATTAGGTAAAACTGCATAAATAACAGCAAGTTCGGTTGAATCCGAAACTGAGTTTATTTGATAAATTGTTAATGTATGTCGTTGGTTTTGCCCGGATCTTTTTCCGGATATTTTAATTTGTAGACAAATACTTAAATAATTTTAAATAAATGGTTCCTGTGGGTTTACAATCAACTTCCTTTCTTTGACTGTTTAGAATGGGGATGTTGCTTATTCGTGTGTTAAGTTTATGTGTGAAAAAGTACTTTGATAAAATAAAAAAGCTCTGATTATTAAGTATAAACATATAAGATAATAATGTTTTCAAACATGAAAAATCCTATTTAGAATATTCAAAATAACCACTTAATTAATTATATTTGTAAATAGATTTTTTATATTCTTAAAATGTGTTTGTATGTTTGTTGCTTACTCCGGTATAATTTATTTTATACTTACATCTTTATTGGTTCTTCTTGCTGTAACAGTACTTATTGTTAAACATAAGTATTCGTGGAATAAACTCATAATATTTTCTCCGGTAGGTATATCAACTTATCCGGTAATTGCTTTTACCGTCTTATTCCCAGCAATATTCAGTGTGTTTTATTTGGTTGGAGGATTAGCCGATTATGGTATATTCACTGCATGGATAATCATAATTATAGATGTTGTACTTTTTTTATTTTGGTTTTTATATAATTTCAGACAGTTAGCAGTTAAATTCAGATATGCCGATCAGTTGAATTCAACATTAATAGAGATATCCCAAAGTACCAAAAATTCTAAAGTAGACGATCTTGATAATAATATAAATGCTAATCTGGGTTTGATTGGCCGTTTTCTGGATTACAGAAGAGTATATATTTATATAAAAGATGATAAAAATAAATTATATCATTTGGAGTATCAGTGGAGTAATCCGGACGATGATACTAATACTACCAATGCTTTAAATAATAATGTATCATACGAAGCTTTTGACGAAAGAGGTGGAAAATGTGACGATGGGCAAATTGTAGAATTCGTAGTTCAAAACAGTGCCGATAGTCTAAATTTGCCTTTTAGCAATATACCGGTGAAGAGTTTTGTTTTAATTCCGCTATTACAGGCCGGACAATGTTTGGGATTTATTGGATTTGATACCTACGTTAAAAAACAAAGAATCCAAAAAAGTGAATTAGAAACTCTTAATGCATATTCGGGTATAATTTCCAGTACTATTTACAGCAAAAAGTCGGAAAAGGAATTTAGTCGGAGCAAAACTTTGTTTGATGATATTGTTAATACAATTCCCGATTTAGTATGGCTTAAAGATAAAAACGGATTTTATATCACCTGTAACAAAGCTTTTGAGAATTTTTTCGATGTCAGGTTAAGTGAAATCGTTGGTAAATCTGATTATGATTTTCTGGACCAGGATTATGCAGACTTTTTTAGATTGAGAGATCGTATTGCTATGGAAAATAATCAGCCCACGGTTAATGAAGAATGGGTCGAATCTAAAAACGGAGGGCATAAAATATATCTTGAAACAATAAAAACTCCTATGTACGATGCAGCTGGAAATTTGATCGGGGTTTTGGGTATTGGACGGGATATAACAGAAAGGCATAGAATAAGAAAACTGTTGCAGGAAAGTAATCTCAGACTGGAAAGAGCTGAATTAGCCAGTAATTCAGGAAATTGGGAAATATATGTTGGAAGTGGAAAAGTGATTGCATCCAAAGGGGCTTGCCGTATATATGGGATTAAGGATACTGAAAATACGTATGAAATGATAAAAAATATTCCTCTCCCCGAGTACCGCATGTTGTTAGACGAGCAACTGGAGAGTACAATGAGAGATGGAACTGTATATGATGTAAAATTTAAAATAAAAACTTTTGATACAAAAGAAATAAAAGATATACATTCAACGGCCTTCTATGACCCTGATAAGAAAGTATTGTATGGTATCATTACAGATATTACCCGGGAAGAAGCAACCCAAAAATTGCTCAGGGAACAAGATGAGAGATTTAAGAATATTTTTCAACGGTCAATCGTTGGTATGTCATTAACTACTATTGATGGAAACTTGAGTGTAAACGAAGCTTTTGTTAAGATGCTCGGTTATAAAAAATCGGAAATTGAGAATATAAATTGGCGGCAAATAACTTATCCTGAAGATATTGAATACAATGAAATAGTTGTAAAAGATATATTAAACGGGAAAAAAGATTCAGAGCGTTGGATAAAAAGATATTTTCATAAAAACGGGAATATTGTCTGGGTTGATTTAAGTACTACTGTACATCGGGATGAAAATAATAAACCTCTTTATTTTATAACGATATTAGTTGACATAACTAAACAGAAAAATTTCGAAAATCAACTCCGTGAAAGTGAGGGTAAACTAAGAGCTATGTTTTCGTCGATGACAGAAATGGTTGTGATGCACGAAATGATTTATGACGATGGCGGTAATGCCGTTGATTACCGGATTATTGATTGTAATGAGAGTTTTACTAAAATTACCGGAATTAAATACGAACAAGCAGTTGGTAAACTTGCGACCGAAGTATATCAGTCGGAGAAAGCCCCTTACATAGATATTTATACAGAAGTGGTGAAAACTCAGCGACCAAGAGAATATACTGCTTATTACGAACCAATGGATAAGCATTTTATTATTTCGATTGTGTCTCCATCGGAAAATCATTTTGCGACTATTACAACTGACATATCGGAAATAAAAACCTATGAGGAACAACTCAAATCGAAGAATTCAGAGCTTGAGAGATATTTGTATGTTGCATCTCATGATTTGCGTTCTCCGTTAGTAAATATTCAGGGTTTCAGTCTTCGATTGGAAAAACAACTTGAAACAATCAGTGAACTTTATTCAAAAAATAAATCTGTTTTCGAGTCAAATAAAGAATTATTCGAATTCCCGGAGATAATAACCACAAAGATTCCCAAAACGCTTCATTTTATTCAATCTAATGTTATAAAAATGGATAACCTAATATCCAGTTTATTGCAAATTTCGAGGACAGGAAGAGTTGAACTTCATATTGCTAATGTGAATGTAGAAAAATTATTACATACGATTATTACCACAAAAAATTATCAGATTTCTGAGTTAAATGCTTCAGTTGTATTTGGAAAAATTGCTGATTGTTATGGGGATGAACAGCAGTTGAACCAACTGTTTTCAAATATAATTGATAATGCCCTGAAATATAAGCATCCGGAACGTATCCCTGAAATATGTATATCTTCAACATGTACAATCAACAAAGTTGTTTATTGTATTCAGGATAATGGTATTGGAATCAGCGAACGTAATATTAATAAGATTTGGGATGTTTTTTACAGGGTTAATCCAATGAATAATATTCAGGGAGATGGCATTGGACTTAGTCTGGCTCAAAGAATTGTGAGTAAGCATAAAGGAAAAATATGGGTTGAATCCCAGTTGGAAGTTGGAAGCAAATTTTATATTGAATTGAATAGAAGCTCTTTTGAACCCAATTAGGCGGGTATACGTTTATAAATTATAAATATATTTTAATATTAACCAATACTAGTTTAAAATGAAAGATTTCAAACCAATTGTTATTTTAATAGCAGAAGATGATGATGGACATTCTGAATTAATTATTGAAAATTTAATTGATTCCGGAGTAAAAAATAAAATTGAACGGTTCAGCAACGGAAAGGAGTTGTGGAACTATTTAATTGAGAAAGAAAATAATCGGCATGAAGAAGATTATATTATCCTTTTGGATATAAATATGCCTGTAATGGATGGAATCGAGGTTTTACAATTGATAAAATCCAGAGATTCCATGAAAGATATCCCGGTAATTATGCTGACTACAACAGATGACCCACGTGAAATAGACACCTGTTATGAAATAGGTTGTAATGTGTATATTACTAAACCTGTTGATTTTCATAAATTTATGGAGACACTGATGCGGCTTGGGCTGTTTTTACAGATAATAAAATTATAATTTGAGGCTGAAACTTTATGACTAAGGAAAAAATACTAATTGTGGAAGATGATGAGGGTTTGAGAGAATTGTTAATTGAAGCTCTTGAAAACTTGGAATATACTTGTTTAAGTGCCTCCACGGCGAATGAAGCAAAACAATTATGCATTGATTACCAGCCGTTTATGATACTTCTTGATTATCAGCTACCGGATGCTACAGCTAAGGAATTTATTGTAGACTTAGAAAATGCAGAGCTGGCTGTTATCCCGCCTTTTGTGTTGACAACCGGTCAGGGTGATGAAAGAATTGCCGTGGAAATGATGAAACTTGGAGCGAGAGATTACATCATTAAAGACTCGAGTTTTTTTGAAGTTATTCGTATTGTAATTCCGAAAATAATTCTGGATATCGAAAATGAGCAAAAACTTAAAAGATCGGAAGAAGCTCTTAGACAAAGCGAAGAAAAATTCCGTGCTATTGTGGAGCAAACAGATGATCTGATTGCAATTTCGGATTCGAAAGGAAATGTAATATATGCTTCAACTGCTATTTACAACTTATTTGGCTGGAGTCCTAAGGAAGTATCCGGTATTCCGTTTACAGATATGGTAGATGAAAGCCAGATAACGGAAGCCTTTACAGATTTTCAAAATATATTATTTAATGATATTCCATTAAAGGGTAAAGAATTTAAACTTCGTCGGAAAGATGGGAGTTCTTTTTATGGAGAAATTTTTGGTATCCGGTTTCAACCAGATTCTCTTAACGGGGTTTTGGTAATTATTCATGACGTAACTGAACGAAAAAATTATCTTGAAAAAATAAGATTAAGTGAAGAGAAAAGCAGAAAGATTCTGCAAACCGCATTGGATGGTTTTGGGATAATAAATGATAAGCGTGAAATTGTAGAAGTCAATGACAGTATTTGTAAAATGACCGGGTTTTCGCCGTCAGAATTGTTATCCATGAGAATTGAAGACTTAGATGTCGATGAATCTGTGGAGGATATGGATGCTCATGTTAATAGTTTAGCGAAGAAAAACTCAGACCGTTTTGAAACGAGGATAAAAAGAAAGGATGGTAGTATTTTCTACGTTGATGTTTCCCTAAATTACATGGAAAGTGCTTCTTCTAAAGTATTTGCATTTTTAAGAGATATTACAAAACAAAAAGAAACAGAGACATTTTTAAGAACCAGCAAAGAACTGTTACAGAATTTATTGGATAAAACAAGTTGTTTTATTGAAACTGGAAATGTTGATAATGAGTATGATAATATGTTGAGCTCGATTTGTCAGATAACCGGAGCTCAATATGGATCATTTAATTTATATGATGAAAATGGAAGAACTTTTACTACTAAATCATTATACGGACTAGAGCTAGTTATTGATAAACTAACGGCATTAATGGGATTTAACCCTTTAAATAAGGTTTGGAATTATGATGCGGTCAGGGAAGAAAAAATCAGGGATAGAATTATTACTGAGTTTAAGTCATTCCAGGAGCTTACGGCATTTGCCTTGACACAAAAGATTTCGGTCGTGTTGGAAGATACATTCGGCATTGGATCTGTTTATGTAGTCAGGATCGCAAAAAAAAATCATACTGTGGGTGATTTTACATTGATTTTTAGCCCGGGGAAAAAATTAGAGAACACGGAAATAACAGAATTGTATGTAAACCAGGCGGCTATGTATCTGGAACGTGAAAGTGCCAAGGGAAAACTTCAGGAGAGTGAGGAAAAATACAGATATCTGTTTGAATTCAATCCACAACCCATGTATATTTTCGATCAGGAAACCCTTCGGTTTATAGAAGTAAATGATGCTATGATTAGACATTATGGATATTCAAAAGAAGAGTTCCTGAAAATGACGCTGAAAGATTTAAAACTACCCGATGATGTTCCGTATTTGTTTGAGCAGATTGATCAGGCAAACAAAGGAATAAAATATGGACAAGTAAGTCGGCACATATTAAAATCCAAAGAAGTGATAACTATTGAAGTTACCGCTATACCCGTTTTTTCAAATGGGAGAAAGGCCATGCATTGTATGGTTAATGATATTACAGAAAGAGTAAGAGCAGAATCTGCATTATATCAACAAATGTCTGAAATGACAAAATTCCATAATCTGACAGTAGACAGGGAGTTGAGAATGATTGAACTTAAAAAAGAAGTGAACAACCTGCTTGTGAACTTGGGGAAAACTGAAAAATATGAAATAGTTAAATAAAATATCTGAACCAAATGAACAGCCAAAGAATATTAAAATATCTGCTTGAAAAAAGGAATGTTGATTTAAGTGTATATGATGAAAGTTTTTTAAAAAATGTCGTTGACAGGAGGTTAGAAATTTTAAGCATTGCAGATATTAATGAATACATGAAGTTAATATTTAGAAAAGAAGATGAAATTAATTGTATTCTTGAATCAATTACGGTTAGTTACAGCGAGTTTTTTAGAAATAGTCTTACATTTGCAGTTCTGGAAAAAATCATTTTACCTCGTTACTTTTCTGAAAATAAACAGAAGGAATTAATTATCTGGTCTGTTGCCTGTGCAGGTGGACAGGAAGCCTATAGCTTATCTATATTGTTAAATGAGTTGAATGACAGGCTTGGCAGAGATATTAAATATAGGATATTTGCGTCTGATATTTCAAAAGCTCAGATAAAGAAAGCAATAACTGGTTTTTATAAAATTCATGAACTTGGCAATATCAATATTTACACTCTGAATAAGTATTTTCAAAAATATGAAGATGGATATTTTGTAAAAGATTCAATCAAAAAAAATATTGATTTTTCTGTTTTAGATCTATTTGACAAAAAGATAACTTGTCCTGCAAATAGTCTTTTTAGTGACTTTGATATAATTATTTGTGCTAATATCTTATTTTATATTAATAAAGCCAAACGGGCAAAACTAATCGAAAGACTTAGTAACAGTCTGTCTAAGAGTGGTCTGATAATTACAGGAGAAGTCGAACGTGAAATTATACAACAACATAAATTTATTGAAATCGTGCCGAATTCTGCCATTTTTAAAAGAAAAGAATAAATGAAACTGAAAGATCTAAGTATTGGGAAACAATTAATTATCAATTTTTCGATAATGTTTTTAATGGTTATCACGCTTGTAACTGTTTCGTATGTTGAATCGAGCCACGTGAAAATTCACTTTACAACTCTTTATGAACATCCATATCAAATACGAAGAACGGTAGCCACGTTACGAAACGATATTTCGGTAATGCGTTTATCATCAAGAGATCTTATGCTGGCCAGTACTCCGGAAGAAACTCAGAAAGCCATAGAAATAATGAATATGGCAGATGCGGATGCCCGTATTCAATATGATATAATTACAAGAAATTATTTGGGTTCGCCAGTTGATGTTGATAATGCCTACAAGGCTTTTCTGAATTGGAATGAAGCAAGAAAAGTAAATACCCAACTTGCTTTGCAAAAAAATGGTATTGAAGAAATAAAGAGAAGCATTCGTGAAGATGGGAAAGTTGGTCTTTTAAGAGCAGAGATGTTGAAACGTTTAGATGATATTGATGATTTTGCCGAAAAAAAAGGTATTGAAATTTATACTGCTTCCCACAAAATAATAGATACTCAATACAATCTATTTTGGATAACAATTTTTTGTTTTATAATTTTGGAAATCATTGTAAATTTAGTTTTACTTAAAAATATACGGAACCCATTAAAAGTATTGACAAATACAGTGCGGAATTTTAAAAATGGGGATGTTAATGTCCGGTGCGAATATGCTTCTAAAAATGAACTTGGTGTTTTATCCAAATCATTTAATGATTTGATTTTGTTTGTAAATAATGACCGTGAATTAAACGAAAAAATGAAAATTCTCAATGAGTCAATGTTAATCACGGAGAATTCACATTCATTTTTTAAAGAACTCCTGCCAATATTAAATGATTTGACAAATTCACAAATGTCCGCAGTTTATTTGTTGGATGACGATAATCAATATTATTATCACTATGAATCGGTAGGACTTTCGGAAGATGCCACAAAATTCAAATTCAGGGCAGATACTCAGGAAGGTGAGTTCGGAACAGTGCTCAATACAAAAAAGATTCATCATATTGCACAAATTCCCATTGATACACAGTTTATATTTCACACAGTAACAGGTAATTATATTCCCCGGGAAATTGTGACGATTCCAATCGTAAGTGGTAAAGATGTATTAGCGATAATTTCGCTATCATCCCTCAGAAGATATTCTGAGGTATCGAATACTCTGATTGAGAAAACTTATGATGTTCTTACCGCTCGAATTGAAGGTATACTTACATATCGGAGATTGAGGCGCTTTGCTAAAAGGCTTGAAGAGCAAAATTATCTTTTGGATACTCAGAAGTCTGAATTATCGGCTCAATCGATAGAATTGCTGGAACAAAATTCAGAACTTGAAATTCAAAAAAATCAGCTGAATGAAGTTAGCCGTCTGAAAACGAATTTCCTATCAAATATGAGTCACGAATTAAGAACTCCACTTAATTCGGTAATTGCCCTCTCGGGTGTGTTGGGACGAAAATTGGTTAATAAAATTCCAGTTGAAGAATATAGCTATATTGAAGTAATCGAACGAAATGGCAAAAATTTGCTTACTCTGATTAATGATATTCTTGATATTGCAAGAATTGAAGCCGGGCGTGAAGAAATAAATATTCAGAGATTTAATTTGAATGAATTAATTGTTGAGTTAGGTTCATTGCTGAATCCATTGGCCCAACAAAAGAAAATTAAACTTAAGATTGAGGAATCTCCAACTGAGTCTTTTGTACAAAGCGACCCAGATAAAATTCGGCATATTATTCAGAATCTGATAGGCAATGCCATAAAATTTACTGAGAAGGGGGCTGTGACAGTAAAGGTGAACATCAATCAGGATGGATTTGAGATTGCTGTAATTGATACAGGTATTGGTATAAGTCAGGAACATATTGATTTGATTTTTGATGAGTTTATACAGGAGGATGGAAGTACTGCCCGCAAATATGGAGGTACGGGTCTTGGATTGTCAATTGCACGGAAATATGCCAATCTGTTAGGAGGAGATATTGAAGTTAAAAGTAAAAAAAATAAAGGGTCTGAATTTAAACTAGTTATTCGGGTACAGGAAGAAAAATTGGCAAAAACCAATTATGAAGCTAATGAGTTGAGGTCAAAACATAATGTAGATAAATCAGATCTCAATAAAAAATATTTTAATAAAAAGATATTGCTGGTTGAAGACAGTGAACCTTCAGTAATTCAGATAAGGGACTTTCTATCAAAATCAGGATTCGAAATAGATAATGCGCCCAATGGACAGAAGGCGATTGATAGACTAAAAGAAAAATTGCCGGATGCTATTATTCTTGATTTAATGATGCCTGATGTTGACGGTTTTCAGTTTTTAAATGAAATAAGGGCAGATGAGCGCACCGCGGAAATTCCGGTTTTGATACTTACAGCCAAGCAAATAACTCATGATGATTTGGCCGTACTTAAGAAAAATCATGTTCATCAATTAATTCAGAAAGGAGATGTTAAAAGAGATGAATTGCTTCAGGCTGTAATTTCAATGGTGATTGGAAGTAATCTTCCTAAGAGCAAGATAACCGAATCAATTGTGAAACCGGTTGATGGAACTTCTAAAACAATTTTAATAGTTGAGGATAATGTTGATAATATGCTTACTGTTAAGGCAATTATTGGAGACACTTATAAAACCATTGAAGCTGTAGATGGGAAAGAAGCTATCAGAAAAACAAGTGAATTTTTGCCCGATTTAATATTAATGGATCTTTCGTTACCGCTAGTAAGCGGTATTGAGGCTTTTAAAGCTATTCGAAATGATCGTAAAACAAGTCATATCCCGATAATTGCTTTAACCGCCAGTGCAATGGCTTCTGATAAAGATATTATTTTGCAAATTGGATTTGATGGATATTTGGCAAAGCCAATTAATGAAAAAGTGTTTTTTGAGACTATAAATGTTACATTAAATGGTAGATAAGCAAAAAATAAAGATTCTCGCCGTAGATGATAATCAGGATAATCTTATAACAATCAAAGCCTTAATTTATGAGGGCTTCCCGAGCGCAGAAGTCAGTATTGCAACAGATGGATACATTGCGTTCGAAAAGGCTGTTGAGATTATACCAGATGTTATTCTTTTAGATATTATAATGCCAGGTATAGATGGCTTTGAAACTTGTAAAAGGATAAAACAACATAAAGAATTATCAGATACTCCGATCATTTTTGTAACAGCCCTTAAAGGAGACAGCGAAAACAGGGTTAAAGCATTAAATTGTGGAGCTGAGGCTTTTTTATCCAAACCTATTGATTCGAGTGAACTTTATGCTCAAATCAGGGCAATGATGAAAATAAAAAAGGCAAATACTCAGACTAAAAATGAAAAGGAACGCCTGAAATCACAAGTTGAGGAACGAACAAAAGAACTTAGAAAAACCCATATTGCAACCTTAAATTTATTAGAGGATTTAAAAAGGGAAATTGATGCAAGAAAACAAACCGAAGAGGCATTAAAAACGAGTGAGGCCCTTTATCGTTCAGTATTAAATGCCTCTCCTGATACAATAACAGTTTCTGACTTAAATGGGAAAATCCGTATGGTATCCAGAAAAGGAGTCGAATTGTTGGGATTTAGTGCCGAAAAAAAAATTATAAATAGTAATATTTTTGATTTTCTCAGGCCTGAAGATGTTTCCAGAGCTAAAAAAATTTTAGAAAGGTTCTTTAGTGGAGAACAAACGACTTCCTCAAATTTTTTAATACGAAAAGCTGATAATACTTATATACACACGGAAATAAATGCAGAATTTATAGAGGAATCAAATGGAAGTTCTGCCGGGTTCGTATTTGTCATCAGGGATATCTCAGACAGGATACACGCTCAGGAAAGAATTCGGGAAAGTGAGCGGAAATACAGATTGATAACTGAAAAGATCAGTGACGTTGTTTGGATTATGGATTTACACGGGAAAAGCATTTTCGTGTCACAATCTATTGAAAAATTTACCGGTTACACAGTAGAAGAGTATCTTAGACAAACTATTAAAGACAGGTTCACTCCAGAATCAGGACAGATTGCGCATAAGTCACTACAAACTGAAGTTGAATACTACATTGAAAATCCGGATAAGATTTATAGTTTCAGAAAAATACTTTGCCTTGATTATTTGTGTAAAGATGGGAGTATAAAAACAGGTGAATTATTAGTTACCCCTTATATAGACAATGGTGAGTTAATAGGTTTGCATGGAGTTACCAGAGATATAACCGAACGAAAACAAAGTGAACTTGCTCTTGAAGCCAGTGAGAGAAAATACCGGGAACTATTAGACAATTCTCCTGAAGGGATAACAATATATGTAAACGGAATGATTGCATATATTAATAATGAGGCTACCCGGATGATGGGAACAAATGACAAAAGTCTACTTTTAGGAAAAACCATCGTTGATTTTATTGCTCCCGAGAATATAGAATTGGTTCTGGAAAGAATGAAATTCGTAGCGAATGCTCCTTTGAATATGCCTTTGCCGGCGGTTGAGGAAAAATATGTAAGGCTTGATGGTACTGAATTCTATGTTGAGATAAAACCGATGGTAATAATCTTTGATGGGAAAAAGGCGGTTCAGTTAGCCGGAAGAGACATTACCGAACGGAAAATAGCGGAGAGTATTATCAAACGATCGGAAGTAGAGTTTAGAACTGTTTGGGAAAATTCAGCTAATGGGTTGAGGCTGGCCAATGCTAAGGGTCGCATTATCCGAGTTAATAATTCATTTGCTAAAATAGTTAACATGTCGGTTGATGATCTGGAAGGTCAATCAGTAAATGATATATATAGTCGTAGTTTTCGCAAAAATCTACTGGATGTTTACACTCAACGGTTTGCCGAAGGAAAAATAATTCCCAGTATAGAAAAAGAAGTTCAACTCTGGAATAATAAAAAAATTTGGTTGCAAATCGAAAATTCATTTTTAAATATTGAAAATGAAGAGCCGTTATTGCTTTCGATTTTTACCGATATTACCGAAAGAAAAGTTAATGAGTCAAGAGTTAGGCATTTAACCCGTTTATATGCCCTGTTGAGTCAGATAAATCAGGCTTTTGTCAGATATCAGAATTTGGATGAATTGTTCCAACGAATTTGTGATATTGCTATTGAATATGGAAAATTCAGGATGGCATGGATCGGTCGATACGATTATATCGAAAATAAAATAAGACCATTTTCGTATGCAGGACATGAAGCTGGTTATTTGAATATTATTAGCGATGTATTAGACAATATTGATCTTTATGATGGGCCCACCGGTTTGGCTATTAAAAAAGGAAAACTTGTATTTAGCAGTGATATTGCGAATGATGTTAATCTAGAACGATGGAAAGATGAAGCATTGAATAGAGGTTATTTGTCCGCAGTATCAGTACCTTTGATTAGAAATGGGAAAATATATGGTACCTTAAATCTTTATGCGTCAGAACAGGACTTTTTTGACGAAGATGAACAGAAGCTCTTGGTTGAGATTGGAGAAGATGTTTCATTTGCAATAACGGCATTGGATGCTGAAGAAGAGAGAAAGAAAACAGAAGAGGCATTGATTGAGAGCGAAAATAGGTATAATACATTCATAAATAATAATGTAGATATGATATTTGTGAAAGATGAAAACCTGAGATACCTTATCGCCAATGACGCCCTGGCCAAATTTTTCAAACAACCAATTGAAAATATAATATTTAAAACAGATGATGAACTTGGTTCTAATAATATAATTAAACCCTGTAAATCAACTGATATAAAAGCGTTAAGTTCCGATCGTCCGGTAAGTAGCATTGAAGTCTTAGACGGCAGATATTATGAATCGACAAAATTTCGGATGCCATTGAAAAACGGAAAGTTTGGGGTTGGAGGAATACTTCATGATATAACTGAACGCAGAGAATCGGAAATAGCATTAGAGGAGAGCCGACTTGAGTTAAAAACTATTTATGATAACGCACCGGTAATGATGTGCGTGTTGTCGGAGAATGAGAAAGTTCTATTTACAAATGATGCATTCAGAGAATATGTTAATCTACCTGGTGACCTGATTGAGGGGAAGCGTTTTGGTGATATTGTAGTTTGTATTGAGTCGTTAAAAAAGGGTTGTGGTAATGGTGCTTATTGTAAAAAATGCGTACTAAATACTGCTATTAAAAGTACGTTTAGAGAACAATCAGGAAAGCAGAATATTGAATATCATGCTCGTATCATAGATAATGGTATAGAAAAAGAGGTGTATTTGTTAGGCTCAACTGCATTAATAGACTATAATGCAGATAAAAAACTATTATTATGTTTGTATGATATTACGGGAAGGAAGACGATAGAAAAAGCTTTAGAGAAAAGCGAGATGTTTTTAAGAACATTTATCGATAATGCTCCTTTCCAGATATGGTCAAGAGATCGGAATAATGTAGGAATTCTTGAAAATAAAATGCTAAAAGACCGATTTGGATCAATTCTTAATAAGGATATTTATCAACTTACTCATATAACAGAAGAGCAAAAGAAAATATGGATTGACATGAATGAGCGAGTTTTTAATGGGGAAATTATAGATGAAGAATTAGAATTTTATACTAAAGAAAAGAAAATAAATTTTCATCAATTGATTTTTCCGATTAAGGTTAATAATAACATAGAGGCAATCGCCGGATTTAATATTGATATTACTGAAAGAATCAAACAACAACAGATACTGAAAGAATCGCAGGAGCAATTAAAGCAGTTTGCTGCGCATTTGCAAAATATCAGGGAGGAGGAAAGGGTTGTTCTCGCACGTGAGATTCACGATGATTTGGGACAAATACTTGTTGCTGTAAAAATGGATCTTGGAATGCTAGGTCTGAAATCTCAGAAATTTATAAAAGAAGAAGCTGCTGGTGAATTTATGGAACAATTTAAGCGTGTTTCGGGTATGGTTGATAATACAATTAAAACAGCACGTAGAATTATGACAAACCTCAGACCTGAGGTGCTTGATTTATTGGGACTTATAGAAACATTACGGTCTCATGTATCATCTTTTGCTGAACGATACCAGATTGATGCTAAATTCGAGACGAATATTGATAAATTCAATATGGAAAATCAAAACTCCGTTGCTATATTTAGAATTGTTCAGGAGTCACTAAACAATGTTGCAAAGCACGCAAAAGCAAGTAAGGTACTAGTGTCTTTAAATAAACATAAAAGTTGTATCTTATTGAAGATAAAGGATAATGGTGTCGGGTTTGATACAACTAATAAACGGAAATTTGATTCATTCGGTCTGATGGGCATGAACGAAAGGGCTTATTTATTAGACGCTGATTTCGTTATCGAAAGTAAACCGGGGGTAGGTACCGAAGTAAGGCTTTCTATTCCAATCTCAAAAATAGATAATCAATCGGATACTCATAACAAATAGATGTTTTCTGAAATAAGAACTACCATTTGTATGTTTCTATATTTCGATGTGGATTCTAAGGTGTGAGATAACTATATAAGTGAAACACTATTGGATTAATAATACTAATTTATTAATAAGATAGTATTTGTCTTTATGGATTATTTGTTACATTTGCATAATTAATCTGTTTAAAATCGGATTGTTAATTTGTATTTTGTTATTTTTAAAGTTAACGAACTATTGTTAGGAGCTTTGCTGATTATCAAATAATTATATAGCTTATTATGATAAAAGTATTTATTGTCGATGACCATGAAATTATCCGGGAAGGATTGAAAATGATCTTAAAAGAGGCTCCGGATCTCCTCGTTGTAGGTGAAGCTCAGGATGGACTAGAAGCCTTAAAACGGTTGAAAACTACAGAATGTGATGTGCTGTTGCTGGATATGAATATGCCAGGAAGAAGTGGTATTGAACTGTTATCTGATATTAAGGCTTTAAAACCGAAATTGCATGTGCTTGTTTTGAGTATTCATCCTGAAGATAAATTTGCCTTGAAAACATTAAAAGCGGGGGCATCTGGGTATTTATGTAAAGATACGGCTTTAGAGGAGCTGGTCATTGCTATCAGAAAAATTTACTCAAAAGGTAGATATATAAGTACAACCTTAGCCGAGCAATTGGCTTTTGATGTTATACCGGATAATGAATCTCAACCACATGAACTGCTATCTGCCCGTGAACGTGAAATTCTTATAAAGATTGCATCTGGAATTAAAGCGAAAGATATTGCGGCTGAGTTAGGACTCAGCATCAGTACGGTTTTTACCTACAGATTACGTATTTTTGAGAAATTAAATGTAAAGAATAATGTTGAACTAACACATTATGCAATCAGTAATAAATTGGTAGGTTAATTTAGTATTCTTATATAAGACTTAGAAAAGAGTGTCCGGTTGGATACTCTTTTTTTGTTAATTTATTCATGATCCTAAGATCTTTAATGCGTTTCGTGAACTATGAAATTTTATCCGAGTTCACAATTATAGTTATTAAAATACAACGGCGTGTTTTGGTTAGAATGTTATAAAAAATGTTGCGTCCTGTAGAGGTATACGTGCATGTATCCTTCAGCCGATTTATTCCCTTTTTTGAATTTTAGAAACCTGCTCTTTCATAATTAAGGTATTAATTCTCATGTAAATCTTAATTGGCGATTTTATTCTTTTCTGGCAAAGAAAGTTTCTTTCAAGAAAAAGATGATGACGTTTTATAACTGCTTATGCCATTTTGTTAACTAAAAACTGCATGTTTTTACCTGAAAATGTTATATTTTGATAAGAATTTATTTATTATGTGATTAAATTTAGATTGTCTTAATGGAATTATATTTACTTTTGTGTAGTAAAATATATTATATATAAAGCAACTATTTATTACATAAAAAGTAATGAGATGTATATTTAGGTATTTTGCATTATGGACTGAGTTGCAGAAAAAAAATATATATACCTGTGTATTAAGATTTTTATTTGTTCTGTTTCCTCTGATAACCATTTCTGAAACTTATGCGCAGATAAGTTTAGTTGGAAGTGTACAATCAGGGTATGTAGCAAATTCTTCTACAATATCAATAAGCAAACCTTCTGGAATTCAGCCGGGGGATGTAATGATTATTAATCTTATTAAACACCGAAGTGGGGATGCTTCAGCACCTACACTTACCGGCTGGAATGTTATATCGGGGGGACTCAGCGGAACTACAGATTATATAGGAGCCGTTTTGTACCGAGTTGCGGATGGTACGGAAGGAACTTCATTTACAATTAATTTATCCAATAATTCAAGTGTTGATTATGCTGTTGGGGCCCTGAGTGTATATACAGGGGTCGACAGAGTTAATCCGTTTGATATTTCTCCAGGAAGTATAGCTACAGGAAATAGTACAGGTACCTCCTTGTCAAATGTTTCTTCAATAACTACTCAAACTGCCGAAGCTTATGTGATATTGATGGGGATGAGCTACAAAGCAAAAGCGAATAGTACACCAAGTACATTAACTATGTCTGTGACTAATTTGTCTACGAAAAGTGTGTATAATATATCCGGTACTCGTTACGTTTCAGTAGGATGTGTAGCCGGAACTTTGTCCAATGCTGGTGCTACTGGTTATGGAGTAATCTCAGTAAATAAGACTTCATATTTTGGTGGCATTTTACTTGCATTACGTCCCCAGAAAATATTCAGATCTATAAATTCCGGAAACTGGAATGAAATTTCAACGTGGCAACAATCCACAGATGTTGGTTCAACATGGTCTAATGCAACTTCATTTCCAAATGAGAATGATGGATTAGTTACAATTCAATCCGGTCATGTTGTTTCCTTAATAGAACCTGCTACTTGTAGTAATTTGACATTGTATGGAACATTAAATATGAATTCATTTGTTCTTACGGGTACAGACACTTTAATTTCAAATTCAGGGAGTAGTATAAATATCGCCGGAATAAATAATTTTCCATCAGGATTTGGTTCTGTTGATTTAAATGAATCAAGTACGGTTAATTATGTTGGGGCAACTCAAACTATATCCCCTCAAACATACGGAAATATTACATTTGCAGCAGGAACTAAAAATTTATCCGGAGAAACATTTATAAATGGGGCTCTGACTATCAATGCCGGGGTTTTGATAAAACTTGGATCGAACAACCTGACTCTTGGAAGTTCTTCTCCTGCAATATCAGGAACAACTCAGGCGGATGCAATGATTGTTGCTGATGATACTGGAGAACTGCGAAAACAATTTGCTTCCACCGGAAGCTATACATTCCCGATTGGAGATAATGCTGATGGAACAGCCAATTATACTCCGTTGACTGTAGTTTTTACCTCTGGGACTTTTGGTGCAGGGGCATATATTGGAGTAAAGTTAACAGATGCCAAACAGCCACAAAACATCAGTCAGAATAATTATCTTACAAGATACTGGAGTGTCAGTCAGTCTGGAATAAGTTCATTTACAGCCAATATCTCAGCTCTTTATGATTCAGCAGATGATGTTGTTGGTGATCCTTCTTTACAGTACGTTGGTTTGTATTCAAATGGAAGTTGGTTTGCCTATTCTCCATTGTCAGATGGATTTACCGCAACTGATATTACAGATTTTGGTGATTTTACAGGAATTTCATTACCTGTTGTCAGCACAAATGTATCATCCGTATCTGATTTGAGTTATAATTATGGATATGGTCCTTCTTTGTCACAATCTATTACAATATCGGGAGTTGATTTAGAAGATGATATAGTTATAGTCCCGCCGGACAACTATGAGATATCTCTTACCGACACAACGGGATTCCAATCAACTCGGCTTACAATTCCGCAGTCGGGAAGAAGTGTAAATGCTGTAAATATATTTGTTCGCTTAAAAGAGGGGCTGGAGGCTGGGAATTATAATGTGAATATGGAAATAACTTCAACAGGGGCAACAACGAATATAGTTTCTTTGTCTGGTTCTGTAGCATTACCCGTAGATTACTGTAGTATGTCCGGAAATACAACGTATGAAACGAGTATTACCTCTGTGTCTCTGAATACTTTATTGCAATTAAGTGCAAAACCTTCTGGCTACAGTGATTTCACTACAATTTCGACGGACGTTTATAAAGGACAAACATATAATCTTAATGTTAAGGTAAATACTGACGGTAATTATCAGGTTTATACATGTGCCTGGATTGACTGGAATCACGATGGTGATTTTTCAGATGACGGCGAATATTATGACCTCGGCAGTGCCACAAATACGGCTGATGGATTAACATCTGCCTCTCCGTGTGCTATTGTTATTCCTATAAATGCTATTTGGGGAACTGTAATTATGAGAATTGCAACTCGGTATAGTCAATACCCAACACTATGTGAAACTAACTTTGATGGTGAAGTTGAAGATTACTCTCTGAATATTGTGAAGCCGACAATTACAACCGGTAACATTAGTGGTTCGCCGTTTGCTGCAGGAGACACTGTAAATGTGCCGTTTACTGTTGACGGTTCGTTTATAGATAGTAATCTGTTTACTTTACAGCTCTCTGATACTCACGGAGATTTTTCATCTCCTGTAAATATTGGCACATTATCCGGTATAAGTAGTGCAAGTATTCAGGGAAGTATTCCTGTAAATACGTCAACTGGTACCGGCTACAGAATGAGAGTGATTGGGAATAACCCTGTAATAACTGGGACAGATAACTGGGCCGATATTGTTATCAATGAACTAAGTGGTGTTTATATGTCACCTTCTGCGTTGTCTGGATTTACTTATCAGGAAAATCTTGGGCCATCCGATATTCAGAGTTTTACTGCATCTGGCTATTCTTTAAATTCGAATCTCAGATTAGAACTTGTAAATAATAATTTTGAGATTTCAACAAGTAATATTGATTTTTCCGGAGTTTCTGTCATAAATTTACCGGTTGTAAGTGGGATCGTAGCTCCAAAAACGGTATATGCCAGACTGAAATCGGGCTTATCTAATGGAATTTACTCAGACTCAATTAAAATCAGTGCCGATGGATATCCTGCTAAATATTTAGCATTGACCGGAATAGTTACAAAATCACCTAATATAACTGTTTCGGAAAGTTCTTTGTCGTTTAGTGCATATAATTTCGGAGGTGGCCCTTCAGATTCTCAGTCGTTTACTTTAAGAGGAAGCTTGCTTGCCGGTACTGTAATTGTGACGCCAGCTCCCGGTTTTGAGATTGCAACAATATCCGGTGGAACCTATCAATCAACAGAGATGTCTTATTCGCCTGATTACGGCGAAGATTCACTTCTTACAAAGACTATCTATGTCCGTATGAAATCCGGATTAAGTGTTGGAATAAATACAGGAGAACTTATTGTGTCGACTGTAGGTTCAGATTCAAAAGTAATCTTTTGTTCGGGTTTTGTAAATGCAAATGCAACAATACAAAATTCAACATCTTATTTAGGAGCTTTTATTTATACCTATAATGAAGGGCCATCGACTATACAAGGATTTAAATTTGATGTAAATAATTTAAGTTCCGGGTCGACAATCACAATTATTCCTCCGGTAACAGGACATTATGAAATAGCAGAATCGCGAACTGGGGCATTTAAAGCGGATACTATTCAATATCTGAATTTATCTGAAAATTTTTCGGATTCAATATTTGTCAGACTTGCTTCCGGATTGTCAGTTGGAATATATGACTCAGAAAGTCTCATATTGAATGCTTCGGGAGCTGTAACGAAAAGCATTGCTTGTACAGGGAAAGTTACATCAGGTGTTGCAACATTATATACCTCAATTGAAGCTCTGTCTGGTTTCGGTTATCGGTATAGCTCCGGAGAACTTCAGGGGATTGATGCGGGAGGTCCATCTAATGTCCAGAGTTTTATTCTTGACGGAATATCATTGATCAACAATGTTACGGTAACTGCTCCAGCCAATTTTGAGATATCCAATGCTCAAAGTGGAACTTACAGTTCTAATATTTTAATTAATACGATAGAGGGGAAAGTTGGGCCTGCTACAATTTATATTCGGTTAAAAGCCGGTTTGGATGTTGGTTTATATTCCGGAAATATCACAATAGAAAGCCTGGGCGCAACTACTATATCTGTTGCGTGTCGTTCAGGTCAGGTTTATGCATCTCCTTTAATCTCGGCAGATGGAGGTGGCGATTATTGTATTGGTAGTACTGTAAGTCTGACAAGTTCAGGGGATGATATTCAGAATAGATACTGGGAAGGTCCGAATAATTTTTATTCAACGAATCAAAATCTCACTTTGTCAACAAATGCAACGGAAAGTATTTCTGGAAATTATGTAGTAACAGGTAATGTCCCGGTCGGTGGAAATCTTATTTTTAATGGAAATTTTGAGTCTGGAAATGTCGGTTTTGGTAGCGCTTACGGATACCCTGATATTCCATTTACTACAAGCTCATTAGTGCCAGAAGGATTATATGCCGTTACTACAACAGGGAGTACAGTACATAATAATTTCAATGACACAGTAAATCATACGAGTGGAGGTTCATTGCAAATGATCATTAATGGCAATACAATTGCCGGTGCCGTCGTATGGACACAAAGTGCTCCCGTAATTCAAGGGGCTGATTATGAGTTTTCTTACTGGTTACAGACCGTAGTTAATGGGGTGGACCCCGCCCCATCAAAACTTCAGTTGTATGTAAATGGCGTTGCTGCTGGTGATGTTTACACAGCTAATCCAAATTCCGGAACATGGACTCAGTATATTTATAATATAAATTCCGGAACGAGCAATATTGTAAATCTGGAACTGATAAATCAAACTACAGAAGCCGGAGGAAATGATTTTGCCTTGGATGATATACAATTCAGACAAGTGCTGTGTGCAAAAGATACTGTAACGGTTGCGGTGCAGTCTGAGCAGCCTGTGAGCCTAACTATTTCTACAGAACAGGAAACCGTAATAGAAGGAACTCCGGTAACCTTTACTGCGTCTCCTGTAAATGGAGGAACAAGTCCGGCTTATACTTGGAAAGTGAACGGGATTGATATATCCAATGAAAATAGTAACACATATACGTATATACCTGCAACTGGAGATTCAATTCAATGTATCCTTACTTCAAGTATTGTCTGTGCAACAGGAAACCCGGCAATATCGAACGCGATAACTATGGTAGTAAATGCTGTTGAAAGACCAAATTATTGGCTTGGAATTACGGATACCAATTGGGCTAATGCAAGCAACTGGACGAATAATACTATTCCGGATGTTGGTGAGAATATAGAATTTGCCACGATAGCAAACTATGGACAAGATGCTGTGCGAGATTTGTTGGTAGATGATGTCCGAATTGTTGGAAATATTATCAATAGTAGCTCTCATAGATTAGTAATTCCGGCTGGAACCCAATTGGTTGTTAATAGTAATGTTCAGTTTGGTTCAAACCCAGATTTGATATTAATTAAGGCAGACAGCTTGCTTCCGAATGGCTCTCTTGTCTATAATAATACTTCAAATAATCCGGTTTATGCTACAGTAGAAATGTATTCTCCCGCAAGCTGGAATTTAAACAATCCGGCTAATAATCGTTATAACTGGCAGTTTTTTGGAATACCGGTACAATCGTTGAACGCAACACCTACTTTTAATGGTGCTTATATAAGAAAATTACTTGAGTATGAAACCGACACTACAACCCATTGGCAGACACTAAATAATAATTCGGTACTTGAACCATTTTGCGGCTATGAGTTGTGTCAAAAATCCCCCCGCTTTTATACTGTAAAAGGAAAATTGGTAAACTCAGATTTCGATTCGGGTCAGTTAGCAAAAACATCCGGGGCTTTATATTCTGGTCAGCATTTGTTTGCAAATCCATATACAGCGGCAATTAATGTGAAACAAATAGAATTTGGTCCTGATATGGTCGCTACTGTTTATTTGTATAATACAGGTTCTTTCCTTAGTTGGCGGGATTTAGAGGGCTCTACGACCAGTTTGGAAACAATCAGGGTTCCTGGTCAATACACAGCAATACCCCAATTAAATGCAGGCGAAATAGGGATTCCCGGTCAGGTGCCATCAATGAGTTCGATGTTGTTTATGGTGAACTCAGCAGAATCTACGCCAAATTGCTATGTTAACTTGAATTATACTGCAGTTGTTACCAGAAATACCGATCTTTTGAGGACCAGGTCAACCACAGTTGCTAATAATAAAGTGAGTTTGCGGATTGATGTCGTTGGAAAAAATTATGCCGATCAACTTTGGCTATTTGCAAAAGATTCCTGCTCCGGTGAGTTCGATAATGGTTATGATGGATTTAAAATAAGAGGAAGTGCTCTCCAGCCTCAATTGTTTACCGTGGAGTCTGATGGAGAGTATCAGATAAATACAATTGACAATATAGACAACACGATTATTGGATTTATTCCGGGACAAGACACAAAGTATACATTTACATTTAATGTGGAAAATCTGAATTTAAAATATGATAAATTATATTTATATGATGTCCGGGAAAATAGTGTGGCCGATGTAACAGAAAGCGGCACTCAATATTCATTCGAAACATCAGATTCTGATCAGGATAAATACAGGTTTCGACTTTATGCTAAAATTAATACCGATAATTTTGAAATAAATGATAATGTAAAGGTTTTTGTAGCTGATAAAAAAATAATGATTAAAAATTTTGGAGGTGAATCAGGAGATGTTTACATTTATAATGTTTCTGGAAAGATGATTGACATGAATAAACTGGGAGCTTTTGATTTACTAAAATATAGTCTTCGGAAAAATGTTGTATATATTGTTAAAATAGTAATGTCTGGCCAGACGAAAGTTGAAAAGGTTGTTTTGTTCTAAGAAAAACTTTCCGTAGATACTGTATGTTTCTTTCTTCCTTATTTGATTGTTCTACACTACTACTTTCTGAACTTGATTATAATTGAATATAATGCAGCAAAAATAAAAAATGGAATAATTCCTTTGCCTATGGGTAAGGGGTTTACTGGATCATCTCCCGGATCAAGTAGAGAAGATGTACTTTCAACTCCTTTTTGCATTACGGAGTTGTCAGAAGTCGTTTCAGAAAAAGGCTCTGCTATAGATGTAATATTGGTAAGATTTCTTGGTTCTGACGAAACTTTTGATGAGCTGCTGAATGGAGATGTGAAACTTACAGGGCTGCTGTAGCGTGTATCATCAGTATTTTTTTTGTAGTTTTTCGATTTTCTGTAGTTGGTTTCAGAATCAACAATGAGAAGAGACTTGGATTGAGGCAATTGTTGTTTGTCATTCTCAGACACAAGACTATAATTGCTGTTTGAACTAAAGTTTTGTGAGGAATAAAAATTATTGATTAAAGGCTGGTGTTTTACTATAACTCTCTTATTCTGGGAATTAATAATGCCAGATTCAAAATCAACAGTCGGATTTATAATAATATTGCTATTGTTTATAGAATTTGTTTTGCTTATATTCCCTCCGGTAGGAGTGTAAAGCAAAATCAAAATGATAGCGCCTATGATTATAAACGACCAGATATATATGATCTGATATTTCTTTTCCATAGTTCAATTAAAATAGAATTATGCTCTTGTTATAATCCTTTTTAGCAGTGCGAATTTTTATGATATAACAACCCGATTTTAATCCAGGGATAAAATTAATATTTTCTTTCGCATCTAAAAATTTATTTAATATTTCTTGTCCATTTGTAGTATATATTGTTATATGCCCGCTGTCATTTGTAGCATTATTTATGAATATACGCTCGCCATCACTTTTGATAGATATATCTGGATTAACATCTTTGTTATCAGTTACTACACTAGTATTAGATGTTATTCTAAAACGGTTTAATGCTGTGGTGTTTTTTGCTACAAATTCATAGATTGTTCCCGCGTTTTTTATGCTTATGAAATTGTCTAAAACTTTGTCATACAAATAAAGATTGCTGTAATTATTTAGATTGTTATCAAAGACAAGGGTGTAGATTGAATCGGAACCGGCCTTGAAGTAAATTTCCGTTGAATCAATGTCTGGAACAGAAGAAATCTGAAACTCACCACCTTCTGTTACAGAATATATTTCGGATTTGTTAGTCGACATTTTATATGCATCCCAGCCATTGTCAAATCCTTGTGTGGTTTCCGGAATTTCAAATAACCACATTACATCTCCCCCATGGTCACTCTTAAGTGTAATTTTCAAGTAATCTTTTTCTGCTTTTTTGCTTCTTTGGAGTTTCGTGTTTTGGGTTATGGCAGCCGAGTAGGGAATTGATATGGTACTTGTCGCAGATGTTAATACCAAAAAAGCCTGCATGGAAGGTATTTCAGCCGGGAGCCCGGCTGATCCTGCAAGGTTTTTAGCTACGGCTATATATTGACCGGGATTGTTTCCTATTTGAGAAGATTCCGTAGCCAGCCATTGTGCGTATGAGCCTGCGTTATACATATAAATAGTTTGGTTCGCATTCACCCCAAAATTAATTTGAGAAATATCAATAGCGGCTGTATATGGATTGCTGATCAGATTCTGGCCCGGATAATCTCCTGTTTCTGTATATGTTAAGTTCTGGCTTATGTCGCCATTGTACAACGCTCCGGTATAAGTATATGTTTTGGGTGAGCTTTGAGTTATTTCATATCCATTAATCATATTCAGAGTGCTTGACGAATTTAAAAGTATCCAACGGTTACTTGAAGAGGTACCGGAGGTTGTGCCCGATCCGTTCCCTGATTCGTTGTATAATCTTACGTAAGTATACGGGGCTGAAAATAAGGAACTATATGATATTGATTGTACCGGAATTCCGATAAACTGCCAGTAGTATGCATCAGATATACTTGCTTTGCTGTAATATTCAACAGATGCCTGAGGAGCAGTTCCGCTAAATATGAGTGATGCATTGGGTGAAGAAGATGAACTTTTCAAAAGTAAGCCGGAAGTACCCGCATTATTGGTAATACTACCATCGACCTGAAGCAAACAGGATGGCGATACGGTCAACTTATCTCCCGAATTAATTGTCAGAGTATTGGATACAGTAAAATTACTGTTGAGAGTAACTCCACTTGAGTTTGCTATTGTAGCATTGTAAGCTTTATCATTTAAGAAGTTTCCAGAACTGATTGTTTGAGCTGAACTCCCTGAAAATATAATAGCAGGGTTCAAAGAATAAGCATCTAAATAACCACTTGTACTGGTAATAGTTCCGTTGATATTCAGAGTTCCATTTATTTTTACATTCAGAGGATTGTTGATGGTTATGTCATTAACCGTGCTGCTACTAAAATCATTGCTGTATAATGTTTGTGCCTCTGAACCACTGAATTTAATATTGGACGATGTTCCATTGGCAATGATTTTATAATTGTTTGTTTGATCAATTACACCGGTAATTGTCAAAGTGTGTCCATTTAAATTTAAATTTTGGGTCGTTGGGTTTTCAATGTCTTGTACGGTATGATTTTGATCTAAATAGCAATCCCGTGATGCTGCCGATGAGAAAATAAGTGTCGCTCCTTCGGTCAAAATACTGTTGAGACTCCAATTTCCTGCAGTATTCCAGTCTGAGCTTACCGCTCCTGTCCAACGATTTATTGTTGATTCCCAAGCGCCCATTGTAACGGATGTTGAATGTCTGGTGTTGCCGCCGTAATCTGTAGTATAACTCGAAAGGTAAGTTCCGGGAAGAGATGCCCCGACTTTGAAAGATGTAGCTTGGGTGAAGTCAGACCCAGTGAAAGAAGGATCGACTGTAAGGCTATAGTTATCTCCATTTCCATCATAAAAATAAGATATGTCCATATAATCATCTTCCAAATATCCTCCATAAATTGAGTTTGAGTAACTAGTGTTAACCCAATAATCATTGTAGTTTAATCCGTTGAAAGTCCCAGCAGACAGATATGTTGCATAGTCTTTTGCATTTGTCCCGGTGCTGTGTCTTAAATTTACAAAAATATTGTTGCGGTAGTCAATAGAATTGTCTGTTCCGTTATATATCGAGGCTGAGGCTATTGTGTTATTTGAACTACATGTTCCTGCAATGTATATAGTATTAAAGAATAAAGATGACAAAGTTCCATTGTCATTTAATCCGATGAATCTCAATACTTCATCGCTGTTGTTTATATATATGATATTGTTGACATAATTTT
Organism: Paludibacter sp.; assembly: GCA_028690665.1. Classification (GTDB taxonomy): domain Bacteria; phylum Bacteroidota; class Bacteroidia; order Bacteroidales; family Paludibacteraceae; genus Paludibacter. The sequence goes on from JAQVAV010000002.1 coordinate 129,485, forward strand.
TTGTGCCGGATTCCAGATAAGCACCAAATATATAGGCAGACTCAATATTAGAGGTGTTTTCAAATCCTAATGAATAGATAAAATTAGAACTTGCATTCGTGGTGCCGGATGCACCATCGAAGATTCCTATAAGAGTTGCATCCGAATTCTCTTTCCTATCATAAATGCTATGTATTTCATTGTTGTTTAATGTGTAATTCATTCCGGACCCATACACACTTATACCTACTATTGGAGCGTCATAAGTTGTAGTTTGTCTTCCCGTATAGCTATATAGTTCTTTTATTGCATTATAGCTTATTGTCGCTGAGCTGCTGCAAATAATACCCGTTACCGTACCATTAGAACCGTTGGTTCTGTTCACTAAATTAGAGATTGTATTGTTCGTTATAACAACATTTCCTGTTCCGTCAGAATAAATACCTTTTATATCTTGTGTACTGCCTGTTGATATAGAATTTGCTATAATACTATTGGAGAAAGTCGCATCTCCAATGGTATTATTTACAATATTTATACTTCCACTTCCTGATGTTTTGTATAAACCATAAAAACTTGTCGAATATGCTGTATTTGAGTTGTCGGTTTTAATGCCACTAATAATATTATTATAGCAATTAATATCATCAGAAGAGGGTATGTATATTCCATAAAAGGCACCTGTGTTTTGAGCATTTTTAAAATAGATATTGGTTGAGTCATTAAGAGAACCTATTGTGTTAGCAGACAGATTCCCAATATTGATCTTGCCTGAATTCAAGTAGATGGCGTAAAAAGAGCCACTCCCAGTGTTTGTGAAATCAAAGTTGCTTATCTGATTACCTTGTATCGATGTTGTATTGGTAATTCCTACATTTAAATAAAGTGCATTTAATATACTATTTTGTGCATCTTTGACAAAAGTACCATTACATAAGGGACCACTTCCACCAATATAATTATTGGCAATAGTATAACCATCTCCACTATTAATGTATATGAAATTAATATTTTTATTCCCTAATCCACCCGACATTGTTAATGTGCTTGTTTGGTAGAAACTATTATTCGATATATTCCATTGAGATGTATTAGAATATAAATTGATGCCATAAGATGTTGCGTTTGTCCTTAAATGATCATATATGTTGTTGTTTTCAATTGTGTTTCCTGAATTCTCAGCTCCGGAAGAACCTATGGAATAAATTACGTTTGTTGATTTATTTCCTCCCGAATTTGTTATATTGCAGTAGGATATTTTATTGTTGTCGTTTCCGCTTCCGGATGTTGATGTGGAAAAAACAATGATTCCGGATGTTGCTGATGTGCTTGATCCTTTTACATAGCAATACTTTATTGTATTCGCATTTGCGGAGTTTGTAAATTTGATGGTCGACGCAGATGTACTTGTACTCGAATTTTCAATAGTAAGTGAAACTGTTGCTCCGGAATAGTTGACCCGTCCATCTATAATGAAATTACTTGTTCCATCGAGACTGATAAGGGCACCAGCAATGCTGCCCGATATACTTAGCCCGGAAGTGGTAGGATAAAGTACTATGCTGCTATAAGAAGCAGATCCGCTACCGGTGGCGTTTAAAGTAGCTGTTGCCGTCTCAGTTGTATTCCCTGTCAATTGGAGTTCTATTTCTCCGGTTATAATCCCTGCATTTATACTGTCAAATGCTTCTTTTAATGTGCTGAAATTGCCTCCGGATCCAATGGTTCTTGTTGAAGCGGGTAAGTTTAAAAACGGGAAGAAAACAACCAGAATGTAAAAATATAGTATTTGTTTTTTCATAATTTTTATTGTTTGCAAACAAATTCACAAATATGTTATCAAACTACAAATATATGCATTTTTTGGATGATAATATCCAATAACAAAATCATTTAGTGTTTAGTTTTAATAAGTTTTCAGAGGCTTTTAACTGCAATTAATTTATCGTATCTTTCTCCAAACGGATGGTTATAAACATATATTGTATATTCATTGCCTGTTTGCCAGAAACTACCATCGATGCGTTCTACCGTTGCGTTGTTTTGCCCTTTAGGTACAAACCAGTATTGATAATTATATCCACCCTGTTTGAGAAGTAACGTTTTATAATACATGCCGGAATTGAAATCATAATTCAAACGGCTATTATCGTTCAGCAAATTGTAATTAAATTCTCCTCCGAGATAGACTTGTCCATCGAAGAAAGGTTTTTCTACCGGCAACATAAAATGTACATACATATAATCTCCTTCAATATCGCTATTATCCATTGCTTCCTGATAGTTTATTACAAATTTTCCATTGACATCAAAATTGTTGATATAGTTTTTGGATGTCTGTATTTTGTCCTGAGTCAAAAAGACTTCGTAGTGAGGTTGATTATATTTGATCCTATCAATCCCATCGCTTGCCGAGTATATTGATGATATATCAAAACTATGGTATTCATTTCCTCCTTCAAAAATTAAGGCTCTGTTGTTGATGTACTTTAAAGTGTTACCATTAATGAACGTTGGCTGAATGTTGCTCACCTCGTTATCGAATCGGTTGTTTTGTCTGACATAAACTTTAATTTCACTATTTACATCACGAACATTGTACCCATTTAAATGAACATCAAAATCAACTTGTTGCAAGCGGTTGCTTAATTCTATATCTGTATTCGATCTTACATTTCCGGTAACCGATACCTGTGGGTCTACTATTGAAAAACACACCTGAGCTACAGGCTTGTCATATTGATTATCTTCGTAAATAACAGCAACATAATTTCCGGACACTTTGAAGCTCATATCCGAGTTTGGTAATTCAAATTTGTAGTGAGTGTATAAAAAAGTAGTTGCTTCAGATAATTCAAAGTCAGTTATGTCGGCAGAGGTATAACCTCCCAGATATTCATTTGTGTTTAATCCGGAAGGAGTCCAGTCTGCATTGCAGTGTATAATTTTGTATCCGAACATGTGCGCTTCGTGCGACATCTCATCAAATTTAATTTTTATAATATCATTCCCGTTTAGATCAATGATAGGGGAGAGATATTTTTCATCATTTACTCCGGCTTGCAGTGTCTTTATATTTTCATCGAAAATTTGAGTCCTATAAATTTTCTGTGAGAAAATATTTCCAGAGAAAATAATTATAAACAGAACTATTATCCTCCCGATGTGTTTATTATGTTTGTGTTGCATTGGATAAAAATTTCTTTAATAAAAATAGAATAAAAAAGAAGTGTTCGACAAAAGTATGTGTTTTATATCGTTATATAACGCTTAAACGATGTATTTTGTTATATCAAACTTTATGCCGGCCAGTTTTTTATGTCGGCTTGTTCTTATGAATCCGTGTTAAAACTTATATCGCAGATCGATTTAGGATAAACAAATTGTGCTTGACATTGATGGCAGAATGGAGTGTGCTTTTAATTAATGAAATATTTCTTTAATTGCTGTTGTATACCAGATTTTTTTATTGTACTTTTGCAGAGTTTTTTATAACGCTTTTTGTAAAGTTTATTTTGTGTTTAAGTGTCTTTAATTCAGATGATTGTAAAATTGTCGGACACTTTTGTTCTTTATCGGATTTTTTGATTTTGAAGTAAATTAAAATCACAATATAAAAAATACTTTGATAACTTAATTACAAATTAATATGGCTAACCTGATTAAAACAAAACGTGGTTTGGACATTCAAATTAATGGTAAGGCGAAGGAGGTGATTTCACAGGTTGTTCCTTCTGAAACTTATGCTGTTATTCCGGATGACTTCCATGGAATCACGCCTAAATTAGTTGTAAAAGAAGGAGATGAAGTGAAGGCAGGTTCTCCCTTGTTTCACGACAAAAACTTCGATACAATGAATTTTGTTGCTCCTGTAAGTGGTAAAATACTAGGAGTAAACAGAGGCGAACGACGCAAAGTGCTGAGTATTACTATTCAGGCCGATGCAAAAAATTCTTACGAGAAATTTAATTTCAAACTTTCCAACAAAACAACTGGGGATGAAGTAAAGGAAGTCTTACTTAAATCCGGTCTTTGGGCATTTATCAAACAGCGTCCTTATGATGTAATTGCTAATCCTCAAAGTTCTCCTAAAGCCATTTTTATATCAACATTCGATTCTGCTCCCCTTGCTCCAAATTATGAATTTGTTCTTTCAAAACAAATGGATGTATTTCAGACAGGTGTTGATGCTCTTGCAAAACTGACCTCCGGAAAAGTCCAGCTGGGTGTTAAAGCAGGTTCGGCTTTTAATTCGGTAAAGAATGCGGTTATCACACAATATGAAGGCCCTCATCCGGTTGGAAATGTGGGAGTTCAGATTAACCATGTTGATCCGGTAAACAAAGGAGAAGTAGTCTACACTGTAAATGCTCAGGATGTAGCTATTATCGGTAAATTTTTTAGTGAAGGCATTGTAGATCTGACCCGCACTGTCGCTCTTACCGGCCCGGAAGTGCTGGAACCTCAATATTACCAAATAATAGTTGGTTGTCAGTTAGATAAATTTTACGCAGGAAAAGTAAATGCCAACATTCCTCTCCGTTATATTCAGGGAAATGTTCTTTCCGGTAAAAAATCGGAAGGTATTTTCTTTCTTGATCCTTATACAAATCAATTGAGTGTTATCGACGAAGGTAGTGAAACTCACGAAATGTTTGGGTGGGCTAAACCTCGTTTCAATAAATTCAGCGCAAGTCACACGCTATTTACCGGTATATTTGAAAGTAAATTATATAAAAGTATGTTTGGTCAGAAAGAGTATAAATATGACGCTCGTCTGATGGGAGGAAAACGTGCGATAATTATGTCCGGTGAATATGATAAGGTGCTACCTATGGATATTCTTCCTGAATTCTTATTTAAAGCAATGATTACCGGAAATATAGATAAAATGGAAGCTCTCGGGGCTTACGAAATAGCTCCGGAAGACGTTGCTCTCTGCGAATTTGTTTGTACTTCTAAGTTGCCTCTTCAGCAAATAGTTCGTACGGCATTGGATAACCTGAAAAAAGAACTTGAATAAGCTCTAATTACACAAGGAAAATTAATTAATCAATGAATGCATTAAGAAATATAGTAGATAAACTTAAACCGCATTTCGAGGAAGGCGGTAAGTTTGAAAAACTGCACTCGGTCTTCGATGGTTTCGAAACGTTTTTGTTCGTGCCGAATACAACATCGAAAAGCGGATCGCACATTCACGATGCTGTCGATTCGAAGCGTACGATGATTATCGTAGTACTTGCTCTTGTCCCTGCATTATTGTTCGGTATGTTTAATGTTGGTTATCAGCATTATCTTGCTATCGGACAACAAGCTGGTTTTTGGGAAACTTTCTTCTACGGACTTTTGGCTGTGTTACCAACTATCATTGTTTCCTATGTAGTTGGGTTAGGGATTGAGTTTGTTATTGCCCAGATTAAGGGACATGAAATTCAGGAAGGCTTTTTGGTTTCCGGTATACTTATACCGATGATTGTTCCTGTTGATACTCCGCTTTGGATGGTGGCTGTTGCCACGGCTTTTGCTGTCATTTTTGCAAAAGAAGTATTTGGTGGAACCGGTATGAATATCTTTAACGTGGCACTGGTTACACGTGCTTTTCTTTTCTTTGCTTATCCTACATTTATGTCGGGAGACAAAGTATGGGTGCGTACAGGTACTACATTCGGATTAGGAAACGGCTCTGTTGTTGATGCTTTTGCGGGTGCAACTCCTCTGGGACAGGTTGCTACGGCAACAACTCCTCATGTTCAGATTACAGGTATTTTGGGACAACATTTCGGTTTTATGGACGGATTTCTTGGCCTGATCCCGGGATCGGTTGGAGAAACTTCGGCACTTGCTATTCTGATAGGTGCTGCAATTATTTTAATTACCGGTGTTGCAAGCTGGAAAACTATGTTTTCTGTTTTTGCCGGTGGTGCTATTCTGGCCCTGGTATTTAATCTGTGGGGACCCGATACTGCTTCGGCACATTTCCCCTGGTATGATCATTTGGTTTATGGCGGTTTTGCTTTTGGTGCTGTGTTTATGGCGACAGATCCTGTTACTTCGGCGCGTACCGAAACCGGTAAATATATTTACGGATTTCTGATCGGAGCAATGGCTATTATTATCCGCGTGCTTAACCCTGGTTATCCCGAAGGTATGATGCTTGCCATTTTGCTGATGAATATTTTTGCTCCGCTGATCGACTATTATGTGGTTGATGCTAATATCAAACGTCGCATGAAACGCGCAATAAAAAAATAATTAAACACGTAGGAACGATGAATACAAATAAAAATAGCTATACATTGATTTATGCGGTTGTAATGGTCGTGGTTGTAGCGTTATTGCTTGCGCTTGTTTCGAGCGGACTGAAAGAAAAGCAAAACGAAAATATAGCCTTAGACAAGAAAAAACAGATCCTGAGTTCGCTGCGTCTGGATATGAGTGGCCAGGATCCTGCTGCATTGTATGATAAATATATTGTGAAAGAACTTGTTTTAAATTCAAAAGGAGATGTGCTTTCTGAAAAGAGAGGTGATGCTTTCGCAATAGATGTGATTAAACAAAATGCCAAACCTCTTGAAGAACGTCAGTTGCCTTTGTATGTAGCTGAAGTAGACGGGCAGACAAAATACATTATTTCTGTTCGTGGTGCCGGACTTTGGGGGCCGATTTGGGGTTATATAGCTTTGGACGACGATAAGGACACCGTTTACGGAACTTATTTCTCGCACGAAAGCGAAACTCCGGGACTTGGAGCCGAAATTGCAACACGTGATTTCCAGAACAGATTTATTGGTAAACATATTATGAATGCAGCCAAAGAATTTGTGTCGATTGCCGTTATGAAAGCCGGCAAGGTTGATGGAACCAGAGATCAGATCGATGCTATTTCGGGTGGAACAATCACCAGTAAAGGTGTTCAGGCCATGTTGGAGAAAAGCATTGGTCAGTATGAAGTTTTTTTAAAACAATAATCACGGAGGAACTAAAGAATGAGTAAATTAATTTCAGATAAAACCAAACAGGTTTTCTTAGGTCCGCTAAGTAAAAATAACCCTATCACCGTTCAGGTATTGGGTATTTGTTCGGCGTTGGCTGTAACTGCCAAACTTATGCCGGCATTGGTAATGGGTATTTCGGTAACTATTATTGTTGCCTTTTCAAATGTAATTATTTCGTTGTTGCGTAATACAATTCCAAATCGTATTCGTATTATCGTACAATTGGTAGTGGTTGCGGCCTTGGTTACTATTGTGAGTGAAATACTGAAAGCGTTTGCCTACGATGTAAGTGTACAACTCTCAGTTTATATCGGTTTGATTATTACAAACTGTATTCTGATGGGGCGTCTTGAGGCTTTTGCCATGGGTAACAAACCTTGGGAATCGTTTATTGATGGTCTTGGCAACGGCTTTGGTTATGCGTGGATTCTCGTCGTAGTTGCATTTTTCCGTGAATTGCTTGGTTCCGGTAGCATACTTGGATTTAAAATTATTCCAAAGTCTTTTTATGATGCCGGTTATTCCAATAACGGGTTAATGATTTTGCCTCCAATGGCTCTTATCCTTGTTGCTTGTATTATATGGGTACACCGCTCAAGAAATAAAGAATTACAGGAAAAATAATTATTGTGCTGATGTTTTATATCAGCATTTATAAAAGAAAAGAATATGGAAAACATAGCCAGTATATTTGTTAAGTCGATATTTGTCGACAATATGATTTTTGCTTACTTCCTCGGTATGTGCTCGTATCTTGCCGTATCGAAGAAAGTGAGTACGTCCTTAGGATTGGGAGTTGCCGTGGTTTTCGTTTTAGGAATTACACTTCCTGTAAACTATTTACTACAAAATTATGTATTGAAAGAAGGTGCCTTGGCATGGTTGGGTGATAGTTTTAAAGACCTCGATTTAAGCTACCTTTCTTTTATTTTATTCATTGCCGTAATTGCAGCTATCGTGCAATTGGTTGAAATGATTGTTGAAAAATTCAGTCCGTCTTTATATGCTTCGTTGGGTATATTTTTACCTCTTATCGCTGTAAACTGCGCTATCATGGGAGGTTCGCTTTTCATGCAGCAGAGACAGTTTGCCAATATTGGCGAAGCTACTTCTTATGCTCTTGGTTCAGGGGTAGGATGGTTGTTGGCCATTGTAGGTCTGGCTGCTATTCGGGAAAAAATGGAGTATTCAGATGTTCCTGCTCCGTTGAAAGGATTAGGTATCACTTTCATTACGGTGGCTCTTATGGGTATTGCATTTATGAGTTTCTCCGGTCTGAAAATCGGATAATCCTGAATGAATAAAATAAAATCGTATTATTAACGCTTAAATAAAGACCTATCTATTCGGAATCAAGAATATAGGCTTGGAAAAAATTATGTTATTAGCAATAAATTCAACAATGATTGTCACCAGTTTGGTTGTGTTCCTTTTGGTGATTTTGCTATTGGTGATTATTTTGCTCGTTGCCAAGCGTTATCTCGTGGCATCGGGTGATGTAACAATCACAATCAACGGCGATAAACAAGTTGTAGCTCCCGCCGGAAGTTCTTTGCTCAACACTTTGTCGAGTCAGAATATTTTCCTGCCTTCCGCTTGTGGTGGAGGCGGATCGTGTGCTCAGTGTAAATGCCAGGTTTTAGAAGGAGGAGGAGAGATCCTTCCAACGGAGACCGTGCATTTTTCACGTAAAGAAGTTAAGGACCATTGGCGTTTAGGTTGCCAGGTGAAAGTAAAAAATGACATCGAAATTAAAATTCCTGAATCTATACTTGGAGTGAAGAAATGGGAATGCGAAGTTGTTTCGAACCGGAATGTTGCTACATTTATCAAGGAGTTTGTAGTGAAATTACCTGCAGGCGAGCATTTGAATTTTATTTCAGGAGGATATATCCAGATTGATATTCCGAAATATGATTTGAAATATACAGATTTCGAGGTAGAAGAGCAATTCCGTGGCGATTGGGATAAATTTAAAATGTGGGATCTGACGTGTAAAAACGACGAAGAAACCATGCGTGCTTACTCGATGGCTAACTACCCGGCCGAAGGCGATATCGTTATGTTGAACGTACGTATTGCCACACCTCCGTTTGATCGGGCCAAAGGTGGTTGGATGGATGTAAAACCAGGTATTTCATCTTCTTATATCTTTAATTTGAAACCGGGAGATAAAGTGATGGTTTCCGGGCCGTTCGGAGAATTCCACCCGATTATCGACTCGAAACGCGAAATGCTTTACATTGGTGGTGGTGCCGGTATGGCTCCGCTTCGTTCACATATTCTTCACTTGTTGAATACGCTTAAAATTACTGATAGGAAAATTACTTACTGGTATGGAGCCCGTTCGAAGAAAGAAATTTTCTATGAAGAAGATTTCCGTAAATTGGAAAAAGAATTCCCGAATTTCGAATTCCATATTGCGTTGAGCGAACCAATGCCGGAAGATAACTGGACGGGTTATGTAGGATTTATACATCAGGTTATTTTGGATGAGTATCTGAGTAAACATGATGCTCCGGAAGATATTGAATACTACATGTGTGGTCCTGGCCCGATGGCAAAATCCGTAGAAAAGATGCTCTGGGATTTGGGTGTACCCCGCGAAATGTTGATGTTCGACGATTTCGGTGGATAAATAATTCAGTATTGAAGATGAAATTATTTATAATAAAGGTCAATCGGTGTTTTGCGATTGACCTTTGTTGTTGTTTTATGTAATTTGTTGGCTGCAATTTTACTAGGGTATAATGAGTCGAATCTGGGAAATTTTAATTTATTAACTCGATAATATGCATAATCCGCTGAAAAATGATGTATTTTTGTGTGATTTTTCCCAAAAACTGCTTTTGTACAAAATAATATTGATTCATGAACAAACAGGTCCTTTCAAAATTTACTCCTCATATCGTTGCAGTTCTTTTGTTTACAATCATCTCATTCTTTTATTTTAAACCTGTATTAGAAGGAAAACAGCTTATCGGTCACGACACCGAGAGTTGGATGTATATGGCTAAAGAAACCATTGATTACAACGAATCGCACGATGATATTACTTTGTGGACAAATTCCATGTTTGGGGGAATGCCAACATATCAGATTTCCATGACCCAGCCATACAACATAATGAATTATGTAGAAAAAGTTATTCAGTTGTATCCAGGGGTTGTTTTTAAACTAATGCTTTATCTGATCGGATTTTATATTCTTTTGCTTGCTTTTGGAATGAATCCGTGGTTAGCGCTGGCCGGTTCCGTCGCTTTTTCTTTTGCTTCGTATAATTTTATAATTCTGGCAGCCGGTCATAACTCAAAGGCTATCACTATTGCTTATATGGCACCGTTGATTGGCGGTGTATATATGGCTTTCAGGCGTAAAAAACTATTGGGTAGTGTTGTTACTGCTATTTTTCTGAGTTTGGCGATCCGTGCTAATCATGTGCAAATTCTTTATTATACGCTTATTATCCTTTTGGTTTTTGGTATCGTTGAATTTATTTATAGTATCAGAAATAAAGAGATTAAATCTTTTCTACAATCGACAGGATTAGTTCTTGTCGCGGCTATTATTGCGGTTGGAATTAATGCAACCTCACTACTGACTACTTATGAGTATAGTCAGTATACCATGCGGGGAAAATCAAATGGTCTTACTGTTGATACTCAAAACTCACAACACGGGCTTAACAAAGATTATATTACAGGTTGGAGTTATGGTAAAGCCGAAACTTTGACTTTGCTGATTCCTGATTTTATGGGCGGAGCGAGTGCCGGTCATCTTGATGCCGACAGCGAAACGGGTCAGAAACTTAAGAGTTTAGGCGCTTCCAATGTTTCTCAGATTATGAAAGAAAATCAATTTCCGCTTTATTGGGGAGATCAGCCGTTTACTTCCGGCCCTGTCTACTTGGGAGCAGTTGTGATTTTTCTTTTTGTGCTGGGACTCTTTGTGGTTGAACGCAGAACATTATGGTGGCTTATTCCAACCATATTATTGACACTAATGCTTTCATGGGGGCATAATTTTATGTGGCTGACGGATATTTTTATTGATCATTTTCCAATGTACAATAAGTTCCGTACTGTATCGATGACTCTTGTTGCAACCGGATTTGGAATTACTTTGGTTGCATTGCTTGCCTTGAAAGAGGTACTGAAATCGGATACAGATAAGAAAAAATTGATAAAACCGGTTATGATCAGTGCCGGAATTACAGCCGGAATTTCTTTACTCTTTGGATTGATTCCTTCACTTGCCGGAAATTTTGTAGCTCCGGGAGATGCCCAGCTAAGCGGAGGTAATGCTTTTTTACAGGAAACGCTTCCTCTTGACCGTATGGCTTTGTTGAGATCGGATGCTTTTCGTTCGATGGGATTTATCTTGTTTGCGGCGGCTGTTTTGTGGCTATATTTGAATGATAAACTGAAAAATAAAGCTGCAATTGCAATTTTTGGTATTTTGTTTTTAGCAGATTTAATGCCTATTGCTAAACGTTATCTGAATGATGATAATTTTACCCGCAAGCGGAAAATACAAACATTGGTAGAACCTTCTAAGGCGGACCAAATGGTTTTGCAGGATAGGTCCGATTATAGGGTACTTGATGCGACGGTTAATATATTTAATGATGCCAAACCATCTTATTTTCATAAAAATATAGGGGGGTATCATGCAGCTAAGTTACGCCGTTACCAGGAATTAATCAATATGCAGCTTGATGGGGAAATCGGACAATTATTTTCTTCTTTCGGACGTGCTAAGTCTTTCGATGACCTGCAGCCAGCATTAGATTCACTTGGTGTGCTTAATATGCTTAATATGAAATATATTATTTATAATAAGGATGCAGCCCCGATTCTTAACCCTTATGCCAACGGTAATGCTTGGTTTGTAGATAAAGTTTTTGTTGCAGCCGATGCCAACGAAGAAATGAAAAAACTTGGTGAGATTGATACCAAGCACGAATTAGTTGCCGATAAAGAATATGCCGCAATGATTCCTGCAAATTTGTCTGTGGACGACAGTACAGCTTCCATAGTTCTAAAATCTTATGAACCGAATCATTTGATTTATAATTTTAGTTCGAAAACAGACCAATTAGCTGTATTTTCCGAAATTTATTACGATAAAGGTTGGAATGCCTATATTAACGGTAAAAAAGTACCATATTTCCGTGCCGATTATTTATTGAGAGCTATGCCTCTTAAAGCAGGAAATTATGAAGTTGAATTTAAGTTTGAGCCGGCTTCCTACAGAATTGGAAATACGATTGCTTTGACTTCTGATATTATTCTTGTTTTGAGCTTATTGGGACTTCTGTTTTTCCAGCTCAGACAATCGAAAAAGAAATAAGATAAACTATCCGGATTGAAAATGAGTAAAAAAAATCATTCACCTAAAACTTTTAAAGGTTTACATCTGACTGCAACTTTAAGTATGTCGCTTGTCCTTTTTTTGATTGGACTTGTCAGCCTGCTTGTATTTGTAGCCCGTGATATGAGTGTTTATGTAAGGGAGAATATTAATCTTTCTGTTATTCTTGACGATCATATCAATCAAGCCTATGTCAACAGAATTGAGAAATACCTGAATAATGCCCCGTTTACAAAATCAGTGGAATATATTTCCAAAGAAGATGCCCTTAAAGATCATGTTGCCTCTTTGGGTGAGAACCCTCAGGACTTTCTTGGATATAATCCGCTAAAAGCATCCTTGGAAGTCAAATTGAAAGCTGCTTATGCTAATAATGACAGTGTGAGTATAATTGAGAAAAAATTAAATACTTTTGAACATGTCAGTCGTATCGTATATCAAAAAGATCTGGTAAGTCTGGTCAATGAAAATGTCCGTAAAGTAAGTTATGTTTTGCTGGGAATAGCTTTTATTTTACTGATTGTTTCCATAATATTGATTAATAATACAGTTCGTTTGTCAATTTACTCGAACCGGTTTTTAATTAATACCATGAAATTGGTGGGGGCGACTAATTGGTTTATTCGTAAGCCTTATATTGCCCGGTCTGTTTTGAACGGGATTATAGCAGCATTGATTTCTATTTTTTTGCTTGCAGGCGTCGTGTATTATGTTATGTATGGATTCGGACTTCATGAACTGGAATTAAGCATTATCTCAATATTATCGGTTGCTGTGATTGTAGTTGCCTCGGGAATCATACTTACGGCGGTTGCTTCTTTTATGGCCGTCGGACGCTACCTGCACATGCGTACAAATGACATGTATTTTATTTAATCAGGATACTAACGAATTAAAAAACAGATAAAAATGGAAGAAAATAAACGTTTCAGTTTAGAAAAAACAAATCTTTTGCTTATTGCGCTTGGTTTTGTTATTATAGTTACCGGATTTGCTTTGATGACCGGTTCTTCGACAGTGACTCAGTTCGACCCGGATATCTTTAGTACCCGGAGAATTGTAGTTGGTCCGATGGTTTCTTTTTTCGGCTTTCTGTTTATTATTTTTGCTATTTTATTTAAGTCGAAAAAATAATTAATATTATTTCATGAGCATTTTCCAGGCTGTTATTATAGCAATTGTCGAAGGGCTAACTGAGTTTTTACCTGTTTCTTCAACAGGTCACATGATTATCGCCCAAAATATACTAGGAGTTGAGAGTACTGAGTTTGTAAAGGCGTTTACCATTATCATTCAATTTGGGGCCATTTTATCTGTTCTGGTGCTTTATTGGAAAAGATTTTTTCAAACACTTGATTTTTACTGGAAACTGTTGATTGCCTTTATTCCTGCAGCAGTAATTGGACTTTTAGCCAGTGATTACATTGATGCACTGTTAGAAAATGTGTTTGTGGTGGCGCTTATGCTTGTCCTTGGTGGGGTGTTGATGCTTTTTGTGGATAAATGGTTTGACAAGCCCGGAGAAAATCAGGAGATGGACTGGAAACGTGCGTTGAAAATTGGATTTTATCAATGTATTGCCATGATTCCGGGAGTGTCGCGTTCCATGGCTACAATTGTGGGAGGGATGACAACAAAATTATCCCGGAAAAATGCAGCTGAATTTTCGTTTTTTCTGGCTGTGCCGACTATGGCTGCCGCATCGGGTTATAAACTGCTGAAGTTCTTTTTAGAGCCGGGTGGAACTCAATTGCTGAAAGATAATCTGACAACGCTGATTATCGGCAATGTCGTAGCATTTGTTGTAGCTATGTTGGCTATAAAGTTTTTCATAAACTTTTTGACAAAATACGGATTTAAGGCATTCGGATATTATCGGATAGTTGCCGGAGCTATTATTCTTATTTTGCTTGCTCTGGGTGTGAATCTGGATATTATTTAACCTGGGAAGGTTAATTGTTAAATGCAAAATTATTGGTTAATGGATTTTATAGAAGGAGAAGTTCTTTACGTAAATAAACCTTTACACTGGACATCGTTCAACTTAGTGAATAAGTTGAGATGGAAGTTACAGAAAACGCTGAAAATAAAAAAGATTAAAGTTGGTCATGCAGGAACGCTTGATCCGCTTGCAACTGGAGTAATGATTATCTGTACCGGAAAGAAAACAAAATTTATAGAAGGTTTTCAGTATCAGACGAAAGAATATGTTGCTACGCTTGAACTTGGAGCGACTACACCATCGTATGATCAGGAATTGCCCGTAGATAAAACATATTCGACAGAGCATATTACCCGGGAATTGGTTGATAAAGTGATACCGACTTTTACTGGTGAGATTTGGCAAATTCCACCTGTTTATTCTGCTGTAAAGGTTGATGGTAAACGCGCTTACGATTACGCTCGTGAAGGACAGGATGTTGAACTAAAGCCTAAACTGTTGGTTATAGATGAGATTGAAGTACTCAATTTCAATTTACCGGTTTTGAAAATAAGAGTTGTGTGTAGTAAAGGGACATATATCCGGGCTTTAGCACGAGATATTGGAGAGGCTTTAGAAAGCGGAGCCCATTTAACGGGATTGCAACGTACGCGTATTGGTGATGTAAAATTATCAGATTGTCATGAAATAGATGATCTCATAAATATAGTTGAGGCCGATATACTGGCTCAAATATCGGCAGAAACAGAAATAAACTAAAAAACAAAAAATCCGAAATTAAATATAGAAGAAATGAAACTATCGAAGTTTAAATTCAAATTACCGGACGAGAGTATTGCCCAATATCCGGCGAAACATCGTGATGAGTCGCGCCTTATGGTTGTAAATCGTGAGACCGGTGCTATCGAACATCGTGTTTTTAAAGATGTACTTGACTATTTTAACGAACATGATTTGTTTGTCTTTAATGACACAAAAGTTTTTCCTGCCCGTTTGTACGGAAACAAAGAAAAAACAGGTGCTCAGATCGAAGTGTTTTTGTTACGGGAGCTGAATCATGAAATGCGTCTGTGGGATGTGCTTGTGGAGCCTGCCCGTAAAATACGTATCGGTAATAAACTGTATTTCGGAGAAGATGATTCTGTAGTGGCAGAAGTCATAGATAATACAACTTCAAGAGGACGTACTTTACGTTTCCTTTTTGACGGAACTCATGAAGAATTCAGAAAGAGTCTTTTTAATCTTGGTGAAACCCCTCTGCCACGCAATATAACGCGTCCGGTTGAACCGGATGATGCAGAACGATTCCAGACAATTTTTGCCAAAAATGAGGGTGCCGTCTCAGCCCCGGCAGCTGGAACTCATTTCAGTCGGGAATTAATGAAACGTATGGAAATTAAAGGCATTGACACGGCATTCATTACTTCGCATATGAGCCTTGGCAACTTCCGTGAAATAGATGTTGAGGATTTGACCAAGCACAAAATGGATTCGGAACAAATGAGTGTTTCTGAAGAAACGGCTGATATTGTGAATAAAGCTCATGATCAGGGACGTAATATCTGTGCTGTGGGAGTAACCGTAATGCGTGCGCTGGAAACAGTTGTAGGAACTGAAGGAAAGATTAAAGCATACGAAGGTTGGACCAACAAATTTATTTTTCCTCCGTATGATTTTACGGTAGCAAATTCACTGATTACTAATTTTCATTTGCCATATTCCACCTTGTTGATGCTTGCAGCTGCATTTGGTGATTATGATAATATCATGAATGCATACGATGTGGCTTTGAAAGAAGGTTATCGTTTTGGTGTATATGGTGATGCTATGCTTATTATCTGAGAAAGTTTTATGGCAAAAAAGATCTAATCGTAAAAAATAGTTGATAGAATATCGATAATTTATTGTACGAAAGCGGCTTTAATTGATTCAATTGAAGCCGCTTTCAATTGAATGTGATTGCCAAAGCCCGAATTATGTCTTTATTTTTTGAATAAAATTCTGAAAGCTTCTTCCACTTTTTTTACCGGCACGATTTCCATATTTATTTTACCGATTTGCAAGGATTTTACATTGAAGTCGGGTATAATCATTTTTGTAAAACCGAGTTTCTCAGCTTCAAGAATGCGTTGTTCAATGCGGTTAATCGGACGAATTTCACCGGAAAGGCCGACTTCTCCGGTCATACATACATGTTTTTCTATAGCAATGTCGACACTTGATGAAAGAATAGCAGAGATGACTGCTAGATCAATAGCAGGATCATTCACTTTTAATCCTCCTGCTATGTTCAGAAAAACATCTTTTTGTCCGAGTTTGAATCCAGCTCTTTTTTCCAACACAGCCAGCAACATGTTCAGACGGCGTAAATCGAAGCCGGTGCAGGAGCGTTGAGGGGTGCCGTAAGCAGCGGAACTGACAAGTGCCTGAGTTTCGATTAAAAACGGACGAATTCCTTCAATTGCGGAAGCAATAGCCACTCCGCTCAATCCTTCGTGGTTTTGGCTAAGCAGAAGTTCTGAAGGATTGCTGACTTCACGCAGGCCGTTTTGTTGCATTTCGTAAATACCCATTTCAGATGTGCTCCCGAAACGATTTTTGATGCTTCTCAAAATCCGGTACATATAATGCTGGTCACCTTCGAATTGTAAAACAGTGTCAACGATATGTTCCAAAACTTTCGGACCTGCAATGCTACCTTCTTTGTTGATATGTCCAATCAGTAAAACGGGTATGGCTGTCGTTTTACAGAGTTTAAGTAACGAAGCGGCACATTCGCGAACTTGGGAGACTGAACCCGGAGAAGACTCTATCAGTTCTGTTGAAATAGTTTGTATTGAGTCGACAATAACGACATCCGGTTGAATATTCTGTATGTGAATGAATATTTGCTCCAATGAAGTTTCGCTTACAATGTAGCATTCCGGATTTTCGCCGTTAAGTCGTTCAGCACGTAATTTAAGTTGTTTCACACTTTCTTCGCCGGAAACGTAGAGTGTACGTTTACCTTTCAGATTCAGTACAACTTGCAGAACTAAAGTTGATTTTCCGATGCCGGGTTCTCCTCCGATTAAAACTAAAGATCCGGGAACCAGTCCTCCGCCTAAAACCCGGTTTAACTCCGCACTTGATGTGTCTATGCGGATTTCTTCATTGGTTTCTACTTCCGAAATAAGTATAGGTTTTTGTTTGGTTAGTTCAAGGCCCGCTAAAGTGTGCTTTGGTCCCGAAGTTTTAGCAATTATTTCTTCAACGTAAGTATTCCATTCTCCGCAGGAGGGACATTTCCCGATCCATTTGGGTGATTCTGCACCACAATTCTGGCATACATATATGGATTTGGTCTTTGCCATTTTATATTTGATTTATGGATTACAAAAATAATTAATTTTCTAAATCTTTGGGAAGAATAACCGGAATGCTATCCGATTGTTGTTTATTCCTGAAAATATAAACTATTTTTGTTGTTTCTTGGCAAAATGAACGTTTAAATAATAAATTCATGACAAATCAACATAAATTACCTCATCCTTTAGTGGCCTTGTTGCCCATTGTTGTGCTGGTGTTGCTGGTGGCAACGGCTGTTTATCTTTTCGGAGGAGATGCTCTTAATGGAGGTAGTCAGATGGCTTTGCTGTTAGCAACTGCTTTCTGTTTAATTATAGGTAAGTTTACGACGAACTTTCACTGGACTAATTTTGAAAAAGCACTACACAAAAATATTAAGAATATCTCTACCGCGTTACTTATTCTTTTGGTTATAGGAGCTCTGTCGGGTACATGGATGATGAGTGGGGTGGTTCCTATGTTCATAGATTATGGTTTGAAGATTATTCGTCCGGAAATTTTTTTAATCTCGGCAGCTGCTATTTGTGCTATTGTATCAGTTGTGACGGGAAGTTCCTGGACAACAGTTGCTACAATTGGTATCGCATTGATGGGAATTGGGCGTGCACAGGGGTTCTCGGATGGATGGATTGCCGGGGCAATTATCTCGGGGGCTTATTTCGGGGATAAAATCTCACCATTGTCAGATACCACTATTCTTGCCTCATCTGTTTCCGGAACTCCACTTTTTACGCATATTCGTTATATGATGTTTACAACAGTGCCTTCTATGATTATAACCCTGATTGTTTTTGCCATTGCCGGATTATTCAATACAAGTATTTCTTCTGCGGATGTTACCCTATATTCGCAATCATTAGAAACCCACTTCAATATATCACCGTGGCTTTTGATTGTTCCTGCTGTGACTATTGTTTTGATTGCTAAAAGAGTTCCGCCTCTTGTAACATTATTTTCTTCCATGTTGCTGGCAGCGATTTTTGCCTGTTTTTTTCAGAAAGAGAATTTGCAACTGATTGCAGGAGGAAATACAACGGCGGATCTTGTCAAAGGAGCGATTATGTCGTGTTACGGCAGTACTTCGTTGGATACCGGAAATCCTGAAATAAACAGTCTGATTGCTACCCGGGGAATGCAGGGCATGCTTTATACGGTCTGGCTGATTATATGTGCTACGTGTTTTGGTGCTGCTATGTCGGCTACCGGAATGATTGAAAGTATTACGCAATTCTTGGTCAAAAAGATACGGAATACAGCCGGATTAGTCGGAGCTACGGTGTCCACTGGACTGTTGGCTAATCTGACGATGGGTGACCAGTATCTTTCGCTTATTCTGACAGGTAATATGTATAAAGACTTGTATGAACAGCGTGGATACGAAAGCCGTTTGCTAAGTCGCAGCATGGAAGACAGTGCTACTGTTACTTCTGTGCTGATTCCATGGAATTCATGTGGTATGACACAAAGCACAGTACTCGGGGTTTCAACATGGGTCTATTTCCCTTATTGTATCTTTAATTATATAAGTCCGCTAATGAGTATAACAATTGCAGGGCTCGGATATAAAATTTTTAGAAAAAAGCCGGAAGTACAATAAATATTAATTCATAAAAGATAGTGTAGTTTGTTGTAAAAACTAGTCTTGACTCTTGAATCAAATAGAATTATTTCTTTTTTCTGATAGAATACTAATACTCCCGATAAATAGGAATTGCAGAATTTTGTAAATTGTAAAATGTGTTGATCCTGTTAATTTTATCCTGCATTTTCTAAATGTTCCCCGGATAAAAGAATATTACAGAAAGTCATAATTATGTCGTGAAATTTGGAATTTATTTTTACTATAATTTGCAAACGTTTGCGGCGAAAACTACCTCCAATTTTTTATTACGGGCAGGCATAGAAGGAATAAATATCTACATTTGCCATGAGGTGGATTTTTTATAACCATTTCAATTAAATCCTTTTAAATAAATAATACCTAAAAGATGAAGAAATCTACACTAACCATTTTGACTTTGCTCATCTCCCTGTTGAGTTGGGCTCAGATAGTAACGACCAATCCAACTTTTGTAACAAAAGATTATTCCGGAGTAATTGAGGTGACATACGATGCCACACAAGGTACTGCCGGGTTGAAAGACTATACAGGAACTGTGTATGCTCATACAGGGGTAATTACCTCTGAGAGTAAGAGTACAAGCGACTGGAAACATGCACCTACCTGGGGTGATAACTCAGCAAAATACCAACTTACTTCATTAGGGGACAATAAATGGAAGTTGCTTATTACTCCTGATATGACTTCATATTATGGCCTCAATACAGGCGAAGTTGTCCAAAAACTTGCTTTTGTGTTTCGTAGTGGGGAAAAAGTTGACGGGAGCTATCTCGAAGGAAAAGATGTTGGTGGAACTGACATCTTTGCTGAAATTTACGATGCCGGTCTGAATGTAACTTTTACCGCTCCTACAAGTAATCAGTCGACAACGGTTGGTTCCACACTTGATTTTACTGTGACTGCCTCCTTGGCAGCGGATCTTGAACTTAAAGTAAATGGAACATTAGTTAAAACTGAAACTTCAGCAACAACATTAACTTATTCGAAAACTTTTTCAGCAACAGGTGATTATACTTTTATTGCATCGGCAAGTCTTGATGGTGGAACTGTTTACGATACTTTACAAGTTTGTGTTCCTGAAGCTGTGACAACAGAGACCCGCCCCACCGGTGTTGTTGACGGAATTAATTACATTGACAATTCTACTGTAACTCTTGTATTACTTGCTCCGGGCAAAAGCAATGTTTTTGTTATTGGTGATTTTAATGACTGGAGCCAGCTCAATGCCTATCAGATGAAGAAAGATGGCAATTATTGGTGGATTACATTGACGGATTTGACGCCTGGAAAAATGTATGGTTTTCAATATCTGGTAGATGGTTCGCTTCGTGTCAGCGATCCATATACAGAACTTGTCCTTGATCCGTGGAACGATAAATGGATTAATGAGTATTATGATATTTATCCAGAGTTAAAGGCATATCCCGAAGGTAAAACAGATGGGCTAGTCGGAACTTTACAGACAAATAAACCTGCTTACAACTGGGAAATATCGAATTTTAGTACACCTGATAGAGATAATATGATAATTTATGAGTTATTACTCAGAGATTTTACAGTGGAGAAATCTCTTGAAGCTGCTATTACAAAATTAGATTACTTAAAAACTCTTGGTATTACCGCTATTGAGTTAATGCCGGTGCAGGAATTTGATGGAAATAATAGCTGGGGGTATAATCCGAATCATTATTTTGCTCCGGATAAAGCTTACGGAAGTCCAGAAATGTATAAAAAATTTATTGATGAATGTCACAAACGTGGAATAGCTGTAATTCTGGATATTGTGTTGAATCATGCAACAGGAATATGTCCTTTTGCAGAACTTTACTGGGATGATGTAAATGATTGTCCTGCGAGTGATAATCCGTGGATGAATGTTTCAGCACCACATCCTTACGGTGTTTACAACGATTTTAATCATACTTCTACATATACCCGGGAGTATTTTAAACGTATGGTAAAATATTGGATCACAGAATACAAAGTTGATGGTTATAGACTTGATTTAACTAAAGGACTTACTCAGACTCAAAGCTCTGAATCTACAGCTTCCAATTATGATCAGTCCCGTATTGACAATATCTCAGCTTACTACGATGCGGCTAAATCTGTAAAAAGCGATGTTATGTTTATCCTCGAACATTTTTGCAATAACGATGAGGAAACGGCACTTGCTAATAAAGGTATGTATTTATGGAGAAATATAAACGATGCCTTTTCTCAGGCAGCAATGGGATATCAGAGTAGTAGTGATTTTTCCGGATTAGTAGCGTCTCCGCGCCATTGGGTTGGCTATGCCGAAAGTCATGATCAAGAACGAAACTTTTATAAAGCAAAAATGTATGGAGATGGCACTATTAAAACAGATTCTTTGGTACGCATTGCGCGTGTCCCGTTGAACATTGCATTTACAACTTTAGTTCCTGGTCCTAAAATGATGTACGAATTTGAAGAATTAGGCTATGATTATTCTATTGATTCGCAGGGTGGCCGTACAAGCTCGAAACCTTCAGCTTGGGGTTGGCTAAACCTTACACACCGCCAAGATGCCTATGACAAATGTTCAAAGATTATTACTTTGAGAAAAATGTATCAGACCGCTTTTTCTGAAGGCACTTTTTCAGCCCAAATGGGTTCTTCTGATTGGAGCAACGGACGTCGTATTTCATTGACACATAATGATCTGAATATGGTTGTATTGGGAAATTTTCAATCTTCAGCAAGTGTTGTCGCATATCCGTCATTCTCTAAAACGGGTACCTGGTATAATTTATTTACAGGAGAATCAATGAATGTTTCGGATGTGAATATGACTATGACTTTAGAACCAGGTGAATTGTTGATTTATACCGATCGCCAGATTAGCTTTGCCGATGGCATAGATGATCCGGTCTCGGCTCAAAACTGTCTGATTTATCCGACAATTACTTCGGAAAGTGTATTTATTTCAACAGATGCAAAAGTCGAGAGTGTTTCCGTATATAATATTGAAGGAGTGTTGGTTAAATATATTTCGGAAAGTAAAGAGGTCGACCTATCCTCATTCAATAACGGTATTTATTTGGTGAAAGTTTCAACTTCTAAAGGAGATTATATAAGTAAAATACTTAAAAACTAATAAATCGATTTTGTTGTTGAGTAATTAAAATAGGATTTTTTATAATTGTTTTGGTGCTTTTTTAGAAAGCCTGATTGTTAAAATAATCAGGCTCTCTCTATTTTGTATTTTGGGGAAGAAAATAGAATCAACATTCGATTTATTCTGATCTTCTTATAAATTAGAGGCAATTGTAAATTTAGACAAGTCTTAAAATATCAAATAAATTATTTTTTCTATATAACTCTTTTTGACAAAAAATCAAACTATTGTATACTATTCCGATTTTGTCGGAATGTCACATGAGCTAAAAGTCAAGATTATTTTACTAAATATTTTCAATAAAAATTGCACATGCTGTAATAATTATTATTATTTTTGTCGTGTGTTGTTACGTATTGTAGTGAATTTATAAGATTCATCCTGCTGTAATTGAGCTTTTATTGACTCCTTTTTATTGCTGGTCTTACCAGATATAATAGTTCTTATATCTTAATGAAATTAATATTGAAGCTTTGATTAATATTTTGTATTACAACGTATTATAAGTAAATTTCGAACTTGTTATATTTAGGTTTATTTCCATTGAATTCATATTGAGAATGTGTTGCCGAATTAAAAAAGTTTAGTTTTATATATAGTTATTAATTTGTAATAATTTGTCGGTTTATTATGTGGGTCAAATCCAAAATAGTGTTTTTGTTTGTAGCATTAACATATACGGTTGTGGTTAATGGTACGTTACCTGCGTATTTTACTCATTATAATAATGACACAAAAACAGATTCTTTTTTTTGTGCAAAAACTATTACTTTGTCGAACGAAAAAAATACTGTAACTATTCGTATTAATGTTGAGATTAATTTAAAAAACACTCAGTTTTTTATTGTGACAGAATGCGATGGAATAAAGGGTTGTAATGAAAATGATATTCTCACATTTTATATGGAAGATGAAGAAATGCAGTTGACATCGGGGCAGGAGTTTAACTGTCGTGGCGTTTCTGTATTTACTCCAGACAGCAGGCAGATTCAAAGTTTAATGAAAAATAAGATAATCAAGGTTCGGTTCCAAAACGGAAGAAGTATGGATTATTATGAACTGGCTTTGAATGAAGACGAGAGTACGTATTTCATGAATGCCTGTAAAGCCTATCAACTTGCAGTTAATTGATTTTAGTATATTTTTTTCTTCTGTTGTAATTAACAAAAAGAGATGTGATGAACAGCAAAAGTAGAGGACTTCCCAGAATAACTACCTGCCACAATGTTTTTTCGTTACTAATTAATGATTTGTTGAGTAGTCGTAGTTTAAATGTTCTTGATCGTAATTGTAACCAGCCTTCTTCATCAGTAAGATACAATACTGCATTCTGAATAAATTCCTTGTTCCCGAATTGTTGGTTCGTATATCTGTCTAATCCAAGCGGAATAGTAGTACTATCACTGGCAATCCCGGTTGTTTCATTTCTGATTATATCCCCGTCCGCTATTACTATCTGCCGTGTGTTGATGCTTTTTTTCATGAAAGGAAAAGCGGTCGTAATTTCTTGGGGTTTCAGTCTGTTTTGAAAACATGATTCAAAGATACCTTCAGCTAATATGGCTACAGGAATATATGATTGGTTGAAATAGTTTTTATCTTTCGGGTCGGGCATATCTGCCAGATCAATAGTTGCCGGTACCGGAATAATATGCGTATTGTCGGATGTTGCAAGCAGTAGTGTCGATTTTACTTCCGGGTTCTTGCCGACCGATTCTATGGATGATGTAAACTGCCCCATTACTTCACTCACGTTTTTTGTAATAGGATGTTCGTATGATGTCAGAAGCAGAGGCGCGTAATACCATGGAGTTGGTTCGAATTGGGGTTGAGCATTCGCCGGAGCAATATTTACAGGAACCGACACGCATTGGACATCCTGTAATAAGTCCGGATTTATTCTGAATCCATATTTGAATAATTGATCTGAAAGGTTTAAATCTAGATCAATAACAGGAGAAGTCCCTGTTTTCGAGAGATTTTCGGCAGCTAATTTTACACCGTCAATCAGCCATAATACACGCCCTCCGTTCATTATATATTGGTCAATGATATATTTGTCCGACTCGGAAAACGGTTTTGTGGGTTTGGCTATAATTACAGCCTGATAATTATTTAAAACGGTTGCATCATTGGATAATACCCCCCGGTCTATTTGAAAATAATGACTCAGGCTTTTGGTGATGTCATAAGTTTCGGCTTCTGTAAGTTCTCCCTGTCCTTCGAGGAATGCTATTTTTGAAATTTTGGTATTAAGAATTTGTCGTATTCCATCAGTAATTGCAAATTCTAAATTTTCAATAGATATATTCAAATTTTCGTCTCCCGAATTTCCCCTTATGTTTTTAAGTAAGTTAACATAAACGGCTTTATTTTTATATTCTATTTTTAGCCATGGAAATACTATTTTTTGAATGGATTTACCTTCTTTATCACGCTCGTAAATGGCTGTAGGGTTCATCCCCTGAGCTTCCAGTTCTGCATATTTTTGTTCTCTTGCTTCATTTGATGGAGCTTCAGAAGGATTTTTAAAAACAATACTAATTCCTTTGTTTGTATAAACAGACATCTCCTCCAACATATCCCGGGTGGCTTTTTTTAAATGCAGAAAACCCGGATTCAAATCTCCTGAAAGATAAACGGTCATGTTTAATTCGCTTTCTGTATTTTTTAATAATTTTTTTGTTTGGACTGAAATGCTGTACTTCTTTTCAGAGGTCAGATCTATTCTGAAAAAGAAAAATTGGGAAATAATTGCTAACGATAGCAGACCAATAATCAGAAATATGTTTATTTTATTGAGATGTTTCATGACTTTATTTTGTCGATAATAAAAAAATTACTGAGGCAAATTTGCCGCTCTGATTTTGAAAAAATTATTGTTCGTATCAATTAATCTGTAAAATCCGCAATTGCCCCAGCTTGCAGGTTGGTCAATCAGAGACATGTCTTCCCCTGTGTCGTTTTCAATATAGTCTTTTATCCTGTTTTGCCAGTTTTGAATACGATTAATACTATTGTCTATGTAAAAATAATCATTGTTACTATCTGCAAGTTCATGCAGATAGGATTTGTAAAGCTCCCCATATTCGGAAATACTGATTATTTTTTTTACCAATGGGTAAGAACTTTTTCCCCAGTTCATTAAATCCTGTCGGCCTGCATCAGCAACTAAAAGCGATGTGCCTAAAGTGTTGTCGTAATCGTAGGGAATGAAAAAGAATTTTCCATCGGAATTGAAGTAAAAGTAATAATTATTTTTATTCACCCAGTAATCATCCCACATGCCACACATTACGTTAACAGCGTAGGTTTTTAGAAATAATTCAATGTCGGTTTTTGAACTGATCCACGTTTTGAAATCTTCGCCGGTTTTATTATTCAGATTTGTTATGAATTCAGCAAGTTGAGCCTTGGCCAAAGTCAGATCTTTCGGGTTGTTCTTCAGATCATAAACAGGGATGTAAGTGGATGTCAATGTTATGTTTTCAAGTCCCATGTTATTTAGATCGGCGCTTTTCAAATCGGCCCCCCACGATGCTTTCCATAGAAATCCGTTTGAATCTTTAAAATGATTTTTCCGGCTTTTAAGAAAGTCATCGCCAATGGGTTCAAGCAATTCGTAAACACCAAAATAAGCCGGCTTCTCATCTTCTTCGATTTTAATATAAAGTTTACAGTAGCCTGATCTCGGCGCCGTCCATACTCCGAATTTTCTGAACAAATCATAGCAATAAACTTCTCTTGCATACATACTGTCATCTTTAAACCATTTCAGATTTATTTTTTCAAGGCCGGACAGTTTTCTGCCTTTAATAAATTTATTAAACTTTACGGCAAAACTGGCATGATGCCAATCCGGCGATGCGGAGTTATGTGTTTCTTTCGAATTTCCTTCAGGTCTGCGACGACTGGTGTTGCCCCGGAGTTTAAAACCAGCACTGTCATACCGAAGAACGTTTCCATTTTTGATATATGTGAAATTACATACAACATATTCTTCATTGTGTGAATTTTGGTTGTAATAATTAAGGAGTTTATTCCATTCTTCGGTCGAGACCATGATTGTCAGTTCTGGGAAATCATTGACGTTGTAAATATAATCAATGCCGGAGGATGTTGTGTCGGAAGCAAGTGTGTCTGTAGGGGTTGTGTTATTGTCGTTCGAATCTATAACCGGATTAATTTCACTGTTGCAGGCATACAATAAAAGAAGTATCATAAATACCGGAAAACGTTTCATTTGCTTGTTGGGTTCTATATAGATTTATGCAAAGATAAATAAATTAGAGAAATGATTACCTGTGAATTAATCATAAAAACGAAGTCGTTTTAAATGAATATTAAAGTGAACTTAAAAAATATTATTTATCTGTTATGAGCGCAAGGTATCTTGAAAGGGTAAATATATTTTATTATCTTTGCTTTCTCATGAAGGAAGGCTTATTTCATTTTTTTATTGTTGATTATTAATTGTTTAGTTGAATTTGTCTTCCCGTGTGCAGAGTTGGCTGTTTATTTTTTTATTACACATTACACATTGGAAAATTTCTAAATTATGGGAAAAATAATTTCGTTGGCCAATCAAAAAGGAGGGGTTGGAAAAACAACAACAGCAATCAATCTGGCAGCTTCGTTAGCTACGCTCGGAAAGAAAGTTTTGTTGGTTGATGCAGATCCTCAGGCCAATGCATCTTCCGGATTGGGAATCGATATACGCACATTACAATTTACTATATACGAATGTTTGATAGATGGGGTTGCCCCCCAACAGGCCATTCAACCTACTGAAATTGAAAATTTGTATGTTTTACCTTCTCACATCGATTTAGTTGGGGCTGAAATCGAAATGTTGAATATGGATAATCGCGAAAGGGTGATGCGTGGACTACTCGTTTCACTTAAAACTGAATACGATTATATTCTGGTTGACTGCTCTCCTTCGCTTGGGCTAATTACAGTAAATGCGTTAACAGCCTCTGATTCTGTGATTATACCTGTTCAGTGTGAATATTTTGCACTTGAGGGAATTAGTAAACTGTTGAATACAATAAAAATTATTAAAAGTAAACTGAATCCTGGACTCGAAATAGAAGGGTTCCTGCTTACAATGTTCGACAATCGGTTGCGTCTGGCAAATCAGGTTTATGCTGAAGTGAAGAAGCATTTTGAAGGAATGGTGTTCGATGCAGTTATTACCCGCAATGTTAGATTAAGTGAAGCTCCTTCACACGGACGTCCCGTGTTGTTATACGATCCGGATTCGAAAGGAACTGCAAATTACATGGAGCTTGCAAATGAATTGATAGCAAAAGGGTAAGAGTTCTATCGTTTGCATTTGATAAAGTCGGATTGTTTCGGCAGTAAAAAGATAAAAGAAATATGGCTAAAAATATAACAGGGCTCGGGCGCGGTTTAGGCGCCCTTATTGATACTGACAATATTAGTACTGGAGGTTCATCTTCAATTAATGAAGTGGAAATAGATTTGATTTATCCGAATCCAAACCAACCTCGCACACATTTCGATGAAGAAGCGCTTGATGAACTGGCAACTTCTATCCGGGAGCTTGGAGTGATTTCTCCCATCACTTTGCGTAAAAATGATAATGGTACTTATTTGATTATAGCCGGAGAAAGACGTTACCGGGCAGCTAAGCTTGTTGGTCTTCAAACTGTACCGGCTTATGTGAAAACAGCTGCTGACGAGCAGGTCATGGAGATGGCCCTGATTGAGAATATACAGCGTGAGGATTTGAATGCTATTGAAATCGCGCTGACTTTTTACCGGTTGATGGAAGAATATAAACTTACCCAGGAACGGTTGAGTGAAAGAGTAGGGAAGAAACGTACAACGGTGGCTAACTACCTGAGATTGTTACGTTTGCCTGCCGAAATTCAAATGGGTATTAAAGACCACAAAATAGACATGGGACATGCACGGGCAATCCTTGGAGTAAATGATCCTGCTGCCCAACTGCATTTGTATGAGTCTATTCTCAAATATGGATATTCCGTTCGGAAAGTAGAAGAATTAGTGCGTTTATATACTGAAACCGGAAGTTTTGATGTAAAACCAGCTGAAAAAACGCCAAAAAAAGTCACCGAGTTAAAGGAATATGATGAAATCAAAACACGTTTGACAGATTTATTTACTGCAAAAGTTCAATTGTCGGTTAATCCGGATGGAAAAGGAAAAATTTCCATTCCGTTTAAAAATGATGATGATTTGGCAAGAGTTCTTGAACTTTTCGATAAAATTTAATACTGTTTGCTGTTTGAAAAAAATATTTAAGATATTATTCGTTTTTTTGATTATAACGACTTTTGGAAAAGCTCAAAATCTCGATAGCCTGAGGGTTGATAGTATAAAATCTGCCGGAGAAGAGGTATTGCATAAAGCCGAAATGATACAGGATGATTTTATTGAACCTGGAACCATAATCAAAAAAGATAGTGTACGGAACAAAAAAGCATTTAAACCGGATCCGGTAAAAGTGGTTTGGATGGGAGCGATTATTCCTGGCTACGGACAAATTTTGAACCGCAGTTACTGGAAATTACCTCTTGTTTATGCTGGTTTTATTGGTTGTGCTTATGCAATAAACTGGAATGCAAGGCGTTATACCACATATAAACAGGCCTATCTTGATATCTCTGATAATGATGATACGACAGCCAGCTACCTTGATTTGATTCCCAAAGGCTATACAATTGCTGATTATGGTGGAACATCGACTTTCCAGTCGAATCTGCAGTCGGCGTATGAAAATTACAGGAGATATCGCGATTTAAGTATTATTGCTTCGGTGGCTTATTATGCCGTTGTTTTAGTTGAAGCTTATGTCGATGCGCAGTTATTCGATTTCGATATTTCATCGGACTTATCTTTACATGTTCGTCCGGCTTTGTTAGACAATAAGTACAGTTATACTAAAACCCCTGGTGTTCAGTTTAGTTTAAATTTAAAGTAATTACTAGAAAAATAGGATTTTGATAAATAATGAATTTTAGAGTATATTTTATATCCCTAATAATATTTTCGTTTTCGATCAATGCTTTTGCTCAGGAAGATGATAATAATTCTATAGAATCAATTGATGTGCCGGGAGACACAGCAGTGGCCGATACAAGTTTAAATGTCCCCTTGGATGTGGATAATACACTGGATTATCTGTTACGTTCGTGGAAGATTGAAAAACGAGCTATGATTTCTGAATGCGATTCCAGCACAGTTCCGCTTAATATCCCTGACTCTGTTTATATAGATCGCCTGTCAAGAATGCCTTGCTTGATGGAGATGCCTTATAATAAAGCGGTTCGTTCTTTTATTGAATTATATACTGTGAGAAAACGCCGGCAACTGGAATTTATGATGGGGATGAGTGATTATTATTTCCCTATTTTTGAACAGGTGCTTGGTGCAAATAATCTTCCACTTGAGCTGAAATATCTTCCGATCATCGAATCAGCTCTGAATCCGAGGGTTATTTCTCGTATGGGAGCTGCCGGACTTTGGCAATTTATGATTGGAACGGGGAAAATGTACGGATTGGAAATAAATTCTCTGGTAGATGAAAGAATGGATCCTGTGAAAGCGACACAGGCAGCGGCTAAATTTTTGAATGATTTATATTCTATTTATGGGGATTGGAATTTGGTTATTGCAGCTTATAACTGTGGTCCTGGTAATGTAAATAAAGCGATCCGACGTTCGGGCGGTAAGCGTGATTATTGGGCTATTTATCCATATCTACCTGCAGAAACGAGAGGTTACGTCCCAATTTTTATTGCTGCAAATTATGCAATACATTATGCAACCAAGCATAATTTGTGCAAGGCAAAGGTAGAGATGCCTGTGCTTACCGATACCATTATGGTACATGAAAGAATTCACCTGAGACAGGTTGCCGATGTTCTTGAAATGCCGATTGAAGAAGTGCGCTTGTTGAATCCTCAATACAGGAGGGATATTATTCCCGGGAATATTCATCCCTATTCTTTGTGCTTGCCTCTGACTTATGCTAATAATTTTATTGATAATTATAAAGATATTGTAGCATATAAAGCTGATTCTCTGATTAATAACCGGAGAAGTGAAATTGAAATTGCCTTGAAAACTCCCGCTGCACCCGGAGGTTCCGGGAGGGTTATTTATTATAAAGTTAAAAAGGGAGAGACTTTAAGTCATGTTGCCATAAAATATGGAGTTTCTATAACGAAACTTAAAAAATGGAATAATTTGAAAAGTTCGAAAATCAGGATTGGACAAAGGCTGAAAATTATAAAATAATTACTTTTTTTTAGTGGCTTATGGATAAGATTTATTATTCAATATCAGAAGTGTCCGAAATGCTTCAGCTTTCCCAATCCAATTTGCGTTTTTGGGAAAAAGAATTTAAGCAGCTGAAGCCCCAGCGGAACAATAAAGGAACCCGATTTTATTCGAATGATGATATTGCCACGATTAAAAAAATAATGTTTTTGGTTGAAGATCAGAAACTAACACTTGATGGAGCAAAGAAACGTCTTGGACAAAGAAGAGACGCTGTTGAAAAACAGCAAATTATATCTGAAAAATTAAAAAACATCAGAGAGGAACTTAAGGGCATTGCTAAAGCGCTTGATATTTGAAAAAGTTGATAATGGATAACATAAATTGTTGATAATGTGGTAATATCGCAAATTTGTATAAATCTGTGTTTAAAACAAACACTTATTGAACACCCTCATCTTGACTTCTCTGTTTCATGGGGCCTTTGCTACGATTGGCTCTTTATTCTAAAAAACTCAAATACATGAAAAAAATAGTTTTTACATTTTTGGGGCTGTTTTTTTTACTGCCTTTCCAAATTCAGGCAACAAAAAGGCCTCAAAATGTTGTTATAATGATTGGCGACGGAATGGGACTGGCCCAAATTTATGCAGGTATGGTAGTGAATGGCAATCACTTGCAATTTGAACGATTTAAATCTATAGGCTTCTCCAAAACATATTCAGCTAATAATTTTACTACAGATTCGGGAGCAGGCGGGACGGCTATAGCCTGCGGAGTGAAAACCAATAATTACATGATTGGGATGAATCCTGACTCAACCAAAGCCGAATCAATTCTTGAAGTTGCAAAAAAACACAAATTATCGACGGGAGTTGTTGTCGCTTGTGCGTTAACCCATGCAACTCCTGCCGATTTTATAGCTCACCAGCCCAATCGTAATATGTATGAGGAAATTGCGGCAGATTATCTGAACTCGGGTGTCGATGTTGCAATCGGGGGCGGGCGTAAGTATTTTGAAGAAAGAAACGATGACCGCAATATTACGGCGGAATTAAAATCGAAGGGATATAAAATTGCAAGTTCTCTTGATGAAGTAAAAAATCAGCAAGACGGAAAAGTGATTGGCCTGCTTTACGAAGATCAGGTGCCTGCCGTGCCTGCCCGTGGAAAAATGCTTCCCGAGTCTGCTGTCGCTGCCCTCAATATTCTGGATAATAATAAAAAAGGATTTGTCCTTATGGTTGAAGGATCGCAGATTGATTGGGCCTGCCACGATAACAATGCCGAACAGCTGACTAAAGAGATGTTGGATTTTGACGAAACAGTTGGTAAAGTGCTTGATTATGCTCAGGTACATAAAAATACCCTTGTAATTGTTACCGCCGACCATGAAACCGGTGGTTTGACCATGCCGGGCGGAGATATGAAAAGGGGGACTTTTAATGCGGTTTTTTCCATAAAAGGACATTCTGGAGTTTTAGTCCCGGTTTTTACCTTTGGTCCCGGCGCTGACGAATTTCAGGGATTTATGGAAAATTCTTCTTTCAAGACGAAAATTGAGAAACTGCTGAAATTTTGATTCTCAAAATGAAATTATTCCTGTTCAAAAGGAAGCCTGTAAGTACACCCATTTTTCCATTCACTGCATCCGTAGGCTGTTTTTCCTTTTAAAAGTCGTCCTTTTCCACAAAGCGGACAAATATCTCCTTCCGGTGAATTGTTTCGGGAATTTTGCTGACGGTATATCCCGTTGTCGCTTTTTACATTGAAAACAATCTGGCCAACCATTTCTTTCAGTTCATTTAAGAATTCGCGGGCATCATATTCTCCTTTTTCAATTTGCCGGAGTTTTTTTTCCCACAATCCGGTCAGCTCAGCCGATTTCAGAAGTTCTTCGTGTATGGTCTGAATCAATTCGATTCCGGTTGAAGTTGCAATCAGATTTTTACGTTCTTTGCGGATATATTCCCTCTTAAAAAGCGTTTCGATAATCGCTGCCCGTGTCGAAGGTCTGCCGATTCCGTTTTCTTTCAGAGCATCCCGCAGTTCGTCGTTGTCCACTAACTTTCCCGCCGTTTCCATGGCCCTGAGTAATGTAGCTTCGGTATACGGTTTGGGTGGCGATGTCCATTTCTCGCTTAATACCGGCTCGTGCGGGCCGCTTTCGCCTTTTGTAAACAACGGCAAAGTTTTTTCTTCATCATCGGTTTCTTTTTCTTCATCCTCTTTGGGCTTTTCGAAAACAATACGCCATCCGGGGGCAAGTATTTGTTTTCCATTCACTTTAAATTCTACGCTATTTACTTCTCCCAAAACAGTTGTGGTAGATATTTTACAATCGGGATAAAAGTTAGCAATAAAACGACGGGCCACAAGATCGTAAACCCGTTTTTCATCCGCGCTGAGTGAATTCGATTGTACGCCCGTAGGTATAATCGCATGGTGATCAGTTACCTTTTTATTGTCGAAAACTTTTTTTGATTTTGGAATTTTTCCAGCAAGTACCGGATTTATAATAGACTCATATTCTTTAAGTCCTTTCAGAATGTCCGGAATTTTAGGATAAATGTCCTCACTCAGATAAGTGGTGTCTACACGTGGATAAGTAGTTACTTTTTTTTCATAAAGGCTTTGAATTATTTTTAATGTTTCATCAGCCGAGAATGCGAATTTTTTATTGCATTCTACCTGTAAAGAAGTCAAATCGAACAAACGGGGGGCCGATTCATTTCCCTTTTTGGTGGTAATATCAGTAATGACGAAATCAGTATCCTGTACTGTTTCAAGAAATTTATTACCCTCCTCCACGGATTGAAACCTACCTTTGACAGCCGAAAAGGTAGTTCCCCTGTATACAGTTTTCAGTTCCCAGTAAGGTTCCGGTTTGAAATTTTCGATTTCAAGCTGACGATTTACAATCAGGGCTAAAGTTGGAGTTTGTACCCGCCCTATAGACAAAACCTGACGGCTTTTGGCATATTTCAGGGTATAAGCGCGTGTTGCATTCATACCCAGCAACCAGTCGCCAATGGCACGCGAAAGTCCGGCTTCGTATAACTTTTGGTAATCATTCTGGTCTTTTAGTTTGTTGAACCCTTCGCGGATAGCATCTTCGGTAAGCGACGAAATCCACAATCGTTTAACGGGACATTTACAAAGTGCTTTTTGCATAACCCAGCGTTGAATCAATTCTCCTTCCTGCCCGGCATCCCCACAGTTTATAACTTCATCGGCAGAAGCAATAAGAGTTTCAATTACTTTAAACTGTTTTTGGATGCCGCTGTCGTTCATAACCTTTATTCCGAAGCGTTGCGGAATCATGGGCAATTGGCTCAGAGCCCATGTTTTCCATTCCGGGGCATACTCATGGGGTTCAAGTAGTCCGCATAAATGTCCGAAAGTCCAGGTTACCTGATAGCCGTTACCTTCTATGTATCCATCCTTTCGGTTTTTCGCTCCTAAAATATCCGCAATATCACGAGCAACACTCGGCTTTTCAGCAATGCAAACTTTCATGTATCAATGAATTTGTTTTGTCCATTATTTATTGCAAATATACCGAATAAAAAGAAATAATTTTTTATTGGAAATGTTGATAAATTCTTTTATGGAGAGAAAATTAAGATCAAAAAAGTTGTTCAAAAAGTCGAAAGAATCAACTGTT
This sequence comes from Paludibacter sp., assembly GCA_028690665.1. Lineage (GTDB taxonomy): Bacteria > Bacteroidota > Bacteroidia > Bacteroidales > Paludibacteraceae > Paludibacter. Next base: position 163,826 of record JAQVAV010000002.1, read on the forward strand.
TGTGTGTGTCTTTTTAATTGGAAATTTTTCTTTCTGATCAGTTTTGATTTGTGAATAATTATTTATCTTTGTGATAATCTGGCAATTCATAGAAAAGAAGTTTAAAATAGAATGGTTATTCTTAAATAGAAAATTATATGAATACTTTTTCCAACATAAAAGAACTTATTACCACTCTTAGCAGAGAGGCAAACTTGTTGTCGGAAATGTTCAAAAAAAGGAAATCGGTTAAGAATTTTCAATACGATTATGCCCTTGATCTGGTTGACAACAATGATAACCGTATTAAATTTCTATTGGACAGGGAAGTCATTCGACAAAATGGAAACAATCTTGAAATAGATGATTTGTTTTTGCAGTTTTTCGAGCAAATTTTGAATGCCAATGAAGAAATAAACACTTCATATATCAATGAGAATATCGAGAAAATCAGACAAAATATTGATTATTATCTCAATGAAACCAACGAGCAACGCAAGTATAATTATCTGCGAGAAATAAAAAAAACGCTTCGGAATGTTGGCAACATTACACTTCGGAATGTAGTGGATTTAAAAAGAAATATCGACAATACCTTCAAGAACGAGCCAAATTATAAAAACAAAAAAGCAAAACTATACAATCTCGATAATAAACGAAAAGACATTGTTAGACTGATTGAACATACAGAGCTATTATTAGCAAACGATTCAATCACTTTTTTTAAATCGGCTACCGATGAAGAACTAAACAGAATAATTATACAACTTAAAATTCAGTTGCAAAAATGCACACATAATCTGATTGAAATTGAAAAACAAATCATTGATTTCCTCAATCAAATACAATATCAGAACACTGTAATTGAAAAACTGCGACAAATCAAATACTTAAAAGATCAATTTACACTTGAAACTTCAACAGATTTCAAAGCCGTTTTAAATAAAAATAACGCAGTTATATTTGAGCCAAATCCAAGCTATCCGCTCAAACTTTCGTTGGAACTTTTACAATTGGATGAAGATATTTATGCAAGTATTTTGAAGATTTCAAAAAGGATTCATTCCGGCGTGAAGGTTTCATTGCCACTTGCCGAAAAAATTTCGGAGGAATATTTAAATACACAGATTGAGGAAGAAATACAAATTAATCTTGAAGAAGTAAAAAATGGTTTTGTTGCTTCAAGTTACAATTTGCTCGATTTTGTTTCTGGTTATCAATATCCAAAAGACGTTTCATTTGAGGACGTTGTGAACATATATTGTCAACTCGTATCACAATTTGATACTTTTTTTGAGATTACCGATAAATATCAGGAAAAAGAAGATATTGAATTTGCAACTATTTATCCGAAATAAAATGGAAGTACCAACACAAACAGCCGAAATATTTAAAATTCTGAGCAAAGGGCAGTTTATCAACTCAAATAGCCCGGATAAGAAAATTGCCGATTTATATAAAATTATCGAAGACGAACAGAATTTCGAAAATCTATATGACTATTTCTTGAGTATTAATTTTGTTTTGGAAAGAGGAAACGAATATTTTTATTTCAGCCGCCCTGAAACAAAAACTGACCTTGAAAAAAAGATTGAAACAGCATTCAAATGGATTGATATTGTAGATTTTCTTAAAACTTTTCGTAATGATTTTGGTTCGGGTGTAAGATTCTCTTCCTCTGATATTTTAGTGCAAATGAAAACGGATGCGGATTTAGAAACAAAACTCGAAGGTCTAAAAAAATATGCTGACAAGACTACTCACCAAGAGATCATCGAACGCATATTGAAAATCTTGGTAGACGATTCATTCATTGAAATGGAAAACCCAATCACACAACAATATAAAGTATTAGCTTCGTTCAATTATTTAGAACAACTAATATTAATGATAAACATACCTGATGAAGTAAAAAATGAGATACCTGAATAAAATAATATTTCTCAATTCAGCCGACAAGTCATTGCCGTACGCAGAGGTAAGTCTTGATGGTAATACTCATTTTATTGGCACACAAGGTGTTGGTAAAAGTACATTGTTGCGAGCTATTTTATTTTTCTATAATGCTAATAAACAGAAACTTGGGATACCACGAGAAAAGAAAACTTTTGATGAGTATTATTTTCCTTATCCGAATTCTTATATTGTCTACGAGGTTAAAACAGAAATTGGTGCTTTTTGTGTGTTGGCTTTAAAATCACAAGGTAGAGTAATTTTCCGTTTTTTCGATTCAGAGTATAAGCAATCCTATTTTGTTGATAATGATGGAAATGTATTTGAAACTTGGGATAAAATTCGTGATAATTTAGGACGTATAAATTCCACTAAAAAGATTGATAGTTACGAAGATTATCGCAATATTTTGTATGGAAATAATAAAGGATTGTCAAACGAGTTTCGTAAATATGCTTTACTCGAAAGTCGCCAGTATCAGAATATACCGAGTACAATTACCAATGTTTTTCTCAATACAAAATTAGATGCAGAATTTGTCAAAGAAACCATTATCAAATCATTAAATGAAGACGAAATAAAAATTGATTTGGAGACTTACAAATCGCATTTACGTGATTTTGAAACTGAATTGAACGACATTCAAATATGGGCAAATAAAAATAGAAGCGGCGAAAGCATTGTTGAAAAGCAAGCTGAGAATGTATCAAAATTCTATTCTTCCCTAAAGTATTTGGAGAAAAACAAAGAAGAATTAGCAACTCAGCTTGGATGGGCTTTAAATCATATTAAAGAGAAACAGCCGATTGTTCAAGAACTTCTTCGGATAGAAGAACTTAAAAAGAAAAATTCTGAAGAGAAATTCAAAGATTTGGATAAGACCTTCGAAAAGAAAAGGGATGAAATTCAAAAACAAATCGGAATTTTTTCTGAAAAACTCAAAACATTAAAAAGCAAACAAGAAGAGTATGATATATTGAATATCGTTGAAATAATCAAGCGTGTTTCTAAAAAGGATACGTTGGATATGGAAAAATCAAACCTCAACAAGGAAAAGGAGATTTTGACCTCTGAATTTATTGAAATTCAGCAACGATATGATGCTCTGCTGAAACAGTTTGAAAACCAATTTAAAGAATTTGAAAATTCAAAACATAAGGAAATAAACACAGCTAAATCTAATTTTGTAGATTTCAAAGATGAAATTTCCAGACAATTTGAATCTATTTTTGAGAATATAAGAACACAACATAAAGCTGAACTTGAATTAGCCCAAACGTTTGTAAAAGAGATTGAAAATTCTATCAATCTTCAAAAAATAAATAATGCTGAGGTAAAAAACAAACGGTTTTATGAAAAGGAAATTAAGAATTGTCAAATAGAAATATCAGACTTAAAAACCAAAATTATAAATGCCGACAACGCAATAAATCAGGCAAAAAAAGAACAAAAAAATCTTGAAAAAGAATGGCAACTTGAAGAAACAGGCATTAAAACCGAAAACGAAAGAAAAGTTGAAAAAGAAACGGAGAAACAATTAAAATTAAAATCTCAAATTGCCGATATTGATTTTAAGGTTGAAAATAGCAAAGATTCGCTTTATGGTTGGCTCAATGCGGAGATACCGGATTGGCAAAACACTATCGGCCAGGTAATCGACGATAAAGTTTTATTTCAGCAAGGGCTAAATCCACAAAAGACAATTGAGGATGCTCGTAATTTTTATGGAATAAGTATTGATTTACAAGAAATCGACAAAGAGGTTAAAACTATTTCTGATTATGAACAAGATAAGTCTATCATAAATGAACAAATTACTGAAATTCTGAAATCCATTTCTGCATTGAATGCTCAAACGGAAAAAGAATTGGAGAATTTGAAAACAAGGTTTCATAAAAAAATAAAAGAACAAAAGGATAAAGTATCCGAAAGTGAATACATTAAAAATCAGAGTGATAATAAAATACAAGCAAAAAGTGTTGAACTGACGGAATGGGAAAGCAAGGCAAAAACAGAAAAAGATAAAGCTTTAAAAAATATCGACAATGAGATAAACCGATTGTCTGACGAAAAAATTAAGGGCGAAGGAAAAGTTGAAATTGTTAAGCAAAACATAGACAAACAACTTAAAGTCAAGCAAAAAGAAAAAGAAGCGAAAATCAAATCAGAAGAGGCAAAGCTGACTCGATTATCAGAAGAGATAAATGTGCAAATTAAAGACTTTCAGGCAGAAATCACTCGTAAAACTGAAGAGACAAAGCAACAACAGAAAAATGAACTAAGCACAAAAGGAGCCAATACCAAACGAATTTCGGAAATTGATTTGCAAATAACGGAGATTGATAAAGAACTTTCGTTTATTGAAAGTAACCGTGATAAGGTTGCCGAATATAACAAGGACAAACGCGAGTTGTTTGACCACGAAGCTGAGTTTAAAAACCAGAAATCAAAGAATGATAATTTGTTGAAAACAGAAAAACAGAAGTACGATCAACAAAAATCAAAATTGATTCAGGAAATAGGCATTCATAATGCAGAGATTGAGACAATCAATAAAACTTTAACGGCAATTTTGGAGGACTTTAAGGCTTTTGAAACTTTCAAAAATTCAGAAGTTTTCCCTTCACTCGAAAATTGTGTGAACTCTTATGCTGACCACCATAAAACAGAGATTAGGGTTTTAGAAATAATAAATCAAATTAATAATGCTCATTATCAAAGTAAAGACCGTTTAACAGATTTGCAAGAGGCTGTAAATAAATTTGTTGGAAATTTTCAAGAGAAGAACTTGTTCAGTTTTAAGACTAAATTCATTTCCCGCAATGATTATTTTGAATTTGCTGATAATTTGAAAGAATTTATTGAAAACGATAAAATCACCGAATATAAAAAACGTGTCGAAGAGCGTTTTGCTCATATCATTCAACGAATTGGGAAAGAAACAAACGAGTTAATTTCAAGAGAAGGCGAAATAAGTCAAGTAGTCAGCGAAATAAACAAAGATTTTGAAGTAAGGAATTTTGTCGGGGCAATTAAAAAAATGGAACTTCGTACTGAAAAATCGTCTAATACCATTTTCCAGTTGCTTGTTGAGATAAAGAATTTTAATACCGAAAACACTTTTGAACTTGGCTCGCCTAATTTATTCTCAACAATTGGGCAGGAAAATAAAAATGAAAAAGCCATTTCGTATCTCAGACAGTTGAGTAAAGAAATGGTAAGTTCGGGCTTAAAACAGGTTTTACTTTCAGATTCGTTTGAGCTACAATTTAAAATTGTTGAAAACGATAATGATACCGGTTGGGTAGAAAAACTCACCAATGTAGGCTCGGAAGGTACGGATACTTTGGTGAAGGCGATGATTAATATAATGTTACTCAACGTATTCAAAGAGCGTTCAACACGCAAAAGCAAAATCGATTTTTCGCTGCACTGTATGATGGATGAAATTGGCAAGTTACACCCCAATAACGTAAAAGGTATTTTGAAATTTGCGAACGATAGGAATATATTGCTAATTAATTCTTCGCCGACGTCTTACAACGCCTCCGATTATAAATATACCTACATTTTGCTCAAAGACAGTAAGAATAAAACTACGGTAAAAAGATTAGTTGCTAAAAAATGACAAAAATTCCATTACATATCGCAGAGAAATTATTGTTATTACAACAAGGCGAAACTATTTCAGCAAGTTCGGCAAAACACGCTGTAATTGACGAATTTGTTGATGAGAATATTGTACAAAGAACAGGACGTGTGCAGAAAAGCCTATCTGTTTTGAATAACGATAGATTGAAAGTATATCTGAAAAACAAATTTGGAATAAATGACTTGGAAAAATACATTGAGACTTTAAAACGAACTGACGTTAAGCGAACTGATTTGACAGAGGTTTCAAGTAATTCAAAACTAAAAAAAGTCCGCACATTCAAAGGTTTTTTGATCAATAGCTATTCGCCTATTCAAGCGAAAATAAATGGGAATAGTCTTTTTATTAATCCTGAAGTTGGAACATTCACATTTATTTCCGATTATGAAACTTTTGAAATTCCTTCAAATATTACAATTGTTGGAATAGAGAATCCTGAAAATTTCAGATATATTGAAAAACAAAAATATCTGTTTGAGAACATAAAAGCATTATTTATAAGCCGTTATCCGCAAAATCAGAATAAAGATTTGATAAAGTGGTTGCAGTCTATTCAAAATCCGTATTTACATTTTGGTGATTTGGATTTTGCCGGAATTAGTATTTATCTGAATGAATTCAAAAAGTACCTTGGAGATAGGGCAACTTTTTTTGTCCCCAGCGATACTGAAGAATTATTAGAACGATATGGAAATAGGGAATTATATGATAATCAAAAAAGTAATTTTAGCATAGAAGAAATTGAGGAAATCAAATTGAATCACTTGATTACAATGATTCACGAATATAAACGAGGACTGGAACAGGAAGTTTTTATTAAATGCGAATAATCTTATGCCCGAAACTCAAAACATAGAATACAAATCCGTTTGCAAAAAAAGAATTTTACATATTAGCGGCTAACAAGCAACAAAGTATAGAATATCAAAATGAACAATAGCGAAATACTGATTTATCAAAATTCCGAAGGCAGCATTAAAATAAATGTTCGTTTGGAGGAAGAAAGCGTTTGGCTTACGCAGGCTCAACTCTGTGAGCTTTTTCAGAAATCGAAAGCCACTATTAGCGAGCATATAAAAAATGTGTTTGAAGAAGGTGAGTTGGACGAAAAAGTGGTTGTTCGGAAATTCCGAACAACCACTCAACACGGTGCTATGGCAGGAAAAACACAGGAATCGGAAGTTAATGGCTATAATCTTGACGTTATTATTTCGGTTGGCTACCGTGTAAAATCACCGCAAGGTACACAATTCCGTATCTGGGCTATCAGCCAGCAAACAGTAGCAGAATTGGTATAATCGCAGGGTAGATGCTTCTTTGCCACTGATGGGTATGCAGTCATTGGATAAGAAGAATACATGGACGGTAAAGAAAACGGATATTAGCATTGCCAAAAACTATTTGAAAGAAGATGAAACGAACATGACAAAATTTAAACAATTTTGACCCACAGGGGCATGTTTAAATTTTGTTTTGTGAGTTCCATGTGACAATAAAAAATCAATTATAAACACATGAAATAAAGTTGTTGGGTTTATTGGTTGAACAGTATTTGGCTTTTGCCGAAACAATGGCACAACAGCACACACCCATGTATATGTCAGACTGGATTTAACGTTTGGATGTGATTCTTCAATTAAATGGCAGAGAGTTACTCACCCATGCCGGAAAAATAAGCCACGACAAGGCCTTGAAAAAATCGAACGAAGAATTTCAGAAATACAAGGAGCTTCAGCAATCAATTGAAAAGGAGCAAAGTTTAAAAGAAATTGAAGAGGATATCAAGAAATTGAAAAAGTAATATTTAGGAGTTTTTTTATTGGTTAACAGGGCCTGTTATAAAGCAAAAAACGCAGAGCGTCTATGGCTTGCATTTTTCGATTTCCTTTTCTCAAATGAGAAATGAACTCGTTTGTAAAGATATCACTATTTTGAGAACAATAAGCAAGTGAATAAAAATATTATATATGGAGCTACTTTATGGCTTTTTAAAGGCATGAAAAATGAGTTTCAGAAAAAATAAAATAGCATTATGGCAGAAAAATATCAATCTTCCAATCTGAGTGTAGATCAAATACTCGGATTAATAAAGAGCAACGAAATAGCAATACCCGAAATACAACGTCCATTTGTATGGAAGCCAAAACAGGTAAGAGATTTAATCGATTCTCTTTATACAGGTTATCCTACAGGTTATATCATTATCTCGCAAAGCCCGAATATGCGCCTTAAAGATGGCAACCTTTCGGAAGGAAAAAAGATTATGATAGATGGTCAACAGCGTATTACTGCTTTGATGACAGCCATTGTTGGCTTGGAAGTAATTAATGCCGACTTCGAGAAAAAAAGAATTAAAATTGCATTTAATCCATTTGCAAACGAAGATGAGGAACGTTTTAAGGTTCAGGATAATGCCATACTAAAAGATAAACAATGGATTGCTGATATAGCTGATATATTTCACCCGGAATTTAAGCGTGGAAGCTTTGTTGCAAGATATTGTGAGCAAAATACTGGAATTAATTCAGACAATTTACATGATATTTTGGATGATTTAATTGGAATTAAAAACCGCCAGATAGGGGTGATAACGTTGAATAAGGAATTGAAAATTGACGAGGTCACTGAAATTTTTATCCGTATCAATAGCCAGGGAGCAAAACTGAACCAGGCTGATTTTGCCATGTCTAAGATTGCAGCCAATACCACTTACGGTGGAAACTTACTTCGCAAAGCCATTGACTACTTTTCGCATTTGGCTGTTCAGCCCGATTGGTATAAAGATATGTCGAAGGATAAGGAATTTATGGAAACCCCATTTGCAGCTAAAATTAAATGGCTGAAAGATGATATTGGTGATATTTATGATCCTGATTATGGCGATATTCTCCGTGTATCGTTTATGCACCAGTTTGGCAGGGGTAAAATGAAAGATTTAGTGAGCTTATTGGGTGGTCGTGATTTTGTTACCCGCGACTACAAAGAAGAAATTGCTGAAGAATCATTTGCGAAACTAACACAGGGAGTGTATAATTTTATCAATCAGTATTCATTCTCCAACTTTGTATTAGCGTTGAAATCAGCAGGTTTTATTTCCAGTAGATTAATCAATTCGCAAATGACATTGGATTTTGCCTATACCTTGTATTTATTGCTGTATAACGATGCTACCATTGAGAAAAATAAAATTCGTAAGTATGTTACCAAATGGTATGTGCTCACTACCCTGACAAGTCGCTATATTACCTCTCCTGAAACAATGATGGATATGGATATGAGGCGTATCAATGAAAAAGGGTTTCTTGAGTTTTTTAGAGAAGTCGAAGAAGCACAGTTGTCTGAAACATTCTGGACGGTTGGACTGGTTCAGAATCTGGAGACTTCGGCTGTAAATAGCCCGTATTTCAATACTTTCCTTGCAGCGCAGGTATATTTGAATGATAACTCTTTTTTGATGCAGGGAACGAAGGTAAGCGACTTGATTACGATTATGGGTGACATTCACCATATCTTTCCGAAAAATTATTTGGAAAAACATGGGGTAAAGGAAAAATCAAAATATAACCAGATAGCAAACTTTACTTACTTGGATACACAGGCAAATATTTTAGTAGGCAATAAAGCGCCGCATGAGTATTTTGGCATCGTATTCAATCAGTGTGAAACAAAAAACCCCGTTTATGGGAATTTTACAGATAAAGAAAAGTTGTTGGAAAACTTATCCGTAAATTGTATTCCGCACAATATTGTTGAAATGAATTTTACCCATTATGAAGATTTTCTACTTGAACGTAGAAAATTAATGGCAATGAAAATTAAAGAGTTTTATTATAGTTTGTAAACGAAACGAATAACGCCATTGCACAAAATGCACAAATCTTGTTTGTAACCGCACAGGCTTCAGCCGGAAAAGGCAGGTTAACACTCTGCCGTAAATTGGTAGAACCAATCCATAAGGCACTCCGGGAACAAAACAGAGCAGAGTTTGAGGCCTATCAAAGGGAACTGACCGAATACGCAGCTGCCAAAAGCGATAAAGTAAATATGGAAAAACCGCAGGAACCACCGCTTAAAATGCTGGTAATTCCTGCCAACAACAGTGCAACAGGTTTATTTCAAATTCTCAACGACAACAACGGAAAAGGATTGATTTTTGAAACGGAAGGCGATACGCTAGCACAAACTTTCAGAAGCGAACACGGCAACTATTCAGATGGTTTCCGCAAAGCGTTTCACCACGAAACTATTACCTACAACCGGCGTAAAGACCGGGAGTTTGTCGAAATCCAAAACCCTCGTTTGTCTGCTCTTTTATCGGGCACACCCAGACAAGTTTCAGCACTCATTCCAAGTGCCGAAAATGGACTTTTCAGCCGTTTCATTTTCTATTATATGAATGTTCGTTTGGTTTGGAACGATGTATTTCTTCATTCCGATAATGAAACACTTGATTTTTATTTTGAAAGATTGGGAAACCATTTCTTTGAACTGTACAAAATACTTCAACAATCAAACCCCTTAAAGTTCACATTCACAAAATCACAGCAAACCCATTTCAACTCTTTTTTCAATGGTATTCAAAAAGAGTATGCCGAATTATTGGGACTTGATATTGTAGCATCCATACGCCGTTTAGGGCTTATTGCTTTTCGCATCTCTATGATACTCTCAACCCTTCGTATTTTGGAACACGGCAGTGTAAACAGCCCTATGGTTTGCATCGATACAGATTTCCAAAGCACCATTTCAATGATAACGGCTTTGTTGAAACACACTGCAAAAGTCTATAAAGAACTAATGCCTGCAACCGAAACAAACGCTTCGTCTGAACCAACGCAAATACGCCAAACCTTTTATGACGCTTTGCCAGCCGACTTCGACCGCCAAACCTATTTATCTATTGCAAAGCAATTGAAAATAGTAGATAAAACAGCCGATAAATACATAAAAGCATTTTGCGAAAAGCAAACAATCATTCACGAAGCACACGGTAGATACAGTAAAAACAACAAATGAAAGCAAATATTTTGCTTTTTGTCAAAAGTTGTCAAACGCTTAATTTTAATTTGCAGAAAAATGTTAATAACTTCTTGCTGATACCATGATTTTATTTTCCGATATTTTTCTATCTTTGTCATATTCTGACAATTCAAGAAAATATAAATCTAAAATAGCGAAATATGTTATTTGGAAACAAAATCAAGCAGTTACGTGAAGAGAAAAAGTTGTTTCAACGACAGCTTGCTGCCGCACTGGAAATTGATACGCCGATGTATAGCAAAATTGAGACGGGTAGCCGTATGGCAAAACGCACTCAGGTGATTGCCCTCGCAAAACTTTTATCTTCTGACAGAGACGAATTATTAACTCTTTGGCTTGCCGACCAAATCATTAACATCGTAAAAGATGAAAAGAAATTAGCTGATAGAGCATTGGATATGGCAAAGAAAGAAAAACTTTGAAGTAAGATGAACTTACATAAAACAGACTTAAATAGAGTAGAATTTATGGCAGGTGGTTATTATTTGCCAAAAGTAGAACATATCCTAAAAAATGATACGAAGTCTGTTTATGAGGATATTAACGATGTATTGGAATTATATAATATTAAACAATACATTGATAATGAGTTATATTTAAAGAACTGGACACAAGAAGATATTTTAGATTTTAAACAAAAGGTATTCGAATATGGTAGAATTGTAAGTCCATTTTTCTTGAAGATGAATGACTATAATGTTATTTCATATTATGAACAACTGATAGATGAATACATCGATTCCTTTTGGAAATTGATAGATGACCTGAAAATATATAGACAAATATCTGTTGATGTATTTGTCAAAATTTTATCAAATGAACCGCATATAATACGAACAATATTAACTCACAAAGATATAGTAACGCACTATAATATTGCTATAAGAAATTTTTTGCTTACATATTCATATAGTGCAGAAATATTGATTTCTATCTATGAAGAAAGAGATGATTCCAATAATAAGCAAAAAATGTTTTTACCAAAAAATCTCACTATACAAGATAAGGAAGAAATCGTTTCTCGTTATATTGATAGTGAAGATTGCAACCCCAATTATTTATGTTTAATACAAAATGCAAAAAAACAAGAAAATTTTAAGCTGTCTGATAAAACACGATTAAAAGCAAAGAAAAAAGAAGAAGAAGAAACTAAAAAAGTATTCAAAAACAATAATGGATTCAAATATGGTGTATCAGTCAGTTTCCCTGAAAATAGAGAACAAATAAAAGAAGGACATATTGATAATTTTATTGCATACTATTCATACAGTTTAGATTTTATAAAGAAATATAGTGATGCTTATTCTTTGTTTTTAAATTTCAAAAATTTATTTGAATATATTGATGTCCAAAATAGGATTGATTTAGTGAGCAAAAAAAATCAACTGCAAATTACGGATAAATTTATGGGCGTTCATTCACAAAATGAGTATATATGTGGAGTCGCCTTTAATTTATCAGAGATGACCTCACAGGCTCAAATCGTTGCTTATAGCAAAGTAATAAATAAATTAGAAAATTCAGTAGAGAATATTTTACAAAATGTTTTCACTTTAATTTTTCAAGAGAAATATCAATTTGCAACAAATGCCCAGCTTTTAATACCATCAGCAAACCTTTCATATTTTGAAAAAGTAATTTTATTTGCACCTCAATTTGAACGAGTTTTAAAACAATATAAACTTTTTGTTGAAGATGGAAAAATTGATTTTGAACTTTTACAGATGTCTTCTTCCCCTTATGCAATAAAAGATATTCCAAGTTTAAATCAAAACAAGTATTTCTATTTAAATGAAAAGAATAAAGAGGTCGTCAGTTGTTCTAATTTATTTTTTTCTGACCAAACATTACTGGCATATGTAGAACCCTACAAAGGAAAAAAATATCACAGTTTTTTTGATTTACTTGCTAATGAGTACAAGGTTTATTTTAATAACTACGAAGAATTTCAGAAACAAAAAATAAATTATCTCATTGATAAAGGTTATTTATTTATTGATAAAAATGATTTAGTTCAATTTTCAAATATTTTTAGAGTCCTAATTCTGAAAGATTTGTATGAAAACGAAGTCGCTTCTTTTTATCATTATCCGATTGAATTTCAGGAAGAAGCTCAACAAATGGTAAATCAAAATATGATTTATTTTGAAAGTTTTTTATTTTCAAAACCGGAACAGAGTTATTTTAATTATTTTCTCAACAAAAGCGAATTTACCAATGGACAGGATTTAAGAAATAGTTATTTGCACGGCACACAGGCAAATCCTGATGAAATTCAAAAACACGAACAGGCATATTTTACATACCTGAAATTGTTAGTTTTGATATTGCTAAAAATTGAAGATGATTTACTGATTGCACAAGCTATAAAAAACATAAAATAAATTTGAAACAATATAACATAATGGCAAAAAAACAAGCCTCAAAAGAACTTACACTCGAACAGATACTATTTAACTGTCGCGATATATTGCGTAGCAAAGTAGAGAAAGCCGACAACCGAAATGCCGTGTTGTCGCTTGTCTTTCTGAAATTTGCAGGCGAAAAATTTCAAAAGCGACGTAAAGAAATTATTGATGAACTTCATCAAAAAAATATGCCCGACGAGGCAATCAATGCCCTGTGTGATGCACCTGCCGGATACGGTAAAGTCAATGTGTTTTACCTGACCGAAACTTGCCGTTGGAACTACATTGTGGACAATGCAGGTTCGGAGAATATTGCTGAAATGCTCGATACGGCAATGGCGGATATTGAAGAACAAAATCCTTCGTTGAGCGGTGCATTGCCTCAAAAATTCTTTACGATGCTTCGTGTCGATACCAAAACCATCAAGGCGCTGATTGACGAAATCAATAAAATATCACCCGAACGTTTTCACGAAAAAGATTTGATTGGACGAGTTTACGAATATTTTCTGCAAGTATTTTCCATTGACGAACGTAAAGACAAAGGCGAATTTTACACCCCGAAATGTATTGTTGACCTTATTGCCGAACTCATCGAACCGTATCAGGGAATTATTTACGACCCTTGTTGCGGTTCGGGCGGAATGTTTGTGCAGTCGATGAAATTTGTGGAAGCCCACGGCGGAAACACCACCAGCATACGTGTTTACGGGCAGGAAAGCACACCCAGTACATATCGCCTTGCCAAAATGAACCTTGCCATACGTGGCATTTCGCACGATTTGGGCAAGGAAGCTGTAAGCACCTTTACCAACGACCAGCACAAAGACCTCAAAGTGGATTACATTATGGCAAATCCGCCGTTCAATTTGAAAAAATGGCGTGCCGAAGATGAGCTCACCACCGACCCGCGTTGGAGCGGATACACCGTGCCGCCCGTGAGCAATGCCAACTATGCGTGGATTCTGCAAATGCTTTCCAAACTCAACACTACCGACGGCATTGCCGGCTTTCTGTTGGCAAACGGTGCACTGGGTGCAGAAGGCGACGAATACAAAATCAGAAAACAGCTTATTGAAAACGACAAAGTGGAAGCCATTATAGTGCTGCCTCGCGAAATGTTCTATTCCACCGATATAAGTGTTACGTTGTGGATTCTCAACAACAATAAAAAAGCGGGCGAACGCAACGGACGCCGACTTCGCGACCGCCAAAACGAAATTCTGTTTGTGGACTTGCGCACGTGGAATACCAATATTTATGAAAAAAGCTACGTGATGTTTTCTCCCGAACAAATTGCCGATGTCAAAAAAATATACGACGGCTTTCAATCGGTGGAGCGTGCTGAAACTTACGAACAGCCCGAACTTTACCGTGCCGTAAAACTCGACGAAATACAAGCCAAAAACTATTCATTAGTGCCGAGCCAGTACATTGAATTTGTTGACCACGATTTGGAGATTGACTACCAAACCGAAATGCAGCGTGTGCAAACCGAATTGAAAGACCTGCTTACCCGCGAAAAACAAAGCCAAAACCAATTGGCGGAAGCTTTTAATAATTTAGGATATGGGATTGATTGACAGAAATATTGGACAATTAATTGAACCCGTTAATATCAAAAATATTGATGGTATTCAACAAATTTCAGGAGTTGATATTAGTAAACAATTTATCTCAACAAGAGCTAATTTGGATGGTGTAGATTTAGATAGATATAGCGTTGTTCCTCCTAAACATTTTGCAGCTAATTTGATGCATATTGGTCGAGATATAAAATTACCTGTTGCTTATAATTCGAGCTCAGATGATATAATTATTTCACCGGCTTATGCAGTTTTCAAAGTTAAGGGTGATGACATTATTGATGAATATCTTTATATCATAATGAATTCATCTGAATTTGATAGACTTACTTGGTTTTATACAGATAGCTCTATAAGAGGGAACCTTCTTTGGGAAAGGTTTTGTTCCATACAGATCAAATTACCTCCAATTCCCGTCCAGCAAAAAGCCGTAGATGCCTACAATGCACTCAAAGCCAATCTTGCCGCCTATACCGATGGGCTCGACGATTTAAAATTGACAGCACAAGCCTATATCGAAAAGTTGGCAAAAGAATATCCGTTGGAAGAAATTGGAGACTATATTGAACCTTGTGGAGAAAAAAATCAAGATGAAAAATATGAATTAGATGCAGTAAAAGGAATCTCAATTCAAAAATGCTTTATTGAAACAAAAGCAAATATGGAAGACGTGTCTTTAAAACCATACATATTAGTTGAGCCAGATGCTTTTGCTTTCGTACCAACGACATCCAGAAATGGAGAAAAAATAACAATTGCGATTAATCAAAGCAATGATACATATATCGTTTCTTCTTCTTATGAGGTTTTTAAAATAAAGGATAAAGAAGATTTATTGCCTGAATATTTATTCCTTTGGTTATCGCGGACTGAATTTGACCGTTATACACGTTTTCATTCTTGGGGCAGTGCACGTGAGGTTTTTACTTATGCCAATATGTGCAAAGTAAAAATTCCCATACCGTCCATTGAAATTCAAAAAAGTATTGTCGCCATCTACAACGCCCAAACCGAACGGCAGCAAATAGCCGGGCGGCTCAATAGGATACTCAAAGACATTTGTCCGGTACTCATAAGGCAGAGTTTGGAGGAAATAAACTAATTAAACGCAAAACGATATGAGTAAAAGACATAAAATTATTGTAGCATTAATATACGATTTTGATGGTACACTTTCACCTGGTAATATGCAGGAATTCGGCTTTATTGAAGCCGTAAAGAAAAATCCAAAAGAATTTTGGGCTGAAAATGCAAAATTGTCTAAGGATAAAGATGCAGACCAAATTTTAACTTATATGCGTTTAATGCTTGAAAAAGCCATTGCAGAACATATGTCATTAAAACGTGACAAATTTAGAGAATTTGGAAAAACAGTTGAACTTTTTGAAGGCGTTGACAAATGGTTTAAACTGATAAATGATTATAGCAAGAACCTTGGTATTACGATAGAACATTATATTAATTCTTCGGGGTTAACAGAAATTATAGAAGGCACTCCGATAGCAAAAGAATTTAAGAAAATTTTTGCGTGTTCTTACTTGTATGATGTTGATGGTATAGCGTATTGGCCTGGCGTTGCCGTAAACTATACCACGAAAACTCAGTTCCTTTTCAAAATAAATAAAGGAATTGACAGTATTGCAGATGCTGTTGATGTCAATAAATATACCAAGAAAGATGATAGACGTATTCCTTTTGATAGAATGATCTATTTTGGTGATGGGGAAACAGATGTTCCTTGTATGAAATTAGTCAAAGAAATGGGAGGTCATTCCATAGCTGTCTATAAACCTAGAAATTCAAGTAAGAAACAAAGGTCAGAAAAATTAATTGCAGAGGATAGAGTTAATTTTGTTTGCCCTGCCGATTATACAAAAGACAAAGAAATTTACAGCGTAGTAACAACCGTACTTGAAAAAATAAAGGCTGATTATGATTTTCAGCTATTGTTAAATCAGCATAAGAAAAGAACGCCAAGTATCCACAAAAGATAATATAACGGCATTCCTATAAAAAAGCAAAAAACGCAGAGCATCAGCGGCTTGCGTTCTTCGATTTCCTTCTCTGTTGAGAGATGAACTATGCTACAAAAGTAGTACATATATTTGTATTGACAATAAGAATAACGAAAAAAGAATACAAAATGTTTTAGATAACTAATTTCGGGACTGAGTTTGGAGGAAATTTCTTCCTAATTTGGGAAAAATTAGGAAAGATTGGGAAGTTTTGAAATAAAAATAAAATGAACAACAAAATAGAAATATACAAGACAACGACCGGTACAGAAATTAATGTCCAATTGGAAAAAGATACTATATGGTTGGGAGCACAATCCATAGCAGACCTTTTTGGCGTCAATCGTCCGGCAGTAGTGAAACACATTGGCAATATTTATAAATCTAACGAGCTCGATAAAAAATCAACCTGTTCCATTTTGGAACAAGTTGCAATAGATGGAAAAATGCGAAAAATGAATTTATATAATCTTGATATGATTTTATCGGTAGGTTATCGTGTTAATTCATCGCAAGCTACAAGATTTCGTCAATGGGCAACATCGCGATTAAAAGATTATCTTGTTCAGGGTTATACTATTAACGAAAAACGTTTGGCACAAAAAAATCAGGAAGTAAAATATTTGAAAACAGGCATCCGTATTCTTAACCGTGCCATAGAAGAACAAATCAATACGGATGAATATAATCTGTTAAAAGTGTTTTCCAAAGGTTTGGAACTATTGGATGATTATGACCACGAGCAATTGGACTTGGCTGGTAAAACAAAACAAGAAACCGTATTCCCTGCATACGAAGATTATATGAACCTGATTCATACAATGTATGCCGATTTTGATTCTGATGTCTTTGCCAAGCCCAAGGATGAAAGTTTCCACAGTTCCATCAATCAAATCAAACAGGGATTTGACGGAAAAGAATTTTATCCGACCATCGAGGAAAAAGCGGCTAATTTACTTTACTATATCACCAAGAACCATTCGTTTGTAGATGGCAATAAACGCATAGCGGCTGCTTGTTTTCTCTATTTTTTAGAAAAAAACAATGCACTTTTAAAAACTGACGGTTCATCCATATTGGATAACGATACCTTGGCTGCCTTGACACTCTTTATTGCGACAAGTAAAACAGAAGAAGCGGATATTGTAAAACAATTGGTTGTAAGCATCTTAAACAGAAATAAATAAAATAAGAATGGAAAATTTCAACGAAGCGGCATTTGAACAGGCATTTATCGAACTTCTAAAAAATACGGGATGGACATATACCGATGGCGAAAGCATTCACCGCCGACCGCAGGACATCTTGCTGGAAGATGATTTGCGCACCTATCTCACACGCCGTTTTTCTACTGAGCATCTCACCGAACGTGAAATCAAGTCAATCATCACAGACATTCGTTTGGAAAATGCGCCTTCGTTTTACAATGCTAACCGCAACATTTTTCATTTAATCTGCAATGGCGAATACTGGCAGCGTGATGATACTTCGTTACCCAATTTAAGAGTACCGTACATTGATTTTGAACATACCGAAAACAATATTTATCGTTGTGTAAATCAATATACAGTCAAGCAAAATGCCGAACGACGTCCCGATATTTTGTTGTTTATCAACGGCATTCCAATGGCTATTATAGAACTTAAAAGTGCCGTAAAAGAAGATACGACTATTGCCAATGCCTGGCAGCAAATTCATAACCGATACATTCGCGATATACCGACTCTCTTGCGTTATTGCAGTTTGTCAATTATTTCCGACGGTGCCAATGCACGTTTGGGAACACTTTTTACCCCTTATGATTATTACTATGCGTGGAAGAAAGTGGAAAACGAAGATGAATCATCATTGGGCATCAAAGAAAACATCACATTGATTGATGGTGCACTCGCTCCCGAAAGACTAACCGAAATCATTCGTGATTATGTGTATTATCCCGACCCTTCCGATAATAAACAATTGGAAATCGTGTGCCGTTATCCCCAGTTTTTTGCCACACGTAAACTCTTTAATCATATTCGTCAGCAATTAAGATCGCAGGGCGGAGACGGAAAGGGTGGTACTTATTTTGGTGCGACAGGTTGTGGAAAAACCTATACAATGCTTTTTCTTGCTCGTCAATTGGCACTTCGCGATACCGAAATATTCGGAAATCCAACCATTATCATTATTACCGACCGTGAAGACTTGGACACACAGGCATCGCAGCTGTTT
This sequence comes from Paludibacter sp., assembly GCA_028690665.1. Classification (GTDB taxonomy): domain Bacteria; phylum Bacteroidota; class Bacteroidia; order Bacteroidales; family Paludibacteraceae; genus Paludibacter. Next base: position 182,673 of record JAQVAV010000002.1, read on the forward strand.
GTAAATTCTAAAACATTCCTCAACGAAGAAAATGTTCGCAGCATTGAGAGCCGTCAAGATATGAAAAACGAATTGGGCAGTCGAAACAGTGGCGGTGTATTTATCACCACCATTCAAAAGTTCTGTGCAGATACCGGTTTACTATCCGACCGTTCCAATATTATTTGCATTTCGGACGAGGCACACCGTACGCAAACCAATACAAGCGGTCAATTAGATATTGATGTCGAACGAGGCGTAAGAACAACTTTTGGCTTTGCCAAATATCTGCGTGATTCTTTTCCCAATGCCACGTATGTTGGCTTTACGGGAACGCCTATCGATGAAACCATTCACGTTTTCGGTCAGGTGGTCGATAAATACACAATGAAAGAATCGTGTGAAGACAAAATAACGGTTCCAATAACATACGAACCGAGATTGGCACGTGTTCTGCTCAACGAAGAACAATCGCACGAAATAGAGAAATACTATCAGCAATGCGAAGAAGAAGGCTCAAACACCGAACAAATTGAGCAAAGCAAACAGGCAATGAGCCGAATGAAACAAATTCTTTCGCATCCCGAAAGATTGAGAAAACTGGCAAACGATATGGCTGTGCATTATGAAAAATTGTGCAACGAAAAACCCCACATCGTGCAAAAAGCAATGATAGTTTGTGCCGACCGCTCAATTGCCTATCAACTTTATAACGAAATAAAAGCAATACGCCCCGATTGGTTTGTCAAGAAAAAATGCGAGGATGAATCTTTACTTTCAAAAGAGCAGCTCGAACAATTAAAATCATTGGCAAAAGTCAATATCGTGGCAACGCGCGATAAGGACGACCCTAAGGAGATGCACGAGTTATTGGGAAATAAAAAACATCGCACAATGCTTGATACTCAATTCAAAATGGATGAGTCTAACTTCCAAATTGCGATTGTTGTTGATATGTGGATTACAGGTTTCGATGTGCCTTCATTAGCAGTGATGTATATCGATAAACCGTTGCAACGTCATACGCTCATTCAAACTATTTCACGTGTAAACAGAACCTATCCGGGAAAGGACAGAGGACTTGTTGTCGATTACATAGGCATTAAGGAAAATATGTTGAAAGCCATCAAGCAATATGGCGGTGATGATGATAGTAATATTGATGATATTCAGGCAACCCTTAAAATACTTCGTAACCATATTGAACTTATCGACAATTTAATGCACGATTTTGATGCTTCCGATTTTTTTCAAAGTCAAAATGCGTTGAGCAGACTTCATTGCCTGAATCGGGCAGCCGAATATGTAATGGTGAATCAGGACAATCAAACGCGTTATATGGGCTTGTCAAAACGATTGAAATTGTCTTATGACATTTCTTTCCCATCCGGCTTAATGACGGATACAGAAACAGAAAAGACACAATTTTATTTAGCCGTTCGCTCCATTATTTACAAGCACACAAGAGGTGCTGCACCCGATGCAGAGACGATGAATAAACACGTAGAGCAAATGGTTCAAGAAGCTATTTCGTGTAATGGTGTCGAAGATATAGTCAACGCTTCCGGTGCAGAAGATATTTTTAGTCAAAAATTTGAAAAAGAGGTATTGGATGCTAAAATGCCTATGACAAAATACAATGCCTTATTGAAATTGCTCAAAAAAGCTATCAATCAATATCGACGTACCAATAAAGCCAAAGCCGAAGAGTTTAATGAAATGCTCAAAAAGGTGGTTGAGAAATATAACAGCCGTGATAATCTTGTCTTTACAAATGGTGTTGTAGCGGATTTTGTTGATTCGCTTTCAGATGAGCTGATAGGTATTTTTGAACAACTCAAAGACGATAAAAATTCATTTGAAAAATTAGGTATCACTTTCGAGGAAAAAGCCTTTTACGATATTTTGGTAAAAATACGCGATACACATCATTTCGATTATGAAAATGATAAATGTGTACTGCTTGCCAAAGCTATAAAAAATCTGGTGGATGATAAGGCTGAATATGTCGATTGGTCTAATCGTAGTGACATAAAAGATTCTTTGCGCTGGGACTTAACAATACTCCTTTACCAAAACGGTTATCCACCACAGTGGAATGAAGAAGTTTATGCGCAAGTATTGGAACAAGCTGAAAATTTCAAAAAGTATAGTGAATAAATGAAATAAACGACCGAAAAATATAGATAGAGACTTAAAATAGAAGACATAACGGCAAATAAATTCCAGATAAATTTCAATGTATTAATTATGAGATTATTACAGTTGATTCTGTTGGATAAACTTCCGATATTTCCGATAAATTTCCGATAAATATCAATATGTTAATTATAAGATTATTACAGTTGATTCTGTTGGATAAATGTCGGATATGTCGGATAAATAATTGATATATATTTTTACAAAATAGTGAATTGATTACACACTATAAAAATTCAAAGGCTTATGCAAATCAACATCCTTACATTTAGCCCCATCTCCGAAACGGTGCAACTTGATGTTTACACCGAAAGAGTAGAAGAACAACATCCTGATAGTATTTTCAAAGATGAATTCCCTCAGTTGTGGAAAGAACATCCGGAATTAAAGAATAAAGAACGTTTGTTCTTTTCACTCTTTAATTCTGAAACTGAATGTAAAGGAGATAAATATACAATTGAACTCAACCTAAACAAACAATTTCGCATTGCGAAACATTACTTCAACCAAATCTTTTATAACCATTTTAAGCAAACTAAAATTGTAGGTACCGACTACATCGACAATGTGGAAATTTGGATCAAAGATTCAGTACAAAGAGATAAAAAGACCACACAATTTCTCAAATTCTCGTTAATTCCTAAATTTCAGAACCTGACAAACGGCTGGGAACTCATTGTTTCGTTCAACGGCTTTTCAGTCGTTTACAATAAATCAATCGACACACTCGATTTAAGAACAGAAAGTTTTAGAGTAATTGTCAATGGCGAAATTATTAGATATAAAAAACTTACACCCGAGCAAAAACAAAACATAACAAAAACCTATCCGGTAATTAATAGAGACCTTGCCAACGAACTGAATGTTACAGAACATAGAGAAAAAGTCATTAACAAGTACACTCAAACCTACCAAAAAATAACAAATTTTGCACAGCAATATCTGCTTACAGAAGAATTTCAGAAAATCATAAAAATCAATTCGGACAACTTTATTCAAGTGCCTGAAAAAAACATAGACAAAGTTTACGACAACTCAAACGCTTTACTGTTTGGATGAAGCAATATGGGATTTGACCCTTATAGCTGTATGTTTGGCAATAAAAATTCGTCCAATCCTTATGGTCCTTTCCGTCCAACGACGAAACAAAATGTACGTTTCTTCTTTATCTACCATAAACCAACCGAAAAGATTTGTGCACAACTTTATAACACCTTCCGTGATGGTTTAGGAGCTTATACAAACCAAACAACAGGTGAAATCACATATAAGTTCAAACCATTAGCTCAATGTATAAAACAACCTTTCAACACAGAACCGAATGGTAGTATTTCATTTGACAATCTGGATACGGCAGTAGAAGAAATTGAAAAGAAATTAGCTCAAAAGTTTTTAAGTGTTGACACTAAAAAAGCTTTATACGTTGCATTATACATTAGTCCGGTATCAAAAGATGATATAAACAGCCCTTACCATAACATTTATTACAGAGTAAAAGAATTATTGTTGGACAGGGGCATCACATCACAAGTGATTAACAAAGATAATCCATCTAAAAACGGATTCAATTTTCATTTACCCAATATCGCAATTGCCATACTTGCTAAAATTGGTGGCATTCCTTGGCTTTTACCCACACAACAGGATAATAAAGACTTAATTGTTGGTGTTGGAGCTTTCCGCTCCGAAAAGATTGGCAAACGTTATATGGGAAGTGTATTTTGTTTTAACAATAATGGCGTATTTCAAGATTTTGCATCATACAAAGATAAAGATATTGAAAGTCTGGTTAGTGATATTCGCAAAGCGATTGGTTTCTTTTTAATAAACAATCAAGACAAAAAACTAACCAGACTAATCATACATTACTACAAAACAATGAGCAGACGTGAAGCACAACCAATAACGGATATGCTTTTCAATCTTGGCTTTAATATTCCTGTTTTTATTGTTACCATAAACAAAACGGAAGCCAGTGATTATGTCGCTTTTGATACGGACTTTTCGGAATTAATGCCAATGAGTGGCACATTTATCAAAATTGGTTACAATCAATTCTTATTGTACAACAATTCAAGATACAAGGGTAATCTAAGGTTTGATTATTTATTCCCGTTAAAGGTCAAAATCTCAAAAGTTGTAAACACACAAGAAGTCGATAATACAAAAGGGAAACGTAATGAAATTTCAATGGTTGAAGTAAAAGGAATGCTCAATCAGGTGTATCAATTCAGCCGTATGTATTGGAAATCCGTTAAACAACAAAACTTATCAATCACAATCAAATACCCTGAAATGGTTGCCGAAATTGTTCCTCATTTTTCAGAGCAAGGATTGCCTCCATTTGGAAAAACAAACCTTTGGTTTTTATAATCACAAAATTGCTTTTTATGGTTACATTACGCCCATATCAAACGGAAGGAATCAAACGAATATTTGAAGCCTGGAATCCCAAGTTACTTAATCTAAGGAATATACTGTTTCAAATGCCGACAGGAACAGGTAAAACCACTGTATTTTCAGAGATAGTAAGAAAAGCAACTGTTAAAAATAAAAAAATTCTGATTGTTGTTCACCGTGTTGAATTAGTAGAACAAATCGCTGACCGCTTAACCCATTTTGGGGTTGGGGTTGGCATTATTTCTGCAAGGCAAAAAGCAAATCCGGATTGTGATGTTCAGGTTGCAACAATACAAACATTGTCTCGTCGAGAATATCCTCCTGCTGATATTGTTATAATTGACGAATGCCACCACTCAAAAGCAGCTACATATCAAACTTTGTGGGAAATCTATCCTGAAGCTCGTTTTTTAGGTGTTACAGCCACTCCAACACGCATTAATGGCGATGGTTTTGACGATTTATTTGAGATTCTAATACCCTTAGGTAAACTGAGTTTCTTTTTTGAAAAGGGTTATTTGGCTCACATTAAACACTTGGTAGGTTGTATCCCCGATTTGTCAAAAGTAAAACAAAGAATGAGAGATTACGATATTGAAATGCTGCATAACGTTATGCTTGACAATTCAATAATGGCTAACCTCATAGACAGTTACAACAAGTTTGCTAAAGGAAAAAAGACTATCGTTTTTGCCGTTGATATTGAACACAGTAAAGAAATTGTTCAACGATATATCAATGCCGGTTTCCCAGCTGCTCATATTGATGCAACCACACCAAAAAATGAGAGAATTGATATTTTGAATAAATTTAGATCCGGTGAAATTCTTGTCCTAAGTAATGTTGATATAGTTTCAGAGGGCTTTGATGTACCTGACTGCGAAGCGGTTCAATTAGCTCGTCCAACAAAATCATTGGTGTTATATTTGCAACAAGTCGGTAGATGTATGCGCCCCTACGAGGGGAAAGATTGCGGACTTGTCCTTGATAATGCAGGCTTATGGTTAGAACACGGTTTAAGTTACATTGACAGAGATTGGACTTTGCAGAGTACGAAAAAAAACAAAAAAAGCAATCACACTTCCAAAGAAGTTGTCGCAATGGATGATGAGGGGATATTACGCGAAATAACCAAACCTGTTGAAAGTGTCGGACTTGAATTAACCGAGTTGACCGAAGAGTTGGAACGCTTATTGATATTTGAAAGTTATTTAAGAATTGCCATAGCTAACGACCACCAATTAACAAGTGCCGTATATAAATACAGAGATTTATTAATCTCAAAATCAGTTGAAATGTCAGATATAGAAGAATCCTATTGCAGAAAACGACTGCTGAAAAATGGCTATAATAAAGCAAAAGGATTTCTATTCTATGTAAAAAATGATATTAAACAAGCACTACAAGAAATTAAATAAGAAAATTGCCCTGTAATTACTCAAATGGAATAAATATCGAAATTCTCATTATTCCCCAAATCTCGTTCATTACTTCCAGCCCTTGCTTTTTTCAACGCACCGTTCGGGCAAAAAAATGCGCCAAACCAGCTGCCGGCAGCACCCGTCCACCGCGCTCCGCGCTTCCTGTGTCCGGGGCACTCGCTCCACTCGCAGCGGCTCGCACACAACGCACAGGCTGAATACTTCGTTTCGTTTCTCTACACTCGCATTTCAGCCTTGCTATCCACGCTGGTTCAAGGCTGTTTTTACTATTCGGTTTAAACCTGCTTCTCCCACGCCAACCCCCGACCACCCACCCCTAATATAATGCAGTTGTAGTTTTATATGAAATCATTTAATCGGGAAAGTAAAGTATTATAGTTTTCGGGGATGCTTTCGTGCCCATTCCACAGCCTGTTGCATGAGTTCGTCAGTTGTATATCTCCGACCACTATTTATCCAATCGTTGATTACACTCTTTTTAAAATACAATCGCTTCCCTGCTTTAAAATAAGGGATCTCTTTTTTTGAACATTTCTCATAAATGGTCTGTCGTGCTATCGTCAAATAATCCGAAAGTTGCTCTACTCTCATTATTTCTTCTGTTACTCCTTTAAAAATGGGGGTTTGTACCATTTTTACTAATTCTGAAAGCTGCTTTTCAATGTTTTTGAGCCTTTGTTCGATAATTTCAAAAGGATTTTCCATTTCATGTAAAATTTTAAATTATGATATATGCGACAAAAAAATGTTCACAAAGATAACAGCAATAAAATGAGTCAGTAAAGGTCAAGCCCTTCGGGTTTTTATCACAATCTCCACACTTCCCGTTGGTCGGGTAGTATTCTGACAAAAAACCTTGACAGCCTCAACGCTCCGTTTCTCTTCGCTTTTTCTTGCAGTAAGAGGGTGTTTACATTTTCTTTTCCTTTTCAGTGTTTTTTCGCGAGGAAAACAGCAAGTTAAAGCAAAGAAAGGCAATAGCTTCTAATCTGATAATCTACCACTTAACCCATATTATCTTTGTCCAAGACAAGGTCAAAAAGGGTTCTCCTCCGTACCAAGTCCAAATTAAACTATTATTCATTTTTAAATTTTCAAGGTATGGGAAAGATTAATTTAGGTATTCTCGGAAGCTTCTCAGGTAAAGTGGGAAATGTCGTAGGTGGTAACTGGAAAGGTATCAGCTACATGCGTGCAAAAGCAACTTCGGTAAGCAATCCTCGCACCGATGGTCAGGTAAATCAGCGGACTAAATTCGCTTTAGTGTTGGCAATTTTGAAACCAATAACCGGATTCCTCCGTGTTGGCTACAAAAAGTACGCAATCAAGCAAACAGCGTTCAATGCTGCAATGTCTTACATTCTGAACAATGCTGTTACTGGCAGTTCCTCTGCTGACTACAGTGTTGATCTTGCCAAGGTGCTTGTTTCTCGTGGCAACTTAACCGGAGCTTTGAACGGCTTAGCCACCTCTGCAAATGGTGTTTGTTACCCTGAATTGGGATGATAACTCTGGCAGTGGTACTGCAACCCAAGCAGACAAAGCTTTGATTGTTGTTTTGAATCCAACAAGAGCCGAATCTGTATTTGATGCAGGTGGAAATCAGAGAGTCTCAGCTACAGAAGACATTTCTGTTCCTGCTGATTGGGTTGGCGAAAGTGTTGAAGTGTTCCTGGGCTTCATTACCGCAGACGGTAAAGATGTTGCAAACAGTGTGTATTTGGGTTCTGTAATTGTTGCCTAAACGTAGGCGATTATCTGTTTTCTTGAATGAAGGTCGTCCCAATGGGGGCGGCTTTTTTTATGCCCTGATTTCTTGAATTTACGAGTAACTTTTAAGTTGCAAACTAAAAAGAAACACTAACTTTGTGCCTGAAAGCAAGACTCAAGAAACGGTTGAGAAACGAAAATCTTTTGACGAGAAACGAATAAGAAACGGTTTTCTGTTTCTTGAAATAACAATCAACAGAAAATAACAACAAAGAAACACTCTACAACAGCAAAAATAAAACCTCTTTTGTATAAAGTGGTTCTAAACCGTTTCTTGTAGTTGCGTAACTATCTGATTTAATGTGCATTTTGTGATTTGCTTTCAATAATTGGTATCTTTGACATCATTAACAGCTCAAGAGAAAATATGATTATTGTGAGAATGTTGTGATTTGCTTTCAATAATTGGTATCTTTGACATCATTAACAGCTCGGATGCGTTGTTTAAGTCGGTTGGTCTCGTTGTGATTTGCTTTCAATAATTGGTATCTTTGACATCATTAACAGCGTTGCGGCAGCGTCTATCATTTGAGCGCTGGTTGTGATTTGCTTTCAATAATTGGTATCTTTGACATCATTAACAGCCTTTTAGCCCGTTCAGCCAATTGTTTTTGGTTGTGATTTGCTTTCAATAATTGGTATCTTTGACATCATTAACAGCATTACTTGCTTTTGGCATTTGGTACGTACCGTTGTGATTTGCTTTCAATAATTGGTATCTTTGACATCATTAACAGCTATACATGCGATGCTTTTTTACGACTGTCAGTTGTGATTTGCTTTCAATAATTGGTATCTTTGACATCATTAACAGCATTTCGAAAGTAATTTTCTATCGAAACTACGTTGTGATTTGCTTTCAATAATTGGTATCTTTGACATCATTAACAGCCTCTATACCACAGACCGGTGAAATATCTGTGTTGTGATTTGCTTTCAATAATTGGTATCTTTGACATCATTAACAGCCCGCTTCATTTCATAGCTGCTAAAACGTTGTTGTGATTTGCTTTCAATAATTGGTATCTTTGACATCATTAACAGCGACAGTACTTAGGGGAATGTATAGGTTATGGTTGTGATTTGCTTTCAATAATTGGTATCTTTGACATCATTAACAGCATCTTTTTGAAGCATGAAAAGCAAAAGGTCGTTGTGATTTGCTTTCAATAATTGGTATCTTTGACATCATTAACAGCTAAATTTACTCGCGTTAGTGCTAACCGCTTGTTGTGATTTGCTTTCAATAATTGGTATCTTTGACATCATTAACAGCTTTAAAATCAATGTAGTTGTGTATAGTTTGTTGTGATTTGCTTTCAATAATTGGTATCTTTGACATCATTAACAGCGGCCTAGGCACCATTACTCCCTGAAATTGTGTTGTGATTTGCTTTCAATAATTGGTATCTTTGACATCATTAACAGCGCCGAAGTGCCAATAATCAAGGGTATTTCGGTTGTGATTTGCTTTCAATAATTGGTATCTTTGACATCATTAACAGCAAAAAACACTTATGCACCCGGGAATGGTGCGTTGTGATTTGCTTTCAATAATTGGTATCTTTGACATCATTAACAGCCTAACTTATCAATTTTCCATTGTTCTTTTTGTTGTGATTTGCTTTCAATAATTGGTATCTTTGACATCATTAACAGCTTCAAAAAGTTACATACTTTTACAATGGTGTTGTGATTTGCTTTCAATAATTGGTATCTTTGACATCATTAACAGCATATCCAAATCAGGAAGTAAGAGTTAGAATGTTGTGATTTGCTTTCAATAATTGGTATCTTTGACATCATTAACAGCCCAGTCTTTGAAAAATGAAATAGCTTTGTCGTTGTGATTTGCTTTCAATAATTGGTATCTTTGACATCATTAACAGCTTCCAAATCTATCACAACCGTAAGGAACGTGTTGTGATTTGCTTTCAATAATTGGTATCTTTGACATCATTAACAGCCTTCCAGTTGTGTACATCTGTTTCATCCGTGTTGTGATTTGCTTTCAATAATTGGTATCTTTGACATCATTAACAGCGAGCACCAGCCGCATTACCACCAACAGTAAGTTGTGATTTGCTTTCAATAATTGGTATCTTTGACATCATTAACAGCACAATCCAATCGTTACAACTGCAAAAGTAAGTTGTGATTTGCTTTCAATAATTGGTATCTTTGACATCATTAACAGCCTGACAGCCAAGATAAATTTGGCAGCAGACGTTGTGATTTGCTTTCAATAATTGGTATCTTTGACATCATTAACAGCGAAAGAAATAGCCATGTTGCGGCTTAGAAGTTGTGATTTGCTTTCAATAATTGGTATCTTTGACATCATTAACAGCCTTCGCGTTGTTTGATAATCGATGCAATCTGTTGTGATTTGCTTTCAATAATTGGTATCTTTGACATCATTAACAGCTCATTTGAAAAATGACAAGTAAACAAAAATGTTGTGATTTGCTTTCAATAATTGGTATCTTTGACATCATTAACAGCTGTTTGACCCTGCGAAGGTAACAGGACAAAGTTGTGATTTGCTTTCAATAATTGGTATCTTTGACATCATTAACAGCAAAATAACTGATATTAGTGTTGTAAATTCAGTTGTGATTTGCTTTCAATAATTGGTATCTTTGACATCATTAACAGCTTTTATACAAATTCAAAGAAAGTGTTTTTGGTTGTGATTTGCTTTCAATAATTGGTATCTTTGACATCATTAACAGCCGATTTTATGATTGGCTGGATTGGGTTTATGTTGTGATTTGCTTTCAATAATTGGTATCTTTGACATCATTAACAGCTTCTCCATCTGCTATAATCTTGCTAAATTCGTTGTGATTTGCTTTCAATAATTGGTATCTTTGACATCATTAACAGCATCTTTTGTTTGTTGAAGAATATATTGCTTGTTGTGATTTGCTTTCAATAATTGGTATCTTTGACATCATTAACAGCAGAATCTTGCAACTCACATTTGCCAGCTCTGTTGTGATTTGCTTTCAATAATTGGTATCTTTGACATCATTAACAGCTAATAATTTCTGCAACTCTAACAAATGAAAGTTGTGATTTGCTTTCAATAATTGGTATCTTTGACATCATTAACAGCAGTATGGTTTTTTAAAAGGATTAATGACAAGTTGTGATTTGCTTTCAATAATTGGTATCTTTGACATCATTAACAGCGTCTTCAAGATCGGACAGTTTTATCATGACGTTGTGATTTGCTTTCAATAATTGGTATCTTTGACATCATTAACAGCCAAGACATAAAGATTTACCAACAGAAGGAGTTGTGATTTGCTTTCAATAATTGGTATCTTTGACATCATTAACAGCGGCTTCATTTTCCGACACATACTCTGCGTAGTTGTGATTTGCTTTCAATAATTGGTATCTTTGACATCATTAACAGCTACAAGCTGTATATACCGAAGAATCGTACGGTTGTGATTTGCTTTCAATAATTGGTATCTTTGACATCATTAACAGCCTCTGATAATACAAGTGGAACAATTTCTGAGTTGTGATTTGCTTTCAATAATTGGTATCTTTGACATCATTAACAGCAAATTACCCGGAAAAGAATTGCCCAAATTAGTTGTGATTTGCTTTCAATAATTGGTATCTTTGACATCATTAACAGCGCACCGCCATGCAAGGAGCACAGGCAGCAGGTTGTGATTTGCTTTCAATAATTGGTATCTTTGACATCATTAACAGCCATTACTTGCAACAGTACCACCGACAGAAAGTTGTGATTTGCTTTCAATAATTGGTATCTTTGACATCATTAACAGCTACATAACTATCCTGAACTCGAAATATACGGTTGTGATTTGCTTTCAATAATTGGTATCTTTGACATCATTAACAGCTGGGTTACGTTTTCTACCATACACATACACGTTGTGATTTGCTTTCAATAATTGGTATCTTTGACATCATTAACAGCGGGAACCCGGTAAACCTTAATTCAGAACCGGTTGTGATTTGCTTTCAATAATTGGTATCTTTGACATCATTAACAGCGCAAAATCGGCGCGGCTTTGTGCTACTTCTGTTGTGATTTGCTTTCAATAATTGGTATCTTTGACATCATTAACAGCGGAGCTGCAAATCGGGATATTAATGTTAGTGTTGTGATTTGCTTTCAATAATTGGTATCTTTGACATCATTAACAGCCGCATGTTATAAGCAGCCCTTCTCTTTCTTGTTGTGATTTGCTTTCAATAATTGGTATCTTTGACATCATTAACAGCAATGACATTGCAGTCCTCATCAATTGAGTAGTTGTGATTTGCTTTCAATAATTGGTATCTTTGACATCATTAACAGCTTCGGTTCTCGGCTTTGCTTTAAGACGGACGTTGTGATTTGCTTTCAATAATTGGTATCTTTGACATCATTAACAGCTACTTGTAGAAGTAGTCCACAGGTAACGCGGTTGTGATTTGCTTTCAATAATTGGTATCTTTGACATCATTAACAGCTAGAAGCATAATCAGCTTTCAACTCAGCAGGTTGTGATTTGCTTTCAATAATTGGTATCTTTGACATCATTAACAGCACTATCAGTGTAAATAATAGTGAGTCAATATATTACAACAATAATCAGGATGTCAGAAAAAGCTGTTAATTAATAGAAAATCCCGCTAAATATGGCGGGATTTTCCATTTTAATATATTGTCAGAATAACTCTAATTGTTGGTAAGGAGTTGAAACTTCTTTTTCTTTTTTACCCTGAAAAAGTTCCATTTGCCCGAATTGCTTATCCGTAATACACAAAACGCCCACCTGACCGGCTTCAGGGAGAAATGACTTTACGCGCTTAATATGTACTTCTGCATTTTCACGACTGGGACAATGACGCAGGTAAATAGAAAACTGGAACATAGTAAATCCATCGTTTACCAATCTCTTTCGAAAATCGGTGTATGCCTTTTTCTCTTTTTTTGTTTCGGTTGGTAAATCAAATAAAACAAGTACCCACATAATCCGGTATTCACTTAAGCGTTCTTCCATATTCGGTATTAGTCATTCTTTCCACTTTCCATTTATCAGGTAAACGATGGATAAGAAATTTTTCTGAGTTCACCAAGATAACATTTCGTTAACGATGCTGTTGTCTGACCTACTGCTATCATTAGCGGACTTCGTTGGCCGTTAATATTTACATCAAGAACAGGAATTCCCAATAATTTTGCTTTAATTTCTTTACTAAGTTCTATGTTCTCAATTGGATTTTCAGTATTACTTGTCCGATATATAGGAATTTTATCTGCGGCAATCAAATTTTCATTGTTATTTAAAGATTGTTCCTGTCGGTTGCTATGATGAACTGTTCTTGTAATAATATCATCTGTAATTTCCACTACTAATTGATCCACAAAAGGCCGATACGGTTCCATAATATCATCGGCAAGACAATAAGCATTATACCGATTGTGATGATGAATTCCAAAAGTCGGAAGCAATCCACTGGCTACCAACGAACGGGCAACTATAGCACGAAGTATGGCATAACCGTAATTAAGCAAATTGTTGGGAGTCACACCCTCACGCCCGCGACGAAAATCGGGAATCATAGGAAACATATTAGCCCAGTAATAAGCAGCTGCACGGCCTTCCAGATTGTCACTATCGCCACTTTTTACATCGTTGACCCAAGCCAGCATATTTTTGACCACAACATTTCGTTTGCTCTTCAACACATAAGCCTGATTCGTTATTTTGTTTTGAATAGTTTGCTGCCAAAGTTGTTTGCGGAGTGGGAGAGAGGAATCTATTTGTGCCTGGAACCGTTCACTTTGCACAGTATTCCCGCTTAAAGGAAGAAGTAAACCCACCGGCATCCGGCTACTATCGCACGTAATAACAGCTGTATTATTTTCCAATAAAGCCTCCATAAGTCCATGCGTAATAGTGATTTGCTTATGATCCAAAATAACCACGCCAATATCTTCCACCGGAATCGTATTATTTCCCGTCCGGTCGTCCATTCCGTTAGCTTCGGGGAGGTGAATTACCAATTGCGAGTTTCGTAGGCTCAAATATGCCGGATTTCCAAAATAAAGTGTGCGTTTAATCATAGTGGTGTCGTTTTTGTTTTTTTCATTAACTTTTCCAAAGTTCTAAAACTTTGGAAAAGTTAATAGTTGAAAAAGTTGCGAAGTTTTATTTAATATCTCCGAATAATTGTTGCCTAAATTTGTCTAAAGCAGTATTGTGTGCGTCCTTAAAAGCCTTAAGACCTTCAAATACTTTTAATAACTTAGTTGTTTCGATAATTTGACTTGTATTGTTTGTAATCTCATTATAAGATGTATAAGTTCCATCTTCAAAACCCAAACAAAAACCGTGATGAATAGGATTTCGATGCGTATAAATAACCGCCGATTTAAAATATTCCCTGTCGCTGATATGTTGACGTTTAAAGTTTTTAATAAACAATGAGCCTTTTCTGTTATTTACCTTGTTAAACGATTGCGTGTAGCAGCTAAAAAGTCTTGAAAACTGTTTGGAAATAAAATATTCTATTTGTTCATCGGTTATTTGCGGTTGGTTTATAACTTTTCCAAAGTTTTGGACTTTGGAAAAGTTATAAACGCGAAAAATCTGATTAATTACTTCTTCTTTTCGTATTCTTACAACCAAATGAAAATGATTCGGGAGCAGACAATACGAATAGGTTTCAGCAATAGGCGAAATATATAAAACGTATTTTTCGAGAAAAAACCTATAGTTTTCATCTTCTTCAAATATATTTTCGAATCCATTTGCATGGTTGTAAATATGATAGGAATGATTAGGTTGCAATTTTTCCATATTCGATTTTCGGTATTTGTTTAATTTCAACTTTTCCAAAGTTCTAAAACTTTGGAAAAGTTGAAAAAAAAATCAATCCTGATAGAAAGTGTAATAAATGTCGGCTATATCATCAGCAAACCCGTAACCACAGACTGAAGCCCACTTTACACACTGTTCTGCTCGGAGTTTGAAGTCGTTCAGCAAATTATTTTTAGCAATAAATTCCAACGCCACTTTGTAATTATTATAAGCTGAATCATAAAATTGTTCGGAATAATCACCGTAACAGTAAGTTAGCTCACAAGCACTTTCAGGCAAATACAACATGACATCTGCCAATGCTTCAGGCGAAGGTTGTAATCCTTTGAAGTCAGATATGGCACGTTTTGCTACTGAAAATTTTTCGGTACTTCGCATTGGATTCTCCACGTTGAATTCTTTACGGATTTGTTTTTTATATTTTACAGCCAATTCTTTTTCGTTACGCGGATTCAGATAAAAATCATAAAATTCCTTTACGGATTTATTTTTATCGTATAAATCTAATATTTGCTCCACTAATTTTTCTTTGGTAAGACTTTGAAGTTCTTTTTTGAGTTTTGCTTTTGACATAATATAAATCTTTATTTACAAGGTGACTCGAAGTCACGTGAATTGTGTTACTTTATTGCTATTTGGGGTGCGACTTTGAGTCGCACTTCGAATAAATATTCAAAGTATCCGTTTAATCATTTTAATATTCTCCTACAGAAACAATTTGTCCAATATGATTTACACGAACTTTTACAATTTTATCAAGCCCTTTTGAACTTCGAAAATCAGTCCAGGTTGTACCTCTTAAATTACTACTTGTATCTTTTATTGTAGTCTCTAGATGATGCCTAAATACATAATTTTTAAATGAGAATTTCTGTACCCGAAACAAATTCGGACTAATCAAACTATAATTTTCAGAATTGAGTAAATCTATTTCATTGGGATTAAATCCCGTTTTCTCATTTGGAAAAACAAAATACTCATTCTGCTTCATGCTGAAAAGAAATTCCCAATTTTTATCCGGCAAATTATCAAGAATCAATTGATTATTAATATCTTTTTCGAGGACTAAATCTATATTTTCTTTAGGACTATTAAAAACTATAGGTAAATTTAAATTTTTTCTAATAACAGCCTCATAGAATGAAACGACCTTTTCCTGCAAATTTCCATTCTCATCTCGATAAACAGCCACATGGTGATTGTTGCTTGTACTCACAAAATCGTTTGGTTGCTTATTTCCATTTTTGTCTAAAACTGGTTGCCCTTCTTTATCCAATTTTGTATGTAAAGCTTCAGCATTGCTTACTCCCGATATAGTAACTCGTTTTATGAAAATGCCTTTTTCTTTATTTAGCCAGATTGGATTTTCACCGAGATTTGAGAATGCTTGTTTGGCATTTCCATTATATTCATTCAATCTGTTCCGAAGTATTTCTTTTATTTTATTATCAATAACCTTTTCAATTTTTAAATCGGGAGAGATGTCTTTTCGTATCGTATAAATGGTTTCAAAACCAATTGTTTTTACTTTTTCCGGTACTTGTGATGTGTGTAATTCGTCCAACCAAATCGGATTCTTCGACAAACTATTTTTTCCTGCAAATGCTTTTTGCGGATCGTTATTAAATTCCTGTAAGCGTTTTAATAAAGCATCTCGATAGATCGGTTTTGAAACGGTTTCAATTTTAGTTGCATCAAATTTTGCGTTTACCGGTTCTTCTTTCACAACGTATTGTTTTTGACTGCCGTAAACAGTTTCATTATGCAATTGTCCTCTGGGTGTTAATTGTATTTTTTTATTTGTTCTACCAATCTTTTTCGTCGTATTAATATTTTGAGTAACTACTTTATTCTTAGCTTTAATGGAAATCAAAGTGTTTTCCAAATGGCATTTTGCTTCTACTCTAAATTCATTAAGCGCAAATGGAGGCTTGAACAATAATTTCCCCTTATCATTCCGATAAAGTTCTTTTTGTTCGATGCCGTAAATGCTTGAACTTTTATCACTACGAGCATTTAAATTATTAAGATATTGAATAATACTTCGTTTTGTAAAGGCAACTGTTAAAGCATCCATTGCGTGATGACGATGGTCGTTGCGTTTTGTCCAGTCCTTTATTTTTCGGATTTTGTAAACATTACCATGGTAGTCCTTTTCTTCAATAATTTCGGTAAGACCAAGCTTATTATATTTGTCCCAATTTAATTCCTGCATAACATCAATGAGCTGCCAATCTTCGCGTAAGCGATCTGTTATAGAACCTGTTGTTGATACCACATATTCAACTAAATCACCCAACATTGTTTTGGCATATTTGGCAATATATTGAGTATCACGAATATCTCGTTCTATAAAGCCATCAGGAATATCTTTTTCCTGCATTTTTAATTTGTTATACTTTGCGCGGGATGAAATAATTCCTTTTTTGTATAAGCTTTCAGTACGATTTAGATAATTATCCAAACTATTTTCATTCCCGGATTCACCATATTTATCTTTAATAAAATCGACAGCCGTTTTGTTCCCTTTCTCAAGATTAATACTTCTTAATTCCAGTGTCTTATTTGAAAAAGAATCATCAAATAATTTTGCTTGCGGGATAATATGTTCAATATCAAAATCACCGCTAAAAACAGCAGCGGGTGAAATGTATGTATTTGAATACAGTGTCTTATATCCATTGTCTTTCAGCTCTTCATACAATTTGTAACGTATAATGTCATTACGACTTATGTAGGTGAGATTAAATGGAGATTTGGACAATGTTTCTCGGTATTGGTCATACAGTCTTGTAGTTTCAGCAATAGATTTTGTCAGTGCTTCACGCTCTTTAGCATTCTTTTTTAATTCACGCGCCAATTCAACTCGAACTTCATCCGGCTTTCCGTAAGTGCCAATAATAGAATTAATGACATTAATCATCTGGTTGAGTATTTTTTCTACCACTGGATTTCGCAATGAGTTTTTGGGAAGAATATCAAGATGGTCTTTATAAGTTTTATTTTTAATTTCTTCAATAGTTAATGAACTTGCAGAGTGACGATAACCTGCATATTCACAAGCTATATCATATTTATGCCCGGCTTTCAAATAGGGTAAAATTTTACGAATGGCTTTTGCCGAAAGACTTCCATAATCATCCTGAAAAGTTACATTTGCTAAAATTGTTGCATATTTTTTCTCAAAACCGTAGAGTTCTATTATTTTGTTTATTAAGTTTTCATTTCCTGTTTTGGAATCATCTCCTTCAAAAGAATAAAGCAAGTGCCAAAGTTTGTACATCGTCTGTTTATCCAATTCCTTGTCCGAATCAAAATGCAAGATGTCTGTGTTAACTTCTAAAGCTGAAAATAACTCTTCTACCTCTTTTAAAATCTCAGTAGCAGGTCGTTTTTCAACATCTATTTCGTGACCACTTAAACTAATGATTTGCCTATACACATTAAACAAGGTGGCTTGTGTCAGATTCCCTTGAATCGAAGGGAAATTCATATCCAATTCTTTGGAATTATCAAACAGAAGCTTCAAAATATCGGCTTTTTTGAGTTCCTTTTTAATTGACAATTCAGCCGCTAACAGTTCTTTTTCTTCCTCATATAATGTGCGTCGGCCACCTGTTATTAATGGGTCTTCCACATTATCAAACAAAGTTGCACCTTTTTGTTTTTTGCTTTTCTTTCCTTTGCCGAAAACTTCAATATTATTAAGCGTTTGCCAAATTTTGAATTCCTGAAATAATGGGGAGGAGCGGGGAATTACACGATTTCCAACCGTTTTTATTTTCTTTTTACCATCTATTTCAATTTCAATTTTCCGGCTCTCAAACTCACAAAAACTAATAAGTCCCTTTTGGCTTTTTAAGCGTCTTTGATAAAAAATGACAATATCCCGAATCTCATTTTTCAGTTTAACTGTTAATTCTTTATGATATGCAGCTTGTTTGTTCCAAATAATGTTGAATTCGTCTAAATAATCCTGCCGATAAAAAACCATATTTCGCAAGCTTACATTTGGGTTTTTATCCAACATTGCCATTTGGTATTGCCCGACCGTTTGTTTTTTGAAATACAATTCTTTACTTCTGTCGCTTATAGCGCCAAGATAACCGCTCGAAGCATTTTTTTGAATATTGATTTGTTGAAGTACTACAACAAATTGTTCCAATTCTAATTTTTCGGTCAGCCCTTTTACTCTCCAAGCATAATTTTCAATTTTCTGTTCAGCAGTATTACCTTTTCTCTTTATTCCAACAAGCTCAAATCCTTTGTTTTTAAACTCTTGTGCACAAATAGCCCATACTGCATCACGCTTCTTATCTGTAAGCTCTTCTTTTAGTTTTACTGTTAATATATCAGGATAAAAAGACATTTGCTTTTCAAAAATTTCATTGAACTCTCTCTGTAAGTCTGAACGATAATACTCCGGCAATGACTTCTTTCCCTCGTTCAATAGTTGATACGACAATTGACCTGGGGTCAGATTTTTATTATAAAGCTTTTTGGCAACCTCCATTCCATCTATTAAAGTTCCGTCTTCCGTACCTGTTGCCTTACGACTACTCTTATAACCTCGTTTTTTATTAATCATCAACAATACACGGGCAAACTCTTCTAAAGTGATTGCTTCGGTAGCAGCTTTACCACGTAAACGATAGGTTTCAAATGTACTACGGTTTCCATTTTCCGAAAGAATTGTTTCGTCATTGATAAATCCATTGTCTTTTAGAATCTCAATCAGATTTTCGCGGCGGAGTTTATACCGTTGTAAATTTCGACGCATACTGCGTTTTAGAGTTCTGTCGGCATTGGTGGTAATGCTTTTCCCTTTTTCAAAATTTTGTTGCTCATCAACGGTCAAAGGATTCACTCTAACGCCGAGTTTGATAATGGAAGATTTTTCATTTTCGTTTTCTGCTTCGTTTATCAAAGCCCAACCGATAGATGTCGTTCCCAGATCCAATCCTAAAATTTTTTTCATAATATTTCTAAGTGTAAATGTTTTTTTAGGCTTTGAAGTTAATTATAATAAATTTATTTTTCAAATTATTTGGAAGTGAAAAATAAACTTAATATATTTGTGCCTAATAATTGAAAGCAAATCACAATAAGGATTATTCCGTTGTGAAAACATTTAAGTTGCCCTCGTCTTATAATACGGGGGTATTTTTTTGTAAATAATATGGGGGAGAGTGGTTCGTTTTTTTGAACAGGAAAATAAAAAGAAAGCGGATAACCATTTTAGGTCATCCGCTTTCATGAAGAATATTTACTGTTACGAAAACTTTTCTATTTCTTCTTGCAGGTTAATTTCAGTACCCTTTTTGTCATAAAATTTGTATTGCAGGAATCCGAGCTTTTGCGATGAGATTACCTTGCAGCCTTTACCGAATTTTTGTCGCCACTGCTTTTTTGTTGACGAAAACAGACCTTTGGAAACATAGGCGTCGACATAAGGATGCAGGTGAAGTGTAAATTCTTTGACATCCAATTTGTTGACAAGGAAATCAATTTTGTTTTCCAGTTGATCTGTAAATAAAATTGAAGGTTTTGTGCGACCTGTTCCAAAGCATGTAGGACATGTTTCTTCTATGTCAATATGCGTAACCGGTCTGACCCTTTGCCGGGTCATTTGCATTAAACCAAATTTACTCAGTGGCAGGATATTGTGTTTTGCTCTGTCGTTTGACATGACTTCTCGCATTCTCTCATACAGTTTCTGTCGGTTTTCAGATTCGTGCATGTCAATAAAGTCTACCACAATAATTCCTCCCATATCTCTCAGACGGAGTTGACGCGCAATTTCGTCGGCTGCTGCGAGATTCACATCCAATGCATTTTCTTCCTGTCCGTTACCGGCTTTCGACCGATTGCCACTGTTTACATCTATTACGTGTAAAGCTTCTGTATGTTCAATAATCAGATATGCTCCGCTTTTGAACGAAACTGTCTTTCCGAATGCCGATTTTATTTGTTTGGTTATGCCAAAACTGTCGAAAATCGGAGTTTCATCTTTATAAAGCTTTACAATGTCTTTACGTTCCGGTGCAATCAGTTCGATATAGTCGCGTACTTCGTTGAAAACTCCTACATCGTTGATGTGTATGTGTTTGAAATTGGTATTGAATAAATCTCTTATTATTCCTACCGTGCGACCTAATTCTTCTAAAATGAGCGTTACGCCTTTCGATTGTTGAGTTTTTGCTACCGCATCTTCCCAGCGTTTGAGCAAAATCTTCAATTCGTTATCGAGTTCGGCAACTTTTTTTTCTTCGGCAACAGTTCTGACAATTACCCCAAATCCTTTGGGTTTTATGCTTTGAATTAACTGCCTCAGTCTGACCCGTTCTTCTTCTGTTTTGATTTTTTGAGAAACCGAAACTTTATCGGCAAACGGAATTAAAACCAGAAATCTTCCGGCTATTGAAATTTCGGCTGTTAGCCTTGGTCCTTTTGTTGAAATCGGTTCTTTAGCGATCTGGACGAGAATATCCTGTCCGGGTTTCAGAACTTCATTGATTGAACCATTTTTTTCAATTTCGGGTAAGAGTTTGGTTTTTTGAACTAAAGGTACTTTTTTTCGGTCGCTAAGTACCTGAGTTGTAAATTGGTTAAGAGTACTGAAATTTGAACCTAAATCAAGATAATGCAGAAAAGCGTCTTTTTCGTAACCCACGTCTACAAAGGCTGCATTTAAGCCGGGCATTAGTTTTTTTACCCTTCCGAGATATAAGTTCCCAACTGCGAATTGTTCTTCACGTCCTTCGTGGTTGAGTTCTACAAGTCTTTTGTCTTCGAGCAGCGCAATTGAGATTTCAGATGCTTGTACATCTACTACTAATTCGCTATTCACTTTTTTTGATTTTGGGTTTTGTTCGTTTCGTAATAAACAAAAAACAAACTTAAAGCCAAGATAGTGCTTATAAGTTTGTTTTCTTGGACTTTAATTTCTAAAGACCACTAAAAAAGACTATTTTTTCTTATGTCTATTTTTTCTCAGTCTTTTTTTACGCTTGTGCGTTGACATTTTATGTCGTTTTCTTTTTTTACCGCTTGGCATTTTATTTATATTTTATTGTTAGAAAATTTATTTTACAACATTCAAAAATGTTTTTGCAGGCTTGAATGACGGGATGTTGTGTGCAGGAATAATAATGGTAGTGTTTTTAGAAATGTTTCTGGCAGTCTTCTCAGCACGTTCTTTGATCACAAAGCTACCAAAACCTCTTAGGTAAACATTATCGTTTTTTGATAATGATTCTTTTACTGTTTCCATGAAAGCTTCAACAGTAGTCAATACAGTAGCTTTATCTATTCCTGTATTTTTAGCAATCTCGTTTACGATATCTGCTTTAGTCATTTTAGTAATTTTTAATAAGTTAATGAATTAATTATGATTGTTCTGAAATTTTTTTCAAACGGACTGCAAATATATTGCTTTTATTCTGATTAAAAAACAATTGCACAATTTTTTTTGAAAAAAAATATAGTTATTTATCGCTAATTTTCACTATTTTGAGAGTATATTTTCAAGTTCAGAATGGGACAGGTTTCGTCCTTTGATTATTCCGTTTTTATCTATTAAGACTGTTGCGGGAATTGAATTAATTGCGTAAAGCTTAGCCCCCTGACTCTGCCAACCGGCCAAATCGGAGATATGTTTCCAGCTAAGTTCTTTTTCTTTCACAATTTTTTTCCATGCTGTTTCGTCCTGGTCGAGTGAAACGCCCAAAACTTCCAGCTTCTGACCTTTATATTTATTGTAAAGGTCTTTCATATCAGGCATAGACCTCATGCACGGGCCGCACCATGTTGCCCAGAAATCGATTAAAACGTAGTCTGTTTTCCCCACCAGATCGGATAAGGCAAGACTGTCTCCGGTAATAGATGGCAATTTTATGTCTGTAAAATGTTCTCCTACTGCAGTTTGCTTTTCGATGGCAATGTTTTCTATAATCTTATGTATACGCTCTTTTTGTCGGGTGGATTCGTTCATCAGAGAGGTGATGTTTTCTTTTTCAGAGACATTCATATTATAATAAGACGAAGCGAAAATATAAGTGCCAACTTCGGTATTTACATTTCGGGTGGCATAATCAATGTCGATATCCTTGTCTTTTTGATTATAAACGTCCATTTTTTGTTCAAACTGAGTTTTTTCATCACTATTCATATCAGGTTTGAAGGTGCTTTTATAATAGGCTTCTATTTCTTTGTATAAATTATTTTTAATACTGATGTACTGGTTTAGAATTTCGTTTTGAGGTGTACCGTTTATGACAAATTCTGAGTTTTCGTAGACAATATTTATAGTACCGGGTTCCAGAATCAAAACATTTCTGAGTTTCTCACCGGATGCTGTTTGCGTTAGCATATAGACAGTTTTAATGGTATCGGCAGTACCTTTGAAACTGAATTTTTTGTCTGATATTATAGTACTGTCCAAATTTACCCATTCTCCGTTTATCCGGTCTTTTAAATAAACGGTTTGACCATTAAGACTGTCGTCGTTTACAGAGCCTTCAATTTTAAATGAGTTGTTTGTACAGCCAATAAGCAACAATAAGGCTAATAAATAAAAGAGATTCTTCTTCATATTTTTAATATTGATTTTTTTGTAATTATTACAAATGATAATAACTTTGCCAGCAAAGATGCAAAAAAATATATGAATGTTATAAGAGGCGTTGATTTAATTGTTGATAATTTGGAATTTATAACAAAGAGAATTCTTGAGTGGTACAAGATTAATAAACGTGATTTGCCATGGAGGGGGGAGTCTGACCCGTATAAAGTCTGGATTTCGGAGATTATCTTGCAGCAAACAAGGGTTGCACAGGGTTACGAATATTATCTCAGGTTCATCGAACGGTTTCCGAATGTGAATACTTTGGCCACTGCTCCTTTGGACGATGTTTTGAGACTCTGGCAAGGACTGGGCTATTATACCCGGGCCCGGAATATTCATAAAGCAGCCAATCAGATTGTAAACAATTTTTCGGGCGAATTTCCTCGGGATTATAGGAATGTTATCAGTTTGTCTGGAGTAGGGGCATATACGGCTGCGGCAATTTGTTCGTTGGCCTTCGACAAACCTCATGCAGTTTTAGATGGTAATGTGTACCGGGTGTTATCTCGGATTTTTGCTATAAAAACACCTGTTGATACGACGGAAGGTGCCAGAATTTTTAATGCTTTGGCCGACAGCCTGCTGGATAAAAAACATCCGGGAGAATACAATCAGGCGATTATGGACTTTGGAGCGTTGCAATGTACTCCGGCTGCAGCCAAATGTGATAGTTGTCCGCTGGCAGAGATTTGTCAGTCATATATGCAGGGTAATATTTATGAATATCCGGTGAAATTACAAAAAGTAAAAGTTAAGGAACGATATTTCAACTATATTTTAGTTCGCAGCGGTGAATATACATTTATAAAAAGGAGAGAAGATAAAGACATTTGGCGGAACCTATATGAGTTTCCTTGCTTGGAGACTGTCAAAAGTATCGATGAACATGAGTTGATCGAATCTGATTTTTTCAGAAACTTGTTTGGAAAAACGGAAGTTGAGTTTATGAAAATATCCGGAATTTATAAACACGTGCTAACTCACCGGAGAATTTTTGCCCGTTTTTATGAGGTAAATATTGCTGATGTACATTATGAAATAACCGGATTTCTGAAAATAAAACGTTCTGAAATTGACAGATACGCTATACCTCGTCTGATTGAGATCTATATTGAAGGACAAGGAATTTAAGGTTGGGTGTAACAAAGCTAAGGAAAAAAAGGGTGTCCCCAAAGAGAATCTTAAACGCAAATTCCGCAAATTTTCATAAATAAAACAGATTAATAAATTTAATATATTATTGAAATAAAAATAATTATGATTTGTGAAAATTTGCGTTTATTTGCGTTTATTTGCGAAATTTGTGTTCTCCTTTCTTTTGAGACACCCTCTTTTCATATTTACTTCTAAATTCCTTTGGGATTCGGACCATATTTATTCTCACCGGGTTTGCTGTTTAATAGCATTAACACCAAAATCCAGATACTTCCAATTACAGGGATAAACACTAAAAGAATCCAGAAACCTCTTCTGTCGGTATCGTGCAAACGGCGAACAATAATTGAAAGATTTGGAATTAATAACAATAACCCATAAATATTGTACAAAGGTCCGAAATGATAAACCGGATTTGCCCATCCTAAAACATTGTCGAGAGACAATGCGATCAGTAAAAAGATAACGTTATAAAGCATAAAGAACCAATATTCTCTTCTTCTTGCTCTACCTTTAAAGTCGAAATAATGCTTTAACGCATTTAAATACCAATTGAATCCCATAATTCTTTAATTTAGTAGTTAATAGATTGTGTTATTTATATCATACCTCTCGCTTTTAATTCGAGATATTTATTGATGCTATCTACCGTCAGATTTTCCGGCTGTGTAAGTACCGCCTGAATGCCATTTTTTTGAAGTTCACGAATAATCAATCGTTTCTCAAAGGTAAATTTTTCCGCTATTATTTTATCGTACACTTCCCGAATATTTGAGGCTTTTTGTTGCATAAGTTGGTTTAGTTCCGTGTTGTCGAAAAAAATTACAATCAACAAATGATTCCGGGCAATTTGTTTCAAGTAATTTAACTGACGGCGTAGTGAATCCATAGTCTCAAAGTTGGTATACAACATAATTAGACTCCGGTGTGTAATACATTTTTTCATTTCGGTATATAACCTGCTGAAGTCACTTTCCTGAAAGTCCGTTTCGATACGGTAAAGGTTTTCCATGAGTAATTGCATTTGACCGGCTCGTTTTCCGGCTGCCACATAATTTCCGGTTTTCTTCGAAAAAGTGAACATTCCGGCTTTATCCTGTTTTTTGATAACAATATTACTCAACGCCAATGTTGCATTTATGGCATAATCGAGAAGGCTCAGTCCATTAAAAGGCATTCGCATGGTACGTCCTGTATCAATGATTTGGTAAACCGATTGTGATTTTTCGTCCTGATAATGATTCACCATTAAAGCGTTTTGTTTCGAAGTTGCTTTCCAGTTAATGGTACGGATGTCATCTCCCTGAACATACTCTTTTATCTGTTCAAATTCCATCGTATGCCCAATTCTCCGGATACGTTTCAGTCCATATTGAAGCAGATTATTTGAAAAAGCCATCAGATCGTATTTTCGCAATTGAATAAAAGACGGATAGGTGGCAATGGTTTCATTTTCGCAAAATATATACCTCTTAGCCACTAATTTAATAGGACTTTTGACGTAAATATTCAGCTTTCCAAAACTATATTCTCCCCGCTCCAGTGGTTTAAGTGTGTAAACAAGTTTTTCTTTTTGCTGAGCTTTCAGGTCGACTTTATACAAAAAGTCTCTTTTCTGGAACTGAACGGGAATTTCGTCAATCAATTCGGCATGCACGGTTAACGGATAATTGTTTTTCAATGATAAAAATATGGAATTATCATCGCTGTTCGAAAATTTATCCGGTAAATTTCGCTCTGCCCAGAAGCCGTTTTTTGTGCTGTATAAAATGAAAATATCGACAAAAGTCAAAAGTACGAATCCTGAAAACAAAATCAGTGTCACATTATATAGCCAGTTTATATAAAATGATGCGAGAAAGAGTCCTCCAAATGCCAGCAGGATAATGAAGAACAATTGATTGATATATAATGATTTCAGAAATTTCATTTAGCGCGGAACTTCTACCGATTCTATAATTTGGTGAACGATTTCTTCAGCTTTTACACCTTCCATTTCTTTTTCAGGTGCTACAATAATTCTGTGTTGCAGCACTACAACTGCGGCTTCCTTAATATCCTCCGGAGTTACAAAATCCCGCCCGCGAATAGCGGCAAAACCTTTCGAAGCATTTAGAATAGCCAACGACGCTCTTGGCGACGCTCCCAGATACAGAAATGGATTTTCGCGGGTGTTTTGAACTATCCGTGCAATGTATTCGATAATGTTTGGTTCAACGATAATTTGACGTACCAGATTTTTATAGGCGACAATTTTTTCGCCGGTCAAAACACTTTTTACCTCGGCTGTCTTATCTCCGTTTAAAGCTTCGTGCTCGCGGCGAATGATCTCCGCTTCATCTTCGATGGTAGGATAATCAATAATTACTTTAAACATGAAACGGTCGAGTTGGGCTTCCGGCAATCTGTAAGTTCCTTCTTGTTCAATCGGATTTTGAGTTGCCATGACCAAAAACGGCTCATCCATCAGATAAGTTTTTCCATCGATAGTAATCTGTCGTTCATCCATGACTTCGAACAGAGCCGCCTGTGTTTTGGCCGGTGCACGGTTTACTTCATCAATCAGTATCAGATTGGCAAATATGGGACCGGGACGAAATTCAAATTCCGTTTTCTTCAGGTCGAAAACCGAAGTTCCGAGAATGTCAGAAGGCATGAGATCCGGCGTGAATTGTATCCGGCTGAATTTTACGTTGATAGCACGCGATAGCATTTTGATTGACATGGTTTTAGCTATTCCTGGGACACCTTCGAGTAAAACATGACCATTGGCTAATATTGCTACCAGCAGATAGTCGATTAATTTATCTTGCCCGACAATTACTTTTTTAAGTTCGGCCCGGACAGCATTCATGCTTTCGCTTAGTTCGGTCAGATTCAGGCGGTTTTCAAAATGTATTCCGGTTAGTTCTGTTTGTTCGTTTTCCATATATACTGAATTTTTTTAATTATCACTCCAGAAATCTTCTATCATTTTGTTCAGCTTGAGTAAGTCTTCTTTCGAAGCTTTTCCGGTACGTCTGAAAAAATTGATATGTCCGCAAATATTTTTTATGAGTTTAATGTCTTTTCCTGATTTTAAATGTAATTTGTTGATAAAACTATCGTCTAATTTTGTTGTGCTCAAATAATATTTTTGTCTCACTTTATCTAAAAAGAAAACAATTTTCTTCTCATAAATATTCGCTGTGTCGCCTTCCTGTAAATATAGGTTGCCTATTGTTTGTACAAATTCAACAGTGGTGTTTTTTAGTGGTTTGACGACAGGGATAATTCGTTGGCGTCGTTTTGCATTAAAAATAATGTAAAGTAGCAGACCGTAAATAAACACCAGCCATACGGCACGCAAAGCCGGATAGCGGAACATAACCGACAGAGAGGTGGTTGAAGTTGGCTTGTCGGGGTTTGTTGTTTGTCCGTGAACAAGCCATACTACAGGCAGATCGCTATTGCTTATATATGAAATTAGATGAGCGACATAAGGTGCTGTACTTTGTTTGGATAAAAGAGCATAATTCGAAAAAACAATGGGTTGATTATGAATATATACATAGCCATCGCCATATTTAATTTTCAGAAAATTCGGCGAAACAAATTTGTCTGGCATTTCCTGAAATCCTAAAACTGTTGTAGTTACAGTATCTACATCTGTAAAAGAGAAACTGTTTTTAATGTGACGTATGGTAAGTTTACTGTTTCTCCATGTTTTGTTAGTAAGGCTTAATTTTACATAGTCGTGTTTTATAAGCCGCGAGTTGGGATCCACATCGCTGAACGAAACACCCAATGCTTTAGTGAAAGTTCCCGACATATTTTCTGTACTAATCAACAGGTTACTCCCTTTGGCAACTTTGTCAAGAAGTATAGTATCACTCAAATTGTAAACATATTGGTTGATAATGATAAAGTTTGCTTTTTCTTCGTGTTCGCGAATATAAGCATAAGGAGTTTGTGTTGTTCGTATTAAACGGTTTCCTTTGATCAAACTATCAATTTCATGATTGAAAATATATAAATCGAGTGGATTCTTGTGATCTAATGAATAGGTAGGAGTCCAGTTGACCAATTTGCTTCTGAATCCATCGATAATTACGATAATTACGACTAGCGAAACCAGCAAGGCGATATAAATTCTTATGGTCTTGTTCATGAGTTTATCCCCTTTCCTGTAATGAATTTTTGGTAGGCGTTTTTGGCTTTTAGATATTCTTCGTCATTGATAGAAAATTCACCATACCAAATGTAGTCGTACAAATAAGATAGCTCGGAAAATACTTTTTTTATCTGAGGATCGCTTATTTCATAAAAGTATTCAGAGTTCGTTTTTTCCGGCAACCAATTAATAATTTGTCTATTTCTGAGAGTTTTTAACAGCCACAAATAGTAAAGCCGTATACTGATGCGTGTATTGCCGTTTTGTTCAGCTTCCCTGATAAGTTCCCCGAAGTTGGCCTCTTCTATGAGTTGTTCGGCATTATTGATGTCTATTTCAACCGGTTCATTTTTTTTGTTGATTAATTTTGATAGATTATTTTTCAGATAAATACGGACTAAAAAGTAAATAACCACCAATATGATTATAACGCTTAGCATTTTTATTATCAGTAAATTAAACGTATCTATGTGTGCATTGGGAGCAAGTCCGAGCAAGCGTTTGAACAGTTTGGCTATTTTATTGAAGAACCGTTCGATGATTGTGAAGTTTTCTTCTGCTTCATTGTAGTGAAAATCATCCTCGTCAAGATATTTGTTTTTGAAATTTTTGTTGAATAATACCGCTTTCCGGTAATTGGTATCCCGGGGAACATGCTGAAGCAGTTTTTTCATTCTCACATAGCGATTCTGATAAATATTGCTATCTGTTTCAACTATTTTTATGATGTTGTTTAGCTGCTTTGGCTTCGATACATCGGCAGCTAAAGCAGTAAAAAAAATAATGTTGTATAGAAGTGCAATTAAAAGTCTATTCCGCATTATTTCCGATAGAATCTATTTCACTTATTGCATTAATATGTTCACTATTTTCTTGCCCGCTGAAGTATGCGAGCATTTGTTGGATTAGAAGCAGGTTATTCAGAAAATAAGACAGAAATATGGAAATGATATAAATTATAATATTAAGGGTTGGCATATTGAAGTTGGCCGGATTTCCTCCGGAAGTAATAAAACTGCCCATACCAAACATCATTGGAACTACACTTACAATACTTTGCAAAATAACGGTTACTAACATAATAATAACCATGGAGCCGACAATAGCCCAGAAATTGCTAAAAAGAATTTTCCAGCCTTTCCCCAGCGATTCGAAAAAACCGAGATCTTCCCTCAAATATACAATTAACGACAAATACATCCACGAACCAATGGCAGGCAGGCCAATAATAAGCAAAGGAATGCCTACTAATAATACAATCAGTACTATTGATAATGCCAGAAAGATTACTATCGGTATAAGAAATAAAAAAAATGAAGATAATCCGAAAATAATAATTTTTCCGGCATGATTTGTAAGGTTATTTAAAATCTCAGAAGTAGGAAAATTCGTATTTTCATTCTTTTCATATAAGTTCAGATACACAACCGGAAATCCGGTACTTGCTATTGATAGAATAATTGAGACGATAAACAACAAAATCCCAAAAATAATCATTACACCCAAATTGTTGTCAGAAAATAATGTTGACGGATTTTTGCCGGTAGCAATATTGTTTAACACATCTTTAAATGTGAAAAAGTATATCAAAGCGAAAATCATTAGCAATGGCGCTACAATAAACAGAAAGTTTTTAAAATAGTTTTTTCCGTTTAATTTTACAAACTCTAATGTGTCATTCAACAGAGCACTAAAGTCACGCTTCCTGTATAGTTGAAAATCTGTCATATTTATTCTTTTTATTGTTAATGAATGGTAAAACCATATAATAAAATGATATTAAGCAAAGTGTGCCAAAAATAATCAGAAGATTGAGCCATAGAGGCATGGAACTCGAAAGTCGGGTGACAAAACCTTCGATAAATCCGGCCATGATAAAAAAAGGTATGAGGCTGATCATTATTTTTAGGCTGTGGCGTGCACCGCGCATCAATGAATATCCGTGTGAATATGTACCGGGAAATAGGAGTGAACTGCCTAAAATGAATCCGGCCATGGTTGATATAACAATGCTGAATATTTCCATGGCACCATGTAACCAGATAGTTCTCAAACTTTCGGCAAAGACATGATACTCATAAAAAAAGTATTGGAAAGATCCCAGCATAATGCCATTTTGCATGGCGATCAGAAAGGTCAGTATTCCGGCAGATATTCCGTAGATATAGGCCCTGACAGCTACCAATATATTATTGGACGTAATCCCGATAAATGAAATGAGCTGATTTTGTGAAGTATACACTGCCATCGGAGTTCCTTGGTCGATATTTTTCAGGGTCATGTCAACATAATTATCACCCAGAATTATGCGAACAAATGTATCGTCGTATGCAGCAGAAACAGCTCCAATAAAAGTGAAAAAGAAAAACAGGATAAACGCAAATGTCAATTTGCGACGATAAAAATATATAAGTTCAGGCACTTCCTTGAAGAAGAAAGTGTACAACTTGTTCCTTTCTATCCGTTTCGTTTTATAGATTTTTCTATATATTTGCGAAACTAAAAAATTTAGATAATCTGTTGTTTTGCTTTTAGGGTAATATGTTTGAGAATATGATAAATCATTTAAAAGCTGAATATACATTTCTGCCATTTCATCCGGATTTTGTTTCTCTTTGGATCCGAGCGATTGCTCAAACTCAATCCACTTTGCTTTGTTTTGTTTAATGAATGCTACTTCTCTCATGTTGTATGCAAAAGTAAAAAATTATGTCAAATTTATATATTACAACAACGCAAAATATTAAACTTTTTTTTCGAACAGCAACTATAGGAGAGCGTATGCTGGCTTATGGCATTGACTTGTTTGTAAAGATAGCATACATAGTTTTTATCTTTTATGTAATACCTTCATTGTTTCCTGATTTGAAGTACAGAATCTATTATGATAAATCGATTTATGTGCTTGTTTTTTTATTTTCTCTTCCTGTGTTTTTTTATACGCTTATTTTTGAATCTCTGTTAGAAGGACAGACTTTAGGAAAAAAGTTACTTAAAATAAAAGTTGTAAAAGTCGATGGTTTTCAGGCGGCTTTTTCCGATTATTTGTTGCGCTGGATTTTCAGATTGGTAGATGTTGATTTTGCGTACATTCCCGGTGTTGTTTCAATGATTTCCAACAAATATTCCAAAAGGCTCGGTGATTTGGCTGCCGGGACTGCTGTGATTACCGAAAAATTGAAATATGATATTTCGCATACGATCCTTATGGATGTGGAAGATGCCTATAAACCACGGTTTCAGCAAAATCAGATAATGCTTTTTTCGGATAATGATATGCGCATTATAAAAGAAAATGCTGAAATTGCATTCAAACAGAAAAATATTGCGTTGCAGCAAAAGCTTGTCCGGAAAATTGAGTCGGTCATGGAGATCTCCAATCCTTTTAGTTCAGAATATGAATTTGTGAAAATTTTATTGAAAGACTATAATTATTATACTGGTAAGACTGATTAAAAAAAGTATTTGCTTTTTTTTAAAATTTCAGTTAATACTTTTTCGAAGTATTGATTTCCTTTGAACTGATACCCTGTTTTTTCGAGAAGCAACGAAATATAGAATTCTTGTAAACTCAGATATTTCCTCATTTTTTCTTTAAAACCCCACAGATGAATAACTCTGTTGTTGTCAGAACTGAATGGTTCCGTTAATAGGTAAGAAATGTTTAGATTGTGTTTTTTTGCACACATAGATAATAGTCTTTGTTCGGCAAATACCATTTGACTGACCATTTCTTTAGGCCTTTCAAAGTTATTCAGCATAAACCGTTTACTTTCTCTAATATAATAATTTTTGAAGTCTGTGTTGTTTATATATAAGAAAGCTGTGTTTGATGGACGTGTATCCCAGTCATAATCTGCTGGAAACAAGTAATTCGGAGGCGTTTTTAGCAACCCCGGAGGCAAGTATACTTCCGAAAGATTTTCGGGATGCAGCGTTATAATATTTTCCTGTTTTAATAAATCAGAGATATTTTGGAGAATAATCAGATCAGTGTCAAATATGAGAGCCGGAACAGATATTTTTTCTAAAACTAATAGTTTTCCCGCAGCCCAGAATATATCCGGTTGAACTGAATCTGAATTTGTGTCTAAAATATTCGTGTCGATGCCGGCTTTCCAAAGACCTTCCAGATTATGTTTTTTGATATATTTTAATCCTTCGTTGTCTGTATATAATTTGAGAGGGCCATGAAGTTCTTGCCACATCAGGGCCGAAAGAATCATGGTCAATAATTCAGCATCGTTCAAATTGAATGTCTGGCCTTTGCAGCTGTACGGTTTGGTCCAGATTACATGCCCTGCATTTATTTTCATAGATGAGAAATTTTAAATGGAATGGTTAAATGAAATTATGGATCCTAAAAATCTAAGATATTAGCCCCTACTAAAGTTTGTATGGATCCCGAAGAGGAATTGTCGTTTTTATCTTTCTGTGCTGTATAGATTTTTTTTATATGAATATCTTGGAGGTTTTTGTCTTCCACCAAACAGCGTTTGGCCTGAGCTCTCAGGCAATTGTATATTAAACTTTCACCGGAACGTTTATAGTCTTCACATAGCCGGAAAAGTAATTTTAGATTTTCTGCAATTTGGTTGAATTCTATCTTTTCTTCCCTGCAATATGATTTTAAATGATTTATCGATTCTTTAAAACTTCCGGGTTTGGATATTTCATCGTTTATAACAGCTACGAGAAATAATTGCATTCTCTCAGATGTTTTTTGCCGGTACAGCGATTGTGATTTCTGCATTAATAGCGTATAATAGATATTTTTGGTTGTGGCAAAAATAAAGAATAATTTGTTCTTGCAGGCAGAATCGCTCTTTAAAAGTATAAAAAACTTAAGGTGACCCGGTTTGCCGGATCACCTTAAGTTACACAAATTACATCAAACTATTATTTAATCAAAGTTTTTGAAATTGATTTTTCTTTAGAGTTTAGCAACTCTATGATCCAGAGTCCGCTGTTAAGACTAAACTTTGTATCGGAGTTGATGTTGAAGCTTTTTTGTAATGTTCCATCAATTCCGTACACATGTATCGTCGTTGGTAATGTGACATCTGTAACTGATACTGAATTTTTTTGAACAGATAGTGTTAATGTCGATGGAACATTATGGCTGATTACACCTGTAGTCGGATCAGCTGCAATTAATGTCGGAATTGGGTCCCAGTTATCTGAACCTTTGGTGAAATTGAAAGTAGTGATATCAGTTTCATCCATTAGAGTAGGAGTGGAAAGTAGGGTTGCCCAACTTGCCCTGGAAGACGAGTTGTCGGTTCCAGAACTCTCTACACTTCCGTATTCGTACATTTGGGCAGATTCACCACCAAGCGAATTATTCCAGCCGACAGGCATTATAAACGAATGGTCTGTAAAATCAGGATTATTGGTTTTTCCAATGTTTGTATTGTAGAATACGACTTCGCTTGTATTCGATAGCCATGGACGTCCAAAATAACCTGGTTTCGATAGATATTGAGATGCTGTTTCCGTGGCGGGTTCTGCTGAAGTTATATTACAGTTATACATAAGGTATCCCCGACCGCTTGACTGCTGAGCTGCTGTAATATAGGATACGTCTGTGCTAGCTTCACTGGTATTCATAGCCAAGTCGGTTTTATAAAATACAGCAGTCATTCCACCAAAAATATAATCGGTTGAACCCATTGCCGAACCTTTATACATGACGACTCTAGATCCTGTGCCCCCATAGAATGAATCCTGACGTCCGATCACCCGGCATTTGTTGAGCACTACCTTGTCAACATTATTGGTAATGGCAAGAGCTGCAGCGCGTTCAACAAAGCTTTTGTCCTGTACCGAAGTATTACCATAATTGGTCGGACGAGTTCCTTTACCGCCAACAGACCATTCTTCCACAATATCCTGGGATTCTTTGAGCGAAATATATTGATTGTAAGAGTTTTCGAAAATGATATTATCAGCTTCGAATCCGTTTGCCGAAACTACGACTGTTGCGTTCCAGTATGATCCGTTGGTCGTCCCCGATCCTGTATTGGTGTATGAGAGATAACCGTTTTCCTTATTTACAGCTAAAATATCGGCATGCCATTTTTGATCAGTTCCCATACTGTAGTAACTGTAACCATGACCATAATATGATGTAATGCGAACAGCATTGGCATCGATGTCGACTCCTGCATTTGATAACGCTATTGTTGGAGTTATCGAAGCATTTTTCAGTGTGACGTTAGCTTGGTTGATAACGAGCATTTCTTCGTAATTTCCAGGATCGATCATAATGGTAACTCTGTCGTTTTCTCCACGAACCATGTGACTGATAGCTGTTAAAGCATCATTAATTGTCTGGTACGTTTTATCCGGCCCTACATAAATCGTCGATTCGTAAACAATTACAGGTACTGTTTTTATATCAGTCAGATAGGTCGTTCCAACAGAAGATCCTACTGTGAGAGTTACGTAACCGTCATCACTTCCGGTATAAGTATATTCTGTTGATTCGATAGTGTTTGTGCTGCCGGAATTTGTTGTGATTGCAGTCCCTCCTTCGATTGAAAAGTCGGCAGAATAATAATAGGAAACAATTACTTTTTCACCTGCAGAAACAGGAACGGCAATGGTTGCAGCGGCTTTTGCCGTAAGATGACCTTTGGATATTTCGTTGGCAATATTTCCTGTAAATTGAATTCCTTTATAATTGGTTGTTGATGAATTAATTACTTCATCATCGAAAGACCAGTCGTATACGCGTTCGAACGAAAGAGTTTTAGAGGCAGGCGCATCTTCAACTTTCAGATTTGAAGTAAGTGCGAGCTGGTACGGATATTCGTCCAATCCCGATGCTGTTACACTATAAACTCCAGTACGTAAGGCTACATCATTAGTTGATGAAAATGAATAAGAGTACCCACTTTCATTCATATTTGTAAATGTCAGCTGAAGATTAGCTGCTTGCTCTGTTGTCAGTCCCGAAGTGAAAATTGTAACAGCATAAGTTGGCTTTGTACTGAATGCAAGATCTTTTGCTACTGCCGAGCCTTCAATTGAAATAGTATTGTCCGCAAGATAATAATCGTTGATGCCATTTGCCGAGAGAGTATAGGTGTATCCATTTTCCAGTTCCACACTATAGGTGCCGGCATTTGTATCTACATTGGGTACAGGAATATAAGTAGAACTTACAGATGGTGTAAATACAAGTTCCATGTTTGAGATGTCGGTTCCTAAGCCTGTTATATTACCTGAAACAGTATAAAGATCTACTTTTTTTAGTGTGAGATTAAATGTCGAAGTAGAACTTGTTACTTCAACCGATTTTTCAGAAGTGATAATATATCCGTTGGCATCTTGTAAGCTTACAGTGTAGGTAAAACCAACCGGTAGGGATGCAGAGTAAGAATTGCCTGTCGTTGGACAAGTCCAGGCTTTTCCATTTGAATTTGTGAATACAATTTTATATCCCTCAGGTATATCAGCAGCTTCTGTAATATCGGCAGTTCCTGTAAAAGTCTGATACGTTGCATGTGCTTTTACAATACGGTAGTAATATGGTTTATCCTGTGAATCATAAATTTTGAAATCTCCTGCGTTTTTGGCATAAAATTTCAGAATTGCTCCGGAGCTGTTACTATTTAATATATCTGACTGATCTGAAGTTGTTGTATTTACAAAGTTGATAGAACCACTTGCATTTTGAGATTTACAATAGATAGTAATTTCATCGTCTTCTGCAGCTGACAATGTCAAATATCTGGTAGTCGAAGCCGTGGCATTTACATAAAGAGCTCCCGTAAGGGTTTCTGTCCCGATAGTTATTGGAGAACCGTTCGAGTCGTAGCGTGTAAGTTCAGTGTTTGAAGTTCTCAAGCGGTCGCTTGTTGCGGATGTACTTGTCCAGGTCAGGTCGCCTGCAGTCCATGTCATAGGGATATTTTTGCCGGTTGTTCCTGCTGTTACATCCGGCCACCATGCATTAATTACATCTACTGTCAGATTGTTATTGTAGATGTCGGTATTAAGTTCAGCAGCCCCAAAATCCCAAATTTCGATTTTTGAAGTTGTAGCAAAAGCATTGGTAAACAGAACCATCATAAAAATAGAGAGAAAGTAAAAGTGCTTTTTCATAAAAATACTGCTTTTTTAAAGTTAACATTAGAGTTATTAAATCAGTACAAATTTAGGAGTATATAATGTGGCGGTTGTGGAATAATTGCCGGAATATTGTATCATTTCTGATACAGTCATACACTTTTTCCGGCTTGCATCCGGCAGATATATAACATGGAGTGAGTTGTTCTTTTATTTGTCTGTTAAGGTATAATTCCTTTGTGCCGGATGGGATAGGATAATATATTGAGTATTTGTGACTGAAACAGCTGGTTTATGCGTAAGTGTAAATTTTTTGCTAACTTTTATGCCGGAATATATCGTTGGAGTACAATAAAAAAAAAGCTGCAATTTTTTGCAGCTTTGCTCTCCCTCTTGGACTTGAACCAAGGACCCTCTGATTAACAGTCAGATGCTCTAACCGACTGAGCTAAGGAAGAATTTTTTGTTGAATTGAGGTGCAAAAGTAATTGCTTTTCCTTAATTATACAATATCTTTGCACAAAAATTAATGATTAATTTTATGAAGAAAATTCTTGGAATGGGTAATGCCCTGACTGATATTTTATTACAGATTGATAGTGATGCCGTTTTATCTGCACTAAATCTTCCAAAAGGAAGTATGCAATTGGTTGATGGAGGAAAATCGAAAGAAATTACAAATCTGCTTGCACAAATAAAGCCCAAAATGGCGACCGGAGGGTCTGCTTCAAATACAATAAATGGTATTACAAAGTTAGGTGGAAAAGGCGGTTTCTTTGGAAAAGTCGGTAAAGATAATGTTGGTGATTTTTTTAAAACAGATATGCTGCATAATGGTGTTGATCCAATTTTGGAATTGAGTGAGACACCATCCGGACAATGCACGGTGTTAGTGTCGA
Organism: Paludibacter sp.; assembly: GCA_028690665.1. Lineage (GTDB taxonomy): Bacteria > Bacteroidota > Bacteroidia > Bacteroidales > Paludibacteraceae > Paludibacter. The sequence continues at coordinate 220,235 of JAQVAV010000002.1, forward strand.
ATGATGGGGAACGCACAATGTGTACCTATTTAGGTGCGGCCTGTGAACTTGACGTCGATGACCTGACTCCCAAAATGTTTGAAGGTTATGATATCTTTCATATCGAAGGCTATCTTGTACAAAGTCATGATTTGATTCGACAGGCTGTAAAGTTGGCTAAAGAAGCCGGCTTGTTGGTATCAATTGATTTGGCGAGTTATAATGTAGTTGAGGAGAATCTCGATTTTTTGAATGAAATTATCAGTCTTTACGTAGATATTGTTTTTGCCAATGAAGAAGAAGCTCGTGCCCTTACAGGAAAGGAGCCGAAGGAAGCTCTGATCGAGATTGCGGAACATTGCCGTATTGCTGTGGTGAAAATAGGAAAAGATGGTTCGTATGTGAAATCGGGTGATAATCAGTTTCTGATTCAGCCCCATCCTGCCAATTGTGTTGATACAACCGGGGCAGGCGATTTATATGCAGCCGGATTCCTGTACGGTTTAGCTATGGGATATTCATTGGACATCTGTGGGAAAATTGGTTCGTTGGTTTCCGGAAATGTAGTTGAAGTGCTTGGAGCCAAAATGGCTGATGAAGTTTGGGCGATGATCCATGCAGAAATCAGATCGATGATTTCATTATAGATTTTTCGAAAATAAGGTTTCGATGAAACAATTCAGAATATATACAGCCGTTGTATTTTCCATGATTTTTTGGTCAGTCTCGTTTATATGGACAAGAATGGCCATCGTTTCTTTTGCACCGGTTACACTGATAAGTCTGCGTCTTCTTCTGGCGTCATTATTTCTTCTAGTTGTTTCAGTGGCGACTAAACGATTTCAGAAAATCAGAAAGGAAGATTTCAAATGGTTTGTGTTGCTGGCTTTTTTTGAACCTTATATGTATTACATTGGAGAAACTTACGGACTCACGCTGGTTGATTCTACCCCGGCATCGGTGATTGTGTCCACAATTCCGTTGTTTGCTCCTATTCTTGCATTTTTCTTCTTGAAAGAAAAAATGACTTTAGCCAATATATTGGGAATTGTCATTTCACTTGTTGGTGTTTTTTTTGTAATTTACGATCCGGATAGTGGATTTACGGCAAATCCAAAGGGAGTTGCACTTTTATTCCTTGCTGTGTTTTCTGCTGTTTTGTACACTACTGTTTTGCGAAAAATTTCAACAGATTATCACACTATTAATGTGATATTTTATCAAAGTCTATTAGGCCTCATGTTTTTTATTCCTACTTTTTTTGTGACCGATTTTTCTTCGGTCGGGGAAAAGGAGATTACCTTAAAATCTGTTGAGGCCGTGTTGATGCTTGTCGTTTTTGCGTCTGTTATAGCCTTTGTGTTATTTGCCGGAGTTGTCAGGGAGATAGGTGTTGCTAAAACAAATGTTTTCGTAAATTTGATACCAGTTTTTACAGCTCTGTTTGCGTGGTGGATACTTGGAGAGCAATTGACCGGGATAAAAATAACGGGTATTGTCATTGTTGTTGCCGGTCTGTTCGTAAGTCAGATAAATAGAAAGAGATTCAGTTTCAAAAGAATAAGAGGTGTAGAATATTGATTTAATCAAAGATAGTTATGAAGAGAAAATCCAATCCTGTTTTTGTAGTGTATCAATGGCTTATTGCTTTTCCTGTTTTATTAGTTTTGACCATTATTACGGCAATTGCGACTATCATTTTATCCCCACTTTTTCCAAACAGTAATTTTGCTTACTGGCCGGCCAGATGGTGGGGAAGGGCTTTCTGTTACTTGCTGTTTATCCGGGTGAAAGTTACCGGAATGGAAAAACTTCATCCATATAAGTCTTATGTAATAGCATGCAATCATCAAAGTATGTACGATATATTTGTAGTATACGGTTGGTTACCTATGATTTTTAAATGGATGATGAAAGTTGAATTACGTAAAATTCCTTTGGTAGGTAATGCCTGTAGCGCAGCAGGTCATGTCTTTATCGACCGGAGTAATCCGATAGCAGCCAAACATAGTCTGGAAATAGCAGAAAAACAACTTTCTAAAGGCGCTTCGGTGGTCATATTTCCAGAAGGTACGCGTTCGTTTGATGGTAAAATGGGTAAGTTCAAACGTGGAGCATTTCGTATAGCTACGGATTTGAATCTGCCAATAGTTCCGGTTACGTTAAAAGGCTGTTATCAAGTAATGTCCCGCTATACATTTAACGTTACTCCGGGTACAATAGAAGTTATTGTTCATGACCCCATAGACGTGAATTTGTATTTGCCGGATAAAACTAATGAATTGATACAAATGACCTGGGATGAAATAAATAATAGTTTGTAGATACTGCATTTTAGTTACAGATCTCAATTTAAATATTGTTTTTTCAAAAATACAATATTATCTTTGTATGTCACTTTAAATAAATAATTGTTTAACAAGTGGCATTTTTCATATTTCTTTTATACCTTAATAAATCGCTAACGTTTGTGTTACATAGTTGTAGGAAATATGATTTAGATGGAATAATCTCTATCAATAATATATAACCGAAGATTCTGAATATGAAACTGCTCAACTCTCCTGAATTATTAGAAAAACTTGATATGTTAATTCGACAGCAAAAAACGGGTTCTCCGAAAGAACTGGCGCAAACTCTCGGGATTTCACGCGCGAGGCTCTACATGTGGATGGATGAAATGGCTAATCTTGACTTACATATCGCTTATTCAAAACACAAAAAGACCTTTTATTATATTGATTCAACCGCAATCGAAAAAGATAACTGAGAATCCATTCAGAATATTGTGAGTGGATTTTTTTTATTTTTGCCAGAAGTATTGTGTTGTTAAACAATATGTATGGATATTGTTCGCTTTGTATAAAACTGTATTAAAAACAATTCAATGCGAATTCAGCATAAATTGTTACTAATAACGGATCAATAACATCGAACTATGTTTTGTGATATGAATTTTATGTGTCAAACTATATGCTTATGAATCATTCTCTTATAAAAACTATCGTTGCCTTTTTCTTTTTAAATTTTTACGTCGCAGGTTTTGCCCAATTGTTTTGGAAAATAAGTGGCAACGGGTTGGTAACTCCGAGTTATCTGTTTGGAACCCATCATCTGATTGATAAGTCTCAAATTGTTGATTATGATAAGATTATAGCCCGCATAGACTCTGTCGATGCCGAAGTGGGAGAGATGGATATGACTAATATGTTAGGTCTGCAGATGAAGATGGCTAAAGCGGCTATTATGAAAGACATTGCTTTGGACAACTTGATTTCGGAAAATGATTATAAAATAGTGGCTGAAAGCTTTGATTCGGTCGTTGGAGTTTCCATGGAAAAATTGAAAAGGATGAAGCCGGCCATGCTAAGCGCACTGTACGAGGTGAAACTGTATATGAATGCTACGGAATCTAAAAAAGAACCTGCTCCGGCCGATTTAGAATTTCAGAAAAGAGCAAAGAAACTAAAAAAGGAAATTATCGGTTTAGAAACCATTGATCAGCAAATGGGCATTTTGTTCGATTCCGTTCCTTTGCGTGAACAGGCCGATGACTTGGTACAAACCGTGAAAAACAAGCAGAACTCAATCGCTGATATTCAAAAATTGACCAATGACTATCTCTCCGGCAATCTGGACGCTTTGAATGAATTGAGCATAAATGAAGACCAAATGACTGATGCCGAAAAGAAATTGCTTATTTATGACAGAAACAACAACTGGGTTGAGCAATTCAAGAGTCTGTTACCCCATAAATCCTGCTTTATTGCCGTCGGTTGTCTGCATCTGACAGGAGAACAAGGTTTGATTCAGCAGTTGAGAAATTTAGGCTATGTGGTAACTCCGGTAGAATTATAACCGGAGTGGCTTTTGGCAAATTTATGACGTTTGAGTGAGGTGTCAATTGATTTTGATGCCTTTTTTTATTTATGGTTACACTTGGTTAAAAATATATAATTGTCAGTGCTGATGGTTTTTTACATTAAAATTTATAATGATAAATTATTATTTTTGTAGTGTTGAAATAATTATTATTTTTAAGTAAAAAAATATTGTTTAGCTCGTGCTGTATTGTTTATAAATGTCGTGAAAATAAATTTATTGTACTATGAATGTATTTAAAGATTTTACTTGTTTGCAAAGATTACATGAACTTGTCCTGCTAGAAAAAACAGGGACACCTCAACAATTAGCGAAACGTCTTGGAATTAGCCGGGCAACATTGTATGTAATGATTGACCAGTTGAAATCCATAGATATGGAAATTGTTTACTCCCGCAAAACCCAAACATTTTGTTATAAAAAAATGTAGAAATTACCCTTCAATTTGAAGTGAAAGTGGAAACTCCGGACAATTTAAGAAAAATTAATGGTGGTTATCGCAACTTTTTCGTTCCGTCTGAATTTTCAGACGGAACGAACCTACCTTTGTTCTCGTATTTCGCGAGTACAGGTCAGACCACAGACTTAAAGTTGTGGTAATGTTTATTGATTTTTTAATTTGTATAAAAATGAAAAACTTGAATTTAGAAAATTATGGTATTCAGGAAATGAATGCGGAAGAAATGAGAGTGAATAATGGAGGGCTAATTGCCGAATTGGCAATAGGTATAGCTGCGGGTCTTGTAATTTCCTTTTGTGATAACTTTGGAGATTTTGTCTCAGGTTATAAGTTGCAACCCTTGCAAAAATGAATAAAAATATTATGCAATAATATGTTGACATTTGATAGTTATGAAGAATAATATCAGAATCTTTGAGATCGTACGAAAACAATGGTACTTAAAAATTATTTTAATAGTAACAGTTGCTTGTTTAACTATTTGGTTGTGTGATAATTTACCTTACTTAATAAAACAATTTATTTTAATATTATTATGATTATAAATGAAGATCTAATTTTAGAAGAACTAATACATACAGAATTGATTAATATTGTTGGTGGTGTTTCAATTTGGAGATATGTCGGAATGTATATAAGGTTTAGAGAGGAAGGTTTGGATAGCATGTCGGCACTTATAGCTGCTGGTGGTGCAGCTTATTTGGAAAACTAAATTCTAATGATAATCTTAATTAATTATCTAATCCGAATTGATTTTAATTGGGGTTAGATAATATGATTGAAGGTAAAAGATTGTGAAAAGTGTTTGTGTGCCATTAATATTGATATGGTTGGTCGAAAAGGAATTGATGCTTTGTCTGTGACTGCCAATGTCAGCGATTCATTATTGCTTTTGCTTGCTGATAGTCTGTCTTCTGATTTAAAAATTAGTCTTATTAAAAATAATTTGCCTGCTGGTGCCCTTAGTGATTTTAATTCGTTTAGAGGACAGAGTTTTCAAAAAGATATTAATTTATCATTTCGTTTTAATTTTTTAGGATTTTTGTTGATTCAAAGGAGTTACTTCACAAAAAATAAAAAAGCGATTCCTGTTATTGATTTTTCAGACGATATAAAATTTAATTATAAGGAATTGCTTAGTTATTTTTCTCCTGTGCCATTTGGGAAAATTCATAGCTATCATGATAATATTAATGTGATTGATTTTGATCTGATAAATAAATATGATATTTTTTTTAAGAAATATATAGAAAAAATAGATAAAAGATATACTGAATTTTGAATTAATGTGAAGCGAGAAAAAATTATAAAATCAATTAATTACGTGTATTTGGGTAGTGTTGTATGGTTTGTATTGACTAATATATTTGATATTATTTTTAAATCAATATCTTATGAATCGATAACTTCAAAATTAATCCCACTGTTGATAATCACTGTTTTATATGTATTGGCATTGCTGTTTTTTTAAATTTTTAAAATAAAATCCCATTATGTTCCAACTTTTTCCTCCCGAAATTATTGAAAATACTGTTGAGTGCTATCATGCACGGATTATAGATTCAGACAATTTAAGAAAAATTAATGGCGGTTATCGCAACTTTTTCGTTCCGTCTGAATTTTCAGACGGAACGAACCTACCTTTGTTCTCGTATTTCGCGAGTACAGGTCAGACCACAGACTTAAAGTTGTGGTAATGTTTATTGATTTTTTAATTTGTATAAAAATGAAAAACTTGAATTTAGAAAATTATGGTGTTCAGGAAATGAATGCGGAAGAAATGAGCGTGAATAATGGAGGTACGCTTATAATAGCGGACTGGGAAATGATTTATAGAATCTTTGGTCGTTGGAGTTGGGGACATGGTGATGGCCCCTACACCGCATAACAAGTTAACTACAGAGCAAGTAGATTGTAGATATTATCTGCTTGCTTTGTTTAAATTTAAAAATATATGAATATGTTGATTGGTAATAAAATTATTCTTGTCTTTTTGTGATGGAGCTTGTTATTTAGCTTTTAAACAGGTTGAATGGATAATATAATCTTATCTCTAAAGGTTGAAAAATAAATTCGTTTTATACTGAAAATATAGATATGTCAAAGCAAACTTATTACGAAAATAGAATATATTTGTTTGAAGCAGAACTTAGTGCTTTAAAAAATAAAAGCTTATTGTATTCGTGGATACGCTTAGCGCTTATAATATGCTCTATTGTGTTGTTGATACTTTTCTTTTCAGCCGGACATTTTTTCTTATACCTTATATTTTCATTGTCGTTTTTAAGTTCATTTATTGTAATTGTTTATAGGCACAATTTGCTTGAAGAAAAGATTTCAATCCTCTCATCAAAACTTCAGGTCAATAGAGATGAAATCCTTTTTATTAACTATGATTTCCAAAATCGGAAAACCGGGAGCGAATATGAATTTATGAATCCCTATTTAGTAAATGATTTTAATCTTTTTGGTTTGGGTTCTTTATTTCAATATATTAATCGATGCAACACTTATTTTGGAAAAAAATTATTGGCACATAACCTTTGTAAGCCGGAAAAGAACATAAGTTCAATAATAGCTAAACAATCTGCAATCGACGAATTAAAAAGAAAAAATGACTATATACAAAATTTTCAGTCATATAGCAGATTCATACTTGACAATATGAATGAATTTTCATTTCTGAAATCATGGGTAAATGAACCGGAAAGATTTTTCAAAAGGAAGAAAAATCTTGCCATTATATTAGGAGCTATTAATATTGCATGGCTGTTTCTGTCGGTATTTAATTTGTTAACATGGAGCTCGTTTTTAATTCCAATACTAATTTCGCAAAGTGTTGTAGTGCTACAAAGAAATAAAACAAAGAAAGTTCATTCAAATATAAACGTTGTTCCTGATATTTTGTCTAAATATGTAAAACTATTTGAATTAATTGAAGATGAGGCTTTTGATGCAGAATATCTCGTTTTTTTACAAAAAAAATTATTGGTAAATGAGACAAAAGCGAGTAATTCGTTGAATTCATTGTTTAGAATTTTATTTGCTTCTGAACTACAGAATAATGTATTTATTTCCCTTTTATTGAATTCATTATTTTTATGGGATATTCATGTAAAATATTACTTTACTGAATGGAAAAAAAAATATAAAAATGATATTAAAGATTGGTTCTCTGCAATAACAGAAATAGAGGTTTTAATTAGTTTTGCGACTTTTGCTTTTAATAATGAAGAAAATGTTACTTATCCTCAGTTAAGTAGAGTATTTAGAATTGAAGCGCTTGAGTTGGGGCATCCGTTAATAAGTCCTAATGTTCGTGTCAATAATGATTTTTTTATTGACAAGCCTTCTATACAAATTATTACAGGAGCCAACATGGCAGGGAAAAGTACATTCTTAAGAACATTGGTAACAAACCTGATAATAGGAATGAATGGAGCGCCGGTTGTTGCTCAAAAATTTATTTTTTCTCCTTGTGATATTATGTCAAGTATCAAAATTCAAGATTCATTGGTAAAGAATGAATCATATTTTTATGCCGAGCTTCAACGACTAAAAGATATTATTGAACACGTTAAGACCCAGCCTGGAACACTGGTTATTCTTGATGAAATTTTACGAGGAACAAATTCTAATGATAAAAAAACAGGATCGTTAGGCTATCTTCAAAAATTAATCGGTTTGAATAGTACGGTAATTATTGCAACTCATGATTTATCGATTTGTGAATTGGCAAATTCATATCCAGGTATAGCATTTAATAATTGTTTTGAAGTTGAATTAAACAATGATCAATTATTTTTTGATTATAAACTTAAAGAAGGCATTAGCAGTAAACTTAATGCCTCTTTCCTTATGAAGAAAATGGAAATAATTGATTGATAATTGTGTTATGTTTTTTATCAGTTTTTGTTGCTCCTATTTTTGAAACGCTAATTTTTCAGGTTGTAATAATTGATTCATTATATTATTTTTTTAGAGAAAAAAGTTTTTATTACTCCATTATTATCTCAGCTTTTTTATTTGGTGCGATTCATACATATTCGTTGGCTTATTTTATTTTTGAATTGTTCGTTGGTACGTATTTAGCTTTTTTATATGTTTTATCTAAGAAAAATGGAGTCTCGGCATTCGGGATGGTTGCGTTTTCTCATGCAAGTTGGAATTTTGTCGCCTCCCTTCTGAACCAATAAATTTAATTCGTTTAAAATTACATTTCATTAAGTTAGAATACATGGAAGATAAAGATAAAAAAATGAAGAAAATGAGCATAGAAATAAATATCTTACGTATTTATGTTATTATTTCTATCATAATAATGCTATATAATTATTTGTGATAAGATAGAAAAACTTTCTGATTCTATAGTTTTATATTAAAAATGGCACAACTTTTTCCTCCAGAAATTATTGAAAATACTGTTGAGTGCTATCATGCACGGATAAGTACGCAGAGTAAAATTATTTATGGTTTATTATTGCTTTTCTTAGTGATTGTATTTCTGTCTTTACCTTTAGTAAAGATAGATATAAGCTCACAGAGCCGTGGAGAAATACGTTCACCCTACGAAAACACTACCATTCAGTCAGCATTATACGGAGAAATTACTTCTTACAATATGTTTGAGAACCAAACTGTCACCAAAGGTGATACTTTGTTGATTCTTAATTCGGATAAACTAACTGAACAGATTTTGCTTGCTGAAAACAAAATACATGAAAATGATTTGTTTATTTCCGATTTAGCTTGTTTGTTGACCTGTAAGTATAATCAATTGTTGACAGTGAAATACCGTGGTGAATATTACCAATATACTGCCAAATTGAATGAACAAAAGGTCTCAGTTGATTATTTGAGGAAAGAAATGAATACTCAGAAGAAATTAGCGGAGCAGAAGGTCGTCTCTGAATTTGATTATCAACAGGCTAAAAATAACTATGATAAAGCTTCCGAACAGCTTAATGCTTTGAAACAGGAATATCAGGCTCAATGGTTGTCGGAACAAACCGACCTTGATTTACAAAACAGGGAATTGAAATCTAATATCAATCAAATTAATAAAGAAAAACGGCAATATGTCATTTTAGCTCCTGTAACGGGTATATTAGTACAGGTTGCGGGTTTCCAAAAGGGAAATTTTATAGCTCCGGGGCAGACGCTGGCATATATTTCATCATCAGATTCTTTGTTGGCTGAGTGTTATATTTCTCCCGCAGATATCAGTTATATACAACAAAATCAGCCTGTTTCTTTCCAGTTTGATGCATTTAATTATAATGATTGGGGCATGGTGCATGGTCAGGTCTCACAAGTGCTTCATGATGTTGTTCTTGTTGATAACCAACCAATGTTTAGAGTAAGATGTAAGATAAACCAGAAAACACTTCGCTTAAAAAACGGTTATGAGGGCCGGATCCAGAAAGGATTGACTTTTACCGCCCGTTTTAGATTAAACCGTCGCAGTCTGTGGCAGTTGTTGTTTGATAAAGTTGATAACTGGTTAAATCCTAAACTTTTGGCAGAAAAATGAGTGTTAAAGTAAAACAGAGAGATATTACAGACTGCGGAGCTGCCTGTTTGGCATCAGTATCTTCGCATTATCGGTTAGAAGTGCCTGTGGCCCGTATCAGACAAATTGCAGGTACAGATACCAAGGGTACTAATGTGCTCGGGATGATAAAGGCAGCAGAACAACTGGGCTTCTCAGCCAAAGGAGTAAGAGGCATACGTGAATCGTTGAGTAAAATTCCGCTTCCATCAATAGCTCATATTGTTATAAAAAAGCAAAATATTGAACTCCATCATTATGTGGTTATTTATAAGGTAGAGACAGAAAAACTTACCTATATGGATCCGGCTGATGGCAGCATGCATACAGAGAGTCTAAATAATTTTATGGGGCAATGGTCGGGCGTATTAGTTTTATTGATTCCGAATGATGATTTTGTAGAGAAAAACGAAAAGGTGTCTAATTTTAAGCGTTTTATGTTTTTACTGGCACCCCACAAAACAATTCTGGTTCAAAGTCTTACAGGAGCACTCTTTTATACTGTTCTAGGTTTATCTACTTCAATTTACATTCAAAAAATAACTGATGAAGTTTTACCTACCGGGAATACGAATCTTTTAAATTTGCTTAGTGCAGGCATGATATTGATTCTTGTTTTCCAGATACTACTGGGCATAAACCAGACAATGTTTATGCTAAAAACAGGCCAGAAAATTGATACTCGTCTGATTCTTGGTTATTACAAACATTTGTTGAGATTACCACAGCGTTTTTTTGATACGATGCGGGTTGGTGAAATTATCTCACGAATAAACGATGCAGTTAAAATACGATCATTTATAAATGAAACTTCGGTTTCTCTTATTGTGAATGTGTTTATTGTGTTGTTTTCTTTTGTTTTGATGTTCATTTATAGCTGGAAACTGGCGTTGATTATGCTGATTGTTATTCCATTGTATATCGCAGTTTATTTTATTACAAACAGACTTAATAAAAAGCAGGAACGAAAACTCATGGAGCATTCTGCCGAGCTTGAAAGTCAGTTGGTCGAATCTTTGAATGCTGTACGCACTATAAAACAATTTGGTATTGAGGATTTTAGTAATATGAAAACTGAGGTTCGTTTTATTGGTTTGTTAAAAACTGTTTTTAAGTCAGGAAAGAATTCATTGTTTTCAACCTATTCATCCGAAACTATAAGTAAACTGTTTACAATAATATTGCTATGGACAGGATCGTATTTTGTAGTAGACAACGAGATCACTCCGGGACAATTACTTTCTTTTTATGCTATACTTGGTTATTTTATGAATCCTATAGCAGGTATTGTCGGAGCCAACAAATCTATCCAAAATGCATTAATTGCAGCTGACCGTTTGTTTGAAATTATGGATCTTGAACGGGAGCAAACAGAAAATAAAGTAGAACTTAAAACAGAGAGTATTGGAGACGTAAATTTTGAAAATGTGAGTTTTTCTTACGGAAGCCGCAAAGATGTATTTAAAAATTTTTCTTTATTGATTCCCAAAGGAAAAATTACAGCCGTTATTGGAGAAAGTGGTTCCGGAAAGACAACTTTAGCTTCATTGCTTCAAAGGCTATATCCTCTTAATTCCGGTAAAATAAAGATCAATGGAATAGATATAAACCAATATACCATTGAGAGCTTGCGTTCTCTGGTTAGTGCTGTACCGCAACAACTTAGTCTGTTCTCTGGTAATATAATTGACAATATTGCAGTTGGTGATTTACAACCAGATATGGATCGTTTGGTAGCCATTATAAAACAATTAGGGTTAATGTCTTTTGTGGAGAAATTGCCTAATGGTTTCAATACACAAATCGGAGAAAATGGAGCTTCGTTGTCGGGAGGAGAGAAGCAGCGTGTTGCAATTGCCCGTGCACTATATAAAAATCCTGAAATTATAATATTTGATGAAGCCACGTCATCGCTTGATTCGGAATCCGAGTTTTATGTTAAGTCTGCAATTGACAATTTGAAAAGTCAGGGAAAGACTGTTCTGATTATAGCCCACCGTTTGAGCACAATCATTGATGCTGATAAAATTATAATACTTTCAAATGGAGAATTGATAGAGGAAGGTGATCATAAGACTTTGTATAAAAGAGGAACCCGTTATTTTGAAATGTGGAAGAAACAGTTACCCCTTGCAGTAATGCCATTATCCTAGTTTATATTAAATCCATTTTACAGCTTCATTACGTCAAATATTAGTAGAAAATTTGTTTTATATTAATAATTTTCTAATTTTCATGGTACTATGTATTGCAAGGTACTATAAAAGTATATATATTTGCAACGTAAATCAAAATGTCCTTCCAAAACCTTCCCGAAGGAGAGACTTATAGAGAGTGGCAGAGGATATGATGAACAGATAAACTTTATGAACCAGTAAACGGATGAACTTCATAGGCTGATAAACTATAAACAGGAAATAAAAATAATGATAACACTCAAAGGCATCAATAAAACGTATTATACCGAAGCTACTTCGCTTCATGTGTTGAAAGGTATCGACCTTCAGATTAACCAGGGAGAGTATGTTTCCATTATGGGCGCGTCCGGCTCCGGAAAATCTACTTTGTTGAATATTCTGGGCATTCTGGATAATTATGATACCGGGGAATATTATTTGGATAATAAGTTGATTAAAAATCTGAGTGAGAAACAAGCTGCATATTACCGGAACGAAATGATTGGCTTTGTTTTTCAGTCGTTCAACCTGATTAATTTTAAAAATGCGCTTGAAAATGTTGCCTTGCCTCTGTATTACCGCAATATCAGCCGTAAAAAGCGAAATATGATTGCCATGGAATATCTTGACCGGATGGGGTTAAAAGATTGGGCTGCACACATGCCAAACGAAATGTCCGGTGGACAAAAACAACGGGTGGCGATTGCACGTGCCATTATTTCGCAACCTAAAATTCTTTTAGCTGACGAACCTACCGGGGCGCTTGACAGTGTTACTACTATTGAAGTTATGAAAGTTATGAAGGAACTGAACCAAAATGGATTGACAACGATAATTGTAACGCACGAACGTTCGGTGGCGGAAGAGACTAAGAAAATTATCCATATTAAAGATGGATTGATTGAAAATATTGAAAATCGTTTGTAGAATCAAAATATTCGAGAGATGGATGTTATTCAGGAAATATTAGCCGGATTAAAACACAATATGTTGCGGACTATCCTCACAGGCTTGTCGGTAGCATGGGGAATTTTTATCCTGATTGTGTTGCTGGGCGCCGGTAACGGTTTACAGAACGGGGTTAGTTCGAATTTTCGCGACCGGGCTACCAATACGGTTCAGATGTGGTCGGGGCGTTCGTCGGTACCTTACAAAGGATTGAAAAGCGGACGTTCGTTGGACTTTTCCGAAAAAGAAATTGCAGCCACACAGGATAATTTGAATGAAATAGGCTCAGAAACAGGTATTATTGAAAAACAATCGGTAATTACCTGGAAAAATGAATATGGAACCTTTAGCCTGATTGGAGCGAATCCTTCTTACTCGTCAATTTTTAATCTGAAATTTGATGCTGATGGGGGACGTTTTCTGAATGATCTGGATTTGCAGGAAAAAAAGAAAGTGATTGTACTCGATCAGAAAATTGTGGATGAACTTTTCAAAGGAGAGCCTGCATTGGGAAAATATGTAAAAGCAGGTGATATAATGTTTCGTGTTGTGGGCATCAATTCTAAAAAAGCCCGTTGGGGTGACGGCAATGCTTATATTCCTTTTACAACGGCGCAACTTATTTATAATCCCGACCGAAAATTTGGAAGTATTGCCATGACCGTTCACGGTTTGGAAACGAAAGAGGCCAACGAAGAGTTCAATGACCGGCTGAAACAAACCATGTCGAAAAGTCTGACTTTTGATCCGAATGATACGCAGGCGTTATGGGTATGGAATTCACAGGAAGATTACATTCAGACCATGAAAATTTTCAGCGCTATCAAATATTTTGTGGCCTTTATAGGTATTCTGACGTTAATTGCTGGCGTAGTGGGCGTAAGTAATATTATGCTGGTTTCGGTCAAAGAGCGTACCCGCGAAATAGGAATTCGTAAAGCGATAGGAGCAAAGCCTTCTTCCATATTGCGAACGATCATTATCGAAGCCATTATCATAACCGGAATTTTTGGTTATATAGGGATGATCTTTGGAGTTGGTCTGACCGAAGTGGTAAATTTTATGCTTGAGAAATCGGCTGCGGATCCGACAGGTATGTCCGTGTTTAAAAATCCGACAGTTCCGTTGTCGTATGTGTTTATTTCAACACTGATTTTGATTGTAGCCGGAGTGTTGGCCGGATATGTTCCAGCTCGGAGAGCCGTGAGAGTGAAACCGATTGAGGCCATGAGGGAAGAATGATTTTCAATAAAACAGAGAATGAAATCATGAAAAATTTGAAATTTATTTTTAAGAAAATAATAATTATTCTGAAGGGTTTGTTTGATGTCAACCGCTGGCAGGAGATTTGGATTACCATTACTCATAATAAAATGAGAAGTGTCCTTACGGCCTTTGGGGTGTTTTGGGGAATGTTTATGCTGGTGGTTATGATTGGGGCCGGTATTGCTTTGAAACGCGGAATTTTTTCCAATATCGAAGGATTTGCAACTAATTCCTGTTTTGTGTGGGCTGAACAAACCGGGGAGCCTTATAAGGGATTTAAAAAGGGACGAAGTTGGAATATGGAAAATTCAGATATTCCTGTGTTGTTGAGTAAAATTTCTGAAATACAATATCTTGCTCCGGTGCTTTTTGGTGGTGGTAGCGATAATAATGTAAGCCGTAACGATAAGGCCGGTTCTTTTCGGGTAAAAGGGAATTATCCTGTTTATAATAAAATTGACGAAAGTAAAATTCTTTATGGACGCTATATCAATGACATAGATATTGCTGAAAAGCGTAAAGTTTGTGTGATTGGCGAACGTGTATATGAAGTTCTTTTTCCGACCAAAGAGGATCCGATCGGTAAAAGTATTCAAGTAAACGGAATTTATTTTCAGGTGGTGGGTGTAACCCGGCATACTTCGAATGTAAATATCGGCGGAAATGCGCAGGAAACGGTGGTACTACCTTTTTCGACCATGCAACAGGCATTTAATCAGGGAAATGTTGTTCATTTTTTAGCAGTTACAGCCCAGCCGGGTGTCAAAGTAAAAGTCATTGAGGATAAAATAGCTGAGGTGCTGAAAGCAAGGCATGAGATTGCGCCGGAAGATGAAAAAGCAGTTGGAGGAATGAATATAGAAGATCAGTTTACCATGTTTATGTATCTCGGAGTCGGGATTGGGTTTCTGATTTGGTTTGTTGGAGCAGGTACCCTGATTGCAGGCGGAATCGGAATCAGTAACATTATGCTGGTAACCATTAAAGAACGGACAAAAGAGATTGGTATTCGCAGGGCGTTGGGGGCAACCCCGGCAAATATCATCGGACAAATCCTGACCGAGAGTATTGTACTGACATTGATTGCCGGTATAGCCGGACTTATGTTTGGAGTAGGTTTGCTTCAGGTGATTGGTATTTTGCTGAGTCATGGCGACCAGTTTTTCAAAGATCCTCAGATTAGTTTCGGAGTAGCTATGATTTCGTTGTTGATTTTAGTTGTAATCGGAACTTTTGCCGGTTTTCTTCCGGCCAACAGAGCCATGAAAATTAAACCTATCGAAGCGATCAGGGAGGAGTAAGATGACAGAATCAAGAGCAGCCAGAAGTCAAGACGACAGAGCCCCAAAATTGTTTTTGGTTATGTCGTGATTACCGATAAACTAATGAACTCTGTGAACTAATTAACTTTATGAACTAATTGACCCTACAAACAAATAACGAAATAATTAATCAACGAAATAAAATTAAATAATACGAATATGAAGAAGTTTTTTAAATTTTTCCTGCTGTTTTTACTGCTTTTTGCAGTAGTCGGAACATTGTTTTTTCTGTGGAAAAAGTCCCAGCCCGTAGAGAAAAAATATCAGATTGAGCAGGTTACTAAGGCGAATATCGAGAAGCGTACTGTAGCTACCGGTAAAGTTGAACCTCGTAACGAGATTTTGATTAAACCTCAAATGTCGGGTATTATTGCCGAAATTTATAAAGAAGCCGGTGATAAAGTGACTGCCGGAGATATTATAGCCAAAATTAAAGTTATTCCCGATATGGTCAGTCTGAATACTGCCGAATCGCGTGTAAGCCGGGCCAAATTGGCTTTCGATCAGGCGCAGAAAAATTACGACCGGGATGCTAAACTTTATGCGGAGAAAGTAATTTCACGGGAGGAATTTGAAAAAACAGAATTGGAATATAATAATGACAAAGAAGAACTTCAGGCAGCTAAAGATAATCTGAGTCTGACCCGCGACGGTATTCTGACCGATAAAAGCCAGCAGACCAATACGCTTGTTCGTTCAACTATTACCGGAACTATTCTGGATGTACCGGTAAAAGTAGGTAATTCGGTGATTCAGTCGAATAACTTCAACGATGGAACTACCATTGCTACCGTAGCCAATATGAACGATATGCTTTTTGTGGGAAAACTTGATGAAACAGAAGTTGGCCGGGTAAAAGTCGGTATGCCTATGGATATAACAATCGGTGCAATTGAAGGTACAAAGTTGTCTGCTGTATTGGAATATGTTTCTCCGAAAGGGACAGAAGAAAATGGAGCCATTATGTTCGAAATGAAGGCTGCAATGAAAATTCCGGATACTCTGTTTGTGCGTGCAGGTTATAGCGCGAATGCCGAAATTGTATTGAATAAGGTCGAAAATGTACTTTCTATTCCGGAAAGTTGCGTGGAATTTAGCGCAGATACTGCTTATGTCTATGTCTTGAAATCGAAGGATCCACAGACTTTTGAAAAGCGTCGGGTTACAACGGGTATGTCGGATGGTATCAAGATCGAAGTTAAGAACGGTTTGAAACAGAAAGAGCAGGTTCGCGGAACTGAAATTACAGACAAAAAAACTGATGAGGCTAAAAAATAGTTTCTGACGACAAAATAATGAGAATATGAGAAAAATAATTATAATAGTAGTTGCTTTACTTGTAGCTTTATTTACGCGCGCTGAACAAAAAATGACTCTTCAGGAGTGCATTGATATGGCGTTGGAAAATAACCGGAATATAAAGCAGCGGGAGTTGGAGCGTAAAACCAAGGAAATAGCTTACAAGCAGGCCCGACTTAATCTGTTACCCGATTTGAACGGTTCTGCTAGTCAGAGCTGGAGCTTCGGGCGTTCACAGATAGCAGATGGAACTTATCAGAATCTGAATGTTTCAAGTTCATCTTACGGTATTTCTACCGGAATTACTCTGTTTGATGGTCTGAAAATGAAATATAATATTGATGAACGTATGGCCGGTTTGAAAAAATCGGAAGCTGATTTGGAAAAAATTCGTCAGGATATAATTTTGAATGTTTCTACTGCATATTTACAGGTACTTTTAAATAAAGAACTTCTTCAGGTTGCTGATGATCAGTTGGAACTTACTAAAAATAAAATAGAACAACAGCAAAAGTTGGTTGAAACCGGGAAACTGGCCGAAGGCGAAATGTATGAGCTTTACGCGCAACAATCAAAAGAAGAACTTAGTAAAACTCAGGCTGATAATACTCTTAAATTGTCTCTTTTAGACTTGGCGCAGATTATTGAACTATCTGATTTTGAAGATCTTGATGTTGAAGTCCCTGCTGATTTAATGAGCAACGAACTTCAATTACTGGATGCTAAGACTGTATATGAAAGTGCTGTAGCACACCGTCCGGAAGTGAAAAGTGCCGAATATCAGTTAAAAGGTAACGAAAAAAATGTGCAAATAGCCAAAGCTGCATTTTTTCCCACACTTACTTTCGGTGCCAATGTTAGTAGCGGATATTATAATTCGGTAGCAACTCCCACAAGTACCGGTGTCGGTTTTAATTTATCAGTTCCTATTTTTAATAAAATGGGGACGCGCAATCAGGTAAAAACCGCGCAATTGAATGTCGAAAGTTCGAAACTGGATTTTGAAAATACCAAAATAGAACTTCGTAAAACTATACAGCAGGCATATTACAATGCCATTGCTGCCAAATCGAAATGGGATGCTGCTATCAAGTCGGAACAAGCTAATAAGGAAGCGTATCGTTTTGCTAATCAGAAATATGAAGGCGGTCGTGCTACTTTGTACGAACTTTATCAGGCTAAAAATAATTTGTCGACCGCACAGTCGGATGTTGTTCAGGCGAAATACGAATATATTTTCCGGTTGAAGATTCTGGAGTTGCTGATGTAGATGCTGTTTCAGTAAGCCGATCCATGAAAATCTGGACAAGTTTTGATGATGCGTTAATTCGTTTCAAAATTGATGAATGTTATGAAACGGATAAACTCGATGAACTAATAAGCAATAACTAAATAAAAAACGTAAAATGAACGCAGATAACATTAAATCACAGATGCGCAAAGGTTATCTTGAGTATTGCATATTGCTGATACTGAACAAGAAACCTGCATACGCTTCGGATATTATTGCGGAGCTGAAGGCTGCAAAGCTGATTGTGGTGGAGGGTACGCTGTATCCGTTGTTGACGCGGCTGAAAAATGGCGAGTTACTCGACTACCGTTGGGAAGAATCGTCGCAGGGACCTCCCCGGAAGTATTACGAAATGACCGAAAAAGGTTTGGCTTTTCTGGCTGAACTTGAAACGGCATGGGATGAAATTAATCAAGTCGTACTGAAAATAAAAAATTCAGATGCTGCTGATGTTACTTAGATGTTTATAAATGTTTGAATGATTCACTTAAATAAGAAATAAAATTATCCATGACCATGATAAAAAATCAGGGTACATTACAGGTCATAAAGTTTGTATTATTGATTGTAGACTTTTGATAGTTTGGTATTTTGATTTTTGGCTCTAAAAATTATGAACAGATGAAAAAAACACTGACAATCAATCTGAATAACATCGTTTTTCATATCGACGACGATGCTTATGAATTGCTTCAGACATATCTGGCCGATGTCTCACGTCATTTATCAGAGGACGAACGAAAAGAGGTGATGGCTGATGTTGAAGCGAGAATTGCCGAGCTTTTTACCGAACGTCTTCAGAAAAACAAAAACGTTGTAAACATAGACGATGTCGAACAAATTATAAACGTATTGGGTAAGCCAAACGAATACGGGGAGGGCGAAGACGAACAAGCGGAAAAGGAATCGACGAAATCGGAACGCAAAAAAGCCCGTCGTTTTTATCGGGATCCTGAAAATGCGGTTCTCGGTGGTGTTGCTGCCGGTGTTGCCGCTTATTTTAGCTGGGATGTCACTTGGGTACGTATCGTCTTTGTCATTTTGGCTCTGATAAGCGGAGGTAATATGATCCCGGTTTATTTGCTGGTGTGGATTATTGCTCCTAAAGCAGTAAGCGCATCTCAACGACTTGAAATGCAGGGGGAAGATGTGACCATTGAGAGTATAAAATCAGAGATTAATAATGTGAAAAACTACATGGGGAGCGACAAATTCAAACAGTCGGCAACTTCCATGGGAAATAAGTTTTTAGATGCTATGCGGGCCGTTTTTAAAGTGATATTCGGTTTGCTGGGAGCTGTTTTTGGTTTTGTCGGGATGATTGTAGCCGGAGCTTTGGTACTTGCTCTGCTGTTTTTCATCTTCGAACCGGGTATTTTCAATGGCTTCTCGCCGGAAATTGTTACCGATTGGGCTGTGCTGACACCCGATAAAACAATTATGTTGGTATTGTCAGTTCTATTGGTAATCGGTTGCCCCGTATTCATGCTTATATTCTGGGGAATTCGTATTGTTTCAGGCCGCAGGGATAGATCCCCGACTATTTCGTGGGTAGTTTTTATCCTTTGGATTGCCGGATTGTTTATGCTTTACAGTGTCGGAACAAAAACTATTATTCACTGGAATAAAAGTAACGCACATCCATGGGTAATCGATTGGGACAACAATGACGATTTTCCTGTAATCGATGAATCCAGAACCGTGGATAAGTTCACGGCCTTGGAAGTGTCAGGGAATATCAATTTGGAATATGTTCAGGATAGTGTGAAAAGTGTGACGATTTCAGCTCCGGAAAAATTACTGCCTTATGTGAAAACAGTTGTAACTAACGGAAAATTGAATATCTATTGCGAAAAAGTATTCATAAACCGTAAAATCAATGTGAAAATTACGAACGATTCCCTAATTGAAATAGATGCTTCGGGAGCTTCTAAAATAGAATCAAATTCGCTTTTGAAAGTCCCTGAATTTAAACTTGATTTGAGCGGAGCCAGTCAGGTTCGTATGGATGTTGAAGTCTCTGGATTATTTGATGCCGATTTGTCGGGAGCTTCATACGCCGATATTGATGGCCGTGCTACATCAGTAAAAATAGAAGCTGATGGAGCCAGTAAAATAGAGGCAGACCAGTTACAAGGCGAATATGTAAAAGCCGAGGCAAGCGGAGCCAGTCATGTACGTGTATATGCAACTGAAAATTTTGATGGGCATGCCAGTGGGGCTGGGCATATCGAATGTAAAGGTAATCCTAAAAAATTCAATAAATCGGAGAGCGGAGGCTCAAATATAACTATCAGATAATAGATTTGATTTAAACATTAGTTTTCATAAATTTTATTTTTTGTTGCGGGAGCTTCGTTTATTGCGGAGCTCCTGTTTTTATATAAAAAAATTACGCAAAGCCATAAAGAGTTTTTTTATAGCTTTGCGTAATATGAAAAAAAAATTGAATTTCTGATTAGTTGCTTTTTACAAATTAACCGGAATAATCATTTTTATACTGATATTCCTTCCCATATTGTATACTCCGCTGCGGCCTGTAGCATAGTTTTCCGGAGCGTATTTAAGCCGGCTTAAATGGCTCTGGTATGCCACGTCGGTTAAGTTCTGACCTGTTATGTAAAGCGAAACTTTTTGTTTTGAAATCAATAAATCGGTTCCTATTGAAGCATTTAGCAGCGTGTAGGTCGGGGTCGCGGTTTCAGTATTATAAGCCGAGAAAATATGATTTTGTGCAAAATTATGATCGATACCTACCGAACAATACGTATTGGCTAAATATTTTTTGTGCAGATTGATTTCAGCTTTTAACGTAGAATTCCATTTCGGAGCCGGACTAAACGGAAGATATTTGGTTGAATCGGTAGCATTCGTAAATTGTCCGTTGACATACGAGAAGCTGTTTTCAAAATGCAGCCAGTCGAGTGGATGAGGATGGATATCAAGCACAAATTCTCCTCCGGTCAGCATTACTTTGTCCTGATTGAACTGAAATACGGGGACACCATCGGCAATAGAATCAGTTCCTGCTGCATTCGTCAATTTTCGCGAATAAATGTAATTGTCGATAATATTGCTAAACAGGTTTAGATGTGCACTTACATGCTTGTTGGTAAATCCTAATTCGTAATCAAACTGGAGACTATTTTCACTTTTCAGATTTTTATTACCTGTTTCGTAACGGAGAGTTCCTTCATGCACGCCATTCGAACTTAATTCGCTGATATTCGGAGCACGGTATCCTCGGGAAACATTCAGTTTCATGTTCCAGCGTTTGTCTATTTCCCATGCGGTGCCGATACTTCCGCTTAAACCGTTGAAGTTTTCATTAATTGGAGCAAATTTCTCGATAGCTCCGGCAGTTCCGGCAGGTACAACCTCTTCAGCATCATTTAAATATAAAGAGTTTGTCTCTAAATGACGATTGTCAAAGCGTATTCCTCCGCTTAAATTGATATTGCTAAACTGGCGTGAAAACATAAAAAATCCTCCTGCATCGAATAAATGGAATTCCGGAATTAGAAACTCTTCACCCAAATTCATGGAGTGCTGATACATACCATTTACCCCGGTAGTCATTTTCCATAAATTTATTTCAGGAAACTCATAGTGAACATCATAACTGAATGTATTTTCTTTGAAATAAAGACTGGCTTCGTCAGGAGTAAGTACCTCTTCAAATTCTCGCCGTCTGTTTTGCTGAAATCCGAATGTCGATTTCAAAAATCCGTTGCCAATCAGTATGTTGCTATTTAAAGCAGCTTTGTAATGATTAATTTTCTGATAGGGAGTTTGTTTTGTGTAACTCAGAAAGTCGGAATTATCTGCTATGGCTTCTTCAACGTTGTTCCCCGATGCTACTTCTTTTATAAATTTTCCTGTCGTTTCATCACGTTCGCCTTCCACCATACCAGGCGTAAGATTATACGCACTGAGTGTAAGATGTGAGTATCCCCAGACTTTATTTATTCCCAACAATGCGGAAGTTGCATTTTCGGAAAAACCGGAATTGAATACATAGCCATCGTCGCGGTTTTTATAATCGTGAGCGGCCTTGTTGCTGTAACGAAAATCCCAGACAAATGATTTTTTATGTCCCGCAAAGTTCCCGGAGAAAGCATAAAGTCCGTTGTTTGTCTGATAATTTCCCAAGAGGTTCAGTTGCATAGTTCCTTCGGGAAGAATAGGAGCCGATATAAAATTGATTACTCCGGCCATGGCATCCGAACCGTACATCAAACTGGCCGGCCCTTTTAAAATTTCTACTTTGTCCACATCGTTTTCATCGATTTCGATACCATGTTCGTCGCCCCATTGTTGTCCTTCCTGACGTACTCCGTCGTTCATAACAATAAGGCGGTTGTAACCCAGTCCACGTATTACTGGCTTGGAAATTCCGGCACCGGTAGTGATCTGCGAAATTCCCGGCTGATTGGCAATCGCATCAATAAGATTGGTAGAACTGCCCTGAATTAGCGTTTTATGACTTACCACGGAAATAGGAGAAGGCGTTTTGCTTTGTTTGATAGCATTGGCCTGCCCGGTTACGGCTACTTCATTTATTTCAATGATTGTTTCTTCGAGTGTGAAGTTCTTATGCCGGACAGAGGCTAAAGGAACGACTTCGGCAATAGTTTTATAGCCTACAGAACTGACCTGCACCAATAGATTTTTGTCCGGCAGGTTATCTATTTCGTAGTTCCCGTTTACATCGGTAACAGCCCCGGTTTTTAGTTCGGTAACGTATACGGAAGCTCCGATGATCGGTTCGTTTTTAGTGTTTTTTATATTGCCCTTTAGCGAAACAGAGGCGGGATTTAGATTGTTTGCTGTTGCAAAAACATACAAAACGGCAAACATCAATAGAAAAATATTTTTTTTCATATTAAATTTGATATTGTAGTTGTCTTGGTTTTTTGTGTAATACCTAATGAGTCATTGAAGAATGAATATATCTTCTTTTGAAAAACATACACTCCGGTATATTTCAGAATTGCGTATAAAAAACTAAGACGAATTTGATGTGTATAAAATTAGTTTGTACTATTTTAAATTGAAACTGCTTTATGAGACAGTTTTTTGATTAATCCATTGCTCCATAACGATATACGAATGGGTGTATATGTCGCAAGTTTTATATTAATTGGAATAATGTCCTTTGTTGAAATTCGAATTGCAGAAATTCAACATAATGAAGTAACGGAGTAATTTAATCTCAGATGGTAGGGGGCGCTCTTAGAAAATTGCAATAATAAGCATTGTGAAGTGGTTGCTGTGCGGGCTTATCCGAATTGACCTGAATAAGATGAAATTCAGCCACCGGCAAATGAGTGTTTTCACCTGAAAGGAATGTTGCAAATTCAAATTCACAGATCTCACAATCGAAATGATGGTCGGGAACAAACAAATCCTTGTCACTATAGAATGCTGTAATTGGAACGGATTGGCTGTGTTCCATCAGAATGTGTACAGGCTTGGCCAACAATGCAAAAAGAAACACTGTTAATAACAGCAGTGCTTTTATGTTAATGTTGTATTTGTCGGCAGACTGTTTCATATTCTTGACTGATCTTTTAGAGGGACAAAGTTAGCTATAAATGTTGTCAGAAGTTCTTAATTTATGTTGTATAGAGTAAATAAAATAAATGTTTTTGTATATGTATAACTATGTGTCATAGTTGTTTCATTTTAGTGATAGCAAGTCATTTTTTTATTTGTATGCCCTTTTTGATTTTTGAGGATTTCGTTTTTTATGTCGCAGCCTCCGCAGCCATCGCAGGGCGATTTATTTTTTGATTTTAAACTGTGAATTACCGAATAAATGGTATATCCTACAGCGCCTGCAATGATCAGGTAAACTATTATATTTTGTATCATTTTATCATTTTTATTTTTTAAATAAACAAACTTCCAATCTGGTAAACAGCAAAAGACAAAACCCACGCGATTGTAGTGGTATATACCATAGTGAAAACAGCCCATCCCCAATTAGCTTCTTTTTTAATAGCTGCAATTACAGCCACACATGGGAAATAAATCAGGACAAAAAGCATAAATACAAAACTTACCAAAGGGGTAAATACCGCTTGCCCTTTAAGAACACCTGTGTGATGTTTTTGTTCTTTGATCTTATTCTGAAGTGTTTGTGAATTATCATCCTTTTTCATATCTGCCTGATAAAGTACACCCATAGTACTTACCACGATTTCTTTTGCGGCTAATCCGGAGATGATACTTACTCCCATTTTCCAATCAAAACCAAGCGGGCTTATAACCGGTTCTATGGCGTGCCCCATTTGCCCTATATATGATTTTTCCTGACGTTCCGATTCTTTTTCAACTTCCAGAAAGTTAACCTGTCTGACTATCGAATCTTCATTTAATTGCTTGTTGCTCTGTACTGCTGCAATTTGTGCATCGTAATTCTGAGAATATTTTATATCCTGAGGAAAATATCCCAATGCCCATATCAGAATGGATGCAAAAAGAATAACGGTACCCATTTTTTTCAGATATTGCTGAGCTTTAAGCCACATGTGTGCCGAAGTATTTCGTAAAGTCGGGATTCGGTAAGGTGGCAGTTCCATTACAAACGGTACTTCTTTTTTAGCAAAGGCTACTTTTTTCATTATAAGCGCTGTAATTATTGCCAGCAAAATGCCAATAATATAAATGGCAAATAATACCAATCCCTGATTTTTAGGAAAAATGGCTGAAATAATCAGTACGTAAACTGGCAGGCGTGCGCTGCACGACATAAACGGAGTGATAATCATTGTTAGAATACGATCTTTGCGATTGTCGAGCGTGCGTGTTGCCATAATAGCCGGAACATTGCAACCAAAGCCCATAACCAAAGGGATAAATGATTTTCCGTGCAATCCGATTTTATGCATAAGTTTATCCATTATAAACGATGCACGCGCCATATATCCCGTATCTTCCATTAAAGAAATAAAGAAAAACAAAATCAGAATATTAGGCAGAAACACAATGACACCACCACAGCCGCCAATAATACCGTCGACCACTAAATCGCGTAACGGACCTTCCGGCATAATTCCGTGAACCCAGTCGCTAAAAGCACCAACTCCGGCATCGATCCAGTCCATAGGATAGCTCCCAAATGAGAATGTAGCCTGAAACATGAGCCACATGAAAAAGAAAAAAATAGGAAATCCCCAAATTCGATGTGTCAGAATATCATCTAAATTATGTTTTTTCTTGCGCCTGTCTGCATTGGGTTTCGGTTCTTTTAAGGTTTCTTTGAGTGCACCGTCGATAAAACCGTATTTAGCATCAGTAATAATCGTTTCAGAACGTTCGTTGTATTCTTTCTCGATGTATGCAATAGACTTTTCTGCCACTGTTTTGATATTTTCAGAATTGTCGAACTGGCGCAACCATTCAAGAGTGGTTTTGTCTGTTTCCAACAACTTTATTGCAATGAAACGGGATGAAAGCTGAACCCTGATAGCCGGATTTTTCCATATTTCGTGCTGGATATCGTTAATGGCTTTTTCAATGACGGATCCGTAATTGATGTGAATATGCCGGACACTCGGATCCTTTTCCTCATAGACTTCAATAATTTTCGAGAATAGTTCGTCTAATCCTTTTCCTTTAGATGCTATGGTTGGCATGATAGGAATTCCGATCATACCGCCTAAAGTTTTATAGTCGAAGTCAACTCCTTTATTTTCAAGTTCGTCGTACATGTTCAGGGCTATCACTACCTTGATGTTCATATCGATGAGCTGAGTTGTAAGGAAAAGGTTCCGTTCCAGATTAGAAGCATCCACCACATTCAGAACAATGTCGGGATGGTTTTGTGTAATATGTTTCCTGACATAAAGTTCTTCCGGTGAATATTCCGTAATAGAATAAGTTCCCGGAAGATCGACAATGCGGAAAGTGTAACCATCTTTTTTCATGGTGGCTTCTTTGGCATCGACGGTTACGCCACTGTAATTTCCGACACGTTCATGCGCCCCGGAGGCATGGTTAAAAAGTGTTGTTTTGCCACAGTTAGGATTTCCGACAAGGGCAACATTGATTATTTTTCCTTTTTGAATGGCTGATATTTTCAGCGTTTCTTCATCAATTACGCCATTGAATTCAATACCGGAAAGATTTTTTGCTTCTTCAATCGAAACTACTTCAACCATTTCTGCCTCTGTACGACGAAGAGAAACGTTGTATCCCATAATTTCATATTCAACAGGGTCCTGGAGCGGTGCATTTTTAATAACCCTTACTTTTTTCCCTTTTACGAAGCCCATTTCAGTAATTCGTTTACGGAACGCTCCATGTCCCAATACTTTTGTAATAATGGCCTCTTCTCCGGTTTTTATATCGGACAGATGTGTGTTATTTGTTATCATACGAACGAAAGATCATCTAAAATTAAGTCGTTGTTATGGTTTAAAATTCAACGCCGAATCTTACCATTCCAACTAAGGCATTTTTAAGTTTTGTTTCTGTTCCGGCAGGATTAATAATGTATTGTAAGTCTGGTCTGATATACATATTCTCGTTTAACACGAGGTGATATGTGCATTCAATTGCGGTCTCACTTCCTGCCGGACTGTCATGTATTCCTGCATGAGCTACGGCAAAACCCAGAAAATCGTCCGGCCTGTTTTTAAAGATATTTTCATATTTGAAACCTATACTATAATATAAATTATTTTTATTCAACTGTTTCGGACTGATACCAATTTGCGAAAACAAACAAAAATTATCGGTAATATGTTGATCACCCACAAAATAAAAGCCTCTGTTTTTTTGTTCTGCATCAATTGTATCATTGTGTTGGTGATAATAAAAACCTATTTTGTAACACCCTGTCTGGTTTCGGATTAAACTTTCTTCATATTTTATCTCGGTTACTGTGAGAAATCCCTGATCTTTGCTTAGCTGCCAATGGACATTGTATGGATTGTTTTCAAAATCGTCCGGTGTCCCATCAAAAATAGCAGCTTTAATTTTCCAGTTATCCGAAGGACTCCATTCTGCATTTAACCCAAGGGCTGTCAGCGGAAAAATCGGAGTCGGAATATTATCTGCCAAACTGGAATGTATGCCGAAGGAGCTGTTGGTGAAAATTCCACCGCAATCGCTGGTTGCAAAATTAATATTTAAATCCTGTAAACCGCCTGTGATACTGAATTTTCCAAATGCTTGTTTGTACCAGAGTTCGTATAGCCAGGTCAAATTTCCGGCTTCGATGTTTGAAACGCCCTGAAAGTCGCCGACTAGTGTGGACGAGGGTTCACCCCCGTGAGTGTTGGCAAGTTTAATAAATGCGTCTCCGTTTTTCCAAAGACCGGCAGTTTCGAAGTCAACCCCGGCATTTAGTGTAGCCATGCCCAAATACGTTGTTCCTGTTTTTATACCCCCTGTGAAGTTAGATACTAAATCCCCCGTGTAGGTCGCTTCCAAACTCCAAAACTTTTTTTGGGCCGATAAAGGAAAAATAAATACAGAAAATGAGAAAAATAGAAATAGTTTGTTCTTGTTTGAGATCATATTATTTTTATATGAAAGTCTCTCGTCAGAGTAAAACAATTTAGAATTAATTTTTGTAAAAACGTAGTACAAAGTTAGATATTTGTTACCTGATATTATTCCATAAAATTGTTTTATAGCGCAAAATACCTACTTGTAGGTATCTCTGTGGTTTTAGTACATATATGTTTGTTGATTTTTATTTTGTATACTGTTGATAAATAGTGTTTTGTGAGATATTGTGCGTTTGAGATAATAGATGGATGGACATTATTAGGTATAATGTCAGATTATTATTTATTGAATATAATGTTGCCGGTATGAATAAGATTTATTGTATCTTTGTCGCCGCATTGGTACTTTTACTATATTCATAGTTAAAAGATTAAAAAGGGAATCAGGTGAAGATCCTGAACAGTCGCGCTGCTGTAATCTCAAAACTCTCTAAACATCCTCTCTATGGAGGCCTTTTTTTAAGAGAGATTAAAAACGTTTCGAACAAGACTTTTGCCACTGTTTTTAGATAGCGGACATAGACGAAAGACAACAGAATCTTGGTTTATTCATTGTCAACTGTTCATTGTCAACTGTCAATTATTGACGGGAAGGCCGTTCGATGACGGGAGTAAGTCAGAAGACCTGCCATGTGAATTTTACTCAATCGTCCCGCGGATTGGATTATTGATATGTAAACCGATAAATCGTTATTCCATAGAAACATTTCTATAGAGGGTTAGGCCTTTGTGCTTAGGCACAAAGAATTTTCTTTTTAGGTAACAGTCAGGTTTTATATCATTTTTCGCAATTCGCGAATTGCATGAATAACTCTTAATGAATACAAAATATGGATATGTTTAAAGATCTTTTTACTACACCGGGGCTAACATCAACCCTGCTTATTCTATGTCTGACGGCTTTTTCAGGAATTCTAATAGGAAAAATTCAGGTTAAAAAAATTAAATTAGGCATTGCCGGAGTTTTATTTAGCGGAATTCTGATTGCACATTGGGGTTTTCCGATTGATGAACATGTGCTACATTTTCTCCGGGATTTTGGTTTAATACTTTTTGTTTACAGTATTGGGGTAGATATGGGGCCCCGTTTTTTTTCTTCTTTTAAAAAGGATGGTCTGACTTTAAATGTTATTGCAACCGGAATTGTGGTCTGTGGCTTTGTCGTTGCTTATGTTATCTACCGGATTACAGATTTGTCGCCAGCCGTGGTTGTCGGGATTATGTCAGGTGCCGTTACCAATACGCCCAGCCTTGGTGCGGCTCAACAGCTGCTTAGCGAACAGGGCGGAGAATTAGCCAACGCCGCTGCCGATTCGGGTATGGGGTATGCAGTTGCTTATCCGTTCGGTATTTTGGGTATTATTCTTACAATGCTTCTTGTCAGATTAATTTTCCGGATTAATGTTGATAAAGAAATTCAAGATTACAATGATAGTCTCGGTGGTAACGAATCGAAGTTGCAAAGTGTAGAGATAAAGGTAAATAATCCGAATTTGTATGGAAAGCAGATTTCTTATATTAAGCAGGTTATTGATAAAGAACTGGCCATATCCCGTATTTTCAGGGAAAGAGAATACATTATAGCTACAGATACAGAGGTTATCCGGCCAGGGGATGTGATTCTGGGAGTCTCTTCTCAGAAATTTATTGATAACCTGGGTATTAAAATCGGAGACGTGACTGTGTACGAAAAAAAGGAAATATCAGGGATGTTGAGTTCTGCTAATGTGTTGTTGACGAATAGAAAATTAGCCGGAAAAACGATAGATCAAATAGGTATCTATCGTCGTTATCCGGCTAATATAACCAGAATTTATCGCTCAGGAATTGAAATTTTACCGAATATGACCACTACTCTTGAATTGGGCGATACGGTAAAAATCGTTGGCAAAAAAGAAATTATCAATGATGTAAAAAAAGAATTGGGGAATTCTGTCAAAGAGCTGGCCAAACCCAATATATTTTCAGTTTTTCTTGGGATATTCATTGGTATTATCATTGGAAGCATTCCTATTTTTATTCCAGGTATTCCGGCACCGGCAAAACTAGGATTAGCCGGAGGTCCTTTGCTGGTTGCTATTTTGTTGGGTAACAGGGGGCGTATAGGAAAAATGAATTTTTATATGACGCCCGGAGCCAATTTATTCATGAGGGAAATGGGGATTATTTTATTTTTGTCGTGTGTAGGCTTGCTGGCAGGCGGAAAATTTGTAGAAACCATAATGAACGGCGGGTTACAGTGGCTGTTTTACGGAGCGCTTATAACAATTATTCCGTTACTTTTAGTAAGTATTATAGCCCGGATATTTAAAGTGAATTATTTAAAAATATGTGGTTGCATTTCGGGGGCGATGACAGATCCTCCAGCACTTGAGTTTGCTAACAGTATTGCTTCTGTACAGATACAGTCCACAGCTTATGCTACGGTATATCCGTTGACGATGTTTTTACGGATTTTATTGACACAAGTGTTTATTTTAATAACTTTGTAGACTGAAATTTCGAGAGGTTGTATTTCTTTTTTTATGGCCAAAATAGTTGATAAAAATTAGATAAACAATTTTTTGAATTTAGGATATAAAATAATTTTAGGAGGATCAATAAAAAATGGAAAGAAAACAAAGCCGTGAAACAATTTGTGTTCAGGCAGGCTGGCAGCCGAAAAAAGGAGAACCAAGGGTTTTACCTATTTATCAAAGTACAACATTTAAATACGATACAAGCGAACAAATGGGGCGAATGTTCGATTTGGAAGAAAGCGGATATTTTTATACACGGTTGCAAAATCCGACCAATGATGCTGTTGCATCAAAAATTGCAGCACTTGAAGGCGGAGTAGGAGCTATGCTTACATCTTCAGGGCAGGCTGCGTCGTTTTATGCAATTTTTAATATTTGTTCGGCTGGCGATCATTTTGTCTGCACTTCGGCTATTTATGGAGGAACGTTTAATCTCTTTGCCGTAACTTTGGAAAAATTAGGAATTGAAGTTTCGTTTGTAGACCAGGATGCCTGTGATGAGAAAATTTTGGCGGCTTTCCGCCCTAATACCAAGGCTTTGTTTGGCGAAACCATTGCTAATCCGGGTCTGGCGGTGCTCGATATTGAAAAAATGGCTCGGATTGCTCACAGTCAGGGCGTTCCGCTTATTGTGGATAATACTTTTGCTACGCCGATAAATTGTCATCCTTTTGAATGGGGTGCCGACATTGTAATCCATTCTACTACCAAATACATGGATGGTCATGCCAGCACAGTAGGTGGAGCCATTGTAGATAGCGGAAATTTTGATTGGGATGCTCATAAGGATAAATTTTCCGGACTGACTACACCAGATGAATCCTATCATGGCTTGATTTATACGCAAAGTTTCGGAAAAATGGCTTATATTACTAAAGCTACCGTACAATTGATGCGCGATTTAGGTTCAATACAGTCTCCTAATAATGCTTTTATTATCAATCTTGGTCTGGAAACTTTGCATTTACGCATGGCCCGTCATTGCGAAAATGCTCAGAAAGTTGCCGAATACTTGCAGAAGGATGAACGTGTAGCGTGGATACATTATTGCGGATTGAAGGAAGATAAGTATTATGAGCTCGGACAAAAATATCTCCCGAACGGTTCGTGCGGAGTCCTGACTTTCGGGCTGAAAGGCGGTCGGGATAATTCTATCCGTTTTATGGACAATTTGCAATTGGCTGCCATTGTAACTCATGTGGCAGATGCCCGTACTTCGGTTCTTCATCCGGCCAGTCACACGCACCGCCAACTTTCCGATGAGCAACTAATTGCCGCCGGAGTCGCTCCTGACCTTATCCGTTTTTCGGTTGGCATTGAAAATGCAGACGACATTATTGCCGATATTGAACAGGCATTGGAAAAAGCTTATTAGAATCAGATTTCTGTTGATGAATAAAAATTGCGGACTGTCTCAGTTCGCAATTTTTTGTTGTGTGTTTATAATTTTTGTGAGATAACCGGGATTTTATGAGAAGAGGTGTCCAAAAAGTTATTATTGATTCAAATTTACGTTCTGTTTTCCTTTTGGCCCCCCCTTTTTTATAATTTCTATTTTTTACCTGTCTTCAATTTTTACACTGATTCCTTCATAAGTTTGCCAGCCAGAGGCATCGGTTACCCGAACCATAAAATGGTAATCGCCGGTATCTACTCCATAAGGAATATCAATAGTTGCTGTTGCTGTATATTCTTGTAAACCTTCGGGAATCGAGTATTCATCAAGAAACAATAACGGATTGTCCGCAGTTTTTATCGGATCGAGTTCGCATTCGACGATAGAAGTGCTGTGCGTATGATGATCAAAATTATTATGCATTTCTATGCTGTACGATCCTAATTCCACATTGTCGGTAAAGCGAAACTTAAAAGTAAAGCTTTCGCCACGATAAACAGTATCGCAATATTGAGGGAAAACATCGTCCAGCGTCATGTCTATAACCGGTACTTCTTCGTCTTTTATCGTATTATCGCATCCGTATGTTAAAATTAATAATAAAATAGGGATTGCTGTAAATAAAAATTTTTTCATGATAGATATTTTTAGCCAATATGAAAAATATGCCAATATGATTTTATTAGCACATTTTTATATTGGCTTTTAGTTTATTACAATTGAATTTTTATTGGATAATGTGCCGAAAATCCGACTTCTCCATCTACTCCAGGAGCTTTTACAAGAATATAATAGTCACCGGATGTCCATGTAATGGATTTAGGCGTAGTGTTGTTATCGGTTGAAGCTCCAACGGTCAGACTTGCCGAAAAACTGTATGATTTTGAATCTTCAAAATTATGATTATGTAACACTGTTATTGTATTTGAATAACTTACAGAAGCATCGTCCAATCCTGCATCCGAACTTACCAATCCGATATAAACTCCGGCTAATCCCTGTATGTCGGTAATTGTTCCTGAAATAGTGATTGCATCTCCCGTCGTAAAGACCTGATTTTCTGTCGGAGCAGAACTAATGGAGATCGTTGGAGCGCTACCATCGGCAATCGGTGCTGATACGGTGAATTCTTCTTCGACCATAGTTTGATTTCCCTCAAGATCGGTCACGTACAAATGCAGGTGATAAGTTCCTGTCTCTGCAGTAGAGGGAATGTCTACGTGTTCGTGAAAAGTTGTATTTTTCACATTGGCATAAACGTCTGTATAAGTAGAATCGAGTTCCCATGCAGTGGAACTTTCGGTTGCTGAACTTATTTTCATGGCAGGAGCATCTTCTCCTTCCGTTTCCTGATGAATTAAAACGCGAATGTTGGCAATTTTGCCTTCAGCCAAAATTACAGCCTCAATATGTAAATCGGCTCCGGCATAACATGTTTTCGAATTATTTGCTCCGACTTCGATACTTTGAATGACCGGAGATGATTTTTCATCATCGGAACATGATGACAATACCATTAAAAATAATAATGTGTAAAATAAAGATTTGATATGTAGTTTCATATTTTGTTTTTTTATTGTCGAAAACTAAGACTCAGAATATTACCTGTTGTGCGATTTTCAAGCATACTCAACCTTGTTTAGTAATAAGTGTAGGATAAATTTTATGAACCAATTAATTTTATAAAATTCAATCTTTGTCCGATTTTTTTAGTTATCGACAGGTTTTATATGTTTTTTTTGAATTTGTGGAAATGAAAAATCTTTTCCGAAAATTAATTTTTCGGGAAAGAGTTGTGAATGTTTTTAAATGAAAAGAGAATAAATGAAGGGAGGTGCCCGCAGAGATGTGTAAGTAGTTTTGAAATATACAATATCTGATTTTGCAAGCATTTTTGTTTCCGACAGCAGAATGTCTGTCCGTTTTACCGAAAAACTGAATTTCTGAGTGTTTCCGATATATAAATTGAAATTACAAATCGGACATTGCGAAGTATGCTGATTGCAACAAGAACCGCTTTTGCTACTACAGGATGGATAGGTTGTATGTTTCGTTACAAAAAAGTGTAACGGAATAGTAACATCTAAAGAGCTGACTGCCAGCAACCAAATGATGTCTATAATAACAATATGTTGGCGGAGTTGTTTCAAATTAGTTGCCAAACGGAATTTGCAAGGTTACAATAAAATTTCGTCCTTGTCCGGGAACTTCTATCAATCTGTAAAAACTCGTATGGTCGTAATATCGGGTATTCAAAACATTGGTCAGTTGCATGTTTAACTGTGTTGTTTGTTTGCCGATTTTTAGATTTGTTCCTGCATTAAAACCAAGCAGGCTGTATCCCGCAGTTTTCTTTTCCGGCGGAACAATGTTGTTTTGAGCAGTAACGAGTTTCAGGTTGATTCCTAATGTTGGGTTTTTGAATATTCCTTTTGATTGGGGAGAATATTTTATTTCCACGTTTGAAGTTAACGGGGGAGAAAAGGGCAGGGTGTAACCTTTTTTTTCTCCCGAAAGTTGTAACGAGTAAATATACTCCGCATCAGCAGAAAAATTTATGTCGCGTGTAATATCGTAATTGAACGCAATTTCGCCTCCGGTGCGGAAAACTTTACTCTGGTTGTAATAATATATTTGCTGGGCTTCGTAATATTCCGAAGTTGGATTCAAATAAATATAATTCGGAAAATAGTTTACAAACGGACTTAGTTCTATATTCCAGTTTTTCTTTTTCAGAGTTAGCCCAACATCCAATTGATAGGATTCTTCGGCTTTCAGGGCAGTGTCGCCCTTTTCGTAACGATACATGTGGTAGTTGATTCCATTGGATGCAAGCTCTTTTGCTGTTGGCATACGGAAACTTTTTCCCAGATTAATTTTAAGTATCAGGTCACGGGTTTTGCGTGTAGCACCGATTCCCCAGCTGAAATTACCGAATGTTCGGTGAAGCTGAGTTGCCCGTTGTACCTCAATCTCCGAACCATCATCCTGCCGAGTGTTGTACCAGTCGTAATAAGCATCTGTGTTGATTCCGCCCAAATCGTAACGGACACCAGCATTGGCTATCCATTTTTCTGAAAAATGAATATTATCGTACACAAAAGCTCCTCCGCTGTACGAGCGAAAAGCCGGAATAATAAAGCCCCAGCCATCTATTTTATTATTTTGAAATTCGGAGTTGATGCCTGCTGTCCAGTGATGTATATTATGAACCGGCAGTTCGAGTTTTACGTTGGCAGTCCAGGTGTTTTTATTGTAAAGCCGTTCGAGTGAATCGGGTGGAGTCGGCATATATCCGTGCGATATTGCTTCGGCAAATTCCTGACGATAGTTGTTCTGGAATCCGAGATCAGTTTTCAGCTTATAGTCTTTTATCATCCAGATTGTATTGCTCAGAATTTTAAAATGATTTACCTGTTGTGATGGCAAATCAATATCGCGGTCGGAACGATCATAATCAATCGTGGAGTTACGGATTTCAAGTCCGTGAGCATTGGCAAAAAATCCGCTTTTCGAAAAATTATCCGAGAAAGTCAGATGACTTGCAAAATTATTGTTCAGATAACCCAAGGTAATACTACCATTACGTTCCATACCTGCCGTGTTGCGCAACTGGTTGTTTTTTAGCCGGAAATAATACGACATATACGAAATACTATCAGTTGGAACGCGGTAATCCGAATAATCGGTATAAGTGAAATGTGTTTTGAAATAGAATTTGTCAAAGCGTTTGTGAAATTTAGCAGAAACTCCCAGTAAATTATTGTTGGTATGCATGTTAAGCAACAGACTTCCGCCAGTCGAATTCTTAGCCGGAGTAGAAATTTCTTTCAGGTCAATCACGCCCCCTATGGCATTGGCTCCGTACATAAGCGATGCCGGACCTTTTATTACTTCTATCTGTTCTACTGTGAACTGGTCTATTTCAAGCCCATGATCGGCTCCCCATTCCTGAGCTTCGTGCTTTATGCTATTTTCAGCTACGGCAACGCGGCTGAATCCAAGGCCCCGAATGACAGGTTTTGATTGTCCGGCTCCGATGTCCATTGAACTTATGCCCGGTAACCGGTTGAGGGTTTGCATTAAGCTTCCCGACAGGTTTGAATTAACAAAATTTTTATCGATAACTTCTACATTCATTGAACTTTCAGCTTTTCGAGTATTCACGGCGTTTTCAGTAACGGTGATTTCGTCTAATTCTTTTTCGCCGGATATAAGTTGAATCGTTATGTGTTTATTTTTGTTTAATGTTATGGTTTGTTTCTGTGTCTTATATCCTAAAAAAGAAATGACTAATTCGTGATTACCTTCGGTCAAAATGTTGAATGTAAAATTGCCTTTCCGGTCAGTGGCAGTTCCTTTGTCTTCGCCTTGCAGCAAAATGGCTGCACCGACAAGTGGATGGTTGTATTCATCCGTTATTGAACCTGTAAGTTGAAATGTATTTTGTCCGTTTAAAGAAATAAGACCAATAAGCATGTAAAAAGTGAAGACTACTCTAAGTCTTTGGTAGTTATTTGATGGCTGCATTTTTTACACGTTCCTTTAATAATAATATCGCTGTCGTCGTACATGAATCCTTCCGGTAAATTGAATTCTGGTATTTTTATTTGTTTCAGGCAGGTTACCGAGTGGCATTCTTCACAGTAAAAGTGAGCATGTTCGTTGTGATGTGTATGCTCCTTGCCCGAACAGCTGAGTTCGTATTTTATAATAGTGTTATCGATCACTATTTTATGTACAATTCCTGCTGTTGTGAGTGTTTGAATATTTCGGTAAAAAGTAATCCGGTCATACATTTCATTCATTCCGCTTTTGATTTCTGTTTCGGAAAGTGGCTGGTCGTTTTGTTGCAAAGCATTAATTATGGCAATGCGTCCCGGTGTTTTTTTTATTTCGTGTATTTTAAGTATTTCTGATGCAATCATATTTATGTAACTTTGATACAAATGAAACAATGTTGCAAATGTAGTATTTTATTTTTATTTTGAAGTGTTTTTACGCTGAGTTTATTCCGAATTGAGGTTTTTTAAGCTTTCGAACATTCTCTGCAATCCAAAAAAAGGGAAAATTCCCTTTGAGTTACGAAGCTAACGACCAAAAATTGATAGCTGAAAATCAAAGACTTATGTGGTCGTTAGTCAGAATATAAAATGAAGCATGTTGTAATAATATTTTATTTTATTTGTGATTTATAATCTATGTTCTTATTGTATTTATCAGTCACGAGTTATCAAAAGTTAATTAAATATATTCATCATTTCTTGCCAATTAATAAATAATAGTGCCAATTTTATTCATTTAGGTGCAAAAACGGTCTATTTATCGATATGTCGTAATGTGAATTGCGTTTTTTAGTATTTTTGTAGAATAATAAATATGAATAGATTGATTCATTAGCATGAAAAAACTATTACATTAAACTTTTTTGAATAAAAAAAGTCTACTTATAATTGTCCTTAAAATAAAATTATAACCATTTTGAAAGAATCTCCTGAGATATTAAAGTGTTTTGACCCAATCTCTCTTGCCGACATGAATAAAGTGAAGTTGCTTGACAGACTGGATAAAAAATATATGTTTCACGTATCCAAATTTCCTGATATACTGGCTCATGCAATGTCTGATTATTATGCATTGGTAATAGATGGGAAAAATTATGCAGCGTACGAAACAACCTATTTCGATACTCCCGATTATCAGATGTATACCATGCATCATAACGGAAAACTAAATCGTTATAAAGTCCGTTTCAGAACTTACGTTGATTCCAACCTCAATTTTTTCGAGATAAAATTTAAAACGAATAAAGGCCGTACAATAAAAAGCAGAATTATGTTGCCTGAAAAAGATTTATCTTTGACCGGTGATGTAAAAAAATTATTGGAGAAAAAAACAGCATATAAAGCAGAGGACCTTGTTCCTGCTATGCAAGTGAATTATAATCGTATTACGTTGGTCAATAAAAAAATGACTGAGCGCATTACACTTGATTTTAATTTGGATTATATGAGTCACGGCAAAAAGGTCGAAATTCCGGAATTGGTGATTGCTGAAATAAAACAGGATAGATCGGATAAGTCTCCATTTGTGACTATTATGCAGGAAAAACGTATTTTGCCTGTTTCGTTAAGTAAATATTGCCTTGGCATTGCAAGTATTGTAGAAAATGTGAAACTAAATAATTTTAAACCCAAAGTAAGATATGTTAACCAATTGTTTTGTAAAAGTGCGTAATAAGGTGTTGTTTGCCTTACTGTTGTTCGTTTTTGTTTTGCCTGTTCATTCTTATGCAATCCCGGTTGATGCCATGCAGTCAGATGCTGTTGAAGCTGTTGCGGCTGATAATGAACATGAAACAGAAGAGGTATTAACTGTTGAAAAAAAGAAAGATAAGGATAAAGATAAAGACAAGATACAGCTTAATTCGACTTTTTATTTTAGCTTGTTGATTGATTTAGCGGCTATTTTTCTGATTATTGTATTTGTATATTATCCCAATTATAAAAAACTGGATACAATATTTACTTTTATTTTGTTTAATGTCGTAATTTTCTTGTTGACGTTTGTGTTGAACAAAGTAAAAATCTCCATGGGAGCTGCTTTCGGGTTATTTGCTGTTTTCTCTATGCTTCGTTACCGTACAGCGGGTATAGGCATGAAAGATATGACTTATTTGTTTATTTTCATTGCAATAGGCCTGGTAAGTGGTATTCAACTCGAATTTCATGAATTGGCAATAATTACCGGAATTATTTTCCTTGTTACCTTGTTGATTGATACTAATATGATTCTGAAAAAAGAATCTTCGAACATTTTACGTTATGAGAAAATTGAGATGGTGAAACCTGAAAAACGGGAGGAGTTGATTGCGGAATTACGTGAACGTACCGGCTTGAATATTCATCGGATATCAATCAATGAACTTGATTATCTGAAAGATACCGTTATGATTACATATTATTATTATGATTAATTAATCAGCAATTATAATTCAAAGAAAAATGAATATGTCCTGATGTGTTTTATGATATACCTCAGGACATTTATTTAATATAGTTTTTTATGAGACCCGGAATTAATTGTCGTTTTCAGTATATACTGTTCTTTGTTGCGATATTGTTTTTATTTCCTGTATTTGTAACAGCTCAGTCTGAGAGTTATGGCACGTGGACATCTGTCAGTTATGAGAAAGATTTGAAAAAATTAGATATTGAGGCAGAAACAGAACTGAGGACCATTTACATGGTGAGCCTGATTGACCGTTGGAGTCTTGGTATAAGTGCAGATTATAAACTGAATAAATATTTGAAGGTTGGGGCGGGCTATCAGTTTATGAATTCATTGGAATATAAAACTGATGATAATGGCCTTTTGATAAGTAATTTTTATGTAAAAAATTATTTTATCAGAAATCGTTTTAATTTATCCGGTACCGGAAAATACAAATTGGATGATTTTTCTTTTAGTCTGAGAGAACGCGTTCAGGTTACGACTAAAGAAGAAAGAGAAAGAACTGACGGAACTATTGATGATTATAAAGTTAATCCTGCTTGGGTTTGGCGCAACCGTTTTCAGTTGTCATACAATATCCCGCACTGTAAAATTACTCCTTCGGCTTCGGTTGAATCGTTTTATCAGCTCAATAATCCGGATGGAAATACATTTGACAATATGAGGTATATTTTGTCATTTGAATATAAGATAAATAAACATAATTATGTCGAACTGTATGGTGTAGTGAATAGTGAATTGGATTCAGATGATGCCTCCGGTAAATATATACTTGGAGCAAGTTATAAATTCTCGTATTGAGAAAATAGATAGTTGAATTTATAAATTATTGCGTGGGTTACGAAAACGAGGTATTTCTATATTTTACTTATATTCCTTGTCTCTCTTTATCTTGTTTCCTGTGCTCCGGAGAATGTTTTGGAATCAATTAATTATAAGAGTAATAGATATAAGTATGAATCGTCTGAAGATTATGTCTGGGTTGATTCTTTAGAAACGCCTATAATATTAAATGGTACAACAGCGACAGTAACTTTGGAGAGTGTGTCGGTTGATGGAAGCACAGTAACTATTGGTGCTGCCGGATATTATTTGATTTCAGGCTCTTTGACCAATGGTCAGATTGTTATAGCTGCTGATTCCGGTATTGTACGCTTAAAATTTGATGGGGTAAGTTTATATAATTCGTCAACCTCTCCATTTTATGTAAAAAAGAGCAAGAAGACTATTGTGTCTTTAGCAGAAAACTCTGAAAATATAATTTCAGATGCCAGTAATTATTCCAGTTCGGAGGAACCGAATGCAGCTTTATTTAGTAATTCGTATCTGGCCATAACCGGTACCGGTAATCTTGTGGTTAAAGGAAATAGTTATGATAGAATTGCCAGCGATGACGAGCTGATTATCAATGAAGGAACAATAACGGTTACGGCTAAGGATGATGGGCTGAGAGGAAAGATTATGTAAAAATAAATGATGGCGTTATTAATGTAACAGCTGTTTTAGGTCATGCCATTAAGTCCGACAATACGGATGCCGGCTATGAGTATGTGTTGGTTGATGGTGGTTCGCTCAATCTGAAATCATCATACAAAGATAGAATTCACGGAGTAAACCGGGTTATTGTAATTGATGGAGATCTTACAATTTCTGCATCATTAAGTCAGGGACTTAAGTCTGATTCGTTAGTCGTAATTAATGGAGGAGTCCTGAATATTACAGCATCTAATGAAGACATTGAATCTCCTACATCACAGTAACCGATGGAACTGTGACTATTGCTGCAACAGATGATGGTTTCAATGCATCTTTTGGGTCAGGAGGTGAGAGAAATGATAATAGTATGTTGACTTTTACCGGAGGATATATCTATTGATGCAAGCCGGGGGGATGGTTTGGATAGCAATGGTAATAACCATGACTGGAGGTGCCGTCGTAGTTAAATGGGCCAAAATCTCAACCTGACGTCGGGCTTGACTATAATGGAACGTTTAAAATTTCCGGAGGCTTTTTAATTATTTCCGGTATAAGTTCAAATATGACTTAGGGGGCTAGTTCATCTTCAAGTCAGTATTCTTTAAAGATTACTATGAGATCTACTGTTTTGGCGAATACATTATATAATATTCAGGATACCTCGGGGAATAGTTTGGTTACATTTAGCGGGGTACGGAGTTGTACATCGATAATATTTTCTTCCGAAAGCCTGAAAAAGGGATCTTCATATTCAATTTATACAGGGGGAAGTTCTACCAGAACTCTGAACCGGGGAATCTATACGGGTGGGGAGTCTTCCGGAGGAACGTTGAAAAATACATTTACAATTTCTTCATCTGTAACTAATTTCTCATTTTAAATAGAAAGTAATTTGCTACATATAAATCAATAAATCCCGATAGTGTGACTCTGTTGCATTGTCAAATTATTAATAATATAAATGAAAAAAGCACTATTTTATCTGGCTATACTGAGTACATTCTCAGTTTTTGTTTCCTGTGATCCCGAAAGTGTAATTAACGGGTCAGATGATACCGATACGCTTGATTATGTCTGGGATACGACGAAGGTTGTGGATATTACCTTTTCTGGTAATGCTATTACTGTAGTCAGTGAAAATGTAACTGTCGACGGTTCGGTTGCGACCATTACAGCCGCAGGTACGTATCGTCTGAACGGAACTCTGACCGATGGGCAGGTGGTTGTAAATTCCTCAGGAATTGTGCGTTTGATTATGAATGATGTTAGCCTGTCTAATTCAACAACATCTCCTTTGTTTGTTAAACAAGCTCATAAAACAATTATTATATTGCCTGAAGGAACCGAAAGTATCATTGCAGATGGCAATAGCTATGTACTGACAGAAGATAGTCTGAATGCCGCTATTTATAGTAAGGATTATTTGGCTATATACGGAGAAGGAACGTTGTATGTCAATGGAAATTACAACGTAGGCATTCATTCAAAGGATGAATTGATTATAGAGAGTGGAGTTCTTGATGTCACTTCGGTAGGTGTCGGCATAAAAGGTAAAGATTATTTACAGGTAAACGGAGGAAACATTACCGTAAACAGTGGAGGTGACGGACTAAAATCAGACAATGATTCAATATCTGCATTTGGCTATATAAATATAGTTAATGGTACATTCAGTATAACGTCAGGTGGCGATGCAATTTCTGCTACAGCCAATATTAATATTTCCGGTGGCAATTTATCTCTTTTGTCTGGAGGGGGTAGCGATGCTGAGCAGGGAACTTTCTCGACAAAAGGAATAAAGTCCAGTAAAAATGTTATTATCTCGGGAGGTGTGATTTCTGTTGATGCTGCAGATAACTGTATAGATGCTAATAATGATATTACTATAAATAGCGGAAGCTTGACAATGTCGTCTGGGAATAAACCCGTTGATTGTGATTCTTCATTTGTAATTAATAATGGTGAAATTGAAATTGCTAAAGCGGTGAAAGGTATAAGCGCTCATTATATCACAGTTAATGGCGGACAGATTTCGGTATATTCGACTAATGATTGTGTAAAAGCAACTAGGAGCGTAGACTTGACAGTGGATGACGGTAGCAAAATTGTTATAAGTGGAGGAACCGTGTTGCTGTATACCAAAAAAGGGGATGCTTTGGATAGTAATGGTAGTATTGATATTTCGGGTGGTACAGTTGTAATTCAGGGCTCGGCTACTTCTCCCGATGATGTAATTTCTTATCGTAGTACATGTGTCGTTACCGGAGGTACGATTACAGGGGTCGGTGCTACTTCTCTGCTACCTCAGGATGTATCAACTCAAAATACTGTGTTGATTAAGTTCTCATCAGTGATCACGCCTTCTACTTATGTGAATATCCAGGATGCTTCGGGGAATAATATTGTAACATTAAAGACAAAAACTTATGCTTATTGTATTGTAGCTTCCTTGCCAGGAATAAACCTGAATACCACCTATAATGTTTATACTGGTGGAACTGCAACCGGTGCCGACATAAACGGATATATAGATAATGCTGTTTATACACCGGGAACTTTGAAAGGTTCATTTTCTTTAGTTTCTGTATCGTCAACAGTGACATTGTAAAATAGACTAAAAATTATATAGTTAAAAGCCGTGAGCATAGTTATAAGCTCGCGGCTTTTTTATTGCCGGTTTTGGATTTTTCTGTGAATTGAAATTAGCTTACTCTTAGTTGATTTTATAGGTATAAGATCAAATTGATAGCATACTTTCTGGCAAAATGTTGTTTTTGCCACTAAATAATAATAAAAATGATATATAAATATGTTTGTTTGCGATATTATGTAATGTATGAATAATGTTAATCTGTATAAATGATACTTTTACCTATTTTTTACTTATAAATTGAAATAATATTGTGAGTTTTACTTCTAATTTAAATTTCATATGGATTTATTTTGTACAAAAAGATAAAAATGTTTGTCTGGTAATATCTAATAGATTAATTTTGCAGTGTATTTAAGACAAAACGATAGTTTGTTTTATGAAAATCTATCTTTCTGTTTTTGTTGAAAAATACATTATTAAACACACAGAATAAGATTAGTTATTTATTATTAATTAAAAATTTAGAAGTATGAAAAGAGTAAAAATTTTCGCAATCGCAGTTATTGCGTTGGTTTCATCGTTAGGAGTTAAAGCTCAGCTATCAGTTGGAGCAGACATTGTAAGTTCATATGTATGGCGTGGTGTTGCTCAGGGATCTAATGAGCCTAATATCCAACCCGGTCTTTCTTATAGTTTTGGTGGTTTAACTCTTGGAGCATGGGGATCAGGTAACTTATCCGGAAGTCTAAAAGAATTTGATTTGTATGCAAGTTATGCTATTAATGATATGTTTTCTTTGACACTAACAGATTATAACTGGGGATTTACTAAAAGTTATTTTGAATATGGAAGTGATAAAACAGACCATATTTATGAAGCAACTTTAGGATATGGAGGCATTGAATCTTTCCCATTGACAGCTTCTGTAAATGTTATGTTTGCCGGAGCAGATAAAAATAATGCTGGAGATCAGGCATTTTCTTCTTATGTTGAATTAGGATACCCTATTACTTCTGATTTAAGTGTTTTTGCTGGTGCAGCTCTTAATGAGAGTCCTGCGGTTTATGGTACCGATGGATTTGGTTTCACTAATGTAGGCTTGAAAGGTACAAAAGAAATTCAGATTACAGATAAGTTCAGTCTTCCAGTATATAGTATTGTAGGAGTCAATCCGGATGCAAAAAATGCATTTCTTGTAGTTGGAGTGACACTTTAAAAAGTTAGAACAAAAAGATATTTATTCATAAAATAAAAAGATATGAAAAAAATTGATGCTATTATCAGAAAATCTCAGTTTGAAGAAGTAACAGAAGCGCTTCACGAAGTTGGAATCGACTTTTTTACTTACTGGGATGTGACAGGTGTTGGTAATGAAAAAACAGGTGCAGTTATATATCGTGCAACTGTATATGAAACCAGATTGATCGAACGCCGCATGATTTCATTTGTATGCCGTGACAAATTTGTTGATGCAGCTACAGATGCAATTATTAAATCAGCTCGTACTGGTGAACTGGGAGATGGAAAAATATTTATTTCCACAGTAGACGAATCTATACGTATTCGTACCGGAGAAAAAGGACCGGAATCATTATACATTAAAGAATAATCTAAAAAATATTATACATTATGGATTTGACAGCATTAACTTCAGCGGTAAACACCTTTTGGGTTTTAATAACAGGTGCGTTGGTATTTTTTATGCAAGCAGGTTTTG
The DNA here is from genome assembly GCA_028690665.1 of Paludibacter sp. Lineage (GTDB taxonomy): Bacteria > Bacteroidota > Bacteroidia > Bacteroidales > Paludibacteraceae > Paludibacter. Next base: position 264,649 of record JAQVAV010000002.1, read on the forward strand.
CATTGGTGGAAGCGGGTTTTACACGTTCTAAAAATACAACTAATATTCTTTTTAAGAACTTAATGGACTTTGCCATTGGTACTCTCGGTTTCTGGTTGATCGGTTACGGGATTATGTTCGGTGAAGGGAACGGATTCTTTGGTAGTTTTGAATTTTTCTCAAAAACAGACCATGGCGCAGCACTTGGAATTCCGAATATGGCATTCTTCTTCTTTCAGTTAGTATTTGCTGCAACTGCTGCAACAATTGTTTCGGGAGCTATGGCTGAACGTACTAAATTCGTTTCATATTTGGTTTATAGTGCAGTAATTACATTGTTCATTTATCCTATTTCCGGACACTGGATCTGGGGTGGTGGATGGTTGTCTCAGTTAGCAATACCTTTCCATGACTTTGCCGGATCAACAGTAGTTCACTCTGCCGGAGGTTGGTTAGCATTAGCTGGTGCGATTGTATTAGGTCCTCGTATTGGTAAATATAAAAATGGGAAAATCTATGCTATCCCTGGACACAGTATTACTCTTGGTGCATTAGGTGTATTTATTCTTTGGTTAGGATGGTTTGGATTTAACCCAGGTTCAACTCTTGGTTTTGGTGATCCTGAATTAGTAGCTCATATTTTTGTAACTACCAATGGTGCTGCTGCGGCAGGTGCTGTAGCTACTTTGATTACTACTTGGATTAAATATGGTAAACCGGGTTTGGGTATGACATTGAATGGTGTTTTGGCTGGTTTGGTTGCCATTACAGCTGGTTGTGATGCCGTGACTCCAGGTGGAGCTATTGTTATCGGATTTATTGCTGGTATAATAGTCGTGTTTGCCGTAGAATTCTTCGATAGAGTTTTGAAAATTGATGATCCTGTTGGTGCTGTTTCTGTACATGGTGTTAATGGTGCTTTTGGTACTCTTGCAGTCGGATTGTTTGCTAAAGACGGAGGTCTTTTCTACGGTGGAGGTGCAGGTTTACTCGGAACTCAGGCTATAGGTGTGGTTTCAGTATTTGCATGGACATTCGGTATCGGTCTGGTTTTATTCTTCGCCCTTAAATATACAATTGGATTACGTGTAAGCAAGAAAGAAGAAGAAAATGGTCTTGATTACTACGAACATGGTGAAAAAGCATACAACTAATAAGTTATAATTACAAAACTTTCGATGTTCTGGGATGTCGAAAGTTTTTATTTTTTTAAAGTATTAAAAATAAAATAATACATTCGTACCATAACAAATTTTCATAATAAAAAGAAAATTTACGAATGTTACCTTACACGGTGAAACTGTTTTAAAAATCGTGTGTTTTTTAGTTTTATTGTTTCAGGCAGGCTACTTCGTGAGAAATGGCCTGTTTTTTTTGTATTTTTTTTGAAATATTTGAAAAGTGCTGCAAAAAGATAGTTTTAGGTGGATAGATGCTTACTAAAATTTTATAAAGCTCTGAATAATTTTTCAAAATGTTTTGGTGGTTTGAAATGTTGATGTATTTTTGTGTCCGAAGCGAGATCTTTGTCATTATGATATTAAAATGATATATAATACATGAATATGTGGGGAGTATTTGTGATAAAATGATATATTGCTCTGCAAAACTGAAACAACGAAACAAAAAATATATGAAAAAAATTGAAGCAGTTATTCGTAAATCTAAATTTGAAGATGTGAAATCGGCATTGTATGATGCCGATATTGACTGGTTTTCTTATTGGGATATTACAGGTCTTGGAAAGTCGACTGAAGAACAGGTCGTGCGCGGTCAGGTTTTTAAATCTGGGTATATTCAACGTAGAATGTTGTCTATTGTTGTGCGCGATGTTAACCTTGAAAAAACGGTTAATGCGATTCTGAACTCGGCATGGACCGGTGAAACCGGAGATGGGAAGATTTTTGTATACGATATTGAGGAAACATATCGTATCAGAACGAAAGAATCTGGTCCTGGGGCCCTTTATAATATTGAGGATTAATTATACTAGTCCCTCCAATTTTATCTCACTTTAAGAAAACTATAAAATGAAAAAATACATTCTTCTGGCAATATTGCCATTCCTTTTTTGTTCCTCTCTTTTTGCCCAGTCTTCAATAGCAGCTCCACAGATCAATGCGGGAGATACAGCGTGGATGATTGTGGCTACAGCACTTGTCTTATTTATGTCTATTCCCGGACTTGCTCTATTTTACGGTGGCTTGGTGCGTCGTAAAAATGTCCTGAATATATTTATGCAAATATTTATTTTGGTGGCGGTTATAAGTGTAGAATGGGTGGTTGTTGGTTACAGCAATGCTTTTAGTTCTAATTCTATAGAATGGCTGAAGCCTTATATAGGCGGTTTTGACTGGGCATTTTTGCACGGTATTGGAGTTCAGGACTTAAGTCCGTATTTTATTACCAAGTCACAGACGGCTCTTGATGGTAGCCAGGTTGGTACAATTCCACACATTATATTTGTCATGTTTCAGGGTATGTTTGCAGTGATTACTCCTGCACTTATTGTAGGAGCATTCGCCGAACGTATTAATTTTAAGGGTTTCTTGGTCTTTTCAATCCTTTGGGCACTGTTTATATATAATCCCGTTGCTCATTGGGTTTGGTCCGGTGATGGTTGGTTATATGCGCATGGTGCGCTTGATTTTGCAGGAGGTACGGTCGTACATGTAAATGCTGGTATTGCAGCTATTGTTACCGCTATTATGCTTGGGAAACGCCGGGATTATAAGGGACACGCAATACCTCCTCACAATATTACTTATGTTGCTATTGGTGCGGCTATGTTGTGGATCGGGTGGTTTGGTTTTAATGCCGGTAGTGGTTTGGCTGCTGATGGTATTGCTACTAATGCCCTTATGGTTACTCATGTGGCTGCTGCTACTGCCGCTTTGACTTGGGCGTTACTCGATTGGTTTATTGATAAAAAACCAACGATTGTAGGTGTTAGTACGGGTGCAGTGGGAGGATTGGTTGCTATTACCCCTGCAGCTGGTTTTGTGGACGTTACCGGGGCTTTGATTATTGGTGTTGCTGTGTCTTTGCTGTGTTTTGTGATGGTTGCTTATGTAAAACCGAAGCTTGGCTATGATGATTCTTTGGATGCTTTTGGCGTTCATGGTATGGGAGGAATTTTAGGTGCTATTCTTACCGGAGTGTTAGCAACTCCTGCGGTTCAGGCTGGTTATAGTGGTGCTTTGTTTGGAAATTGGCATCAGTTATGGGTTCAGGTTGAAGCTGTACTCGTGACAATTGGATTCTCCGGTATAGGCACATTTATTTTGTTTAAAATTACCGATAAATTGGTTGGAGTAAGAGTTGATGAAAAACTGGAAGCAATTGGCCTGGATGAAACGCAGCATGGTGAAACTGCCTATACGAACTTTGATTAATTTTATCGAACAGTACACCTCAATATATTTTGTCTGGCAGGTTTTATGGTGGGGGCGAAATATTTTATATAATTGGAATACATAATTTTGAGGTAAAAGAAAGATTTTGCCTGAATGAGAATAATGTAATTAGAAGTAGAAATTAAACGATAATAAGTATAAAGATAAACACGGTAATTTAAATCTGTTGACTTATCGTGTGTTTTTTAGTTTTATTGTTTCGGGCAGACTACTTCGTGATGAAATAGTCTGCTTTTTTCTTTATTTGAAATGAATTTTCGTAAGAGAATGTAAAAGCATGTAGGGCCTGTTTATTTTTATTTTACAGGTGATAAAAATGTATATTTTTTGAAATTTAGTATTTATTTTGTATGAATATACTATTTTGGAATATGCTTAGTGTGTATAAAAAGTTATAATATGTTTTAAATATAGGTATATTTGTTTTGAAATGATATTTTTTATATTAAAAACGTTTTAAATTTGTTTTTGAAGGTATAATTATTTTAAAAATAAAATTTATACTTGGAAAAAACTGTCATTTTAATTATTTTTGCCTACATTTAAAAACATATAGAAAGCTGAATTGAGATTTAAATTAAAAAAAATAAAACAAATAATTCAATAACACAACAATTATGTCATCAACATTAAGATTTAATGCAGTTGAAGAAGCTTTTAAGAAAAAAGCTCTATGTGTAAGTGCTCCGGAGAAATATACTTCGGACTATTACGGAAAGTATGTTTTCAATAGTAAAGCAATGTCAAAATATTTGTCAAAGGATACATTGAAAGCGTTGAAAAATGTAATTACTGGTGGTGCTGTTCTCGATTTGACTTTGGCGAATCAAATTGCTGCCGGAATGAAATTGTGGGCAACAGATTTAGGTGCAACGCACTACACTCACTGGTTTCAACCATTGACTGACGGTACTGCAGAAAAACATGATTCATTTATTGATTATGCAGGAGCTCCGGGTGAGGATATTATTGAGGATTTTTCCGGAAAACTTCTTGTTCAGCAGGAACCGGATGCTTCTTCTTTCCCGAGTGGAGGTATTCGTAGTACTTTCGAAGCTCGCGGATATACTGCATGGGACCCATCTTCTCCTGCTTTTGTTATGGATGACACTTTGGTAATTCCTACTATTTTCTTCTCATATACAGGTGAAGCTCTCGATATGAAAGCTCCTCTGAAAAAAGCACTCGCAGCTGTTGATAAAGCCGCAGTCGCTGTATGCCAGATGTTTGATCCTAACGTAAAAAAAGTAAGTGCATACCTTGGTTGGGAACAGGAGTATTTCCTGATTGATGAAGGTTTGTACGCAATACGTCCTGACTTGTTGTTGACCGGACGTACATTGCTTGGACATGAATCAGCTAAAAATCAGCAATTGGAAGATCACTATTTTGGTGCTGTTCCAACACGCGTTGCTGCATTTATGAAGGATCTCGAATTTGAAGGTTACAAATTTGGTATTCCTTTGAAAACCCGTCACAATGAAGTGGCACCCAATCAGTTTGAACTAGCTCCTATTTTTGGTGAAGTAAACTTGGCGGTAGACCAGAACCTTTTGGTTATATCTTTGATGAAAAAGGTGGCTTGTCGTCATGGATTCCGTGTGTTGTTGCACGAAAAACCATTTGCCGGAATTAATGGTTCAGGTAAACATAACAACTGGTCATTGGGTACAGATACTGGTGTAATTCTTTATGCTCCGGGTAAAAATGCAGAAGAAAATCTTCAGTTCATTACATTCATCACTAATACATTGATGGCTGTTTACAAACATAATGCATTGCTGAAAGCTTCTATCATGACTGCTCAGAATGCTCACCGTCTGGGAGCAAATGAGGCACCTCCTGCAATTATTTCTGCTTTCTTGGGATCTCAGTTAAGTGCAGTTCTTGATAAAATAGAAAATAGCACAAGCGAAGAAGCTATCATTATTGATGATAAAAAGAAATTGAAATTGGATATCCCTCACATCCCTGAAGTATTCCTTGATAATACAGATCGCAACCGTACTTCGCCATTTGCATTTACAGGAAACCGTTTTGAGTTCCGTGCTGTAGGTTCTTCGGCTAACTGTTCTTCTGCTATGACAGCTTTGAATACAGCTGTAGCAGCTCAGCTTATTGAATTTAAAGCTGAAGTTGACGCAAAAATGGCAGCCGGTGAAAGTAAGGAAAAAGCTCTGTTTGAAGTTATCAAATCATACATTAAGGCTTCTAAAGCTATCCGTTTCGATGGAAATGGTTACAGCGAAGAATGGAAAGCCGAAGCTGCAAAACGTGGTTTGGATTGCGAAACAAGTGCTCCTAAAATCTTTAATGCTTATACTACTGAGTCAAGTATTGAATTGTTTACAAAACTTGGAGTATTGACAGAAAAAGAACTTGAATCACGTAACGAAGTAAAATGGGAAACCTATACTAAATGGATTCAGATTGAAGCCCGCGTGTTAGGTGATTTGATTTTGAATCATATCATTCCGGTTGCAACTCGTTATCAAAGCATGCTTCTTGATAATGTTGCAAAGATTAAAGCTACATTCCCTGCAGATAAAGTTGAGAGTCTTAACAAACTGAATAGTCAGTTAATTGTGGAAATCGGAGAACGTGTAGCTATTATCAAAAATGCTGTAGATGATATGGTTGATACTCGCCGTAAGATCAACAAAATTGAAAGTGAATATGAAAAAGCAGTGGCTTATCACGACAAAGTGTTGCCATACTTTGAAACTATTCGTTACAATGTTGATAAACTCGAACTTATTGTTGATGATGAAATGTGGACATTACCTAAATACCGGGAATTGTTGTTCATTCGATAAGCAAGTTCACTAAAAGTTGTAAATTGCGATAATTTATATTCATAGTGGGAGGCTTGAAAATAAGTACTCCCACTATTTTCACAACAATAGAACAATAAAACTTAAAGACAATATAAACAGAAGTTGTTCGTGAAAGCACGATAACGAACTGATTTATTATTAACCAAATAAACTTTATGAGTTCAACCCCATTACATATTGACGAATATGAGCAGCGTTCGCTGTACTCATTTCAAAACGAACATGATGCATGTGGTGTAGGTCTAGTTTTAAACCTATACGGTGAGAAATCGCACGAAATTGTTGAAAAAGGTCTTCAGGTACTTGAAAATATGGTGCACCGTGGTGCAGAAAGTGCCGATAACAAAACCGGTGATGGTGCCGGAATTTTAGTGCAGATTCCTCACGAATTTATTTTGCTTCAGGGTATTCCGGTACCGGCAAAGGGAAAATACGGAACAGGTCTTGTTTTCCTGCCTAAAGATGCCGAAAAAGCACAACTTTGCCTGAATGTTATTAAAGAACATTTGGAAAAAGACGGACTGAATCTTTTAGCTACTCGTGAAGTGCCTGTGAACAGTGATATTCTTGGACAAATATCAGCGTCCAATGAACCTCTCATTAAACAGATTTTTGTTACAGGCGACCATAGTCAACAGGAAGAATTGGAACACAAACTTTATGTTGTTCGTAAAAAAATTGAAAAGGCTATTCTTAAATCGAATATATCCAAAGATCGTAGCTTTTATATTGTGAGTCTTTCGACCAAGCAAATGGTTTATAAAGGAATGCTCACTTCCCTCCAGTTGCGTGATTACTATCCGGATCTTACTAATCCGAATTTTACCAGCGGTATATCATTAGTACACTCCCGTTTTAGTACGAATACATTTCCGACTTGGGATTTGGCTCAGCCCTTCCGTATGTTAGGGCACAACGGTGAAATCAATACAATTCGCGGTAACCGTCAGTGGATGGAATCACGCGAAAGTGTTTTGAAATCAGATCAGTTGGGAAATCTTCAGGAGCTTTATCCTATTGTACAACCGGGCATGAGCGATAGTGCAACACTTGATAATGTCCTGGAATTCCTTGTGATGTCAGGCAAGAGTTTGCCACACGCTATGGCAATGCTTGTACCTGAAAGCTGGAACGCAAAAAATCCTATTTCAGACAATCTTCGTGCGTTCTACGAATATCACAGTACTTTTATGGAACCATGGGATGGGCCTGCGACACTTTTGTTTAGTGATGGACGTTATGCCGGAGGTATGCTTGACCGCAACGGACTTCGTCCTGCACGTTATCTTGTAACACATGATAATATCATGGTAATTGCATCAGAAACGGGAACTATTGAATTTGCACCTGAGAGAATTAAAGAAAAAGGTCGCCTGAAGCCAGGTAAAATGTTGATGGTCGATACTGAACTCGGACACATTTACTACGATCATGAATTGAAAGAAGGTTTAGCTAAAGCATTCCCGTATCGTGAATGGCTAAAAAAGAACTGTATAAACCTCGATGATATTAAATCGGGACGGACAGTAAAAAATGAGGTGCCTAATTTCCAAATTCTGGAACACGCTTTCGGTTATTCAAAGGAAGACATTGAAAAGCTGATTATTCCTATGACTAATGCAGGATATGAGCCGACATCTTCTATGGGAAATGATGTTACATTACCTGTGTTTTCGGATAAACCTCAGCGCTTGTTCAATTATTTCCGTCAGCAGTTTGCTCAGGTAACCAATCCGCCGATTGACCCGATTCGTGAGGAACTGGTTATGTCGTTAACTGGTTATGTTGGTTCTGTAAATCAGAATCTCTTAGAGCCTGCTCTTGAAATTTGTAAAATGGTCAAACTGAAAAGTCCGGTACTTACGAATACCCAGTTTGATATTTTGATGAATTTGAATTATAAAGGGTTTTATACTATTTCATTACCAATGCTTTTCGATCCTAAAAAAGGAGCCAAGGGTCTTGAATCTGCTATTCAGGAACTTTGTATTGCAGTTGAAAAGGCAGTGGATGATGGTAAAAATTATATTGTGCTCAGCGACAGGGGAGTGGATGCTAATCATGCTCCGATACCTTCGTTGTTGGCTGTTTCAGCTGTTCATTTGTATTTGGTACAGAAACGTAAAAGAATGCAGATCGACATCGTCGTTGAATCAGCAGAACCTCGCGAGGTCATGCATTTTGCATTGTTGTTCGGTTTCGGAGCAAATGCCGTAAATCCGTATATGGTTTTTGCAATTCTGAATGATAAAATTAAGTCCGGGGAAATTAGTCTGGATATGGAATCAGCAACTAAACATTATATTAAGGCTGTAAATAAAGGGTTGCTTAAAGTACTTTCGAAAATGGGTAATTCCACTTTACGTAGCTATCGTGGAGCTCATATATTTGAAGCGGTGGGAATTTCCTCCGATTTCTTGGATAAATATTTTAAAGGAATATCTTCTGCCATAGGAGGAATTGACATGGAAGATGTTACCCGTGAGGTACTTCGTCCGTATACAGAAGCATTTTTCCCGGAAGAAGGAAGTGATCCTGCAAAATTATATAATTTAGGCCTTTATGCATATCGCCGTGAAGGAGAAGAACATGCCTGGAATCCTGAAACAATTGCCCGTTTGCAAATTGCTACAAGAACAGGGAGTTACGAAAAATATAAAGAATATGTAAAAGCGGTGGATGCAAAAGCCAATCCGATTTTTATTCGTGATTTGCTGGATTATAAATCAAATCCGATCAGTATTGATGAGGTAGAACCTGTCGAAAACATTATGAAACGCTTTGTAACAGGAGCAATGTCGTATGGTTCTATCAGCCGTGAAGCGCACGAAGCCATGGCTATGGCTATGAATAAAATTGGCGGACGTAGTAACACAGGTGAAGGTGGTGAAGATCCTGAACGTTATAAAAAACGTGAAGATGGTTTGAGTACGCGTAGTGCTATCAAACAGGTTGCTTCCGGACGTTTTGGTGTAACTGCCGAATATCTGGTTAATGCAGACGAAATTCAAATTAAAATAGCACAAGGTGCAAAACCGGGTGAAGGAGGACAGCTTCCTGGATATAAGGTAGATAAGGTTATTGCTAAAACCCGTCACTCAATTCCTGGAATTTCGTTGATTTCGCCTCCTCCGCATCACGATATTTATTCAATTGAAGATCTTGCTCAGCTGATTTACGATTTGAAAAATATTAATCCTGCTGCAACAATCAGTGTGAAACTGGTTTCTGAAACCGGTGTGGGTACTATTGCTGCCGGTGTTGCCAAAGCCAAAGCCGATTTGATTTTGATCAGTGGTACTGAAGGTGGAACCGGTGCTAGCCCTTCAAGCTCTATTAAACATGCAGGACTTCCATTGGAAATCGGTTTAGCTGAAACTCAGCAGACTTTAGTATTGAATAATCTTCGCGGACAGGTTCGTTTACAGACAGATGGTCAGTTAAAAACCGGTCGGGATATTGTTCTTGCAGCGTTACTTGGTGCTGAAGAATACGGATTTGCAACCAGTGCATTGATTATTCTTGGTTGTGTAATGATGCGTAAATGTCACCTGAATACTTGCCCGGTAGGGGTTGCAACTCAGGATGAAGTTTTACGCAAACATTTTACGGGTAAATATGAATATCTGGTTAATTTCTTCCATTTTATAGCTCAGGATGTCCGTGAACATTTAGCTCAATTGGGATTCCGTAGTTTGGATGAAATCGTTGGACGTGCTGACTTGCTGGTACGTAAAGAGCACGTTGGTGGTAGTGCGAAAATAGCAAAAGTAGATCTTTCTAAGATTCTTTATGTTCCTCACAATGGAGCTGCTTTACGTAAAGTGATAGATCAGAATCATAAAATAGATAAAGTTCTTGATCGGGAATTAATCAAAAAATCACTACCTGCACTTGACTTGTGTATGCCGGTTGAGATTAAATCGAAAATTAAGAATACCGACCGTACTGTAGGTGCAATGCTTTCGGGTGAAATTGCAAAACGTTACGGGGAAGCAGGTTTACCAAATGAAACTATCAAAGCTTATTTTACAGGTTCTGCTGGTCAGAGCTTCGGAGCTTTTCTAAGCAAAGGGGTATTCTTCCAGCTCGAAGGGGAAGCAAACGACTATGTCGGCAAAGGGCTTTCAGGCGGTAAAATTGTTGTTGTTGCGCCTAAACAAAGTACATTTAAGCCAGAAGAAAATATTATTGCAGGTAATACACTCCTGTATGGTGCTACTTCAGGAGAAGTGTATATCAATGGTGTTGTAGGAGAACGTTTCTGTGTTCGTAATTCCGGTGCAACTGCCGTTGTTGAAGGAGCAGGCGACCACTGCTGTGAATATATGACTGGCGGACGTACTGTAGTACTTGGTAAAACAGGACGTAATTTTGCTGCCGGTATGAGTGGTGGTGTTGCTTACGTACTTGATGAAGTTGGAGATTTTGATTTCTATTGTAATATGGAAATGGTTGAACTTTCATTGATTGAAGACAGCCATGACAGTAAAGAAGTGAAGTCACTCATCGAAAATCATTACAGATATACAAATAGTACTTTGGCTAAAAAGATTCTCGACAACTGGAAAGATTATGTTGATAAATTCATTAAAGTAGTTCCTATTGAATATAAGAAAGTTCTTCAGGAAGAAAAAATGGAAGCTATCAACAAAAAAATTGCACAAGTTGAACGAGACTACTAAAATGGTCCCTGATTTTCCTAAGGGGAGGTTAGGAGAGCAAACAATAAAATTATAAACAATTAAAAAAGAACCCGGAGTTCCCCGTTTTGGGGAATTGAGGGGGCTAAATAATATGGGAAATCCTAAAGCATTTATAACTATACCCCGCAAAGAAGCGGGATACCGCCCCGTTAACGAGCGTATTTATGACTTCGGGGAGGTTGAGCAAACCTTGAACCGTGAAGATCGTAAACTTCAGGCTTCACGTTGTATGGACTGTGGTATTCCTTTTTGCCATTCGGCTTGTCCGCTTGGAAATAAAATGCCCGAATGGCAGGATTTGATCTATCGGGGAAAATGGAAAGAAGGAATTGAAATTCTTCATGAAACCAATAATTTTCCTGATTTCACAGGTCGCATTTGCCCTGCTCCATGCGAAAAAGCATGTGTGTTGGCTTTGCATGAAGCTCCTGTAACTATTCGTGAGAACGAAGCAGCAATAACTGAAGTTGCTTTTACCGAAGGTATGATTAAGGCTCGTCCGCCCAAAACACGTACAGGTAAAAGTGTGGCTGTTATTGGGTCTGGTCCTTCCGGACTTGCAGCTGCTCAGCAGTTGAATCGTAAGGGACATACTGTAACTATTTTTGAAAAAGACAACACACTTGGTGGTCTGCTTCGTTACGGAATTCCGAATTTCAAATTGAACAAGAATGTCATTGACCGTCGTTTGGAACTTCTTAAAGAAGAAGGAATCATCTTTAAACCCAATACCGAAATAGGTAAAGATATAAGCGGAAAAGAAATTTTGAAAAATTTTGATGCCGTTTGTCTTACCATTGGGTCAGGACAGCCACGTAATATAACTCCTAAAGGCCGTGAACTGAAAGGTGTTTATTTCGCTATGGAACTGCTTAGTCAACAAAATCAGTTGATTATGGGTGAAAAAGTAGATTCTAAAGCCATTATTAACGCCAAAGGTAAACATGTTCTGGTGATCGGTGGTGGTGATACCGGATCAGACTGTGTGGGAACTTCGATTCGTCAGGGAGCAGTTAAAGTTACTCAGATTGAAATTCTTCCAAAGCCACCCGAAGGTAAAAATCCGGACACTCCATGGCCATATTGGCCGAACATACTTCGCACATCAAGCTCTCATAAAGAAGGTTGTGTGCGTAAATGGTGTCTGAATACCACTGAATTTGTTGGAGACAAAGGTCAGGTTAAAGAGGTTGTTGTTGAAGAAGTAGAATGGACAAAAGATGAGACTGGACGTTGGAATATGAAGTCGACCGGTAAAACAGAAACAATCAAAGCTGATCTGGTATTTCTGGCGCTTGGATTTGTTCATCCGGTACATGAAGGCCTGCTTACAGAGCTTGGTGTCGAGTTTGATGCCCGTGGTAATGTAAAAGTTGATGCTGTCGGTAAAAGTTCTGTAAATAAGGTGTTTGCAGCCGGAGATGCAGCGATTGGAGCAAGCCTTGTTGTTCGTGCTATTGCACAAGGGCGTAAAGTCGCTGAAGATATTCATAAATCATTAATCTAATGGAGAATGAATTGTTGAATTCAGTTTTATTTTAGTCATTTTGCGGGTGTCATTATTCAAAATTATTTGATTAAATTTGCACCCGCTTTTTGCCATAAAAAAGCTGAAAAAATCAACAATAATATTTCTTTTTAAATAAAAAAAACACTATGTGTGGAATTGTATGTGCTTTTGATATTAAACAGTCAGCTGTAGCTCTTCGTCCTCAGGTGCTGAAAATGTCAAAGAAAATTCGTCACCGCGGGCCGGACTGGTCTGGCATTTTTTCGAATGAAAAAGCCATTCTTGCTCATGAACGTTTGTCAATTGTAGACCCGGAATCAGGAAAACAACCTCTTTTTAGTAAAGACGGTAATTTAGTTTTGGCTGTAAACGGCGAAATTTATAACCATCAGGAAATACGGAAACAGTTTGAAGGGAAATATGAATTCCTTACAAAATCCGATTGCGAAGTTATTCTGGCGCTTTATCGTGAAAAAGGAAAAAACTTTTTGGAAGATCTGAATGGTATTTTTGCTTTTGCTCTTTACGATATTGAAAAAGATGTGTTTCTTGTAGGACGCGATCATATTGGTATTATTCCATTATATCAGGGTTGGGATGACGAAGGAACTTATTATGTTGCTTCCGAATTGAAAGCTCTTGAAGGACAATGTTCCAAAATAGAAGAATTTCTTCCCGGACAATACTATTACAGCGAAGATGAAGCTCCTGTTCAATGGTATGTTCGTGATTGGATGGATTATGAGAATGTAAAGAATAATGTAACAGATATTGATGAATTGCGTAATGCGCTTGAAGCTGCCGTTGATCGTCAGTTGATGGCCGACGTGCCTTATGGTGTGCTCCTTTCCGGAGGTCTTGATTCTTCCATCATATCTGCTGTTGCCAAAAAATTTGCTTCGAAGGATGATAATTGGGGAAGCCGTCTTCACTCTTTTGCTGTCGGTCTTGAAGGTTCGCCTGATTTGGTTGCGGCCCGTAAAGTTGCTGATCATATCGGAACCATTCATCATGAAATTCATTTCACAGTTCAAGAAGGTTTGGACGCGGTACGTGATGTAATTTATCATATTGAAACTTATGATGTGACCACTGTGCGCGCAAGTACTCCTATGTATTTGTTAGCGCGCGTTATCAAATCCATGGGTGTAAAAATGGTTCTTTCCGGCGAAGGTGCCGATGAAATCTTTGGCGGTTATCTTTATTTCCATAAAGCTCCTAACGCAGAAGAATTCCATAAAGAAACAGTCAGAAAATTGGAAAAACTTCACTTGTATGACTGTCTTCGTGCTAATAAATCTTTGGCTGCCTGGGGTGTTGAAGGACGTGTGCCGTTTCTCGATAAAGAATTTATGGATGTTGCCATGCGCCTGAATCCAAAAGATAAAATGGCCGGTAACGGAAAAATGGAAAAATGGGTGCTTCGTAAAGCTTTCGAAAATTATTTGCCGGAAAGTGTTGCATGGCGTCAGAAAGAGCAGTTTTCCGATGGTGTAGGGTACAGCTGGATTGATACTCTTCGTGAGATGACTACTAGCCAGATTACGGATGAAATGATGGCGAAGGTAAACGAAACATTCCCGATAAATCCTCCTATGACCAAAGAAGAGTATTATTACCGTACTATTTTCGCAGATCATTTTGGATCCGATTCGGCAGCGAAATGTGTTCCTTCTGTTCCTTCTGTAGCATGTAGTACTCCTATTGCACTTGAATGGGACGAGGCTTTCAAGAAAATGGTTGACCCTTCTGGACGTGCTGTTGCGGGTGTTCACGAAAAGAGTTACGATAAGTAAATTTATATATTCAATGAAATTTAAAGCGAATGTTCAAACAAGAATATTCGCTTTTTTGTTTCAAATAATTGACTATTAGATTTTTATAGAATAGATGCTGTTGAGTTTAATTAGATAGTTGAATATTTTAATTAATATCCATTGTATAAAAAGAGCTAATTGTTTATTTTTGCATATTGATAATCAATAAATAAGAAAATCTTATGAAGAAAACTTTACTGCTTTTGTTTTTACCATTAACCTGCTATATATCGGCACAAACTATTTTGGTTAATGAGATTTCGGTTTGTAATGTTTCAAAAAACCTCGACCCCAACTACGATTACAGTAGTTGGATCGAAATTTATAATCCAACAACAAAAACGATTAATCTGGGATCTTATTATTACTCGGATGAAAGAGGAAATCCTCTGAAATATCGTTTGAAGAAAAACAGATACATCAGTCCGGAAGGTTTTGGTTTATTGTGGGAAAACGATGAAGTGAACGATCAGAATGGAACCTATCTTGATTTGGACTCGGATGGAGGCTTTTTTTCCATAGCAGATGCCGACGGCAATGTTTTGGATTCGATTAGCTATGGAGAGCAATATACTAATGTTTCGTATGGTCGGAAGCAAGATGGAGGTACAGAATGGGGATTTTTTGTTCACGAATCGATAGCAAGTTCTAATAATGGAATAGCAACAGCCTCCGAAGTTGTGGAAGAACCTTTTTTTTCATTACGGGGAGGATTTTACGATTCCGGGCAAACTGTTGAAATATATAGTTTAACTCCGGATGCAAAGATATATTATACTTTGGACTGCTCTGACCCTGATCCTTCTAAGAATTTATATGATGGAAATCCAATAAAAATAGATTCAACAACAGTATTAAGAGCGAAAGCTTATGCTGATGGTTACTTAGAAGGAACAATTGCCACAGCAACATACATGTTAAATCAACGAAAACCCGATTTGCCGGTAGTATTTATAACTTCTGATACGATAAATCTTTATAATGATACTGTTGGTATATATTGTGTTGGTACAAATGGAATAAAGTTGGTTTCTTCGGGAGACATTGCAAATTATAATCAGAATTGGACCAGATATGCCCATTTTGAATATCTGGATGAAAACAAACAATTGTGTTTATCCCAAGCTGTAGGATTGTCTATAAGCGGGAATCAGTCGAGAGCATTTGATCAAAAATCTTTAGAACTGAAGGCCCGTGGAAAATATGGAACAAAAAGATTTGATTACCACTTTTTTGATGATAATCCGGGTAAAAGGTTCAAAACTCTTGTGGTAAGAAACGGGGGGCAGCAATTCATTCCAGCTTTCGTGATAAAAGATGCCTTTAACCAACAGATGGCCGCTGCGTTTAATTTGGATCATCAGGGATATTTGCCATGTGCGGTGTACCTTAATGGCCAGTATTGGGGGTTGATGCCATTGCGTGAAAAAAGCAATGGTAGCTTCATTTATTCGAATTATAATTATGACGATACAGACTTTGATATGATAGAACCAACAGAAGCCATGGTTGGGAATACGTTGAAAATGGATTCTGTTTTTAATTATGTGCAATCTGCCGACATGAGTGATGATTCTACCTATAATTATATAAGATCGAAGATTGATGTTGATAATTATATGAGATATATGGCCAGTGAATTTTTCCTGATAAATACAGACTGGCCCAGTAAAGCTAATATGCGTTTCTTCTGCCCGAAGAAGGAAGATGGCCGCTTCCGTTGGATATTGCAGGATTTGGATAAGGGGTTTACCTATTATTCGAATAATCCGCTTAGTATACTGACTAAAAGTACAATCGATAAGTTTTACATGAAATTGATTACTTATCTCCTGCAAAATGCGAAATTCAGAGATTTTTATATTGATACTCAATGTTTGGTTGCCGGTGCTGTATTTAATACTGACAGAATAAACACCGAACTTGACAGGTTTGTAGCTGATTTACATGGCGAAAATGATTATAATGCTGCACGTTGGGACGAGACTTGGATTGATAATCTGAATGATGGTGTGTCTGACATGAAAAAAAATACGGCCAAACTAAAAAAATAAATCTTTCAGTGATCTGAAATTAAACATGGAATTAACTGATACTCTGGGACTGAATATATCTTCGACAGAACCTGCTACTCCGATTTTTTTTAATGATATTGAGATGCCTGTTCTGCCCTATGACGGAAAATACTTTACGGGCAGGAAACTTGTTCTTTCGGTACCTGAATTTACCGATGCACGTCGGTTTGAACATTGGGCTATTACAGAGGATGGTTCCACCCGTTATGTGGATAGTTTGTCGGTGACTTTACCTATGAATGTGGCAACTATAGCTCAGGCTGTATACACAGATAGCAGTGATCCTGTACGCCGTGCCGGTTTATACATCAACGAAGTGAGTGCCAATAATGAGATTTTTGTAGACGAGGAATTCAAATATGAAGACTGGATTGAAATTTATAACAGTTCGGATTATGCGATTTCTATGGATGATTATTATATTACTAACGATGAGAATAATTTAGGGCTGTTTCAGTTTAGTATAGGTGCAGATACTATTCCTGCACATGGATATGGTATTGTGTGGTGCAGTGCAAAAACTAACAGGGGAGCAATGCATACTGATTTTAAACTGGAAAAAGATGGTGGCAAAATTATTTTGGCAAAACAAACACAGGACGGTATTGCTGTAGTGGATTCCATGACTTACTACAAGCATACCAAACGCACCTCTTTTGGCCGCTGTCCGGATGGAAGTGCTAATTTAGTTTTGTTCGATAAGGCTACATTTAAACAACGTAACCTTTCGTCATCGTACAATGAATTAGTTTATGTACAAGAATCTCAAATGGTGACTAAGCTGAAAGCCGCGGTTTATATTGATAATACTCAGATCAATGTAAGCCGGACTGGGGACAATTTGCTTATCAATAAAGTTGATAATCGAAATAATAATGTGGAAGCCAGTCTGATAAGTGTAACCGGAGCCCGCTTACAGCAAGTACGGTTCTCCGGAAGCAGTTATATAATGAATTTGGCCGGATTACCGACCGGAGTTTATTTATTGTATTTGCAGTATGATAATCAAAAACAGATAATAAAGATAATCAGATAATTTACAGATAAAGAAGTACCGCAGGCAATATGATTTTTGTTTGCGGTGTTTTTTTGATCGGGTATTTTTCAAATATTTCTCAAATTGAACATTATTTTACTTGTTGTTTTTTACAGCGAAATATTATAAATACAAAAATCCCGAATTCTATTAGAATCCGGGATTTTTGTATTTTATGAAGTTCAGTTCAATGATTATTTTTTGTTAGCTTCCATACGTTTAGCATAACGATTCATGAACTTGTCGACACGTCCTGCAGTATCCACCAATTTAGATTTACCGGTGTAAAAAGGATGTGAAGAACTTGAAATTTCTAATTTCAATAAAGGATAAGTTACACCGTCAATGTCGATAGTTTCTTTAGTATTTACTGTTGAACGTGAAAAGAAAGTATCGCCGTTCGACATATCTTTAAATACTACGGTGCGATAGTTTTCTGGGTGAAGTCCGCTTTTCATATCTTAATTTATTTTTTATTTCTACTTTTTTAATTGGGCTTGCAAAAATACAAACTTTATGTTTAATAATCAAATAATTTGGGCCTATTTTTAATGATGAAATCTAAAAACTATTTTGTTGATTGGTAAATGGCTGTAAATTAAAGCGTTTTGTAAATGTGAATTTGACTCTATTATGATCCGAGAAACATAAAAATCATACCCAGAATAACTCCAATCATATCAATAAGCTTGAGTTTCAAATTTTTATCGTGCATAACAAATGCTCCATAGAAGAATGGTACGATGACTCCTGCGCGACGAATAGTTGAAACAATAGAAATCATGGAACCCGGCAATTCGAGTGCATAAAAATAAGCGAAATCAGCCGTGACTAAAAATACCGAAATCAAAGCTATCGACCAGCGGAATTTAAACGGAGTTGTTTTTTTTCGGGTCGGATACCATAATGTAAGGGTAATAATTCCCATAATAATAGCTTGGTAGAATGTATAATACGTTTGTACGGCCATGTGGTCGAACTGACGAAGCAGGTATTTGTCATACAAACCGCTTATTGCCCCGGTTAGTGTTGCCAGAATGATAAACCATAGCCATTTGCTGGAAGTAATGGAAAAACCTTCTTTTTTCCCGGCAAAAGAGAACATAAAAAACGAAGCTAATGTAATAAGTACACCTACTGTCTGATAGCCATTCAGCCGTTCTCCGAAAATAAGCATCCCGCCTAAAACTACCCAAACCGGTTGGGTTGCCTTAATAGGCGATGCTATAGTTATGGGGAGATGTTTCATGGCAAAGTATGCAAAAATCCATGACGACAAAACAATAACCGC
The DNA here is from genome assembly GCA_028690665.1 of Paludibacter sp. GTDB lineage: Bacteria > Bacteroidota > Bacteroidia > Bacteroidales > Paludibacteraceae > Paludibacter. The sequence continues at coordinate 283,316 of JAQVAV010000002.1, forward strand.
TTTCAGAATTAAATATAAATGAGTTCTGAAATCGACCTGGGGAACATAAAAAGGAGTGTTTTTCAACGTCACCGGAGATAAATTGGAAATAACCAAAAACGGAAGTAGTATCCCGCAAGAGAATAGAATAGACGTCAACAATACCGGAATTACCGCATTGTCCTGCAATGATACCTTTTTGTTTACATCATAAACTCCCAGCAGCATTGCTGAAAGTAATGCTAAAAATAACCACATGATTTATTTATATTTATACCTTAAAAACTGATTCCGGATAAGCAATATTTGTCAGATAAAGTCCTTGTGCAGGGACTGAACTGCCGGCTTCACAACGATTACGGGCTTCAATAACTCTCCTGAATTCTTCAACACTCATTTTTCCCCGTCCCACTTCAAATAAAGTTCCAACAATAGCGCGAACCATGTTACGTAAGAAACGGTCAGCCTCGATGGTGAAAATCCATTCGTCACCTGATTGAGTCCAACAGGCCTGTGTAATAACACAATTATTGGTTTTGACATCAGTGTGTAGCTTACTAAAGCTTGTGAAATCTTGATAGTCGAAAAGCGCTTTTGCAGCTTCATTCATGGCTACAAAATTCATGGTGTCGTGTAATCGGGTTGCCAATTCGTTCTTAAACACATTTTTGGAAGTTACAATATGATACTCATATCGCCGGGAAATAGCATCGAAACGTGCATGAGCTTCCGCATTTACTTCAATCATTTTTTGTATAGCAATGTCTTTAGGCAGAATGCTGTTCATTTTTTTTGTGAAAGCCATATTCTCTGGAATTTGGCCATCAAAATCGAAATGAGCGACCATGAGCTGTGCATGCACTCCTGTATCGGTACGCCCGGCCCCGACAATTTCAATTTTCACCCGAAGAACGGTAGACAAACTTTTTTCAAGCACTTCCTGTACTGAAATGCCATTGGGTTGTATCTGCCAGCCATGATACGCGGTTCCGTTGTACGAGAGGTATATGAAGTATCGCTTTTTCACGCTGCAAAGATACGCCTTAATTTTTCAATCCACAATTTGCCGAGAGTCTATATACCTAAGATTTTTGCATTTACATGGAGTTTAGCATCTATCCTAATGTCGTACTGTTCGGTATTAACTTCATCGGTTACAGTCTTCACTTTCAATGTGAATTCATCTTTGAAAATAAATTCTTTTAAGTCAGCATCCGAAACATTGAGCATGATTGTATTTGCGCTGGCAGGTATGCTGTCGAGCCATGCGATTTTAGTATCCGTCTCTCCGTCGGCCGAAATATAAACTTCTATCGATTGTAAAATGCTAAAATCTTCATCCTCCGGACTTTCAACCGTCAGTTTTAATTCTGAAAGGTTGATTTCTTCAACTAAGTCCTTGCTTGTGTTGTTGGCCGAAAATGTACTGCTTGAATTGCTGGTGACTGCCGGTGTAGGAATTGTGAATGGTGTATTAACTTTGAAGGTTGGCTCAATGCTTACGGTTTGGGTAAAATTCATATTGAACTGGGTGAGTTTATCCAAATTCTTGCACGATGAGAGGAATAGTAGTAATGCAACTATTGTTGCGATATTGATTTTGTTCATTTGTGAAATGTATTTATGGATTATCTTAGTTATAAAAACAAAGAAACAGATTAACTTTTAATCTGTTCCCTGTTTTTGTACTTTACGCAAATAGTTTTTCAATTCTGTCAGCATAAAATTTTTCAATCACATTGCGTTTTATTTTCAGGGTAGGAGAGAGGAAACCTGCCGGTTGTGTCCATTCTTCCGGCACAAGCTGGTAACGTTTAACCTGCTCATAATCGCCGAAGAACTGATTGTAATGTTTCACCTCTTCCTGATAACGTTTTACAATTTCTGGGTGCTGAATCATTTCTTCGTTGGTTGTGTAAGAAATTTTGTGTTTACCGCACCATGACTTGAGATATACAAAATCGGGAGAAATCAATGCTCCGGCAAATTTTTTGTTTTCTCCGAGTACAATCATATTATCAATCAGGGGCGATTCTGTAAACTTCGACTCAACAAGTTGAGGATTTACATATTTTCCCATGGATGTTTTAAAGATTGATTTCAGCCTTCCTGTAATGATTAACTGGCCTTCAGAAGTAAACTGTCCGGTGTCACCTGTATGGAACCAGCCTTCGTCATCAATTACTTCCTTGGTTAATTCAGGATCTTTGTAATATCCCATCATGACGTTGTGACCACGACAAATGATTTCGTCGCGATCACCAAGTTTCACCTCCACTCCCGGAAGAGGAAGACCGACAGTTCCAAACTTCCGACCATTTTTGCCACGTTGGCTTACTGCAATTACCGGCGAAGTTTCACTCAGTCCGTAACCTTCAAAAACCGGCATGCCGATAGCCGAAAAAAACGAAGCGATGTGGGTCTGGATGGCGGAACCACCTGAAACAACAATGTCAAAGTTACCACCAATGGCAGCTCTCCATTTACTGTAAATAAGCTTGTCGGCGAGTTTATGCTGGAACATATACCATTTGCTCATGCCTTCAAGATGGTATTTTGTTGCCAGATTAAAGGCCCAATAATAAATCACTTTCTGGAAATAAGAGAGCTTTTTGCCCGAGAGGTAAAGTTTATCGTAAATTTTTTCGAGCAGGCGGGGCACGGCAGACATCATTGTAGGATTTATTTCCTTGATGTTTTCAGCAATGGTGCCAAGATTTTCGGCATAATAAACCGACATGCCAAGATATTGATAAAGATAAACCAGCATGCGTTCGTAAGCATGACAGAGAGGAAGAAAGCTTAATGCTACCTTACTCCATTTAGCCGGAGTCATTTCTAAATTTTTGATCTGGTTGACAACATTATTATGTGACAACATAACTCCTTTCGGGTTTCCTGTTGTTCCTGATGTGTAAATGATTGTGGCCAAATCTTCCGGTTTAATAGATGATTTTAATTCATTGAGCCGGGTCTCATCCGGCTCCTTTTTACCAAGTTCAATTAATTGATCAAGATATTTAAAATCACTGTCGATATTGTTGAATGTATAAACTTCCTGTAATGTTTTCAATTCGGGAAGGATGGGTTTTAGCTTGTTTCTGAGTTCTTTGCCTTCCATGAAAATCATTTTCATTTCAGCATGATTCAGAATATATCTGTAATCTTCCTGGCTGATAGTTGGATAAATTGGAATTGAAACTGCTCCGATTTGCATAATTGCAAAATCAATCATGTTCCACTCCGGGCGATTACTGCTCACAAGACCGATTTTGTCTCCGGGTTTAATTCCCGATTTTAAAAGGCCTAAACTTATGTATTTTATAAGATCAACGTATTCCTGAATACTGAATTTTACCCATTGCCCGTTGCGTTTTGCAGCCAAAGCCGCGTGTTGTTCCGGGTACTTTTCGAGATAATAATCCGGAATATCAAATAAACGTGTAACTTCCATTCTGTTCTCGTTATGTATTAGTAAAAAAGATTTGCCCGCAAATATAACTTTTTATTGTCATATTGCGGGCAATAAATTATATGATATATATCACCAAATTGTTGAAATTGAATTTCTTGTAAAAAGAAACCCCTTTCGGAATGATGCTTTACAATGAATTAATTTTTACGGCATGAGCAGCTTGTTCGGCTTTTGCACGTGCTTCGTCTGTATTATTTCCTGTTGCGAGTATAACTCCCATTCGTCTTCCCGGTTTGCATAACGGTTTCCCAAATAAGCGAATTTTTGTGTCGGGAATATGAACGGCTTCCGTGATGTCAAATGTCGGATTCCACATTTCTTCAGTAGCTTTAATCACATGAGTTGCTCCTGGTTGTATCAGCTTTGTATCGACCGGTAAACCTAAAATAGCACGAATATGCAATTCAAATTCAGACATTACCTGAGTTGCCATGGTTACCATCCCTGTATCATGCGGACGTGGAGAAACTTCGCTGAAAATGACTTTTCCGTTTTTAATAAACAATTCCACGCCAAAAATACCGTAGCCACCCAAAGCATCAGTAACCTTTTGGGCAATTTCTTCTGCCTGTCGGATAGTTTCCGGCTCCATTTGGCAGGGTTGCCAGCTTTCATGGTAATCGCCACTGATTTGTACGTGACCAATCGGAGCGCAAAATTTTGTGCCGAAAGCGCTTCTGACCGTAAGTAGTGTAATTTCGTAATCAAAGGTTATGAATTCTTCGATAATGACACGACTTCCAATACCGCGAGCCGCTTCGTGAGCATAAGTCCATGCTTTGTTGATGTCGGCTTCAGTTTTTATGGTACTCTGGCCTTTTCCCGAAGAAGACATGATAGGTTTTGTTACACAGGGAATACCAATTTCTTTTACAGCTGCCTGAAACTCTTCGGCAGTGTCGGCAAAAAGATATTTTGCGGTAGGTAATTGTAATGTTTCGGCTGCCAGACGGCGAATGCCTTCGCGGTCCATGGTCAGACGTGCTGCATGAGCTTTAGGGATGATGTGGAATCCTTCTCCTTCTAATTGCTCAAGCATGACAGTATCAATAGCCTCGATTTCAGGAACAATTAATGCCGGGTTTTCACGTTCGATGACGGCTCTGAGAGCTTTCCCGTTTTTCATGTCAATGACGTGACTACGGTGAGCTGCCTGCATTGCCGGAGCATTTTCGTACGAATCAACCGCTATTGTTTCAACTCCGAGACGCTGAGCCTCAATTACCATTTCTTTACATAGTTCACCACTTCCCAAAAAAAGAATGCGGGTTGCACCTCTTTGGAGTGGGGTGCCGATTGTAATTAATGACATATTGTATGATTTTAAGCTGCAAAAGTAACTATTTCTTTTTAATGATTAAAACAGTAAGTGTCTGTTTGTTTTTATTTTAAATTCTTTCTAAGCTGTAAAAGTTTTAATCACTGTTGTAAAGTTTTTTTACAGTGGTTTCTGTGTGATATGCTGTAAGTGCTTGATATGTAAATACTTGTTTTTGTGGCATGACTTTGGATTCGTAAAATGACGAATTGGAAGTTTTTTTAGATTGATTTTTTATGAGAAAATATATAATTACAATTGTATTGTTGATCATGGGGCTTGCAACTTTTGCCCAAACTAAAGCGTGGAATTTGAAAACTTGTATTGAGTTTGGACTTACTCATAGTTCTACTATAAAAAAGCAACAGGCTCAGGTCGAAATTTACAAACAAAATTACAAAGAAGCTGTTGGAGGGTTATTTCCTTCTCTTAAAGCCTCGTCAGATGGAACTACTTATTTCGGACGTGTACTTGATAAAGACAATTATAAATATGTAAATACAAATACGGTTTATAATGAATATCAGATCTATTCATCGGTGACATTGTTCGATGGATTTTCACAAGTAGCCAAAGTTCGTATGGAACGTATGAATAAACAGAAAGGATTGCAACAGCTACAACTCCGGAAAGACATGCTGGCCTACGAGATTATGGAACTTTTTTTCAATGTGCAATATTATCAGGGAACGGTGAAATTGGCTGATGATCAACTTTGGGAAAGTTTTGCCAATTTGAAGAAAGTGCAAAAGATGGAGGAGTTGGGGCTGAAATCCAAACCTGATATTGCTGAAATAGAAGCAAAAGCTTCACAAGATAGTTTCTTGCTCGTGAAACAGCAGAACCTTCTTCAACAGGAAATTATCAAACTGAAAAATAAAATCAATTTTCCGGTAGATAGCGATATTATAATCAAACAATATGATTCGGTAATACTTGTCGGAAAGCCTACCGAAAATGCTTTTGATATATATAAGCAGGCCTTGAGTTATTCTCCGCAGATCAAAGCTTCGGAACAGACTGTGAAAGTTTCGGAACAAGCTGTAAATGAAGCCCGGGGAAATTTATTTCCGACCCTTTCATTATATGGAGGATATAATACATATTTTACCCGACTGATGAATGGCTCAAGTTATACACCTTTCCGGGATCAACTCAACAACAATCAGAATTATTATGTCGGATTATCGCTCTCGGTTCCTATTTTTACAGGATTCTCACGTCAGAGCGCTGTTCAAAGAAATAAGCAGCAACTGGTTATAGCCAAATATGAATTTGACGACACACGACGGACACTTTACAGTGACATAGAGCAAACGGTAGCCGATGTCAAAGGTAAAGCTGAAGAATATATTTATGCACAAAAACAATGTCGGTCGATGCAAACAGCCCATGAAGCTAATTTAAAAAAATACGAAATGGGTATGATCAGTGCTTTGGAACTCAATACCAGTGCCAACCGTTTGTTGCAGGCGCAGGTTGATGAATTGAATACCAGCCTGCAATATCAACTCAAAAGCAGAATGCTGAATTATTATAAAGGAAATTCATTTTATTAATTTAAACAATTAAACTATTTACCCTTCTTCAAAGGCAATCAAAGGTAAATTGTAGAAGATAAAATCGTAGAAAATTATGGATATTCAACTCGAAAAGAAAAAGGGAATCAGAAAAAAACATATACCCTACATTATTGGTGGTATAGCTGTAGCAGCTTTGGTCATTTGGCTTATCGCCGGGAATCATGCAAAACGGATGAATGTTGACAAACAGACGCTTATCGTAGAAAACGTAACAAAAGGACAATTCAACGATTATATCAGAATCAGCGGGCAGGTGGAGCCGATCAACACCATTCAGCTCAGTGCTATTGAAGGCGGAATTGTTTCCGAAAAATTAGTAGAAGAAGGCACTTTTGTTCATAAAGGCGATGTGATTGTCCGCTTAAAAAATTCTATGCTGAATCTGAATATTCTGGATAGTGAAGCCCAATTGGCAGAAAAACAGAATTTTTTGAGGAATACGCTGGTCTCGATGGAGCAGGAACGTCTCGGTCTGAAAAAAGAACGCTTGCAACTCGATTTGGATGTTGCTCGCAAAAAACGTAAATACGACCAATACAAACAATTGGACGGCGAAAAAATGGTGTCGCACGAAGATTATCTGCAAGCCAAAGAAGATTATGAATTTGCCGTTAATAACCGGAAATTAGTGATTGAACGCCAAAAGCAAGACTCTATATTTCGTGGTATTCAGGTACAGCAAATGGAAGAAAGCCTCAAAAATATGCGCGAAAATCTTTTGTTGGTGAAACAACGCGTGGACAATCTGAACGTGAAAGCACCTATCGACGGTCAATTGGGTTTGCTGGAAGTGGAAGAAGGCCAATCTATAGGTACTGGAAGTCGCATCGGACAAATCAGTATATTGTCTGATTATAAAATTGAAGCCCAGATTGATGAACATTATATCGACAAGGTTCGTCCGGGACTAAGCGCCACTTTCGAGCGTCAGGATAAGAATTTTGCCCTGCGTGTTCGCAAAGTTTATCCCGAAGTACGTGACAAACAATTCAAAACCGATTTTGTATTTGTAGGCGAACGTCCTGATAACATCCGGCCCGGACAAACTTATTATATCAGCCTGCAATTAGGTCAACCAGCTGAAGCTATTTTAGTTCCAAGAGGTTCTTTTTACCAAACTACCGGCGGCCAGTGGATTTTTGTAGTATCAAAAGATGGCAAGATCGCAACACGAAGAAATATCAGTGTCGGTCGTCAAAACCCGCTCTATTACGAAGTGCTCAGCGGGCTTCAACCCGGAGAGAAAGTCATTACTTCAGGATATGAAAATTTTGGTGACAATCAGGAACTTATTTTAAAATAACAGCACATACTTAACATACAAAAATGAGAAAAATTATAATCACTATCGGAATCATATTTGGCTTATTACATATAGTATCTGCCCAAAATAAAATAACGATCATCAATGCTAATAATAAAATTGTAAGCATTAAAGATGGCAAAAATTTGAAAAAAAACTACTGGACTATCACACCCGAAGCAAAACCGGATGTTTATGTCACATTTAATAAAAAAGTAACCTTTTATACCGATACTGATTCGATTACAGTAAAAGTAAATGATAAAAAAGACAGTGTCAATTTTATTATCTTATTGAATGGTAAAGACTCAGCTCTTACTCAGGTAAGATACCATAAACCCTATATTGAAGTTTTACGTAAGGGGGAAAAGTATAATTCAAAAGACAACCGACTAATCCCGGCTTTCACCTACCAATCTAAAGATGATTCTAATCTTGTAAAATTAAGGCAATCCTTTCATCTTGATTCTGTAGCCGGTCAAGGAAATGAAGTTTCTCAAATTATCAACCTTATGCATTGGGTACACAATATTGTGCGTCATGATGGCAGTAGCTCCAATCCTGAATTGAAAAATGCCATCGATTTGATTAAGATATGCCATACAGAAAACCGTGGTGTCAATTGTAGAATGATGGCCACCATATTGAACGAATGTTATCTGGCTATGGGCTTTCCATCCAGATTTGTCACTTGCATGCCCCGCGAAACCAATTTTGACGATTGTCACGTAATCAATATGGTTTATTCCCGTGATTTGAAAAAGTGGATATGGATGGATCCTACATTCGATGCATACGTTATGGATGAGAAAGGAAATTTATTGGGACTTGAAGACGTACGCGAAAGATTGATAAAAGGAAAGATGCTGATTTTAAATCCTGATGCCAACTGGAACCGGAAGATATCCCAAACAAAAGCTGAATATTTAGAGACGTATATGTCTAAAAACTTATATCGGATGCAATGTTTGTCCGCCAGTAGCTACAACTCAGAAACACTTCTCTCCGGTCAGATAAAATATGCTGTCTATGTCGAATTATTACCGTTGGATGGAATAGAACAAACTCCGCAAAAAGTGGAGAAGAATTCTAAAAGTATAAGATATGTTGCATATAAGATTAATAATCAGTCTCTTTTCTGGACAAAGCCGGAATAAGAGAGAGGAATAATTTTAAAATAAAAGTAAATTCGGTTAAAAAATATTATTTAAATGCTGAAGTCGTTTCTAATGTAGCCTTCGGACATAAAACTTATAAGATATGATAAACAATATTCGACTGGCATTCAGAACTTTGTTTCGCAAAGGGAGCAACAATGGAGTAAGAATCGTGTCTCTGGGAATCGGACTTGCGGTTAGTCTTGTTCTGATTGCCAAAGTATGTTTTGAGCAAAATTACGAAGATTTTTATCCTGATAACGATCGTATTTATCAGATTCAGGAAAACTATAGTGTATCCGGCAATGAGTTTCAAGGCAGAGGTTGGGTTAGCGGTGGTGTAGCTCCAGGAATGAAAAACGAAATTCCACAGGTAGAAGCAGCAACCCGGTTTACGTACTTTGCCAACGATGCAGTCTTCTATACCAATGATAAAAAAAGGCTGACAGGCGATTTTATTTTGGCTGACAATTGTCTTTTTGATGTTTTGCCCCGCCCCATGCTTGTCGGTAATGCTAAAAAGGTATTGTCACAACCTATGTATGTGCTTATATCAAAGTCTTTAGCTAAAAAATTTGGTGAAAATCCGTCTGACATTATTGGTCAAACCATACAAATGGACGAATGGCCGGAGAATACGTTGGTGGTCGGTGGCGTTTTTGAGGATATTCCACGAAACTCGGATTATCGTTATGATGTGATTGTATCTCTCCCTTCCATTGGGAAATTTGTGGGGGATGGATCTGAAAACTGGCTGGGTAACGACCGGTATTCATCTTATGTGAGGTTGACTAAAGGCACAAAACCGGAACAACTCACCAAAGCTATTCAGGAAATGCAATACAGGCATCAGGATAAGGAAGAAATGCGTAAAGCCGGATTTCAATTGTATTATTCATTGCTGCCCATTTCGTCACTTCACAGCAACTCTCCTGAAGTAAAGAAAATGTCGTTGCTTCTTGTTTTGCTCGCATTTGCAGTGATACTTACCGCAACACTTAATTATATTTTAGTGGCATTATCGTCGTTGGTAAAGCGAAGTAAAGAAATGGCCGTTCATAAATGTTATGGTGCCGGACAAAAAGAAATTTCAGGTATTATACTGACCGAAACCATAGTATTCCTGTCTATTTCAATCATTATAGCAATTCTGCTTACTGTAATTTTCAGGGAAACAATTGAAGACATCTTGATGGCGCCGATTTCATCTTTACTTTCTGCGAAAGTCATTCCCTGGTTGGTATTGGTTTGTGCAATTGTCTTTCTTCTTGTCGCTTTTATTCCGGCCAGAGCGTTTGCCAAAGTTCCTATTTCTTCAGCGTTTCGCAATTCTAAGGAGACGCGTAGAAAATGGAAATTGGCGTTGCTGTTTTTACAATTTATTGCCGCCACGTTTTTGGTCACTTTATTGGTCGTCATTGCCCAACAATACAATTTTATGGTGAACGACAATCCGGGTTATGAATATGAAAATATCGTTTATTGCTATTTGAGGGGAGCTTCTACTATCGATAAACAGAAAGCTATAGACGAACTTGGCAATCTACCATTTGTTGAGGCGACAGCTTCGTGTAATACTTTACCTGTTTTAGGAGCTTCCGGCAACAACGTAATGGAACAGGGTAGTGATAAAGAACTTTTCAATATCGCGGATTTATATGAAGTAACGGCTGATTATCTTGGGTTGATGAAAATCTCCATTGTTGATGGACAGAACTTCGAGCGCGGGTCTGCCGATTCAACCAAAGTGCTTATCAGTGAAAAAATGGCTCAAAAATTAGAGGGTATGCTCAACTGGAAAGACGGTGTAGTGGGTAAAAGTATTAATATTACAGAACATGGAATGGTTACCATAAAAGGTGTTTATAAAAATTTCAGGATTGGTTCTGTAAATTATGATGACTCCCGACCATCAGCTCTTTTTTACGGAGAATTTCCCAGCAATTATATTCTTATTCGTTTCAGACAAATGAATCAGAAGAATATCATGCAGGTGACGCAAATTTTACAAAAGATTTTACCTGAAAAAGATATTGTGGTTACGCCCTACAAAGCAGAAGTTGTCAAATCTTACGAATCTTCTCGCTTGTTCCGCAATGCTGTAATGATTGGAGTTATCGTAACGCTTATCATTGTTCTGGCTGGGCTGATAGGTTACATACATGACGAAACCAACCGTCGTGGTGCTGAAATAGCTATTCGGAAGGTGAATGGTGCTACAACCTCTGAAATTCTTCAATTATTTCTTCAAAATATTTTACGCATGTCATTACCCGCATTATTGATAGGTGAACTGGTTGCAGTTTATAGTGCTAATAAATGGCTTGAAAATTTTTCGGCAAAAGCACCAGTTTCGGTTTGGTTATATATCAGCTGTGCTTTATTTGTACTGATTATTATCGTCGGTTCGGTGGCTGTTACGGCTTATCGTACCGCTATTCAGAATCCGGTGGAAGCATTGAAAAGAGATTAATTTGCAGAAAGCTCCAATATTTAAAGATTTATGTTTTAATTAAATAAGAGCAATTTATAAAATATATAAGATGTCAATAGTTATCCGCAGACTTAAAACTTCGGATCTAAGAATAAAAAAATAAAAAAAATGAAATCAATCATCAGAAATTTCTTTTTTGTACTGAAACGGTTCAAAACGTCGAGCATCCTGAATATTATCGGATTATCGGCAGCTTTTGCGGTGTTTTCGGTAACACTTATTCAGGTCAATTATGATTTGGGATACGACCGTCAGTTTAAAAATGCTAATAATATCTATTTTTTCAGCATTAGTACATCTGATGGACGTGGTGAAAATATGCCCACAACCATGGGACGTGATATGGCTGAGAAATTTCCTGAAGTAAAAAATTATTGTCTTATCAACAATTACACTCCAACCGAGTTACTTGTGGATATTAAAAATGAACAGGGAATAAAACAAAAGTTTAAAACAAGAGTACTTCCTGCAACAGCAGGATTCGTTAATGTTTTTACACCGGAAATTATAGCCGGCAGCACAAAAGGTCTTTTTGATCAGCCCGGGAAAGCGCTTATAACAGAAAGTGAAGCTCAAAAACTTTTTGGAGATGCCAATCCAATCGGAAAAACAATTTATTATCATCTGAACCAGAGATTTTACAACAATCAAACAACTGATTTCGTAACAGTACAGGCAGTATGTAAGGATTTTCCGAAAAACTCGTCGGTAAAAAACGGTATATATACACTTTTACCTGACGACGAACCTTCAAATTATAACTATAATGGATATTTTGTAGTGGACAAACAAAATGTAGCCAAACTGGTAGCCAAACTGAACAGTGAAAAATTCTTTGGAAAAGAAAGCTGGGAACAAATACAAAAAAATCCGGAACGTAAGGTTACCATCGATATGATTCCACTCCATGATGCATATTTTGTTTTTGAAAAAGGCCGTCTTACCACAACACTTTCATTTTTAGCCATCGGAATTATTACCCTGATTATCGCCTACATCAATTTTTTGAATTTTTCTATCGCTATCTCACCAGTTAGAGTCAAAGCTTTGAATATTCACAAAATTATTGGTGCCGATACACTGAAACTTAAGCTGATGCTTGCATCTGAAGCAGCTATTTTTTCTCTTGTTGCTTTTATTATTTCATTAGTATTAATGACATTTATGAAAGACAGTTTTATAGGTGAGTTTTTTTCCGCTGATATGGGCTTGAGAGACAATTGGATTTTGCTCTGTGTGATTGGAATTTCAACTATCATATTAGGCATAATATTCGGCTGGTATCCGGCTCGTTATGTGGTTTCATTTCAACCTGCGGTAGCTTTAAGTGGTTCGTTTGCCATGTCGAAACGAAGTGTTCGTTTAAGGAATATCCTGATAACTATCCAATTTGTTGCAGCCATTACTCTGATTATTGTCGCTTTGTTTATTCAATTGCAAAATTCGTTTATGCAGAAACAGTCTTGGGGCATTCAAAAAGACAATATCGTATATGTGCCTTATGGACAGTTGAAAATAGACTCGCACACTTTTGGCGAAGAATTGAAAAATGATCCTCGTATTTTAGATTACACAGCTGCCCAGTTTATTCCGGGGCACGTGGGAATGGGCTGGGGACGAGAGTTTGAAGGCAAACAGGTCTCAGCAACAGTATGGCCTGTACAACCAAATTTTTTGAACTTTTTTGGCGTAAAAATCTTACAGGGACGTGATTTTCAACCTTCGGATAGTGTAGGAGTAAACGGAGCCATCATTTTTAATGAGACTTTTCTGAGAAAATATCAATTTGATAACAATATTCTGGGAAAAGATTATCCTGGATTTCCCGGAGCACTCACAGTAGCTGGTATTGCTAAAAACATCAATTACAGTTCATTAAAAGACACCATTAACCCTATGGGATTTGTTGTATTCGGTAAGGATTATAAGTATTACATGAACTGGTTTTTCATCAAAATATCGGGTAATGACATACCAGGAGCCATACAAACCATTCAAAAAACATGGGAAAAATACAGTGACGAAGATTTTGATCTGAAATTCATGGATCAAACCATTCAGAAACTTTATGAAAACGAAACAAATTTGGGAAAACTAATTTCTTTATTCGGATTGGTGACAATTCTTATTTCCATCATGGGTGTTTATGGGCTGGTCGTTTTCAACACACGTTACAAAGCAAGGGAAATAGCCATACGCAAAGTGAACGGCGCGTCAATCAGAGAAATTATGTTGATGCTAAACCGGAATGTGTTGATTTTGTTGGGTGTGGCATACTTAATTGCAGCTCCAGTTGCTTATTACATTGTGTATAGCTGGTTGCAACAATATGCCTATAAAACGCCTGTCTATTGCTGGGTGTTTGTATTGGCCGGTTTATTGGTGCTGATTGTAACCGTGTTGGCCGTTTCCACACAGAGCTATAAGGCCTCAACAGCAAATCCGTCGGAGGCGATAAAGAGAGAATAACATCAACTTAAAGAATAAAATAAAAACAAATAACATTATGATTAAAATTTCGGATTTAAAAAAATCATTCCGTACGGAAGAAGTAGAAACCGTTGCTCTAAACGGGATTTCATTGGAAGTAGCCGATGGTGAATTTATAGCTATTATGGGTCCTTCTGGTTGTGGAAAATCCACACTTTTGAACATACTCGGATTGCTTGACAATCCTACATCCGGTCAATATTTTCTAGATGGAGTGGAAGTTGGAAATTTAAAAGAAAAACAACGGACACAAATGCGTAAAGGCAATATCGGTTTTGTGTTTCAGAGCTTTAACCTGATTGAAGAAATGACGGTTTACGAAAATGTGGAACTCCCGCTGATTTACCTGAAAGTAAAACCGGCCGAGCGTAAAAAAAGGGTCGAAGAAGTTTTGCACCGTATGAATATCAGTCACCGCGTTCATCATTTTCCCAATCAACTTTCGGGCGGACAACAACAACGTGTAGCCATTGCACGTGCTTTGGTAGCCAATCCGAAACTGATTCTGGCCGATGAGCCAACAGGTAACCTGGATTCCAAAAACGGCAAAGACGTGATGGAGCTTCTGTCGGAACTGAATAAGGAAGGTACAACCATTGTGATGGTAACTCACTCGCATCACGATGCCGCTTTTGCTCATAGAGTAGTGAATTTATTTGATGGCGAAATTGTAACTGAAATTGAAGGAAAACTTTGATTTGTTTTAATTGTTTTTAGAACGCAAATTATACTAAATTCTCATAAATCTTACATTAATGTTTATACAAAGTATTTGCGTACACCGGTGTAATTTGCGTTCTTATTGATGTATTTGTTTTTTAGCAACTCATTTTGAAAATTGTCCAGCCTTCGGGCGAAGTAGTATGTATCAATTTTCCACCGTGCAGGCGCATGATGTATCGTGATACGCTCAGTCCGATACCGCTACCGTTTTCTTTGGTGGTGAAAAAAGGAATGAAAATATTCGGTAATACATCGGCTGGTATAGGTTGTCCGTTGTTGCAGACTTCTATAAAAACTTTGTCCGGCATTTGTTTGCCGTAGCGGATTATCAAGTTTCCATCATGTAGGGGTATTGCTTCCAGCGCATTTTTGATTATATTTATCAGTACCTGGAAAATTAATTTTTCATCAGCTTGAATCGTAGTGGTATTATCAACGGCCTGTATTTGTACATTCACTTGATTTTGCTCAATTACCTGACTTTCCAAATGAATGACTTTGTCAATGAGTGGCCGGATTAAGAGCGGCTCAATTTTAGGTTTCGGCACTGAAGTAAATTTTCGGTATGATTCGACAAAGGATAATAAACCTCTGGCTGTGGAATGAATGGTCTCAAAAGCTTCGATGGTATTATTTCGTAAACTGATAGCTTCATCTCTATCCATATCCGTTTTTTTGTAAAACGAAAGTAAAGTTTCGCTGAGCGAAGTGATTGGAGCTATGGAATTCATAATTTCATGCGTCATGACACGAATCAGTCTTACCCACGATTCGATTTCCTTTGTTTCCAGTTCGCTGCCAATGTTGTTAAGTGTAATGATTTTTACCTTTCCTTCTTTGAGATTTATTTCAGACATTCTCAGACTTATCTGTATTTCTTCTTTTTCGTTTGGAATGGATATTTGTAGATTGTCTTCGGGCATAATGCCTTTGAAAAGCAAGGGAAAAGATTCGTTAATTACGGATAACTGGTTCAGATGCGTAAAGACAGGTAATCCTAGCAAGTCGAGTGCTGCACGGTTGACGGTTTGGACATGAGATTTTTCGTCGACAATAATGATTCCGGTAGAAACGCTTTCGACAATTAAACTGAGAAATTTTTCGTTTTCAATGACGGCTTTTCGTGCATTGGTCAGAATGTCCTTAATACGGTTCAGCATCAGATTTAATTCTTTTTCTCTTCGCGACAGGTTCGTTTCAGAAAAATGGAACGAATAATCTCCGTTTTCAAGCGCATTCAGAAGAAACAGAATATTCTGGTTGTAGCGTTTGTTATGCTTCCATAAGTTGTATAGTGCAATCAGGACAATAATACCGCTAATAAGAGATTCCATTGGACGCGATTGCATGGCAAATGCAGTTGTTGCGGCTACACTAACAATTAACAGACAGATATAAATAGTCAAACGATATTGAATAGATTTGAACATATTAATGCTTTTATTACAATCCGTATTTTTTGATTTTGCTGTATAGGGTAGGGCGGGTAATTCCCAGTTCCGTAGCAACCAATGAAAGATTTCCGTTATTTCGTTTTATGGCATTACTTATCAATAGTTTTTCGGCATCCTCCAAGCTGAGCTTCTCCGTCTCTAATGGAGAAATTACTGTCTCTCGCATGTAAAAATCATCCGGTTGAAGTTCATTTCCATCGCAAAGAATAACCGCTTTTTCTATAGCATGCTGTAACTCGCGCACATTGCCCGGCCATGAATAATTTTTCAGACGTTCAATTGTAGCCGGAGAAAATTGAAGTTCGGAACGTTGATATTTTGAAGCATATTGCTGTAAAAAGAATTCAGCCAATTGAGGAATATCTTCCGCTCTTTCGCGTAGGGGAGGTAATTCTATGTGAATGGTGTTGACCCGGTAAAGCAAATCTTCTCTGAATTCTCCTTTCTGTACCAATTGTGGGAGGTTTCGATTAGTGGCGCATATCAGCCTGATATCTACCGGAATGGACTGGTTGTCTCCAACCCGGATTATTTGTCTCGACTGAATGACATTGAGCAATTTGGCCTGTAAAGGATAACTCAGATTGCCGATTTCGTCCAGAAAAAGAGTGCCGTGGTTCGCTGCTTCAAATTTTCCTTCTCGGTCGTTTTTTGCATCGGTAAAAGACCCTTTTACATGCCCGAAAAGTTCACTTTCAAACAATGTTTCGGTCACAGCGCCCATGTCTACGGTAACCATAATTTGTTTTTTTCGGGCCGACATTTTATGAATAGAGCGGGCTATAACTTCTTTTCCCGTACCGTTTTCACCGGTTATCAGAATATTAGCATCTGTTTCGGCAACTTTTTGGGCCAGTTTGCGGAGTTCTTGCATGGCTGCCGATTTGCCCCAGCAAATTTCGTCTGCAGAATTTTGCAGTTCTCCTGTTGATGAACTTTTTTTACGATTTTTGTTTCGCTGTATGGCAGCTTGCAGGGTGGTAATCAATTTTGTATTGTCCCAGGGTTTTACCACAAAATCGCTTGCACCGTTTTTTAATGCTCGTACTGCCAGTTCAATATCGGCATAAGCTGTGAAAAGAACCACCGGCAAATCTTTGTCGAATTTTTTTATTTCCGACAACCAGAAAAGTCCTTCGTTTCCCGAATTGATACCTGCAGAAAAATTCATATCCAGCAAAACAATGTCCGGCGTTACTTCACGCAATTTAGCTGGCAACAGATTTGGCGTTGATATAAGAGTAACAGATTGATAATAAGATTCTAATAAAATACGTAAAGCACTTAATACATTCTTGTTGTCGTCTACAACCAATATGTTCCCTTTTTTCATATAACTAATTGATATATTATTTCTTACTGAAAAATGATTGACAACTGAAATGCCTGGTTTATAGGGGCAATGAAGAAATAATATTATTGTACTTTCGGTTTCTTCATTTTTTGTACGGAGTACAAATATAATATTTTAAAAACGTATATTTAAATAAAAGCATCAAGAACTTATGTCGTTTATAATTTAGGGAAAGAGGTCATTTGCTTTTTAGAAAGATATTTTCCGGATATTGTGAAAAAAGTAAGCTATAATATTTTTTTGCATCATGCAGATGGGTAAGTGCTTTAGATATTTGTAATCCAACTTGATATTCTGTCTGTTTTCGATACAAATTTTGTGGGTTCTAGTCCATTGGGTACACAAAAGAAAAATTTCATTCGGTAAAACTTTTTTGAAAGGGGAACAGATGTTATAAAAAAATCCGGAGAGCACTTCAAACACTTTCCGGATTTTATATTATTTAGATTTTGACCGTTATTATAATTCCCAAGCCAAAGCGCTTGCTCCTAATACAGCAGCATCAGCTTCTTTTAGTTCAGAGAATAACAATTTAATTTTGCCCTTCCATAATGGGAGCAAATTTTCTTCCATGCTTTCACGTACGGGCTTCATAATAAAATCGCCTGATTTTGTTAGTCCACCGAATAATATGATTGCTTCTGGAGCACTGAAGGCAACGAAATCAGCCAGACTTCGCCCAAGAATTTTACCTGTGTAATCGAAAATTTCTTTGGCAACGTCATCTCCTTCCACAGCTGCATCGTATACATCTTTTGATGTAATACTGTCAACAGGTATGTTTCGCAAAATACTGTCTTTCGTTGTAGAGCTTAATATCTCTCTGGCTGTACGTGCGACCCCGGTAGCAGAACAGTAAGTTTCAAGACAACCGTGTTTTCCACACCCACAAAGACGCCCGTTTTCACAAATAGCAGTGGTATGTCCGAGTTCACCTGCAAATCCGTCGTGTCCATAGACCAATTTACCATCGATAATGATACCACTACCAACGCCGGTTCCAAGAGTAATCATAATGAAATTCTTCATTCCACGAGCCGCGCCATAAGTCATTTCTCCAATGGCCGCAGCATTGGCATCGTTCGTTAATGCCGCAGGGATGTTTAATTTCTCAGATACGAGTTTTGCAAACGGGATAACTCCTTTCCAAGGTAAATTAGGAGCAAATTCGATATTTCCTGTATAAAAATTACCATTAGGCGCCCCAATTCCAATACCTTTAAATTTATCGGCACCTCCGGCGGTATCTATAAGTTTGATTAATTCGTCGTGTAAATCCTCGATGTACAGGTTGACATCAGTGTGTGCACCTGTTTTTATAGCACTTTTAGATATAACAGTTCCTCTGGCGTCGACAACTCCGAATACGGTATTTGTTCCGCCCATATCCATGCCTATTACATAAGGTTTTTCCATTTTTAAGTTATTTAAATGATTAAATTCTATTTATTCAACAGGAATATTCTTGTTTACATTTTTGCTACCAATTAGGGCATAATAAAGAAGATAAGCCAGACAGAAAATGATTACCCAATAACTGGTCATGTAAGATGTAAGGTCGGCTATTCTGTTCTGGATCAGAGGAAGGATACCTCCACCGACAACCATCATCATGAAGATTCCTGATCCCTGAGCTGTATATTTTCCAAGTCCTTCTACTGCAAGGTTGAAAATACCTCCCCACATAATTGAAGTACACAGACCACATAACACTAAAAGTAGGGCGCTCAGCGGAACTTCGACCATTCCGAACGATGAACCTGTAAATACGGGCATTGAAGTTGTTATTGTTTTAGGCAGGAAAATGGCAGACAAGACAAAGGCAATTCCGATTACAGATACTCCGGTAAGCATAGATTTACTTGAAATTTTTCCTCCTGCAATACTGCCGAGAAAACGTCCGATAAGCATTAAGAACCAATATGTTCCGGCAACAAATCCTGCAATGGCTGCTGCGGTTTCCGGATTAAGTCCGGCTCCTTTGTCAGAAATGTCGGCCAAATAGAAGTTCAGCGTTCCGGGGATTCCGATTTCAACACCTACATAGATAAAGATGCCGATAGCTCCCAGTACAAAGTGGCGGAAGTTCCATGGACTATGTTCGAATTTAGCATTTGAATTGCTTTTTTCGTGTGGATCCTGAATAGGAATAAATGAAAGAGCAATGAATGCAGCTGCAAAAACTCCCATAGCAATAAATAATACGGGGTTAATGTTAGCCATGGTAATTTCACCGGATTGAACGCGTTCTTTAGTTACATTACCAATTAATGCTCCCACAAACATCGGCGTAAGAGTAGCGGATAAGGAGTTGAATGTTCCACCTGTTTGAATCAACTGATTTCCTTTATTTCCACCTCCACCAAGAAGGTTTAACATCGGGTTTACTACTGTGTTAAGCATACATACCGAGAATCCGGCAATGAAAGCTCCCAGCAGATAAACAAAAAAGTTAGCGGGCAGCGAGAATAACTCAGCGCCGACACCTACAATACCTGACAGAAATTGAATTAAAACTCCGACAAAACCTACTGCGATGGCAACAAGAGCTGTTTTTTTGTAGCCGATTTTAGTAAGTAATTTACCTGCGGGAATTCCCATGAAAAGATAAGCAAGGAAGTTCATCATGTTACCAAGCATTCCCAAAAAATTTGAACCTTCGAAAGCCGGCTGGTTTTTCCAGATAACTCCGATTGGGGCTGCAAGATTAGTAACAAATGAAATCATTGCAAAGAGAAAAATCATGGTAATGATAGCCACGACATTTCCATTTTGTTTTTGTGTACTCATTTGTTTGATAATTTAAAAATTGAATAGTTTGATAGTGATTTGATTTAAATCCGTTTTTTTATACCCTGAAGGCATTTTGTGGAATGAATGCCTTTATAAGCTTGCAAATTTAACTGCTTAACTCTTAAATAACAAACAATATTTCTTTGTATTTTATGTTATAGAACATGTATCTTGAAGAAATAAAAAGTGTATAGATTACGTTTAAAACAGCTCTTGCGGCAATAAATCACCCCGTTTACAAACGTTCTGTAAACGGGGCGATTTGTATGTCGTTGATTCTGAGTTTGTGAAAGATTATTTAGCGGATCTTAGAGCCCTTCACAGCAAAGAATATCAAATAGAGATAATATATAAATAAGAAACTTACAGCTGCGATTACTGTTCCGGTAATATCTTTTGTCCAGCCCATAATCGGCATTAAAATAGCTGCACCAATTACCGAGGTGGCAATAATTCCGGATGCTACATCTGCATGTGGACCGAGATCTTCCAAAGCAAGACTGTAAATAACCGGCCACATAATTGAGTGGAATAATCCGGTGCCAAGGAACAACCACATTGCCACATTTCCTGTCGTTACAATAGCTAATGCAAGTAGCACGGCGCCACCCAAAGCACATATTGTCAGAATCTGAGTAGGTTTGAATTTATTCAGAATATAAATACCAATGAGTCGGCCAACCATTAAGCCACCCCAGTAAAATTTCAGCATGTCAGTCGTAGAGGTAGTGATCACGGCACCAGCTTTATTCGCAAAATCGGCAAAAAAACTAGGAATACCTATTTCTATACCCATGTAAAAAAATATTGCTAATGAGCCTAACCAAACATGCGGATATTTAAATGCACTTGATTTGTAGGCACCAGTTTTTCCCATTTCATGTTCTTTTTCTTTAATATTGGGAAGCTTAAGAAACAACATGATAATAAGAATAATGGCAGTTGCAATACCAATACCTATGAATGGACCTTTTACAATGTTCTGGATAGCCGAATTTTGTAATACTTCTCCCGGTGCTAAATTCGGAGTCACCAAGAGAATCGAAACAAATATCGGGGCAATTACAGTAGCAACTGAGTTTAATGCATTTGTCAGTGTCAGACGACTTGCAGAACTCTTTGCCGGGCCTAAAGCTACTACATAGGGAGCCGCTGCAACCTGAAGAATAACAACGCCGATTGCAAAAATGGAAACAGCACTTAAAAATCCGTAATAACCAAATCCAACTCCCGGGATACAGGCAAAGAATCCAAGAGCAATAAGGCCTAAACCTGTAAAAATCGCATATCTGTAACCAATTTTGTTGATCAGAAAACCAACAGGAACCGACAGTATGTATGCTCCGTAAAAAAATGTGTTAGGCAATTGTTTTTGGACATCATTTAATCCAAAAGCATTTTTTAGAAACTCAATAGTTGAGTTATTCATGGTGGTTATGAATCCAAAAAGGAAAAATAACGATGCCATTACTATCAAAGGAAAAAGATATTTGTTCTTTGACATAACAGATTTGATTTAAAGTGTTTTTTATTAATTAGATTTTCTTTATACGAAAAAATATCTCAAAAATACTCTTTTTTTAAATATAGAAATAGCACTTATAATTCAAAAAAGAGTATGATTTATCTCAAAATCCAATCCGTTTTATATAAAAACAGACTAACTATAAATTATTGAATAAATATTCGCTCATTTTTGTATATAGATGTCTTCTGGTTTGTTTTCCCAAAAGGCTATGATTTTTGTCAGGATAGACCTGCATGTCAAACTGTTTGTTAAGTTCAATCAGACGGCTGACATATAACATTGTATTCTGAAAGTGTACATTGTCATCAGCGGTTCCATGTATAATCAACAGTTTCCCGTTTAATTTGTCGGCCATACCAATTGCAGACGTTTTGTTGTAACCATCAAAGTTTTCCTGAGGACGACGCATGAAGCGTTCCGTGTAAGCCGAGTCGTACAACCGCCAGTCAGTAACTGGTGCGACAGCAATACCTGTCTTAAAGATTTTTTCGCCGGTACTCATGGACCATAAAGTCATAGAGCCTCCATAACTCCATCCCCAGATGCCAATGCGGTCTTTGTCCACAAAGGATTGTCGGCCCATGAATTTCGCGACTTCAACCTGATCACGGGCTTCAAGAATTCCCATCTGTTCATAAGTACATTTGCAGAAATCAGCTCCACGTCCTCCTGTACCACGCCCATCTACACATACAACAATGTATCCGTTCTGTGCCAGGTAGTATTCCCAGCCTATACTCCACTGATCAAGCACTTCCTGTGTGTTTGGCCCGCTATATTGAACCTGGAGCACAGGATATTTTTTTGAATTATCGAAATTAACAGGTTTGAGCATCCAGCCGTTCAATTTCACGTTTTCGGAGGTTGTGAAACTGAAAAATTCTTTCTTTGGGAGCTGAAGAGCCTGAAATTTTTCTTCCAGATTTTTATTATTCTGCATTTCACGGACTTGGATGCCATTTTGAGTCCGCAAGGTCACAATATCAGGATGTTCCAGTGAAGAAGCTTTGTCTGCAAAACAGGTGAATGTTGAGTTGAAATAAGCTTTATGTACACCTTTGCCGTTGGTCAAACGTGTTTTTTTACCTTTAGAGTCTAAACTGAAAACATCACGCTGAAGAGGAGACGTTTCTGCTGACTGATAATAAACGATTTTCTTTTTTTCGTCGTAGCCGTAGAAATCAGTCACTTCCCATTTACCTTTGGTAATTTGTTTATAAAGAGTACCGTTCATACGATATTGGTAAATATGTCGATAACCATCTTGTTCACTGAGTGTGAAAAAATACTGATTATCAGAAGTGAACGTTGTATAATCAATGTTTTCATAGTCTACATAACGTTTATCTTCCTGACGAAGAATCAGCTTGGCCGTTGTTGAACGTGCATTGGCCATTAACATGTCGAGTCTGTTCTGGTTTCTGTTTAACTTGAAAATGGCAAGTTGATCCGGCTGAGTTGTCCATTTGATACGTGGAATGTAGAAATCATTTTCAGTATCAGGTAATTGTATCGGACGGGTTGTTTTATTAAAGTCATCGTAAATACATACGGTTACTTTGGAATTTTCCTGACCGGCTTTCGGATATTTGAATTTTTTAAATCCCGGATACAGATTAATATCTTCTCCCTGAAGTTCGCTGTCGTAAGTCTGAAAAGCAAATTCCGGAATTTTACTTTCATCGAATTTGATGAAGGCCAAAAGTTTACTATCCGGACTCCATGCAAAAAATCTGGTTAATTCAAATTCTTCTTCATAAACCCAGTCTGGAGTTCCATTAATAATTTTACCTGCTTCACCATCTTTTGTAATTGCAATTTCTGTATTAAAATCTAATTTTTTCATATACAGGTTGTTTTTTCTTGCAAAAGCGATATATCGGCTATCCGGCGAAAACAAAGGAACTTCTTCTGCTCCTCCGTTATCAGAAAGAGGTTGCAGTTCTTTACGTTTCAGATCAAAAATATAATAATCGGCTGTGAAAGTACGACGATAGCGATATTTTACATTGGTGTAAACTAAAAGTCTCATTTCATTCGGGCTTAGTTCGTAGCCGGAAATATTTTTAATCGGACAGTTTTTAATTTGAGATAGGCTGAAAAGAGTATCAACGGTATTCCCTGTTTTATAATTATACTTTACTACTGCTTTATTTTTTACCAGCATAGTATAGTTTTCGCCATCAACCATAGAGCGTGGTGAGTCGAAAGAAGCCGGGCGGTATTTCCCGTCAGTGATATCATAGAGTAAATCTGCCTGAGCAAAGCAGAAGCTTAAGCTCAAAATTAAAATAACTTTTAAACGTCTCATTAATTTAGAATATTATGAATTTATTTCAGAGATTTTTCTGCATTTTGATAATACAAAAATAGTTCAAAATATCACTTGTCAATTCTTATTTTAAGGAGAATTTGTTATGTTAATCACTTTTGAAATGTAGCTGTTGTTAAAAATGAAGAGTTTTCAATGGTGCTTTTTTGATTGATCAATAAAATAATACATGGGACAGAGCAGGAAAGTAGGAGAGGTGAATGAAAAATGTTTAAAAAGTCGTAGAAAATTATTGAAATAGGAGAAGAAAAGCCTCAAAACAATGTTTTTGCTTATTTAATGATCATTGTTTTGAGACTTTTTTGTGGAATTTTATTTTATAGGCGTAATTTTTATGAGTACCACCCCATGATAAGAAACTTCTGTTTCAAAAACAGCATTTTCTGTTTTAATATCTTTTTGTGTCCAGAGATCACGGATTTGATATTTCCCGGATATATTTAAATCTTTCCATGATATTTCGATAGATGTTTTGTTTGCTTTTCCGTCCCAGTTGAAAAGCTGACTTACATTATCAGATTCTCCGACATTAAATAATCCGATTGCCTTAGCGCCGTCTTCAAGGTCTTTTACCCAAATTTCTTTTCCATCTTTTTGGATGATGCGTCTGGCCTGTTTTCCCAGAACATCCTGGTTGATTGCAATAACTTCGTCGTTAGTTAGCAGACTTAGTGTGAAATCATCCATTTGGCTCATATCTCCTCCGATTAAAAGAGGCGCAGCCAATAAAGCCCAAAGGCTTACATGAGTATATTGTTCGTCAGGAGTTAACCTTGTCGGGTGTAGCGATGGTCCCCAGCCAACATGTCCTATGACGAGCATATCCGGATCGTTCCAATTGCCGGGTTGCGCATATTGGGCTTTGTCATACTGAGCAAATCCTATTCTGGCCATACTTTCCCATGTGTCGGTAATGTCGCCTGTGGTTCGCCAAAGTTGTCCCGTTTGTCCTCCCCATTTCCATACATCATCCATGCCGTACTGGCAGAGACTGTGAACGATATCTCTGCTTTGATGAGAAAGGGCTTCTGACATGGTGATATAAGGCTTCATATATTCATGGTGCGATTTATCTGTCTTTTCAAATTCATTTCCATAAGAACACCAGTCATACTTTAAATAATCGATCCCCCATTTATTGTAAGTGTCTGCGTCCTGCTCTTCGTGATGCAAACTACCTAAATATCCTCCACATGTAAGTTTGCCGGGAGATGTGTATATCCCCATTTTTAAGCCCAATGAATGAATATAATCTGACAAAGCCCTCATGTCTGTAAATTTTTCATTGATCTGTATTTCTCCGTCAGCTGCACGTTCCGAAGCTTCCCAACCATCGTCAATGTTTATATAAGTCCAACCATGGTTGATCAATCCACTGGAAACCATAGCATCTGCCGAAGCTTTTACTTTATCCTGACTTACAGATAGTCCCCAGCAATTCCAACTGTTCCAACCCATAGGAGGAGTCAGTGCAAGTTTATTCTCTCCTATTACGATTGTCATGGTGCGTTGAGCTTTTCCGAAAGAGTTTTGCGCAGTTATTTTCACTTCGTAATTTCCGGATTTAGCAACCTTTCCCGTTATGATACCTGTTTCAGAATCTAAGCTTAAGCCTTTAGGCAGGTTTTTAGCTTTAAATTGCATAGGACGTTTGCCTGTTGCCGCAATAGTATATAAAAAAGGTTTGTTTGGGCTTGCTCCGGTAATTTTTGCCCCGTTAATACGTGGCGAATCCGGTGTTTTGGGAGTCAATATATAAGGCTTTGAAGCCGGAGTCGTGATAATAGAGGGCGTTTGTCCCGAATATCTTATATAAGCCTCTAACCAGTCTGCATGATCATTATCGTTTCCATCGTTTCCTGCAGTTACCAGAAGAGCTAGCTTATTAACTCCCGATAAATTGACGTGTACTTTTTGAGCAGCATCTCCTTTTTTCATCAATCCGCTATGGAAAACAACTTTTTTGTCGCACAATACATAAAATTCTATACTGGCATTATTATTGGCTTCGTCGTCTACACCTACTAAGGCATTAAAGTCTACCGCCGTTTTGTTGACATTTAATAGTAACTTACTTATGGCATGTGTTCCTATTCCTTTATTATAGCTTTGACCGCCGACGGAAAGAATATTTCCATTAATGCTTTTATTGGCTTTAGAAAATCCCCAGCTGGTTTCAATCTTGCTGACATCTAAATCGTTAAGCCAGAGTTGTGAGAAATTAGATGTAGTTTGTGCTGATGATATGATGCACATCAGCCCGAATAAAAATAAAAAATTAATTTTTCTCTTCATTGTAAATATATTGATTTTAAGTTAACGTAGCTTTGTTTGTTCGATTTGTGATATAGATTGTCTTTTTAATAAAACAAAGGTAAGAATTAATAAAAAACGGAGATAGTCATCTATTATTCAAAAAAGGAAATTTTGGGGTCAAAAGAGAATTTTAAGATGATATTTTCGATATTTAATGCAAAGATTGAGGTTAATTTGGAGATTCGATGAAATAGAATTTGATGATGATTACATTCTCTTGTGTTATGTTTGTGTAATTTGTTGTGTTGTTTTGCTGGTGAATTTTTTATTTATCTATCAAAATGTGTATATTTGTCGTTGAATTAATTCTAAAATGTCAATTTATATGTCAAAACAAAGCGTAGAAGATTTGCTCGAAAAAGGAGGTAGCGACAAAGAGTTTCGTATTAAGTATGATAACACTATGACCAAAGAAAAATTTGTGGAATATGCCATTGAAGATGGTTTTGATTTTACAGTGGAGGAACTAACCCAGGTTTTGAGAGAAAATGGTGATATGTTCGAATCTTATGGTAACCCTCCTAAAAAAAGTATCTGGCTGAAATAAGTTTGAATTGATTGTAATTTTCTGTTTCGGTTCAGTTAAAGGTAAACGCCCCGGTCTATACGATCGGGGTTTGTTATTTTATGGGGTTCGACTCGAATTTAACAATGAGTATTGTTAATGTTTTTATATGATTGGGGTTTATAAGATTAATTAGAGTGGTTAGGAAAATTCTCGGTTTATAATATAGAAGTACATTGATTTATAAATTTTTTATAATGAACTTATCTTGACTTTTAAATCAAGGCAGAATTAACGAGTATAATATTCCCTTTTCAGACAGAAAATACAGAAAATACAGATTTTATTCTCTACAGATTTCTGTAATCCTGATTCTATCGAGGAATCTTTTGTCTTATTTTTCTAATCTTTATTGAAACAAAGAATTACTACGAAAAGTCAAGACGAGTTCAATATAATTTGAATTGATCTATTATTTTTACACCTTGTATTTTTAGGTTTTAAGCAGTTAATTTTATAAAGAAAAATTATGCAGAAAAAATTTAAGGGGTCAGTTGCTTTCTTAACTTGTATTTTGTTTATTATTCCTCTTTGGGGACAAAAGTCAGGAAATCCTGTTTTCAAGGGTTGGTATGCTGATCCTGAAGGAGTTGTGTTTGAAAATAAGTATTGGGTTTTTCCTACATACTCTGCTCCTTATAACGAACAAGTTTTTATGGATGCCTTTTCCTCGCCTGACCTGATAAACTGGACAAAACATAGCCATATTATAGATACAATTTCTATTAAATGGGCAAAATGTGCTATGTGGGCACCTGCCATTGTGAAAAAAGGAAAACAGTATTTTTTATTTTTTAGTGCCAATGATATTCAGAATGATCATTCGGTCGGAGGTATTGGTGTTGCAGTAGCTCAAAAACCGGAAGGTCCCTACAAAGATTATCTGGGCAAGCCATTATTGGATAAGTTTCATAATGGAGCGCAGCCTATTGACCAGTTCATTTTTCGTGATGTTGATGGGCAGCATTATATGATATACGGAGGTTGGCGTCATTGTAATATTGTTCGGTTAAGTAATGATTTTAAGAGCATTTTACCTTATAAAGATGGAACAACCTTTCGTGAAATTACTCCGGATGGATACGTTGAAGGACCTTTTATGTTCTGCAAAAACGGGAGATATTATTTCATGTGGTCGGAAGGGGGCTGGACAGGTCCTGATTACAGGGTGGCTTATGCTATTGCGGATTCTCCTTTTGGGCCTTTTAAGAGGATCGGAACGGTTTTGCAACAGGATCCGAAAGTTGCCACCGGTGCGGGACATCATTCTGTGATTAATGTTCCCGGAACAGACAAATGGTATATTGTGTATCATCGACGCCCGCTGGGTGAAACTGATGGAAATGCCCGTGTAACCTGTATCGACAAATTAGAATTTGACGAAAAAGGCTTTATTAAGCCTGTAGTAATTACTTTTGATGGTGTTGAGGCGAGGCCTCTGAAATGGTCCAAAGATAGATAACATAATTTCCAATCTCGTTTAGGATATTTATCGGAGGAGGTAAAAAATCCCTGCAACCGGGAAGTCAGTCCGGTTACAGGGATTCGTTTCAGGTGTTAGTGTTTGTATAATCTATGAGAAGAAAATTCCTCCATTGATGTCGATATTGGTACCTGTTATATAATCGGACTCATTGCAGGCAAGGAAAGTTACGAGATCAGCCACATCCTGTGTGTCGCCTTCTCTGCGTAAGGGGTAAATTCCTTTCATACGTTCACGATTTTCAGGGGTGTTAAATCTGTCGTGGAACGATGTTGCAATTGTTCCAGGAGCAAGTGCATTCACTCTGATTCCTTGTGGACCAAGTTCTTTGGCCATTGAACGGGTAAATGTCATTACAGCACCTTTGGCAGTTGCGTATAATGATGCACCCGGGCCTCCACCATCTCTGGCTGCTAAAGATGAGAAATTGATGATTGATGAGCCGGATGGCATATATGGAACAACTTCGCGAGTACATAGCCAGCAACTTTTCATATTTACATCCATGAGAAAGTTGTACCATTTTTCATCTTGTTCTACAATTGTTTTGCGTCCTACAATGCCACCTACAACATTTACAAGTACATGAATCTGATCCCCGTATTTAGCAACAGCTTCATTAAAAAGATGTTTTACATCTTCAGCTTTTGTCATATCTCCCTGGACGATGATTCCTTCACTTCCAAGATTCTGCACCATTTTCAAAGTTTCTTCAGCATCTGCCTGATTGTCAAAATAGTTGATAACAACTTTGGCGCCTTCTGATGCCAATCTTACTGAAATCGCACGTCCTAAATCGCGCGCACCACCTGTTATGATGGCTACTTTACCTTTTAATCTCATAATTAATTTAATATTATATATGCTTTAAAAATTCGTTTTTTCGGAATAATTATTTAATCTGTTCTATTTTTCCAACAGTTATAAATACAGATGCTAATGAAAGAGGAACTAATGCTGCTAAAAGTCCGAACAGAAGCGGCCAGCTTGATATTTGTCCGGCAAAGAGTATGGCCAGGATAGTTCCGAATACAGCCGATGCACCACCTAATCCGGCTAATGAACCGACGGATTTTCCACAGTGTAAATCGCTTGGCAGTGTTTGAATATTGGTAATTGTAAACTGGAATCCTCCCAGCACAAAAGCCATTAAAATAACTGCCACTACAGCATTGGGAACGAGTACGGAAGCAATCACTGCCGGGATAATAATCGAACCTCCGAGCAACATGGCTGTCTTGCGGGCTTTGTCCACACTGTGTCCTTTTTTAATCAAATGACCGGAGAACCATCCGCCGGAAATACTTCCAATCATGGCTCCAACATAGGGAATCCATGCTGAAAATGCCAGTTCTTTGATATTGAGTTGGAACTGATCGACCAGATACATTGGTAAATATGTTACGAACATCCACCAGATCGGGTCTAAAAAGAATCGTCCGAGTATGACAGAGTAATTCTTTTTATTAGACAATAACTCTTTCCAGCTTTTGCCTTTCTCGTTTGTTATTTTTGATTCGGGTTGACCGCTTAAAATATATTCTCTTTCTTCAGAAGTTATCCAGTTGTGTTCTTTTGGCCCTTTTTTGTTAATGATAAGCCATGGAATAACCCAAAGAATTCCCATGCCACCGACAATGGCAAATGTAATCTGCCAGCCAAGAGATATGTAGAGCATGAGGATGACAATTGGCGCCAGAATAGAGCCAATGGATGCTGCCGCTCCGAATAATCCCTGTGCAAATGCCCGTTCTTTTTGAGGAAACCATTCTGCATTGCTTTTGGTAGCTCCGGGCCAGGGACCGGCTTCACCCAATCCTAACATCATGCGGAATGACGTCAGTGATACTTTGCCCCGGGCTAAGGATGTCAGTGCATCGGCTGTACCCCATATCAGTACCGAAACCAAAAATCCGTGACGGGTACCGATTTTGTCGTATAATTTCCCCGAAAAAAGCTGGCTCAGACCATAAGCAATCATAAAAAAGATGGTAATTTCTCCAAGAAAATCTTTGGCTTGTTTAGCGGCAACTTCCGGGGCTGATTCTGTGTCGACAATTCCAAGATCGTAGGCAATTCCCTGGCGGTTAACTACCGTATTTCCATTATTTTTGAGTGAAATGCGATTTTTCGACTGCACGATTTCATTTCCTTTTTTTGATACAAGCCGATATGAATTTGTAGCCGGAACATATTCCGCCTGATTTTCTTTAAGTTCGGGGTTAATTTTATCAACCAATTTGTATTCGATATTGGCCACCCACATGTAATTGAGTGTTCCTCTATCAAGATAATTGATAATGGTAATAAGCATAATCAACCCGATAACCCACCAACGCAATCCTTTTATTTTCATATCTGGTTATTTTATAAAGTCCTCCCGAACAGGACTGAATGTGTCAATTAAAATTCCATCTTCGAGGCATACTGCTCCGTGTGAAACATCCGGCTCGATGTAAAAGCCATCACCGCCTTCAAGAATACGTTTTTCTCCGTTTATATTTACCTCGAATTTTCCGCTAACCACGTATGTACTTTGTGAATGGTAGTGTTCGTGTACATAACCTATAGCACCTTTTTTAAATAGAACTTTTACTAACATGAGTTGTCCATCATAGCCCATGATTTGGCGTGTTACGCCTTCCGATGGATTCTCCCACGGAAGTTCGGAACTGATTAAGAAATTCTTGCTTTTTGTTTCCATCTCTATACTTAGTTTTTAAATTCAGAAAAATAATAATTGCCGGAGAATTTATAACTTTCTCCATTGTAAATGAAGCTATTATGTTCTTTTGATATATCATTTGAAATTGCTAATAGAAAACTTTCTCCCTCTGTGGTTTCTATTGATATAACAGAAAGTTGACTATCATCTTTAATCAATTTGATTAATTTGATATTGCTTTTGTAGTTGACGGTTACTTCCCTTGTAAGATCGTATAATCCGTGAGGTTCTATTACCGAAACGAAGGTCTGGTTTTGTGTTCCTTCAATTCTCTGCATAAAACAAGGCTCATCTCTGAGATTAAAGTTCGGGTCTCCAGCTCCGACTCTGGTAAATAAAAATTCGGAAGCAGGATTATTTAAAGTTGTTATGGTATAAAAACGGTTCCCGTTTACCCATGTGAATACTGCATTCGACTGATCGGTTTTGCCTGTTCCTTCGAGCCATAAATGCTGGTATCCGTTTTTTGATCCGAGAGCTTTCAGTTCGGTCACGTTTTTTTGTACTCCGAAATTTGTAGCAACTAATTGTCCCCTGTAGTAAAACGGAAAATCGTAAGTATGTACAGTGTCCGAAATAATGCGGTAAATATCTATGATTACCGGAAATTCAAACGCAGCGTTGTTTATCATGGCTAAGGTACGTTGCATTTTTACGCCTTTGTAAGCATTATTTTCTGTGCCGGATACAATTTGTACATCTTTGTTCGATACATCGCTGTAAAGTATATTGGAGTGATGTAAAGAGGATATTTTTATATCATCGTTGAAATTAGTTGTTCCGTCGACTGTAACTGTATTGTGCGCTATTGTTTGTTTTGCCCAGCTTTCGTTTTCTTTGGTATAACGTCCTCCGTCTTTGGGTTCTATGTTTAGAAAACGGACAGCTCCATAATCAGTCAGAATTTTATTTCCATTGTCATAGAGGGAAATGGATAATTTATCGAAATGGCCGTGTGACAATCCGTGAGAAGTTGCTTTGAACACCATGCAGGTGTTGTTGCTACGTAAAATACCTACTCCGCCTTCATCACCGTTTGGTCCATCACGCAAGATTTCCGATTTGAATTCGAGCGGTTCATATTTCTTTTTATGTACAGCCTTTGCTGTTGCAATCCCTGCATCGGATATTATATAAGCATTCTGCTCTTTGGCAATGTTCAGCAAATCAGTGTTTGCCGGATTGTTTTTATAGGCTATATCAACAGCATAGACCACTTCCTGTGTATGGTAAGTTTTGGGCAGGGCATCGTTTAAAAAGAAAAATTCTCCGTCGTAAGCACTTTGAACCAGGGCGTGTACTGCTTTATTTAATATGCCATTGCGGTAATTAAAAATATTCAGTTCGGGTTGCTTATTTTGTATTACCTGAGCAAAAGTCATAAATGGCCATATAGCATAACGCTGATAATAAGGGCCTTCTGTGAAATATCCATCCGGTGAGAACAGAATGTCCAATTGCCGGATGAACCCGGATTTTCCGTCCTTGTTCGAACCGTACAATGCTTTATCTACCAAATCTTTATCTCCCATCGCATAACCAATCATCCCGACGGCAGCCGTTGCCCATGTTCCATGATTATGCATCTTGTTGAATACTTCGTAATTGGCCTCATTGCCGTTTGAAATAAACTCGGCTATTGGATAAAACAGGTTTTTCTCGATATATTTTCTATCTTTTTCGTCAATATAATTGTAGACACAGTCGTAAGCACAGGAAGTATGCACCAACCATACTGCTTCATTCAATGCCTGCCAGAAAAGTTTTCCAGGTGTTGATGATTTTGCAGCCGGATGTAATCCGAGGGTAGGATAGAGGTCGGCATATTTAAGCAGCATGTTTTGTACGAATTGGGCGTATCCTTTTTTACCTGTAAGCTGGTACATAATACCTGCGGCGTACATTTCGTAGTAGTTGTTTTTATGCTTTTCGTGGGTATAACCACCTCCGCCGTCTTTCGGAACCGGGACAATAATTTCTTCAGCTAAAGCCTGATCGGCAATTTGGCGTTGCTCGTCCAGCGATTTATCAAATCCGGGATATTTTCCCATAGATGATTTGATTTCTTTTACTCCCTTAGGGGTAAGTAAAAGCCCCGGATGTTGAGCATAAGCTGCTAACGAAAAGATAGTTGTCAGAATGAAGAATATTGTTTTTCTGGTTTTATTCATAATACTGTTCTCTAATTGGTCAACCAATTTATATATTGCAAATATAGAAAATAAAATTGGTCAACCAAAATAATTAAGCCTAATTTTTTATAAAGATTTTTTTTGTTGATATAGTACCGTTTGTACCTGCAAATTGTAGCAGATATATTCCCTCCGGAATATTGTCGATAGTAATTGTAATATTTTGATTAATAATATGTTTTGCTTGTAATTTTCCCTGTAGATTGAATAACCGGATTATTCCCGAATCTTCGGACTGAATAATAATGTCTGTATTTTGTATTGAAAAACTCAGTCCGGTATTTTGTGTTTGTAAAACTAATGTTGTATTCTTATTAATAAAACTAACTCCTGTATTGTTCTGGCCAGGCATTTCTTTTGAAATTGTGCCTGTTATCTGGCTTGCTCCGGGAAGTTTGGCTGTAGAATTTCTTTCTCTTCCTCTGATGTCGTCTGTTATTTCAGGAAAATCGTCGGATTTATAATTCTGCAGGGCGGATGAAGTTGATGGTTCGTAAATGGGTGTTGTTGTGTTTGTGAGGTACATTTTTGCATTTTTTCCGGTAATAATCTGGGTTGATGTATAACTGAAGTTCGTGTATTTGCCCTGATTCATTAGATTATTTTTCCAGTTGACAGACATTTCCGATATGTTGGTTTTGTCTATGGTAACGTTGTTGTATGATGAGGACGTATTGTATACGTGATTGTCTGCAATGGTCGTATTTACAGGAGGCAACGTTATTGTAGAGCTGCTACTGTAATTTACGCAAAATGCCTGACTGCAATTGACAAAGGTGTTATAAGCAATCGTGGCGTTTTGAACCTGAAAATATTCATTCAGTGCAGAATGCTCTTTTCCACGGACAATGCAGACTGCTGCCCGGAAATTAGTGCCACGCAGATTTTCGAAGTAATTGTTGTAGACTTTATGATTTTCGCCGATAATGCGCACTCCTCCGGTTTCCGAAATGTCATTTCCTATAAAGTAATTTCCGGCGACAATGCAGTTATTTCCGTGCCTTAAAGTCAGGGTGCCTTTACATTCAAGGAACAGATTATTGGTATAAATATTTCCGCAGGACTTATTGGATACAATCTCTATTTCGCCGTTGCATTTTTCGAAAAAGTTGTTGCTTACGGTTACATTTGCAAACGTCATGGAGGTGGAACTGTCGCCTATACGGATAATTTCCTGCCCGTTAATTTCGTTACCATTGGCGTCGAGGTTGGCATTGCGGTAACCGAAATAATTATTGGTGATGATATGGTTGGCACTTAGGCCATCGGTAAGCCATACGACCATTAAAGTACCGGAATTTGTTTTATTTTCGAAATGACAATATTCGACAGTATTGTTGCTGCCGTAAAGGGATACCCATTTACTGTCTACTGTATTATCCGAAGGATTGTAGTTAATGATTGTGGTGTTTTTCAAGGTACAATGTGAGGCCGTTTCGTCGGAAGATGTTCTGAATGAAATAACGTCGTTGTTACTCAAGTTTCCATCTTTGAAATATAAACCGGAAATTATAATATATGTACCGGAAAATGAAATTCGGGAACTCCCGGTCAAAATAACATTTCCGGCTGTCTCAGCCTGTATAACCACCGGATTTGTTGAGGTGCCGATAGCTTTAAACGAAATGTTTTGATTGTTCCATGTCCCGTTTTGTAAAACAATAGTATCTCCTGCTGACCAAACTCCTTTATTAATGGCCGATGCAGAAGAGACTTCGGTTTGTCTGGCATAAGTTGATATTACCAGACTCAGGAAAAATATGATGGTTATATAGTGATTTTTTTTCATAAAGATAATACCGAAGTGCAGCGAAAAATCTGCACTTCGGTTCGGCAATCATCTGATTTTAAAATAACTCAATTTTTCTAGAGTAGGTATTTCCTGTAATATCTGTAAAACGAGCTAAATATAAACCTTTTTTCAAAGAAGTGTCATATCTGCCGTTAGTAGGGGCATTGACCAATAATGAGCCTGAAAAATTGTATATACTGAGTGTTCCTTCATTTTCGGTGATAATTGATTTTCCCAAGATACGGATTGGGCTACTTGTAATTGTCTTTACCCCGGTTCCGTCTCCTGTAAGTACGGCGTCCCATGATTTTCCGACACGAATGCCTCCAATCTGGGCTCCGACACCACGTTGACGAAGATTAATCCCGATATTTGAAGGTTCACTATAATCACTCTGGACATCAATAGTTTCAAGTTTATTTGTTTGTTCAGCTTCCGATTTCGACAAATCCGGATTAATATATAAAGTCTGCTTGTCGTTATTGTCGCCATCTACAGCTTCATAAACAAATACGAGCAAGTTAGCAGTTCCTGTTGTTAATGTCAATCCTGAAATGGAACTTGATTCAACATAATTAGATGTAGATGAGGAGTTTTTGGTTATAGCAAAGGTTAATTCACTCCCTGCTGCATCAATTTTTGCAAATATACGTCCGCGTGTCATACTTCCGGTTTTTGATCCTTCGAAAGTAAAGAAATCGCGGTACGAATGATAACTGTGATTGGAAACATTGATGAGAAATGCTGCATAGATTTTTTCTCCAACAACTGCGTGTAGGGTGTCGGTGCCAAATGCCACTATTTTTGTTGAAATACGTTGTGTTTCGGATGTAGTACCTACTACCGAATCAAGAACAGCAACGTTTCCGACGCCTGATCCGGCATATCCGGTGAATGATAAAGAGCCTAGGGCAATTTTAGGGCTTACACCCAGAGCATCTGCTGATTTTAAAGACACATACCAGTTGTTATAGCCTTCGAGATCTCCCCCGACAGTTGCAGTTTCAAAGTTTTCAACAAATACCTGTGCGTTGACTGCAAATGCAACTAAACAGGATAGCATAAGAAAAGTAATTTTTTTCATGATGTATAAAATTTGAAAATAGAGTAATTTTTTTTAGTATAAAATATAATTGTTGTCCGTTCCATTTACCGGTAAGTATTGGGAATATGCTTCTTTGTAAGCAGGTTTTTTTAGAAAATTATCTGCCCGCAACAAAATCCAGCAAAATGCTGTTTGTACTTTTTCCCAGTCCTTAATTTGTTTATATGGAAAATCTTCCTGGCTTTTTCCTAAATATGGAAGCAAAAATTCAATGGCTTTGGTAATACTTCGGCCATCCGATGATGTTTGATCGAACAAGTCAATATCCATGGATTTTGCCATGGCGGCCATATCTAAAAAATGAGTGAGATTAAATACCGAATATCCGAATGCTGTTGTGCGTGCGAGTTCGAGCGGCTGGGCTCCATTGGGTTCAATCTGTTTAAATAATCTTTTTTCAGGAAACTCGTCGATATACTTCCGGGCAATATCATTTTTGCCAACAAAAAGAGCATATCTCACAATCTGTACATCGTATGCTACTCCGTGGTTATTTTTGGCAGAGGTTTCTTCCTGACCGATTTCGGAGGTGAGTAACCAGTCGAGATAGGTTGAAAACCAGTCGGTCAAAGCTTTTCTATCGCTTTTTGTAAATTCTTTGGATGATTTCAGCAATTCCACACCTTCGAGCATTTCTACAAAAGAATAGGTGTCAAGCACTCCTTCGCCGCGTCCCTTCCCTTCATTGTGTCCGGGTATGGTTTGTCCGAAATTCATGTTCGGGTTCATTTTTGTTTTTTTATCCATGAACCACATTCTCAGATTTTCGACAGCCTTTGATGCATATTTTTCATCTCCGGTCAGATAGTAAGCCAGTGACAGTGTGTAGACATTACGTGTAAATTTGGCCAACGGAACACGGTCCAATTTATCAATTTCCGGATTCACAACACCATCTTTCCGGATATATGGTAACCCGTCTGATGTTTCCGGATTTGGCCACCAGTAACGTCCTATGCTCATATAGTCGTGTTTGTCTCCACTAGGTGGAGTCATTGGTTTATCCGTGATGGCAACCAATTCTATATCTAAGTCTTTGCTGGCTTCCCGAATGGCTTTTTTTGATGCCTCGGTGGGTTTTAAGCGTGCGTTATCAATTGTTTTGATATTCCAAATAACGGGTTGAGCAGCAGAATAGCTATTCACTGTCATTATGGATAGAAGCACTAATATGAATCGAATATGTGGCATATATATTTTTGATTTAAAATATTAATTTGATGATTTAAGAAAGTATATTCCTGGAAATAAAGATTTTAATTGCTTTGTTTTCGATTCCCATTCGTCATATTTTTTTAATGGAACATGCATTAGGATTATTTTCTTGGGGTTTAACTTCTCTGTAATGTATTTAAGATTTTCAGATGAACTTAATAATCCGTAATACATAAAAGCTATATCAACATTCGGAATAGAGTTCTGATCATTATCAAAATATGCTTTTAAATTATTAAAATCTACATCCCCAGAATGAAAAATTCTTACTCCATCAGTTTCTATTGTGTAAGCTGTATTGTACATATACTCTTCCAGATCAATGCCATTTTTTATGTATGGCAAATGTTTTATTGAATGAGCAGTAATGTTTACGCCATCTACAGATTTTGATAAGCTTCTGTTCAATTCCGGAGTGAGTTCAATAAACTGCTTCTTACAGCTTATAAAACCAAACTGGTCGCCATCGATAAAAACAAGAGCCGGTTTATTTGTTACTAATTGGATATTCTGGAACTTTCTTAAGTACTTATAAACCATTGCAGGGTTGCAATGATCTTTATGATAATGGGTTAAAAAATAAAGGTTGATGCTGTCAAAAGGAGCAATTCCATTCATAATAGCATTTAATGTATCTTTTGAGGGAGTATCGAAAACTCCGTAACTCTCAGTGAATAATGCATCAACCAGTATTTTATGTTGCGATGTTGTAATTAAATAACCTTCGTTTGCTATGTAAGTTATTTCTAATTTAGGATTTAATGCCTTTGCACTGTTTAAAAAACTATGTGCAAATAATACTGACCATATAATTAAAATTTTTTTGAAATCCATGGATGCTGAAAATACAAAAGATTAATCAATAGTTTGTTGCTTTAACGTTATGTGTCAGTAATTCAAAATGATCTGTTCTGAATGGAGATGCCGGAAATCCTGCCGTATTTTTCAGGTTGGCATCTGTCCAGTTGACCCAACCATAACGAACAGCTACAGGATGAGCAACCAATGGAGATGAAACTTCTATTTTGTCCCCCGTAATAACCGCTTCGGCCGGAACAAACTTTTTATCATCGCCACATATTGTAAAACCTTTAAGCTCTCCATCGGAAGTTAAGCCTCCGTATACAAAGTCGAATGACAGAACAGCTTTATTGGCTTTGATTTTCATGTTCTTACATAACGGGCCTGAGTAAGGAACATTCATGTCGTAAACGCGATTAAAAGCAATAGCGGCCAATCGTTTTCCCACAGGTTCTTTATATGTCGGGTGGATGTCATTCTTCTCACCCTTATCAATGCTGACAGCCATGCCTGTGTTTTTTACTTTTTCCCAAGTTTGCAGTTGAGCTTCGCGCAACTCTGCCCAATAAGGTTTTACTCCATACGCCGGATGATCATAATCAGCCAGTTGCACGAAAAGAAAAGGCAAATTTTTGTTCTGCAGATCGGAACGCCATTCTGTAATGAGTGCCGGAAAGAGTGTTTTATACTGTTCTGCCCGTTTAGCATTAGCTTCGCCCTGATACCAGATAACGCCTTTTGAACTGTATGGAATGATCCGTTTAAACATATTGTCGTATAAAACGTATGGGCGTTTATAGTTTTTGTCACCCATGGGCTCCACCGGACGGACAGCATTCTCAAATCCGGATTTTACAGAATCCTTATAGAGTTTATACTCCGAAAGGTATTTTTTATACAGAGCTTCGTAACGATCGTTACCTAACGATTCTGTATATTCTTCATAAGATTTTACGATCGGAGCATGTTCCGGATTACTTAATAAAGTTTCACGGCTCATCCATACTTCTGCGGAGGTTCCTCCTTTATAGCAACAAATAATTCCAACCGGTACATTGAGTTTTTTCTGTAAATCTTTGGCGAAAAAATAGGCTACAGCCGACATGGGTGACATATTTTTGGTGGTTGCTGTGCGCCAGTTCATATCGCCCGGAGTTTTTTGTCCCGGATAGGTAATAACCGGGACCATAACAAAACGGATGTTTTTATTTTGGGCGTTGGCAATTTCCTTTTCTCCGCCTTCTGCTTTGTCTAGCCTGAATCCCATATTCGATTGTCCACCCGCAATCCAAACTTCTCCAACGTAGATTTCATTGAATTTTAGGGATGAAGTTCCACTTTTTACGGTCATTTCAAAAGGGCCGCCTGCTTTCAATGCTTTTAGTTCGTCGGTCCATTTTCCGTCAGTATTTGTTTTTGTCCGAAAGTTTTTTCCCTGTATTTCTACTGTAACTTCACTTCCGGGGGAAGCTGTTCCCCAGATTAAAACTTTTGAGTTTTGCTGGAGAACAGCTCCGTTATTGAATATCTCATTGATAGTGAGTTGCTGGGCTGTTGAAAGTATGCTTATAAAAAGCAGTCCGGCTATTAAACCTTTTAATTTCATTATTTTACTATGATTTTAGAAATCGATTTGTTTGTTTTGGTAGCTATTTTTACTAAATAGATCCCTTTTTGAGATAACTGAATGTTTTTTTGTTGTGTGTTTATCACCAGACTGCCAATGCAATTGTATATGCTTACATTGACATTTTCAGTTGAGTTAATCACAATATTTTGACCTGATACTGATATTTTTGAATCAGTTTTTGTTAATTCAGTTCCGGTGGACTGTTCATTGAGAATTTTGGTCAGGAATGTTGTTATTTCAGTTTGCATTTGCGTATTATACTCAGTAGAAAAGCCTCCGTGTCCACCATCGGGTACAGTCGTAAACATTGTTTCTACTCCGGCATTTACCAAGGCATCATGCAAGGTAACAGACTGACTGTAAGGAACAGTAGGGTCGGCATCGCCATGTATAATATAAGTTGGAGGAGTTTCTGCATTTACATAAGTAATTGGCGACAAAGAGTCAATATACGATTGATCGGATGCATGATCACCTAACCAGTCTACCAATGAAGTGTAGAACATAAAATTAGTCAGATCGGCAGGACCGTATTTGTCGATTACGGCCATTACTTTATAATCATCTCCGGTATAAAGAGTACAATCGTTATCGAACAAAGGATCGTTTTTCAGGTATCCGGCAAGTAAAGCCAAATGTCCTCCGGCCGATCCACCCTGAAAGACGATTTTCATCGGATCAATGTTGAGTTCCTGTGCATGGTTCAAAAGGTACTGCATGGCTCCGCGAACATCTTCAATGGCAGCCGGAGCTGTAGCTTCTCCTGTCATACGATATTCGACATTAGCTACAGCAAAACCCATATCGAAATACATACTGAACCCGCTCTGATCTTCTTTGTAACCATGATTCCAACCGCCTCCATGCATATTTATAATAACAGGAACCGGAGCAGTAGGATTAGTCGGATAATAAATATCCATGCGCGTATTTGAACTGTTGACATCTTTGTACACCACATCAATTAATCCGTTATAATTGTCCGGGTAGGCAATTGATCGCAGGGTTTGAAAGTTCAGTGTAATGTTTTTGGATAGGTTTGCTTCATTTCCGGTTTCAACAAGGGTTCCGGCCGAAACCGTTAAGGTGTGATCCTGATTAACTCCGGGAGTTGTTGTCAGTGTTACGGGAATTGTAACAACATTATCTGTGATAACACAATTTTCTAACGGAATCGAAACGCCATCTAAAAGAATAGTTCCGCTACCGAGACTAACATTTTTATTGAAAGTAAGAGTTAATTCCTTTTTGAGATTTGAATAACATACTTCACCTTCAGTAGGCGAGGTGCTGCGCAATGTCAGTTCCATAGCTTCCTGATAGGTTTGTGTTACAATTTTATATATGTACAAACCACTGCCAGTATTGTTGACAATTCTTAACTTTGTAAGTTCATTTCTAAGTAATGGAATAACATAAATACTGTCCGGAGTTTTCCGGGTATCGTATGTGCCCACAGTTTGCCATTCTGCATTGACAAGTTCTTCCAACCTGAAACTTTTATCGGTTGTTCCTGTGGCTGCATGTATTTCTACTTCTCCTACGGTATTCAGCGCCGGAAATTCTATGGCTCCTGATTCAGTGTTTTTGTCCACTAAAATTCTGTTGGTATGTTTTTCTCCGGTGGTACAGGTAACCGATCCGGCATAAACAAATGCATGAACAAGATTAAATCCGTTTACAGTGGAACTGGGAAAGCTTCCGCTTGAATATGCTGTTGTTGCAACCTCACCCCAAGTACCATCGCCGAAGTCGGTGGAAATTTTATCCACAGATTCCGGAGTAACTATTGTTCCTGAATATTTACTTAGTTCAATATCGTCGACAATAAACCAACCCAAATTTACATATTCGGGATCTTCAGAAACTGTTGCGTAAAATATAATTTTAAAAGTATTCGTGGAATCATTAATCGGAACGGATATTTGTTCAAATCCGGGAGTTGCCGATTTATTAGGAAAATCGAATGCGTTATAAGTTTTTAAAATAGTAGTATCGTTACCAATGACTTTACCAATATACAAAGTCATATAAGTGGCATTGGCATTCTTCGATACATAAAAGGAAAGTGTATCGGCTCCTGTTACTTCCGGGCTGATCAGGTTCTTTCCATATCTTCCTGAACCGGCAGTATCAAACTTCGGAGCATAGGTCGCAGAGAAAGATAATCCGGTATGATTAAGGGAAGATGTTGCACTACATTGTCTAATCCAACCATCAGGGGTAGATGTTGCAAAGCCTTCCTGAAAATGGTATTCGGTAGCGTATAGGGCAACGATACCGATAAAAGATACCAAAAATGTGAATAATACTTTTTTCATTATAAATTACAAAATTTAAGAGGGTGTCCAATAAGTGTTTGTTCTGAACACAAATTACGCAAATCGCACAAATTAACACAAATCCAATTTACAATATTGCCATATTATCAACAACTTATGATTTGCGTTAATCTGCGGATATTTGCGTTCTTTTTCTTTTTAGACACTCTCTATAGGGTGAAAAATTATTGAATTGTTATTTTCTGAATTTTCCGGGTGCCGGAATGATTTGTGAATTTTACAATATAAAGTCCGGATGACAAATTAGTATTTACAGACTTTGCATCCTCAACAGAAATAATTTGTGAACCTTGGATGTTGAATATCTGAATATTACCGGATTCTGAACAAATAACTTTTTTGTTTTTAGCAAAAATGATTAAATTTTCAGAATACTGGCCAACTGCGGTATTTATATCGTGCAAAGTGGTTACAGAAGAAGATTCGGCTGAGAGAAATGAATCTGAATAATCGATGTCTCCATCGCCAATAGCCTGAACTTTATAGGTATAAGTAGAATCTGATTGTAACCCTGTTACTGCCTGACTTTCTGTTGCTTGTCCGTCTACATCGACCGTTGTAATATTGGAACTTCCTTTATAAATCCATATTTTATATCCTGTTGCATTTGCCACAGCTGACCAGTTGACCGTGAATCCTGTGGTAGTTGCATTGCTTGCAGCAGATACGACAGGTTTATTCAGCAATACGGGATTGGTATTTCTGCTAATAATTTGATAAATGTATACACCTCCCGTAGTCGGATTTTCAATTTTTAATTTGGTCGGGGTTGTTCTCTGCAAAGAGATGATATAAATAGAATCGGTACCTGCTGCTTTAGTTCCGG
The DNA here is from genome assembly GCA_028690665.1 of Paludibacter sp. Classification (GTDB taxonomy): domain Bacteria; phylum Bacteroidota; class Bacteroidia; order Bacteroidales; family Paludibacteraceae; genus Paludibacter. The sequence goes on from JAQVAV010000002.1 coordinate 326,291, forward strand.
CTTCGTAAACATAAGTGTCGCCAAGGGCATCCCACGAATTGGTTGTCTGGTTGAACTCTTTCAATTGAAACCCGTTTCCGGCTGTTCCGGCAGTAGCATGTATTTCAATTTGCTGCATTGCATTTATGGTAGGTAGGCTTATGCTACCACCGTAAGTTACTTTGTCCATAACAATGCGGTTGACATGGTATTCTCCTTTAATTCCTCTGGCTGATCCAGCATAGAATGTGGCTGAATTCAATTCGAACCCATTGACTGAATAACTTGGATAAGTGCCGGCAGATGGTTGAGAGGTAGCTATTTCACCCCAGGTTCCATCATTAAAATCGGTATTAAGAGCATTCGTTGCATAAGGATCGAGTGTTGTTATTTCAGTAGATGAAGCTGACGGGTCGGAATCGTTGTAATTGGTAACATCTCCTATGGCAATCACCTGATAAGTATAGCTCATTCCTGACATGAGCCCTGTAATTTCGGCAGATGAAGATGCCTGACCTTCAACGTTGGTTGTGCTTATAAGATTGGTTCCGAGATATACTTTTACATCGTATCCTATTGCATTACTTACCGGAGTCCAGTTGGCGGTGAAACCTGTTTCGGTAGCACTTGTAGGTGTTCCTACAACCGGAGCTGATAACTGGGGGGCATTTGACTGGATAGCAGTAGCTTCTGTCCAACTTGTTGATACTCTTACACCACTAACTAAAAATTTTGCATAAGATGCTCCATTGTGTTTAAACATTAAATATCCTAATGATGTACGAGCGGTTCCATCCGAATCAGCACTTACATCGGCTGTTGGCTCGGTAGTGGTTCCTAACACAGGATTGACAAATAAGGATGCTGTTGTAGTAGCAAAATCATATTTAATAACAATTAGATACACTTCATCTGCATTGTAAGTGTTTGACGACCATTGGATGTCGCCACTGGAAGTGCTTGATCTGGTTATACCAAGCCGGAATGGATTTTTAGTTTGATCTGCCTGCTTTCCTGCCCAAAGTTTTACGGCTGAGTTAGTAGTGCTGTTGGACAAACCCAAAACTTCGGAAGCTGTTTGTCCTTGATTTCCATTAGCCTGATATAGGTATGAAATATAAATGGCACCGGTTGTTATGGCATCAAAAGGTCTGTATGCTATGTAATTTGATCCTGCCGAGTAGTCCTGATTAATTTTGTTTCCTACACCTGAAAAAATGTAAGTTCCTCCTGTGTTTGAATAGACTAAACCTCCGGATTCTATGTTTCGACCTGTTCCGGTAGTAATAGTTCCTGTGTTTGTCCATGTTGAGGTTTCGTCGGCAAGATTTGCCACGGAGTAATTAAATGTTTCATCAATAATTACCGCTGCATTGGATAAAAATGTAAGAGTAAGCATTGATACTAATAAAGTAAATTTTTTCATGATAATTTATTTTTATAGAGTTCTGTAATTTATTCGGAAATAAGTTTTACGGTATAAATTTTATTCTCAAGTTTGATAACACAAAATATTAATCCTTTGTTTTTAATAGATATTTGTGCTTGTCCCTGGTTCGTGTTTAAGATATTCTGTTGAATTTGTTGTCCGTTGGCATTATATAATGTCACAATTGCTTTACCTGAATTTGTTTCCGGCATTGTTAATAGTGTTGTCCCTTTAAATGGATTAGGGCTAATGCTTACTGCATGGTCAATGATTGTTTTACTACTGGTAAGCGTATTGATTTCATACTCATAAGTTTCCGGAGCCGTAGGCCCTGCCTGAGATTCATCTACAGGCCCATTGTTTATAACTTCAGTGCCATTATATTCGTCAGCTCCGATGTCGCGAATACCAATAGCCGGTTGACCTTCAAAGTCGTAGTTTACATAATCATATCCTACCGATGCATTTATAGCCGGGCTTGAGGAAGTCAGTTTATATAAAGAGACAGGAAGTGAATAATCACAATTTTCTCCGGGAGCCCGGCAATCGGATTGTTCCAAAAGTGGATTCACCGTTTTTATTTCGGATTCGGTTGTTCCTGTCAGTCCTAAAGTTGCACTACCTGTGGGATACATGATATTATTCCGGAAACTTACTCCTGCCAGTGACGTAGTACTGTAGTATTTTATGAGTGGATTTTTCGTTCCTATGACTATGTTGTTGGCAATAACACAATTTTTGGGAGCTTTCTCATAATGTCCGCTGTTGTCATATCCTATTTCGATATTCGATTCATTGTTTACAAAAGTGTTGAATGCAAACACAACATTTTCCGGTAAAAAATGACTTGCTAAGCTGGTAGAGCTATTGCTTACGTCTCCATTGGTGAGCGTGCAGGCAGCATTCCATTTATCTCCGGTGAGACCTTCGAAGTAGTTGTTGTAGATTTTATGATTTAGTCCGTAGGCGCGTACCCCTCCGCATCCAATTATTCCTTCTTCAAAAATAGAGGTTTTTCCTTCTCCAAACATGAAATTTCCTTCCACAACACTGTTGTTTCCCTGTCTTAGACTAACTGTACCGAGGCAGTGGCGGAACGTGTTATTTCTGACTGTATCGCAATTGCTTTTTACCGATACAATTTCCGGGTCGCCATCACAGTCTTCGAACAGATTGTATTCTACAACAGTAAAGGCATCTTTATGACTCAGATCACTTACTCCCATACGGATAGTTTCTTTTTCGTTGGCAACACGCGGAGTGTTATCTCTGAAAATATTATGGTCGATTCTGTCGTGTTTCGATATATCGGGAACTGTTCCGTGACTCCCATCAATAATCAGCCACGCTCCCTGATCGTGTTTTCCTTCAAACAGATTGTGGTCAACCCGGTTGTGATGACTGTTACAAACGTCGTTGTCCCACAAGTCTCCGATAATAAGCCATTTTGATGTTTGCGTCGAATCTGATGAATCAATCATTGTGAAGTGGTTCCGTGTAATGCGAACGTAACTGCAACCCTCTAATTTAAAAATTGTGCTTACGGGATTTACTTCGAAGTGAAATCCTTCGTAAGTTACATAGCTCTGTCCATACGGGTTGAAGTAGGATGATCCGATAATTTTTGCACCCAAAAGATTTTTTGATTTTATAATAATGGGTTTTAAAGCTGTTCCGCTCCGGGTTACTTTTACCCCGCCTATATTGTAAGTACCGTCAAGAACTATGATTGTATCGCCCGGATCCATTTCAGATAATGCTGTTTTGAATTGGGTAGCAGTTGATACTGTTCTGATACCGGGAGAAACCTGAATTTCCGAAATATCAGCTCCTATTGACATAGAACTATTTATGACGAAAGTTTCCGGGTTGGTTGTTCCGCTAAGACTTCCTGTCCAACCATTGAACTGGTATCCCGATGTTACATCTAAAGTTGCAGTAACGGTGGTGCCTTCGTAATAAGAGTCTTGTTGCGGCGACAACGTTATTGTTCCTCCGGTAGGCTGAGCCACTGAGATTGAATATTCAGCAGGCGGATTCTGTGTGTCAATCACCACATTGGCTCCTATGCTATAATTTTTATCCACAACAAATGATATTGGATTCTCAGTACCGGAAAGGTCTCCCGTCCACCCGCTGAAAACATAATGTTCCGGAACAGAAATTGAAGCCAATACTTCATCATTTAACTGGTATGTTGTTTTTTGCGGATCTAATGTGATGGTTCCGTAATTCGGCTGAGTTATACTGATTGTCCTGTCGGGGGATGAAGCCTGGAATGCTATGCCAGCAATAGGAGTGGAGCCAATATAGATGTCATCAATAGCAACATTTGCTGTGCCCGACGACATGGAAAAACGGATGGAATGAAAATCGAATGATGTGGCTCCTGATTTTATTTCCCTGAAAGAGAATAGCTTATCAATCAATTCTCCATCTATCGCATATTGGCATCGAGTTCCGGTATTATCGATTTTTATTGAGATTCGTTTCCATACTCCTGCCGAATAAGACGGTTGTGTTGACCAACCAGAACTTCCATCGTATATTTTTATGTTTCCGGCAGGCAAAAATTCCAACATAAAATTCCGGTTAGTATAAGTTCCCAGATCGTACCCGGTAATACCGAAATTGGCAGTAGGAAGTTTTTTTACGTTGATCCAAAAATCGATATATACGTCTCCGGTTAAAGCCTCGATATCAGAATCGTAAGCGATATTGTCGGTTTGAATGGCGGTGTTGGTGGAGTAGAGGCGGAGTGACTGGTTTCCGGAGTATACATAATAGGCATCCGAAGTTATTTCTCCGTTTCCGGAACTTACTTCCCAGTTATTCTGATTGTTAATACTCCCGGAACTATAGCTTTCGTTACTTTCAAATGAGGTGCTGAGTAAAGTTTGTCCTTGTATCTCAGAAATAAATAAGGCAATAATAAGTAATACTAATGAGAATGTTTTTGATTCTTTGTTAAAAATAAGATACGTGTGATTCATTTCAGTTTTTATTTATATGCTTTAATTGGTTGACCAATTAATTGGTTGACCAAAAGTAACGTATTTACTGGAAATAAAAAAAATATTTTCTGATTATTTTATCAAATGTGTTGTAAAACATGAAAATTGGTCGACCAGTTTTTTATACAGAGGTAAAACATGTTATTTCTTGTAGAAATACTGGAATAATTTTGATAACGGGGAATGACTCTTTTTATTAATATTTAAATTTTCATGGGTTCTGTTTATGTCAAACTCACATTAAATTATAAATAAAATCAAGAATAATTGAATATTTATGATAGAATGATACATATTATACTTACCTTTGTCTCATAATTGAAAAAATAAGTCCGGGTCATCTACTATTCAATCCGTTTACTCTCTCTTAGGATTAAAAATAGAATTCATTTCTCTGCCTTTCTTATTCAATTAACTATTAATTTATTAATTCTATTTTTTAAATGAACATTTTTGTAGCAAAATTAAGCTTCGGAACTACAGACGAAGATCTTAAACAACTTTTTGGAGAGTATGGCGAAGTTAGCTCTGCTCACGTAGTAACAGATAAAATGACCGGGCGTTCAAAAGGATATGGTTTTATTGAAATGCCTGATGATGAAGCCGCAAATAAGGCTATCAAGGAATTGAACGAATGTGAATATGACGGACGTGTAATTGCTGTTTCTCAAGCGCGTCCCAGAGAAGAAAAATCTTACTCTGACAACCGTGGAGGGTACGGAAATAACGGCAACCGTTCCAGAAGATATTAATTAATTCTTTTGATATTTTAAAAAATGCCTTTATTCACAATAAAGGCATTTTTTTTATTGAACACGTCTTTGCTTTCGAATCAGATAGAATTAAAAATGTCATATTTCTTTTTTTAGACAGAAAATACTCCCGATAGACTATGGAATTACCGAAATCAGTAAGGTATAAGATCTGTTAATTTTGTCTTATATTTTCTAAATATTATCGAAAAAAGGGATTATTATGAAAAGTCAAGACGACTTTATTATTTATTTCTTTTGAATATCCTGATTTTTATAAATAACTTTCTGAAAAACTTTTATTTGAAAACATAATTTGAAGTGCTCCTGACTTTTTTAATATAATGTTGATAAGAAAATTTGGGTATATTAAAAATACGAGAAGAATTCTTCTGTCAATTATTTTCAAAAACTTTTTTATTTAAATAAAATTATTTAACATGGCAAAACCTATTACACATAACAAACGTGATAATGAAAAAAAGAAACAAGAAAAACGCATAGAAAAACAAAAAAGAAAAGAAAAACGAAAACTTTCAGGTACAGATAGCTTTGATGATATGATTGCTTACGTAGATCAAAATGGTATGATTAGCTCTACCCCTCCTGAATACAATAAAACTGAAAATTCGAATGCCCGTGATACTGTTTCTGAAAAAAAGAGACAAAGTCCGGAAGAGTATAATAGCACAGTAGGAATCAAAGGCCGGGTTGAATATATAAATGCAGAAAAGGGGTATGGATTTATTAAAGAAATTATACGGACAGATAAATATTTCTTTCATGTAAGCGGGCTTTTGGACTCCGTCCAGGTTGGCGATATTGTTTTATTTGATCTGGAACGAGGGAAAAAAGGATTTAATGCTGTAAGAATTAAAAAAGAAATATAATTATATCGCTTTATATTAGATTATAAAAAGACACTGTCCACAAAATTGTGTAAATGCAAAACTACAGGATTGGATTCTTGTAGTTTTTTTTATTTTCAAGCCCCTCGTAATTTGGTGAGAGGGGATTCGAAAAGAAAAAACCATGATTAGTAAGAAAAGTAATTATTAATTTTGTCATTGTTTAATTTTATGGACATTCCAAAAGATTTATTAAACAAGGAGTTTCTGTCACAATTTAAGACAGACGAAGATGTCAGCAAGTTTTTGACCGACTTGCACGCCAGAGTATTGAAACAAATGCTCTAAGGTGAAATGGATTCTCATTTAGGATATTAGAAACACTCACCGGAAGGCAATGACAGTGGTAATTCACGAAACGGCAAGTATCCAAAAAAGATACAAACTCATTACGGAGAGTCAGTTATTGAAGTGCCACGTGACCGCCAGAGGAAATTTGAACCCACGGTAGTTCCTAAACATCAAAGTCGTGGTTTATCAATAGAAAAACTAGTTATCTCACTTTATGCCAAAGGCATGAGCGTATCGGATATTGAAGAAGAAATGAAAGAAATCTATGGCATTAGTCTTTCTACCTCAGCAATATCTATCATAACCAATAAAGTAACACAGGCCGCCATAGAATGGCAGAACAGACCATTGGAAAGCCTTTATCTGATTGTTTGGTTGGACGGTATTGTATTCAAAGTTCGGGATCAGGGCAAGGTTATCAATAAAACTGTTTATCTCTGTGTTGGCCTCAATAAAGAAGGCATAAAAGAAGTTTCTGGGTATGTGGATTGGCAAATCTGAAAGTTCCAGTTTCTGAACAGACGTTTTGACTGATTTAAAAGCTAGTGGAGTAGAAGATATTCTGGTAACAGTAACTGATAATTTGAATGGATTCACCGATTCAATAAAAGCTGTATTTCCCAATGCAATCACTCAAATATGTGTTGTTCACCAGATACGCAATTCCTGTCGGTATGTGGTTTGGAAAGAAAAGAAAGAATTTACCTCTGATTTAAAGAATATCTACAATGCTCCAACCAAAGAATCAGGCTGCTTCAGAGCTTGATTTATTTGATCAAAAATGGGCTAAGAAATATCCTTATGCCATACGTTCCTGGCGTGTAAATTAGGATGAACTGACCGCATTCTTTGATTTTCCAATTGAGATCAGAAAAATCATTTATACAACCAATTTAATTGAAAATCTTAATGGGAAAATCAGAAAATACACCAAAAACAAACTGTCATTTCCTAATGATGATGCTCTTAAGGAAGTGGTATTTTTTTTCTCTAACTGAAATACAGAAAAGTTGGGATCAACCTATTTGGAACTGGGGCTTGATTTTTAATCAATTTCTAACTATATTTAAAAACAGGATTCAAGTCTAAAACCTGAATCCTGTAGTTTGACGTTTACACAAAATTTTGGATAGTCCCTTAAATTTTGATTTCACTTTACATCTCTGTTCCCCGAAAACTTAATTACAGCTCTCCTTGATTTGTCATTTTCCATGACAACCTACAATGCCTATGCGATCTCTCGTTATATTTTTGATTTGTGTAACCTGATGTAATTGGCTACACGTTCATCTCTTTCTTCCTGAGATAAATCGGCCGGAAGTTCAATGGATGTTCTATTGTTTATAATAACGCGAACAACATCTCCTTTTTTTTCTTTCATTTCTTTTAGTATAGAAACAATTTGTTTGGTTGCAGATGCTTTTTCTGTAAGAGTTATTCTGCCTTCTTTTTTATTGTTGTTGAAGTTTTGTTTTATCGTCATAGTAATTCTTAATTAAATTAGCATATTATTTTTATTTTGCTATCCGTAAATTTTTTCCGGTTAACTTTTGAATGTCATTCAGTAGTATTTTTTCCTCTTGCGTACAGAATGTAAGAGCGATTCCTGTATGGCCGGCCCTGCCGGTTCGTCCAATACGATGTACATAGGTTTCTGCTATGTCTGGTAGATCGTAATTTATCACTAATTCTAATTTATCAATATCTATTCCCCGAGCTGCAATATCTGTAGCAATAAGAGCTCTTGTTTTGTTCGTTCTGAAATTGGTCAGGGCACGTTGTCTGGCACTTTGCGATTTGTTTCCATGAATTGCTTCACTTCCAATACCGGCTTTGCAAAGCAATCTGGCTATTTTATCAGCACCATGTTTTGTGCGGGAAAATATCAGAGCCGATTGTTGTTTTTTGTTGTTTAGCAAATTAATCAGTAAATCTTTTTTGTCTGGTTTTTCTACGAAATACAGATATTGCTGAACAGTATCAACCACAGATGAAGTAGGAGCAACTTCTACTTTTACCGGATTCTTTAAAATAGTTTGAGATAAAGTGGCAATTGTTCGAGGCATAGTTGCCGAAAAGAAGAGTGTCTGTTTCTCTTTTGGTAATTTTGGCAGTAATCGTTTAATGTCGTGAATAAAACCCATATCAAGCATTCTGTCCGCTTCATCTAAAACAAAATAACGGATTGAATTCAGATTTACAAATCCCTGATTCATCAAATCTAATAAACGTCCGGGTGTGGCAGTTAAAATATCAACGCCTGATTTTAAAGCATTTACCTGACTGTTTTGATTAACACCTCCGTATATCACGCTGTGGCGTATCTCGATATATTTCGTATAATCTTTAATACAATCATCAATTTGAATAGAGAGTTCCCGAGTAGGAGTCAGAATTAGTGCCTTAATTTCTTTTTTCTTTTTCTTTTCGTTGTCTTGGTATAACCGTTGGATGATAGGAATGGCAAAAGCGGCTGTTTTACCAGTTCCTGTTTGTGCCAGACCTAAAATATCTTTGTTGTTTAAAACGAAAGGAATAGCTTGTTCCTGTATTAATGTCGGATTTACATATCCTTTTTCATGTAGAGCCTTCAATATAGGCTCAATAATATTTAATTCTTTAAATGTCATAATTTTTTTTAATGGTGTTGTAAACCAAAGATCTAGTTTGTTTTACAAACAGTAATTTATTGTTGTAAAATGTTTTGTTTTTAGTTATACTCTGAAAGCATGGTATTATATGTTTGTGCAATTCTGAAAAAACGGGATGAATGTTCTTTTATCGGCGAGTGAGGATAGTTGTTTAATACGGAAGTAATATTCTTTTTTAGAAAAACAAGCAACAGTAGATCCGAAGAATTTTTATCTATAGTCAGGTTTATGTTTTTTGCTGTAATGTATTCTGTTATTCGTTTGTATTCCTCAATAGCAACATGAATTATGTCCTCGTCTTTATCAAGAAGAGATAGCGTAATTGCTTCCGGAGAATTTAAATTAAAAGTAAGAAGCTCGTCATACAGTAGCCCCGCATTGTTGGAAAACGACTCACCAACTTTAAATAATTCTCCCATTCGGATGACAAAGTCGTGAACATCTATAAATTTGCCACGATGTGACTTCAATCGCTCATTGGTTGCCTGTAGTAGTTTCTGAATAATAATATCTCCGGATTTGGTAATTAAACCTAATTGATTTATTAAAAGTTTTTCTTCTTTTGATAAATATCGGGCATGTAACTTATATTGTAAATCATGTTCAATTTCATTGTATACATGTGATAATAAGCTGCATACCTGTATTTCACATAATGTGTCTTTTAAATTGAAATTGTCTGCTAAATATTCTGAAGGTAGGGTAACCAAGCAATGCGTGGCTTTATAGTATTTACCAGCTATGCCGCTTTTGTCTTTGACTTCAATCTGTACTTGGTGTTTGCCTGAGAAAATATTCCGGATTGCTTCTACTATTTTAGGGATGTCTGTTTCCTGATAGGTAAGTATCCTGACTCCTGCGAGGTCACTTATTTTATCAAAAACATCTTCTGCTGATTTGTATTCTGTTGATTTTCTTAATTTTTCGGTCAGGCTTGCCGGGCTTTTTGTACGATGCTGTACTGTTGCCCTAATTGTTAGATTTTCATGTAAAATATTTTCACAGATGTTGAAAACAATATCTGCTAATTTTTTATATCGGTCGTATTCCCTGATATATCTTTTTACCGTTTCTTCTACTAATTTATCATTTGTTTTCATGGGATGTTTTTACAATACTTTTTTTCGGCGGCATTATATTCCTTTTTCAGAATATCAATAATCTCTTTTACACTACTTATTTTTTGAGCTAAATAAGCATTGCTTCCGGCAAAAGCATACCCTTTTTCCATGTTTCCTAGGGCCGCATTAAATAGTGCGGCCATTATACAATAGGGGCTTTTAGTATAATTACAGGTTTTGATACAATGTACCGGGCAACTTTTAGGAACTTCCAGACCAGCTGTAACTCTGTTTAAAAACTCACTTCGGATCGCTCTTCCGGGCATACCGACAGGGCTGTTTATGATTTGAAGATCTGTTTTTTTAGCATTGATGTATGTTTGCTTAAAAGTTTCAGAAGCATCGCATTCATTTGTTGTTACAAATAGACTGCCTAATTGAACTGCGGAAACTCCTCCTTTAATAAAATGATATATATCTTCTCCATTAGAAATACCTCCGGCAGCTATAACAGGTATGTTTTTAATTCCATTATAACTCTCTGCTATTTTCAATACTTCTGGAATTATATGTTCTAAAGAGTATGATTCATCAAAAATTTGTTCTTTTTTAAATCCTAAGTGTCCACCGGCTTTGGGGCCCTCAACAACGATTGCATCCGGTAAATAATTATAATTCATATTCCACTTTTCACAAATAATTTTTGCAGCCCGGGCAGATGAAACAATTGGAACCAATTTCGTTTTGCTGTCGGGGATTAGGAACGAAGGCAAATCTAAAGGAAGACCTGCTCCGGAAAAAATCATGTCGGCTTTTTCTGCAATGGATGTCCGAACCATATCTGCAAAATTTGATAAAGCGACCATGATATTTACTCCTACTATTCCTTTTGTTTTCTCCCGGGCCAGGCGTAGTTCTTCTTTTAATCCCCAGATGCTACTTTGAATAAAGTTTCCATGCCCTTTATAAATCAGTCCTAATCCTGCGCAGGAAATCACTCCTATGCCACCTTCGTTGGCAACTGCTGCTGCTAATCCGGAAAGAGATACTCCAACTCCCATACCGCCTTGTATAATAGGAAGTTTTATTTCTATATTGCCTATTTTAAATGTATTCATGTTTATAAAAAAAGCAGGAAACTTTATAAAAAAGTTTCCTGCTTTCGTATTTAACTTTTTCTTTTAACTGTAAATGATCAATAAGAGCGTGGAATCGCCTCTTTTACTACTATTGGACGTCCTTTTATCACTTTTCCATTCAAAGACTGGATTGCATTGTTAGCCTCATTACTGTCCGCCATTTCAACAAATCCGAAACCTTTTGACTTTCCGCTATATTTGTCTGTAACAATTTTGGTTGATGATACAGTTCCAAATTCTTCCATGATTTGTTGTAAATCATTTTCACTTACCTCAAAATAGAGATTTCCTACGTAAATGTTCATAAAAATAAAATTAATTGTAAATATATTGATAAACAAAAGAGTTGAAAAGAGGTCTATTTCGACAAAAGGAGAGACTTAATAAGATATTAAGAAGTTGTTTGTAATGTGGATAAAGGACAAAAAAAGAACCCATTTGCTTATTATTTGTAAATGTACGTATAAAATATCGATTTTATGGTATAAAATAAAATTTACAGGTGTTTTGTCTCCTAAAATTAAGCATTGGCTATATATTTACATTAAAATTAATCTTTGGAGTCTCTGTCAGTTGAAAAAATGTTTTACACTGATTTGTGATTTCTACAAAGTGAAAGTATAAAATGACACAAATGCCAGATTTGTACGAATATGGAGTTATATGTATATTTTTTTTGAGTAGGTTTTATAATCTGTTTGTAAAATTAGTATGTAGATGCCGGGAGGCAATCCGCAATTTTTAATTATAAATTTATGATTGCCATTTTGCTGATGTTCATAATTTATAAATTTTCGGACAGTTTGACCATTGAGATTTTTACAAGATAGATTTATTATGTTGTTTTCACTTAATTCATAATTGATGATTATTTCTTTATTAGTGAAGTTCTGATTGATATTGAAATTCTCGGAGTTGGAATAGGTATTTGTATTTACATCTGTCGAGATTTCTTCTGCAATGGAAAAATATGAAAACCGGACAGCTTCATCCCGTAAATCGGAAGAGTTGAGTAAACTCCGGTATATGCCCCATTTCGGGCGGATAAAATCATTGTCTGGGCGGATAGTTCGCAATTTACTGTTGCTGTACGACATAATTATATTTCCGGTTTGTGAATCCTGTATATTGATTGAATAGGAGCCATCTGTACTATCGATTTTGATTCTTTCTGTGGCTTCTACCCATTTGCCTTTAAAAAGTGACAAGTCGGCTGAAGTCAGTTTTACCTGAGCCTGGTCGGAACTTTCGTAATAATTTAGTTCCAATTTATCAGGATTCCCTTTGCGGGCAGTGAGTACGAATACCGGATCGTCATCATCTCCGTTTACAGCCTTTACCTGGTGAATGTGGGTAAAACTTGCGGATGGTTGAAATCCATCCGGGAGTTTGAATTGCCATTTATAAACGACTGTTTCTCCCAATTTTCCTTTAAGATTTTCGGGAGAAGGTTCGTAGGTTTTTATTTCTACACGTTGTCTGTCGAAATTTATACAACGGTCGTTGTCAGGGGTAACATGTATGTAAAATACGAAAACATATTTTTGCAGGTCATTGTCCCATATTTCTGCTATGTGACGTCCGAATTCGGGATGTACACACTCGGGGTTTTCAACAGCTGTGTAACCCGGAGCGAGTACACTGTTGATTAATTCGTAGGTATTTCCCGGACCATCAGCTTCGAGAACTGTCTGACTTTTTACAAGCAGGGACAAGGTGATCAAGCATAAAAATAAGGTTAACTTTTGCATTTCCATTTTATGGGTGATTTGTTTTTTATAAAATGGGTTGGATATTCGAAACACAGACATAATTTACATGTTTTTACAGATAATGATAATTAGCTGATTAATATGTAAATTATGCTTGGATTGTTTATCTTAATCCGATATTGCTGTTATCGGTTCCCATGCCTGCTAATTTTGATTTTTTAGAAAGAGTGTAGCTCTTTTTTTCAAACTTCGGGGCATCATGTACTATGGTCTGAGATTGAGCTCCATTTGAGATTTTGACATCAGTACAATCGTAAAAACAGCAGTTGGTGATTGTGTTTTTTTCGCCTGATAGTCTTACACTTTGTTTGGCTAACGAATAACAAAATATCGAATTGGCTATGTTTACCGTCACTATGCCGTTTGTTTTTAGCATAGTTTGTTTTTCATCGTCGGCAACCCTGTCGAATACACAATGATCTACCTGCAAATTTCCGCCGAGAGTTGATTCATCATTTCCTCCCCGGTAGTAGTCAATCAGATATTGGGTGAAATTTTTAAATACAGTATTGTCGAATACAACCGTTTCTGCATTATATTTTCCAATATCATCTTTTTCGTCGGCGAGTGAGAAACCGCGAAATGCATCATGGAGATAGGAGTTTTTTATCACAACAGAGTCTGCAACAGAGCCTTTATATGCTTTGAATATGGATCCTGATTCTACCTTAAAATCATGAATTTCACAATTATTAATGATAAGTTTATACCCAAATGCACTTTCTTTGGAGGTTATAAAAGCATATTTCGCCGGATATTCGGCCTTGCTGTCTCCGTCAATATCTACGTTTGAAATATAAACTTGTGCATTTTCACCAATTTCGAAGCAAGAGTTATTGCCCCGTGATGATTTTAATCTTATAATCGCTTTGTTCTTGGGGTCAGCGCTTGTTATTGTCAGATCTTTTGAGATCCGGATTTTGTTGGTAATGATATGCTCGCCGGCCGAAAGGACTAAAATATCTCCTGTACCTGCTTTTTTTACGGCTTTATACAAATTATCTGTTCCGGCATCAACCTGAATTGTTTTTCCTTTATGATTTTCCGCTTTGACTGAGTTACTTAGCGGTTTATACCATGCCGGGCCACAGTTGGCTGATGTTGCCATTTCTATAGCAGGATTTTCCAAATTTTGAAATGCACCTATGACAACATCTTTTCTTTCTCTTCCCAAAATATCGTATTTGACAAAAGGTAACTTTTTTGCTTTTGCGGCAGTATATACGAAGTCAATATTATTGACTTTTGCCCTGTTTACATCACCAGCGACACCTCCAAGTTCTTTGGCTATACCATTACTATTATATATCAGGTTGTTATCGAATTTAACCCCATCGCAAATATCATCGAATTTTACAATATCAGTGGAATTCGGAGCATAAACAAGATTGTTGAGTAACAGCATATTTTCCGGACGTACAGTTCTGTTTCGTTGTTTTGAACCGATTCCGAATGCCCATGTATAAGCGCAATCATAATAGGTGTTATTGGCAACTATAACATTTTTGACCGGAGCATAACCGTTGGCCGGGGAATCCGGTATGCCGTTCATCACAGCCAATCCCGACCTGAAATCGTCGCCGGTAAGTTTATAAAAATAATTGTTATAAATTTTATGACCTTCATTGATAACCCGGACACCTCCTGTAAAAGGTTTACCATTACCAATGAACCAGTTGCCCGAAACCAGGGCATTGTCCCCGTGGCGGAGTACCAGACTTCCTTCGCATTCGTAAAATGTATTGTTAACGAGTTTGTTGTTCCCTGATTTATTTGAAATAATTTCGACTTCGCCGTTGCAGTGTTCAAAATAATTTCCGTCGACAATTGATGCTGAATTCAAATGGCAGACATGGCTGGTTCCTATACGGATAGTTTCGCCTCCATTGGCTCCCAGACGGGGACGTGGACCGAAATAATTCCGGTAGATCAGATGCCCGTTGTCGATACTGTTTGAATCGTTCGGCCAGATAACCATAGTCGTTCCCTGATTGTTTTTCCCTCCGAAATAACAATATTCAACCGTGTTTTTTTTACCATATATGTCTATCCAATGGTCATCGGAATCTTTTACCTGTTGGTTGTAATGATCAATTACACATTCGGATACGACCGAATTATAGGCATAATCAGCAGAACCTGTTCTAAACTCGATAACCGAATTTTTCGGGGTCGATCCGTTGATAAATACCAATCCCGAGACATAAAGATATTTGCCCGACAACTGGAGTTTTGATTTTCCTTCAATGGTTACTTTGCCGGGAGTTTCGGCGACCAGGTAAATATATTTACCCGGTTCGCCTTCCCCTTTAAATTTAAACATCACATCTTTCCATACCCCGTTAACTAATACGAGGGAATCTCCCGGTAACAGCTTTTTTACGGCTGTATTATATTGTTCTGAATTGGTTACTTTATAATTAGCTCCGGATAATATCGCTATTGATATAAGAGCTGAAACCAAGAACAGTAACGTTTTTTTCATTTTTGATATTTTATGAATGATTAAACCGATATTTATTTTTGCCAGATAATGTCGAACGTAAGTTCCGGTATTCTGTTGTTAACAGCTTCTTTGGGCATACCAGTTATTTTTATAATACCGTTTTTCCCGGTAGTATAGTTTCTGACCCAGCCAATATTATTTTTATCAATGCAGAAATGTCCGGATGCAACATTATATCCGGCATCATCGACCGATTTGTATATTCTTGGAGAACTGGTTGATGGTAGACTGATTCCTGTAAAGAAGTCATCGTTTAATTCAACAATAGTTCCTGCATCAAAAGCATCCAGTACGGCCAGATGATTCGTAGAATCACGGCTTAATACCCTGAATTTAGTCTGGATTCCTCCTGTTCCGTAGAAATCATCCCAACTACCATCCTTTGGATCGATGCTTACACCATTACATTTGAAGTTTTTAATCGTACTGGAGCCATTGTGAGGTCCGTAGAGCTGCACATAACCAGATTGATCGTAAAGGTAGAAATCGATGACAGATCTGTTCTCATAAGCGGAACAACTATTGAATACAGTACCTGTTTCGGCATCAAAAAATGCATCTTCTGTACCTCCGTAAGCAATTCGGGCACTTAGTAAAACATCGGTGTAACTGTAATACCTCGGTTCGTTCGGATCGGCTGTTACCTGAAAATCATCTGTCAATACAATTTGTCTTGCACCGTAATAAATACCGGTTAAGGCTCCGCTCATATTTCCGCCAAAATAATCGGTCGGCATGTCGATAGTGATTTCCGTATCGGTTTTAAGCTTGATGAGCATTTTTACACTTCCTACGAAAATAGAATCGATCAGCGTAAGTCTTTCTCCCTGAATGGTTACAGGAGTATATTTGGTGAGAGATGTCGGGCAATACGATACGGAAGGAGCTTCTTTCAGAATAGTGAATGTAGAACCTTCGGGGCCGACTAAAACATTTTCTGTCCCGTTGAAATAAGCATATCTTAAAGTTACCGGAGTTTCATCTTCCGCATAAGGTACTTTAAATACAATTTCATTTGCCCGTTGACTTATGATGGTTACTTTTTCTCCGCCAACCAATATAGAATCAATTACGTTTAGGTATTCACCTTCAATTACTACTTCTTCATTTACAGTACCTGATGTCGGATAGTTTTCCGGTGCGATATAAGGTGTGAGGTAAGTTACCGTAAATTCGTTGGTAGATTCCGATTTTCCTTTAGAGTTGGAAACAACAACTTTACCATCCCGACAAGTGCTGACAACTTTGGCAACCAATTTTGTGCTGCTGATTCTGTATTTTATTTCAGCAAGTCCTCCACCTACCAAAACCGTGTCTACCTTTTGCAGATTTTCTCCGGTAATGGTGATTACACTGCCTACTTCACCTGAGTTAGGACTGAAAGAGGTTATTGTGGGAGCTTTAACTTCGATGGTTTCAATATAGGTGTCTTCCTGGCAGGCAGATAATAATCCTACTATAAGTATGATAATCAGATATAAGCTTTTTATGTTTGTTTTCATTTGTATTTTCATTTTGGGTATATTACGAATAAAATTTAATTAATATCCCATGTTCTGACTAATGTTGGGATTAATGTCAATTTCCTTTTGAGGAATTGGAAGCAGAATATTATTATCATTAAGCGGTCCTGCTCCGGAGGTCGATTCATAATATTCTTCGGTGCTGTAATGTTCGTTCATCACTTCTATAGCCCTTCCTGTACGGACAAGGTCAAACCAGCGTTGATTCTCAAAAGCGAGTTCGAGACGTCGTTCTTTTTCTATAGCCATTCGCATCGAGTGTTTATTGGGTAATGAACTTTCTTTCAATTCTGTGAGTCCGGCTCTTGTTCTGGTTTCGTTTATGAGTGGCAAAGCCGCAGCTACACCATCAAGTTCGTTTTCAACTTCTGCATAAAGAAGTATTACATCTGCAAAGCGAAGTATAGGCCAGTCTTTATCTCCATCATCTTTGATAGTCACAGGAGACAGGTATTTTTTTATATATCTGCGATCTATAACCTGATTGTTGTCATTGACATAGTTTAATGCGATAGTAACATCTTCACGGGTGTCAGAACTATTGTATGCCTGAACCAAATCGCTTGATGGATAATTGTATCCGCTTCCGTCTCCGTTAATAACACTCGATCCGCTAAGTTGGGGAGCAAATCTGTTCCCGAAAATAGATCCAAGTCCAAGTCCTCCAGAAGTAAAGCGCACGGTGAATAAAATTTCATCATTAACTTCGTTGTTTATGTCGAATACGCTTTCATAGGTATCCATGAGCCTGTAGCCACTGTTTTCATATACATCTTTCAATAAAGCCTGTGTCGTTTCATCAATCAATCCTTCAGTCATGTAAACTTTAGCCAACAAAGCTTTGGCAGCCCAACTTGTGACACGTCCTTTTTCATCATCCGAATATTCGCTGGGTAATTTATCAATGGCATCTTTCAGATCGCTTTCAATCAGTGCATATACATCTTCAACGGAGCTTCTGTCATATTGTTTAGCTTCTTCTGCACTGATACGTTCGGTAATAATAAACACCGGCCCAAATAAACGTACCAAATTAAAATAATGGTATGCCCGGATAAATTTAGCTTCTCCTTCGTATTGATTTCTCAAACTGTCGGTGGTCACTACTGCCAAGTGATCAGGATCCAGTACTGTATTGCAGCGGGCTATGTTGTGGTAAACAGTTTGCCAGTAGTCGTACACTCTGGTGTTTGTAGCTGATACTTTAGCCTGATCAAATTCGAACAGCAATGTGTTGTTGGAGGATGTTGTGGCCGTATTGTATAGTCGACTGTTGTCCGAACGCAATTCGGTAAGCATCCATTCGAATTCAAGCGGTGCCTGCAATCCGTTGTAGCAGGCAATTACCGCAGAGTTAATTTCGTCTGTAGTTTGGTAAAAGCTACCTTCTCCAATTTCTGAAATAGGTTGAAGATTCAGATCACAACTGTATAAGGTAAAAAGAAATAATAGAGGAATATATTTGAATAATTTCATAATGTGCTGCTTTTAAAGTTTTGAAGTTGAATGATTTAAAAAACAATTTCGAGACCTATCGAGTAAGTTCTTTGTAAAGGGAATGCTCCTCTTTGGTAGCCACTTACTAAAGGAGATGAGTAGGAACTACTGGTTGAACGTGCTTCTGGATTAATTCCTTTATAGCTGTTCGACCAGAGATATAAAAGGTTCTGTCCGGATGCATACAGGCGTAAAGAATTTATTTTTAATTTTTTGATAGGTTTTTTATCAAATTTATAACCTACACTTACATCTCTTATAGCAGCATACGAAGCATCTTGCAACAAATAATCTGTCAGCTCCCAAGACATACCATCACCATTGGCAAAGGTTGGTGTTTTGCCATCCCCTGGATATTCAGCAGATATATATCTGTTGGTTGTATAAGCTTTGTTTATTTTTTTTGTTTCACTGTAATAACCATCACCATTCAGTACGGTTATCCCCTGAACTCCCTGCATTTGAACAGAAAAATCAAAATTTGAAATTGTAAAAGTATTAGTCATACCCCATGTAAAATCAGGGAATGGATCTCCTAATACGACACGGTCGTCGGCATTAATTATATTGTTACCGTCCTGATCTATTACTTTCAATGTCCCGGGACGTACGGTTTTTCCTACAAGAAAAGTATATCCGCTGTTGTCAATTTCGTCCTGCGAAAGCCAAACGCCGTCGGTCTGGTAACCATAATACTGAATAGACGGAGCTCCAACTTCTGCAATATACACTTCACTGCGTTCGCCATAACTAAGTAACCGTTCTTCGCCGCTTCCGAGCTGGAGCAGACGGTTGACATTGGTTGAAAAATTAAGCGATGTTTGCCATTCGAATTTTTTCTTTTTAATATTATAAGTATTAAGCTCAATCTCCAATCCTTTGTTCCTTACTTTACCAATGTTATTCCAGTATTCGGTGTATCCGGTAATAGCCATGGCAGGCTGTTCGAAAAGTAGGCTTTTGGTAATGGAATAGTATCCATCTAACGACAAATTAATGCGGTTTCGTAAAATACTAAGGTCAAAGCCAACGTTATATTCATAACTTTGTTCCCATGTTATAGCTTTGTTTCCCAGTACACTGCTTGTGTTAGCCAGTCCTGCATATAATGTAGAACCTGTTCCGAAAACATAATTTGCATTCTGCAATTTATCGTATGCAGCATAGTTGGTAATGTCATTATTTCCTGTTACACCCCAGCTTGCTCTGAATTTTAATTGATCTATTTTTCTCAAATCTTTGATAAAGTTCTCTTCTGAAGCACGCCAACCCAACGATAATGACGGGAACCAGCCTAACTGGTTTTCCGGACCAAATTTGGAACTTGCATCACCACGAATACTTCCAGAAAACAAATATTTGTTATCGTAGCTGTAAGTAATACGCCCCAGACCGGAAAGCAATAATTCTTCTTCGGATAACGTATAGGTTCTTCGCGTACCGTCTGTTTCGTCTATCGTTATTGCTGTTGCTGCATTTATAGTAGGTACATAATCTGTTGGAAATCCGGTACCTTTGATTCCTGCTGATTTTGTAATGACTTTGTTGGCTGTGTAGCCTAATAGTCCGGTAAAATCATGTTTGCCTATAGTTTTACTATAATTCAATGTGTTTTCGCTCAATAAATCGACAGAAAATTTATTAGTATAAATAGCATAATTAGCATCTCCGTCACTTTTTGCATTCGCGTTGTGATATACGTTGTTTTCTTTATATTCTATGTAGTATCCGTTAGAAGTTTTGAATTCGAGTCCCTTTAATATTTTAATATTCATATAAGCCGAATTTCTCATTCGGTAGTCATAAGTGAAATCACTTTCATTATCCATTACACATCTTGGGTTGTTATTTGCAGTACCCCACGGACTTGCTGTAAATGTATTGCCATCGGCGTCAGTATAGTCTTTGTTGTTAAAGTCTCTTCCGCTTGCGTACGAACCAATAGGTTTCCCGGTAATGGCTGAAGTTGCGGCAGTGTGGCGTACCGGAAGCCATGAATAAGTTCTGTAGAAATCAATAAAGTTGGTAGCAGGTGATTCCTTTTTAGAGTATGAACTGCTTAGATTTAATCCAATGTCTACTTTTTTAGATAAGGAGGCATCCAATTTTGTTCTGAAATTGAATTTGTCATATTTGCTATGTATCATAACTCCTTCGTCACTTGTATAACTTGCAGAAATATAGTATTTAGCCTCTTTTTTGCCGCCGGAAACGCTAAACTGAGCATTGGTGATTTTAGCCACATCCCGGAGTCCTTCTTGTTGCCAGTCGGTGTAATTGTCAATGCATTTCCAGGCACGTTCTGATGTTGTCGGGCCTGTGCCTCCTTTCGATTCTTCATCAAGCAACATATCAACATATTCATTGGCACTCATAAGATCGTGCAACTGATATACTGTTTTGTAACCGGTATAAGCTTTGAAACTATATTTGGCTTTGGAAATATTACCACTTTTGGTGGTTATCAGGATAACTCCGTTTGCTCCTCTTGAACCGTATATAGCGGCGGATGCTGCATCTTTCAATACTTCGATAGATTCAACATCGTTCATATCAACAGATGAAAGACCATCTGAAACCGGATAACCATCAATGACTACGAGTGGATCGCTACTGGCACTGATCGATCCCATGCCGCGAACTCTGACCTGAGGAGCAGCACCGGCTTCGGTAGTGGTATTCTGAATACTGACTCCTGCAATTTTACCCTGCATTGCCTGATCAAGACGAGATACGGCCATGTCTCCTAATTTATCGTCTTGATACTTGGAAATAGATCCGGTTAGATGAGATTTTTTCTGAACTCCGTAACCAACGACCACTACTTCATCAATACTGTGGACATCTTCATCGAGAACAATATCTATCGTGGAGTTTTTTCCAACTGTTTTTTCAATAGTCTTGTAGCCGATGTATGAGAAGCCTAATACAGATTTACTGTTTGGCACTTCAATCATGTATTTCCCGTTAAAATCGGTTATGGTTCCAGATGAGGCTCCTTCTACTTTAATATTTACTCCAATGAGAGGCTCATTGTTTTTGTCAGTAACTGTGCCTTGTACAGTTATTTGTGCAAATGATACAAGCGTGCTTGTTGCTATGAAAATAAAAGCAATAGCTGTTTTTTTGAAAAATTGTTGATTTTTTCTTTTCATGTATTAAATTGATTTTTAATTTTGATTCTTGAGCTGTAGTCCTTGATAATTGGTTGACCAAAATTGGTTGACCAAAATTACAATTAAGTTTTATAATCGCAATAAAATTTCAATTTTTTTTTCTTCGAAAGCAAAAAAAAACCACTCTGTGCTTTATAGAGTGGTTTTTATGGTTAATATTGTGTGTGAATTTATTTGCATGAATTTAAATTTGATTTTGCAAATTCGGTTACACCCCGTAAATGTTCTTTCATTAGTTTTACAGCCAAATCACCATCCCGGTTTTTAATTGCTTTAAGCATTTCCTCGTGCTCTTTCACAACTTCCGGATTAGGATCACAAATGCGGTCCCGCAAATATATTTTCATAATGTCCGGTATAATAATCATTAACATCGCTTTGGAAACCGGGTTATGACTTCCCTCTGCAATAGCACGGTGAAAGGCAAAATCGTGACTTACTCTGTCCGGAGAGTCAAAGTACTTCACAAAATTCTCATGGGTGTGCTCCAGTATTTCCATATCTTGAGGTGTATATCTTTCCGCACATAGTTTTACTACATGTTCTTCCAAAATCAATCTTGTTTCAACAAGCGAGAAGAAATCATAAGTTTGCAGATTTAATACATCCGAAATCAGACCATCAAGTGTTGTAATATCCAACCCGTTTATTACCGAACCACTTTGAGGTAATGTTTTAACTATCCCGTAGAATTCCAGTTTATGCAATGCTTCTCTGATTTGGGCCCTGCCCACACCGAAATCTGATGCTAATTTTCGCTCAGAAGGTAATCTGTCTCCTGGTTTAATTTGACCGGAGTTAATAAGTTCTTTAATGTTTTCAATGACTATGTCTGCTGTTTTTGTTTCAAAAACATTGTCTAGATTGAAGGTTGCCATTGATAGCGAATTTTCTTCCATTAAGAATGAAGTTTAATATATAGTAATTTACAGTTAAATATAATAATGAAAATTAATGCAAAGATATATTGATTTTATGAATATACAACTTTATAGTATAAATGGTAGACCAATTTATTAGAAAGATAATCGAATTTAATTTTTTTGAAAGGATTACAAAAAACAAAGATTTTCTATCAAAAAACGTGAGTTTATTGTTCTTTGAAAAAAATACTTTTGTACACATAGAATTCCAAGTGCTGTGATATTTGCAAAATTGGGCCCTATTAAAAGGCTATTGCAAGGTTAATCCGAAGAATTCTTAGACCTGATATTCTAATCATAAAAATCACATAATGGCTGTAGTCGTAATTATGCCCAAACAGGGGCAATCTGTCGAAACCTGTATTATCTCTGAGATAAAAAAGAAAAAAGGAGATGCTGTAGCAAAAGGGGAGATTCTGTTCTCTTACGAAACCGATAAAGCTTCTTTCGAAGAAGAATCGCCGGCTGATGGAGTCGTACTTGAATGTTTTTACAATGATGGTGACGAAGTGCCTGTATTGCAAAACATGATGGTGATCGGGCAACCGGGAGAAGATTATACGGCATTATTAGGAGATGTAGCTCCAACTTCAGAGAGCCAGGAGCCAGAAATCAAGAATCAGGACATAGAATCTGCAAAGGAGCCTCAGGCTATCGTTGAAAACAGTCACGATGAACCTCAATTGACCAATCAACCCACCAACCCATCAACTTTTATCAGTCCACGCGCCAAAGTATTAGCAGAAAAAGAAGCCTTGGATTATTCGTCGATTGCAGGTTCAGGTCCTAAGGGTCGTATTATAGAAAAAGATGTATTGGCTGTGCTCGAAAGCCGTCCTAAACTTACTCCGCTTGCAAAGAAAATTGCTGCCGAAGAAGGAGTACAACCTCAGGGCAGCGGTTCTGGACTGGCAGGAACAGCAAAATCGGTCGATTTACTTCCACCGCCGGTAAATACAGTTTACGGAGTGGATTACGAAGACAAAAAATTGTCGAACATGCGTAAGATTATTGCCAAATCTATGCATGCGTCATTACAAAATTCAGCTCAGCTTACTCACCATCTCGGTGCCGATGCACGACGTATACAGGCATTACGTAAAAAAGCCAAAAAAGCATTCGAAGCAGGAACTCTTTCGGCAAATCTTACCATAAATGATTTTGTTTGCTTTGCCGTAATCAAAGCGTTGAAGAAATTCCCGAATGTGAATTCTCACTTCTTGGGCGACAGCATGCGTCTATTTAGCAAAGTACATCTTGGATTAGCCGTGGATACAGATCGTGGATTAATGGTTCCGGCTGTCCGTAATGCAGACGATTTGTCTATTATCGGTTTGTCAAATCAGCTGAAAGAAATTGCCAATGCCTGCAAAAAAGGTTCGATATCACCTGAATTGTTATCGTCGGAAGCGGCTTCATTTACCGTGTCAAATCTCGGAAATTATGGCGTTGAGATATTTACTCCGGTCATCAATCTGCCGCAATCGGCTATTTTGGGCGTGAATACCATTGTTCCGCGTCCGAAAGATTTGGGCGATGGTGTTTATGGTTTTGTGCCTTATATTGGTCTCAGCCTTACTTACGATCATCGGGCTTTAGATGGGGGAGAAGCTACCCGTTTTCTGAAACAAATTGCTATTGAGATAGAGACATTGGAGCTGGATATATTTTAATGTGCTAATGGATTAATATGCCAATGTGCCAATAAGTCGATTAAATACAATTGTAACTGGTATATTTGTATATAGATTTTTAAAAAATTAATTCATAAACAATGGTTGAATGTTCTATAATCCCCAATGATTGGCATATTAATCCATTGGCAAATTTAGTAAAATTATGTACGATTTAATGATTGTCGGCGGTGGTCCTGCCGGATATGTTGCAGCAGAACGGGCTGGTCATAAAGGACTTAATGTACTGCTTTTCGAAAAAAACAAAATGGGTGGCGTATGTTTAAATGAAGGGTGTATCCCGACAAAAACGTTGCTTTATAGTGCGAAAACTTATGATAATGCATTACACGGAGATAAATATGGTGTGTATGCAGAACAGGTGAGTTTCGATTTTGGTAAAATCATGGCGCGTAAAAATAAAGTAGTGCGCAAGTTGGTTGCCGGGGTCGAAAGTAAAATGAAGCTGAACCACGTGACTGTCGTAAAAGGTGAAGCTACGATTGTCGGACGCAGCCCGAAAGGAGTTGAAGTGACTTGTGCCGGCGAGAGCTATCTGGGAGCCAACCTGCTTATATGTACAGGTTCGGAAGCATTTGTTCCGCCTATTCCAGGTTTGGCGGAAGCCGGAGATATGATTGTAACCAACCGTGAAATTCTGGAATTGAAGGAACAGCCCAAATCGTTGGTGATCATTGGCGGTGGTGTAATCGGGATGGAGTTTGCCAGCTTTTATAACAGCCTTGGAACGGAGGTAACTGTTGTAGAAATGTTACCTGAAATTTTGGGAGCAAATGACTTCGAAATTTCTGCCATGCTTCGTGACATGTATGCGAAAAAAGGAATCAACTTCAATTTGAATTCCAAAGTGATGAAAATTGAAGGGAATAAAGTGATTTTTGAAAAAGATGGACAAATGCAGACTGTTGAAGGCGAAAAAATACTTGTAAGTGTAGGCCGCCGGGCCGTTACTATGGGCTTCGGATTGGAAAATCTGAATGTTGAGTTAGTGAAAGGAGGCATTAAAGTAGATGAAAAAATGCGTACCAATGTTCCCGGAGTGTTTGCTGCCGGTGATGTTACAGGATTTTCTCTGTTGGCCCATACTGCCAGTCGTGAAGGCGAAGTGGTTGTCAATAATCTGCTGGGACGTGCTGATAGTATGCGTTACAATGCAATTCCCGGAGTAGTTTATACCAATCCCGAAGTGGCCGGAGTCGGGGAGACCGAAGAATCTGCCAAGTCCAAAGGTATAGCGTACAAAGTGGCAAAACTCCCTATGGCTTATGCTGGACGTTTTATAGCTGAAAACGAAGGAGGATCCGGACTTTGTAAAGTCTTGGTGGGTGAAAAGTACGGCGAAGTTATAGGCGTACATATAATAGGAAACCCGTCGAGCGAAATGATTTATGGTGCTTGTATGGCTATCGAACAGGAAATGACCGTTGAAGAATTACAGGAAGTTGTCTTCCCGCATCCAACAGTGAGTGAGATATTTAAAGAAACGATATTTACAATATGATTTCTAACCCCAAAAGGGGAATGATGTGTTACAATTCTAAAATAAAATTTTAATAATTAATACTAACATCTCTTATGCCCCTTTAGGGGTTAGGGATACATCTAATACAACCATGCCAAAAATCCAATTTATCAATCCGGCAGATGTCCGGAAACCTGGAATGATCGAGTTTCAACCTATTCCGGTGAACCAGTATCAGAAAACCGTAAAGGACGAAAAAGGTAATTTTACGGATGAAGAATTCAAGGCTATTTATCATGATATGGTATTGATTCGTGAGTTTGAAACCATGTTGAACCTCATCAAAACAAAGGGTGAGTACAATGGAACTGCCTACAATCATCCCGGTCCGGCGCATTTGTCTATCGGACAGGAATCTGCGGCTGTTGGAATGGCCTGGACATTGACGGTTGACGATTTTATTTTCGGCAGTCATCGTTCACACGGGGAAATTCTTGCCAAAGGTATGTCGGCTATTCATAAATTGGATGACAAAGAGTTGATGAATATTATGGAGTCTTTCTTTGATGGCGCAGTACTCAATGTAGTAAAAAAAGATTTCAACGGTACTACGAAGGAATTGGCCCGTCGTTTTCTTGTTTACGGAACTTTGTCCGAAATTTTTGCACGTGAGACAGGTTTCAATCGTGGCTTAGGAGGATCGATGCACGCATTTTTTACTCCGTTCGGGGTGTATCCGAATAATGCTATTGTGGGTGGTTCCGGCGATATTGCCGTGGGTGCTGCATTGTATAAAAAAGTGAATCGCAAACCGGGTATGGTGGTCGCCAATATCGGAGATGCTTCCATGGCTTGCGGCCCTGTTTGGGAAGGACTTTCGTTCGCTGCCATGGATCAGTTTACCCAACTTTGGGAAGGCGATATGAAAGGTGGTCTTCCGGTTATTATTAATATTATGAATAATCAATACGGAATGGGTGGACAGACTTGTGGCGAAACCATGGGATACGGTATCGCTGCCCGTATTGGCGCCGGAGTAAATGCTGATCAAATGCATGCCGAACGTGTGGACGGTTACAATCCACTGGCTGTGATTGATGCCTACAAACGTAAACGTAAAATTATAGAAGAAAAACGCGGTCCGGTATTGTTGGATGTGCTTACATACCGTTATAGCGGACATTCACCTTCCGATGCATCGTCATATCGTTCAAAAGAAGAGGTGGAAGCATGGGAAAAACAGGATTGTATCGTTTCGTATGGCGAGCAGTTAGTTGATGCAGGAGTGGCTTCTCAAGACGATTTGGATGCCATTCAGATAGACATTAAGGCATTGGTTTATGATATTTTCCTAAAAGCCATTGATGAGGAAACTTCTCCGCGAATGAGTAATCCGGATATAATTGGTAATATGATGTTTTCGAATGGTTCGGTGGATTCGTTCTCGGATGCTAAACCGGATGTACTGATGCCGATGGAAGAAAATTTACGGGTAAAGAAAATTGCCAATAAAGAACGTTTTGCTTTCGATGCCGAGGGGAAGCCATTCAGTAAAATGAAGCAGTTCCAGCTACGCGATGGTATTTTTGAAGCTATGATGGATCGCTTTTATAAAGATGCTTCACTCATTGCTTATGGAGAAGAAAACCGTGATTGGGGAGGTGCTTTTGCCGTTTACGGCGGTATGACCGAAGCATTGCCTTATCATCGTTTGTTCAATTCTCCGATTTCCGAAGCTTCGATTATTGGTACTGCTATTGGTTATGCTATGTGTGGCGGACGTGTGGTACCTGAAATTATGTATTGCGACTTTTTGGGTCGTTGTGGCGATGAGGTATTTAATCAACTTCCGAAATGGCAGGCAATGAGTGGTAACGTACTCAAAATGCCTGTTGTGGTACGTGTTTCTGTGGGTTCAAAATATGGAGCGCAACACTCTCAGGATTGGACTTCGCTTGTGGCCCAGATTCCGGGTATCAAAGTTTGTTTCCCGGTGACTCCTTACGATGCCAAGGGTTTGATGAACTCAGCTCTTCAGGGAACCGACCCGGTGATTTTTTTCGAAAGTCAGCGTATTTACGAAATAGGGGAGCAATTTCATGATGGTGGTGTGCCCGAAGGTTATTACGAAATTCCGTTCGGAGAACCCGATGTAAAGAAGTCTGGAAAAGATATTACCTTCCTGACCATTGGTCATACGCTTTATCCAGCTTTGACAGCAGCAAAAGAATTAGAAGAAAAATACGGCATGAGTGCCGAGGTGATTGATGCACGCAGTCTGACCCCGTTTAATTACGAAAAGGTAGTGGAGTCGGTGAAGAAAACCGGCAAAATTATCGTCGCAAGCGATGCCACCACCCGGGGCTCGTTTCTCAACGATTTAGCGGCTAATATCAGTCAACTTTGTTTCGATTATTTGGATGCTCCGGTTTGTGTGCTTGGTTCGCGTAACTGGATTACTCCGGCCTTTGAATTAGAAAAAGCATTCTTTGCACAACCGTCGTGGTTTTTAGACATGATTAACGAACGTATCCAGCCATTGACAGGCTATGTGCCAGGCGAAAATTTTACGGATGCTGAGTTTATAAGAAGATCCAAAATGGGAGTATAAATTTATTCACTGGGGCGTCTAAAAGAGATTTTTGAACACAAATTCGTAAATTTTTAAAATAAACATTGATTGTTTATCTCATATCTTGCAGTAATATAGCTTTTTATGATTTGTGAAAAAATTGCGTTTATTCGCGTAATTTGTGTTCTTTTTACTTTTGATACACTTCTGTGAATAAAATTATACGACCATAACTTTAAATCGAAAAACAATTGACCTTTAATAAACTTTAAGCATCTGCTTCCGGATGCCTTAAAGACTTAATCTAATATCATGAAAAAAGTAAATGCACACCTGCATTCGCCTTACTCGTTCAGTGCTTTCAAAAATATCGATGAGGCCTTGGATATCGCTTTGGCTGATAATGTAAAGGTGGTGGGAATCAATGATTTTTATAGTGCTGCCGGATATAAGGAATGGGCTGAAGGTTGCAAAAAACGTGGCTTGTATCCGCTTTTCAATATCGAATTTATTTCGCTTAATGAAACTGATCAGAAAGCCGGATTGAGAGTGAACGACCCCAGAAATCCTGGTCGAACTTACCTGAGTGGTAAAGGACTTTCGTATCCGTTTAAACTTAGCGAACCTTATGTATCGCAATTGGCGGGAGTTATTCATGAGTCGAATGCTCAGGTGGAAGCCATGTGTGCTAAAGTCAATGAGATTCTGGCCGCAAATAATTCCGGATTTTTGCTGGATTTTGAATGGATTAAAAAGGAATTGACCAATGGTTTGATTCGAGAGCGCCATTTGGCAAAAGCGATTCGTGTGAAAGCTTATGAATACTGCCGCAATAATCCGCTTGACCTTCGTTTATTATTTTATAAACTTTTTGGTGGAAAACAAATCAAATCGGAGATTACAGATTTTGCTGGTGTCGAAAACGAAATTCGTGGAAATATGCTGAAAGCCGGTGGAGCTGCTTTCGTTCCGGAAGATCCGAAAGCTTTTTTGCCGATGCAAATCGTTTGCGATATCATTGTTGCTGGTGGCGGTATTCCGACTTATCCATTTTTAGCTGACGATGCTAAAGGTGAATATACTGATTTTGAAGGTGATCTAAAACGGGTTGCAAAACAACTGACCGAACGCGGTTTTCATTCGGTAGAGTTTATTACAACCCGCAACGATGTAAAGTTACTCGAAAAGTATGCATCGTATTTATACGATCAGGGATTTGTGGTGACTTTCGGAAGCGAACATAATACGCCGGCTATGGAACCTGTTGAACTTTTTGCCCGGAATAAAGCTCCTCTGACTGAACGCTTGATGCAAATTAATTATGATGGCGCTTGTGTGGTGGCTGCTCATCAATATCTGGTTTCTCAGGGAAAGTCCGGATATGTCGACGACAAGGGCTTCGCCGACAGACGTAAACGGGAAGAGTTTGTAAAATTAGGTAAAAAACTGATTGAAGTTTCCTAACTACAAAAGGGGAACAATAGAAATTCTCCGGGCTTATAGTAATATTATTTGAATTTTATGACTATAGCTAGATTGAAGTATTGAATATTAGATTTATTCTCGAAATTGTGTGCTCATAATTGATTACTATATTGAGAAAGTTATAAAAGATTAATTCTAACTTTGATGCTCAAAAGTACATAAGTTATGAATAGAAGAATATGTTTATCTCTGTTTTTTATATTGCTGATTTGTTTCAGCTTAATGAGTCAAACCGACAAAATAAGGATTGCCTTAGTATCTCAGGTTGATGCAGGTTTTGCATTGTTGAAATGTAAAGAAAATCCTGATTTTTTGCGTTATCGAACTGAATATACATTTGTACAATCAGAGATTTTTGATTTTGATATAAAAGAAAAATGGCTTGAATTTTTCAGAATGAATCTTGATTCGGATAAATACGAAATCCGATTTGAAGCAATGCCGGAAGAAGTTAAAGATAATTATTTGTTTAGTATTTATAAGGGAACTAACGGATTTGGACACGCAAGTTCAAAACTCAAAAAATGGTTTTCCGAATTGTATGAAAATAACGGATATGATATAGTTATTATGTTATTTAAAGCAATTTTAGATTCAAGGTATTCCGCTATTTTCGAGTTGAATCAATATCCTCCATGCGGTGTAATACAGAATGAAAACTGGATATACTCGTTGTATAATATAAACGTTTATCAATCCCGAGATGGTAAAATTTTGTTTCGGAAAAAGTCAGGTGGGTATAATGATTATCTCAGAACACTGAAGAAAGTAAATTTATCCAAATTGTCTTTTAATGAAATTACGGAAGAGGATTTAGAACCAGCTATTGATGAAATTGTAATGATGAATAGTGATGTAGGGAGAAAGATTTGTAAAAGAATCATTGCTTATAGCAATTAATATTGAGAAATTTATGGAGATAGTATTCTAATTATAATATGAAAGAAATACAAGAACTAATTGAAATATCGCAATTTTATGGGAGTGACAGCCGTTTTGTGATTGCGGGGGGAGGGAATACCTCTTATAAAAATGCAGAGAAAATCTGGGTAAAAGCCAGTGGTTCATCTCTGGCAACTATTACCGAAGATGGTTTTGCAATACTCGATCGAGCCAAACTAAATCTCATGTCAGACAAAGTTTACAGTGCTGATACAGCCAAACGTGAAGAGCAGGTCAAAAACGATTTGGCGGATGCTACGATTACCAAAGGCAAACGTCCATCGGTGGAAACATCTATGCATAATGTTATTGACTATGCTTTTGTGGTGCATTTACACCCAACAGCTGTAAACGGTTTAATGTGCGCTCAAAATGCCGAATCGGATTTGAAAAAACTGTTCGGTGAAAAAGCATTGTATATCGAATATACCGATCCGGGTTATGTGTTGTTCAAAAAAGTAGAAGATGAGATTAAGTCATTCCGTGCAACTTCTCAGGAAGAACCTCAGGTAATCTGGTTGCAGAATCATGGTATTTTTGTGGGTGCTAACAGCATTGCAGAAATCAAAGAAATATATGCTCAAATTATAGATACACTTGGCAAAGAGAGTGTTCGACTCCCTAATGAAAGTGGTGAAGTTCCCCTTATAGAGGGGCTAGGGAGTGTCGAGCAAATTGTTCCGGCTCTTCGAATGATGTTGTCGAAAGATGGTTTGAAAACGCTGAAAGTCCGTAAAAATGAACTTATCAAGTTTTATTATGATAGTGTTGAAGAGCAAGCCAATATTGTTCGTCCATTTTCGCCGGATGCTATCGTTTATTGTAAATCGAACTATATTTTCCTGAATAAAGAGAAGCCCGAAGCAGTGATTGCTGAAGCAGCAAAACAAATTCCAGCTTTCTCGGCTAAGTTTGGATATCAGCCCAAAGTTATTCTGATAAAAGGAATCGGAATCGTGGCGGTTGGCGATAATGCTAAACAGTGCGACATTATTCTCGATGTTTTTGAAGATTCGATGAAGATTGCTTATTTGTCGAAATCATTCGGTGGAGCTCACCCTATGACACAGAAACAAATTGACTTTATAGATAACTGGGAAGTGGAGAATTATCGTCGCAGTGTGGCAGCCGGAGGAGTTGCCGGTCGTGCCGAAAACAAAAACATTGTGGTGACAGGAGCTGCTCAGGGTTTTGGTGAGGGTATTGCCCGTTGTTTGTTGCAGCAAGGTGCGAACATTGTGGTGGCCGACCTGAATGAGTCTGTTGGACAGGCAACCGTATTGCGTTTTAATAAACTGGCTAAAAGTAACCGAGCCATTTTTGTAAAAACAAATGTGAGTGAAATTCCGAGTATTGAAAATTTGATACATGAAACAGTTTGTAATTTCGGAGCGATTGATTGCTTTATCAGTAATGCAGGTGTACTTCGTGCCGGAGGATTAGATGATATGACACCGGAAAATTTTGAATTTGTAACCAAAATCAATTATAACGCTTATTTCTATTGTACTAAAGTAGTTAGTCGTGTAATGAAGTTGCAAACTAAATACGCCGTTTCAAATTATTATGCCGATGTGATTCAGATAAACTCAAAATCGGGACTTCGAGGCAGTAAAGCCAACTTTGCCTATGCAGGAGGAAAATTTGGAGGAATCGGACTGACACAATCATTTGCACTCGAATTGGCTCCGTTCCGTATCAAAGTAAATTCCATTTGCCCGGGTAATTTTTACGAAGGTCCGCTCTGGAGCGATCCGGAAAACGGGCTTTTTGTACAATACCTGCATGCGGGGAAAGTACCGGGAGCCAAAACGGTAGAAGACGTCAAAGCATTTTATTTAGCTCAGGTTCCTATGCAAAAAGGTTGTTCTCCCGAAGATGTAACTAAAGGAGCACTTTACCTGATGGAACAATGTGGCGAAACCGGTCAGGCTTTACCGATTACCGGAGGCCAGGTGATGCTGAGTTGACCCTCTGGCCCCTAAAGGGGTGGCTTTCGGGTGTTTGCATAAATTAAAAGTATTATTAATATAAACAATAAAATTCTCTAAATGGAACTTTAAGAAACGAAAGTAACTTAGTTCCCCTTTAGGGGTTAGGGGTAACATGAACACCAAAGCAATTCGTTTATATGGCAAAAAAGATCTTCGGATGGAAGAATTTGAATTGCCGCAAATTAAAGAGAATGAAATTCTTGCAAAAGTAGTTTCGGATTCTCTGTGTATGTCATCTTATAAAGCTACAAATCAGGGGACTGATCACAAAAGAATTCCGGATGATGTGGCTGAAAAACCAATTATTATTGGGCATGAGTTTGCCGGAGAATTGGTCGAAGTTGGAGCAAAATGGGCACATAAGTTTAAAGCGGGTGATAAATTTTCAATTCAGCCTGCTTTATATTATGAATATGGTCCGGTAGGTGTTTTAAGTGCTCCCGGATATAGTTATCAGTATATTGGTGGTGATGCAACTTATATTATAATTCCGAATGAAGTTATGGAGAAAGATTGTCTGCTGCCTTTTAAAGGGGAAGGGTTTTATCCGGCATCTCTATCCGAACCTCTTTCGTGTGTGATTGGTACAATGCATGCTGTGTATCATACAACTCCGGGTAGTTATATTCACAAAATGGATATTACACCCGGAGGTAAAATGGCAATTCTTGCAGGAGTTGGGCCCATGGGCTTAGCTGCTATCAATTATGCCTTGAGGCGTGAGGATATAAAACCTGCTTTATTGGTTGTTACTGATGTTAACCAGGCCCGTCTCGACAGAGCAGCTCAAATCTACACGGTCGAATTTGCAGCTTCGAGAGGCATTGACCTGCGTTATATAAATACTGGTTCGATGCAAAACCCGGCTGAAGAATTGAAGGCTCTTACTGGTGGCACAGGTTACAATGAAGTGTTGGTCTTTGCCCCTGTAAAACCCGTTGTTGAACAGGCCGATGCGATATTGGCATTTGATGGTTGTTTAAACTTTTTTGCAGGTCCGAGTGATCCTAATTTTAGTGCTATGTTTAATTTCTACAATGTGCACTATGCTTATACTCATGTGGTTGGAACCAGCGGTGGAAACACCGATGACATGATTGAAGCACTTGATATGATGAGTGGAGGTTTGGATCCGGCAGGTCTGGTTACACATATAGGAGGACTGAATGCGGTAATTGAAGCAACGAAACATTTGCCTGATATTCCAGGAGGTAAAAAATTGATCTATACTCATATAACCATGCCATTGACGCCGATTGGTGATTTTGCAAAATTGGGTGAAACTAACGAAGTTTTTAAAAAGTTAGCAGAAATATGTGACAAAAATATGGGCTTGTGGAGCATTGAAGCTGAAAGTTATTTGTTGGCTAATGCTGATAAACTTTGAGAATATTGAAGTGAACTTTGTATGAGTTTGGATTTTTCCGGCTTTGCAAAGTTCATTTTTTTTATAAAATAGTTTCGTTGAAATAAAGACTCATTTTGCCGTTTTTTACAGTTCTAATATCATTTTTCTAAATATCCGGATGATTTGTTTGTCGTAATTTTGCACCCAGGTAAAACATAATTTAAAATAAAAAATAATGAAACAACTTGATGTGAAATTCATGCACCCGATGGAACAAATTAATGTTATTATCGGGCGAATTTACAGAAGTGGAATGACTACTACTTCGGGTGGAAATATTTCCATTATGGACGATAACGGAGATATTTGGATTACTCCTTCGGGCATTGATAAGGGGTCGCTTACTGTGAATGATATTATTTGCATGAAAAAGGATGGTACAAAAATAGGCCCTCATAAGCCATCGTCAGAATATCCTTTTCATAAAGCAATTTATGAAGCACGCCCTGAAATAAAAGCAATTATACATGCTCATCCACCGGCATTAGTTGCATTCAGTATTGCGCGCCAGGTGCCGGATACTAATATTGTTCCTCAGGCAAAAAAAATCTGTGGCGAAATCGGTTACGCGCCTTATGGTTGTCCAGGAAGCGAAGATCTTGGACGAAAAATTGCTGAACAGTTTAAAAACAAACAATATAAAGCTGTGATTATGGAAAATCACGGTGTGGTGTTGGGTGGAACCGATATGATGGATGCTTACCAGCGTTTCGAAACACTCGAATTCTGCTGTCGTACCATTGTCAACGCAGGTAAATTGGGTAAAGTAAATACACTGACTGATCAGCAAATCGACGCTTATATCAATCATTTTCCTAAGAATGTCAATCATTATATGGATGTACAATATCCATCGGATGAACGCATAATCCGTAGTGATATGGTAAAAATGATTCGTCGCGCCTGCGATCAGGGATTGATGATTTCTACTTACGGAACTGTTTCCGTCCGCTGGAAAAATAACGATTTCTTGATTACTCCCCGTGATGTTGCCCGTTGGGATATTCAACCCAAGGAAATTGTTCAGATTAAAAATGGCATGGCCGAAGCAGGAAAAGTGCCAAGTCGTTCTGTTGCACTGCATCACCGTATTTATCAGTTGAATCCGCATATCAATTCCATTATCATGACTCAGCCGACAAACCTTATGGCTCATGCGGTGAGCGGAACCAAGTTTGATGTACGTACTATTCCCGAAAGCTGGATTTTTTTGCAGGATGTTCCTTCCATTCCTTTCAGCATGCTTTATGGCGATGTTGACGAAGTGGCGAAATTATTCTCTAAAAACAGAGTTGTGCTGGTTGAAAATGACAGTGTTATTGTTACCGGCGATAAATTACTGAATACATTCGATTATCTTGAGGTTGCCGAATTCTCGGCAAATTCATTGGTAATGGCTTCTTCAATCGGCCCGCTTCAGCCAATGGGTGATGCTGAAATAGATGAACTTAGAATTGCCTTCAACGTAAAATAAACGTACCAAATAAAGAGAGGATGTCCAATAAGTGCTTATTCTGAACACAAATTCCGCAAATCGCACAAATCTACGCAAATTTAATTTGCATTATTGACACATTATCAATAACTTATGATTTGTGTTAATTTGCGGAATTTGCGTTTTTTTTTCTTTTTTAGACACCTTTTTTATTGTATGGTGATTAAAATCAGCTTATATTTTTTATTCATAAATAGATTAAAATACGGAAATGAGTATTCAAAGATTTGTATTAAATGAAACATCTTGGTTTGGACCGGGATGCCGTTCGGTATTAGCCGATGAAATTAAAAAAAGAGGGTTCAAAAAAGTATTGGTCGTTACAGATAATGATTTAGTAAAGTTTAATGTAGCCGCACAGGTTACATCTGTTCTTGAAGCAGGAAATATCCCGTTTCAGATGTTTACGGATGTAAAACAAAACCCGACTGTTAAGCAGGTGAAAGCAGGGGTTGCCGAGTTTCAAAAGTCCGGGGCAGATGTAATTGTTGCTATTGGCGGAGGTTCGCCGATTGACACAGCAAAAGCTATTGGGATTATTTCTAATAATCCGGAGTTTGCCGATGTTGTTTCTTTGGAAGGAGTCGCTAATACGAAAAATAAATCGGTTCCGGTGATTGCGTTACCAACAACGGCCGGTACTGCTGCCGAGGTCACTATCAACTATGTAATTACAGATGAGGAAAATGTGAAGAAAATGGTTTGTGTCGACCCTAACGATATTCCTGTTATGTCCATTGTTGATGCCGAGCTTATGCTGAGTATGCCCAAAGGCCTGACCGCTGCAACCGGTATGGATGCACTGACACATGCTATCGAAGGATATATTACCAAAGGAGCCTGGGCAATGTCGGATATGTTTGAACTGAAAGCTGTTGAGTTGATTGCTAAATATCTTCCTCAGGTTGTGGAAAATCCGAAAAACGTTGAAGCCCGTGATAGTATGGCGGTTGCTCAGTACATTGCAGGTATGGGATTTTCGAATGTAGGTTTAGGTTTGGTGCATGGAATGGCTCATCCGCTCGGTGCATATTTTGATGTGCCTCATGGCGTTGCAAATGCCCTTTTGTTGCCTACAATCATGCAATTTAATATGGAAGCCGCTGTTGATAAATATGTGGATATTGCCAAAGCTATGGGGGTTGATGTGACAGGGATGAGTAAAGAAGTTGCTGCTCAGGCAGCTGTAGATGCAGTGAAAACTCTTGCAGTGAAAGTAGGAATTCCGGCAACTTTACGCGATCTGAACGTTCCGGAAGATGGCCTTGAAAAACTGTCTGTGTCTGCATTCAACGATGTATGTACTCCCGGAAATCCACGTGATGTAAAGCAGGAAGAAATATTGGAACTTTATAAAAAGGTATACTAAATTGTACTAATTGAATTGTATTTTATGTCTTTAAAACGTCTGATTGAGTTGTATCGTCAGACGTTTTTCTTATTTTTGTTATCTGCATTTTAAATTTTACCATGAAAATCATACATTCTTCATCGTTATCACCTGCTGTTAATTTAGCCACAGAGGAATTCCTTTTTTATGAGTCGGAGGATGATATGCTTTTTTTTTATGTTAACCTGCCTTCTGTGATAATTGGTTCGAATCAGGTAGTACAAAATGAAGTGAATATCGATTTTTGCCGGAAGTATAATATCGAAATTATTCGCAGAATGTCGGGTGGGGGAGCCGTCTATCATGACACGGGAAACCTGAACTACAGTTTTATTACCAACCGAAAACAAGATCAATCGGCACTAAGCGATGAATTTCTACATCCGGTTGTTGAAGTTTTGAAAGAATTAAATGTTCCTGTCGTTATTGGTACACGAAAAGATTTATGGCTGTCCGGATCCAAAGTTAGCGGAACGGCTTCGCACGTAAGCAAAAACAGGGAATTGCATCATGGAACACTTCTGTTTGATGCCAGTCTGGAAAATTTACATCGGGCATTGAATGCCATAAATACAGATCTGTCCGTTAAGGGTACGGCTTCGGTATCAAGTCAGGTAATGAATATCTCCGAATATTTGAGAATGAATAAAAGTTCACTTGATATGAACACATTCCGACAGAAGTTTATAAGTGCCTGTGAATGCCGGTTTACTTCAAAATCGGAACCATTTTTCCTGAACGAAAATATCAATAAACTTGTTTTAGAAAAATATCAGACTCAGGAGTGGAATTTTAAAAAATAACGACTTGTTTTCTGATTTTGTTTGTCAATCTTGATAAGAAGTGCCCTGATTTTTGTATTTGAAATTCGGTAGCGTCAAAAAAATATATAAAAATGAGATACTTACAGTTTAAAAATGGGGATTTTATACCTCAATTTGGTTTAGGAACATGGTTGTCTGAACCCAATAAGGTTTATAATGCAGTGATTGAAGCTATAAAATGCGGATACCGTCATATTGATTGTGCTTTTATTTACGGAAATGAAAAAGAAATCGGAGAAGCTCTGAAATTCGCTTTTTCTTCGGGATTAGTAAAACGGGAAGAATTATTTGTGACATCGAAATTATGGAACAGTTTTCATGCTCCGGAAGATGTTGAGACTGCATTATATCAAAGTTTGAAAGATTTACAGCTTGATTATCTTGATCTGTATTTAATTCATTGGCCTATTGCCTTCAAACCTGGATATTTGCATGCGAAATCTGTAGACCAACTTGGTACTTTGGATGAATACCCTCTTGATGCTACTTGGATGGCCATGTCAGCTTTGAAAGAAAAAGGTTTAGTACGGCATATCGGCGTTTCTAATTTTAATATTTTTAAATTGGAAAAACTCTTTCAAAAAACTTCGTTGATACCCGAAGTAAATCAGATAGAACTTCATCCTTTTTTTCAGCAAGATGACATGCTGACTTATGCAAAAGAAAAAGGTATCATCCTGACTGCGTATGCACCTTTGGGCGGGCGCCGTTTGATCAAAACCGATGATGGCATTCAGAAAAATCAGATTATTGTAGAACTGGCAGAAAAGTATAAGTGTTCGGAAACACAATTGATTTTGGCGTGGGGACTTCAAAGAGGAACGGTGGTGATTCCTAAATCGGTGAATGCTACAAGAATTAACGATAATTTTGCTGCCCTGTGTATCATATTAGAAAGTGCTGATATGGACAGAATTACGGAAATTGATAGAAAACA
The DNA here is from genome assembly GCA_028690665.1 of Paludibacter sp. GTDB lineage: Bacteria > Bacteroidota > Bacteroidia > Bacteroidales > Paludibacteraceae > Paludibacter. The sequence continues at coordinate 365,115 of JAQVAV010000002.1, forward strand.
GCGCAATTCACAGGGGCTATTCGCTGTGTTGCCAGGAGGGTGTTATACATACGAGAATATCTGGAACGAATAGAATAAATTGTAATTATCCGACACATTCGTTTCCACTTTGTTCGGATCAAAAAAAATGACTGACGATTTATTGTCGTCAGCCATCTTTTTATAAAGTGAATTATTCGTTTTTAGTCAGCTAAACTGATACCGTATACAGCTATTTTCCCATTCGGATAAATACCCGCAATGTTGAATGATTTAAACTGATCGGAAGAATTAATCGCATCGTTAAATGCTTCATTCAAATCATCGATTGAGCGGATAGCCTGATCGTTGACTTTTACAATAATGAATCCTGGTTTAATGCCGGCATCTTTGAACTTACCTTTGTCTACCGATTTTACTTCTACTCCATAGTCAATCTGGTATTTGTCCTTTTGGCTGCTTGTGAGTTCCTGAAATTCAGCACCCAGCATAGCTGTGTTCGATTCTGAAGATACTACACCTGAGTTTCCGTGGCTGTTTTTGAGTTCGGCTGTTACTGTTATTTCTTTGTTGTCGCGGATAACTGTGATTTTTACTTTGTCGCCCGGGCTGTATCTTCCGATTTGCTCTTGAAGCTGGCTTGCTGTTTTTACTTCAACATCATCGACTTTTACAATAATATCTTCTTTTTTAATGCCGGCTTTTGCCGCAGCGCTGTTGTCAACAATATCGGCAACATAAGCTCCGTTCATGGATTTTAATTTCAGCTTTTTGGCAATCTCGTCGGTTACGGTTTGCATTTTTACTCCGAGAACTGCACGTTGCACAATACCATACTGGCGAATGTCTGAAACTACTTTTTGCACAATACTTACAGGAACGGCAAATGCATATCCTGCGTAAGATCCTGTTTGAGATGCAATAGCTGTGTTAATCCCGACAAGTTGACCTCTGGTGTTGACCAAAGCGCCTCCGCTGTTACCCGGATTTACTGCCGCATCTGTCTGAATAAATGATTCGATAGGCATTTTCGAATTGATGATGTTTATGCTTCTGGCTTTGGCACTTACGATTCCTGCTGTAACAGTAGAAGTCAGGTTGAAAGGATTGCCGACAGCTAGTACCCATTCACCGACTTTAAGCGAATCGGAATTTCCGAAAAGAATAACCGGTAATTTTTCAGCATCTATTTTTATCAGAGCAATATCTGTGTTTGGATCTGTCCCGACAAGTTTTGCTTTAAATGTTCGGTTGTCGTTGAGTGTTACTTCAATTTCTTTGGATTTGTCAATTACGTGATTGTTTGTTACGATATAACCATCGCTTGAAATAATCACACCTGAACCGGAAGCTTCCTGCATAGGCTGTTCCTGTTGCTGTTTTTGTTGAGGACGTCCGAAAAAGTATTCGAAAAACGGATCGTTTGGAATTCCGAAAGATTGAACTTGTACCGGAATTTTTGTTTTTACGTGCACTACCGCATGTACCGAAAGTTCGGCAGCTTTTGTGAAATCAACTCCTGTTGAAGCAGCCTCGGCAGAATGTCCGCCCAAAGAGGTGTATGAGACAGGAATATTATTTCCTTTAAATACGTATCCGTTGCTTTGGTTGTTTTTTAAGTAGCTTGTCGTTAAGTTTGTAGCTACGCTTACGGCTATAACAGCAACAAATAAGCCGAGCAGTTTGGTTTTCTTTGAAACATTCATAATCTTCTTACTTTATAAGTTTATATTTTCTGTTTTTATTATTGTTTCTGATGCGAAAATATACAAAACAAATACCTCTCAATTCATTGACATGTTTTATTTGATATCTTTTAATAGAGGGATTTGTGTGCTTAACGGGTCTTAACGGAGGAGTATTTTAAATTAAAAAAAATCTGAAATGGAGAACAAAAAAGGCTACCTGATTGTCAGGTAACCTTTTATATTAGTCTAAGTTGTCAGTGAAAAATTGTCAGTCGATTATTTTTTGTATCCATATACAGCCAATTCTCCAAGTTCTTCTTCAATACGAAGCAGCTGGTTGTATTTAGCCATACGATCAGACCGGCTCAATGATCCTGTTTTTATCTGTCCTGAATTTGTGGCTACGGCAATGTCGGCAATAGTAGCATCTTCTGTTTCACCTGAACGGTGAGAAGTTACCGAAGTGTAACCTGCACGATGAGCCATTTCTATTGCGTCAAGTGTTTCAGTCAAAGAGCCGATTTGATTTACTTTGATAAGGATAGAGTTGGCGCAGCCCATATCAATACCTTTTTTTAGATAATCGACATTGGTTACAAACAAGTCATCTCCAACAAGCTGGCATTTGCTTCCCATTTTGTCGGTGAGCAATTTCCAGCCATCCCAGTCGTTTTCAGACATACCATCTTCAATAGAGTCGATAGGATATTTGGCAATAAGTTCTTCGAGATATTCAACTTGTTCGGCAGAAGTACGTTTTTTGCCGGTCGGACCTTCAAATTTTGAATAATCGTAAACACCATCAGCATAAAATTCAGAAGAAGCGCAGTCAAGGCCGATCATTACATCTTTGCCCGGAGTATATCCCGCATTTTTGATAGCGGTAAGGATAGATTCCAGAGCTTCTTCGGTTCCACCTGCAAGGTTCGGTGCAAAACCTCCTTCGTCGCCTACAGCAGTGCTTAAGCCTTTACCGTGTAATACTTTTTTTAGTGAGTGGAAAACTTCGGCTCCCATACGCAAGCCTTCTTTGAATGAAGGAGCGCCAACCGGGCGGATCATAAATTCCTGAAAAGCAATAGGAGCATCGGAGTGAGAACCTCCATTAATGATATTCATCATTGGAACCGGCAGGGTGTATGTGTTGGTTCCACCAATGTAGCGGTATAAAGGAAGATCGAGGTAATTGGCTGCAGCTTTGGCGACAGCTAAAGAAACGCCAAGAATTGCATTTGCACCAAGCTTCGATTTTGTTTTAGTACCGTCAAGCGCAATCATTTTTTTGTCGATCAGACGTTGTTCAAGGGCGCTGATTCCGATTAGAGCAGGAGCAATTACATTGTTTACGTTTTCAACAGCTTTTAAAACACCTTTTCCAAGATAACGGTTTTTGTCACCGTCGCGCAATTCGAGCGCTTCGTTTTCTCCTGTTGAAGCTCCGGATGGAACTGCGGCACGTCCTGTAATACCAGATTCGAGAACTACATCCACTTCTACAGTTGGATTACCACGTGAGTCAAGAATTTCACGCGCAACAATCTTTTCAATTTTCATTTTACTTTTATATTTAAACTTGATTAGAATTTTTCTAACATTTAAACGTGTATCCGGCTAAATTGTTCGCCTTTTATAGTTTTTTGATTTTAAATTTTACAAAAGGGTAATAGTTATTATATGTGAGTCCTCCTATGGTTAATTTAAGTAGTTTGTTACATGAATTTACAGCGTGATTTTATTCTTTGGGCTCGGCAGCTACATTTCCTGCTATATTATTATCTTCTTCCGGTGTTTTGTATGCCAGAGGCAATTTTTTCTTCGATATTTTTTTTAGTTGGGTGTTTTCTGCTTTCAATATAGTATTCTCTGTAGTTAGTTCAATGATTTTTTCTATGAGCATTTTTAGAGATGGATCATCACTCGGAGAAAACCGTATTTTTTCGAGGCAGGGTAAACTTGTACTGGATGGTTTGAGCATTTTCCCTGTACCCAGAAACAGCCATTCCGGATTTAAATCAGTATATTGGGAGCATATAATCTCGCATTTATCGCTTCCTATGGCTCCATCTTTGTCCAAGAATCCGTTTGAAATACCTGTTTCTTTATAAAATTTGTATTTGCTGATTTGTTTGTAACGTAGATATTCAATGATTCTTTTACGAATTGACATAATTTTTATGATGATAATTATGATTTGTAAGAAAAATTTCTAACAAATTTTTGATAATAGATAATATTCTCGTAAATTTGCACAGACTAAATTTTTATGTAACCATTGTAAAAATGTCTCAATTGGGACATGATTTGCAAATATAAACTTTTTCGATGAATAATTTTACTGAAAAACAAATCCCCCGGCATGGCTATATATCAGAGTTAGCCAAATTATGCAATTGTAGTCGCAAAACGGTTTCCAGAGCTTTATTTCATGGATTTCACGGCCCAAAGTCAGATAAGGTTATAGATCTTTATCATAAAATATACAAATGTGGTAAAGAGTGAACTAGTTCTCTTCCTGAAAAGTATTTAGATCATCACAAAATTAATGCGTTCATCTTTTAATAAAGATTTATTAATTGACTATCTGAATTTTTTATTTTTTGATGAAAAATTTGTGTGAATATTTTTGTCTATTGAAAAATTAGTTTCTGTTTTGTTTATTTTCTAAGTTTTAAATTACTCACGGGGAGATGTGTTTCTCTTCGTGAGTAATTGTTTTGTTACACTAAAAAATCGGTGTAATTGGCGGGTGTTACCATGTTGAATGTTTGCTGAGGATATGAAGTGGCGAATGTTGCAGGTATTTTAGCTTTTTTATTTTCATTCCATTTGAATTCGAAGGGATGGAGAATGCCATCCCGTTCTTCAATATGATCGATTTTTTGTTGAGCGTGGGTTCTCCAGAAATAAGTATTCGAGTAAAGTCCCTGATATTCAATATATTTTTTCGTTCTGAGATCATGAAATTTTCCCATAATGCTCCTGTGTCCTGACGTAATGCAAGAGGTTGAAAGTTATTGATAATTGCATTACGTACACCGTTATCATAAAAATAGATTTTTTTACTCTTTTTTAGCTCATTGCGAATATTTCTGCTAAATGCGTTTAATCTGAAAATCACGAATGCCTTTTCTAATAAGTCGATATAACGTTCTATCGTTTCTTTGTCTAATCCAAGCAATTTTCCAAGTTCGTTATAGGAAACTTCGCTGCCTGTCTGTAAGGTTAAGAGTATTAGTAGTTTACTTAAACTGTCGGGATTCCGAATGTCCTGATAAGTAAATATATCTTTATAAAGATAGCTGTTTGTGAGTTCTCTCAGTATGTTCCGACTGTCAGTTGGGTTGTTACAACATCCGGATACATGCCATAAATTAATCTGTTTTCCAATAGGCGTTTTTCTTCCATGGCCGAAGTGTACCGGATTAATTCATGAGCAGATAAAGGATACATGAGAAATTCAAATTTTCTTCCGGTTAATGGTTCATTGAGTTTGTTTCTTAACTCGAATACCGAAGATCCTGTTGCAATAATTTGAATATCAGGAATATTATCAACAATGAGTTTTAATGTAAGGCCAATATTCCGGACTCTTTGAGCTTTATCAATCAGTACTAATATTTTCGGTTATAATCGAAAATTTACATATAATTCTTCGGTTTTGTAAAATTGTTTTTACTCTGTGTTTCGTCTCGTTTGTAATGATGGGGGGATGTTTGTAATGTTGAAAATATTTACATGCTGTAAATAAGTAACACCTTACAATGCAGAAATCGGGTGCTGGTTCCCGTTTGGATTACCTCTGGAAAATATATTACAATGGAGATAAAAGTCGAAAATATTCCATACTTTTGAATTCGAAAAAATGAAAAAAGAATAATATGAGAAAAATATTGCTACTTTTTGCGGTTGCTGTGCTAATGACTTCCTGTGCCCAACTTCTGAATATTGCGAATCAGGTTTCAACGGCTACCGGTACAACTTCAATAACTAATGCCGATAATATAGCCGGCCTTAAAAGTGCTTTAAATATTGGAATTGAAAATGCAGTTTCCGTACTTGGAAAAGAAAATGGTTTTTTCAATGATGCTACTTTAAAATTATTTTTACCGGAGGAAGCACAAGGTATTATAGATAATATTAAGCTGATTCCTGGAGGCCAGAGTTTAGTGGATAAAGCCGTATTGTCGATAAACCGGTCAGCGGAAGACGCGGTTAAAACTGCAACGCCGATTTTTACCAAAGCTATTACCAATATGACAATTAGCGATGCCGTCGGAATCCTTTTTGGAAATCAGGATGCAGCCACGCAATATTTTCGCAAAACAACGTATACCGAGTTAAAATCTGCTTTTTCTCCTAAAGTAAAGGAGTCGTTGAGTAAACCGTTAGTTGCCAATGTGTCAACTACGCAATCATGGAATACTCTGACATCCACTTATAACAAAGTTGCCAACAGCACCGTCGGAACTGTTGCGGGACTAAAATCTGTAAATGTAAATCTAAACGATTATGTTACGGAAAAAGCTTTGGATGCTCTTTTTTCAAAAATTGCCACAGAAGAGAAATCTATCCGGGCAAATCCTCAGGCTCGTGTCAATGATATACTGAAGAAAGTTTTCGGACAATTGGATAAATAAGGAGTAAATACATTTTATACCGCATAAAATTCTTGTCTGAAAAAACATGGAGTTTCCAAGCCCGGCAAATTCGAGTTGTAAATTTTGATGTGCGTAATTTGTAAAGATTAGCGTTCCTTTGTGTCGCGGTTATTCCAAATCTACTACGGTTATTCCGGCACCGCCAAATTGTACATGTTCGTCGCGATATTTTTTTACGCCGTGTACCGTTCCGAGATATTGACGGATAAGCTGGCGCAATGCTCCGGTACCTGTCCCGTGGAGAATGCGTACTGAAGCTACTCCGACCATAATGGCATCGTCGATAAAATAAGTTACAGCCTGTAGAGCTTCGTCACCGCGCATACCACGGACATCAATGTCCGATTTAAAGCTCAGCTTACGCTGGCGGACTTCATCGGTCGTGGTTTTTCCCAGATTTTCAAACTTATTTTTTTCTTTTCTCAGTTGATTGTTGCTGACTGTTTCTAACTTAGAGAGTTTTACGGTCGATTTCAATTGCCCGAAAGCTACTATGGCCTGTTTGTCCTGAATTTCGATAATTGTTCCTGTAGCTGTCTGACCTTTAAGCCGTACTGTACTTCCAACCACGATTTTTTTCTCCAAAGGGGAGACGGGCTGCGGGATTGGAACTTTTTTATGATTGGGAGAAACATTTTTTTTTACCTCACCTGATGAAGAAGGGGCGGGGGTAATGTGTTTTTTGAAATCCTCAAAATCTTTTCTTATTTCTTTTGTTTTTTCTTTTTCTGCTTGGGCTTCTTTTATTTGCCGTATGGTGTTTTCTATTTTTGCATTCGTTTCATTTAAAAGATTTTGTGCGTCGTTTTTGGCTTGCTGCGTGATTTCTTTACGCTGTTTATCAATGGTCGACATTTCTGTCTCGTATTTGGCTAATGTAGCTTCCAATTTCTTTTCTTTCAGTCGGATGTCCCGGCGTTTATTCTCCCAGTAACGTTTGTCCCGTGCAATATCCTGCAAATGTTTGTCGTAATCCATGCGGTCTGAACCTACTTTTTCGGCAGCTTCAGCAATCAGGTCTTCTGGTAATCCTATTTTACGGGCAATTTCCACGGCAAACGAACTTCCCGGATTCCCAATACTCAGTTGGAAAAGCGGCTGGAGGTGATGACGGTCGTAAAGCATGGCTCCGTTTACAATTCCCTCAGTGGCATCTGCATAAAGTTTCAGATTGGTGTAGTGTGTGGTAATAACGCCGAAAGTTTTATTCCGGTTGAACCGTTCAAGCGTGGCTTCGGCAATGGCGCCTCCTATGGTTGGTTCCGTGCCTGTCCCGAATTCATCAATCAGCAACAGGGTTTTGGGATTGCTGTGCCGAATAAAATATTTCATATTCATCAGATGAGAACTGTAAGTCGACAAGTCGTTTTCGATTGATTGTTCGTCGCCAATGTCGATAAACAGCCGTTCGAAAATGCCGGCCCGGCTGCTGTCGTGCACCGGAATTAATAATCCGCATTGCAACATGTATTGTAGCAAAACCACTGTTTTCAGACAAACGGACTTTCCTCCGGCATTAGGTCCTGAAATTAATAAAATACGTTGATTCTCATTCAAAACAATATCCAACGGGACAATTTCTTTGTGTTGCTTTTTGAGTGACAGAAACAGTAAAGGATGTTTTGCCTTGTTCCACTCCAACTGGCAAATGTTGTCAATGCGTGGGTTGATAGCGTTGATTTCTAATGCAAAAAGTGCTTTTGCGCGTAGAAAATCAATAAGACCGAGAAAATCCTGCGAAGCAAAAATTTCTTCGGAATAAGGACGGACAAAGTTGGTAAACTCCACCAGAATGCGGATAATTTCGCGGCGTTCTTCTCCTTCGAGTTCGCGGATGCGATTGTTGGCTTCCACTACCTGTTGCGGTTCAATGAATACGGTTTTTCCGGTAGCCGATTCATCATGCACAATTCCGCTGATTTTTCGTTTAAAAGCCGGAGAAACAGGTAAAACCAGACGACCTTCGCGCATGGTAGGAGCCGCATCTTTTTCGACATAACCATCGGCCTGCGCCTGACGGAGAATAGCATTCAGTGTTCGCGATACAGAGTTTTCTACCTGTTGTATATCGTGCCGGATGTGTGCTAATTCCGTTGATGCATTATCCTTGATTTTACCGAATTTATTGAGAATACTTTCAATTTTTTTTGAAATAAGCGGAAAGGTTTCGGTTCCGGGCAAAAGTTCTGACAGATACGGATAAGGTGTTTCTTCGTTACGTGAAAGAAATGCCACTAATTTTCGGACAGCTTCCAATGCCCGCCATAAACCAAATACTTCGGCTTCATCCAAAAATAAACCTTCGACCCGAACACGGGATAATGCTTGACGGATATCGAAAAAATCGCCGATGGGCAAATCTTCCCCATCTGTAGTGAGCACGCTTACCATTTCGTTGGTCTCGTTAAGCTTACGGGTTATTTCTTCAAAATCGGTTGAAAATTCTATATGGTCTACCTGTTCCGCACCGAGCGAGCTGATACATTTTTCTTTCAGCAAGCGGCGGATGGTTGTAAAATCTGTTTTATGTTCGAAATGTTGTGGATAAAGCATGTGACCCCTAATCCCTAAAGGGAGATAATATAATCAATTGTAATTTTTAAACTCAATTCTGTCTGGATGTTTAAATTATCAGGCAAAGATACTACTTCGAAATCCATTTCTGAAAATGTAAACTGTTTTTTATCTGAATCCCGGGGCGAGTTCCCCTGTTTTATCTATTTACAATTAATAAAAACAGGGCAGTAATATGTGTAGCCATAGAGAGAAATTCTCCATTTTCTTTTCCCGTAAAAATGAACTATTTTTGCAGCTAATTGTATATACAGATTTAAATAAATATATGCCCGATAATAAAAAGAAAGTGCTGTTTATCGACCGTGACGGAACCATCATTGTGGAGCCACCCGTAACTTTTCAGGTCGATTGTCTTGATCAAATTGAATTTTTGCCCGGAGTTATGCGCAATTTATACTTTATGCGCAAGAAACTTGATTTTGAATGGGCATTGGTGACCAATCAGGATGGTTTGGGTACGCTGGTTTATCCGCAGGCAAATTTTGATGCTGTGCAGAAAATGTTCCTTCAGATTTTGAAAGGCGAAGGAGTGGAGTTTGATAAAATTTTCATTGATAAATCATTTCCAGAAGATAATCTCCCTACCCGCAAACCCGGAACCGGTATGCTGCAGGAGTATTTTTCGGATCAGTATGATCTTGCCGGTTCGTATGTGATTGGTGACCGGATTACTGATGTGGAACTGGCTAAAAATATGGGCTGTAAGGCCATATTCCTGAGTGAAAATGCCGATATTTTGGGGCAGAAAAATCTGACTGAATATTGTGCCCTGCAAACCAGCAGCTGGGATCGGGTTGCCGAATTTCTCTTTGCTGGAGAGCGTAAAGCCGTCGTGAAACGTACCACGAAAGAAACAGATATTTTTATAGAACTGAATCTCGATGGTTCGGGGAAATGCAGTATCAGTACCGGCTTGAAGTTTTTCGACCACATGCTGGAGCAAATCGGGAAACATTCAGGTTCCGACCTGACTATTCAGGTGAACGGCGATCTTGATGTGGACGAACATCATACCATTGAAGATACTGCATTGGCTTTGGGCGAAGCGCTCGGAAAAGCTTTGGGCGATAAACGAGGTATCGAACGTTACGGATTTTATTTGCCAATGGACGATTGTCTGTGCTCTGTGGCACTCGACTTCGGAGGTCGTCCGTGGTTAGTCTACGATGCCGAATTTAAACGTGAATATATTGGTGATATGCCTACGGAAATGATTTTGCATTTCTTTAAATCGTTGAGCGATGCAGCGCGTATGAATCTGAATATAAAAGCTGAAGGTGATAATGAACATCACAAGTTGGAAGGTATTTTTAAAGCTTTGGCCAAATCGATTAAAATGGCTGTGAAACGTGATATTTATCAATTTCAGCTGCCATCAACAAAAGGAGTGTTGTAAACGAAAAATTTCAATGAAATCATTTTTTAAAATTGCTGCGTTATTGTTGTTTTTGGGGCTTAGTACATTTAAAACAGCAGCGCAATCAAATCCGGCTGACCGTCCGCGTCTGGTAGTTGGTATCATGGTTGACGGACTTCAGCAACGGCATATTGACCGCCTTTGGAGCTATTTCGAACCGAATGGGCTGAAAAAGATTATCAGTCAGGGTAAAGTTTGCAATAATGTGAGTTATAATGCCGTTTCAGGGGGAAATACTTCTGATATTGCTACGGTTATGACTGGTTCTGTTCCTTTTTATCATGGTATCAGTGGTGATTTTTTTTATGATAAAACAACGGAAAAAGTGCAGTCGACCATTGCTGACGATGAGCAGATAGGAATTGGCACTACCGATAAAGTTTCTGCCCACAATTTGCTGTCGGGCACTTTTACCGATGAATTGATGATGGCATATCCCGAAAAGGCCAAATGTTTTGCTGTAGGAATTGATGCCGGTGCGACTATTATGATGGGCGGGCATACGGCAAACAGTGTTGCCTGGATAGACGATATTTATCTGAAATGGGTTACAACCGGTTATTTTCAGGACGGACTGCCGGAAGAAGCCGATCAAATGAATGTTGACGGAACCTTTAAAAATTTGGCATCCCGTCTGTGGAAACCTATGTATGCCATTAATACATACGTTACTTCTCAGGGAAATCGTCAGGAGGCTTTCAGTTATAATCCTACTGATCGTAAAACAAAAGGTTCGTCCTCTACGTTGCTGAAAAGAACTCCGGCTGCTAATACATTAGTGGCGGAACTTGCAGGTAAAATAGTTGAAAATGAAAAGTTGGGTGTTGATAATGTGCCGGATGCACTGATGTTGCAGTTTACCGTCAGGGCACCGAATGAAAAATTTTTTTCACTTCAATCTCCCGAAAAAGAAGATATGTATTTGCGCTTGGACAGAGATATTCAGACGCTTTTGAAAAAAATAGATGAGAAAGTGGGTTTGTCGAATACATTGGTTTATTTATATTCCAATCAGACTGATGTCCATTCTCCATCGGAGTTGGGAGACAATCATATCCCGGCCGGATATTTTAGTGCGAACCGTTCGATGGCTTTGGTTAATACATATTTAATGGCTTTGTACGGACAGGAACGTTGGATAACAGGATATTATGCCAAGAATATTTATCTGAACAAGGCAAAAATAGAAGAGAAAAAACTAAATCTGCGACAATTTCAACAAACAGTTGCTGATTTTATGCTCGAATTTGCAGGAGTACAATCGGCCTATCCGGCTTCACAGGTTTTGACCATGCCGGGAAACTCTCAGTCGGATGCGAATCGTTTACGCAATTCATACAACAAATCGACAATTGGCGATGTTGTGATAACTTTGATGCCCGGTTGGCTTGAAGTAGATGAAAAGTTACAGCCCGTTGGCGAGTCGAATGCCATCATAACCTACACGCCTTTGTATTTTTATGGTTGGCAAATTAAACAGGGTACGGTGAAGGAATCTTATCAGGTGACGGATATTGCTCCGACAATATCCCGGATTTTAAATATTCCGATGCCTAATGCCTGTATCGGAAAACCAATGAAAGAAATTGTTGAGTAAAATAAAAAGTAGAAGATGTATAATTTTGATGAAATAATCGACCGCAAGGGAACGAATGCAGTAAAAATCGAACGCTGTAACGCCTTGTTTGGAACAGAAAATGTGTTGCCGCTTTGGGTGGCTGATATGGATTTCCGCACTCCGGATTGTATTTTAAATGCTATCCGTACCCGTTTGGAACATCCTGTTTTAGGTTATACGTTGCCTGACAAAGATTTTTATCCCGAGACACAAAAATGGATTTCATCTCATCATAACTGGCCGTTGAAAAAAGAATGGATTGGTTTCCTGCCGGGAATTGTGCCCGGATTGGCTTTTACAGTTCAGAGTCTTACTTCTCCCGGCGATGAGGTTATCGTGCAACCTCCGGTATATTATCCATTTTTCAATGTGGTGAAAAATAATGGTCGTACATTGGTTTATAATCAGTTGAAGAAAATTGACGGGAAATACGTGATGGATTACGATGATTTGGAAAAACGTTTTACTGATAAAACGAAATTGCTCATTTTATGCAATCCTCATAATCCGGGTGGACGTGTGTGGACAAAAGAAGAGCTGAAAAAATTTGCCGGTATTTGCGAAAAACATAATGTAACCATCGTCTCCGACGAAATTCATGCTGATATGGTGTTGCCCGGAAATATTGCCCATACACCTTTTGCCTCGGTCTCGGAATGGGCCGAAAACAATACGGTAACTTTTATGGCTCCTACCAAGGTGTTCAATATGCCGGGCCTGATAAGTTCGGCTTATATTATTGCCAATTCCGTTTTGCGTAAGAAATTTGCTGATTTTCTGGAAGCTTCCGAAATGAATGCGGGCAATATTTTTGCTTATACCGGGGCACTTGCGGCTTACAAAAATGGAGAACCATGGAGAGTGGAAATGCTGAAATATGTTCAGGGAAATGTTGATTTTGTAGCGGATTATCTAAAGAAAAATATTCCTCAAATTGTACCAATGCTTCCGGAAGCATCATTTTTAGTCTGGCTCGATTGTAAAGGGTTGGGTATGGAAACCGATGAGCTGCACAGGTTTTTTTCGTTTGAAGCTGGGCTTGGTCTCAACAAAGGAACTGTTTTCGGCCCGGGAGGTGAATATCATTTGCGCATGAATGTGGCATGTTCACGTAAGGTACTGCAACAGGCTATGGAACAATTGAAAACTGCTGTTGATAAATTAGGATAAATACATGAATTATGGATGTGAAAATTGAAACAGGCTGGAAACAGGCATTACAACCTGAATTTGATAAAGATTATTTTGTGCAGTTGACGGATTTTGTGCGTAATGAATACAAAACAAGAAAAATCTTTCCTCCGGCTTCCCTTATTTTCAATGCTTTCGATCAATGTCCGTACGACAATGTGAAAGTAGTAATAATAGGGCAGGATCCGTATCATGGTGTTGGTCAGGCTCACGGACTTTGTTTTTCGGTAAATGACGGAATTGAATTTCCTCCCTCGCTGATGAATATATTTAAAGAAATAGAACGCGATTTGGGACAACCGATGCCCGCAACGGGAAATCTTACCCGTTGGGCGCAGCAGGGTGTTCTGTTATTGAATGCTACACTTACTGTTCAGGCACATTGTGCCGGTTCTCACCAAAACAGAGGCTGGGAACAGTTTACAGATGAAGTTATCCGTAAATTAGCTTCCGAAAAAGAAAATCTGGTTTTTATACTTTGGGGTAGTTATGCTCAAAGAAAAGGTCAGGTTATCGACCCGAACAAGCATTTGGTTTTAAAAGCTGTTCATCCATCCCCACTTTCGGCTTATCGTGGTTTTATTGGCTGTGGACATTTCTCGGCTGCCAATCAATATCTTATTCAACATGGCAAGTCACCAGTGGTGTGGTGATTGGTTGTTGAATTTAGAGTTCTCGGCACGAAATATTAAAAACAATTTATGTAAATTAATCTCTTTGTAATGTGTATTGCAATTGATGTATTTTTAGTAGTTTTGCGGTCACAAATAAAACTGAAAATATGGCATTACAAGAAGAGTTTGAATCTCAGGGTAACTTTTTATTCCGTTATCGGAGTTTTTTACCGTTATTTATAATATTAGCGGGTATTGCAGTTTTTATTTTCAATCATTTTGATGAAAATAAAAACACTATGCTTAACTACGATATGGTAGAGTCTTTTAGCTTATTAATGTCGTTTACAGGTTTGGGCATACGAGTTTATACGGTTGGACACGCGCCGGCCAACACTTCTGGAAGAAATACGAAAGAAGGTCAGATTGCAGAAGAACTGAATACAACAGGTATTTATTCTGTGGTACGTCACCCGTTGTATCTCGGCAACTTTTTTATGTGGCTGGGACCGGCTATTCTTACAGAAGATTTTTGGTTCGTTATTTCGTTTATATTATTCTACGGACTCTATTATGAACGAATAATGTATGCAGAGGAGCAGTTCCTCCGTAAAAAATTTGGTTCGGTTTATACAGAGTGGGCTGCTCGTGTGCCTGCTATCGTTCCTGCTCTGACAGGTTTTATAGAACCTAAATATCAATTCAGTATCAAAAAAGTTTTAAGGAAAGAGAAAAATGGATTACTGGCTATATTTGTCTTGTTATTCGTTTTTCATAATTTATGCTATTCGTTTCAACAACAACAAATTACGATTGCTTTTGACTGGGTGTTATGGACGATGATTGCTGCTGCAATTATCTATTTTGTTTTGAGATTTATGCGGCGGAAAACAAACTTGTTAAATGAAGATGGAAGATAAGAGAAGGTAAATTTTTTATCATCTATCTCTTATCATTATTGTACAATACTGATATTTTTACGCAAAGCCTGTTTCGTGCGGATTCTTGTATTTGATTTCTTCAATAAAATGGACTTTTGAAAACGTCATACACTTGTAATCTTTTATTTATTTTGCCCTCCAGAAAAGAACAGTTTTGTTTTATACATTATCCGATTTCATGAAATTTGTGTAAGTTTGCGCAAAACATGGAAAAATGTTAGAGACAAAATCTATTGAAAAACAATATATTTTAGAATTAAAAAGAGGCTCCTATAAAGCGTTTGATATCATATACTCAATGTATGTACAACGGCTTTACGGGTTTATTTTTAAGCTAACAAAATCGGAAGAAGAAACGAAAGAGATAGTTCAGGAGACATTCGTAAAGTTATGGACGTCAAGGGATAATATATCTACTGAGACTTCTTTTCAATCGTACTTGTTTACTATCGCAAAAAATTCTGCTATTAATAAATTTCGGGCTACAGTAAATTCTCCTGTTTTTGTTGATTATATTCATTATTTGAATGAAGATAAACTTTCGGAAAACAATATTGCTCAATTATTAGATTACGACGATTTCAGAAGCAGACTTGAGCATGCTAAAAAATATTTGTCAAATTCTCAATTGAATATTTTCGAACTTTGTAAAGAACTCGGATATACCAATGCAGACGCCGCAGAAAAATTGAATCTCAGTGAACAGACAATTAAAAATCAATTATCTGCTGCTCTTAAAATTCTTCGCGAAAAGATGAGTTCAAGCGCATTCCTTTTTGCAATTTTCTTTCTCTAAAAGAATTTATAAGGAAATCAACGTATTTTCTTACAAATTCAGTGATTCTATTCTCCATAAAATTCCCCAATTTTACAGCTGAATCTATTTTTTCGAAAAAAAATCATTTTTTTTCGGTACTTTTTATTTCCCTGATTGTATAACTATATAGACGATAAAATATGAAAAACGAATTAATGAACGATTTATTTAAAAAATACCTTAATAACCAGCTTACCAATGAGGAGCTTTCGGATTTTCAGAAGTTAGTGAACGCTTCGACAAATGAAGAAATTGAAGCTCTTATGTCCGATTCGTGGGAAACCGAAAAAACAAATAATATCAATAAAAATATAATTGGTGATATTAAAAGAAATATCGATAACCAAAATAAACAGAGTATTAAACAGAACAATAAAATATTTATACGAAAAATTATGCGGGTTGCAGCTATCGTTGTTATTCCAGTGATGTTAATAACCTCGTATGTATATTTTAGTTCGGCGCATAATTATGTTGCTAATGATATGGTTGTGTCAGTGGCCGAAGGCGAAAAAGCAAATATCACTTTGCCGGATGGAACAAAAGCCCGTCTGAATGCTCAGACTACTTTGAGTTATGATGTTACGGATTTTAATAAACGGGAAAGACGAATTTCTTTGTCGGGAGAAGCATACTTTGAGGTTGCCAAAAATAAAAATAAACCGTTCATTATTGAAACATCTTATCTGAATGTAAGAGTATTGGGAACTACTTTCGATCTGCTTGCGAGAGATGAGAATAATTTGGTAGAGATAGCTTTAAAAGAAGGAAAAGTAAATTTGACATCAAACTTGAATCAGGATGAGGTGATTCTTTATCCGAATCAAAAAGCTATTCTTGACAAGAAGACGGGTGAAATTGCTGTAATCAAATTTGATCCGGAAATATCTACAGCATGGATGAGAGGAGAACTTGTTTTTCACGGAGCTTCTGTTCATAATATTTTCCGGGAAATTGAAAGAAGTTACGGGGTGAAAATAGTTGCAAAATGTCCGGATTCTGTTATGAATGATTTGTTTACAGGAACTTTCTCTGTGGATAATCTGGATGAAACAATGAATATTTTGAAGATGCATTATAAATTTAATTATACAATTGAAGGTAAAACTGTAAAAGTAAACGGTGAAGGCATTCGTAGATAATCTGATTTCAGGTTTTTTCTAATAGTCGTAACCGGGCAAACTGTATTAAATAAAATAATTGAAAATGAAGAACATAAGTCGTTGGATTTTTTTGTTATGGTTGATTTTTGCAGGACTGAATATTAGTCCGGTTAAAGCTCAAAATCAGGTGATTTCCGTGGATGTGAAAGATGTTAATCTTGAGCAGTTTTTTGCATTAATTGAAAGTAAAACAAATTATAAGTTTTCTTATCGTAACAGTATAATGGATAAAAAGAAGAACATTACTGTGAAGATGGAAAATGTGAGCGTTGAGAAGTTGCTGGATGAGGTGCTTCCTCAAAAAGGTTTGAAGCATAGTGTATCTGAAAATTTCATTATTATTACCCGGAAGTCAGGCTCTTCTACGGCAGTCAATAATGAAATAAAAACTATTTCCGGAAAAGTTGTTGACAGAAATGGCGAAGCCGTGATTGGGGCAAGTATTGTAATTGAAGGAACAACCAAAGGTGGAATTACTGATTATAATGGAAATTTCAGTATTGAAGCTCCTGAAAATGCAATAATCAAGGTTTCTTATATCGGTTATGTTTCACAAATTATCCCCATTGCTGAAAAATCATTTATCAAGGTTGTACTGATTGAAGATACTAAAACTCTTGATGAAGTGGTAGTGGTAGGGTACGGTACTCAGAAAAAAGTGAATCTTACGGGTTCGGTAGCTATGGTTACTGCTGATGATATTCAGTCGAGACCCGTTGCAAATGTGACAAACGGATTGCAGGGACTCTTGTCAGGCGTTACGGTTGTCAACAGTACAGGTCAGCCTGGTTCAGGTTCTTCGACAATACGAATTCGCGGTTTGGGAACTATTGGAAATGCCAATCCTTTGGTGCTGATTGATGGAGTCGAAGGTGATATGAATTTATTGAATCCCGAAGATATTCAAAGCGTTTCGGTGCTTAAAGATGCTGCATCCGCTTCTATTTACGGAGCCCGCGCTGCCAACGGTGTAATACTTATTACAACTAAAAAATTGAATACCAAAGAGCAGAAGCCCACTATCACATTTAATGCTTACTACGGTTTGCAAACTCCTACCCGTTTGCCGGAAATGTGCGATGCCCTTGAATTTATGACTCTTGATAATGAAGCCCGTACGAATGTCGGTGCCGGCATTGCATGGAATGATGCTCAGTTTAAAAAGGTAAGCACAAGTTCTGATCCTAATTATTTTGGAAATACCGATTGGATTTCGGAAGTTTTGAATGATCATGCTCCGCAACAGAGCTATTCGCTGAATGTGAACGGTAATCTCGGAAACTCGGGATATTTGCTATCCTACCGTTATTTTGATCAAAATGGGTTGACCGTAGGAAATTCAACCGGAGAAGAACGTCACAACTTACGATTCAAGCTTGACTCTCGTCTGCTTGAGAAAGTTCAGGTTACAACTAATATAGGTTATACTATGCGGAATGTGGTTTCTCCTACAGGGTCACTTACCAGCGGTGGTGGTGCTATTTATAATGCTATGCGTATTGCACCTAATGTTCCCGTACGCTATACCGATGGTTCTTGGGCTTACGGAGGAGGAAATACCAACCCTGTGGCTATTCTCTATGATGGAGGAAGTACCAATGTGGATGCAGATGAGTTTTCTTTTATGACTATAGGTAAAATTGATATAACGAAATGGTGGAATCTGACAACTACTTATAGTCTTGTAAACAAAAATTCATTGACAAAAATATTAAAGAAAACGATAGAGTTTGTCAATCCGGATGATCCTGATACACCGGTTTATACTTATAATAGTCCTAATAGTCTGAGTAATGCAGATTTACGTCAGCGCCAGCAAACACTTATTGTTCAGACAAATTTTGATTATTCGTTCGGGAAACATAGTGTTTCCGGTGTTGGTGGTTTTTCGCAGGAATGGTCAGTTCTGGAGCAATTTGATGCATCGCGAATTAATTTGGTGACCGAAGATGATCCTACGCTTAATTTAGGAGCTAAAGAAGGTATGAGCAATGATGCCAGTGCATCGCAATGGGCTATTCGTTCGGGATTTGGCCGGTTGAATTATAATTTCAGCGAACGTTATCTGGTGGAAATGAACCTTCGTTATGATTTATCTTCCCGGTTTTCGAAGGGAAACAGAGGTGGTTTATTCCCCTCTTTCTCCGGAGCGTGGAGATTCTCCGAAGAACCTTTTATGTCATTTAGCAGAAATATTTTCGATAATATAAAAATCAGGGCTTCCTGGGGAATGCTTGGAAATCAGTATGTCGGATCAACAGACTTTCCCTATATGTCTGTTTTAAATGAAGTTTCGGGACTTTCGGCTATTGGTACGGAAGGAACAACAGGTTACACGCAAACAACTTTGGCTAATCCGTTATTGACATGGGAGAAAATAAATATGTTCGATGTGGGGACTGATTTTACATTGTTCAAAAATAAGTTGGAGATAACATTCGATTGGTACAATAAAAATACGAACGGAATTTTATTGCAACTTAATTATCCGAGTCAGATTGGGGCTACTCCTTCTGAACAAAATGTGGGTTCGGTAAATAATAAAGGCTGGGAAGTGAATGTGGCCTGGAGAGATAAAATTGGAAAATTTAAATATGGTTTGTCATTCAACCTGTCAGACGTAAAAAATAAAATTACAGATCTCGGAGATACTTCTCCGGATTTGAGTTCTTATTTGATCAGAGAAGTCGGTTACCCGATTGATGCTTTTTACGGTTACATTGCCGAAGGCCTGATGACACCTGAAGATTTTGATTATTATGATGAAACTGAGAAGAAATATTCGCTGGAAAATGTACCAGTTGTGATTGGTAATGATTATGAGCCGGGAGATATAAAATATAAAGACATTAGCGGCCCGCAGGGAAAACCGGATGGAAAAATATCACCTGAATATGACCGGCTTGTTTTAGGAAGTGCCTTTCCCCGTTATACTTACAGCTTTAAAGGCGATTTAGGGTATAAAAGTCTTGATTTGAGTTTTTCTTTGCAGGGAGTCGGTAAAGCCGATGGTTATCTGACGGGATCGGCTCGCCATGCATTTCAGGATATGGCTGCTTATCCGCAGAAAATACATCTTCAAAGATATAATGTGGAAACAAATCCCGATTCGAATGCTCCATATCCGCGATTGACTTATAATGTTAGTTTTAATCAATCTACATTTTCAACATTTTGGTTGGAGGATGCTTCGTACTTGCGTTTGAAAAACATACAATTGGGCTATACTCTGCCTCAGAGTTTTACAAGAAAGCTGAAAATCGAAAAATGCAGAATTTATACATCCGGAGATAATTTGTTAACTTTTACTAAATTCTTTTATGCATACGATCCGGAAACTCCGATTTCGAGTGGTGGATATTATCCTCAGGTCAAAACAGGAGTAGTGGGAATTAATGTCACATTTCAATAATGGTTACAAAATATTAAAATATATTCAAGAAGATGAAGAAGAATTTAATTATAGGACTTGTTACAATTTTCTTGCTCTCTTGTAATGATGAATTTCTTGACAGAGCGCCTTTGGATACATTGACTAATGAAAATTTCTGGCAAAATGAGGAACATTTGGAAAGTGCTGCCAATGCTTTGTATACAGCTCTCAGAGGAAAGGATGTCCTGAATATCTTTGAGTCGATGGGCGAAGCTGCTCCATGGGCAGTCACAACTGCTTACCGGACTATTGGAGGCGGCAATTACTCTACCGATATTTCGCAGATAAACAGTATATGGGTAAGCGCCTATTACAATATAGGACGTTGCAATTTTTTCCTGAATAATTATGAGCGGGCAACAAGTGTTTCGGAAGCAGTACGGGAACGTTATGCCGCAGAGGCACATTTTTTCAGAGCTTATGATTACTGGCTGCTAACTTCTCTTTTTGGAGATGTACCTTATATTACCAAAGAGCTGAATGTGTATTCGGATGATGTATACAGAGGGCGTGATGCGCGCGCTGCAGTTATTGATAGTATCAGTTCCGATTTGGAAAAAACTTATAAAAATCTTCCGGCATATATCGCCCCGGCGTCGGCAGAGTTTGGAAGAATCAGTCAGGGGGCGGCTTTGACGCTTCTTTCCAGAATTTATTTGTATAACGAACGTTGGAACGAGGCAGCCAATGCAGCTAAAAAGGCTATGGGATTAGGATATGAGCTGTATTCGACCGGAAATCCTACGGAAGATTACCGCAATTTATTCAATTTTACCGGACGTGCTTCGCGAATAGCGGCAAATAAAGAAACTATCCTGGCCTATGTTTATAATTATGATTTGGGAGAAGATGCCCGAACATCTCATAATCTTTCCCGTGAATTATGGGTACCAAACGATTATTCACGTTTTGCTCCGACTAAAACCATGATTGAAACATGGCTTACTGCCGATGGAAAAATATGGGATCCTTCTACTGTAAATACTTATGAAGAAGTTTTTGAAAACAGGGATCCGCGTATGAAACAATCTATTTTACCACCGAATACTCCGTGGGAAGGAAAGAAAGATGGAAATCCTAATAATACAAATTCGTCCATGTTTACATATCCCAAATTTTCAAATGATAAAGATGGATGTATGACATATTCAGGCTATTATTTGTACAAATATGTTGAACCGACAGAAGTTAGTCAGGTTGGGCATGACGATAATGATATTATTATTTTCAGATACGCCGAAGTTTTATTGAATTATGTTGAGGCTCGTGAAAGAGCAGGAACTATTACCCAAGCTACGCTTGACAGTACGATTAATCTGCTGCGTGACAGAGTTGGAATGGTACATCTGACTATGAGTAATATTCCCGAAGGTTCTGATATCCGGACAGAAATCCGCAGGGAGAGAAAGGTAGAATTGTTTTTCGAAGGACAACGGTATTTGGATATTATCAGGTGGAAGCAGGGTGAATTACTCGGACAGGATTTATTGGGAGTAAACAAGCGCTGGCTTGATGAATCGAAATTGACTTCTGGCGTTTTGAATACTTTGAAATGGAAAAGTGTAGACGGAGAACAGTATCTGATTATTGAGACCGGACGCACGTTTAATGCGGAAAAACATTATTTGCTTTCGTTGCCATTTACACAAATGCAGCGTAATCCGAATTTGCGGCCCAATAATCCGGGGTGGGATTAGTGTATATAAATGAAATTTTTAGAAAATACTTTTATGACATTGAAGAAATTATATATTGCATTTTGTTTTATCCTGATTTCATTTTCATTTGTTCAAAGTCAGACTATCTCGGTGAAGATAATGACTATGAACATAAAAGAAGGAGGTGAACTTGCCGGATACAGCGCGACAGTCTATGCCGATTGCATCCGTGCGTATAGCCCTGATTTTGTTGTCTTTCAGGAAATGGACAATTATACTGTCCGGAATGGAAATCAGGATTTGCTTTCGGAAATAGCTGTTCAACTTGGTATGTTTCCGTATTTTGGAAAAGCAATAACATATTCTTCGGGTGATGTTGGCAATGGTGTTTTATCAAAATATCCTTTTTACAATGCCCGTACAATAACTTCTAAGCCATCGGGTGCAAATGAACAGCGGGCTTGTTCCTGGATTGATGTGGTACTCCCTTCGAAACGAAAAGTCCGCATTGCTGTAACTCATTTAGATGTTTCTACTGATCAGGTACGGGTTTCGACACTGGCAAAAATAAATACGGAAATATTAGCAGATAATTTTTCACCGGTTTTATTAGCCGGAGATTTTAATGCTACACCGGCATCCGAAACCATGAGTTATGCATTTATTAAGTGGCAGGATATTGGAACCGGTACCGGAAATACAATTCCGAGTACAGAACCAACAAAGCGGATCGATTATATTTTGGGATATCCGAAAACATGGATTCAAAAAAGTTATGAAATTGTGTCGTACCCCGGTTTATCCGACCATTGTTTTGTAGTGGCAGATCTTGAATTCGAATAAAATAATTGATAAGATGAGATATAAATATCTGATATATATTGTGGCGGTGTTTTTAATTTTTACCTCGTGTAAGGATCAGGAACCTAATGTTACGGATGATGGTTATGAAGCATCGGAAGCACCTGAAACGATCAATCAGTCGAATATAATAACGGTTGAGTTTTTCTCAAAACTAAATGACGAAACGCTTTTTAGTTCCAGTGATTATCAGGCAATCATCAGTCACATTACTTCAGATAAAGCTTCTTTGGCTTTCTTGTTTGACCGTTCGGATATCTACCTTGGACAAAAATCACCAATAGTTGACATTGCTCTTGAAAGTAAATTAAAATCATTTTTTATTCAAAACGATGTTGATGATTCCGTGATTCATGGCACGGGAATGATTGTCCGTCCGTTAGTTCCGGTTTACGATGGGATAGGAATTCCGGATACTCTGTTTCTGGCGGGCTGTACGGTTACTGCTGCATTGGTACAGCCAACCGTTGTTACTCTCATGACATGTAAATTATCCGATAGTTTTCAGTTCCCGGTTTTGGTAAGGTCATTGGGCGATGGACTGCAAACAAATAAAATAGTTGTAGGAACTATAAAAACAGATGTTGCTGATGGGTTTAAAGACTATCTGAAATATCATTTGAAGAATTTCAGGTTGTCATTTTACAGTTCATCGGAAACAAATGCCACCTATGAAATTTTTTATCTCACTCCTGTTGAGTTTGTAAAGAGGGAAACTACCGAAATGACTGTTTCCGGATTGCCTTTATATCAGAGTAAAATTGAATATCTTGATAATTAAATTATTTATAAAGTGATGAAATTAGTGTATAAATACGGAGTTTTATTTTTTCTGCTTATTGTTTGTAATTCTGCCTTCGGAGCGGGACAAAATGATACGCTGAATGTTATGACATTTAATATCCGTTTTGGTGAACTGGCTTCTTTGGAACAGATCGGGAAATATATTAAAAGCCAACAACCGGATATAGTGGCTCTGCAGGAATGCGATTGGAAATTGGACCGGGGAGATCGGGCTTTGCAACAGGCCGGGAAAGCTTATATCAACGAATTGGCTTATTATAGCGAGCTTTTCGGACTATATGGGAAAACAATTAATTATAAAGGCGGTTATTACGGAATAGGATTACTTTCCAAATACCCAATTATCAAAAGTGAGCGTGTCCTTCTGCCGAATCCGTCTCCAAAAACCGAACAACGGGCCATGCTCATGGCTGAGATTGAGTTACCGGATAATTCTGTAATAACCTTTATTTCCACCCATCTGGAAGTTTCTTCAGCTAAAACCCGTAAAGCGCAAATAAATTTTATTAATCGAAAGATTTCAGGAATAAAAACTCCGGTTTTATTAGCCGGTGATTTTAATGCAACGCCTAATGATCAAGAAATAAAAGGCGGATTTGAAAAATGGTTTAACGGAACAAATTCTGAATTTACATTCTCTGCGAAAAAACCTTCTATCAAAATTGATTATATCTGGGGAATGCCACAAAAGAATTTTGAACTTATTTCGACCAAGGTGCATAACGACTGTAGATTATCGGATCATTTTCCGGTAAATTCAATGATTGTTCTTAAAAAATGAAATAAAAATTCCAAAGTATAAATTAATA
This sequence comes from Paludibacter sp., assembly GCA_028690665.1. GTDB lineage: Bacteria > Bacteroidota > Bacteroidia > Bacteroidales > Paludibacteraceae > Paludibacter. Next base: position 389,343 of record JAQVAV010000002.1, read on the forward strand.
ATTTATTGAGTTATGAAAGTGAGAAATTTCCTATTTTTTGTAATGCTGGCTACAGCAGTTGGTTTTGTATCGTGCAAAAGCGATGAGATCGATGAAGCAAATGTTCAATTTACATTGGACCAGTCAAGCATTGATAACTTAGAGTTTGCCCAACCTGTACAAATATCAGGAACGGCAACAAGTGACCAGGCCATTACCAGCCTTACTTTTACCGGAGTGAAAGAGGTTAATGGCGTATATGAAGCTCAGGGCGACGAACAGGAATATGATGAAGTAGGAACTACAACTGTAGATTTCGATATGGAATATTTTGTCGATAGTAAAGATATTACAGCCATTGAAGTTACAGCTTATGTCGGAAAATCCACTAAAAAAACTTATATCCAGGTTGGCTCAGTATCCGGAGAAGCAATGGGCTCTGCTTTCGTGGGGCAAGTTGTTCTGAAAGCCGATTCGATTGTATGGAATGCCGAGAACCATCCTGAAGTTTATACTACTCCGAATACAGGTGCTGCTGCAACAACTCCATCGTTTTTTTCAATACATGGTGTAACGATTGATGGCGAAGTAAAACATGTATTGACCGGAGATGAAGTACGTTCGGTCGAAGGTCTGAATGCAAGTTTCTGTTTTGTTAATGTATTGCAAAATACAGCTAATGGGGCTTATATCGGCAGTCAACGAGGATACATGTTTACAAATGCATGGCCTTCTCAGTTGGGTGGTGGAACTACCGGTCGTCAGTGCGATCTGTATGAAATAGGAGGAAAGTCCATTCGTCAGGATAATATTGATACCACGCAGTTTAAAATTATTGCGGGTTCATGGATTGGAACTGACTGGAATGAAGAACGTTATAAATTTGTAGATTCTTTATTTACGGTTATAAGCGATGAAGCAACTACCGAATCAGCCAAATACAAAGCGTTTTATCTGTTGGGTAAGATTCAGGAAAGACTCGATAATGCCACTTTGGGTGAAGCAGATAATCCACAAAGTCTTGGAGCCGTAAACTATGCCCGTCGGAGAACAAATGCTGGAACAAGTGGAACAAATGTTATGGTTGAAAATTTCCGGGCAGGTGATTATATTATTCTTAAAAATTTAAAAGGAGGAAAGTTGTACTATGGTATCATGCAGATTACTCAGATGCAGGATGATACCTCTTGTTTAGTTGATGTTGAAGGAGTTGGACAGAAGCTTGGCCAGGAAGAAACCAAGCAGCTCTTTCATAAGGCGCTTATTCTGAATGTTAAGGTTCAGACTCAGCTTTAATTTTTGTGATTGACACTTAGTAAAGTGTCAGAATATTTTTTCCGGGAGCAGGTTTATGCTCCCGGGGAAATTTTTCTCAGTCCCAACTCCTATAGAGTTCCGGTTTAGGTTTTTACATCTATGACTGAAAGATTGAAATGCAATTTTAGAATTTGATTATCAGATTTTTACATGTTTATTGACGATTTTTTATGACTATGTTCCAAAAGTTTAAATATTACCTCCTGATAGTTTTATTTACGTTTATAATGAATAATAGTTTGTTTGCAATATCTACAGATGACAACAGTAAGCAAACCGACATTGTAAGTCCAGCAAAAGAACTAATTAGCCGATTGATAGGAGATAGGGTGGAAACAATAAAGTTTCGTAGAATAGAACCATTGCATGGATGTGAAACTTTTGAAATTAAAGCCCGGAACGGGATTTTGAGTATATCCGGAAGTAGTGCGGTTGCTTTGTGTTACGCTTTTAATACATATTTGAAGGATGCTTGTAACTCAATGGTTACCTGGAGCGGGCAAAATTTAGCGTTGTCAGATGTGTGGCCTGATTATGAGAAAGAAAAAACTTCAACGCCATACAAATTTCGTTATTATCTGAATGTAGTAACTTTTGGATATACTACACCATACTGGGACTGGAATCGTTGGGAGAAAGAAATAGACTGGATGGCTTTGCATGGAATCAATATGCCCTTGGCAACGGTGGCTGCGGAAGCTATTGCAGAACGTGTATGGCTCAAAATGGGATTGTCAAAAACTGAAATTCGCAATTTTTTTACAGGACCGGCATATTTGCCCTGGCACAGAATGGGAAATCTGAACACATGGGATGGTACGCTTACCGATTCCTGGCAGGCCGGACAAATACAACTTCAGCATAAGATTATCGACCGTATGAGAAATTTGGGCATTGCACCGGTTGCTCCTGCTTTTGCAGGTTTTATCCCGGAAGCTTTTATGGAGGAGCATCCGGAGTTAAAAGTGAAACGGTTGAGCTGGGGTGGTTTCCCTGAAAAATATAATGCTTTTGTGCTTGCTCCGGATTCACCTTTTTTTGAAGATGTCGGAAAGTTGTTTGTTCAGGAATGGGAGAAAGAATTTGGGAAGAATACTTATTTTTTATCAGATAGTTTTAATGAAATGGAACTCCCTGTTGAAAGTAAAGAAGCAAAGTATCAGCTGCTTGAGAAATATGGTGAGGCGATTTATAAATCGATTGAAGCCGGCGACCCGGATGCAGTGTGGGTAACTCAGGGCTGGACTTTTGGTTACCAGCATAAGTTTTGGAACAAAAAAAGCTTACAATCTTTGCTGAAAAATGTACCTGACGATAAAATGATAATTATTGATTTAGCCAACGATTATCCGAAATGGATCTGGCATACTGATCTGACCTGGAAAACCCATGAAGGATTTTACGGTAAAAATTGGATCTACAGTTTTACGCCGAATTTTGGAGGTAAAACCCCATTGACCGGAGAGATGAAAATGTATGCAACTTATCCTGCAGAAGCATTGTCTTCGCCTTACAGTAAAACATTGGCCGGTTTTGGTTTTGCTCCGGAAGGTATTGAAAATAATGAAGTTATTTATGAATTGCTTTCTGATGTGGGCTGGACTAATAAAGCCATTGATCTTGATGAGTGGCTGAAAACTTATTGCACTGCTCGTTACGGGGCTTATACCGATGATGTAAAGAGCGCATGGAACCTGTTTCGTCACTCGGTTTATAGTTCGTTGTTTTCGTACACGCGGTTTCTCTGGCAAACGGTTGTTCCCGATGCACGCAGGGTAAGTAAAATAGATACAAGTGACGATTTTATGCAAGCCGTAGAACTTTTCTTGAAAAGTTCGGAACAATTGAAAAGTTCAGAATTATACCGGAATGATGCCATCGAATTTGCTGCTCTTTACCTCTCCGCTAAAGCAGATATTTGTTATAAAAAAGCTTTGAAAGCAGATTCTGTTGGTGATGACTCTAAAGCAACCTGTGAATTAGATAAAACGGTGGAAATCCTGTTGGATGTTGACCGGTTACTAAAGTCCCATCCATCTTATCAACTTGAAACATGGGTGAATTATGCCCGCAAACAGGGAACTTCTCCAGAAGAAAAAAACTGGTACGAAGCGGATGCAAAGAGGCTCATAACTACTTGGGGCGGATTTCAGGCCGATTACTCTGCACGTATCTGGAGCGGTCTTATCCGTGATTATTACATCCCTCGTATTACGATGCATTTGAAAAATAAGGATACTGATTTAAGAATATGGGAAGAAAAATGGGTAAATATGCCATGGACATCTTCGACAAAGGCTTTTGACAATCCTTTAAAAGAGGCTAAAATTCTGGTAAATAAATGGAAATCATGCAAATAAAATTGAAAAATACATATTTAAAGAAGCTATGTTTTTTATTCATATCCGTATTTTGGGTAACGTATGGATTTTCGCAGGAGCGAAATTATGCGGAAGTCGAAAATAAGCAGGCTGTTTGTGAGCTGATAAAAAGGACAGTACCTCAGATTGCAGATTCCTTTGAAGTGGAATTTATGTCGAAACAGGCAGATGATAAAGATATTTTTGAAATCGAATCTGTTCGGGGTAAAATTGTTTTACGCGGAAATAATGGTGTTTCTGTAGCCAGTGCTTTGAATTATTATTTGAAGAATTTTTTACACAGCTCCATTACCTGGAACGGAACCAACCTGAATATTCCTGAGAAATTACCGGTTGTTACTTCAAAGGTAATTAAAAAATCACCATATAAATATCGCTATTACCTGAATTATTGCACGTTTAATTACAGCATGAGCTGGTGGAAATGGGATCGTTGGCAAAAGGAAATAGATTGGATGGCTTTGAACGGAATTAATATGCCTTTGGCTGTTACAGGTCAGAATTCAGTTTGGCAAAGAGTATACAAAAGCTTTGGATTGACAGATAAGGATTTGGAAAGTTTTTTCAGTGGACCGGCATATTTCAACTGGTTTTGGATGGGAAATTTAGACGGTTGGGGCGGACCATTGCCGCAATCGTTTATGGATGAGCACGAAGTTTTGCAGAAGCAAATTCTGTCCCGGGAACGGCTGTTTGGAATGACTCCTGTTTTGCCTGCATTTACAGGGCATGTGCCGCCTGCTTTTAAAAAGAAATTTCCTGGGGTAAAACTAAAACAGACTTCGTGGGTCAATTTTCCCAAAGTAAATATTTTGGATCCATCCGAATCAATGTTTGACGAAATAGGTCGGCGTTTTATCGAAGAAGAAATCCATACTTACGGAACGGATCATTTATATTCGGCAGATACTTTTAATGAAAATACACCTCCGACTACAGATTCGGTTTATCTGAATAATATCAGTGAAAAAGTGTATCATTCCATGGCATTGGCCGACCCTAAAGCCGTGTGGGTAATGCAAGGCTGGCTTTTTTATCACGACCGTGATTTTTGGAAAGAAAAAGAAATTAAAGCTTTACTGAATGGAATTCCTGATGACAATATGATTATTCTTGATCTTTGGAGTGAACGTTTTCCGGTGTGGAATCGTACCAATGCTTATTATGGCAAGCCATGGATATGGAATATGCTACACAATTTTGGTAAAAATATTAATTTGTCGGGTTGGATGAACAGTGTTGCGGATAATCCGGCGAAAGCGCTCAATAATCCGGCAGCTGGTAAAATGCAGGGCATAGGGTTAACCATGGAAGGCATTGAACAAAATCCGGTAATATACGAATTGATGCTCGAAAATGTGTGGCGTGATACCCCGGTTAAGCTCGATAAATGGCTACAGGATTATGTTTTTCGTCGTTATGGAGAGAAAAATTTGAATGCTTTTAAGGCATGGAAACTTTTGAGCCAGAGCGTTTATAACGATTCAATTACGAATGGGGGAGCGGAATCTATAATAACAGCTCGTCCTACTTTTGCCAAAAATCCGGGAGGAACTTCTACCACTAAACTTCCGTACAATCCTGCAATTTTAGTTGAAGCGTGGAATGACCTTGTGAAGGTAGCTTCAGCATTGGGACAAAGCGATGGATTTCGTTATGATTTGGTTGATGTTACCAGACAGGTTTTGGCTGACTATGCTTTGGAAGTGCAGCAACAAATGACGCGGGATTATAAAAATAAAGACATAGAAGCTTTTGATAGGGATAGCCGGAAATTTGTAGCTCTGCTTGACGATATGGATAAATTGCTTACAACCCGAAGTGATTTTTTATTTGGATGTTGGCTCGAAAGTGCAAAAAGCTGGGGAACCAATAATTCAGAAAGTTCACTCTACGAAAAAAATGCACGTAACCTCCTTACCCTTTGGGGCGATAAGGATTGTAAATTACATGAGTATGCTTGTAAACAATGGGCCGGTATGATTGCTGGTTTTTACAAGCCACGTTGGGAAATGTTTATCCGGCAGGTAAATTCTGACATGAAGAAGAATCGAAGCTTTAATCAAAAAAAGTTTGATCGGAAAATGAAAAACTGGGAATGGCAGTGGGTTAACCGCGATGATAGCTATTCTATTCAACCGTACGGGGATGCTATAGACATTTCCTTGGAAATATATCGCAAATATTATAAAGAAATAATGAAAACTTATTTTTTGAATAAAAATTAAACACAGTTATATGGATCCGTTAGTCGTTTCACTTTGGGTTTTGGGAGCTATATTGATGATCGTTATTTTGACTTCGGTGGTCAGAATGAATGCTTTTGCAGCTCTTTTCAGTGTCGCTTTGGTATTGGCTGTTTTCACTTTACCGTCAAAGAATATCATAGAGACGCTTAAAGACGGCTTTGGAGGGACGATGGCTTCAATAGGTTTTCTGATTATTCCGGGGGCAATCATTGCTGTCGTATTAGAGAAGACAGGAGGAGCTGCAAGTATCGCTAACTATCTCATATCCAAAACAGGGCATTCAAAGGCTGCAACAGCCCTCGGACTCACAGGCTTTTTAGCCGGAATACCTATATTTTGCGATTCAGGATTTATTATTTTGAGTGGCCTGGCCAAGTCATTCAGCAAAAAATCGGGAGTTGCCCTTTCTTTTATTTCGATTGTGTTGGCCACAAGTTTATATTCGGTTCATTGCCTTGTTCCCATTCATCCCGGTGTGCTTGCTGCTACAGATATGTTGAATGTGAATGTTGGAACCATGGTCCTGTTTGGCGTGTTGTTCGCTATTCCTGCGGCAATAGCAGCTTTTTTCTGGACAAAGTGGCAAACAGAAAATGCAATAGAAGAAAATAGCTCTTTCGATTCGTCTCCGGAGGAATATAATGTAGAAGAACTGCCCCCGGTCGGTTTATCTTTATTACCAATACTTGTGCCGTTGATTTTGATTGCTATCGGGGCATTATTTAATGCTTTGGATTTTAAAGTAACAAATTTATTCGTTGATGTATTGATATTTATCAGCCAGCCTGTGATTGCGTTATTCATTGGAGCCACTTGTTCATTCATCTTGCTGAAAGAGAAGACTATGGAAAGTATTAATCAGTTGCTAGGTAACGCTATAGAAAAAGCCGGCCCGATTTTGATTATTACAGCTGCTGGTGGCATGTTTGGTATGGTCATTAAAGAAACCGGGACAGGCGTTTATATAGGTGAACTTTTGTCGGAAACCGGACTCGGACTGGCGGTTCCGTTTCTGATTGCACTGATTTTGAAAACAGCTCAAGGTTCATCAACGGTTGCAGTTATTACAGCCACATCTTTTGTTGTTCCAATGTTGCCTGCACTCGGATTATCTTCCGAAGCCGGGAAAATGTTGACAGTTCTTGCTCTCGGAGCTGGATCTATGATGGTTTCTCATGCCAATGATTCCTATTTCTGGGTGGTAAATCGCTTCTCGGGAATTCCTGTAAATACCGCATTAAAAGTTTATACTCCGGCAACTGTCATTATGGGGCTGACGGTATTTGCTTTAGTGTTTATCACGTCATTATTTATTCTTTAAAAATGGAAGTAAGAAAAGAAATAGAAGAGATATTCAAAGCTGGAGTTGAAAGTGTATTACCGGATAAATTAATGGAAAAGCATCTGAAGCTCTCGGAGAATATTCTTACTGTGTCCGGCATCGAATATCCCTTACATAATTTTGAACATGTATACATCGTTGCTGTAGGTAAAGCTGCGGCTCTTATGGCTTCTGCGGCTGAAAGTATTCTTGGAGATAATATATATGACGGACATGTTCTGACAAAATATGGTCATACATGCCATTTGGAAAAATTGAGTTTAACTGAAGCCGGTCATCCGTTTCCTGATGAAAACGGTGTGAACGGAACCCTGCATATTTTAGAAATAGCCCGGGCGGCAACAGCAAATGATCTGGTAATATGTCTGATTTCCGGGGGAGCATCTGCATTGATGGCCGACTTTCCAGCATCGGCAACATTAGATGAATTAATAATTTTAAATAAACTTTTAGTTGAATCCGGCGCCGATATTCAGGAGATAAATTCAGTGCGAAAACACCTTTCAAAAATTAAAGGTGGACAACTGGCCCGGGAGATATTTCCTGCAACAGTCGTCAGCCTTATTCTTTCGGATGTAATCGGTGATCCACTGGACGTGATTGCTTCAGGTCCTACAGCTCCGGACAAATCGACATTTAAAACAGCTTTGGAGGTACTTAAAAAATATTCTCTTGAAAAACAAATCCCCAATGTTTTTCTTCAATATTTACATCGGGGCCTGAATGGTTTGGAACCGGAAACTCCAAAGTCGGATGATATAATTTTTTCCAAAGTAAGAAATGTTGTTATCGGGAATAACAGAATCGCACTTGAATCAGCACAAAATAAGGCACAGGAATTTGGTTACCGTTCGTTTATTGTTTCAAGCGGAATATCTGGCGATTATGTGGATGCAGCCTTATTTATTTTGAAGAGTATTGATAATTACTCAAAAAAGAACAGTACTAACCAACCGCTTTGTCTACTTTTTGGAGGAGAACCAACAGTTAAGATTACAGGAGGCCGGGCCGGGTTGGGTGGCCGTAATCAGCATTTGGCTTTATATCTGGCTAACAAATTAGAAAAAGACCGAAAAATTTCAATTTTATGTGCAGGCACTGATGGAACCGATGGACCTACCGACGTTGCTGGTGCTGTTGTCGATGAATTAACCTGCGAGAAAGCTATAATAAATTATATCAATCCACTGAAATATCTGAGAATTTTTGATTCGTATTCTTTTTTTAAAGTTGTTGGAGGACATGTGAAAACCGGTTCGACTATGACGAATGTGATGGACGTAATTATTGTTATCATACAATCTCAATAAGATTTTTTAATGAATGGTTATTTATTTATTTATTTATTTACTTAATTTAAAATTATAAGTTATGAAAGCAAAATCTTTACTTCTTTTTGGTGTGTTATGTTTAAGCAGTTATCTTTCTGCGGCAACAATCACAGTGACGACTTCCGATTTAACCGGAACAGGTTCTTTTACAGAAGCATTTACAGCTGCGGTAGATGGTGATGTCATTAATTTTAATTTTGACGGAACAGAAATTAATTTTACCGATGCATTTACAATGAAAAGCATAACGATCGATGGAACTAATGCATTCAATGATCAACCGGTAACATTAAAACAAACTACCGCTTCTAAAGGCTACTTTACTTTAGCAAGCGGAATAACAGCAACATTCCAAAATTTGATTTTCGATGGCACTGAAACCAGCACTCTTGGCAATACCGCTATTACAGCCGCTAACGGTTCAACCATAACGATTGATAACTGTGTATTTAAAAATATAAATGCCCAGGCAAATAATGGAGGTGCTGCCCGCATTCAGGGAGTAGCTACTGTTTCAAATACGGGATTTTTTGGAAATACTACCGCAGGCTCTTACGGCGGTGGCGCTCTTTGTATCTATAATGCGGCGAACGTAACAATTGACAAATGCAGTTTTATAGGCAATACCTCGAATGCCAATGGCAACAGCGGCGGTGGAGCAATAGTAGCCCGCGGCACCAAAACCACTACCTGCGATGTAACCATCACCAATTCTACTTTTGCGAACAATGTTTCCGGAAAAACCGGAGGAGCTTTGCTGTCATCCGTTCAGAGCAGCAGTGCCTATTTGGTAGATGTAAAAGCCATCAATTGCACCTTCGCGGGTAATCAGGGAGATGGAGCGATAAGTGCATTGACCACAGCCAACGGAATAGCCAATGTTTATTTGGTGAATTCGTTGGTAGTCAATAATGTAAATGCAGCAGCCGATGCATATTCCGACTTGTTGGAAACCTTGGGGAGTACAGAAGGTACCGCCGTACTTATCGAACCACACAATGTGATTTATTCGGTAGCATCCTCTACCATTGTGACAACAGATCGTAATTGCATTCAGGTAATAGATCCGTCAACAGCAGACCTGTTTAAAGAGACAGAGACATTTGCCACAGACAAGATTCGTCCGGTATTGACTCAGGTGGATAACGACTCGATAGCAATGATTTCGTCAACAAGTATTGCCAGAAATGCAGGAATATCAACGCTTTCGGGTTATACTATCCCGACAACGGACCAGCTTGGATATGCTCGTCCGGCAACTCCTTCTGTTGGTGCTGTAGAATATAATTCTCTGACTACTTTTGAAAATACGTATTTTGATGAAACAGATAAAGTAGGATTTGTTCAGAAAGGGAGCGAAATTACTTTTACAGGTTTATCCGGAGAATCGGAAGTTTTTGTTTATGGATTAACCGGCAGACTATTGCAAAAGTCAATGGTTAGTAACAATGCAACTATTTCTCTTCAAAATATCAAAGATAATTTAGTACTTGTAAAGGTTCAGAATCAGAGTTTTAAAATTATACTGAAATAAAGTGATTTTCTTTAATTCTGGAATTTGCTGAAAGGTCCGGAGAATATTCTAAAAATCGGGATTGTTGTTGGGTTAATTATAAATCAGCCTTTTGAGACGAATTTAAAGAATATTCTCCAAATCTTTATTTTTAATATTTGGAAAAACGACTAATGGTATTTTTTCATGAAACAGTTTATTCTATTGCTAATATTCTTTTTTCCCGGATTGGTCGTACATGCCGGTAACATTACTTTTATGACTTACAATCTTCTGGGAAATAATGGTTGGGATTTTCAATCATTGCGTATAGAAAAACATGCCCGGATCATATCAGAATCCGGTGCTGATGTAGTTGCAGTTCAGGAAATTTCCGGAAACTCTAATTTTAATAGTCTAAAAGAAAAAACTGGTTTGTCGGGGTACTGGTTCGATATTGCAGATGATGGATATGGGATAGGGGTGCTATGGAAATCCGCTTTGGGAACTCCTCAGATTACAAATTTCAAAGTAGATCCGAACCCCGGATCAACTGACTCGGAAAGCCGTGCTTTTATTGTTGCTGAGTTTAATGATTTTTGTTTTATTGCTACTCATTTCAGTCTCAATGCAGTCGACAGGGATAGTATGGTTGCTAAAATAGTGAAGTATGCTGCAGGTATCGGAAAAACAGTATTCCTTGCAGGTGATTTTAATGCACAACCTACATATCGTGCTTTGGTTACACTTCAAAATAATGGTTTTGATATACTTAATGCTCTGTCCGAATACACTTATCCTGCCGAAAATCCAACCTCTTTAATTGACATGATACTTGGTTATAAGAATGTTTCGACTGCAAAAGAATATAGTGTAATTGACCGGGGAATTCCGTCTGCTCCGGACGGAATCTCATTTTCGGATGCTTCGGATCATTTGCCTTATTGTGTAACAGTTGATTTGGAAAATACTAATTTTAATCATCTTACAGTTACTTCGTCCGGAACGGATGTAGCTACGGAAGGAACTTTCGCCTGGTGTTTAAATAACGCAGTAGATGGTGATGTCATTAATTTTAATTTTGACGGGACAGAAATTAATCTTACCGATGCATTTACAATGAAAAGCATAACGATCGATGGAACTAATGCATTCAATGATCAACCGGTAACATTAAAACAAACTACCGCTTCTAAAGGCTACTTTACTTTAGCAAGCGGAATAACAGCAACATTCCAAAATTTGATTTTCGATGGCACTGAAACCAGCACTCTTGGCAATACCGCTATTACAGCCGCTAACGGTTCAACCATAACGATTGATAACTGTGTATTTAAAAATATAAATGCCCAGGCAAATAATGGAGGTGCTGCCCGCATTCAGGGAGTAGCTACTGTTTCAAATACGGGATTTTTTGGAAATACTACCGCAGGCTCTTACGGCGGTGGCGCTCTTTGTATCTATAATGCGGCGAACGTAACAATTGACAAATGCAGTTTTATAGGCAATACCTCGAATGCCAATGGCAACAGCGGCGGTGGAGCAATAGTAGCCCGCGGCACCAAAACCACTACCTGCGATGTAACCATCACCAATTCTACTTTTGCGAACAATGTTTCCGGAAAAACCGGAGGAGCTTTGCTGTCATCCGTTCAGAGCAGCAGTGCCTATTTGGTAGATGTAAAAGCCATCAATTGCACCTTCGCGGGTAATCAGGGAGATGGAGCGATAAGTGCATTGACCACAGCCAACGGAATAGCCAATGTTTATTTGGTGAATTCGTTGGTAGTCAATAATGTAAATGCAGCAGCCGATGCATATTCCGACTTGTTGGAAACCTTGGGGAGTACAGAAGGTACCGCCGTACTTATCGAACCACACAATGTGATTTATTCGGTAGCATCCTCTACCATTGTGACAACAGATCGTAATTGCATTCAGGTAATAGATCCGTCAACAGCAGACCTGTTTAAAGAGACAGAGACATTTGCCACAGACAAGATTCGTCCGGTATTGACTCAGGTGGATAACGACTCGATAGCAATGATTTCGTCAACAAGTATTGCCAGAAATGCAGGAATATCAACGCTTTCGGGTTATACTATCCCGACAACGGACCAGCTCGGATATACTCGTCCGGCAACGCCTTCTGTTGGTGCTGTTGAATTATATAATAGTACAAATATTTCCGATGTTTTTCAGAACTCAAAGCCGGTGATATTTGTTAATAATAGAAAGCTTTTTATTTCTGAAGTTGAACCTGAAAATAGATTGACTGTCTATAATCTGATCGGTGATATTGTATATCAAAGTGATATTCAAAACAGAGATGTTATTTCTTTTCCCAATATAAGTGGTAATATCTTTATAATAAAAATAGGAAATTATAGAACAAAAGTACTTGTGAAATAGAACAATGAGACTAATAATTAAAGAAAACTACGATAGCATTTCAGAGTGGGTAAGTGACTATATTGTAAAAAAAATAAAGCAGAGTGAATCGATTACCCATAATCCCTTTGTATTGGGATTACCCACAGGTTCTACGCCTTTGGGTACTTATTCTGCTCTGATACGCAAATACCAGGCAGGCCAGGTTTCTTTTAAAAATGTAGCAACATTCAATATGGATGAATATGTGGGAATATCAAAGGATCATCCGCAAAGTTATCACAAATTTATGTGGAGTAATTTCTTTTCTCATATCGATATTGACGCTCAAAATGTGAATATACTAAATGGAGAGGCTGTTGATTTGAATTTTGAATGTGAGTCTTATGAAAAGAAAATAAAAGAGTTTGGTGCAATAGACTTATTTCTTGGCGGAGTAGGAGCCGACGGACATATTGCATTTAATGAACCCGGTTCATCATTACACTCCAGAACGAGAATAAAAACGCTGACGAAAGATACGATTCTTATGAATTCCAGATTTTTTGGAAATAATGTGGACGAAGTACCGAAACATGCTCTTACGGTGGGTGTAGGAACGATAATGGATGCTAAAGAAGTATTAATTATTGTGAGCGGATATAATAAAGCGCGTGCATTGAAAGAGGCGGTTGAAGGTTCTGTGAATCATATTTGGACAATAACAGCTTTACAATTGCATCCCAAGAGCATTATCGTTTGTGACGAAGATGCAACTGCCGAACTAAAGGTTGGAACTTATCGCTATTTTAAAGAAATTGAAAGTGATAATCCACATGCTTTTTAGAACGAGAAAATAGATTTTATAAATTAAAATAAATATGAAATACGATTTAAGCTCAAAAATAATTCTGGAGCATACGCCTGAGCGTTATTATCAGGCTACAGATATGATTGAAAGTCTGAGACAAAAACGTTTTGAAAAGTTACGAACCAATATTTATAAGACAGCTGATGAAGGAGTCGTTTTTGCAGCTCAGAGGATTGCTGAAATTATCCGGGAAAAACAAAATGTGGGCGAGCCTTGTTTTCTGGGACTATCGGGTGGTTCTTCTCCCTTGGGCGTGTATGATGAATTAGTCCGGATGCATCACGAGGAAAATTTGAGTTTTGAAGATGTCACTGTTTTTAATGTTTCTGAATTTTTTCCGGTTTATGACGATGAGCGACATTCAAATGCTGGATTACTAAGAAAATATTTAATTGACAAGGTTGATATAAAACCAGAAAATTTTATAACACCGGATTCCTCTGTGACACGCTCAAATGTTTACGATTATTGTCGCCGGTATGAAGAGATGATTGAGCAAAACGAAGGTCTTGATTTTGTATTGGTCAGTGTGGGCCTGGTAGGAAATATAGCATATAACGAACCGGGTTCGCAGGTAAGCACACTTACCCGTTTAATGCTACTTGATATTGAATCAAAACGCGATTTACAACGATTTTATACTGCGCCGTCTGAAGTGCCCACAAGTGCTGTTACCATTGGACTTGCAACGATATTAAATGCCCATCAGGTAATATTATTAGCCTGGGGTGAGCATAAGTCTGAAATTCTGAAAGAAGTTATTCAGGGAAAAGTCGATGACACTGTTCCTGCTTCGTTTCTTCAGTTGCATAAAGATGCTATGGCTGTCATTGATTTGAATGCAGCACAGCAGCTTACGCGTATTAGCCAGCCATGGTTGGTCGGACCTTGCGATTGGAATGACACACTTATCAGAAAAGCAATTGTATGGTTGTGTTCCGAAACCGGAAAACCGATTTTGAAATTAACTAATAAGGATTATAATCAACATGGATTGGACGAGTTATTGGCCTTGTATGGTTCTGCATACAATGTTAATATAAAGATATTTAATGATCTTCAGCATACCATTACTGGTTGGCCGGGAGGTAAACCTAATGCCGATGATACGAACAGACCTGAACGGGCTAAACCTTATCCGAAGAGAGTTCTGATTTTTAGTCCGCATCCGGATGATGATGTGATTTCAATGGGAGGAACTTTACAACGCCTTGTAGATCAGAAGCATGAAGTACATTTGGCCTATCAAACATCCGGCAATATTGCTGTTGGCGATGAAGAAATAATCCGTTATGTTTCGCTTATGCTCAATGTCCTGGATAAGTTTGATACAGAAAATCATAACTTGAAAAATAAATATCTCTCAATATTACACTTCTTGAAAGAAGAAAAGCAAATAGGTGATATTGATACCCCGGATGTTTTATTCATTAAAGGTCAGATCCGGAGGGAAGAAGCGAGAACCGCCTGTCATTTTATAGGGCTGAAATCAGAGAATGTCCATTTTCTGGATTTACCGTTTTACGAAACCGGTAAAATACAAAAGGATGTATTATCCGAAAAAGATATTCTGAAAATTATTCCGTTGATTGAAGCAATCAAACCTCATCAAATATATTTGGCCGGAGATTTGGCTGATCCTCATGGCACTCATAAGGTTTGCCTGGATGCGGCATTAGCAGCTATTGATGAATTAAAGAAAGAATCATGGATGAAGGATTGTCGGATTTGGATGTATCGTGGAGCCTGGGCCGAATGGGAAATCGATCATATAGAAATGGCAGTGCCGATTAGTCCGGAAGAACTTAGAAAGAAACGTCAGTCAATACTGAAACATCAGTCTCAAATGGATAGTGCTCCATATCTTGGTGATGATGAGCGACTTTTCTGGCAGCGTTCGGAAGATCGAAATCGCGCAACAGCTAATCTTTACAAAAATCTTGGCTTGGCTTCTTATGAGGCAATCGAAGCTTTTGTGGAATATAAGCAAAAGTGATTTTTCCTGTTCGTGGAAACAAAAAGTATATAAAAAAGGTTTGCAATTAATTGCAAACCTTTTTTGTCGGGATGACTGGATTCGAACCAGCGACCACTCGCCCCCCAGACGAGTACTCTAAACCGGACTGAGCTACATCCCGTTTTTAGCGGGAACAAAAGTACATAATTTTTTCATGATTGAGAAATAATCTTTATACTTTTCTTCTCTAAAAAAGCTTTAGATAAAGGTTTTCTATAGAATGCTGAAAATATATCCATGATTATGATGCAGGGATATAATTTTATTTATAATGGAATAAATTCAATATAAAAATCTGTATTTTAAGAATTTACTTTTTGTTGATCTGTTGCACAAAAAAAGACGATTCAAAAGATGGAAATAACCATCGTTGAGTCGTTTTTTTTTGCGTATTTTAAAATTATTAATCAATAATCTCAAATCCCGTATAAGGAACTAAAGCTTTTGGTATGCGTATTCCCTGAGGTGTCTGGTTGTTTTCGAGCAATGCTGCAACGATACGTGGCAAAGCCATAGCACTACCGTTCAGGGTATGGCAAAGTTGTGTTTTTTTGTCGGCTCCTTTGAAACGACATTTTAAACGATTGGCCTGATAGCTTTCAAAGTTGGATACCGAACTAACTTCCAGCCAACGTTGCTGGGCTGCTGAGAATACTTCAAAGTCAAATGTCAGCGCTGATGTAAAGCTCATATCGCCCCCGCAAAGACGAAGAATTCTCCAGGGAAGTTCTAACTTGTCAACCAAAGTTTGCACGTAGTTTACCATTTCGGTTAGTCTGTCGTAAGAAGTGTCGGGATGTGCAATTTGTACAATTTCTACTTTATCGAATTGATGCAAACGGTTCAAACCACGAACATCTTTGCCGTATGAGCCGGCTTCACGACGGAAGCAGGCCGAATAAGCTGTGTTTTTAACCGGAAGATCTTTTTCATCTAAAATAACGTCGCGGTAAATATTAGTAACCGGAACTTCTGCTGTAGGTATCAGATATAAATCATCAACTTCGCAATGGTACATTTGTCCTTCTTTGTCGGGTAACTGACCTGTTCCGTAACCAGAGGATGCGTTTACTACATAAGGCGGTTGTACTTCGAGATAACCGGCCTCGCGAGCATTATCTAAAAAGAAATTGATTAATGCGCGTTGCAGGCGGGCTCCTTTTCCTTTGTAAACCGGAAATCCTGCTCCTGAAATTTTTACCCCCAATTCAAAATCGATCAAATCATATTTTTTAGCTAAATCCCAGTGCGGTAATGCATTTTCAGGCAAATTAGGCATTGGCCCTCCTGTGCGTTCCACTTTATTATCTTCAGCATGTTTTCCTTCGGGAACACTTGCATGAGGAAGGTTGGGTATTTGCACAAGAATATTGATTATCGTTTGTTCTGTTTCCGACAACTTATCACCTAAGTTTTTGATTGTTTCCTTCAGTACGGTAGTTTTTTCTTTAGCCGCAACGGCCTCTGCCTGCTTTCCTTGTTTGAAAAGCATACCGATTTCTTTGGAGAGATTGTTCATTTCGGCAGAAGAACTGTCCAATTGCGATTGGGTGGTTTTGCGTTCTTTGTCCAGTTCAACAACCTGAGCTATCAATGCAGCTCCATCAAAATGTTTTTTCGCCAGGCGGGCGATAACATCATCCGTGTTTTCGGTGATATATTTGAGTGTCAGCATAATTTCTTTATAGTTTTTTTACATTGACTATTGCTTGTAACCAATGTCTTGATTCTAATATCTTGATTCTTGGATCTTCTAAATAAAAAATCTCCCGCAATTTTACACTACGGTAAAACGACAGGAGATTTATTTGTGCGTTTAAAATCTTACTAAACTTAGTTCGCCTCAATAGGTTTGATAGAAACGTAAGATTTGTTATCTTTTTTCTTTTTAAATTCTACGGTGCCATCGATCAATGCGAACAAGGTATGATCTTTACCCATACCCATGTTGTCACCAGGGAAGTGAACTGTTCCGCGTTGACGAACGATAATATTACCGGATTTCGCAAACTGACCTCCGAATATTTTTACTCCAAGTCGCTTACTTTCCGATTCACGACCGTTCTTTGAGCTACCAACACCTTTCTTATGTGCCATTTTCTTTTACTTTTTAATCGGTTAAATTAAGCTACAATTTCTTTTACTAATACTTCGGTGAAATCCTGACGGTGACCGTTACGTTTACGATAACCTTTACGACGTTTTTTGTGGAAAACGATTACTTTTTCACCACGAACATGCGAAACAACTTCGCCAACAACTTTTGCACCTTCAACAACCGGGGCTCCTACTTTTACAGCGCCTTCGTTGTCAATAAGCAATACTTTGTCAAATTCTACGGCTGAACCTCTTTCAGCTTCATTCATACGATGAACAAACAATTTTTTTCCGGCTTCTACCTTAAACTGCTGTCCAAGAATCTCTACAATTGCGTACATTTTTTAAACTACAATTTTAAATTACATCGGGAAGGTGAGTTGCTTCGCAGCATTGCTTCTTGTTTACCTTATCCGAAACGAGGGTGCAAAGATAGTAATTTGTTTTTTTAAAAGCAATAATCTGCTTTGTTTTATATAAATAAATTGATTGAAACAGAAAACGGCAGCAAGATGAATCACTGCCGTTTATTGAGTCTCAGAATAAGATATTATTCCGCTTTATAAGGCTGATTATTTGAAGCATCAATTATTTGAAACTTTTGGGATGCAATATTACTATTGGCATCCCATAAGTGTAATCTTGCTCCGTTGTCATTTATTTTTCCTCCCTGAACATCTATGGCCCTGTCACTTATTTTTGAAATAAATGTAAAAATACCATTTCCTAAATATTGTATTTTGAATTTTTGACAATCTGCGTTGTGGTCGTTTAGAGGTAGTGGATTATAGGCTTCGAGTTTGGCACCTTTGTCTTTTTTCAATTTAATATCGCTTTGGCCTGAGCGATATTTTGCCTGGTCGACATAGCTCATGGAGGTAATATTCCATGGTCCATCTATATTCAATCTTTTGCCTCCGTTTTGAAACTCAATATAATAATATTCTGTTTCTTCCGAAGGAATGAATCTGACTTTTCTGTCTCTTCCTCCATCCAAATCCCATATTTGTGCCTTTGCTCCGTTTTTGTTGCTAACCTGGTCATCTCCGGCTAAATCCCAGTATTTATTACTGTCCGCTACTTTTACTATATATTCTCCTTCGAAGAGAGGCTTTTGGGGACGTAGTGGAATTAATATCCACCGTTGATTTTCTGCTCCGGTGAAATTCCACATAGAAACAGCACACCCTTGTTTCATAGTTTCCTGTGCATTTGCATCTATTACTTGTTTTGATCCATTATTTAATATTTTAGAAACGATAAAATAACTATTAGGTTGCCCTGCATATTCAAAATAAAATAATTGATCATCAGCGGTATTTTTCTTTTTGTTTTGTATTTGTTTATTACTTTCTGCAGTTAAAACGTTATCGGCGCTATAGTTTGGCCTGATAACAAAATAGTCGCCTTTGCGGGATATATTTACTGTTCGGTCTCCAATAGCATTTCCCGGACTCCAGAGCTGAAGTTTGTTACTGCGAATATACGGATAAGTACCCGGAAAATCCCAGAAATTTCCTCCGGCAACACATTTAACGGCATAATATCCATTAGGTTGAATAATGTTTCTGAGATCAAATGTTTCAAAAATCCATTTTTGATTATCTGATTTGTTGAACACATCAAGAATTACATTGGAGCCTGCTGATGCAATGCACAAATCACCAGAAGAGGTCTTGATATAATAAGTATTTGGCTCTCCATCCACCGGAACTAATGAAAATAACTGTGAAACATTTCCATTAGTTCGTTTCCAAATTTGAATCTGATTTCCCGGAGCAAATTTACCACCTGTTATATCCAAAACTAAATTAGTATGTTGAGGTTGGATATATACAAGAGTTGGGTCAGTTTCTGAATTGACGAATTTGTAAATACGATCAAATCCTTGCCCTTTTATGGTGTTATTTTCTAATCCGTATAACAATAATTTATCGCCTGGTTTTGGATCTTGAGGATTTACACCCGAAAAATCAAAATACTTATTTGTTGCTTTGTTTTTTACCATGTAGGCTGAATTTGTCACTTTGATTAAACTGGCCATTGCTTCGGGAAGCGGATTTTCGGCACATAATTTCTTAAATGCAGCCTCTAATTCGTTTTTTCGTGCAGGTGATTCACAAAATTCCCAAATGGGACGCAGACTGTATTTGTCAAAGTCACAAAGTACAGGCATACTTTCAATGCCGTCTGCCCAGAGTTTGTATGCATCCCAGTTACTGATGTTATTGGCATATTGTGAGTTTCCACCTACAACTGTGAGCCTTGTTGTTGTTTGAGCATTGTGTAATGTTTGCGATTCCGATGTGTTGAGTTTGGCATTGCCGCTGACAGCTTTATATGAAGCTTCGACAGCAACACTAATGTCACGGGTGCTGGTTTGGTTGGAAGTAACAGACTCTGAACTGAAATCGGCACGACCGCCAAGATAGGCGCTTGCAATATAATGTGTTCCGTATAATTCAAACAATTGTTTTGGATCCATTTTTTCCAGATCTTGCTTAAATCTCGGATCGAGAATGTTTTTTAAATAACCTAAATCTCTTTCGTCGAAAGAAATGCGCCATTTCGTGTTGGCATCCATATAGGTGTAATAAAATCTTTGTTGACTTCCACTGATACTTTGACTATACGTAGAATTGATAGAACCCTTAAAAAACATTGTTTCTCCACTCAGACCTACTTCTGCCGAAAGACTGCGGACATAATCGCGGATGCTTTCTCCTGAAACTGTTTTTGTTATGTGATTTGAGATGTTTTCGAGAAAAACATATTGAGGAACACTGTATTGGTAGGAGCCTATCGGAGTGTTTGTGAAATTGAAGTATTTAAACAAACAGTAACGTTTTTTACTTTTTTGGTCGGCATAGTTACCAAAAATATCATATCCATACCCTAAAACATCTAATCCCGGAGTCTGTATCCCGTTTTGAACAGGTGTCTGATTTTGCCCGGAATTGCTTTGTGCCACCAATGTAGTAAATATGGCGCATAAAAAAGCCGATAAAAAAAATGTTTTTTTCATACAAGACAAATTTTGATTTTGTAATAATTAATGTATAATTCTTTAATTTGAGATGCTTAAGCATGAATTCGGAGAGGGCGTAAACAATCATTATGCCATTATAATTTTCTCTCTGAAATACTAAATTATAAGATCGTTTCTGATTGTGTTATATTTTTGTGGCGCGAATTTAATAAAAATAACTTAAATTTAATGTTTCAAAATGAAGTAATTTTTGTTGAATTTAGAGCATAAATTTACTTTTTGGTGTTAATCCAATGATTTTGAACATTCAAAAGACTGATTTTTGTTTTTGTTGAATTTTTGAGATGTTACGATTGGATCATTAATTCATGGCATATTAAACTATATGGATTGCCGGTCGGCTATTTTTATATCGGACTTACATTGAGGTTAAAGTATAAACAAGAGGAAGGTGCCTAAAAGATATTTTTTCTCTTTGGGGGCACCTTCCATTTTTCTGTTTTACGAATGAAAAATGATTTGTTTCGATATTTAGGGGAATTTTGGGTAAGAGATTATACTGAATTTAGTTTTTACGTTCAATTTCCCGGAGATTTTCCATTTTCTTTTTAGAAAGAAATCCATAGATGTCTTCGAGATGTTCTGTTACTTTCCGGTTACCAAATTCATATATTTTGTTCACCAAACCATCGAGAAAATCACGGTCGTGAGAAACGACTATCAGAGTCCCGTCGAAATCGACCAGCGCCTGTTTCAGTATGTCTTTCGTTCGCATATCCAAATGATTGGTAGGTTCGTCGAGAATCAGCAGATTTACAGGCTCAAGTAAAAGTTTAAGCAGGGCCAGACGTGTTCTTTCTCCGCCGGAAAGTACTTTTACCTTTTTTAAAGATTCTTCTCCACCAAACATAAATGCTCCCAATAAGTCTTTGATTTTTGTACGTATGTCGCCTGTCGCCACATCATCAATTGTTTGGTATACCGTAAGATTTTCATCTAACAGTGAAGCCTGATTCTGGGCAAAATATCCTACCTTAACATTGTGCCCCAGGGTAAGAGTGCCTTCATGTTCAATTTCACCCATGATGGCTTTGACAAGTGTTGATTTTCCTTCACCATTTTTGCCTACAAAAGCAATTTTTTCTCCCCGTTCAATCATAAAGTTTGCATTAGAAAATATTCTTGTTTCGTCGTAGCATTTTCCTACATTTTCAGCCGTTACCGGATAGTTCCCTGAACGGGGAGATGGTGGAAATTTCAGCCTCAGACGAGAGGTATCCTCTTCATCAACTTCGATAATTTCTAATTTTTCGAGCATTTTTACGCGGGATTGTACTTGCAGTGTCTTAGAATAGGTTCCTTTAAAGCGTTCGATGAATTCTCTATTTTCGGCAATCATCTTTTGTTGTTCTTCATATTGTTTTTGCTGCTGTTCGCGGCGTTCTTTGCGCAATTCAAGATAATGGCTGTATTTAGCTTTATAATCATAAATGCGTCCCATAGTTACTTCTATGGTGCGTGTTGTTATATTGTCGACAAATGCGCGGTCATGCGAAATGACAACAACAGCTTTAGCCGAGTTAATCAGAAAATCTTCCAACCATTGGATAGATTCAATATCGAGATGGTTGGTCGGCTCATCAAGCAATATTATGTCTGGACGACGAAGCAGAATTTTGGCCAGTTCGATACGCATGCGCCAGCCACCACTGAATTCGGATGTTTTCCGTTGAAAATCTTCACGTGAAAAACCTAACCCTAATAAAATTTTTTCAATATCCGCATCATAATTTATTTCTTCTATGCTGTAGAATTGTTCACTTAATGTTGAGACTTTCTCGATCAATTCCATATAACTGTCCGATTCATAATCGGTACGTGATGCAAGTTCTTCGTTCAGGGCATTGATTTCGTTTTCCATATCGGTAAGCGCCGAAAAAGCTTTGGCCGTTTCATCGAATACTGTGCATGTATCTTCAGTAAGTAGATGCTGGGGAAGATATGCTACAATAGTGTCTTTGGGATACGAAACGCTTCCTCGGGTTGGTTCCCGCATGCCCGCAAGAATTTTCAGTAATGTTGATTTCCCGGCTCCGTTTTTACCCATAAGGGCAATCCGGTCTTTTTCGTTAATGACAAATGAAATGTCCTGAAATAATGTTTTTCCGTTGAATTCGACTGTAAGTCCGTCTGCTGATAACATTTGTATATAAATTAGATATAGTAATAAAAAACTTTCCGTCGTGCGGCTGATACGAGTCGTTGGCGGAAAGTATAAATATATAATTATTGTGCTTCTTAGAAAATAATCTTTGCTATCTGATCGTCTGATTTTACAATATAAACCCTGTTTGGAACAAGATCATAAAAGTAAACAACATTATTGTCTGCTGTAACCTCTCTTATTTTTTGTCCCAGAGTATTGTATATTTGAATCTTTTTGCCGGTTTCTGGTAAAATAACCGCTAATGAACCATCTGACATTTTGTTGGTTTTTAGCAATTGGGTGGAAGATGATTCCAACGTTTTGACGGCAATGATATTTGAATAACCGGTTATATTCTCGTATTTTATAGTACCATCAATGTACAAAGTTTTGTCACTGGCTTTTACCTTGTAATAATGTTGACGGTCTGCTACAAGATTGATAACAGTATCCGAAGTTGAAGTAACCCATTTGTTATTTTCAATAAGATTTATGTCTTTAGAAAAATAGGCAGTTATGTTATCTAACGAAAGATTACCAATTCCCTTTATATATTCAAATTTAAATTTGTTGTAGTTTTTGTCCGAAAATGTATAATTCATTATGCCTGAAAGTGATGATGTTACACTGATGACATCTATTGTATCGCTTGTTTGATCATTTTCTCCTATTAAAAGAAGTTTTCCATTATTGGCTGCCACCGATTTTACAAAAAAGGATATTCCCGAAACAGAAATAATATACTCGGCTGTTTCAACATACTCTCCTGTCTGTTTGAATTG
Source organism: Paludibacter sp. (assembly GCA_028690665.1). Lineage (GTDB taxonomy): Bacteria > Bacteroidota > Bacteroidia > Bacteroidales > Paludibacteraceae > Paludibacter. The sequence continues at coordinate 412,766 of JAQVAV010000002.1, forward strand.
TATTGCAGGTGCTGCTGTTCCGGCAGAAGACGTTGTCAGCAAATCTGCATTAATAGTCCAGTCAACAGGTGGAGTTAATCCATTATCAAAACCTTCTGTTTGTTCAGAACTCCCTTCCGTCTCGCTGTATACCGTCAAATAATATCCGGATGCATCATATACGTTTTCCCAGTTTGCAACAAATGCTTGGTCGGAAATGTTTGAAGCCTCGTAGGCTATAGGGGAGACAATATAAACAGGGCGCGTTGATTGTCCCGAAAGAGAAATCTGATTTGTTTCTGCATTTATAGAATTAATATACAGTATGTCACTGTGAGTAGATTTATAGGAAGGCTCTATCGGATTATATCTTATAAGAACTACTGTTGTGTCAATTATTGAATCCACCGGAGCGAGCTGAATACTTTTACCCCAGTCATCTGTTGAATTGTTCAGTTTTATATCGAAGTTAGTTCCCGAATCAAAACTGATATATACGCTATCTTCCAAATGCGCTCCGGAAACTTTAATTGATTGTATTTCAGAAGGAGTTCCCTGTATAGTTGTAAATGCTGTCAGATCCGACTTAATATCTGTAACAGGAACGATTCCACCTCCCATAAATCTGAAGCTAATGATGCCATTTGTTTCTTTAATGAATGTGACAGGTTTTTCTATATCAGTTCCCGAGCGTAAGGTCGGGTTGTAGCTGGTAGTTCCGGTAGTTCCGGGAAAAGGGTCCCCCGCCCTGGTTGCTTCAGACCCGATACCATCAGCTTCGACTATGTCAACTCCCATAGAGGAGGCAATATTATTAGGCGTGTTTTGTGCCCAGGTTGTAGCATTATAGTAAATATGCGTTATTAACATTCCGTGTCCGGGAAGATACTTATCCCAACCTGTTTTTTGTCTATTTTCTAGTGTGAAAAATTCAACGGGAGAAGGATTCGCTCCATTTAAATTATGATTTCCGTTCTGGGAGATTAAATATGCTTTATTACTTGTATCAAGGTTTTTCAAACTGGCATTTTGCGCTGTTTTTAATTCGATAGGAGTAAGCCAGTCAAGAAAAAATCTATCGTAAGCTGAATAGGTTGGAGGGGTTATTCCATTATTCAGGTATGCTCCGGAGTCCATAATATTCCAATCGGACAATGTATAATGATCTGTGCCTGAAGTGACATAATAGTCTGGTAGTCCGAGCACGTGTCCGAATTCATGGCAAAATGTTCCTATTCCACACATAGAAGAGCCATAGTAATTTCTTAGCTCGGACGTACATGCATAATCATAAATAATCTTCCCGTCGAATTTTGTAGATGTGTTGGCAAGTACCCAACGATGTGGCCAGACGGAATTATCGGGACCTCCTTCTGCTTCATTATATCCGGCATAATAGATGAAAATATTATCTACATATCCATCGTTATCTGTATCATATTGTGTAAAATCCACTCCTGCCTTATCCGCTAGGTTACAGGCATCGATCACCATTTGTCTGGGGTTTTTGTCATCGTCGGTTGTAGCGTCATTTTCGCCGTAATATGCCATGGTTTTGGGTAATGTATAAGGCCCTGCTACATCAAATTCCGGTGAAAAAATATTATAAGATGCCATTTTGAAATAATCTCTGGCAGAGCCGGTTCCGCTATTGGTACTGTAACCTTCTTCGTTCAGTAAATTTGTGAAGGCGGTTTGAGGATTAGAGATTACAAATTTTTTGTCAGAGAAATTGACCAGAATTACTAACGATTTCGGACTGCCTGTCAGTGGAAATGATGTGGATGCAGTGTTAACTAAGGCTTCTTTTGCCTTTGCCCTTTGTGTAAGGTTAGCCGAGTTTAAATCAGGGTTGGCTTCCAGTGTACTCAAAAAAGCTTTGTCTGATGGAGTCCGTTTGCTGATTTCTTTGGCTACAATATCTGTACTGATTACAGTACCGGTTGCAGCATTTAGTTTTGCATATCTGTAAAATCCGTCAGCAGATTTTTTAAGCAAATATCCGTCAGTAGTCATTCTGAATTTGGAAAATTCGTCACCTCTCAATACAACGGTGAGTTGCGTACCATCCGGTTGTGTGATTTTAATAGTTCCGGGTTTCGCCGGGATAGAAAATACTGCGAAATTTATTCCTGAAATGAAAAAAAACAGTAATATGACAGAATATATATTTTTCATGAAATTCATTTTCAGACAAAGATAAAATAATAATTGTTGAAAGTGAGTAAAGTTTATTTATTAATATTTATTCCCCGTGAAGGGTAGGAGAATTGATCTACTTTTTAAATACAAAATAAACAGCTCCAACCAAAAGTATAAATGCAATGAGATGGTTCCATCGTAGAGTTTCGGTTTTAAAAGCCACAATGGAGAAAATAGAAAATATAATAAGTGTTATTACCTCTTGTATTATTTTTAGTTGTAACAGAGAAAATGGTCCGCCGTTTCCTTTAAATCCGATCCTGTTTGCTGGTACCTGAAAAAAATATTCAAATAGTGCAATGCCCCAACTTATTAAAATAACGAGTACAAGGGGCAGAGATTCAAACCACTTAAATTCCCTCATTTTTAGATGTCCGTACCAGGCCAGGGTCATAAAAATATTTGAAATGACCAAAAAACCTATTGTGAGTATTATTTTCATTATTTTGTTTTTGTGAATATTTCTTTGTGAGGTAAATATTCCGATTTTATATTTTCCATAGCTCCCCAGATGTTTTGGCGTATGTTCGGATTCCATTTTTCTAACTCTGTAATAAGATTTTTGGCATCCCTTCTGGAAGAGTTTTTTTCGTGAGGACAATTTTTTACCTGTTTTTTATAAGCACGGATCCGTTCCATTTCTTTCATCTCTTTTTCTGAAATTAAGGATAACGGACGGATAATGGTCATATCAAATTTATTCATTTTCAGTTTGGGTGGCATTGATGCAAAAGCTCCCTGATAGAACAGATTAAGTAACAAGGTTTCAGTAATGTCATCTAAATGATGCCCCAACGCAATTTTATTGCAACCGTTTTTCTGAGCTGCTTCAAAAAGAGCTTTTCTCCTATTCCAGGAACAGAGAAAACAGGTTGATTTCCGGGTTTCAATACTATCGTCAAAAGAAGTTGTATAGTGAATGAACGGTATTCCGAATTTATCACAGTGAGAACGCAGATATTCAAGATCAGATTCGTATGGAATATTGCTGATAGAAACATGTGCTGCCGAGACTTTGAATCTTGGAACAAAAATTTTCATTTTTTCACCTAGTAATTCTACTAATGCCAACGAATCTTTTCCTCCTGATAATCCAATGAGTATATGATCATTATCAGAAATCAGATTGTAGTCGTTTATAGCTTTTTTGAATTTGGAGGTTATTGTGTACAGTATTTTCTTATCGGCTTTTGATATTTCGTCCATTGATATAAAAATTAGCTTGCAAAAATACAAAAAACAGATTTACAATGGTCGGTGTTTAGCGCCTATTAAGAAAAAAATAATAATGTCTACTTTTATAAATAAATGGTATTCAAATCTATATCTGAATCAGTTGAAAAATGTTTCTTCTGAATAATATTTTTCGTGAATCTCTTTTGGATTTTATTGAAAAAGAAGCTATCTTTGCACCGCTAAAAATAAGGACGGAGGTTTCTACTTAGCTGGCTGGTTATTACGATAGTATTGCAAGAAGTACGATTCGTTATGTATAGCCCGTCAGAATAATTAAGAACTTTGGATAAAGTTTCGATATAAACTAAAAGTAAGATAAATTGCGAAAATAGCTCAGTTGGTAGAGCATAACCTTGCCCCAAAAGATTAGAAAATAACTAACCTTGGCAGGTAGATTTGAAAAGAGTTTCAAAAATAAAAACCAGATAAATTGCGAAAATAGCTCAGTTGGTAGAGCATAACCTTGCCCCAAAAGATTAGAAAATAACTAACCTTGGCAGGTAGATTTGAAAAGAGTTTCAAAAATAAAAACCAGATAAATTGCGAAAATAGCTCAGTTGGTAGAGCATAACCTTGCCAAGGTTAGGGTCGCGGGTTCGAGTCCCGTTTTTCGCTCCACGATCGAAAGACGTGTTGATTTTCTAAAAAGGGGAGGAAGAAGTTTATCCCGATTAGTTGGGAAGTTTCGTTTTTCGCTCAAAGAAGCAAAAGCGGAACAGCGAGTTTCGCTTTTTTTCTCTGAACACCAAGCCCAAATGGTGAAATTGGTAGACACGCTAGTTTCAGGGACTAGTGGCCGCAAGGCTGTGCAGGTTCGAGTCCTGTTTTGGGCACATTTTGCGCAAGTGGTGAAATTGGTATACACGCTACTTTGAGGGGGTAGTGCCGGTTACGGCGTGTGAGTTCGAGTCTCATCTTGCGCACTTATTACTTTTATTGATTTGTAAAGTTCTTATTTTCAATAAATTCCAAGTTCAAGTAATGATTAGTACATAAATCAGTACATAAAAATTACTTGTATGAAAAATAATAATTACAAATTTACTATACCAAAGCTTTGCACCCGAGGTGGTGATATAAATAAGTCTTGGTATGTATATTTTTACTACACAAGTGGAGCCGGAATAAAAAAACAATTTCGATTCAAACAAGCTCTGAATACTTACGACACAAAAAAGGAAAGGGAGCGTGAAGCCGGCGCAATGATAACTGTTTTACATGATCGTCTTTTATCAGGATGGAGTCCCATTATTGATGAAATAGAGACGACAGCATTAAATAATGATGTAAAACTTATAGATGCTCTTGATAATATACTTTCAATCAAAAAGTCATACATTACTCCAAGATCATATAAAACATATTATGATCAGATTAATCTTTTCAAAAAATGGCTGACCATTGTTGCCCACAAAGACTACCTTTTTGTGCAGAATTTCAATAAAAAACAAGCTCAAAACTATTTAGATTATTTATGAAATTCTCAAATATATGGAAAAAGTATTTTTACTAAATGGAGAAACTAAAATAACATATATGAGTTGAAAAAACTACCGCTAACACACGCCTATGCGCATTGGCTGGCTAACGTGCATTCAGGCAGTTTTAAATAACATACCGGCCTATTCTAAAAAAAACATAACATTTTTTAGGGGTCAAGTCAAAAAGTTGGGGGGAATAAAAATTTAAGCATATATTTTTGATAGTCTAAAAAGGAAAAAAGGAATATCTCTCACTCCTCTGAATTGAGCTCTAAAAGCTTTAATTTTAGCATTAAAA
>JAQVAV010000017.1:0-66238 GCA_028690665.1 Paludibacter sp.
AGAATGATGAATAAATGGAAATCTTCTTTTTGGCTCGAATTTAAAAAACAAATTGTTGATTTGATAAACCACTGGTTTTACCAAATCAACAATAAATTAATAATAAGAACTTTTTAAGGCTCGACTACTTACCTGATGCAATTAAACAATAAATAAAGCCATATGACTAAATAAAGAACGGGAGTATTTTTCAAATACTCCCGTTCTTTATTTCAGAATAATTTTTTATTTAATCAAAACGATATAAAAAATTCAACATAAAATATCGTCGTCTTTTCTATCTAACTCCATGCATCATCTTGTCCAACTTGCCTGAAAGCAGGAAAAGAATAAGCGATGCAATACCTGCCATGACAACAAAAACCATAAAAAAGTCATATAAATTAGCAATCTCAAATCCCAACAAATATTTCGGTTTTCCAGCTTCCGGATATAAACCACTCAATGTTCCCGCAAGCTTATTTGCAGCAGCATTAGCTAAAAACCAAACACCCATAAGCAATGAAGCAAAACGAGCAGGCGAAAGTTTATTAACAATAGAAAGGCCTATAGGTGACAAACAAAGTTCACCCATTGTATGCAACAAATACAAACTTGTAAGCCAGAGCATACTTACTTTTACTCCCGGCTGTACACCTTTTACACCAAAAGCAATCACAAGATATCCAACGGCAAGTAATAACAATCCGATAGATTGTTTAACCGGAGAAGTAGGCTCTTTCCCTTTTTTGCCAAGCCACGACCATAAAGCAGCAAATACGGGAGCCAGGCTCACTACAAAAATGGCATTGAAAGACTGGAAAGCAGAAGCCGGCATTTCCCAACCTAAGATATGACGATCTGTCTGTTCGTCCGCAAAAAACGTTAATGACGCACCAGCTTGCTCAAATGCGGCCCAGAAGAAAATTACAAAAAAAGATATAATATAAATCACAAGAATCCGGGATTTCTCAATCTTTGTCAGTGAATTTTCTGTCAAAATAAATATCGGCATAACAATACCGACAGAAAAAATAGCAGCCCCTATCCAATCCGCTCCTTCAAATAAAGTTATTGATGGATCTGAAAGTCCAGAATAATTTACCGTAAACAACAAAAACAGCACAATGAAACCTAAAATTGAAAAAATTATTTTTTTATAAAAACTGGTTCCACTAACCGGAATGGAATTTGAGCCTCCTGCTTTATCATTTTTAGAAGGTGTTTCACGAACCGGAACCAGACCAATTTGTTCTCCTTCCGGAGTACAAAGATATTTATTCTTAAAAATTTCAAAAAATATAATCCCCAGTATCATACCTATTGCCGCCGAAAGAAATCCCCACTTAAAATCACCTATATTACCTGTATCTCCAACAAATCCACACCATAACGGCGCGATACTGGCACCTACATTGATCCCCATATAAAATATTGTAAATGCAGAATCTTTTCTCCGGTCATGGGGTTCATAAAGCTGACCTACCATTGTAGAAATATTAGGTTTGAATAACCCATTCCCCAAAATGAGTGCTGCTAACCCCAAAAACATCATTAACTTTGAAAACTCAATATTTTGGTAATAAGATGCACTAAAAAACATTAAAAACTGTCCGATAGCCATTGTTATCCCACCCCAGAATATTGAACGCCGATTTCCCCAATAACGATCAGCAATATAACCTCCAAGAAGTGGAGTCAAATACACCAGACCAATATAACTCCCATAAATCTGAGAAGCAAATCCCTTATCATAAAGTAATGCTTTTGTTATGTATAGTATAAACAATGCCCTCATGCCATAATAACTGAAACGCTCCCACATCTCAGTCACAAACAGGAGATACAATCCCTTCGGATGACCTTTTTTACCCTTAATCTCTGTCATATATATTTAATTTACAATTATTTCGAAACAAAAAAAATATGAACGCTGGAAACTAATTCCGGCGTCCATCTTTTTTTATTAGTACAGATTTACACAACAAAAGTATCAAAATGATAACAATAAAACAAAGATAAATATCAAAAAACAGAATATTTAATCATTTTTACTACAAATAATCGAATAAATTTCATTTTTACAAAATCTGTATAATATGTTTTCTAACATAAAAAATTTAATATAGTTTACAAAAAATCCCAAGATTAATGATCCCGGGATTTTTCTATTTATACTTTTTTATATTACTGTCTTTTCAGCACCATCGCTGAACGGGCTGGTAAATAAAGCTTCAACCATTCCTTGCCAGTTGCATCTACCGGGGTTGGATTAGTTACATGAATAACGGAATCGTCGTTTAAACCATATCCGCCAAAATCGACACTATCCGTATTCAAAACAACTTTATAAGTTCCTTTTCGGGTAAGTATTCCATAATTAGTAAATGACTTTGTTCCATTAAAATTAAATATAAAAACAAAATCACCCCGTAAATATGCAATTACCTGATCGTCTTCTTTATCCCAAATATTCTCAACGAAAAGCAAATTGAATCCCGGCACAGAACGTATTAAAGCAATCATTGCATTGTCGAATGCCCCAAGCGAACTGTATAAATATTTAGGATTATCCACTAAACTCCATTGACGACGAGCATATTTATAAGACCATCCGTTTCCTTCTCGGGGAAAATCAATCCATTCCGGATGGCCGAATTCATTCCCCATAAAGTTCAGATACCCCCCATTAATCGTCGTTGCTGTAATCAATCGGATCATTTTATGTAAAGCGAGACCTCTGTCAATAAGTAACGTATTATCACCTTTTTGCATGTGCCAGTACATCTCGGCATCTATCAATCGGAAAATAATGGTTTTATCCCCAACTAAAGCCTGATCGTGGCTTTCAGCATAACTGATGGTTTTTTCATCTGCACGCCTGTTTGTCACTTCCCAAAAAATATGACCTACTTTCCAATCTTCATCTTTAACCTCTTTGATATATTTAATCCAAAAGTCTGGAATTCCCATAGCCATGCGATAATCAAACCCAATACCACCATCATCTACCTTTGCAGCTAAGCCAGGCATACCGCTTACTTCTTCAGCAATAGTAATAGCATTAGGATTTACCTGATGAATAGTTTTGTTTGCCAAAGTAAGATAACATATAGCATCTCCATCCTGATTCAGGTTATAATAAGAGTCATATCCATTAAAATCTTCACCCAGACCATGGCTGCGATAAAGCATAGATGTTACGCCATCAAACCTGAATCCATCGAATTTATACTCTTCAAGCCAAAATTTACAATTGGAAAGCAGAAAATGAATCACATTCGGCTTTGCATAGTCGAAACATAATGAATCCCATGCAGGATGTTCGCGTCGCTCACCTCCATGAAAGTATTGATACGGGGTACCATCAAACCGTCCCAATCCTTCAACCTCATTTCGCACAGCATGTGAATGTACAATGTCCATAATAACAGCAATTCCCATGCTATGGGCATCATCAATCAGATGTTTCAGTTCATCCGGAGTTCCGAAACGCGATGATGCTGCAAAAAAGCTGGAAACATGATACCCGAATGAGCCGTAATAAGGATGTTCCTGAATGGCCATAATCTGAATACAATTATATCCATCTTTGGAAATACGTGGTAAAATATTCGTTCGAAATTCTTCGTAAGTCGAAACTTTTTCTTCTTCCCCGGACATTCCGATATGACATTCATAAATAAGTAAGGGATTTGTTTCCGGTTTAAAATTTTTTATTCTGAAGTGGTATGGTTGAATCGGATTCCAAACCTGAGCACTAAAAATTTTAGTTTGCTCATCCTGAACAACCCGGTTAGCCCAGGCAGGTATACGTTCTCCTCCTCCTCCATCCCACTCAATCAGAAGTTTATACAATTGTGTGTGGGCCATAGCATAATCCGGCAAACGAATTTCCCAGATGCCATTTTGCATCTTCTTTAACTGATAATCGTTATGACGTTGCCAGTTATTAAAATCGCCAATTAAAAAAATGGCAGTTGCATTAGGAGCCCATTCTCTGAAAACCCAACCATCCGTTAATCGATGTAAACCAAAATACATATATCCGGTTGCAAAATCGGATAATGTTTGCGTTCCACCTGTGAGCTTTTGCTCAACCTGTAAAAAATAATCGTAACGTCCGTAAATAGCATCAGCATAAGGAAGCAAATACGGATCTGACTTAACAATAGGCAGGATATTCATACGCTCTTTTTTCTTCAATTATAAGTACCAGATAAATATCCGTTTATTTTACATCCCCGGAAAGGATAACACAGTCAACAAAAATATAATTTCAGACTCTTACTTTCACAATGATTTTTCGGTATACTCCCTCCGAAATCCCGGGTTGGTGACCATCTTCAGGAAAAAATATGGCAAATTGGTAAGGCTGAACATCAACAAAAGATGTTGCCTTATCTGCATAAAAGGTAAGATCCTTTTCGGCATTGTACGAATCGGTTATTTCCTTCAAATCAGCAGTAACTTTCCAGCCCATTCTCTCAGCTTTACCGACAGGCACCTGAATATCAATAAAATTATTATGTGTTTCCATTTTGGCGGTATCCACTGTTTTGCCGGTAATATCCACAACATTCACCACTAAATCAGATCCATCCAATTCGACTTTACCAACTGATAATGCAGCCAAATCATTTGATAACAAATAATCGAAAGCTTTTTGAAATTTTGGATGAACAGAAGCATATTTACTCCCATTTTTTAAAGAATCAAGTATCATTTATATATTCATTTAAAATTAAACTCTAATTTTAGAAATACAAGCTATGGCATGACTTCATCAACTGTATAATTCAGAAATCTGTTCAAAGGATACGCCTTTTCAAGAATCGATGTAACTTTTTCTACAAAAGAATCTGACTCCAAAATTTCGGCATTCAGTTTATATTCCACCAAAAAATGTTTTAATTTAAGGAGTTCCGGTTCCTCAAAATTTTTCGGGAATCCAGGAGGCACTTTTTTCAGCTTCTCTTCATCCCAAAAGGTTGGAAAGTATTTTTCAAATCCATCTTCATGACGAATTTCATTAAGTTCATCAATGTTATCACAAACGCTTTGGCGGAGAGCTTTCAACAAAGGAGGTGGAGGGCACCAGACTCCTGAACCAACGAAACTTCCAGCCGGATCCAAATGAATGTAATATCCAGCTCTTTCGCTTTTTCGCCCCCCCTTAGCAGCAATAAAAATACCAAAATGTGTCTTGTAGGGAGTTTTATCCTGCGAAAATCGAATATCCCTGTAAATACGGAATACGCAGTCTTTGACATCTACGTTTTTAATCTCATCATCAAAAGTGGCAATCTGTAAAATTAATTTCCGACTTATTTCCTCAAAATCTTTTCTGGCCTCTTCATATCTGGCTTTATTTTCTGTAAACCATTCTCTATTATTATTTTCTTTCAGATCTTTCAGAAAACTAAGAATTTTAGCTGTCCCCATAACGATTTCTTCTTTTGTGATTGACAAATATAATTTAAAAATCACATAAAATCCTTTACACAGGGATATTTTTTTTACTACATCCTATTTTCGGTAGAAAATGATTACTTTTGTACTTTTCTTACAAAATATCAATAAAGCTTTAAATAATTATTTTTCAACACCGAAAGCTTTTAAAAACATAATTATTTGAAATGAAAAATCGGATCAACGAATTACTTGAAGAAGTAAATCGTATGGCTGCAGCCAATAATGAAGAGCTGGAAGCTTTACGCATTAAATACCTTAGTAAAAAAGGACTTATTTCGGAACTTTTTAATGATTTCCGCAATGTACCGAATGAAGAAAAACGTGTTGTTGGCCAATTACTCAACGAGCTAAAGAACAAGACTCAGGATAAAATATCTGAACTGAAAGAGGCATTTGCCAATGCTGCCGGTAGTGAACAGAAAACAGACCTGACACGTTCAGCCGAGCCATTCAAACTTGGTACTCGCCATCCCCTTTCGCTCACAAAAAATGAAATCATCGATATCTTCTCCCGTATCGGGTTTACTATTGCTGAAGGTCCTGAAATAGAGGATGATTGGCATGTGTTTGGTGCATTAAACTTTCCGCCCGAACATCCGGCAAGAGATATGCAGGATACTTTCTTTATTGAACAAGATCCCGACATTCTACTTCGGACACATACGTCTTCGGTTCAAAGTCATGTAATGACTACTCAAAAACCACCAATCCGGATGCTATTTCCGGGACGTGTTTATCGTAACGAAGCCATTTCGTATCGTGCACATTGCTTCTTCCACCAAATAGAAGGATTATATATTGATAAAAATGTATCGTTTGCCGATTTGAAACAGGCATTGCTTTATTTTGCCAAGGAGATGTTTGGAGAACACACAAAAATTCGTCTCCGCCCATCATATTTTCCATTTACAGAGCCAAGTGCGGAAATGGATATTTCGTGCAATATATGCGGAGGAGAAGGTTGCCCATTCTGTAAACACACAGGCTGGGTAGAGATCCTCGGTTGTGGCATGGTTGATCCGAATGTTTTGGAAAACTGCGGGATCGATTCCAGTGTTTATTCGGGATATGCATTCGGGATGGGTGTTGAACGTATTACGAACCTGAAATATCAGGTGAAAGATCTCCGAATGTTCTCTGAAAATGACGTTCGCTTCCTGCAACAATTTGAATCAGCCTATTAAATTTCGAGACTCTTAGTCATAAAACAAATGCAGAGGATACCCATAAAAAGGCATTTTCTGCATTTGTCTTTTTAAGTAATTTCATCTATCCTTGTTTCCCTAGCCTCAACTTTGATAAAACTGTATATTTTGTTTAATTTTGTACGACTCTGCTGAACCTAAACAGAAGTGCACAATCTTTTTCTGTTTATAGTTTAAGCCATTATAAGCTAATTAATGAATTCTATTTTTGGACAGATCTAATTTATCGATGCATAATTTTATCAAAAAATCGGCTCTGGAGATAGGTTTTGATGCCTGTGGAATTGCTGCAGCTGAAGAGCTGAGAGATGACGCTGTTTTTTTGAAATCGTGGCTCGATGCCGGAAAAAACGGAGAAATGCATTATTTGGAGCGAAATTTTGAGAAACGAATCAATCCGCAGATTATGGTTTCCGGTTGTAAATCGGTAGTGGTTGTACTGTTGAATTATTTTCCGGAACAACAGCAACCCTCCAATGCTCCCCGGATTGCCCGGTACGCATATTCTGAAACAGATTATCACTCTGTCATCAAACAAAAACTTCAGCTGCTTGAAAATACAATTGTCGAAAAATACGGCGAAGGTGCAGTAAACAAAAATTATCAGCATTCATTTGTTGATTCGGCTCCGGTACTCGAACGCCGCTGGGCACAACGAGCCGGATTGGGCTGGATCGGACGACATACACAACTGATAGCTCCGGGCATTGGTTCTTATTGTTTTATAGGAGTTTTAATGTTGAATGTTGAAACGAAGTATGACCGTTCTGTGGAAAATCGTTGTGGAAAATGTACCCGCTGTGTAGATGCCTGTCCTACCAAAGCTTTGAATGGAAGAAGTTTAGATGCACGGCTTTGTATCTCGTATCAAACTATCGAAAAAAAAACAGAAGTTGATGAAGCCATAAAACCCAAACTTAGCGGCTGCACACTCGGATGTGATATTTGTGCCGAAGTTTGTCCATGGAACCGAAAATGGGCGAAGCCACATCAGCATGAAGCATTAAAACCAGTGTCTGAAATTCTGGAATGGGAAGGAGAAAAATGGAGTGGATTATCGGAAGAAGAATTCAATCGAATGTTTAAGTATTCAGCTGTGAAAAGAGCCGGATATGAAAAAATGAAGCAAAATATCGCCATTATAACAAAAACGAAAAATCGGGAAAAATAACTTTTTCGGAGTTTTGTTGTTTATTCTAATGGCTTGTTGAAAACGAAAACTCAAAATAAAATAGTAAATTGTAACTGAATAAATAGTCAATAAATATTATCATGTGGAAAGTAAATCCTTTTAAATATGGCCGGCGTCCGGCATCGAACGTTCATGTGGGACAGGTGGAACTCGGAGGCGAACAGCCGGTCAGAGTGCAATCGATGGCCAATACCGATACAAACGACATTGAAAATTCTGTAGCGCAGTGTATTCGTATTGTGGAAGCCGGAGCCGATATTGTCCGGTTCACCACGCAGGGCATTCGTGAAGCAGAAAGCGCAAAACTTATTCACGATGCCATTCGCGAAAAAGGTTATAATACACCTTTGGTGGCCGACATTCATTTTAATGCCAATGCTGCCGATGTTGCTGCACGTAATGTGGAAAAAGTGCGTATTAATCCGGGAAATTACATTCCAAGCACCAAAGGTTCTGATAAATCGGATTATACTGAGGAAGAATTTAACCGTGAACTGGGGAAAATCAAAGCTCGTTTTGTGCCATTTTTAAATATCTGCAAAGAAAATAAAACCGCAATTCGCATCGGAGTAAATCACGGTTCGCTGAGTGAACGCATGATGAATAAATATGGCGACACACCTCAGGGCATGGTAGCTTCGTGTATGGAATTTCTGCGCATTTGCAGGGATGAAAATTTTCACGACGTGGTTATTTCCATGAAAACCTCGAATACGGTCATGATGGTACAGACTGTGCGCCTGTTGGTTGATGAGATGGAAAAAGAAGACTTGCATTATCCGTTACATTTGGGAGTGACCGAAGCCGGTGATGGCGAAGATGGTCGTATCAAATCTGCTTTTGGAATCGGTGCTCTGCTTTACGATGGAATTGGAGATACTATCCGTGTGTCGTTAAGCGAAGAACCGGAGGCCGAGGTACCTGTTGCGCGTTTGTTGGTCGAATATACCGGAGATCGTGCTGATAAAAACGGAATTCATGCCACGGAAAGCCCGGCTTTTTCACGCTATGAATATAATCGCCGTAAAACCCATGCCGTGGGCAATATCGGCGGCGAAAACGTCCCGATAGTTGTAGCAACCCGCGATGGTGGTTTTACCACAATCCCAGATTATCTATTAACAGATGGAAAAATGCAGGCTTCAAATGGAGAAATATATACAGTATATACTACGAATGAATTACAGGCTTTATTGTCCGAGAATGCAGAAATGAAATTTTTGCAGCTGTCTTATGATGATCTGACTCCGGAGTTGATGGGCGTTTTATGCGGAACAAAAGATGTGGTAGTTATACTTCGGACAAAACATGCTGACAGAGTTGGAGAGTATCGAGCATTTTTCCATACTTTACTGAATGCCGGCTGCACTGTACCGGTAATTGTTTCCGGACAATATGCCGAAGATAATTTACAATATTTGCAAATAAAAGCTGCTGCGGACTTTGGGACTGTGTTTGTTGACGGATTTGGCGATGGAATTTTACTCGAAAATAATGGTTCCATAAGTATTGAAGCTGTAGTTTCGGTGGCATTCGGAATTTTACAGGCCGGCCGTGTGCGTATTACCAAAACGGAATATGTTTCGTGTCCAAGTTGCGGACGCACGATGTTCAATCTTCAGACTGTGATCGCCCGCATTAAAGCCCGTACATCACATCTCAAGGGATTAAAAATCGGGATTATGGGTTGCATTGTTAACGGCCCGGGCGAAATGGCAGATGCAGATTACGGCTACGTCGGAGCCGGACGAGGCAAAGTAAGTTTGTATAAGAAAAAAGAATGCGTCGAACGCAATATCCCGGAAGATGAAGCTGTGGACAAACTAATTGGTTTAATCAAATCTTATGGCGACTGGCACGAATAGGCTATAAAATATTTAGCAGAAAAACGTAAAAAGGCTTTTGATTTATTCAAAAAGCCTTTTTACGTTTTTGTCTGAATTGATAATAAAGAATGCATATAAATAGAAATATTATTTATACATTGCAGCACTTTTTCAGCATTTTGCATTCGCAGATTATTCTATACGTCAAGATAAAGAATCACAACAATTATAAAAGTTATGAACAACAATACTAACATAAAAATAGAGCTTGTTGATCGGTATGCAGAACATTTAGGATGTGATGCCAGATCGGAAAGTCAAAGTGGCCTCTGGTATTCTCCTGCTGATAAAAATAGAAACGAGAGCCACAAAGCTTTAGAAAAGATAAATCATCATGCACAAAAATTAGATCTTAACACTCAAAGGAATAGTTATGCTCAAGAGCAGAAAGGAGTCCGCTGTTTTGATATGGGAACCATCACTAACATCACTGACACCACTTTAATTACTGGAACAACAACTGCTGTTGCAGCGATTATTTTATTCCTACGCGAGATAAAACCCTTAATTTTAGAATGGATAAAGAATAGAGGAAGCAGAAGTGTTAAGATCGAAATTGATGGTGTAAAAATAGAAGTCACAGGACACAATGATATTGATAAAATAATAGAAAAAATCAAAAGGCTAAAATCTTCTGATAGCGAAACTACAGGATTTAATGATGAAGCTATAAAATCTAACGAATAATATTTTTCAGTATCAACATATTTGCTGTGTCTTAAAAATCCAATCAAAAAATTCCTTATCTTTGTGCTACCCTAAAAACGTTGGATGTTTAAATTAAAAACAGATTTGGTGAAGTAAATAATCTTGTTCTTAAAAGAACGGGATTATCCTTTCGTGTTGCTCTGGCAAGTTCATGTCAGAGTTATTTTCATAACTAATATTTATACTTTACTTCAATTCTACAGACAGTGCCGTTGACGTTGTCTGTAAAAATCATTTAATTTTAAACATCATGAATAACGAAAATAAATCAGTTCACGAATTCGACTTTCAACTTATCTGCGAATATTTTTCAACTATCGAACGACAAGGACCGGGAAGCCCGAAAATGACTCAAAAAGCCTTAAGCTTCATACCCAACTTAACCGAAAATTCACGCATTGCCGATATTGGCTGCGGAACAGGAGGACAAACGATAGTAATAGCGCAAAATTTTCCGGGACAGATAACCGGAGTCGACCTTTTTCCTTTGTTTATCGATGCGTTTAATGCCAATGCGGCGAAGCAGAATTTCCAAAACAGAGTAAAAGGGCTTGTCGGCGACATGGAAGGTCTGAATTTCCGGGATGAAGAATTCGATGTAATTTGGTGTGAAGGAGCCATTTATAATATCGGATTTGAAAAAGGGCTGCAATCCTGGCGCCGGTTTTTGAAACCGGGTGGCTTTATTGCTGTAACCGAAGCTTCATGGTTTACGGAGGAAAGGCCTTCGGAAATCAATGATTTTTGGATGGACGCCTATCCCGAAATCGATACTATTCCGAATAAAGTAAAACAATTACAAAATGCCGGATATATGCCGGTTGCCATTTTTGCTTTACCAGAAAGTTGCTGGACTGAAGAATTTTATAAGCCCCAAATGGAGATGCAGGAAAATTTTCTGAAAAAATATGCAGGAAATTCTTCTGCCCAGGAATTAGTTGCCTATCAACGCTATGAAGTTCAAATGTATGAAAAATACAAAGAGTTTTATGGCTATGTATTTTATATCGGAAAGAAAATCTGATAACGAATAAAACAGGTCAGGGTGTGAATCAAAGTCACGCTCTGACTTCTTCTTAGGCATCCTTTCTCCAGATGATATTTACATTTCTTATTTATTGAATAACAATAAAAGTTCTATGATTATTAGACTTTCATAAATAATTAAAATTCAAATTATTACTCAATATTCAACAGGCTTATCAGCGTATCTGTCAGGGCAGAAATGATGTATTTCTGAAATTTTATTCATAAATTTGTCTCTTTGGTACTAATTTTAGAAATAAAAAGCAAAATTGATATGAAAAAACTATTTTTAATTCTTATGAGTGGATTACTTTTAGCAGGTTGTGCAAAAACTGACAATCCGTTTTTACAGCCTAATGGCAATAAATATGGGGCTCCGCCTTTTGATAAAATAAAAGCCGAATATTATATGCCGGCTTTCAAAGAAGGAATAAAACAACATCAGGCGGAAATTGATTCGATTGCCAACAATCCGGAGGCTCCGACCTTTGAAAATACAATTGCAGCCCTCGACTACAGTGGCACCTTGCTGGATCGCGTTTCAAGGGTGTTTTTCAATTTGAATTCGGCAGATACAAATGATGAGCTAGACAAAATTGCGGAAGAAATAACACCTGTACTTACGGAGCATAGTGATAATGTATATTTAAATGAGAAATTGTTTGCCCGTATAAAAACTTTGTATGATAATCGCGAAAATCTGGGACTTACAGAAGAACAAACCCGTTTGCTCGAAAAATATCACAGAGATTTTATTCGTAGCGGTGCTGCTCTGAATGATGAACAAAAAGCGGAACTGCGTGAAATAAACAAAGAATTAGGATTGGCCGAACTTACTTTTGCACAAAATGTACTGACCGAAACCAATAATTACAAAAAAGTCATTTCCGACTCCACAAAACTTGCTGGTTTACCCGAAAGCGTTATACAAGCAGCGGCAGAAACGGCGAAGGAGGATAGTCTTCCCGGCAAATGGGTTTTTACAACTCAGAAAGCCAGTTTTATTCCCGTTTTGCAATACAGTCCTGATCGCGAACTTCGCAAGGAATTGCTGATGGCATATACCACACGGGCCAATCATAACAACAAATATGATAATAAAGCGGTCATCAATCAAATTATGAAACTGCGTGTTCGGAAGGCTCATTTGCTCGGATTCAAAACTCCTGCGGCATTTATTTTGGATGACACCATGGCCAAGACTCCGGAAGCAGTAGATTCATTTTTAGAAACAGTTTGGAAACCATCTGTTGCAAAAGCCAAAGAAGAAGCTGCCGAATTGCAAAAGATGATGGATGCCGAAAGCAAAGGCGAAAAGCTTGAACCCTGGGATTGGTGGTATTATTCTGAAAAACTCCGTAAAGAAAAATATGATCTGGATGAAGAGCAACTTCGTCCGTATTTCAAACTTGAAAACGTGCGTCAGGGAGTTTTCGATCTGGCTTCGAAACTTTATGGTTTACAGTTTAAAAAATTAGAAGGTATGCCGGTTTATGATTCGGATGTGGAAGTATTCGAAGTAGACGATGCAGATGGCAGTCTGATAGGCGTACTTTATACCGATTATTTCCCACGTGCCGGGAAACGCGCCGGAGCATGGATGGATAATCTTACTCCTCAATACAAAAAAGATGGTGTAAATCATCGTCCGATTATTGTGAATGTAGGCAACTTTACAAAACCCACGGCAGACAAACCATCGTTACTGAATATGGACGAAGTGGAAACCATGTTCCATGAATTCGGACACGCTTTGCACGGATTGCTTTCGCAATGCACTTATCCTTCTTTGTCGGGTACCAATGTACCACGCGATTTTGTAGAATTTCCATCACAAATTATGGAAAACTGGTGCTTTGAACCACAGGTAATGAAAACATACGCACGTCATTTCAAAACAGATGAACCAATGCCGGATGCTTTGATTGAAAAAATACAAAAGGCAGGTAAGTTTAATCAGGGTTTTGTGATGACCGAATTACTGTCTGCCGCTATTCTTGATATGGATTATCACGAAATTAGCGATACCGCTTCTTTTGATGTAGAAGCTTTCGAAAAAAATGCGTTGGATAAAATGGGTATGATTCCTCAAATAATTGTAAGATACAGAAGTACATATTATAATCACATTTTTACAACCGGATACGAAGCGGGTTACTATAGTTATACATGGTCGAATGTATTGGCAATCGATGCATTCCGGGCATTTAAAGAAACCGGTGATATTTACAATCCGGAAGTAGCTAAGGCACTACGCAAAAATGTATTGGAAAAAGGAGATTCTGAAGATCCGATGGAGCTTTACCGCAAATTCAGAGGAAAAGATCCGAGTCCGGAAGCTTTACTTGAAAAATATGGCTTGAAATAAATTTAAAATTCCGAAAATATGCCAATGACAAGTGCAGATAATCCATGAAAAATTATCTGCACTTGTTTTTGTTTGTAGTAGGGAATGTTTACTTTTGTAGCCGACAGAAATTAATCCGGAAAGTATATAAAAAGAATGTCCGTCTGATGAGAATATCTCTGAAAAAGGTTGTGTCTCCACCCCTTGCAATAACAGTATTGTTGGTTATTTCACCTTTGTTGTTCTGGCTGATCAGCATGGGATTCAGCAATCCGACGGCTGTTACAAACTTCACAACACCGCCCGGAGATGCTTTACAGCAATTTTTTCTTGAAAACGCTTTTCTTGCAGGTATTGTAAATATCGGATTAAGCCTGATAAATGTATTCTTAATTGCTCAGCTGAATAACAGATTCACAATTATCCGGAACAGAACTTTTTTGCCCGTTCTGATTTATCTTATTTTAGTGAGCATGTGGAGCGAAATTCACATTGTAGTTTGTGCCCATTTAGCCGCCACAATGTTATTAATATCGCTTTTTGTATTTTTTGACATGTACCGGAATGCAAATGCTTCAGAACAAGCTTTTCTGGGAAGTTTACTTATTGCTGTAGCTTCTGTTTTTGCTCCAGTTTTATTGCTGCTTATTCCTGTCTGCTGGCTTGGATTTATGCGGTTTTACAGTTTTTCGTTACGTACATGGCTGGCATCGCTGTTCGGAGCTTTAGTTCCCTGGGTGTTTTATTTTGCATATATGCTGTATTATAAAACCGATTATTATTGGCTGAATGATTTAGGACAATCTTTTTTTATCGGGTTGCCGGTATTCTCCCGTCCGCTTTACGAAATGGTTTACATTGCACTTATGGTTGTGTTTATGATCATTGGTTTATTCGGACTGTATACCAATCTTCACAGCGATTCCATTCAGACCAGAGCTAAATTGAATTTTTTAGTTTTTATTCTGGTCGCGGCATTTGTTTTTTCTTTCTTTTTTGTAAATCAGTTTATTGTTTTTTTGCCGGTTATTGCTTTAGCATATTCATTATTGATTGCCCATGCATTTACTTTGCGTCTGACAAATTTTTACGGAATTTTATTTATCCTGTTTGTTATTATAAATGTAGCATTCGGAGTGTTTAATCTCATAGATACAAAATTTTTATTATGACAAGTCTGATTGACTTAGGTTATCTGGGCTTGTTTATAGCCTCTTTTCTGGCTGCTACGGTGGTGCCATTTAGTTCCGAGGTGGTACTCTCGGCCATGCTTTTCGGAGGGTTCGATCAGTGGAAATGTGTGTTTATTGCCACTGCCGGAAACTGGCTTGGTGGATTGACCTGTTATTATCTTGGGCGATTGGGCAAGATTGAATGGATTGAAAAATATCTACGGATAAAAAAGGAAAAAATTGATCAGTTCTTGGTCAAATTACATAAATACGGCGACTGGTTTGCTTTCTTTTCGTTTTTACCGGGTGTGGGCGATATTATAGCGGTTGCTTCCGGGTATTTTCGTTGCAGATGGTGGATTGTCGCAGTATCTATGTTGTTTGGTAAATTTGTCCGGTACGTTATTTGGATGTATCTGAATGGATTGTTAATGTGATAAATTAAAATGGAGAAATTAAAATATATATTGTTGCTGACTTCTTTTTCGGTATTGTTTGTTTTCCCCGTTGTAGGACAGGATTCGTTACAAATTACAGATAAAAAAGTAAACTTTGGCTTCCGTAAAGCAAACAAGCGACAAATAGATGTTATTATTATCCATTCTGTTTTTAATAATTCCGGCGGAGAAAAATATGATCCGGATTTAGTAATAAAACAATTCGCACGTTACGGTGTCAGCCCGCATTATATGATCGGACGGGACGGCTCGGTTTACAGGTTGGTTGATGAAGAAAATGTAGCCTATCACGCCGGCAAAAGTTCGTTGCCCGACGGACGTACAGCTGTAAACACCTGCTCAATAGGCATTGAGGTAATTACTTCTTTCGATGAAGCTCCCACGGATAAGCAAATGGCAACGCTGACTTTATTGGTGAATGATTTAAAATCGCGCTATCCGGTTAAATATGTTCTTCGACATTCCGATATTGCCCCGGGACGTAAAACCGATCCATGGAATTTTGATTGGGATAATTTTCTAAAAAATATAAATTGATATTTTACATTGATTGTTTCTAAGCTGTTGAAAATGAATTTTCATCTTCGTAAGTTTTTTCTTTTTGTTTTTCTTTTTCAATTCGTTTTGATTTTCGGACAACGCAGTCTCGAAAAGCAGATCGCCGACTCTCTCACTCTTATCGCAAATTCGTATGCTTCGGTTGGTAAAGTATCTGTTGATATTGTTGCCAACAATAAACAAAAAAGTCTACAGGTAAATACGAATGAAATTCTTTCGCAAATACCTTTCAGATACAATAATGTAAAGCAGATATATGATTTGCTTTATCGGATGTGTTCGGAGAAATATTCCGGTTATTCTATTGTTTGCCAATCGGGGAAAAACCCGATAGAATTTTATGTCCCCGATTTTTATCGCACCGAAGATTTTGATCTGACAAGAATTAATAAACGGGAATTGCCCGAATTTCCATTGGTAACCAATCTTTCAAAGCCATATCAGATTACCAATGGATTAGAAAAAAGGCATATAGCTCTCTGGCAAAGTCATGGCCGGTATTACAACCTGAAAAAAGAAAAGTGGGTCTGGCAACGCGCGAGACTTTTCCAGACAGTGGAAGACCTGTACACGCAATCTTATGTCCTGCCGTTTTTGGTGCCTATGCTTGAAAATGCCGGAGCGAACGTTTTACTCCCGCGTGAACGTGATACCCAGATACATGAAGTTATTGTGGACAACGATGGAAAACTTTCAGTCGGGCGTTATCACGACAGAAGCGATCGTAAATCATTTAAAACTGCCGATGGAGGTTTTGCTAACCTTTATAAAACGTATGTACAGGGAGAGAACCCTTTTACCCTCGGGACTTACCGCTATGTACAGGCTGTAAATGATTCCGACGAAAACAGTGATGCAGAATGGAATCCTGTTATTCCGGAAGAAGGCTATTACGGCGTTTATGTATCTTATAAAACATTGCCGAACAGCGCTCCCGATACTCATTATACAGTTTATTATAAAGGCGGGAAAACGGAGTTTTTGGTTAATCAGCAAATGAACGGTGGCAGCTGGGTATATCTCGGACGTTTTCTCTTTCCAAAAGGAAGAACTCCGCAGGGACGTGTGGTGTTGACGAACTACAGCCGGTTTGATGATAAAATAATTACGGCTGATGCCGTGAAATTTGGTGGAGGTATGGGAAATATCGCACGGGGCGATTCTCTTGTGGTGCCTGAAGGTATGAGTCCGGACATTCCGGATTCCCTGAAAATTTTTCCTCCGCGGGATCATGATCAGCAAGTACCAGGATACATTACAAGCGGTTATCCGCGTTTTACCGAAGGAGCGCGTTACTGGCTTCAGTGGGCCGGTATGCCAGACAGTATTTATAGTCGGACTCAAAATACAAACGATTATTCCGACGATTTTCAATCCCGAGGTTTCTGGGTAAATTATTTGGCCGGAGGTTCCTCTGCCCTTCCCGGCAAAAAAGGCCAACATGTTCCGATTGATCTGGCATTTGCTTTTCACAGCGATGCCGGGAGTGTTCCGAATGATACGATTATCGGAACGTTGGGTATCTGCACAGTTACAAATACGGATGGTGACCAGATTTATGCAAACGGGGTTTCGCGCTGGATTTCGCGAGATATGGTTGATATGGTTCAAACTCAGATTGTCTCAGATATTAGAAAAACTTTTGATTCGACCTGGACACGCCGCGGCACATGGAACAAGTCATACAGCGAAGCGCGTGTACCCGAAGTTCCGACCATGTTGCTTGAGCTTCTTTCGCATCAGAATTTTGCCGACATGAGGTACGGGCTCGATCCCCGGTTCCGTTTTACAGTAAGCCGCGCTATTTATAAAGGAATGTTACGGTATCTGAGTTATAATTCTGGAATTTCTTATGTTGTAGAGCCCTTGCCGGTGAAGCAGTTCAGCTCCCGTTTTGTAAATCAAAATCAGGTTGAGCTTAAATGGACACCGGTGTTTGACAGCATTGAGCCAACAGCCATTCCGGAAAAATATGTGGTTTATACAAGAATTGATGACGGTGATTTCGACAATGGTGTAATTGCCAATAGTAATAAAATAACGGTAAATATCCAATCGGGCAGAATATATAGTTTCAAAGTGACGGCTATAAACAGTGGTGGTGAAAGTTTTCCGTCGGAAGTGCTTTCGGCATACAGAGCTCCCGGACAAAAACAGGAAGTGCTGATTGTGAATTGTTTCGACCGGATTTCGGCGCCCGTAAGTTTTACGACCGACAGTACCAAAGCCGGTTTTGATAACGATAAAGATCCCGGTGTACCCTATCTTTCGGATATTTCGTTTACGGGCAAACAATATGAATTCACCCGGTCGAAACCGTGGTTGAGCGACGATGACCCAGGTTTTGGAGGAAGTTATGGTGATTACGAGATGCAGGAGATTGCCGGAAATACGTTTGATTTTCCTTTCATTCACGGAAAAGCAATAAAATCGGCCGGATATTCGTTTACATCATGTAGTCGTGATGCTGTAACCAACGGGGATATTTCATTGCGAAACTATAAAATTGTCGACTTTATTTTGGGAGAACAGAAGCAAACTTTGTCAGGGAACTTAAATAAGCCTGCCGACTTTAAAACTTTTCCATTAAATTTGCAACAGTGCATAAAAAATTATTGTTTATCCGGCGGGAATGTTTTTATTTCGGGATCATATATTGCTTCCGATTTTTACAACGGAAATAATATCGAACCGGATGAAAAGAATTTTATCGAGAATATTCTGAAATATAAATTTGTAAATACCGGTAAATGGGACAACAGCCAGGTGGTAACCGAGAACCCGTCCTGCCAGTATTTTCCAAAAATGGAATTCGGGTATACAAATGTTCCGAACCGACATATTTATTATGTACCATCAGTGGATGTGATTGAACCGGAAAAAGGTGCCCGTACTGTATTTCGATACGAGGGCACAAAAGAAAGCGCCGGAGTGTTATTTAAAGGAAAATATAAAACCTGTACGTTGGGTTTTCCTTTCGAGGCTATTCAAAATGAAAAAGACCGGAATAAAATTATGGAATCGGTACTGACATTTTTAATGAGTAAATAAATCTATAAAATCATATAAAACAAAAATACAATGAAAACAAAATTTTGGCTATTTCTCCTTCCGTTGGCATTAATGTATTCCTGTGGAAATACGGGAGTTACACTGCCGTCCGTAACCGGAACTCAGTTTGAAGTTCTGGTGGTAATGAATGATACGGCTTGGAAAGACAGTGCCGGAATTGCTCTGGAAAACGTTCTGGGCCAGTATGTCGACGGACTTCCCCAGGCAGAACCCAATATGGATGTTCATCACTGTAATCAGGAACAGTTTACTTCTGTGCTTATGCCAACGCGTAATATAGTTTTGACAGATATTGCTGAAAAATATTCGGCTCCGAAGATTACTTACGGGAAAGACCGTTGGGCCGCACCTCAGGCCTTTGTAAAAATTACAGCCCCCAGTGATACGGCTTTTACAAGAATTATCAAAGAAAAAGGTCAGGAAATTCTGAACTTCTTTATCGTGATGGAACGCGAACGTCAAATGTACTTTAATAAAGATTATTTAGATGCAAAAGATCAGACTGCCATCGAAAAAATGTTTGGAATTCAGATTGACATTCCACAGGGAATCAGTAAGGCTACAGTAAAAAAAGATTTTTACTGGCTTACAAATGATAATCCTACAATCCGGGAAGATATTGTTATCTATTCTTACCCTTACACCGATAAAAATACTTTTACCAAAGACTTTCTGATTGCTAAACGCGATTCGGTTATGAAAGCAAATATCCCCGGAGAGTTGAAAGGTTCATACATGGGAACCGAGCTAAAATATGCCGATCCGATGTTCCGTGAAATTACGGTGAATGGAGGATATGCCGCCGAACTTCGCGGTTTGTGGCGTATGATGAACGGAGCGGCCATGGGTGGTCCGTTTTACAGCCAGACACGCCTTGATGAAATTCATCAACGTGTAATTACGATTGAAGCTTTCGTTTTTGCTCCCGGAAAAAACAAACGTAATCCGATGCGCCAAATGGAAGCCGTGGTTTACTCTGCAAAATTACCTCAGGAAATCAATGCAATAAAAGAAGTTTCGGTAGTTGCCAAAAAAGAAAATAAAGAAAAATAAGATTTTTTGTTGTAACGAAAAGGGTGTTCAATAAATATTTATTCTGAACACAGATTACTCAAATCACACAAATTTACGCAAATTTAATTTGCAATATTGCCACATTATCAACAACTTATGATTTGTGTCAATTTGCGAATATTTGCGTTTTTTTTTTAAACATTCTCTTTTTTATGAGCGATACCTGATAATGAAGGCTGTGTTTTTCGAGAAATTCAGACTCTTTTCAATACGTTTATATTTGATGTATATCATTAACTTTTTTTCTTATTGCATATAGAACTCTAATAAAAAATAATTGTATTTTTGCCGGTGTAAAGGATGTAAAAAATATATTTCGGATTTATGTTTTCAGAAGATGTCCGATTTATTTCAACGATATAAATACCAAAAAATAATATGGAAAACGACAAAATAGTTATTGGGATTACACATGGTGATATTAATGGAATTAGTTACGAAGTAATACTCAAAACTCTGGCTGATGCCCGTGTACTTGATAATATAATTCCTGTTATTTACGGTTCGCCTAAAGTTGCTGCATTTTACAGAAAACAGCTCGATATTCAGGGAGTGAACCTGAATGTAATCAATGCAGTAGAAGAATTGAATCCCAAACGGATCAATATAATTAATTGTGCCGATGACGATATTAAGGTTGAAATAGGCCGATCGACTCCGGAAGCCGGGAAAGCCGCATTTAATGCATTGGAACGTGCAACCGCCGATTTGCAGACAGGGTCTTTGCAGGCCATCGTTACAGCTCCGATTAATAAAAAAAATATACAGTCGGATGCTTTTCATTTTCCGGGACATACCGAATATCTGGAAGAAAAATTCGGAACGGGAACTCCTGCCGTCATGTTACTCGTGAACGATGTAATGCGGGTAGCGGTTGTTACCGGTCATATTCCGGTTAATGATGTGGCAAAATCTCTCAGTGTAGAAAAAATTGTAGAAAAACTGCAGGCACTCAACATTTCCCTGAAGCAGGACTTTTCCATCGTCCGTCCGCGTATCGCTGTTCTGGGACTGAATCCACATGCCGGAGACGAAGGGGTTATTGGCAATGAAGAACAAAATATCATAATTCCGGCTTTGAAAGAAGCTCAGGAAAAAGGAGTTGTTTGTGTAGGACCGTATCCCGCTGATGGCTTTTTTGGCGCCGGGCAATTCAGTAAATTCGATGCTGTACTGGCCATGTATCATGATCAGGGTTTAATTCCATTTAAAGCAATCTCTATGGATAGCGGTGTAAATTATACTGCCGGGTTGTCTGTAGTCCGCACTTCACCTGCACATGGCACGGCTTACGATCTGGCTGGTAAGAATCAGGCTCTCGAAGATTCCTTTCGTCAGGCAGTTTACATGGCTTATGATATTTACAAAAGCCGCGAAATCAATCGGGAAATTGCCCGGAATCCATTGAAAGTTGAGCCTAAATTTGAAAAATCGAATAACAAGGTAGAGTAGAAATCAGCCGATATAGTTATATACAAAAAATGTCCGTAAGCAGAATGCTTCGGACATTTTTTGCATATAATGGTTTCTAATTCTACAAATTTCCGGAGAAACAAGTCAGAGGATGTGCACAGATTTTTCACAAGGTAGTTGATAGTAAAAAGTAGTCGATAGTAGGTAGTTTATAGTGATTAATGATTAGTGAATTTAAAAACATACGGACGAACATTATAAATCTGAACATATTAGCCAAAAAGATATTGGCAAAGATTCGCGGAATTTCGTTTCCAAAAAAACTTTTTATCTTCCTGTTAGTCAAAGACAGAACTCGACATATTGAATCTATTTTAAGAGAGACATTATTCCTCGGTGATTTTATCGGAAGACAATGGCATTTTTTAAATGACGGCTATATGAATTTATGAAATTTAAATTTGATATTTAAAAATTTTTCCTACTTTTACGTTTTCATTAACCTTAATAATATAAATCCATGAAGTTTCTTATTCGTTTGGACATCCAACCGCACAAGTTTGGTAATTTGCTCCCTTTAAATTACCAGTATGAACTTTCTTCTTTTATTTACCGAACATTGGCACAGTCGGACGAGCAGTATTCCGGGTGGTTGCACGAGAATGGTTATAAAGCCGACCGGAAGCAGTTCAGACTTTTTTCATTTTCCAACCTGATTATTCCTGAATTTAAAATAACAGACGATCGTATCCGCATTTTATCAGCCAGATCGGGGCTTATTATTTCTTTTCTGCCCGAAAAGTCGACGGTGGAATTTGTGAATGGTATTTTCAGAAACCAGTCGTTTACTATAGGTGACCGCAAATCAAAAGTCGCTTTTTCTGTCAGTTCGATTGAACAACTCAGAGATCCCGATTTTTCGCAGCATGGAGAATTCGTCACCCTGTCGCCGGTATGTATTATGCAAAAAAATGAGAGGCAGAAACATCCCCAATACCTTTCGCCGCAGGATGAGTTTAGCAATGCTTCGCTGTTTATGAACTTGTCGGATAAATACCGTGCATTTTATAATATCCCTTATGCCGGTGATGCTCATTTTGAACTGACAGTACGTAACCGGCCTCATTCGAAACTCATTACCATAAAGCGCGATACGCCCCAGCAAACCTCGATTAAAGGATATAATTTTTCTTTTGGCATCAGTGCTTCTCCTGAACTGAAGTTTTTAATGTACCATACCGGTTTGGGACAGAAAAACAGTATGGGCTTTGGCTGTGTACTGACAAAGGATCAGTATGAGGAAGTGAGGAACAAGTTATGATACAAACGCTGACAAACCTTCCAGAGTTCGAAGAATCTGAAAACTTTTAAAAACAAACGACGAAGAAAATGCAAAAGATCGAGAAATTGGAATACGGACAGTTTTACCACATCTACAACCATGCGGTCGGAGGACGCGATTTGTTTCGTATACCCGATAATTACGAATATTTTCTGGGATTGTACGATAAATATATTTCATCGGTGGCCGATACGTATGCATGGGTGCTAATGAAGAATCATTTTCATATATTGGTGAGGATAAACGATTTTATCGATATTACCCCAGACAGGGTTCAAAACCCTGTCTGGGGTAATAATAAAATCGGTACGCCTTCGCAACAATTTTCCAAACTGTTCAATTCATACGCACAGGCCTATAATAAATATTACGAAACCCGCGGTGCCCTTTTCGAACGGCCTTTTAAACGAAAATTAATTGACAATAAATATTATTTGAAACAAGTCATTCTTTACATTCATAATAATCCGGTACACCATGGTTTCTGTGAATATCCGGATGAATATCCATGGAGCAGTTACCTGACCTGTGTATCGATAAAGCCAACCAAGTTGCAAAGAGAAAAAGTTGTTGGTTGGTTCGATGGTAATGCAAGCTTTAAGACGACACATAATGAGAAATTCAATATGAATGAAATGGACGACTGGCTGGGAATGTAATCTAATAAACTTATTTAATTTACCTCTGACAGGGTTTAAAACCCTGTCAGAGGTAAATTAAATAAAATATGGAGACAAAAAAATTCAGTTGCAAAATGGAAGAGTTGCCTGTAATAGCGGGCTTTGTTGCTGACAGTCTGACGGCTGATCTGACTACCTTCGGCGATTTTTCGCCTATGTTTGATGAGGCTTATGTTACAAGTATTCGTAGCAAACGGGCTTACTGCCTGGACTTGGAGCGTTCGGATGTGACGACTCAACGGCTGAAAAATGTGACGGCCCAATTGGCCGAACGTGAAAGCGGGTTGCGTCCGGTGCTGAACAAAGTGGAGGCTTATGTGAAATTAGCCAAGAGCAGTTTGGATGTTGCCACAGAGAGTTTCGGACTGAAAGCTTTACGCAAGAACATCAGCCATGGGAATGACGAGGGCATTATTGCCGGGTTACAAACGCTCCTGAAAAACATCAACCGCAATCTGGAG
The DNA here is from genome assembly GCA_028690665.1 of Paludibacter sp. Taxonomy (GTDB): domain Bacteria; phylum Bacteroidota; class Bacteroidia; order Bacteroidales; family Paludibacteraceae; genus Paludibacter. Next base: position 24,049 of record JAQVAV010000017.1, read on the forward strand.
GCTTTACAGGCCAAAGGATTGAAGCAGGAAATGGTGGATGAGCTGTCGGCAGCATTGACGGACATCGACACGATGAACAACGAGCAGAATACGCTGACGAACGAACGCAACCAGACTACGGCTTCGAACATGAAGGATTACAATGAGTTGTGGGATTTGCTATCGCCGGTGCTGGAAACAGGGCGCTCGCTCTTCCGTGGTACGGACGACGTAAAGCTGAAAGAGTACACCATGTCGGCTCTTGTGAAACGGGTACATGCTTCGGGTAGCAAGGCGGAGGAAGAAGAGGAAACGACAGCCGAACAGCAGTCTTAATTAGATGATACCCGGCGGGCTGTAATGGTCTGCCGGGTTGAAAAAAATTGGAACATGATTGTTGGGGTTTTAGACAGAATTAATGTTTGAGGGTGTTTTTAGACAGAATTACAGAATTAACAGAAAAATTTTACTAATATGTTGATGAAAGAGGGGATGGATTGTATGGATTGAAATTGGTTAGGGATAGCAGGTATGGCGCGGAGAAGGATAGAATGATTGGAAAAAGGAGAAATATAAATAATTAAATATATGAAACAAAACATTAAAACGATCGATTACGAATGGCTGACCAAGCCTACCGGTGACCCGTTTGCTGATACCGGAGGTTACGTTATTCGATATTTATGGGATTTATATCCTGATAAGGACATAGACGAACTTGTTGAGTTCGTTACCAAAATCTATGTGAATGATTGGGATGCAAAACTCAATACATTTTTTTTAAACTCAAAAATAACCCAACCAGCATTTAAAGGGGATAAAAAAATTAGCGAAACAATTAAGTATTTTGATTCTTTGATAAAAGAAACAGGAAAAAGTGAAACAGGTTATTGCAGGATTACAGGACGAAATGCCAAACTTTTTGATGCAGGACGTGACAATTCTATCATGTCAGGTTCCGGAACATTTATAAACTTTCATCATTACTTAGAGAATGGCCTTAAATTATCCAAAGAAGCACTTATCAGGATGCACTTCGTTCCGCTTGGAAGTTTATTACTATCTGGTAAAGTTGCACTTTTAAAAAGTAATGATGAGGCTTTATCCTATTTTTTTGTAGAAAATAATATCAAAAATAATTTGGCAAATATCCGAAACGGTTTAAAAGAAGGAGTTGTAAAATCAGAATTTAAGAATCCGGCAAATGCGATATTCGATTTTGTCCAAAAAGTAATAACTCAAATATCCACTTATAAGACTCTTGACGGGAAGGCTTCTTTATCGCTTTATCATTTTACCAATTTTGGAGCTAGTCCGGAAATTGAAATTTATCAACTTCCTGCAACAGTATTCCTTTTTTATTCCTATTGCCACAAAATAAATTACAAAGAAGATTGGCTGAATTTCGTTCGTTCTTATTATTCAAATTCAAAAAATAAAGGTGCTTCTTATAACAGAGAAGATGAAACCTTCAAAGTTGAGAAAAAAGATGAAATAGAATCAATCAATTACGATGAATATAAAACGTGGACAAACCGGGTTTACAACAAGCTTTTAAGCGGGCAAAGCATTGTTCCTGAATTTTTGCAATGGTCTAAAAAAGGGAATGTGCTTCATTTTGATATTATCAGAGTCTATCAACAAAATATTAGAAATATGAAAAAAGAAACTATCGACAAAATTTTAGAACTCGCCGATTTCATTATTAAAGACAGAAGCGAAGATGAGATAAAAAAACTTATCTCAAAATTGAATGGTGCTTCAAAAGCACAGGATTTAAGAAGGTTTTTATTGAGCCTTGTTTCCGAAAACTACAACAAGGACAATAAAAAGCCTATCATAACTGTAAAAGATTATACCGATTATTTATTTAGCGACAGTGGCAATACCGGAGAATTAAGGGATGTATTGCTGATTGCCATTTATCAAAAAATGCACGAATTAAATTTAAAGGTGGAAATACCCGAAGAAATAATTGAAAATGTTGAACAATAAAAAATATTTAAAATGAAAAAATTAAAAACCCAAGGATTTGTATTATTGGATGTTGATGCCGTTGCTCTCAACAATGCAGGGAAAAACACATCAAGTAACTTTGACAATGCCGTTGCGACGAAAAGGATTCGTAAAAACGGCCGCACCTATGTTTATGTTTCTGGTCAGGCATGGCGTTCGTGGTGGCGAGATTCATTACAAAAAAATTTGAATTGGGAATTATCTCCCATAACCCGTGATGCAAAGATTGCATTTACTGATGCCAATCCGTTAAAATATGCTGACGATGATATTTTTGGCTATATGAAGGCTGCCAAAGATGTTGTACTCGATGAAGAAGGAAATCCTGTTTTAGACAAAAAGGGGAAAGAAAAAACGGAAAATGTAACGGTTACAAGAATTTCTCCTCTAAAAAATTCGGCTATTATTTCTGTGGCATCTGTAACTCCAGAGGAAAACTGGTCAAGTATGGCTCGTCAGGAAGGTGATTCTGTTCCATATGGTAAACATGAATATAGTGCCATTATGAAAGGAATGTTTAGTCTTGATTTAGCACAGGTTGGAACATTTTCGGATTATAACAAAACCGGATATGTAAACTTATCGGATGTGCTTAAAAAGGAAGCGTTAGACAATGGGGCTTCAGAAATTGACGATGAATTTGTTCCTAATCATAAACTTATAAGAATAAGTAAAGAAGCTCGCATACAAAGAGCTATTGACACAATAGAGGCTTTGAAAAACATTTCGGGCGGTGCGATGCAAACCAACAATATGGGCGATGTAACACCTAAATTTATTGTGCTGGCAACCACAACAACGGGAAACCATCCGTTTTCTCATATCGCTACAAAAACAGGAGCTTATGATGAATATGCCACTTTGGATATTGATGCTTTAAAAGAAGTGATTTCTGATTACAAAAATGATTTTGAAGGCAAAATATTTATCGGAAAACGTGCAGGATTTATGGACGAAAAAAATGATGCTTTGGCTGGGCTTGTTACTGAATTTTCAGATTTGATTGAGCTGACAACCATAAATAAAGCTATTGATAATTATTGCGAACAGATAAAAAATCAAATGGATTAAATATGAAAGTATACCGTATAAAATTATCATCGTGGACGGCAAGTTTCCGGTATCCGAATTTAATTTCCGGATTCCAGCCAACACTTGAGGTGCCGCCAGTAAGTACGGTATTGGGTTTAATAAATGCTGCCGCCGGACATTACGTTGAATATTCAGGATTAAACATTGGATACTATTTTGAATATGGGGCAAAAGCAACCGATTTGGAAACGATTTATCAGATTGAATTAAAAACGACTCAATCCGGTTCATATCCCTCTAATTCAACAAAATCTAATGTCATTAACCGCGAATTTCTTTACGATTGTCAGCTTTATATTTATGTACAGGATGAAAAAACAAAAGAATATTTTCAGAAGCCATATTATCCGTTAGTTCTTGGCAGAAGCGGTGATTTAGTCACTGTTGATGCTATCGAAGAGATTGAATTAACTGAAAATAATTCTCCTGAAAATATAAAAGGTCAGGTGGTACCGTTTGCTAATCATTTCCTTCCGGGAGAAATTCAGGCGTTACCTAAATATTTTACCAATACGATTCCCCGAAAAAATATTGGAACAGAACCTTTTTCCGTTATTTCTTACCTGTCAAAGAATATTGGCAGCGGCAACATTAAAGCTTATACCGATATAATTAATGAAGAGAAAATAGACATCTATTTTCATCAATTGAATTTTTCGAACTAATATTTTACATCTCTGACAGGGTTTAAAACCCTGTCAGAGATAAGAAACGTTTCAATGGAACTATTAGCAAAATCAAATCCGCCTCAAACTTTAAAAGAGCATATCGACGATGCTTTAAAGATTGAAGGACTTTTGAAAATCTCATTTCCCAATATCGAAAAAATAAGCGGCACTGATGGTTTTTGGGAGCTCTTAAAAGCCTGTGTTATTTTTCACGATTTAGGAAAATCACACAGAGAATTTCAGAACTTATTGCTTGACACAAAGAATGATTGGAAACATCAACGCCATGAATTGTTTTCTTTGCCTTTTGTAGAAGGATTAAATTACTCAGGAAAAGTATTTATTTATTATGTTGTTGCAGGTCATCACAAAGACTTTGAAACGCTTATTCGCAATCTTGATAGTTATGGTTCTAACGACGATAATTTTGGACTTGATTTAGGCGGGACAGAAGAAATATGTACTTTTGAGGAAGAGTTTGAAAATAATATTCCTGTCGAAAAAGTTTTGGAACTATTAAAATCTTACGATTTTGAATTGAAGGCTCCGACTATAAACAATCCCAAAAGACAGCTACAACAATTTATTAAAAAACATTTTGAGGATAAAAGTAAACTAATTCAACAATTATTGCTGGCTGGTGCATTTAAGCAATGCGACCATTTAGCTTCGTCAGGAATTGAAAGCATCTTTAATTTAAATCCCAATGATTTTCAATATTTATATGAATCCGGCTATGAATTTTATCAGCATCAAAAAGATGCCTGCTCGCTGATTGGAAATACCATTTTAACAGCGCCGACAGGTTCCGGAAAAACGGAAACATCGTTGTTGTGGCTTCAAAATCAAATGAAGATAGAGGGAAACGGACGGGTATTTTATATTCTTCCGTTCACGGCTTCAATCAATGCAATGTATGAACGGCTTGAAAAACAAATTCCTAATAAAGTGGGTTTGCTTCACGGAAAGTTATCTGCCTTTATCGAGGCTAAATTTGAAGATGACGATTTGGTGGATGATAAACGCAAACAGGAAATCAAGGAACAGTATAAAACACTTGTTACGCCATTAAAAATTGTAACCCCATTTCAATTGTTGAAAAACATTTTTGCCTTAAAAGGTTTTGAAAAAGGACTTTTTGAATGGGCTGGCGGATATTTTATTTTTGATGAAATTCACGCTTACAATCCCAGAGTATTTGCCCAAATAATTAGCCTTCTAAAATTCTCGACAAAATATCTATGTGTAAAAGTCTTTATAATGACAGCAACATTGCCTTCTTATTTAAGAAAGGAATTAGAAAAAGCTATTGGGCATTATACTTCAATTAGTGCAAGCACTGAGCTTTATAATCAATTTGACAGACACAGAATTATTGTCAGGGAAGGGTTACTAAGTGATAATCTGGATTTGGTTCAGGAATATTTGGATAAAGGCAAAAAGGTATTGGCCGTTTGCAATACGGTAAAACAAGCTCAGACTGTTTTTACAACATTAAATGCTAATAATAAAATTTTGTTGCATAGTTCATTCAATGCAAATGATCGAAATCAAAAGGAAAAACGACTTTTTGAAAAAGATGTCAAATTATTAGTCGGAACTCAGGCGATTGAAGTCAGTTTGGATATTGACTATGATGTTATTTTTACGGAACCTGCACCACTCGATGCTTTAATTCAACGTTTTGGACGGGTAAACCGGAAACGGGAAAAAGGAATATGTGACTGTTTTGTTTTTGAAGGAAGAAATGATTCTGACAAATTTATTTATCAAAATGAAGAAATTGTTAATCGTACCCTCAAAATTTTGCAAGAAAAAGAAGCCATAAATTCAGGTATTATAAAGGAAGCCGAATTACAGAAAATGATTGATGTCGTTTACCCAGATTGGGACAAAGAAGACAAAGAAGAATTCGACAAAATTACATCATTGCTTGATAATTTTATTGAAAAAGAGATGAAGCCATTCATATACAACGACAAGCAAGAAGAAGATTTCTATGAACAGTTTGACGGTGTAAAAGTGCTGCCTTCAAAATTCCTTGAAGAATATCAGACACTTTTGGAACAGAACAAATTTATTAAAGCCGAAAATCTGAAAGTACAAATTTCTTCAAAACGATTTAACGCTTTAATTCACAATGATGGAATTGATGTAACAAGGGCAGCATTCGAAAGCATAAAAACTCATAAAATACTTGAGCAAAAAGTTTTTGTAATCAATAAAAAATACGACAGTGAAATAGGATTACAACTTGATGTTGACGAAAGCAGTAGCAATAATGATTGTTTTCTATAACCTCGTGATATATTAAAACCATCTCATTATGATAAACAGCAATGAAATAGCCGAAGCGATACAAGGTTTGTCGCAGGCATTGAGTAAACAGGATGCCGATTTATGGCACTCGGTAGGTTTTTGGGGAGTAATCATTTCGTTGGTGCTTGGAGTAGTAACTTTAGCGGTCAAGCAAATAAGCGCACGCCGGAAGTTTAAATATGATGTTACGATTCAATGTATAGAAAACTTTCGGAAAGTTTTTGAAGAAGAAAATGCTTTGAACGAAAAAAATGTTTCGGCTTATTTGGGAGTTATTGACGAACAATTGTTTTATTTCCGGAAACATTGGATTTATGACGAGTTTGTCGAGGAATGGTTGCGCAATATGGTTTATACGCTTCCGGTATTTTATCATGATATGGAAAAAGATGATTATGTTGTAATAAACGGAGAATTACTTTCGAAGTTGGGCAGTTTTTTCGACACAGAGGAACATTATCGTTATATTTTCCGCTATAGAAATATACGTAAAACCATTTTAGTGGATAAAAAATATGAGTTGGAACTCATCGTATCTCCTAACTTTACGAAAAGTTTCAAGAATATGGCTCACAACGATGCAAGTATCAACCGCATTATAAACGCCATGAAAAATAATCTTATAAAGCAAAATAAAAAAAGTCTGTAACCATTTATTTATCAATTTAATCAATTACGAACATGATTTATCAATTTAAAATTCAAATTAAAGGCATTACAAAGCCTCCCGTTTGGCGGAAAATTATTATGCCATCTACTTTCACATTCGGCCAGTTTCATTTAGCCATTCAAATAGCTTTTGGCTGGGAAATGGAGCATCTTTATTTTTTCTCGCCAAAGGGCTACCAATCGGAGCCTATTATCGAAAGTCATGAGTACGACGACGAATTGTTGAACGAACATTCGATAGATGCCGACAAAATAAAGTTGAACAAGATTTTTATATCGGAAAAACAAACCTATGTGTATCTTTATGATTTTGGAGATGATTGGATTCATACCATTACATTGGAAAAAATACTTCCTGATGTAATTTTATTTCCAAAAATACTGGCAGGAAAAGGTCAGTGTCCTCCCGAAGATTGCGGAGGCCCGTGGGGCTATGAAGATTTGAAAACAATATTAGCCGACCCGCATCACGAAGAATACGAAAGTTATGCCGATTGGTTAGGACTTGAAAAAGGAGAAAAATGGGATGCCGAAGAATTTGATATCGATGAAAAAAACAACATTATGCTTAGTGTCTTTGCAAATAAGTAAAATACATTCAATCAATCCCTCAATCCTTCAATCCTTCAATCCTTCAATCCCTGAAACCTATGATCACCGGAACACATTTTAATTATTATCAGGTTTGCAAGCGCAAGCTTTGGCTGTTTGCCAACGGCATTAATATGGAGCACACCTCGGATTTGGTTTACGAGGGTAAAATGATTCACGAGGAATCGTATCCGCAGCGTCCGGAGCGTTACGAAGAGCTGGAGATCGACGGCATCAAAATAGACTTTTACGACGCACGAAACAAAGTGGTGCACGAAATAAAAAAGTCGAATAAGGTGGAAGAGGCGCATCGCTGGCAAGTGAAGTATTATATTTATATGCTGGAACGTAACGGCGTGGAGGGTGTGACCGGCCTGTTGGAATACCCCACCCTGCGCCAAACGGAGAAAGTGGAACTTACAGACGACGACCGGAAACGGATTGTGGAAACGGGAAAAGCGATTGAGGCTTTGATACAGCAGGATGAATGTCCGCCGGTGATAAATTCTAAAATTTGTAAGCAATGCAGCTATTATGAGTTTTGCTATGTCAAGGATTGAAGGACTGAGGGACTGAAGGATTGAAGGATTGAAGGGCTTCTTCAAAACACATTCCTCTTGAATTCTTTATTTTTATTTACTGTTATTAATTACAATTCTAATTTTATTTTGACAGATTTAATCCACAATTATTATAACGAAAAAGATAGAAAATGAAAAAAACATTCACTGAATCACTGAATTTGAAGACACAACCCACATCAGTCCTTCACCCCCTCAGTCCCTCAGTCCTTCAATCCCTCAATCCTTATGAAAAAGACTTATTATTTATTTAATCCGGGAACTTTGCAGCGCAAGGATAACACGCTGAAGTTTACACCTGTGGAAGAGGACGGCAATGGCGTTGAGCGTCCGGGTCAGCCGCGGTATTTGCCGGTGGAGGACATTGCGGAGTTTTATACTTTCGGGTCGCTTACGGCCAACAGCGCGTTGTATAATTTTCTGGGACAAAATGATATTGCAGTTCATTTTTTCGATTACTACGAAAATTACACGGGCTCGTTCATGCCCAAAGATGGGCTGCTGTCGGGACGGATGTTGCTGGCTCAGACACTCCATTATCAGCAGAAACAAAAGCGTATGGCGATTGCCCGGAAGTTTATCGAAGGGGCTGCTTTTAATATGCAGAAAAATCTGCGGTATTATGATAAACGGGGTAAGGAACTGGCGGACGTTATCGGAAAAATAGACCAGTATGCGGTGCTGATTCCGGAAACGAAGGCTGTGGATGAGTTGATGGGGATCGAGGGAAATATCCGGCAGACATATTACGAGGGTTTTGATATTATTCTGAATGATTTCGATATGGGAATCCGTACCAAACAGCCTCCACAAAACGAAGTAAATGCGCTGATTTCGTTCGGGAATATGATGTGTTACACGCAATGCTTGCGGGCTATTCATCAAACTCAGCTGAATCCGACGATCAGTTATTTACATACGCCGGGAGAAAGAAGGTATTCGCTGTCGTTGGACGTGTCGGAGATATTTAAACCGCTACTGGTTGACCGTGTTATTTTTAAGGTTTTGAATAAGCGGGAGATTCAGGAGAAACATTTTGACAAAAAGTTGAATAAATGTGTGCTGAATCAAAATGGTAAAAAGATATTTGTAAAGGCCTTTGAAGACAGACTGAATGAAACGATTCAACACCGGTCGCTGAAACGGAATGTGAGTTACCGGCATTTGATAAAACTGGAATGCTACAAACTGAGTAAACACTTGCTGGGCATGGAAGAATATAAGCCGTTTAAAATGTGGTGGTGAAAACAAGGATTGAATATCGTGAACAAATGAACGTTCGATTAAAAAAATTTGCTTTGAGAGTTATTAAACTTTTTCAGTCGTTACCGAAAACTGACGAAGCCAGAATAATTGGAAAACAATTGCTACGCTCCGGCACTTCTGTTGCAGCAAATTACAGGGCAGCTTGTCGTGCCGGTTCAGGCAATGAATTTTACAGTAAAATATCAATAGTTGTTGAGGAAGCAGATGAAAGCCTATTTTGGTTCGAACTTTTGACTGAAGCTGAAATAATCTCAGTGGAACGCATGAAAGATTTAATGCAAGAGGCAGAAGAAATAGTCAAAATTATGTCAACAGCCAGAAAAAATGCTCAGCCCAAATAATTCAGTTCTTCAATCCTTCAATCCCTCAACCCTTCAATCCTTGTGATATGTATGTAATTCTTGTATATGATTGTGGCGAAAAGCGAGTCGGAAAGATGTTGAAACTCTGCCGGCAATATTTGAACTGGATTCAGAACTCGGTTTTCGAAGGAGAAATTTCGGAAGTTAAGTTGAAAGAACTAACTTTGAAAGCCGAGAAAATTATGGATTTAGAGGAAGACAGCCTGATCATTTTTTCCGGGCGGTCGGAAAAGTGGCTCGAAAAGCAAATTATTGGAAAAGAGCGCAGTAGTATTGATAATTTTATATAGCAGCTTGTCGGTATAGCTGAAAACAATATGATGCAATTGAATAATAGCATCAAAAGATCTTTGACATACTGAAATACAACAAGATAAACTGGTTGTCGATGTGCAGGGATTTTCATACTTTTGCACATCGACAACTTTTACAACAAGAAACAGGCATCTTCTAAAAATTATTGAGCTGAAAATCAGCTTTTTTTGTCGTCGATCGCGACGGCTCTTAATCGCACCAACGTGGAATTGAAAGATTTTAACGTACAAGAAGCTTATTTATCTAACTCTACTCTTAATCGCACCAACGTGGAATTGAAAGAAACATATAAAAGGCTGATTGAAATTGAAACAAATACTCTTAATCGCACCAACGTGGAATTGAAAGTCGAGTAACCGCAAATAAAATTCTTTTGCAATCGGTCTCTTAATCGCACCAACGTGGAATTGAAAGAATTGAAAAGTGCGTCAGGAAAAGAGCTTGCAAACTCTTAATCGCACCAACGTGGAATTGAAAGTGATTTCAATGCTTTGCACAAATGTGCATATTTACTCTTAATCGCACCAACGTGGAATTGAAAGATTGAAATAGTCGATTACAAAAGCCAAATTGATTCTCTCTTAATCGCACCAACGTGGAATTGAAAGAACGTCGTGATGATGGATGTTGCTATCGACAACATGCTCTTAATCGCACCAACGTGGAATTGAAAGTTGGTTTCAATGAATGTTCGGACAACCGGATAGTCACTCTTAATCGCACCAACGTGGAATTGAAAGACTTATACCAGAGTTTAAAAAAATGAATGCCGACCACTCTTAATCGCACCAACGTGGAATTGAAAGAACATGAAAGCCGTCACTATTCACAAGTCTGAAACTCTTAATCGCACCAACGTGGAATTGAAAGTGTTCAATTGGAGATTGGCATGCTGATTTTGATACTCTTAATCGCACCAACGTGGAATTGAAAGAAGGTAATCAATCTACACAAGAATCAACCTTCAAAAACTCTTAATCGCACCAACGTGGAATTGAAAGGAAGATAAAAGGAGAATATGTAAAATAGCTATCGAAACTCTTAATCGCACCAACGTGGAATTGAAAGTTCATTTCCTTGACTATAGTCTATTCGCGGCGTAACTCTTAATCGCACCAACGTGGAATTGAAAGGCGTGGATAAACTATATGACAAATTACAACAAACTCTCTTAATCGCACCAACGTGGAATTGAAAGTTATCACATATAAATTCTGCTGTTTCTGTATCGTACTCTTAATCGCACCAACGTGGAATTGAAAGTTGTATTACGGATTCGCTTCCATTTCTTAGGAGTTGTCTCTTAATCGCACCAACGTGGAATTGAAAGATATTTGGCATCTTTATTTGCTTGTTCTGTTTTAATACTCTTAATCGCACCAACGTGGAATTGAAAGTAATGATAATGCTAATCTTTAGTGCTGTTACTAATCTCTTAATCGCACCAACGTGGAATTGAAAGCTGCATTGGCAAATGGGATTCCGTAATAAAGTTCCTCTTAATCGCACCAACGTGGAATTGAAAGATAGTTTTCGTCAATTTTACAATCTGTTCCGGATTCTCTTAATCGCACCAACGTGGAATTGAAAGAAAGTACATCTCCTTATATCATAGATGCGGGAACATCTCTTAATCGCACCAACGTGGAATTGAAAGATCAATGACGGTGCTCCTCTAATATATACAGAGAGCTCTTAATCGCACCAACGTGGAATTGAAAGACCAAACTACCAAATCACATGGACTTTCGTTAGCTCTCTTAATCGCACCAACGTGGAATTGAAAGTACTTATCAACAGCAGTAACAGCTCCAGGAACTTCTTCCTCTTAATCGCACCAACGTGGAATTGAAAGGCTATTTCTTCTACTTTTCTAACACTAACACAGTCTCTCTTAATCGCACCAACGTGGAATTGAAAGTCTGTAATATCTTGTCCTGAGTCTGATTCATCCGGCTCTTAATCGCACCAACGTGGAATTGAAAGATGACAATTTACCATCCGGATCGCGAACTATTCCTTCTCTTAATCGCACCAACGTGGAATTGAAAGCGAGTTGCATTTTGACTTCCAGTGATGATTACACCACTCTTAATCGCACCAACGTGGAATTGAAAGCTCACGACCGAGTGTATGGTGATTTGGCAATAGCGTGCTCTTAATCGCACCAACGTGGAATTGAAAGAAGAAAAACTCAATTTCAAAACTGCCGGTGAAAAATCTCTTAATCGCACCAACGTGGAATTGAAAGATAGCCATTTCAGCGTTGACATTTTTTATTTCTTTCCTCTTAATCGCACCAACGTGGAATTGAAAGGATTATACGGTTGGGGACAAAGAAGAAATGAGTCGTTCTCTTAATCGCACCAACGTGGAATTGAAAGGAGGTAGCTACGACGATTGGATGGAAGCTGTATATACTCTTAATCGCACCAACGTGGAATTGAAAGATTTTAAAAATGATGTGCGTAAAACGAAGTTGCGCCTCTTAATCGCACCAACGTGGAATTGAAAGGAGGAACAATCACACTTGACCCGAAAGCATTTATACTCTTAATCGCACCAACGTGGAATTGAAAGTCGCAACGCACGAAGCTTTGTATGGTTGCTGCTAACTCTTAATCGCACCAACGTGGAATTGAAAGTAACTTTATGTACACCGACATAGTGGGGGATTTTGAGCTCTTAATCGCACCAACGTGGAATTGAAAGAGATTAAAATCGTATCCAAAACAACCCAAAGCAAGCTCTTAATCGCACCAACGTGGAATTGAAAGGTGAGAAAAAGAAAGAGAGTATTAAAAAGAGTGTTCTCTTAATCGCACCAACGTGGAATTGAAAGCGCCCAAGAGCTGCAAAGAAAGAAAACGGAACATCACTCTTAATCGCACCAACGTGGAATTGAAAGGAAAATATTTCAGTGCATCATTAATGTGTATCAACCCTCTTAATCGCACCAACGTGGAATTGAAAGTCAAAAATAAAGTTCTCCAGTTCGTTGTATTTTTTCTCTTAATCGCACCAACGTGGAATTGAAAGATAACTATCAATTGAAATTACAAAATATTATGATCTCTTAATCGCACCAACGTGGAATTGAAAGACGGTAGGCCCATTATTCGGGAGCATGAAGGTACAACTCTTAATCGCACCAACGTGGAATTGAAAGGACAATAATGCCGCAATGGCCGCCTCTGCAATGAACTCTTAATCGCACCAACGTGGAATTGAAAGAATACAGCAGTTTGAGAGCCTGTTAGTTGTTTGTTCTCTTAATCGCACCAACGTGGAATTGAAAGAAAACAACAGCCAGTCTTGCTGTTTGGGAAAATTACTCTTAATCGCACCAACGTGGAATTGAAAGCAATTTCAGAGTTCGAGAGCGGAAAACATGCTCTCCTCTTAATCGCACCAACGTGGAATTGAAAGGGTGATACCACATCCGCCATTGGCGAATTCAGCACACTCTTAATCGCACCAACGTGGAATTGAAAGCAGTTAACACCAACTACCCGTCAATTGCCGCAGGTCTCTTAATCGCACCAACGTGGAATTGAAATGGACGTAGGGTCATGTGTTGCAATGAATTCTGAAGCTCTTAATCGCACCAACGTGGAATTGAAATGCCAGTGCTGCAACTCCGGCTGTTATGGTTGCAACTCTTAATCGCACCAACGTGGAATTGAAATGAACAATTAGAAAAAGCATAACTTCCAATACTTGTCTCTTAATCGCACCAACGTGGAATTGAAATAAAGGACCGCGAGGAGAAACTCGCCGAAACAAGACTCTCTTAATCGCACCAACGTGGAATTGAAATAACAAATGGACATAAACGAAAGGATTTTAAGGTTTACTCTTAATCGCACCAACGTGGAATTGAAATGGCATAGCATTTATTGATTACATCGAATCTGATGAACTCTTAATCGCACCAACGTGGAATTGAAATACTGGTGTTGCTATTGATTCTTTGGCTATTTCTCTCTCTTAATCGCACCAACGTGGAATTGAAATTACGTTACTATTCAAGATTTGGTCGACGTAGACACTCTTAATCGCACCAACGTGGAATTGAAATCGATTATTGGCACTTCGGCCGAAAATTCACAAATGCTCTTAATCGCACCAACGTGGAATTGAAATTGATACAATTAATCTTGCGACGATTAAAAAATCATTCTCTTAATCGCACCAACGTGGAATTGAAATATAATGTTTTATTGTCTGAGATAAACACTTTGAATCTCTTAATCGCACCAACGTGGAATTGAAATTACTTATTTAGTGCGTTATTTAAAGCAACATATCCCTCTTAATCGCACCAACGTGGAATTGAAATTGCTCACAAGCTGGCTGAATCGGTATGCGTTGGTCTCTTAATCGCACCAACGTGGAATTGAAATTGTCATATTTCTGTAACGTTATAAATGATTTGATGCTCTTAATCGCACCAACGTGGAATTGAAATACTTTTTGAAGCAATCTGTTTTGCATAATCTTCAACTCTTAATCGCACCAACGTGGAATTGAAATGAGGATTATATAGCGGCTCAGGTAGCTGCAAATTCTCTTAATCGCACCAACGTGGAATTGAAATAATGGGTAAAATGTTACTCCGAAAAAAGAACCTCTGCTCTTAATCGCACCAACGTGGAATTGAAATGATTATAAACTGGTTTCTCCGGGAACGTACATTTGTCTCTTAATCGCACCAACGTGGAATTGAAATAACAATTAAATCGCACGGACTTTCATTGGCTATTTCCCTCTTAATCGCACCAACGTGGAATTGAAATGAAATCTGAACCGGTGAAAATAATTTATCGGTACGACTCTTAATCGCACCAACGTGGAATTGAAATCCCCAACAATCCAGTTCAATAGCAATGCTGTGTTTATCTCTTAATCGCACCAACGTGGAATTGAAATAACCTCATATACGGACACACTGCTGGTGGTTCAGCCTCTTAATCGCACCAACGTGGAATTGAAATCGCTGTATCGGCAGCCTGAACGGCCCAGTTATGCGCTCTCTTAATCGCACCAACGTGGAATTGAAATTGCGGCAAATGTGCAGCTTGTATGAGTAATAAAAGCTCTTAATCGCACCAACGTGGAATTGAAATAGTATCTCGGCGGTGGTAAAAGTACATTAGTAATATCCTCTTAATCGCACCAACGTGGAATTGAAATTAAATATCGGCGTTATTCACGTCAAGAAGGTCCTGAACTCTTAATCGCACCAACGTGGAATTGAAATACTTTAAAGCATCTGTTTCATAAATTTTTGTGTTACTCTTAATCGCACCAACGTGGAATTGAAATTGTATAAAAGTGACTTGAAAAAATCTTCAAAGCACTCTTAATCGCACCAACGTGGAATTGAAATGGTGATATTATCATTAAACCGATGACCGTAAATACGCTCTTAATCGCACCAACGTGGAATTGAAATTACCAATAACTTAAGGAGTTCAATTGGGTATGTAATTCTCTTAATCGCACCAACGTGGAATTGAAATTTTATGTATGAAACCACTGTTTTCAGATGCTGATCTCTTAATCGCACCAACGTGGAATTGAAATAACTATCCTGTTTGGAACAAAGAAGAAGTGGGTAGTTCTCTTAATCGCACCAACGTGGAATTGAAATTACTCACCTACACCGAAAAAGCGTATATTTTTAACACTCTTAATCGCACCAACGTGGAATTGAAATATACTGCTATATCTCCTATGAATAACGGTTCTACTTCCTCTTAATCGCACCAACGTGGAATTGAAATTGGTTCAGGGTTATTCTATTGTAAAGGCCTGGAATGCTCTTAATCGCACCAACGTGGAATTGAAATATCGAACATAAAATCGAAAGGATAGTTACAAACAAACTCTTAATCGCACCAACGTGGAATTGAAATGAAGTTTTTCTGTCAGGATCATAAGGGCCAAATTCAGCTCTTAATCGCACCAACGTGGAATTGAAATTCTTGGCGAACAGGAAGTATATCTCAAAGAGCTATCTCTTAATCGCACCAACGTGGAATTGAAATGTCAAATGCAGCTCGGAAGTAGAACCACTATCCACTCTTAATCGCACCAACGTGGAATTGAAATTGCGACGCGACAGAGGGTGCGAGCAGATTTTTAACACTCTTAATCGCACCAACGTGGAATTGAAATTTGAATCATCTTTCTATAACGTTTGTGCAGAACCTCCTCTTAATCGCACCAACGTGGAATTGAAATTTGATTACGGTGAAAATGGAGGTGGACATCTCACCTCTTAATCGCACCAACGTGGAATTGAAATGAGATAATAGCCGCTCAGCAAAATCTCGAAAGCTGGCTCTTAATCGCACCAACGTGGAATTGAAATTTGGGCGAAGATCCATTACAATTTCCTGACTTGTTTCTCTTAATCGCACCAACGTGGAATTGAAATTGGAGATATGAGTGTACCGGCATCTATTACGTACGCTCTTAATCGCACCAACGTGGAATTGAAATGGATTTAACAATGTTATCCTGAGCCGTATTCGGATCTCTTAATCGCACCAACGTGGAATTGAAATATGGCACTTTGTTTGCCGATTTAAGCGGTGTTTCAGCTCTTAATCGCACCAACGTGGAATTGAAATTTTGTTGAGGTGATCGCGGAGCAAGAGACTAAGATCTCTTAATCGCACCAACGTGGAATTGAAATAAGTCATTCCATGATATTTTCTTGTCACTAACTCCAACTCTTAATCGCACCAACGTGGAATTGAAATATACTTATAATTCATACTTATCTGATGATTTTTTTTCTCTTAATCGCACCAACGTGGAATTGAAATAATGAAGCTCAAATAAAGTCTTTAGAAAAGTTAGTCTCTTAATCGCACCAACGTGGAATTGAAATAAATGAAACTTATCAGGCCCGAAATTTTAGCAGACACTCTTAATCGCACCAACGTGGAATTGAAATGATCAGGCTGCAACAAATGCTTTAATGCAACGCATTGCTCTTAATCGCACCAACGTGGAATTGAAATAAGCAACAGAACTTTGGTTTAATGTCTGACTTTCAACTCTTAATCGCACCAACGTGGAATTGAAATGGGTGAAACAATACTATTTGACATCGAAGGAGATTCACTCTTAATCGCACCAACGTGGAATTGAAATATGCGATTGAAAGAAAATATAAAATAACTATGTCTGACTCTTAATCGCACCAACGTGGAATTGAAATGAAACACTATTGTGTTTTGGTCATCTGATATTAACTCTTAATCGCACCAACGTGGAATTGAAATCGACTTTTTGAAACTTTCCAGTGCTGAATACCATTCTCTTAATCGCACCAACGTGGAATTGAAATAAGCACAATCTGAAAGTTACGGAGATGGTACGGTTGCTCTTAATCGCACCAACGTGGAATTGAAATGACAAAAAGATTGCCGTTTTCGATGATGAAAGTTACCTCTTAATCGCACCAACGTGGAATTGAAATTGAGAAGAAAGAAAAGGCAGCTTATAACACTGCACTACTCTTAATCGCACCAACGTGGAATTGAAATTGAATTCCGGATCGCCTGAGTTAAGCGTTACGGAAAGCTCTTAATCGCACCAACGTGGAATTGAAATACGCAAACCTAGACTTTGATGTGAACGCTCAACTTATCTCTTAATCGCACCAACGTGGAATTGAAATTGTGTAATGACAAATCCTCGAAGGTTACTGCTCGGGAACTCTTAATCGCACCAACGTGGAATTGAAATAGCTCAGCTTGTTCTATTTCCTGTGATCTGAACTCTCTTAATCGCACCAACGTGGAATTGAAATTTCGGAGGATAATTTATCTGCGGCAGCTCTCGTTTTGTCTCTTAATCGCACCAACGTGGAATTGAAATCGGGATAATAGGTTGTTGGTTGCTCCGATAAAATTCTCTTAATCGCACCAACGTGGAATTGAAATTTCCTTCCGCTTTGTTGGCATAGTAATTCTTATACTCTTAATCGCACCAACGTGGAATTGAAATTGGATAGGTATTTATTGTTTGGGTAATCATACATTTCTCTTAATCGCACCAACGTGGAATTGAATTTTTTTTACTATGTTACTAACTAAAATCATAATTACTCTTAATCGCACCAACGTGGAATTGAAATATTGTAATTGCGCCCACGACGCCCCGCTATTCTCACTCTTAATCGCACCAACGTGGAATTGAAATCCGGGACGAACCCCGGACGTATTGCCGTCCAATTCCTCTTAATCGCACCAACGTGGAATTGAAATTTCATTCAGTGTACGCCTCGATATGACCCCTTTGCTCTTAATCGCACCAACGTGGAATTGAAATCAATTAGATGAAATAGGGTTTCAAGAGTTAATCACCTCTTAATCGCACCAACGTGGAATTGAAATTAAATTATTTCTGATGTATCTTTAAAGCTAATATGCTCTTAATCGCACCAACGTGGAATTGAAATTGTTTTATCAATGTTAGCACTTTGCTGTATTAACACTCTTAATCGCACCAACGTGGAATTGAAATTCCTTATCGGAGAACTTAATAACATCTTCAGAGTTGAACTCTTAATCGCACCAACGTGGAATTGAAATAAAGAACAACGCATCTTCTTCAGCTTGACGAAAATCTCTTAATCGCACCAACGTGGAATTGAAATTGGATAGGTATTTATTGTTTGGGTAATCATACATTTCTCTTAATCGCACCAACGTGGAATTGAAATGAGCTGAAAAAAGAAGAAGCGAAAGCAGATTTAATTCTCTTAATCGCACCAACGTGGAATTGAAATCTCGACACATGAGGGTACGAAGTGATTTTGTTAACTCTTAATCGCACCAACGTGGAATTGAAATATATATTGTCAGGAGGTTCTGCCTGGTGACGTGTTTACTCTTAATCGCACCAACGTGGAATTGAAATACAAAAGTTTCAAATCTTCCAACTAAAAAACCTTAATTCTCTTAATCGCACCAACGTGGAATTGAAATGATTACGGGACATGAGAGCGAAGGTAGGCTCACACTCTCTTAATCGCACCAACGTGGAATTGAAATTCTCATGAGGATGTTCCAAAAGACATTCTCTCCTTAATTATAAAAATTCAAGAACTATTTCTCAATATACAAAAGCCTTCCGGTTTGAGAATCAATATGAATCTTAAGTTTCGGGGTTGAAAACAAATCTTCTGATAAAGGCATTAACACTCCAAACTGTGGCATTAAAAAAGTTTCGTTACTAAACACCATTTTACTATCCGAAATACTAATGCTGGTCTTTGCCGGCAGAATTGTAAACAATGTCGGTTTAGCTTTCTTTCCTTTAACATCACCAGTTGAAATATTTATTTTTTCGGGATTGACATTCAGGTAATAGGGCTCTCCGGATAAATCATCAACAGCAACAACACCCTTAAATACAGAAAAACGGAACAACACCATATTATTCATTGCTACATCCGGCGTAACACTGATGTGCTGCCGGATAATCTCTTTTCTCGTTTTTCCAATGAACAATTCAGTCAACTGTTTCTCCATTTTATTCATTCCATCTAACATTGCTTTAAATGAAGCTCCGTCTGCTGGTAAATGTTCCAAATCCCCGGTCAGTAAACTAATACGGCTTTCACGGATACGATAAATCTGCTTGGCAGCTCCTTCAGCCAATTTAGCGGTCGAACCGGCCATCATATATTCCTCTCCGAGGGGTAAAATAACCGTATTCTCCTCCTTGTTATTCATCGTCACTTTAACCTTGGGCTGTTTGTATGAAGAATTTGCAACAGGAACATTAACTCCGCACAACAGACCATCTGCATTTACAGAGATCTGCCCCAAAACGCTTTTTCCTTCCAATGGAATATTATAAGTCCGTGCCGGATCCGGAATCGCCTTGGATGAAATTTTAATCGTTTTTATTTTATAAGTTGTTTTTTCTTCTGTAATTACTTTATCTGTAGCTAAATATCTCTCGGAATACTGGAAATACACACCCGGAATTGTTGTAGTTTTCTCCACTTCAATATCTATATTCAATGTTGTTTTGGGCAGCGAATATACCACAGCCGGAACTTCTTCCTGCAAAGAGGATACACTTGCTTGCTGCCCGTTAATCAACGCTAACGGCAGTATAATAAGGACAAGGCTAATAATCTTTTTCATTTGTTTTAAATTTTAGAATCAAGAAATCAATTGTCAGAACACCATAAAACTGATAAAATTCAAATGCACCTATAAAAATAACAGAAGTTGTCTTATTTCTTCTTTGTTTTCCGTCCAAAACCTTTTTTCTTAGTTCCGGCATCGGGCTGAGCTGCAATTAATTCCTGGCATCTTTCAAACGTTAAAGTTTGAGGATCTGTTCCTTTTGGAATTTTATAATTTATTTTATTACAGGTAAAATAGGGACCAAAACGGCCATTAAGCACCTGAATTTCATTATCCGGTCCCAAAACGGCTATTAGTTTATTTTTCTCTTCTTCGCGTTTCGCTTCAATAATTTCGATGGCTCGCCCTGCCAGCACTTCCATAGGATCATCAGTTTTCGGAAGCGAGTAAAAAGAACCGTCGTGGCGTATATAAGGGCCAAAACGACCAATAGCGACAGTCATTACTTTTCCCTCATATTCCCCAAGTTGCCTGGGTAACTTAAACAATTCCAAAGCTTCTTCAAGCGAAATACTTTCAATTGACTGATCATGGCGCAGGGATGCAAACACAGGCTTTTCTTCCTCCTCCGCAGTTCCTATTTGCGCTATCGGGCCAAATTTTCCTATTTTCACAGATAACTGACGACCTGTTTTCGGATCCACTCCCAGAACGCGTTCACCAACCTGACGTTCAGAATTTTTCATGGTATCTTCGACCACAGGATGAAACTGCTTATAGAACCTGTCAATTGAATTTGTCCATTTAGTTTTACCTTCAGCAATACTATCAAATTCTTTCTCAACATCCGCCGTAAAATTATAACTCATAATGTCGGGAAAGTATTCTGTCAGGAAGTCATTAACTACAAGGCCTATATCTGTTGGAAAAAGTTTTGCTTTTTCTGCACCTGTATTTTCTGTTTTTATTGCATCCGATATTTTTTCCCCTTTCAATCTCAATACATTATACTCTCGTTTATCAGCTGGCCTGTCTCCCTTTTCCACGTATGAGCGATTCTGTATCGTAGAGATGGTAGGCGCATAAGTTGACGGACGGCCAATACCCAGTTCCTCAAGCTTACGAACTAAACTGGCCTCGCTATAGCGGGCCGGACGCTGTGAAAAACGCTGTTGGGCAAGTATTTCGGAAGGAATCAGAATTTCGCCCTTTTTCATAACCGGCAACAGAGAGTCGTTTTCTGCATCCAGCTCATCATCCGTCGATTCGAGGTATACTTTCAGGAATCCATCAAAAACAATCACCTCTCCTGTAGCGGCGAACTGACATTTACTGCCGGAAATATTAATAAATATTGATGTTTTTTCTAGTTCTGCATCTGCCATTTGAGATGCGATCGTACGTTTCCATATCAGGTCGTACAATTTTTTCTCCTGAGCAGTTCCATCTACCGCATGAACATTCATATAAGTAGGACGGATTGCTTCGTGAGCTTCCTGTGCTCCTTTTGTTTTGGTTGTAAAATTGCGTGTATGTACATATTTCTGACCAGCCATACTGATAATCTCAGCTTTGGATGTATTTAAGGCCAAATCCGAAAGATTTACCGAGTCAGTACGCATGTAGGTTATCTTTCCTGATTCATACAACCGCTGGGCAACAGCCATGGTTTGGGAAACAGAAAAACCAAGTTTTCGAGAAGCTTCCTGTTGCAAGGTCGAAGTAGTAAACGGCGGAGCTGGTGACTTTTTAGCAGGTTTAGTGACAATACTGTCGACACTAAACGAACCTGATTTACAAGATTCCAGAAAAGCATAAGCTTCTTCCTTTGTCGGGAAACGTTGCTGCAGTTCAGCTTTCAACTCAACAGGTAGGCCATTTATATCCTGAGATTTTAAAACGGCAGTAACCCTGTACGAACTTTCCGGCACAAATTGGTTTATTTCCCGCTCCCGCTCTACAATAAGCCTTACTGCAACCGACTGCACACGTCCGGCAGAAAGAGATGGACGAACTTTTCGCCATAAAACAGGCGACAATTCAAAACCAACGATCCGATCAAGAACACGGCGTGCCTGTTGTGCATCTACCAGATTAACATCAATTGTCCGGGGATGCTTTATGGCATTTAAAATTGCATCTTTGGTTATTTCGTGAAAAACAATACGTTTTGTATTATCTTCTTTCAATTTCAACTCTTCAAACAAATGCCATGCGATAGCTTCTCCTTCACGGTCTTCATCGGAAGCAAGCCATACCGTTTCTGCCGTCTTGGTTGCTTTTTTAAGTTCACTGACAACTTTCTTTTTATCTGAAGAAACAATATAGTCGGGTTTGTAATTATGTTCGAAATCAATGCCAATACCTTTCTCGGCCAAATCGCGTATATGCCCGAAACTGGACATAACCTGATAATCCGAACCCAGAAATTTTTCTATGGTTTTGGCTTTAGCCGGAGACTCTACAATTACAAGATTTTTTGTCATGTTTTGTGTTTTAAGTAAATTTCACACTTGTGAGGCTGCAAAATAACAAAATATAAAAGGATCCTTCCAAATTTTCAGGATATTATTTTTATTTTTTATTATTTGAGTTGGAAAAACTTGAATATTCAACAAAAAGCATGCCTTGATTGCATTGTTTTTCCAATTAGAACTCAAATACAAACTTAAAAAACCTTGACATATAATTAGTTTATTTTCCTGATAGAACAATTTATCGAGACTAATTATTAAACCTATATTACAATATTAAATCAGGCATCAATTTGCCGTTCCATTCTATCTGAAAACATGTATCTTCGTACATCAAAAATAAAAACATACAAAATGAAAAAAACAATATTCAGTATATTTATAATTACTGTAACAATTTTTGGTATATCAGCAGCTCCAAAAAAAACAATTGAACGCCCCAAATTAGTAGTGGGAATAGTGGTGGATCAAATGCGTTGGGATTACCTGTATCGCTATTATGACAAATATGAAAAAGGTGGATTCAAACGTCTTTTAAAGACGGGCTTCTCATGCGAAAACACTATGCTTAATTATATTCCATCAGTAACGGCTATCGGACATAGCACTATTTTCACGGGAACTGTTCCCGCGATTCATGGCATAGCAGGGAACAACTGGATAGATACTGACACGGGCAAAAGCATTTATTGCACAGACGATTCAACGGTAAATACAGTAGGTTCAACCAGTACTGCCGGAAAAATGTCGCCCAGAAGATTGCTGGCAACTACAATTACGGATGAACTCCGGCTAGCAACAAACTTTCAGTCGAAAGTTATAGGTATTTCTCTCAAGGACAGAGCTTCGATACTCCCTGCCGGACATAATCCGACAGGTGCCTTCTGGCTCGATGATGCCACAGGAAAATTTATCACCAGCACGTATTACATGGAAAATCTTCCTGAATGGGTTACTCGTTTCAATGACTCAAAACCTGTTGACAAACTTTTGGCTAATGGCTGGAATCCCATATTACCCATAACTGAATACGATAATTCAACAGCAGATGACAGTCCGTGGGAAGGGTTGCTATCAGGTTCGACAAAACCGGTATCCCCCTACGATGTAAAAAAAGCGTATGAACTCAATCACGGCTCACTGCGCCAAATGCCATTTGGCAATTCTCTTACTTTACAGTTTGCTCAGGCAGCTGTGGACGGCTACAAACTTGGTCAGAAATCTTCAACTGATTTTCTGACTATCAACTGTGCTTCAACTGATTATGCAGGACATCTTTTCGGTCCAAATGCCATTGAGGTAGAAGATGTTTATCTCAGACTTGATCGTGATCTCGCGACTTTTTTTGCTTATCTCGACAAAGTTGTGGGGAAAGGAAAATATCTTGTTTTCCTGACGGCTGACCATGGAGCGGCTCATGCAGAAGGATTTATGGAAGCTCATAAAATGCCAACAGGATTTTTCGGAATGAATCTGCAACAAAATATTGAAAATGTACTTAACAAACAATTCAACACAACAAATCTGATTTTAGGCATTGATAACTATCAGGTATTTTTCAATAAGCATCGCATCGACAGTTTACGTTTAGACTTTTCTGCTATTAAAGCGGAAACCGTTAAAACTCTGCTTACCCAACCGGGAATTCAGTACGCAGCAGATCAGGATAACTTGCCGGATACCGCAGTTCCAATGGTAATCCGAGAAATGATGGTTAACGGTTATAACCGCCTACGAAGCGGAAGTGTTGTATTTCTGCCTCTTCCCGGCTGGCTGCCCGATTATTCAAAAAAAGGAACTACACATAGCGTATGGAATCCTTACGACACACATATCCCTTTGCTGTTTATGGGATGGAATATCCCGCACGGCTCAACCGGGTAGTAGAAATGACCGACATCTCGGCTACACTAGCTGCCTTATTACATATTCAAATGCCCAATGGTTGTATAGGGAAACCTATTACGGAAGTAATAAAGTAAGAATTTGACTCAAAAATTTCAGAGGGTGAGGGTATCTATAAAGAAAAAAGAACGCAAATTCCACAAATTAGCACAGACCTCAAGTTGTTGATAATGTGGTAATAATGCAAATTAAATTTGCGGGAATTTGTGTAATTTGCGGAATTTGTGTTCAGAATAAGCACTTATTGGACATCCTCTTGTTTTTAGAGAGACACCTTCATCAAAATATTTATTTTAGTTCAAACCGGCATAAAACGCTATACTCAAGTTTAATTTTTTCAAATTCGGGCTGTTCGTCCGACATCCCGGCTGCTTCTCCGGTTTTGAACAGCATTGCATTTGCAACCATATTCCGCGAATTATAAAAAACCGGCTGACTTTCAAGAATATAAATAGCTCTTCCTAACTGTTGTCCAATAGCTTCAGCCAATGCCTGAGCTTTTTCTTTAGCCGCCTTTACTGCTTCGATTTTCACCTCACGACGATATTTTTCCATATCCGAATTATCCACTTTATCAACAGAGACATTAGCAATCCCCAATTTTTCCAAACCCAACATTACATTCATGAGCGTTTTAGTATCCTTTACCACAAGTTGATATTCCTTAGACAATAACACATCGCTTTTACCCAGCAGGTATGTTTTAAAATTGCTCGACAAGTCAACGACATTTAAATCAGTTTTAGTATCCACTCCTTTTGTTTTCAACATTTTTATCATTTCGTTTTCCCGTTGAGAGAGTGTTTTTTTACTTTTATCGTCTTTTTCACTTAATTGTATTTTCAGATATATTAAATCCGGTACGATTTCCATTTCTGCTTTTCCGGTAACTTCAATATAATTCTGATCAATAAAATTTTTCTCCCCTGACTGAGCAAAAGAAAATAAAGGTATCAACATAAACAAAGACATCAATACCGACAATGGCAATACACGTTTCATAAATTTTAATTTTGATTGTTTCTAAATTATTTCCATTTCAATAAAACCACATTGAAAAACATTATTTTGAATGCAAGTCACACAACAAACAAAAACCAGACCTTTTTTATAACAAAATTTAATTGGGCATTGCTCAGCAACATATAAAATATTCTATAGGATAGCGAGTTTAATTGTTATCTCAGTCTATACCACAAACATCAGACATTAATTCCGAAAAAAAACTTATTGTACAAAAACAAAGCACCCCCATCTGAAAAATCAGATCGGGGTGCTGTATTTTAAGTTTTCCCTTTCGGAAAAATCTAGAAAAGTTTACTTTACTTCTTCAAATGTGATAAGTGCATTATATCAGTCAATTACAAGTGTATGTTGCAAATATGAAACAAATAAAAAATCAATATCAATAATTATTAAATAATTAAATATCAAACATATAACTTTTTATTAATAGATAAAACTATACTAAATAGAAAAATAGCAAAAAACAGTTTTGGAGCATATATATGACCAATTATATTACATAATTTTAGGTTTAAAATCTGAAAGCCTCCACAGTTTCCACAGCATTGCATATGGGCATAGAAATTCATCCCTACATCTGTCCCAAGGATTTGTATTACAACGATTATCAATTTTATTTCCGTATCTTGTACATATGTTTAATAATTCGCATTTTGGATTACCACTCTCAAAAAATGAAGTTATCTGACCAATTGCATAAAAATATCCAATTTCTACGCCATCAGGATTTTCTGGATATAATAATGTGCATTCACCTTTACTGTTAGAAATTAAAGGAGTGCCAAAGTTCTTGACGAAGTCCATAAAAGCTTCAGAGCCACCTCTTGCAATATCAAGAATGAAGTACTTATTTTTAAACCTCACTTCTTGCCCTTTATAAACTAATTGATCAATCCAAGTTCTAATGTCCTTGAATAATACTGGGTCGTTAAAATATCCTTTGACTTGATTTCTTACTATTTTTGAAAGTTGCTTATAATTATCTTCAATCGTAATTTCAACACTACCTCCATTAAGTGTATTTTTCCTCGGGAGTATTTCGTCATAGATATCTTCGGGTTTTGTTGGAAGCCACCCATTAGATTTCATTTCTTGTAGATATTGAACAAAAATCTTACCTGGGTTATTATACAGTAAAGACGAATCACAAAGTGCTAATACATTTAATTTATCTGCACCAAATTCTGGATATAAAAACTCTACAATTTTTTCAGCAAATGAATACGGATAATCTGGTGAAGTTTCATATTCATTACATATCATTTGTTCCATCAGATAGGCCATATTCTCCATAATACTTTCGGCTCCAAATGAAACATAATTTTCTTCTCCTAAATTATCAATACACGTAACTATAATACAGTCAACACTGTCGACATCAGAGCCTGACACACCAGTTGATTCTTCAATTGAAGTTATATCGACTATTCTTTCTACTTTTTTTATTGTTGCAGTATCACCGTTAGTTAACTTACATATTCGTTTATTTAAAAAAATATTATCCTGATTGTCTTCATTCGGTAGGATTGGTGAGGTAAATTCTTTATTCTCTGATTTATATATTTTGTTTGTTGCAAAACGGATATATTCAGAATAAACGTACATATTATTTAATCCATAAATTGTACATACATCTTGCAGAAAATGAATGTATTCGTGAACGAAAATTGAAAAGTCCTTATCGAAGAATTTTTCAAATGCAGAATTTGTACCGATATTAATATGAAAAAACGAAGGGTTGTAGAACCCCAAGGTAGTAGATAATTTTCTATTCATTGTTTCTGCAACATTAATTTATTTACAAAGGTATCAATTTATATATGAAAAAAAAAACCGCCCTCGATTGAGGGCGGCTCTCGCAAGAAAACAAATTGCCTACGCCTAAGCAACTTCTACAGAACCCAAATAAACGCTGTTAGCAAGATCTTTGCCGTCTTCGGTGATAAACCCAAGGAACACTTCAACACTTTCGCCTAACCATTCCGCAGGAACTGCAATTTCTTGAGCTCCGGTGGTACGAGCGTTTCCAGCAGTTTCATAAACTGCTTCTGCCCGAAGTGGATTCAGCACTAATACCAACGCTTTGTCGGTGGCGTTAGCCATGTTTGCACCGGAATTGTCGTCCCAAGTCAAACCAATTGAACCACCTGTGGCAAGTACTGCGGCATTTGAAGCCGTAGTAAGGTTACCACGAGAAACCAACACTTTGGACAAGTCAACACTGAAATCAGGGAAAGCTCCCGTGATTGCGTTGTTGAGAATGTACGACATTGCAGCATTGAACGCTGTTTGTTTGGTTGTGTAGCGTTTGTAGCCTACACGGATAAAGCCAGTGATTGGCTTCAAAATACCCAATACTAATGCGAATTTGCTGCGTTGGCCCATTTGACCATCAGTGCGGGGATTGGCTACAGAAGAAGCCTTAGCGCGCATGTAGCTGATTCCTTTCCAGCTACCACCTACGACGTTTCCCACTTTACCTGAGAAACTTCCTAAAATACCTAAATTAATCTTTCCCATTACCTTAAAAATTTATGGAGTTAATAAATATGATTACTTGGATTTGGTACGGCTCAAATATGGACTTTCCCTTATCCGAATGTAAAGATATATTGTAATTATGTAGCTGACACAGAAAGAGTTTAGCTTGCTGCCGATTGCGTTTAGTTGCTTTTGCAAGGGCTTTTACACCCCTGCATTTTTGAAGAATTGGCGAACAAACGCTTGCTTGTACTCGCTGACGGCTCGAAGTGTTTTAGTTAACTGCTGCTCCCTTTCCTCCAATAATTTGAGTGCCTGGACAGTTTGAGCAAAATCGGCGGCATATTGCTCAATGATTGGAATGTGGAACGCCATAACGCTGCGGAATGACCGAATAGTGATAAACGGAATGACTGAGCCATGCAAATGCTGTTCAAAGGCACGACGCCGCCACAAAGCATAACAGAGGGTGCGAAGTTGGTCGGCTTGCTCCTGATTTTCTGTGATAATTACAAAGCAATTCGGACAGGGTGCTAAAAGTGGTTTTCCACTATTATTTCCTTTGTTTAGGATAAAGAAATGAGGATTTCGGATTTCTTCTTTCTGATTGTAAGACTTCAAAATAAAAGCACACATGAGGATAACGATTAAAGGGTGAATAAACGAGGGACTACCCCTGCAAATAATTTTTACCCCCAGAAAAGAGAAAGAAAAAAGAAAAGAAGAAAAAAAAGGATATACTCTTCAAACAGCCAGAGAGCGGCGGCTGTCAAGGTTTTTGGGCAGAATACTACCCGAAGCGTAGCGAGGTGTGGAGATTGTGCCCAAAACCCGTAGGGCTTGACCTTTACTGCCGGTAAGCGGAACGGCTATCTTTGTATATTCATTTTTTTTTGGCGGAAAACGTATTATGCTTTCTTTATTTTTTTATTGCAATTGATTTGTAATTTTTTATCGGGGCAAACTCGCCGCAGGAAATAAAATATACCATTGGGTTAGCGTTGGAAAAGAGCTTTGGGGAAAACGGAATGAATGTAGCTTGCGGAATGGAAATGAGTATTTCCCCTAAGCTGTGCGGTGCTGAGGTGTATGCTTGCAATGAAGGCAAAATGTAGTGTTGGTTCGGTTGAGGAACGAAACCGACCGGAACGAAATGGCGACGAAATGGAACGCATTTACCGCAAGCACAAGAATAATCAACACGACATATTTTATTTACTGCACAATTAATGGGTGGTGGGGAAATTGCGGAAATTGCACAAAGTGCTGAAAAAACTATCAAGCTGCTTGAAAAGGAGCTTGACAACTGTCCCCATATTTTGAAAACCTTTTATAATTTTCATTGCTACCGGAAAATAGACCTTCAATGAAAATTATATATGGTTTTCGGGGCATTATTTTCGAGTTGGCGGTACGCCTGAACAACTCACCGATTAGGTGTAATCAACTTACCGCTCTGCCTTTAGGCGATTTAATGGGGTGGACTCGTCGCAGTGGGAAAAAAGATACCATTGGAAATGCGTAGGAAAAGGGCATGGGTGGCGACTGAATGGAACGAAACAATGGGTTGGGGAATGAAATGGAGCTTTACTGGCTGATTGTGTGTGGAAATATTTGTGCGAGGAATACAGCCGATAAGCGAAATGGAATGACTGCGTGGATTTGTGGAGTGGAATGAAGAAGCCACTTATGCCGTGCGGTGCTGAGGTGGGTGAAATGAACTGAGCGCAATGTAGTGAAGGGTGGACGTGTGTGAGGTACGAACTGCGTCCCCCGAAACGAAATGAGAGAAGAGAATGAACCGACCGCAAGCATACGAAAATAAAACACGACATTTTTTTACCGACTGCAACCGCTGAAAGGGAGGAGGGGAATTTTGTTGGTCTCTGGTTGGCGGTACGCCTAAACAACGCACCGATTAGGTGTTTTATTCTTACCGCTCTCCCTTTAGGGGCTTATTCTTCGGGCAGCGCAGCGGGGCAAAGCGTTGATTTTGTGCGGCTATTATACATAATTTGGTTATAGGACTTTTTTTCAGGGGTTTATCCCCCGAACGAAGTGAGCCTATTGGTGAAAAAAGTACTATAACTACATGTTATGTATACATAGCTTTGAGTTGTTTTTTTTCTGGCGCAAGTGTAGCACGGTGGTGGCGGTTGGAGTGCAAACGTCTTTTTTGCTTTTCGCAAAAATTACTTCGTGATATTTTGCAACGCTCGGCATAGCTTGAACGAGTTCAGCTCTGCACTCGCTTATGCAAAAAGTGTGACAGAAAAAAACAACAGCAGGGTTGATTGTGCGGAAGCCGACAAAAAGACCGTGCAAGCCCAGAGGTACGAGGGGCGGGGATTTTTGGCGGCTGAGGATTTTGCCCTGCGGAGCTGTCAGTAATTAACTTTCAGGCTTTGCCTGACCATTGTTCTGGAATGCTGAGTTGCAAAAGCATATGGGACGAAGAATAACTTTCATTTGGTACACTTAATAAAAGTGCGCCAGTTTGATAATTATGAAAATCTATCATAATGTTGTAATTTTAATGAAAGAATCCAGATTAATAAAGTTTTAAAAATTACTCAAACTTAATCTGAGTTTCTTCTTTTTGTTTAGATGTATCCATTCGTTCGCTTTATAACACAAATAAGCTGAAGCAGTACCTAACAATGCTCCTGCAAGTACATCGCTCGGATAATGAACCCCTAAATCCATACGAGAATAGCCAACAGCTCCTGCCCATAAAAATGAAGGAGCAATGACATACCATTTGGGATAAGCCATGCTAACTGAAGTAGCTAGCGCAAAAGCATCGGAAGTATGACCGGAGGGAAATGAGGGACTTCCACCATCGCTTAATTTTTCAAGATATGGGTAAGTTATAAAGGGTCTGGGGCGATTAACCGCATATTTTAAAATTGTAGCAATGGCTGTTGCTGAAATCACAGAAACGCCAATAAATATGGCTTTTTGCCTATTTACTGAATCTTTTTCGAGCAGACTAATGCCATATAAGATGATGGGTGTACCTATTGCCACAGGTGCAGCGGAGTTGGTAATACCTTTGAAAACGCCATCGAGTTGCCTGTTTCTATTTAAGTTTATATCTCTGAGAACATTGATATCAATGTTTTGGGAAAAACCAGTAATAGCAGGGAAAAGCAAAAGTAGTAAGAGATATTTTTTCATCTTAATATTAGTTATTTGAGTTATTTTTATACTGTGTACAGAATTAAAAAACTGATTTATACGATTGCAGAATATAAATTTGGTAAATAGTGTTTATTTTCCATTTATCCGATACCCCACCGTCCATTCCACAAAGTCGGCGTGCATAGAGTAATCACGTAGGGTTATTCCGGCAAAAATTTTATCGGATATGTGATAATTTATACTAACTCGTTGATGAAAAACGGGAGATTGATTTTTGAAATTTTTTCGATATACATAAAATGCCGGTTGCAGAACAATTGAAACTTTATCGATACAAAGCTCATAAGATGGATAAATGCTTAGTTGAAGTTTATCTGCAAAAGGACCATCTACTTCATCTAATTCATTGTTTTCAACAGCCACTTGTGCATTAATTGACCCATTGTAATTAAATGTAGCTCCAATGCCAAATTTCGACAAATGGCTAATCTGCCAATTATACAGTGCCGAAAATCCGTACACAGGGAAGAAAACGCCTTCATATTTTTCTTTAATTTCGATATCTACTGAGTCGAAAATAATGTTTTTCATTGCGGCAAAAGCTGACAAGATCCACTCGCCATGTGGTTTGTATTTCGGGACTTTATATTTTACGAACTCGGGGCGTTCGTAAAAATTATATTTAATTCCAATTTTAGGCGCATAAGTGTTTATTCCAAAATTTGGCATCTTGATAGCACCATTGGAGTAATGTGAGAAATTAAAGCCTGCAAGCAAATCGAAATGATTTGATAGTTGATAGTTTAGACTTACACCGGCATCGCTCATAAATGCCTGACCCAATCCTAAAGCTACATTATACTGATTGGTAATTGGGTTAAATGAACGCCAGTTAAATGAAACACCAAAACCCAGTTCGGCATTAACTGAAAATCGTTGTTTACGAAGCAATGGAATATCAATAAACCCATAAAGAGCAAGGGGAATTCCTATTTCATTAATATTATCAAAGTCAAGGATTTTAAAACCTAGACCCCACAACGGACAATTAAAAACTTGTTCCTGTAGTGTTTCGCCAGTAGTTTGTGTGCTAAGTTTAATGTTTAATGCCTGAAAATCGTCAATTAAAACAGAATTTTGGTTAGAGCCTTTTACAAACACATTGGTAGGCGCCACAGAACCATTGATATAAGAAGTTGTAATTGATAATTTGTTTTTATTCCATTTGAAATGCACATTGGTTGTGTCGGTTTGAGCCATGAGATATGTAGGCAGAAAAAATAAAAGAAAAAAATTTATTGATCTTTTCATTATTTTAAATTTAACAATCAGAATTGTTTTCTAATTGGATTTTTAATTAACTTTGATATTCTAAAGTGTTTTTATAATTTTAAAGTGTTTTGTGTAATAAGATTGTATGAACTCAGTATAAAAATCATGTCAAAGTTCTTTATTTCCCATTTATCCGATACCCCACAGTCCATTCGACAAAATCCGAGACATGAAATGAATAATCACGTAGAACAATTCCTCCAAAAAAATTGTCGGAAAAATAGTACTTCAACCCAATGCGTTGGTGGAAATTAGGTGATTGGTTCTTCGTTTTTTTGCGATAAATGTAGAATGCAGGTTGAAGAACCAGAGATATTTTATTTACAACAAGCTCATAGGACGGAAAAATACTGATTTGAATTTTATCTGTTATCGGACCAGAAACCGGATCAAAATCAGTTGAACTATTCGCTATAATTGCTGCACTTTCGGCATTTACGGTACTATTGTATGCAAAATTTATTCCCAAACCGATTTTAGATTTACGACTAATCTGGTGATTGAATAATGCTGTTACTCCAAAAACAGGGTAACTCAAACCTTCGTATTGTTCGATAATATCTTTTCTTACCGAATCAATGAAAATCAGATTCTTTAACCCTGCAAATGTCGAAATTTCCCATTCATTACTGGAATTAAATTTTGGTAATTCTTGTTTTATGAATTTTGGTCGTTCATACAAGTTATATCTCAAACTTATTTTAGGTGCGACACAGTTAATCCCTTTATTTGGATATTTCAGTGCACCGTTTGAGAAATGAGTTAAACTGAAACCCGTAACCAAATTTAGGTGTTTACTAATTTCAAATTCAAGGTTAAGTCCGGCATCAATGAAAAAAGATTGCCCGGCTCCAATAGCGATATTGTATTGATTGGTAAGCGGATTAAATGATTTCCAATTAGCAGTTGCTCCAAAGCTGATTTCATAATTAAACGTTGAGTGTTCCCACCTCACAAAAGGCGCATTCAGAAAACCATAAAGTGCAATGGGTGTTCCTATTTCAGCAGGATTGTGAAAGTCGGCAACATACGCTCCCAAACCCCAACTGGGGTATTTATACAATTGTTCCCACAGTTTTTCGCCATTTGTCTGTTTTGAAAGTTTGAGTGAAAATGCTTGAAACTCATCCAACTTAGCTGCCTGAACATTATTTCCCTTTATAAAATCGTTTGTCTGAAAGATATAACCATTCTGGTAACCAATAGATATTGATTTATTGTTCCAAAAGCTATTTTCTTTTAAAGCTATTGAATCCATTTGAGCATGTGATAAAAGAGTAATACTTAATAAAATTTGGATAGTGAGTAGTTTTAGATTCATAATACTATCTTTCTTTTACTTGGTTCTTTCATTATTAACAGGAGTAAACTGGGCAAGACGATTAGCAATAAAGGTAGTGCCACCATTAATCCTCCAATTACAGCAATTGCCAGTGATTGGTGCATTTGTGCTCCGCTACCAATACCTAATGCCAAGGGAATTAACGCAATTATTGCAGCTGAAGCTGTCATTAGTTTGGGGCGAAGACGTGCCGAGATAGCATAAATAAGTGCTTGTTTAATAGTTGTTGTTTTTAATTCTGATAAGAACTGTTGAATTGTGAAAATACTATTCTCTCCAATAATTCCCACTATCATTATCAAACCAGTATAACTACCAACATTCAGAGGCATATTTGTTAGAAATAATGCAATCACCCCACCCGCTAAACCTAGTGAACTAACAAAAATTACTGTTAGTGAAAGTTTCAGACTTTTAAACATAAACAGAACAACTAAAAACACGAGCAGAGCTGCAATAAGAAGGATTTTCAATAATTCAGCAAATGATTTTTGCTGCTCGGCATAGGAACCTCCATAGATAATTTGGTAGGAAGGAGGCAAATTGATTTGCTTCATTTTTTTCTGAATATTTTTCATTACGCTTCCTAAATCACTTTCGTTCAACCGGGCTGAAACAACTCCCATAGTTTGAAGATTTTCACGCTCAATTTCCGAAACGCCACTTTGTATAGTTAAATCAGCAAGTTGATTGACAGCTACATAATCGCCCGATTTGCTGCAAATTTTAATTTGCTTCATCTTCTCAATCGGCGTTTTATTGTTTAATGGAAAGATCATTCGTACATCCGTCAATTGTTCTTTTTCAGGAATAGAACCAACCACCTGACCTGCTAAATTGAATTCAACCTGACTTTGAAAATCGGCAGGTGTTAATCCGATTTGTTTCAACTTATTTTCTTTAGGGGTGAAACTTGCCATAGGACCGGCAATCACAATCCCATCAAATACATCTGCTGTACCCTTAATGGTTGACACACTATCAGCTATCTGTTTCGATAATGCTTTCAATCTTAAACTATTATCTCCAAATATTTTAATTTCAATAGGTTGCACGCTACTCATTAAATCGCCCAGCATGTCTGTAATCACTTGCCCAAAATCAACCGTAAGAGATGGCAATGTTTTCTCAACTCGCCGACGAATTTCATCTGAAACTTGGTCTGTAGTTTTATTTCGTTTGCTATTCAATTCAATCAGATAATCACCACGGTTAGGTTCAGTAATAAAGAATCCCATTTGTGTGCCTGTTCGGCGTGAATAGGCTTTTACTTCGGGCGTTTTATCCAATATTTTATCTACTTCGTTTAACATACGGTTTGTTTCTTCCAACGATGTTCCCGGAGGTGAATTATAGTCCAATACAATAGATCCTTCGTCCATTTCGGGTAAGAACCCAGTTTTTAAATTAGGTAGAACAAGTATGAGACTAACTATCAAAATAAAAATAAAGCCAACGCTTAAAAAAGGGCGGGTTATAAAAACATTAATCCAGTTATGACTTTTTACAGCATGTACCTTCGATTCTGTTAATCCTTTATTTCTAGAGAAAAGTAAATAAATAACAGGCAATCCGAGCCAGGTAATGATAAACGAACAAATGAGGGTAATTATCATTGTCTCAGTCAGGATTTTGAAATATGCTCCTGCTACACCTGACATTAATTCGAATGGAATAAGAATTACAATGGTGCTAAGTGACGAACTCACCATGGACGGAAAAAGAAAGTGAATGGCTTTACCAACCAATTCTTTGGGCTTGCGGTCGGGATATTCTTCGTGAGTTCGGTGTATTTGTTCTACCACAATTATGGCATCGTCAATAATTAATCCAATAGAAGCAGCAATGGCTCCAATGGTCATAATATTGAAATCGAAACCGATAAAAGCCAAACAAATAAATGTAAGTGCTAACGTGAGTGGAATAGTTATTAATAAAACTGAGCCAGCTTTGAATGAACGTAAAAACAACAAAACAACGATAATTGCCAATGCTAATCCAATCCAAAGCACATCGATAATGCTTTTGATACTGTTATTTACAAACTCTGCCTGATTATAATAGGGTTTTAAAACAACTCCTTTTGGCAAAACTTTATTTAATTCTGTCACCTTTTCCGAAACCTGATTGGCTACATCTATCAAGTTGC
This sequence comes from Paludibacter sp., assembly GCA_028690665.1. Taxonomy (GTDB): domain Bacteria; phylum Bacteroidota; class Bacteroidia; order Bacteroidales; family Paludibacteraceae; genus Paludibacter. The sequence goes on from JAQVAV010000017.1 coordinate 59,887, forward strand.
TATTGGGCTGTTTAACCACCGCAATCAGAGGTACGTTTTTACCATCAGCTTTTATTTTGATATATTCGTTTCGTTCCGCTATTTCAACCTTTGCGATATCAGAAATTTTGATTTTCCGTACAGCATTATCGAATACTATTAAGTTTTCGAGTTGTTCTTTGTTTTTGATAGTTGCATCGGTAACGGTTAGATAAAGTCGATTATAATCGACACTATAACCAGTTGACTTAATAAAATCGGTTTGCTGTAATGTGTTTTGAATTTCTTGTGGACTTATTCTGAGAGTGCTTAACTTCTGTTGATCCAGTACTATTCTGTATTCTTTTTCTTTACCTCCAATAACTTCTACCGACGAAACACCTTCTACCCTTGACAAATAGGGTTTTACTGTATATTCAGCTATCATTTTCAACTCTACCTGACTTTTGTCATTTGATTGTAACGAATAACCCATTACCGGCAGAATAGAAGGATTCATCTTCTCTACTGTTATTTGCACATCGGGTGGTAAATTATTTTTTATTTGTGCAATTTGTGATTCAACCTGTTGTTTGTCCAAATCAATGTCTGAGCCCCATTGCATAAAAGCCGAGATTTCGCAACTTCCCATACTGGTTGTGCTACGAATAAGATGAAGATTTTCTACTCTCTTGATAGCATTTTCCAACGGCTTGGTAACAGTAACCATCATTTTTTCGACAGGCTGTTCTCCATTTTGAGCAATTATTTTGATTTTTGGGAAAGTCACATTAGGGAAAAGTGATGTCTTCATATTGGAGTATGAAAAAACGCCACCAATCAAAATTAGCAATAAAATTACCGCTATCGGACTTTTAAACCGGACAAATATCTTTTCCATATTATTTTTCCATTTTGACAATTGTGCTATCATTCAAACCATAAGCACCTTCAGTGATAACCAAATCGTTATTCTTTAAATCTGCTGATAAAACTTCTACTGAATTGTTGTTTTCAATTCCTTTCTTAACGTCAATTTTTAAAGCTAGCTTATCATTTACAATCTTCATAACCCAAAATTCGGTTTGGGTCTCGTTAGTCATTACTGCATCTTTGGGAACGAGGCAGGTACGACTGTGTTTAGCCTGTAAAATCTGTACCGTTAGATTTAAGTTTTCTGGCAGTTGTCTATTAGTAACTGGTTTTATCAATACGTTCTGGGTTTGGTTTACCTCATCAATAACCGGGAGTATTTGATAAATGATACCACTAATAGAGGTTTTATCAGCCAAAAATAATTCACATTTTATCCCTGGTTTGAGCAACGAATTGTATTCAAAAGGCACATTAACCTGAACCATTACATTCCTATTTTCGGCTATACTGCAAAGCGTAGCACCTTCTACCATATAACCACCGGACTCATTTACAGTCAACTCATTTACAATTCCACTTGAAGGAGCAAATACTTTTATAATGCCACCCGTAAGGGCATTCGTATTTGCTAACGCCCTATTTTCTTTAGTTTGTATCTCGTACAATACATCGTTTTTTTGTACCTTTTCGCCAAATTTGATATGCACCTTAAGAATATAACCCGAAATAGGCGAAACAACGACGTTTTTCTTCAGGTAAATGGTTTTACCATTTAAACTTATGTTACTTTCAATGTCGCCATATTTAACGGGAATAGTTTTTACCGAAACTATCGGTGTTTGATCTTCTTGTTTGCTATCTTGTTTGGTGCAAGAAGTTATCATAAATGAGATGATGAATCCCAAAAATACACTTAATATATTTTTCATATTTTGATTGTGAATTAATTTAGTAATTCCAGTAATTATACGAGTTTATCAATAATTGTTTCTCCATTTTCAGTAGTAGGTAATCCTGTTTTTTAGACGTAAAGTCTTTCAATAGATTCTTAAAATCCATAACCGAGACCAACCCTTGCGAAAGTTCATTTTCATACACTTTATAGAGTTTATCGTATTGGATCAATTGGTTCTCCAGTATTACGCCCCGTTCGTCAAGTGATTTTATCTGATTTCTTATTTTATTCTTATTGATTTCTTGCTGAGACATGAAATGATTTTTCTCAAATAGAAGGGTATTAATACTAACGTTTGATTTTTGCCTTTCCAGTTTGCGTTGTCCACCATCATAGATATTCCAACTAAATGTAAGTCCGGCACTCAATCCAAATCTATCAAAAGTAGGTATTCCAGTTGCATTATAACCTGCATTAGCAAAAGCATTCAGCTGTGGTTTGTATTTCAGTTCGTTGATAGATTGATTGGCAATAATACTTAAACTGTCGAGTTTGTAAGAAGTCAGAAATTGTGAATTTGACGGATTTTCAGGTTTAATCTGTAAATTAATCTCAGCAATTTCAGCTTGTGTAGAATCTTTAACGCCACAAATCAGATTCAAATCGTACAAATTGCTGTTATAATCGTTTTTAAAAGATTGATTGGTTACTTCCAAGTTTTGTTTCTCAATTTCCAACAGCATTAAATCCGATTGCTTATAGACTGCATTTTGGACTAGCTTGTGCATGACATTCAACTGTTCATCGAGTTGTTGAATGATAATATCACTATTCTTAATCTGTGTCTTAGACTTCAGGCAAAGAATGTACTGATAGCCGACTAGTTGCTCTATTTCGTGAACAGTTAAGATTGTTGAATTGTCATTTTGTTTTCGGGCTATATCTGCTCTACTTGAATAAACCTTGTAATTCATTCTCCCGAGAAGCGGTTGGCTAGCTGAGATATACGCCTGATATTGCCCCCCACTGGTAGCTCCCAAATCGTAGCCGGTGTACTTTACTGAATTCGCTGTAGCTAATTGAAATGTGCTTGGATACGTGTCGTGCGAAATAACAGGAGCAAAAAGGATACTTGATTCTAAGCTGATTACCGGGCATTTCAAAATACGCTCTGTTTGCTGTAGATCAAGTTGAATGATTTTAGTATCGTTTTTGTTTTTCTGAATAAGCGGACTGTTTGTTTTTGCTTGCTCAATGTAAAAATTCAGATCGCGTTGCTGTGCAGCAACATTTCCTATAATTATAAATAACAAGAAATGTAAAAAATATTTTTTCATTTATCTACTTTTTTAGTATAATAAAAAATTATTAAATGAGTATTCCATTAATGTTAGTACATTATAAAACGCTAATCACAAAACTTAAAATAAGCTAGCTAATTATTCCTAAAGTCCTTGCTGCCTTTGTTATTTTCAGAATTGATTCATCTATTTGATCAAAAGTATGTGTTGCCATAAGCGAATATCTAATAAGTGAATCGTTTGATGGGACTGCTGGAGAAACAACCGGATTTACGAAAATGCCATCCTCCATAAGTAACTTCGTAAGTTTAAATGTGTTTAAATTGTCACGAACATACAACGGAATTATAGGACTTTGAGTATTTCCAATTTCAAATCCAGCTTCCATAAATCCCTCTTTAGCTCGTGTGGTATTTGCCCATAAGGCCTCTTTCCGCCAGGTTTCATCTTCCATAACATCTAATGCCGCTAAAACACATCCAGATGATGCTGGAGTAATAGATGCACTGAATATTAAGGTTCTGGAATTATGTTTTAAATAGTTAATAATGCTTTCATCAGCAGCAATGAATCCACCAATAGTGCCCAAAGATTTACTGAAAGTACCCATAATTAAATCAACATCTTTGGATACATTAAAATGTTCACAAATACCCGCACCTGTATTACCAAAAACGCCCAATGAATGAGCTTCATCAACATAAACTGAAGCATTGTATTTTTTTGAAAGTGCAACTATTTCAGGAAGTTTTGCAACATCACCTTCCATACTAAAAACGCCATCAACGACTATTAACTTAACCTTGTCAGGATCGCATTTTTGAAGTATTTTTTCTAAGTCAGTCATGTCGTTATGCTTGTATTTAAGTATTTTTGAAAAAGAAAGACGTTTACCCTCTACAATAGACGCATGATCAAATTCATCAAAAATAAGATAATCTTCACGACCAGTTACACACGAAATTACACCTGAATTTACTGTAAATCCAGTTGCATAAACTAAAGCTGTTTCTTTATTCACGAGTTTAGCCAATCTGGATTCTAATTCTAAATGGATATCAAGAGTTCCATTTAGAAATCTAGATCCAGCACAACCTGTTCCATATTTATCAACAGCTTTGATTGCAGCCTCTTTTAATTTTGGATGATTAGTAAGCCCTAGGTAACTATTAGACCCAAACATAAGAACTGGTTTAGAATTAATTGTAACAATTGTATCTTGATCAGACTCAATTGGTCTGAAATAAGGATAAAGACCCATTTTAATCATCTCGTTTGGCACAGCATACTGACCAAGCTTTTCACTTAATAAACTCATTTAATGTATTATTGTTAATGAACTCCATATGATAGAAATCATAATTAGAGTATAAATTATATATATTATTTTTTTGATTTAGTAATATAGAAACAATGAAACTTATCTTTAGAATAATGGACATTAAGCTTACTAGTTTTACAAATATCCATTACAATGGCCAAGCCTAAACCGTATGATTTTGAATCGCCCTTGGTAAATCGTGAGAAAATGGTATTATTGGTTAAAGAATTATGTTTGCCACTGTTACAAATTTTGAATTCGTTTTTTTTGATAGACAATTGAATTTTGCCATTTTCTTCATTATGTTTTATAGCATTCGACAATAAATTATTTATTAAAATTTCGGCAAGTTCTTCATTCATCTTTATCAAAAAATCATCTTCCATATTTAATTCCACCTCTATTTTTTTTGTATCGAACAAAGATGTAAATTCGTTTAGCTTAAACTTTGTCAGTTCTCCGAAAGAAATTACTTTGTCAGTAATAAATTGTCTATTTCCGATTTTAGTGAGTAAAATTAGACTTTGATTTAAGGTTGAGAGTCGTTTCAACGCATTAATTGATACTACAACCTTTTCAAAAGTTTCTTTATTCAAATCCTGTTGTAAAATTTCATCCAGATTTAATAATGCTATAGAAATTGGAGTTTGAATTTCGTGTGATGCATTTTCTGAAAATTCCTTTAAAGCTAAGTAATCGGCATTCAATTTATCAGTGAGCTTCTCAACGACAAAATTTAGTCGATCAAATTCTTCGATATCTGTGTCTCTAAGCTGTAACTTTTGATTAGTAATAAAACTGAATTTCTCAATTTCAAGAAGATTTTTCTGGAAAACATCCCATACCATTTTGTTGATTTTTTTAGATACGAGAAATGAAATTCCAAAAGTAAGTAGTAGTATAATTCCTAAAAATCCAGTTAACATTAGCTTTATATCTTCACTTTCAAAATAAGATTGGCGAAGTTTTATTGTGTAGTAAATATTCTTTATCATTATTTGATTAGAATATTCCAAAAAAACTTCATCTTCGTCTTCAGACTTATTGTAAATATTTATTTCCTTGAAAACTGGTTCTATACTTGTTTTTTCGGTTTCCTTTTTTACTTCAATAATTGGGTAAACATTTGGAATTTCACCAGTTCTAAAAATTTGATTTTTGATCAATTCTTTTTTTTCAAAAAGTCTTTCTTTAGCGTTATCTTGTAATATGAATTGTAGAATAAAATAGGACGAAACAGTGGCTATCAGTAATGTGATAGTCAATAGTAAAAAATAATTTCGATTTATTTTAGTTAGAAATTTCATGTGTTATTATTTATTTTTTAAAAGGTCACATGGAACTCACACATAAACATGCCCTTGTGTGTCAAAGTATGTTTGTCGTGTTCGTTTCATCTGTTTTTAATTGTATTTTTAATGGTCAGATGGAACTCTCACATAAACATTACCTTGTGTGTCAAAGTTTGTTTGTCGTGCTCGTTTCATTGTTCTGTAAATTTATATCCCATACCGTAAATAGTTTTTATATAGTCGGTTCCACCAGCCAGCTTTATTTTCTTTCGGATATTGTTCAAATGAGTATATATAAAATCAAAATTATCAGCTAGGTCAATGTTGTCGTCCCATAGATGTTCTGCCAAGGCTTCTTTTGTTAAGACTCTGTTTCTATTAATAAAAAAGTACAATAAAAGATCGTATTCTTTTTTAGTGAATGTAATATTGATACCATTTACGGCAATTGATTTACTATCTGTGTTAATGACTATTTCATTAAATACTAAGGTATTGTTTCCATCAAAATGCCTTCTTCTTATGACTGCTTTAATTCTCGAATTTAATTCAGATAGTTGAAAAGGTTTGGTTATATAATCGTCTGCGCCTAAGTCAAGTCCTTTAATTTTATCGTCAGTAGAATTTTTTGCAGAAATAATAATAACACCTGCATTTAGATTCTGATTTTTAATATTTTCAAGTAGTTCTAATCCATTACCATCCGGCA
>JAQVAV010000017.1:66338-69445 GCA_028690665.1 Paludibacter sp.
TCTGCGCCTAAGTCAAGTCCTTTAATTTTATCGTCAGTAGAATTTTTTGCAGAAATAATAATAACACCTGCATTTAGATTCTGATTTTTAATATTTTCAAGTAGTTCTAATCCATTACCATCCGGCAATGTAATATCAAGCAGAATAATGTCATAATCATATACAGAAAGTTTTGCTTCTGCCTTTTGAAAACTATCAGCGAGTTCACAAATATAGTTTTCTTTTGTAAGATAATTGCTGATGCCAATCAGCAAATCAATTTCGTCTTCAATGATTAAGATTTTCATACTGCAAAGTAACGATTTAATTCTAAAGGAATTCTAAAGTGATTATTTTGTGGTTAAAATGTGCAATAAAATATTTGCTATTATAGATTGTAGCATTTACCATTTAATATAAAGAAAACTAACTACTTCAATTCTACTACTACATTATTTGTACATGACAACAGATATTATTAATAATAATTAAAATATAGTGTTTTCATGACAAGCTAAGCAGCTTCAATTCGCACTTACTTATTTGTCATGCGCTAAAAACAAAATTATATTAGTATAATTTCATATGTAAATAACTGTTTTTTAGTTGTCACATGGAACTCGCATGTCAGATTTTCATCAACTTTGGTGAATCTCAGCATTCATGCTCGTGTCATATTAATAGATTTAATACATTTTAATTATTTGAATTTTTTAGTAAGCCAGCGTGGCAATATTAATACACCCAAAAACAAATAAAGATAATAACTTATTAGTCTCCACAACACAATAATAATCAATACTGGTCCACTACCGAGTATAATATCATTGTAGTATTCTTTAAAAGCATATTCACTTAATCCGCTACCACCAGGCGAAGGACTAACAAGCATCACCATCCAAAGTAATAATTGTCGACCAAAAATTATTAAGTGATTTTCAACAGGTATAAATGCCATGAACAAGGCATTGACTACTAAAAACCTTGATGACCAAGTAAGAATAGTCGTAGCAGTAATTTTCATCCAAAATCCGATAGATTTTTTGCGAATTTCATTCGATGATTCAATAATATTTTCAGCAAACTGAGTGATTTTTGGATGCCATTTTCGCAAAATAGAAAGTCTAAATACGAATTTCAAAAGTTTAGCAATTAAATCGGGACGATGAAATAGACCTAAATATAGAATTAGTGTCCAAATAAAAACAGCCGAATATACTGTCCAAAATACAATACTAATAGTTGATGCAATAACCGATGTGGCATTAAATAATTCATTCATTTGAATCATTAGAAAAATTATTGGACAAATAATAATAAAATACAATTCGTCCATTATTAGACTGGTAAACATAATGGTAGTACTTCGTCCTAACGAAATTCCCTCTTTGTTCATAAAAATAAATACTAAGCCAGACCCTCCAACTGCCGAAGGTGTTACTGCCGAAGTAAATTCGCTTAAAATATGAATGTCAAAAGATTGTTTCCACGTTAGATCTTTATCTGTCATTAGTCTGAAACGCCATATCATTCCAAAATCACGACCCAACATAAGCAGAAACGACAGCAAAATATAAGCCACACTTGTTAGTGTGAAGTTTATGGAATTTAGTGTTTTAGGGTCAAATTCAACGAGAAACAACCACAGTACAACCACCATTCCGATAGCAATCGGAATAAGTATTTGAGAAAGTTTAAAAGGGCTGTTTCCTGATTTGTTTATCGTTAGTTCTTTCATCGAGAGTATGTATCCATTAAATGATTATAACGATTGTAAATTTCGGCTGTAATGTCTTCCCAAGACCTTGCAATGGTATTAGATGCATTGATACCCACGCTTTTACCAATTTGTGGATTTTTTGCTATTTCGTCAATTTTAACAGCTAAGGCCTCGGCAGAATTGTCAACAAGGAATCCGTTATAATCGTTTCGAATAATTTCAGACGCAGTTGAATCTTTAATGAGAATGGAAGGAGTTTGTAGTGCAGCAGCCTCACGTACAACCAAAGGTGCATTGTCGTAAATAGATGGGAAAACAAATAAATCAGCAGCTGCATAATATTTCTTAATCAAACTACGGTCTAAGACAACACCTATGAACTCAACTTTATTACTTAATCCAGCATCAATAATCATTTGTTTTAAGTTATCAGATGCATATCCTGTGCCTACAAAAAACATTTTAAAGTCGACTATTTTTATTAGGCTAAGCGCTTCAACAATCATTTTAATGTTTTTTTCCCAAATATGCTGTCCAACAAATAGAAGAATTAATTTATTACGCTCAACATTAAGATACTCTCTTGATTTTGCTTTAAGCAATTCTTTTGATTCAGTGTCGGCAAAATCGTTTCCATTTTCGACAACAACAACTTTTCCTTTAAAACCATATTCACGTATGGTTTCTTCTACTGCTGCTTGTGGAATCCACACTTCATCCGCTTTTTCATAAAACTTTATTAGTTCTTTCACCATAAAATTTGACACATTCTTATTTTTAAAAGTGCGTTCAAAATCATCTCTATACTTCGAATGGAATGTAGCAACAAATGGGATCTTTTGTTTCTTTGCTATACGTAGTGCCAAAAGTCCTGACGTAAAAGGACAATGTGCATGCACAAGTCCAAAAGGAATTCTATTTATTGTATCCTGAAAAGAAAAATCAAATTCGGACAATCCGAATCTGTAAGGACGACGAAAAATAAAAGGCAATGAAAAATATCGGTATACTGGATATGGATCGGTGATAGTGTAATTAGGAGTTTTAGGAGTTACAACACAAACTGGTTGATTCATTTGATACAACCAATGTGCGGTATTTTTTGTGACCATTGCCACTCCATCCATTATTGGTGGATAGCTATCATTAAATAATCCGATAGTTCTTATTTTATTATTCTTTAATATACTCATAATTGATAAAATCAATTGCATTTTAAAATTAAGTTCAAGCGAGTTGTAGAACGTTAATATTTTTTTTAATCAGCGTGTTACACTTGTATAAATAAAATTTTAAAACCAATTTTATTTATACAAGTGCTAATATTGCCAGTTAATATCATAAAACAAAATAGTCATGTTGTGAGTAAACTATTTTAGTAAATTGGCCTAATTTTGTATTTGATTTT
>JAQVAV010000018.1 GCA_028690665.1 Paludibacter sp.
TTTTAATGCTAAAATTAAAGCTTTTAGAGCTCAATTCAGAGGAGTGAGAGATATTCCTTTTTTCCTTTTTAGACTATCAAAAATATATGCTTAAATTTTTATTCCCCCCAACTTTTTGACTTGACCCTAAATTTATGTTCAAAAACATATTTATTCCGCTTTAATTTATACAGAATGCGACCTATATTTGCAGCACAGTTCAGCATAATGTAAATGAATATAACGTTCTATCATTCAATATCAAAGATAAAATCTGTTGTCGATGCAGTGACCCTGGCCATTCTGCAGGGTGAACTGGCTCAGGGAGAAAATCTACCATCGATTAATGAGTTGAGCAATGAATATAAAATTTCGAGGGATACGGTATTTAAAGCCTATAAAGAACTCAAGCAAAAAGGACTGATTGACTCCAATCCAATGAAAGGTTATTTTGTCCGGGGTGAAGTTAATCGCATACTACTACTGCTCGATAATTATTCGGCTTTTAAACAGAACCTTTATCGCCGGTTTGTCGAAAATTTACCGGAGAACTACAAAGTTGATCTAATTTTTCATCAATATAACAGACATTTTTTTGAAACAGTGGTTCGTGAAAGTCTGGGACTCTACAGCATGTATGTGGTGATGAATTTTTCGAACGATGAATTTTCCGATGCACTGAAATCCATTCCGCAGGGGAAACTCCTGTTACTCGATTTTGGAAATTTTAACAAAAATGGTTATGCTTATTTGTGTCAAAATTTCGATCAGTCGTTTTATGACTGCTTAGTTTCAGGAAAAGAGAAGTTTGTGAAATATAAAAAGTTTGTTTTTGTATTTCCCGAAGAGTTGTGCCATCCGGTAAGCTCGGTGGAATATTTTATGAAATTTTGCGCAGAAAACAATCTTGAATGCCTGATTATCCGGAAAAATGAGGACTGGACCGGCGTAGAAAAAGATACGGTTTATCTCACTATTTTACATGAGGATTTGGTAAAAGTTATCAAATCAGGTGATGAACGGGAATTTAAAATAGCGGAAGACTATGGCGTAGTGGTTTATAATGAAGATCCGATACTAGAAGTCATAAAAAACGGCATTGCTTCTATCAGCATAGATTTTGGATTGATGGGGGAAAAAGCTGCAACTTTTGTCAGAACGCAGCAGTTGGTGCAGGAATATTTACCTACTCACTTAATCTTAAGAAATTCCGTTTGACATTTTCATATTTTTTTAAATTTAAATCAGCATAGTTCAGCACAGATAAAATATAATTGAGAATACCATAAAAAACTAAATGTTATGAAATCAACAATCAACGGGATCGCTGACAATCAGATGTTTCCACAAAACAGAAAAGAAAAAACCGGACGCTTACAAGGTGAGAATCCGAAAATAGGCATCAGACCAACTATTGATGGCCGCCAAAATGGTGTGAGAGAATCTCTCGAAGATCAAACCATGGGTATGGCTGTAAATCTGGCTGAATTTCTTACAAAAAATTTGAAATATACCGACGGAACTCCGGTACAATGCGTTATTGCCGACACTACCATAGGCCGTGTGGATGAAGCTGCTGCCTGTGCTGAAAAATTCAAAAAAGAGGGAGTTCCCGTGACAATTACAGTTACTCCGTGTTGGTGTTATGGTAGCGAAACTATCGATATGGACCCGCATACAATCAAGGCCGTGTGGGGATTCAACGGAACAGAACGTCCGGGAGCGGTGTATCTGGCAGCTGCTTTGGCCGGACATAACCAGAAAGGGCTTCCTGCTTTTGGAATTTACGGACGGGACGTTCAGGATGCCGGTGATAGTAATATTCCTGCCGATGTACAGGAAAAAATACTTCGTTTCGCCAGAGCCGCTGTTGCCGCGGCTTCCATGAAAGGCAAATCTTATCTTTCAATGGGGTCGGTAGCAATGGGAATTGCCGGTTCGATTGTAAATGCCGATTTCTTCCAGGAATATTTAGGCATGCGCAACGAATATATAGATATGAGCGAAATTATACGCCGTGTTCAACTGGGAATTTATGACCCGGAAGAATATAAAAAAGCCATGGCATGGACAGAACAAAACTGTAAGGCCAATGAAGGGCCGAATACCAATCCGCCTCATACTACCAAATCGCGCGAAGTACTTGATCAGGAATGGGAATTCGTAGTAAAAATGACCATTATTATGCGTGATTTGATGATTGGCAACCCCCGTTTACGTGAGCTCGGCTTTTTGGAAGAAGCTTTGGGGCATAATGCCATTGCTGCCGGTTTTCAGGGACAACGTCAATGGACTGACTTCATGCCAAACGGTGATTTTTCGGAAGCAATTTTGAATACTTCATTCGACTGGAATGGTATTCGCGAAGCATTTGTAGTGGCTACAGAAAACGATTCGCTGAATGGTGTAGCCATGTTATTTGGTAAATTACTGACCGGTACAGCACAGGTTTTTGCCGATGTTCGTACTTACTGGAGTCCGGAAGCAGTGAAACGCGTAACAGGTTATAAACTCGAAGGTGCAGCAGCTAATGGCATGATTCACCTGATAAATTCCGGTTCGGCAGCTCTTGACGGTAGCGGACAGCAAGCCAAAGATGGCAAACCGGTTATGAAACCATTCTGGGAAATTACAGAAGAAGAAGTTCAGAAAACATTAGATACCACGACCTGGTATCCTGCAGCAGGAGAATATTTCCGTGGAGGAGGTTTTTCATTGAACTTTTTAACAAAAGGTGGCATGCCGGTGACTATGGCCCGCGTTAATTTTATAAAAGGATTAGGCCCTGTATTACAATTGGCGGAAGGATGGACTGTTGAAGTTCCGGAAAAAGTACATAAAATACTGGATGAAAGAACAGATAAAACCTGGCCAACTACTTGGTTTGCACCGCGTCTTACCGGTGAAGGAAATTTCAAAGATGTTTATTCTGTAATGAACAACTGGGGAGCTAATCACGGAGCGTTCAGTTTCGGACACATCGGAGCCGACCTGATTACTTTAGCCTCAATACTTCGTATTCCGGTTTGTATGCACAATGTGCCTGAAGACAAAATCTTCCGTCCGAGCGCATGGGCTGCGTTTGGTATGGATGCCGAAGGCGCTGATTATCGTGCCTGCCAAACTTACGGACCATTGTATAAATAATTGTTTCTGAAAATGGGAAATTATTCATATCCTGTAAAAAAGTTTCCGGTTGAAACAAAACGCTATTGCCAGACTCTTTCATTGAAAAATGATTCTCAGCTAATAGAGGAATATAAATACTGGCACCGGACAGAAAATCGATGGCCGGAAATTCCGGAAGGCATTCGTGCTATCGGAATATTAGAAATGGAAATATACATTCATGGAAATCTTCTGTTTATGATCGTGGAAACTCCGGTCGATTTTGATTGGGATAAATCCTTTGCGCGGCTTGCCGGCATGAATCGTCAGGCAGAATGGGAAAGCTTTATGGCAAAATTTCAGGTTGCTGATTCCGGAGCTGCGTCTTCGGACAAATGGCAATTGATGGAAAGGATGTTCAGTCTTTAATACAAAAAATGGAGTTGTCCTGAAAGTGTTGTTTTTACGCGCAAATCAAAATTTGGGCTATTTTACTTATTCTTTGGACAACTTCATTTTTTTGTTTACTAATAAATTTTAAGTACTACAGGCATGCCTGTGGGTGTGGAACTTTCGGGTAATGTAATTTTTAATCCGTTACAATCAAATTTATAAGATACAATCTTCCCGCCCAGCATTTTAACTTTTCTGAATTTTGGATTATAATAAGAACTATTTGAGGATAAAGATTTTATAATAATTTCTTTATCTTTGGGATAGTCCATAATAATAGCATAAAGCACTTCGCCTTTTTGGGTAAACCGGATGTCTGTCGAAGTATATGCTTTTCCCCTGCTCTCGTTAAAGCCCTGAGCCTTCAGCGGATTTACACTTTCTGCATTGGGCCCTTCTCCGTAAATAAACCATGGTCTGGTGGCATAAATACATTCGCTGTTCGTCTTCATCCATTTTGTAATTCCATCGAGTACATGAAGTTCTTTATCGTCAATTGTACCATTGCCTCTTATCGGAATATTGAGCAGCATATTTCCGTTTTTACTCACAATATCCACCAACATTTGAATCACTGTTTTAGCCGATTTGTATTTGTCGTGCTCATAAACCGATCTGTCATAATGCCAGTTTCCGATACAGGTACACGACTGCCACGGAATTTTCTGTATACTGTCCGGAGCACCGCGTTCGACATCCCACACCATACATTTTTTTTGTTCATCAGTAAGAATTTTTCCGAACAGTACCGCCTGTAATTCTCCTTTATGCTGCAGCATATTCGTGTTATAATAATGGGCTGCAATTTCAAGTCCGGCATTGCTAACAGGCCATAAAGGTAACGCTGTGTCATCAAAGTAAATCAAATCTGGGTGGAACTGATTAATCATATCAACAGTCCGGTTGTAAAAATTCAAACAGTATTCAGCCGATGGCGGCGTTGCTCCGTTGTCCCAGTCCCATTGACTGTGAATGGCATAGATATTTTTATAGTTTCTACTCAACGGGTGATTTTGCACATATAGTTTTTGAGGATCAAGCCCTTCCCACCATTTCCCTTTTCCGTCCTCTCTGGTAAGTTTGCCATCGTAAGGAATGCCCGCATGTTCGCCGGTGGTGTCAGCCTGTTGCGCTGTTTCGTACCATAACCACGCATGAGCCGAATGAATACTCACCCCGAAAGGCAAACCGTTTTTACGGGCCGCCTTAGCCCAACCTGACAGAATATCTTTATGAGGCCCCACGTCGACAGAGTTCCACTCTTGATATTTGCTGTTCCATAAATCAAGATTATCGTGATGGTTTCCCATGGCGAAAAAGTATTTTGCTCCGGCTTTTTTGTAGAGTTTTACTAATTTCTCGGGATCCCATTTTTCAGCTTTCCATTCATGTATTACATCTTTAAACCCGAATTCTGACGGATGGCCGTAATGTTTGACGTGCCATTTGTACTGGCGACTGCCTTCGGCATACATAAAACGAGCATACCAGTCTCCCTGTTCCGGCTGACACTGAGGCCCCCAGTGTGCCCAAATTCCAAATTTGGCATCGCAAAACCAATCCGGAATCTGATATTGTTCAAGGGATTTCCATGTTGGCTCAAATTTTCCTGTCTGGAGTTTTTCTTTTTCCTGTGAAAATAAAATTGTTGAAATCAAACACAGACCTATAAAAATAAATTTCTTCATGGCTTTATAGTTGTTTTAAAAATATATTGTGACAGAATATATATGGTATTTTATGAAACATGTATTATTTTTATTGAATCCAGAAATTTGTATTTTTGTAGCAGTCAAACTTTTAAAATATTATTTGATGATGTTGCATGATAGTTAAATAATATTTATACAAATATAAGCCAATAAAAGTGTAATAAAAAACGTATTTCTCTGAAATGTAATTAAGTAATTTTTTGTTTCTAAACGTTGTCTCGTTCTAAAATAGCGTTACACAAAAAAGAACGTTATGGAAAAAGAAAAGAACAATTATGTAAAGCAAACTCAAAAGGACTATAGCTTATCCTTTAAGTTAGGATAGTAAGAGAGATCGAAAGAGGAGAATCAAGTATAAAAGGGGTTTTACGCAAGTATGGCATCCAGCCTCATGGGACAGTATAGAATTGGATAAGAAAATATGATACCTTTGGCCGAGAGTATCAAGTTCAACATCTTATGTAAAAGCTCCCTGAACAAAAGCTTTTAGAGCTGGAAGAAGAGATAAAACTATTGGAACGCCAAAAGTCCAGTTTAGAACAACAGGTACAGATATCAGAAGAAAAGTCTATTATTTTTGATATGATGATTGATTTGGTAGAAAAAGAATTTAAATTCCAATCAGAAAAAAAATCTTTACCCGGACAAACAGACAGTACACAAGCCAACGGGAAGAATCAATAAGTTTTGCTTGTGGATTGTTCGGGTCATCTCGTCAGTTGTATTATCGCAGGAGTAAAAGGAAAAGGCAGTTGCAGGCAAAGTCAGCTAAAGTAGTGACATTGGTTCAAAATGTGCGTAAAGTATTACCACGTGTAGGAACACGCAAACTTTATCATAAATGCTTAATGGAACCATTAGGTACACTAAAAATAGGCAGAGACAGGCTGTTTACAATAATGAAGGCGAATCATTTGGATATAAAACCCAAACGTCAATATCCTGTGACACCAACTCACATCATCGCTTTTATAAATATAAAAATTTGATAGAGAAACTGGATATTAACCGCCAGGAACAAGTTTGGGTTTGGGATATTACTTATATTGGCAGTAGGAATAACCATCTGTATTTATCTTTGATAACCGATGCTTATTCCAAGAAAATAATGGAATATGATTTAAGTTTGGCAGTGGAAAGTTCGGTAAAAGCATTAAAAATGGCTCTAAGACTAAGAGCATACAGATCTTATTCTTTAATTCATCATTCAGACAGGGGACTACAGTATTGCAGCAATGAATATCAATTGCTTTTGACACAGAACCATGTGTTACCAAGTATGACAGACAACTATGACCCACATGCTAATGCAGTTGCCGAAGGGATTAATGGTATTCTCAAAGATGAATTTATGATAGAAAAGTTTGACCTGAATTTTAGAGGAATGCAACATTTGGTTAAAGACAGTATTGATAAATATAATCGGATAGGACCGCATTCCGGATAAAAATAATCCGGATGTCGTGTACATACCTGCCGATTCGATTCATACAGGCGATATTACTCTGGAAAGTGGCCAGACATTATACTTTGCCGGCGGTGCAATTCTGAAAGGGTGTGTTTATGTTGATAATACAACAGATACAAAAATTCTTGGCAGGGGTATCATTTATCAGCCTTCTTATGATGCTGTTTCGGCAAAATTTGCCAGAAAAGTTACTCTTGATGGAATTATAGCTGTAAATTACGGATATGATAACAGCGGCAGATGTGCTTTCCGTTGCGGACAGAGTACAAATGTTACCATCCGGAATTATAAAGCATTCGAAAAAAACCGCTGGGGAGATGGAATCGCTGTTTTTTTATTCGACTCACGTACTGATTGATGGTGTATTTATCCGGTCGAGTGACGATGTTTTTGCCGTATATGCTACGCGGGGAGAGTTTTCAGGTGATTGTTATAATATTTCACTCATCAATTCTGTTCTTGCACCGGATATCGCCCATCCGATCAACATAGGAACTCATGGAGATACATCGCGAGATGGAAATACAATCAGCAATGTTCATTTTGAAGATTTCATCTTGGGAGAACTTTTGAATTTGTCGGTAGTTTATAATACCAAGTATAATTCGGCTGCCGGAAGAGAACTGAACGGTATTTATTTTAAAGATGTCAGCTATATCACGTCATATCAGGACTGTCGGCATATACAGATTTGGAAAATCTGGTTTATCCTAATCCGGTTAAAGATCACCTGACTATTAATATCCCTGCCGGCAATGGAAGTAATAATTTATTTGTACTGTACTCTGCTATCGGGCAGGAATTCAAATCAATTAATTACCATACAGGTGAAAACATTATTTATACAGAGAATTTACCTAAAAGGCTATATGTTGGAATGTTAAGTATGCATAATAAAAATCGGACTTTCAAGATTTTGAAGAAATAAGACCTTTTCTTCTAGGGAATTAATGGTAAATTTAATGCCTGTTTTAAAAATGCAGATTTTATATTTTAAACTACTAATAATTAGATAAATAATTAAATACAAATGTATTATATCATGAAAAGAGGACCAATACTTTTTATTTTTTTGTATTTTATTTCTTTTGTATCGATGAAAGCCGAAATCCCGGCAGATGGATTACAGCTCCACTACTCGTTTGAAACAGTCAGTGGCAGTGTCGTTTCAGACGCATCCGGCAATGGTTATAATGGAACTTTGGAGGGAGGTGCTGCTGTAGAAACGGAAGGCAATTTTAACGTGCTAAGATTAGGAACAGACAATGGTTATCTGGATATGGGAACAAACACCGGGAATCTGATTGCTACTTTAAGCGATTTTACAGTTGCCACTTACTTATATATTTCTCCGGATGTTACAATTACAGAAAATGGAAATTTCGCATGGACTTTCTCTACAAGTGCTGCATGCAGTCAGACTGCCGGAAAATATATCGCTTATCGTGTAAATACACAACGATATGCCCAAACTACTGCCGGCTGGGGAAGTGAAAACGCTCTCACCGTGGGAACGGCAGCAGACAAAGGAGTCTGGCACCACGTGGTTTACACCCAATCAGGAACAACCGGAACTATTTATATTGATGGACAAGTTGCTAAAATCGGAACAATCTCTTTACAGCCCAAAAACATTGGCTCTGCTACTTCTTATAACTGGCTCGGTCGCCCGCAGTTCAGTAGCGATTCTTATTTGAAAGGTGCATCATACACCGACTTTCGTATTTACAACAGAGCACTTACAGCAACAGAAATTAATTCGTTTGTCGACACTTTGTCTGATTTAAATTATGTAGCAGATTCCGCTGCTGTGGAACAAGCTAAAACAGATCTTGCTATATCCGGATTGGATGCAGTAAAATATAACCTGGCACTACCAGCCACTACCGGAGATGATGTAAATATCTCATGGAGTTCTTCTAATACGGCTTACCTGACTTCAGATGGAAAGATAATCCGTCCTGCATTGGGAGAAGATACTGCTTCTGTTACATTAACAGCGACTTTGTCGAAAGGCGATTATAGTGTCACTAAAGATTTTACAGTTACAATACTTCCCGAAATAACAGATCAGGAGGCTGTGGAATCCGATGCAGATGATATTGATATAAATGCAGGTAAATGTTATTATCTGGGGCAAATCAAATTGCCTTTGGAAGGAGATGAGGGTTCTACTATTACATGGAAATCTGCGGAGTCGGATTACCTTACTAATTCCGGTACTGTAGTTAAACTTCCGGCAAAAGGTGAAGGAACAAAAACAGTGGTTTTGACAGCCACAATCAGCCGGGCAGATGCAAGTGTAACTAAAGATTATAACATTTGCATTAATGAAGATGAAGGTTACGCCGGATATTTGTGGGTATATTTTACAGGGAATACCGCTTATACCCAGGAGAATATCTTCTTTGCTTTAAGCAGCGATGGCTACAATTATAAAACCCTGAATTCAGGGAACTATGTAATCAAGGCAGATACAATCAGTAATATGAACGGAGTGCGCGATCCACACATCATGCGTGGTGCGGATGGAAAATATTATATGGTGGCCACCGATATGCGGGCAAGTCTTGGTTGGAGCAGTAATCACGGCATTGTATTAATGAAATCCGATGACATGATTCACTGGTCGCACAGTGCTATCGATATTCAGGCAAAGTATTCAAATTTCAGTAATATTACCCGCGCATGGGCTCCTGAAACTTTTTACGATGAGGAGACCGGAAAATATATGATATATTTTTCTATGAGAACTTCAGATTCAAACAGCTATGATATTATTTATTATGCCTATGCCAATGACGATTTCACCGATCTGGCAACAGAACCAAAAATTCTGTTCGATAACGGAGTTTCTACCATAGATGGATGTATTGTTAAACGGGATGGAAAATATAATTTGTTTTTTAAGACAGAAGATGCTGCGGATAAAGGATATAAAAAAGCTGTTTCCGATCAACTGACAGAGGGATATGTTTTACAGGATAAATATCTCGATCAATCGGATGATGCAGTAGAAGGAGCCTGTGTTTTCAAACTGAACAATCAGGAAAAATACATATTGATGTATGACCTTTATACGACCGGGAAATATGAATTTACAGTAAGTGACAGCCTCGATAATTTCAGGACAGTAACTGCCGGTGTTTCACGGGATTTTGCACCCCGCCACGGAACAATTATGGGAATTACTCAGGAAGAGGCACAACGGTTGGCTGAAAAGTGGGGTTCTTCCTCAATGGTAACATTTGGAACAGCATTGTCGCCACAGGTAAAACCGATTAATATCGAAGTAGATGAAACCAATGGAACTGTATTTATTCCTGTAGAATATGGTACAGATCTGACATCGTTTGATCCCCAGATTACATCACCTGTGGCAGGTGTCAGTGTAACACCTCAGGGAGCACAGGATTTCAGCCACGGAGCTGTATCATATACCTTATCATTGAATGATACGGACAAAACGTACAGCGTTACTGCTGCAGTAGATAATAACCCTGCGATCGAAGGATATTATGCTGATCCTGAAGTACTTTATTCCGAGAAAACAGGTAAATTCTACATTTACCCGACCAGTGATGGTTTTGCCAGCTGGGGCGGATACTATTTTAAGGTCTTTTCTTCGGATGATCTAGTAAACTGGGCTGATGAGGGAGTCATTATCGACATGCACGACACTGGCCAAATCACCTGGGCTAACGGCAACGCATGGGCTCCGTGTATTATCGAAAAGAAAATTAACGGAAAATATAAATATGTATTCTACTTCAGCGGGGGAAAAGATGGTGGCTCGAAAAAATTAGGATATGCCGTGGCCGACAATCCAACAGGGCCTTTCACCGTTTCTTCAGAACCTCTTATTTCATCAAGCCCGACAGGGAGCGGACAGCAGATAGATTCCGATGTATTTACCGATCCGGGTTCGGGGAAAACATACCTTTACTGGGGCAACGGTTATATGGCTGTGGCTGAATTGAACGACAATTTGACCTCTCTGAAAACGACGCCTTCGGTAATTACACCATCATCCAATTATACCGAAGGAACTTATGTATTTTACCGTGATGGAAAATATTATTTTACATGGTCATACGGTAACACCGGAAATGCAGACTATTGCGTGTATTACGGCTATTCAACCTCTCCTACCGGTTCGATCACTATACCATCGAATAATAAAATCTTGTCAAAAAATACAACCTTAGGAATCAACGGCCCGGGTCATAACTCGATCATTCAAATTCCGGGTAAAGATGAATGGTACATTGTTTATCACCGTATCTCTCGCCCAAATGGCATCAACAGTACCAGCCCGTCACCGGGTAACGTACGTGAACTTTGTATTGATAAACTTGAATTTAATGAGGATGGCACTATCAAATCAGTTGTACCTACTCTTGAAGGTATCAGCCCTGTTAATCTGGGTGGAAATGTAAGTTCTGTTACTCAAACTTCTAAAGATAGTGATAATGGCAATCTGCAAAACATTGAAGTCTATAATATCTCCGGAATAAAGATAAGCTACAAAAACCAGTTACCGGTAGGAGTTTATATTTTGAAAAAAACTTATGAAAACGGGCATGTTGTTTTTGAAAAAGTATTGTTATCTCAAAATATGAACTCTCTCAGGCAATATAACAGTTTACTTCAGTAAACAAAACCATAACTATATTCAGACAGACATTAACCTAAATACTTTTTGAGACATTTTACACTAGGCATTTTGATATATATAACTTATTTACAATAATTTACTGAAAATTAGAAGTAAGACAGAACCTTTTCAAAGTTAAATGCTAATTTACTTAACTCAATATTAAAACAATGAAAGATCTTATTAAGAATAAAATGAAACGAGCAGTTTTTATGTTAAAAGCAAAGGAGTATAATATATCGGAAATAGCATATATCCTTGGCTTTAAAGATCCGAAATACTTTAGTCGTTGTTTTAAACAATATTCCGAATATTCACCAAGTAAATACAGGCTAAACGTTTGGAATATTACGTCCAATGAAGTGATCAATAAAGGCTTTATTCAACAAGTAGTCCGGTTACTCAAAACAAAATCTATAAACGAAGTTAATTCATTGTCAAACGAAATTGCTCACGATTTAAATGTTTCAAGATCTACTTTATCCAGGAGAATTAAACAAAGTACGGGTTTGTCCCCAACACGTTTTTTCAAAAAAACAAGGTTAGACATGGCTAAAGATTTGCTGAGGAACAATTCTTCAATCATGGATGTGGCTTATCAGTGCGGATTTAAGGAAAGTAATTATTTCAGTAAATGTTTCCGGTCCGAATTCGGACATACTCCAAGAGAATATATGTTTGGAAATAGTTGTGTGAAATACAAGTAGTAATTAGTTATATGAACATATTTAACAATACAATAAGGTTTGGATTTATATGCATATTATGTAATTTATATTCCATTAGTTTGTTTTCGCAACAGGAAAATGAATCCTCACTATATGCTCCTAATTCTTATATAGTTTATCCCGGAAACAGCATCTCCATTCCGGTACAAAAAGCTTTTGGCGTATGGCAAAATATCCAGACATTGAAAGCCACCGCGCCTGATTTGTCGGAAAATGTGAGTGCCGAATTGTTGTGGCAGGATACCCCGGGGCTTATATCCGGAGTTCAGGTTGATGATACGAGCGCCAGCGAGAATGCACTTATCAATGTCACTACAAACTCCAAAAGCGGTAACGCGGTTGTATGCGTAAAAGTCGGAAATGTGATACGATGGAGCTGGCACATTTGGGTAACGGATTACCTGCCTGACAACCAAAATATTGAATACGACACAGAAGGCAGAAGGCTCACTTTTATGTCGATGAATCTGGGAGCAATCAGTTGGTCTGCAAATGATCATACATCTTATGGCTTATTGTACCAATATGGACGAAAAGATCCTTTTCCTGCGTCGAAATCAGATTCGCTTGAGACAAATTATAGTTTTGGCAGTGATACAATTTATGATATAAGCAATAATATCCTAAACAGTACCGCCGAAAAAGTAACTGCTGAAAATAATCTGGCTAACACAATCACAAACCCGTTGAGTTTTTATTTCGGAAATAGTGCAAATGTAAATGACTGGTACAGTGTAAATGATGTTCACAACGACACTTTATGGAGCGGAACAAATGGCCGTAAAGGTATTTTTGATCCCTCACCCGAAGGCTGGCGGGTACCATCATCCGATCAAATACCCGCTGATCTGCCGATGGTAATCAACGATGTTTTTTCGATGGGTGGCAGTCGGGATTATACCGACGGATCTTTTTTTATGACCGGAAATTATGGTATGTACTGGTCGGCTACTCCTAATTCTCCGTTGGCGTATTATATGTTCTTATCGGAACCTCTCACCGAAACCCAAAGTTCCCATTACCGTGCCAATGGATATGCAATTCGTTGTATAAAAGATGACGGTTCTGTTGCAGGTATTGTGAATATGGAGAACAGCAAATCACCGGTTGTTGTATCGTCAGAAAATAAAGAAATAACTGTACTTCTACAAGACAATCTGTATACAGGAGCTTTAGTGTGTGTTTATAACATAAATGGAATACTGCTTTCAAAAGTTCCCTTGAACAGCTCACGTACGATTGTTACAAGTAATGTAGCACCGGGTATTTATTTTGTCAGAATATATGGTGCAGAGAATTTTGTTACAAAAATACTTGTCAAATAAGAAATTGCTGAAAATATGAAAAAAAGACTTATATCATTCGCTGGTTTTATTTTGTGTGTGTCGGCATTTCCTCTTTTTTCAAAAGCAGATATAAGCAGCAGACTTATATTGAATTATGAATTTAAGGATACTACAGGAAGCACGACGATTACAGATTCATCGCCTGAAGGCAATGACGGAACAATTAAAGGTTCCGGAGCAAGTATTGCCGATGGTGTATTGACTTTACCCGGAGGCGCATCCGGTTCTTCTGCTGGTTATGTTCAGCTTCCAACAGGAATGTTCGATAATCAGGATACTCTGACAATTTCCGTCTGGTTGAAAAACGAAACCGGCTCCGGTAATTATGCGGCCATGTTCTTTGGCACTACCGAGTCGAAACCTGTTCAGTATTGGCTTTTGAACCCGGCTAATCCGTCAGGATTGCTTAAATCTGTTATAACCAACTCAAACAACACATCATCTCCATGGACTACCGAATACGGTTTTTCTCCTTCAACTTCGTCGCAGGGCATTGCAGGCCCGACCACCGATAGCAACTGGGGGTTGTACACGACCGTGATTACGCCGACAATGATTCGGGTTTACTACAATGGAACAAAAATAGGTGATGTGGCTATAACCCGTAAAGTGAGCGATTTCGGAACAAATTTAGTAGCGTATATTGGACGCTCTTCATACAGCGACAAGTTTTATCAGGGGAAAATAAAACGGGTGAAAATTTACGATACTGTTTTGTCCGATAAGGATGTAAAAAATGAATACTATGCAGGATTAGGTTCGGAAGCAACATTGGCGGCTTTGAATGACGATATAGACGCCATTTCGTTCCCCGAAACAGAAATAATCAATGATTTAACTTTGCCCGATTCAGGTGGAAATGGCAGTGTTATAACTTGGGCATCTTCCGATATTGCATATATCAGCGAAAATGGTCACGTTACACGGAGCAACAGTAATGACCGTAAAGTTTTACTGACTGCCACCTGCGAACTGGGTGGACAAACGGTTACAAAATCGTTTGTTATAAAAATTTTGGCAAACACGCCTGAAAAGAATTTACAATATATTATCAATCAACTGGATTTGGGAATTTCCTATGTAACCGAAGATATTACCTTGCCAACGATTGATGGATATTCAGTATCGTGGAAAAGTAGCAACAGCGCATTACTCGATAGTGACGGAAAAGTTAGCCGTCCGGCTGTTGGCGCAGGAGATCAGGAAGTAGTACTTACGGCTACTGTTTCAGAAGGAGACTTGTCTGTGTCAAAAGAATTTAAAGTAACTGTTGCCGAAGAAGACTATGCTTATTTAATGAGTTATATCCAAACCGGAAGCACAACAAGGACAAATAGTCTTTTCATTGCTAACAGTCAGGATGAATCAACTTACACAGCATTAAATAATGGAAAAGCCATTGTTTATCCGTTGCTGGGGACAAAAAAATTCCGGTTGCCGTGGCTGTTCAGAAAGCCTGACGGTACTTTCGGCCTGATTGCTACGGATAATAATCAAAACGGAGTTATTGTTTTTCATTCTCCGGATTTGATTAATTATACTGATGAAAATTATCTTGTTTTAAATAATTCCATCACTATTCAGAATTTTATTTGTAGTTATGACAATGCTAAACTTGCTTATGGCATTAAATGGCAGGCAAGTGATGGTAAATATTACGAAAGTATAACTAAAGATTTTATAACAATTGATTCTACTTTCGAAATATCTGCATTTTTACGCCCTGTGGTTAATGCTACCTCCTACCCAACCGGAGCGCTTGATCGTAGTACGATTTCCCTGACAAAATCCGAATACGATAAAGTAGTAACAAAATATGCCGAAATTACCAATACGGGTATCGCTGCTCTGGCAAATGTAGAAATTCAGAAAAGCGGACAACTTAGCCTTCCGGACAGAGTTACGGCACAATATAGCGACGGATCTTCCAAGCAGTTGGGAGTGATATGGGACGAAACATCGATGAATAGTATCGATGTGAATACCCCGGGGACTTATACCGTCAATGGTGTTGTGCAACAACCGGAATACAGTACTCCGTTAATTGAACAAAGAGCCGATCCGTACATAACAAAGGGAGATGATGGATATTATTATTTTACAGCTTCGTATCCAATGACCAGTTCGAGCGATGCTGAGGGATATGACCGCGTGATTTTGCGTCGTGCAACCACCATCGAAGGATTGGCTACTGCTGATGAAGTCACTATCTGGGACGAAAAGAATACAACATCTGCCTATCGATATGTGTGGGCACCGGAAATTCACAAAATCAACGGAACGTGGTATGTATTCTTTACAGCATCTACAAGCAGTAGCAGTGTCTGGACTATCCGTCCGCGTGTCATTGTTTGCAATCAGGGCGAGAAAGATCCAATGACTGCCTCCTGTTGGGAAACATCCGGACATTTGATGGAACCCGTTGCCAATGACAATATCTCGTTTACGGCTTTCTCTCTGGATATGACACATTTCGAAAATAATGGAACTCATTACATAGCCTGGGCACAGGCAATTAACGGTTATTCAAGTATAGCCATTGCATCGGTTGATCCTCAGCAACCCTGGGTGTTGACAAGTCCGTACACCCTTTTGACAGCACCTGCTTATGCATGGGAAAAAGATGCCGATCAGGTAGATGAAGGGCCGGCGGTTATTAAACACGATGGAAAAGTTTACGTGGCGTTCTCTGCATCTTCCGTAAATTCAACCTATTGTGTGGGATTAATGTATGCCGATGAAAACTCCGATTTATTGAATACTGATTCATGGACAAAAGTGAGGTATCCGTTACTGACTACAGATGACTTACCTGATACACAATCGGGGCCGGGACATAATTCATTTACTGTGGACGAATATGGAAATCCCGTGATTGTCTATCATGCACGTAATCCTAGCGAGATAACTACCAATAATTTGTATGATCCGGGGCGGCATACTTTTGTAAAGAGCCTGAATTTTGCTGTTGATGAAACTCCTGTTTTAAATATGACAAACAACCAAGAGCTGGATTCCCAATATAAAAATGTCTCCGTACAGGTTGTAGTGAAGTAAG
Organism: Paludibacter sp.; assembly: GCA_028690665.1. Taxonomy (GTDB): domain Bacteria; phylum Bacteroidota; class Bacteroidia; order Bacteroidales; family Paludibacteraceae; genus Paludibacter. Next base: position 16,510 of record JAQVAV010000018.1, read on the forward strand.
CTGTTAATCTCAATAAAATCCATAATCATCAATATAGTGTTTCATAAATTCGGATACAATGAAAAACTCAAAATTATTCCTATATTGTTATTTGTAGTAATTACAACCGGCGAAATTTCAGCTCAGATTAATGATAAAGCACCAATAATGGGCTGAGCCAGTTGGAATTATTTTTCGGTTAATATCAATGACTCAATTATCAAAGCGCAAACAGATGCTTTGGTTTCATCCGGGCTTGCTGTGGCTGGTTATCAATACATAAATATTGATGATGTTTTTTTTGATAATCGAAACGATGCTGGAACGCTGAAAATCGATTCCGATAGGCAGAGGTCTGACGGGGGATGAAGACAAAAGCATGTTTGCAATGTGGTGTATCATGTCATCACCGCTCGTTTTGGGAAATGACCTTTCAAATATAACTCAACAAACGATTGATTTGGTAACTAATGAAGAACTAATCGCGATAAATTAGGATACCACCGGAATGCAGGCTCAACTGGCTGCAATACCTGCTACTGATTTAGAAGTCTGGTCCAAACCTCTGAATGGAAAACAAAGCAATGAGCGGGCTGTTGTACTTTTTAATCGTAATTCAACAGTAGCTTCCATGACTGTAAGCTGGAATGACATCAATCTTGATGGGCCAACTATTGTTGGTAATTTATTGGAACATACAGATTTGGGAACAATGGATGCCGGATACACAACCATGGTTCCGGCTCATGAAGTTACAGTGCTTAAAGTCATTGGTAATGCCCGTTAAAAGAAGACTTTCGAAGCAGAATATTCCTGAATAAATAACTTTAATATTACAAAAACAGTACAGTTGTGGCAGATCAGGGACGAGCTGTTACTAATACAAGTTGCTCGGGAGGAGCCTGTGCCGGCTGGATAGGAAACAGTACAGACAATTATATTGAATGGCGCGATATCTAATGTCACTTCATCTGGATATTACCCTTGTACACTTACTTACAAAAGCGGAGAAAACCGAAATGCCACTATAAGCGTAAACGGAGTTGATACAGCACTTACAAATCTCAATTCGGGAGGTTTGGAGTACATTTACTGATATTTCTTTTCCGGTGCAATTGCAGAAAGGATATAACACAATACGCATCTCGAATCAGTCAGGTTGGTTACCTGATATTGACAAAATTGAATTTGATTTTTCAGAAATATCTGCCGGGATAATTAATGCATCTAAAAAGAATAATAAAAATATATTCGTGACGAAGTCCGGGAAAAATTCTATGCTTAATATTTTAGTACATGAGTCTGATGTTCAATGCATATCCAAATGCAAAGAGCACAAAAAGCATGAGTTTGGTAATAAAGTTTCGATTATCTATACCCAAACAACGGGAGTGATTATCAGGGCTATGGGATTTAGAAATCCTTATGATGGACATACCATAGAGCCGGCACTGGAACAAGCGGAAAGACTATTGGGCAAAAGAACAATAAAAACGTTGATTGGAGATAGGGGCTACAAAGGTAAAAGACAGGTTAAGAAAACGACAATCGAAGTTCCAAAACCTTTTAGCAACAAAAAACAAACTCAATACCAACAAAATAAGCTGAAAAAACAATTTAAAAGAAGGGCAGCCATAGAACCCATAAACGGTCATTTAAAAAACAGACCATCGCTTAAATCGTAATTTCTACAAAGGAATTACAGGCGATAATATTAATGTGCTACTTGCTGTAGCTGCATTTAACTTCAAAAAGATGATGAACAAATGGTTTCATTTTAGAATATAGAATTAGATTGAATAACTACAAATTTAACACTCATATAACCAAAACCTGTAGAACTTTTTCATACAACAGGGGTATATGTTTTTTCTGATCACATGAATTAAAACTTATATAAGTTTCTTAACCAGTGTTCCTCAAAATTATCAAATACAATTCTTTCTGCTAAAGTTATTGTAAAACAGATCAAAAAATATTCGACTGTCAGTAGCGTGGAAAAATCTCCATTAACCTTTTGATTTTCTACTCAAAAAATTTTTATATCTGCGTTCATTTTCATACCAGCCGGCAACACTCATAAAGGCACCACTGGCAACCCCGAGACTATTCTCCAAGAAATCGGCATCTTTGAAAATAAAAAACTTTATCAAGAGACTACCAACAAAGCAACAGGCCGCGTAAAATAGTCCGGAAGCTATGCAATAAAAAAATTTAGACTTTGTTCGCCAAAAACTCCATTTCGAAATTGATTTTTGAGAGTATATTATCATAACCGTTATGTTTTTTAATTTACTACCGGACCCTTCCTGCGCAAACCCAGGTTCGCTGATAATATGGTTCATTTAAACTACTTACAATAACTCCACGGGAGGAAGATGCGTGTAAAAACTTATCTTCTTTCAAATAAATCCCCACATGGTTAATGCCTTTCGTTCGTTTACTGCTTGTATTAAAGAAGACCAAATCTCCCTCCCGTAGGCGGGACTTTCTGATTTTACGGCAATTCTGCTCCATAATGGCTGCAGAACTACGTTCCAGGAATTTTCCGTAAACCTTTTTATAAATTGACCGGACCAAACAACTACAATCAACCCCGGTGTATGAACAACCACCTTCGACATGTGGTACATGCAACCACAAAGCCGCCTCTTTGTAAAGAACAATATTATCTTTATGATTCTTTGTTATTCCTAATGCGTCGTAAGCTTCTTTTACCTGCCGTTTTTCGAGTACCCGGGTGCTGCTGCAACTATATAATATTATAAAAGGGAGTAGGATGATCAGAAGCCGATATAATTTAAAATAAACCTGCTTCGTACGCAAAAACCTGCTTCTAACTGTATAAAATTCCATAGCGATATCGGATTATTTCAGACTCGTAATCTTTGAAGATTTAAATTCACGCTGAGCCAAATCATATTTTGTCAATATAAATTGATTTTTATCAAGATATTTCTCAATAAATGGCAAATCGGGAGTATAATAAAAGCTTCCACCCGGCTTTAATGACCGTAAAATATTCATATATGCTCTGGCATATTCAATGTAATTACCGTCTTCACGCAAATTATGATGCACAAAATGGTTCGTGAAACCCAAATGACTTATTATAGTACCCCATTTTTTAATCCCATAATTATATTCTAACCAGTCTGCTGTAATCAAATTTGCTGTAGTAAAAGAGAATCGATCAATCCCGTAAACTTCTTTACCACAACTCTGTATATATTCCGCCAAATTGCCATGCTGTCCACACCCGATATCCAAAACAGGTTCTATCAAACTATGTATATCAAACCGGAAAATTTCCAGTTGTAATTCAGGACTGTACTCCGAACAAGGAACAGCCTCTACTTTATTCGGCATTTCCCGATAAATCTTTTCAGCAAATGAATTCGTTTTTTTCAACCAATCTTTCAGGTTCTTATAATGCCTTTTCGAAATATCTTCAACAGACTCCCGTTGGCCTATGACATCGGCTAATAAACAGGTATAAATCTTCTTTAAATCTTCTTTTGATTGAGAATCAAAAGAGTAATACTGATTTATTCTACAGAACTCTTCAATCGCTTTCTCTGTAGTATAATCAATTAAAATTTTCTCAGCTGAAGCCGGCAAACTACCGGTTTTGGAAATCAAGTCGATTGTTTCATGAATAAATTGAAAATCATCTAGATTGTCACTAAAGATGTTTTTACCTTGATTAGCCGCAATTTGTTTATCTATATTTTTAAGAATTTTGTCCATTCTAAACTTTTATTGATTTATCTCCCGGTTTGTTTCAATTAAAAAATTCTCGGTTTGTTCTCTGAGTTTTTCATTAAGTTGTATTGAATCCGGATACAAATCTTTTCTGAGAGCCTTATATAGCTCTATTATTTTTGTTAACGGTTCTACAATTATTGGACTTTATTTTTTATTTTCTTTATCCTTTTTATCTTTGGGATTAAAGTCTAATGTTTTTTTAATGTTTTTATCAAACTTTGATAAATCATTATTTAATACGTTTTTAATGCTTATACTAATCGAACGTGTTTGGGGCAATTTACCTGTTGTATTTATTTCGTCAACAACTTTATCAAAATCAGACACATATTCTCTGTCTTGTATAATTCTGTATTTTTCAAATTCCCTTTCTGATATTTTTTTTGCAATGTCGTGTGACATTTTTCCTGGATCTTTTAATAATTCATATCCATTAAATTCAAGGAATTTATCAAGTTTATCAACCCAATCAACCATTTTCATTGCGACATTTCGCTTAGCTTGTAACTCAGCATAGTCGAGATACATATTTACAATTCTATTCAAATCAGAAATTTCTTCCTGTGACAAATAATTTTTAGCGACAGAAACATCTGATCTTAATATTTTACCTCCCTGTTTAGCGTTCTTCCAAGTTGTCAAACCCATATTTGGTTTTAATGAATTAGCCCTTTTGACAATTATACCAGCTGCTGTATCATTAGAAATGGCAAAATGTAGTTTATTTTGAACTGTTGCATAAAATTTTTGAGTTATTGGAGATTTAACATCATAATCTATACTTGCTTGAGCATATAAATCTGTAATTTTCTGGTAAAATCGTCTTTCTGAAGCACGTATTTCTCGTATTCTTTCAAGTAATTCGTTAAAATAATCTTTACCAAAAGACTGTTTACCCTGCTTTAATCTTTCATCATCTAATACAAATCCTTTAATAAGGTATTCTTTAATTACACTTGTAGCCCATATTCTAAATTCCGTTGCTTTTGGAGAACTTATTCTATACCCCACTGATATTATTGCATCAAGATTATAAAATTCTATATTTCTATTTACATTTCTACCTCCTTCTTTTTGAACTGTCAAGATTTCTTTGACAGTTGTCTCTTTATTTAGTTCATGTTCTGCAAATATATTTATTAAATGATAACTGATATTTTGTTTCGTTGTTTCAAATATATCAGCCATCGAAGTTTGTGTAGCCCATATTGTCTCATCACCAAGAATTACCTGAATTTTTACATTCCCATCATGTCCTCGATAAAATAAAAATTGTGATTTTTTTTCTAACTCATTATCCATAAATTAAGTCTTTATACGTTAAGTAATTTTATATCCATTTTCTTTCAATTATTCTAGAAAACGGGATTTCAGCTTTAAAACTTCTACCTTGTGAATTTTCTACTTTTTTACTGTCATGTTTATTTTTCACCTACAGAAATTTCATCAATTCAACTTCATTATTCAATTTTGTATCATCTGAAATACCAAAACAATTACGTATCCGCTGTAACATAAACCAAGCTGTCTTTTGAGTTATATCAAGATCTCTGGAAAGTTGAAGTGATGAAATCCCGTTTTTATGCGAACTTAAAATATATATAGCTAAGAACCATTTTCTTAGTTCAACTTTTGTATTATCAAAAAGTGTATTTGTCCTAACATTAAAATACTTACCAGTATTTTTACAACGGTATTTGTTTCCTTTACATTTATACACCTTTGAAGAAGGATCAAAAGGAGAAACGACATGGTTATTCCACCGAATTTCTTCTAAATGGTTTATACAAGTTTGTTCATCTGGAAATGCTTTTAATAAATCAATAATCGAACTAAAATTTGTATCTATCATATCTTTGTTTTCTTAATACTCTACAAAAGTAAAGTATTTATTTACACAAACACGAATTACGTAGTGTAAAATTATACATATTTGCCATAAATTTAATATCAACATGTAAGAACGGATCGTCATACATGCAAATCAATAATCGAGGCTCTCCAACATGTTCACCAGTAAAAGCACTTAAAAGGTGACCTAATCCGGAAGCAAAATCTATCATTTTTTGTTTACTATCGGATAATTTTATTTCTGTTACCAGTACTAAATCAAGATCGGAATATTTATCCATATCATTTGTTATCCATGAACCTCCGGCAGCTAGGCCCAATACATTCGGATCTGATTTTATCTTTCCGACAATACTATTGGCAAATTCTTTTTGTATCATATTCAGAGCAATCTGTGTTAACAAATATACACACAAACACACTTAAAAGAATGCAATAAAAAAAAGAAAGATGATTTCAAAATCATCCCGAAAAAGACAGCTTTACTGTAGTGAAGTCGTTTTGAATTTTTGTAAGAAGCCTTTTTACCAATAATATTTTAGAAAGAATAAAGCTCCTGATAAATCCGGAACTTTAAATTAACATATATATTCCTTACAAAATTCGGTATATTCTGTCTGAAAAGAAATATGATAAATGTAGTGAGTAAAGAAGAATTGCGGGTAATGAAGAACCCCTGATTTTTTATGAGAATATCAATGGCAGCCACAGGAACAGCTACAGTCATTTTTGCTACGGGCTTTTTCAAAAGCTTCTTTTCCTTCGCTTATCGAAAACCATATTAAGCCGGCAGACCCTAGCACATCAGCATATTCAAATCCGGTGAGTTCATAAATCAGACTGGAGGCTAAAAGCACTATTGACATGTAAATACAAACTTTGGTACAATTGCTGTCGGCAATGATCGGTTCGGACTGTAACTGGCGTCCGACACGACGTTTAGCGTTCAGCAACCAAAACATTACCAAAATAGATGCAACAGATACCACAACGCCCCAGACCGTGGTTTCAGGAGTCCGGTGCTCTGCCAAACTCATAATTATTCCAACTGTCAGGCCCAATGCAAGCACATAGAACGCAGATCCTGTAACCTTCAAAGCAGCAATTTCAAACCGACTTTTTGAACTTTCTGGTTCCCGCTGTATACGTATAACCATCACTGCAATACCAATTCCTGAAACAACTTCAATAAAACTGTCAAGACCAAATCCGAATAACGTGAGTGCTTCGTCTTCAAGACCAAAAATCACAGAAATCACCCCTTCTGCAATGTTATAAAATATAGTGAAGAGGCTTAACAGCCAGGCTTGTTTATATAATTTTTTCTCGTTATTCATAATGTATTCCGTTTTAAATCTCAAAAATAAGACTTTCAATAATCTGTGGATATAACCATTTTCAGGTATTTTTAGTTTTACAGACTTTGTTTACAAGGTAATTTTATTGGAAGATAATCACAAAAAAGGCTGCCTTTGAAAGTAGGCAGCCTTCCTATTCTATAATTTTGAAATTCTATTATTTTTTGAAAATAATCTGATTACTTACACCCTGATTTGTATTTACCCGAACAAGATAAGAACCGGAATGTAAACTGGAAAGATCAACGATATTATTGCTTCCAATACTTTGTTTCAGCAACATACCGGATAAACTATACACCTCGACTTTTTGGAGTGTGGCATCACCTCGAATCTGTAATTTGTCTGAAACCGGATTTGGGAAAAGAGAAATTTCAGTGGTTTCAGGAGTGCTCACTTCGGTTGTATTATAAGCAATACTCATATAATAAAGATTTGCGCTGTCTCCTTTTTTCACCTGATGCGAACCAGCGGTAAGCTCTGTCGTAATTACACCGGAAGCTGCGTTATAAGCTACATCATCAATATATATTTTTCCACTGAATGAATCATTAAACACTAATGTATAGATTCCGGATTCTGTTGTTGTAAATGAGATGCTGGTTGAAGATTCAATTTTCAGGCATTGTGTCAGGGTCAAATCATTGTATATGACAGTACCTTTGCTTGTCGAAAGATTTCCGGATATATTATAGAAAGAACTTTCGGTACCTGAAACAGTAAAATTCTGAACCATATCTCCCGAAGAGCTACCGCCACCGGTATTTCCCCCCGTATTGCCGCCTCCGGTTGCAACGGAATCTCCCTGAATAGAAACCAGCGATGTTTTATATGCTGTGAGCGCCGATTTTAATCCGGCGTTAACCGCATAAGCTGCATCATCTACACTATTATCAAATGTCCAGGTAAAATCTCCTCCGGAAACCCGTCCGGCATATTGCATTACGTTCGTTTTGGCATCTTCCGGACTGTCTGGAGTATAACTGTACATCACTGAATTATCGACATCAAAATTATTATATGTATTACTTCCATAAGCAGATTTCACGGTAGAAGGAACGGTTTCGCTTCTCGTAGAAACGACATAGGCATCAAAATCTGTAGTCGAGTTCGGATAATTGGAATCTCCATAGGGCACAAAACGGCGTTGATCAGTCATATAATTATTAAAAGCCTTAATTGTACCTCCATCTTCACTCGAAAAAGTTGGCATATTTTTATAATCATTGGCCTGCTTCGATTCATCATATACATCCGATCCCTGCATCGAAGTCAGCATCGGATATTTACAATGACGGAAATAATTAGCCTCAACAAAAACTGATGATTCCTCAGTAGAGCCAACTCCATATTTAGAATTACCATCATAATAATTATTGTAGACATGCGCCGAATAAAACCGGACACGCGGGTGGCGTGAGTCGGAATGATCGTACCAGTTATGATGATAGGTAATGTATAAACCGGAAGTAGTTCCTTCACTTAATCCCAAAAGATTGCACTTGCCGGAATCCCAGAAATGATTGTATGAAAAAGTTACATAAGTTGATTTTTTACAATCAAGAGCTCCATCCCCTTTAGCCTGATCCGCATCACTACCGGCATCTCCGTAAAACATATCGCAATTATGCAGCCAGATGTAGTCATTTCCCTGCTGCAATCCGACATTGTCGCCTTCGTCGCTGTTGCAGTTCATAAAACCTATATTACGGACTTCCACATTTGAGGCATTTTTGATTCGTACGCCCCAGCCATCAGCAACAGCATCGTCACCCACACCTTCAAAAGTGATGTATGAGGATGTGTTGTTATCATTCTCAATCACGATATCGCCTCCCAACATATAATTCATATCTGAAATTTGTCCGATTAGCCGAACAATTAATGGCCGGATGTCTTTCCCTTTTTTGAATCCGTCAAGAATGGTTTGAATTCCGACACAAGGATTCGAGTTAGCACCTGTGACATTTAAAGAAACCGCATTTTTTGTATTTTCCGTAATGTAAAGTATAACGGCGTTGTCTTTCGGGGTTCCATCTGCTTTATAAGCTCCCGGAACGCGATTGTTTGAAAACGCAAAACCGGTTCGATCCTGTGCCAGAATAGTTAATCCAGAAGTTTCAGAGGCTGTTCCTTCTACACCTGAGATTACCGGAACAACTTTGACCGTATATTGCCCGGCTTTGAGTCCCATAATATCAGCCCTGAAATATGTTCCATAGTTACGGACTAGCTGGTTATCAATTTTTTGATCTGTGATACCTTCGCCTGAATAATATACGTTATAACTTTCAACACCATCCAAGGGTTGCCATTTTACAAAAGCAGTTTCGAGCCATCCGGCAGACTCAGTGATTGTAACGGATTGAGATGAAGCCCCAAAGGCCATCAGCAGAATACTAAAGATAAGTAAAGTTTTTTTCATTTTTTACATGCAAAAGATTATTTGTTAATTAGATAACATTGGTTGTCTGTTGCAAATTTACAGGTATCTATTTCCAACGACGTGTATTTTTTGGTTTTAATTGTAGATGTTTTGGTGGATTAAAGTATCATCTAAATAATAAAATTGAATACTACTATATAATTTTTATAAAACAGCAAATTAACTATTAGAAATTGTATATATTTACATCCCAAAAACTTAAAATACTCATCATGAAAATTTGCCCTAATTGTCACGAAGAAGTTGAAGATAATTTTGATCTTTGCTGGAATTGTAATTACAGCTTCTCTGAAAAACAAGTTATTGAAATCAGTGAAATCATCGTAGATGACAATCAAAGAGAAATTTATTGTCTCCGATGTCATAGTGTGAAAATGAAATACGCTGGTAACTACAGATTCCATGAAGGTACCAATTTTGGAGTATTAGGAAATTGGCTGGAACTATTTAACAATAAAGAGAGTTTTGATTTATACGTATGCCCGGAATGTAAAAAAGTGGAATTATTTCTTCCGGAAGTTGAAGCATAATTAAATTTTGGCTTTCATGTCCAGTTGTACAGGAATCTGTACTCCTTCACGCTGGACGGTTATATGTAATGGTCGTCGGGAAGCTCTCTCAAAATAACCTCTGACTTCCTGCAAACTCATCATAAAAACTTTTTCGTAATTAATTTCATTCAGAACATCCCCGATTTTAATTCCCGCACGTTCGGCAGGAGAATTCTCCCACACATTAACAACCTCTATCTGAGGCAATAAAGACACTGCCTGGGCGACCTCAAGTCCCGCGATGTTATAACGACACGGAGTGTTAAATTTTGAATTGGGCTTAAAATAAAATTTTTTATCGAAAGTATTTATAATCAAATTAAAACGACTCAACAACTGGCTGCCAATCGTTCCATCCCTATCTGAGTTTCTGACAATTTCCGCTATCGTAGATGAGTCTGGAAAAACAACAACCGGATTTTTAACACAGAAATTAGCAATACATATCTGAGGCACTCTGGCAAATACACCTTTCACTTCTCCGCTTAATCCTTCTCCGATTCTTCCTCTTATAGATTTTTCGGGAATATTGATTGCCTTATTCGTTAGTGTCTGAAACCACGCACTAAGTTCAGCTCCGGTATCAATCAGCATTTTGATCGTCCGAAATCGCTCATCTGTTTCCATAACCGACAGATGTATGTACATTTTTTGATTTTCAATATACATGGGCATTATTCCGTAACCACGCGGTACTTTAAAATTGTCAGGCTTATAGAAACGTATTTTACGGGTATTATAGTCAATATTTACAATAAAATCCTGAAAAAAATCAGCTCCGAGTAATCCGTTTATTTTGGTTCCGGTTTGTCTTGACAAATTGAAAATATCATTCTCCAAAACAAAAACTGTTTTGTTTTCAAGTTTCAATTTTTTATTGATATGCAAAGTATTTACAGGGCTGAGATATGCTTTGAGATCAAGCGCCCCTCCTAACCCACGGATGTTGCGTTCTGTAGTGTATTGCAAGGCAATGCTATCTCCCTGCATAAGTTCTGTTATTATTGTATGACTCACTCCGGAATCGAGGATAAAACGTAATGGTCCGGAATTATTAATACGGATTGTCACTACTACATAACTTCCCACTATATCGAAAGGTAATGTCGCTACCGGACGTGACCCCGCCCAAACAACCGGAATCAGATTTAGGAATATAAAGGTTATAAATATACGGGGTATTTGCATTATATATGACTCTTTATCAATATGCGAAGATAAGGTTTTAATTAAAAAATCAACTTTTTTACAGAAAATATGTTGTGAATAAGCATGCAATTCATTAAAAAATACTACTAACTTTGCACTATGTAAATTTAACTATATTCAAATAGATATGGATCCGAAAATTCAAAAACGACTTATTAAAGTTCAGCGGACAGAATTAACCGAACATTTGATTTATACCCGCCTTGCAGCATCTTGTAAGGATAAAAATAATGCCGATGTTTTACACAAAATCGGTCTGGAAGAAAAAGTGCACGCCCGTTTTTGGGAAAAACGTTCAGGAGTAACGGCTAAACCTGATATGTGGAGAGTCTTTCGAACTGTCTGGCTGGCTCGTTTGCTCGGTCTTACTTTCGTGCTGAAACTTATGGAAAAACGGGAAGGAACCGGGTCCAAAACTTATGACCATTTAGCGCAATACTTTCCGGAAGCTAAACAATTTGCAAAAGAAGAAACCGTTCATGAACAAAAATTACTGGGTTTACTTGACGAAGAAGGGCTACAGTATGTAGGTTCTGTTGTGCTGGGATTAAATGATGCTTTAGTTGAACTTACCGGAGCTTTAGCTGGTTTCACATTAGCGTTGAGTGATACTAAAGTAATCTCATTGGTAGGGCTTGTTACCGGAATTTCTGCTGCGTTATCGATGGCTGCCTCCGATTATTTATCGTCAAAAGCAGAGGGCGATGATAAAGCTAAAAAATCAGCTGTCTATACAGGAGTTGCCTATATTATAACTGTAATTATTCTTATTCTACCATATATGTTGCTTACAAACCAGTTTATCGCTTTAGCCATAACTTTGGTTGCAGCAGTTCTGATAATATTTGGATTCAACTTTTACATAGCCACAGCTAAAGACCTTAATTTCAAAGCCCGTTTTTGGGAAATGACAATTATCAGCCTTGGAGTTGCAGCGCTGTCATTTTTTGTTGGTTATGCGCTGAAAGCAATATTAGGTGTGGATATGTAAAAAAAACGATTAGACACCTTCATCCCAATTAAAATATTGAAAATTAGATTCATGCTCGGTTGTGATGAATTTTTTTCATCTTATTAGTTAAAAAATACAGAAACGAAAAATCCCACAATTTATCGTGACAGAGCAGTTATTTGATTTTTGTAACTTTTGGTTTGGAGTATATATTCCGGTCAAAGGAGATGGATTACTGTTGACTATTGCACCAAAAAATCAATAAACTGTCAGAGTATGGATATGATGCAAATAAGCTCTACTTCTTACAATCGGGATGTTTCTTCTGCACTTATTCTGCTCATGGCCGTTTCGGCCGGAATTTCTGTAGCTAATATTTATTACAACCAACCTATTTTATCAGATATTGCCCGCGAATTTCATACAACGGAAACACATGCAGGACTTATTTCCATGCTTTCGCAGATAGGCTATGGGCTGGGACTCTTTTTTCTAACGCCATTAGGAGACAAATTCGATAAAAAACATTTGATCATTACACTACAAACTCTTTTACTGATCAGTTTAGGATTCATATTCTTCAGCACGAGTATTGTTCAGCTTTGGGTTCTTAGTATTTTTATAAGTCTGTTCTCGGTTTCTGTTCAGGTTATTATGCCTATGGCAGCAGGATTTAGTGCTGTCAATCGGGGAAAAAATGTTGGAGCGATATTTACAGGCATGTTAATAGGCATTCTCTCGGCCAGGGTATTCAGCGGAGTTATTGCAGATCTTTGGGGATGGCGTTATGTTTATTTTATTTCAGCTGTTGCTGTCGGGATGTCAACTTTATTATTAACGATCTATTTGCCTGGCACAAAAAGTTCTTTCGAAGGAAGTTATTCTCAACTATTAAATTCGGCCCTGAAACAATTCGGACGATTTAGACTTTTACGTCGATTAGCATTGATTGGTATGCTGCAATTCGGTCTATTTTGCTCGTTTTGGACCACTCTTACTTTTCATCTAAATTCGGAACCCTTCCATTATCCAAGTAGTACTATAGGCATGTTTGGTATCATAGCTATAGCCGGAGCATTAGTTGCCCCTTTTATCGGAAAACGAGCTGACAGGGGCAGCGTTTTACGAGTCAGATTTATAGCTGTGAGTTTGAATATTATCTCCATTCTGATCATGTTTCTTTTCAAAAATTCGGTGGGAGCTATAATAGCCGGCATCTTCTTACTCGACATTGGAGCTCAGTCATTACAGGTTACCAACACGACACTGCTTTACTCGATTGATGAATCCGTTCATAGTCGAATTAACACCATTTATATGACATTGTTCTTTACCGGGGGTGCTTTAGGTACTTTTATAGGCATTCTGTTATGGCAATGGGGAGGTTGGGATTTTGTTATGCTCCAAATGATCTTATTTGCGCTTATGATCGTCGGATTACTTTTTAAAGAGAAAAAAGATAAACCGCAGAAATAAATTTGCAATGATATCATAATACCAATTACTTATAACCCACCGAACACATATTCTTGAATTAAACAAAAATTGCAATTTTTTATCAGGTTATCTTCTCATAGAAAAAAATTAGATAGTCAATCCAACGTTCACCAACAAATTCTCGATCTGCCACTAAGTATTGAATGGTCTCTTTTCCAAACAATCGAATGTAATGATTCACGTTTGAATGCTCTCTTTTATATGAGAATTACCTCGCTTAGGCATTAATTTGAATAAAATTGGAAAGGTAACTCCTTTATAAACAATGGATAATGCCAGTATATTGATATTTGTTTGTCCAAACTTCCAATTTATTCTGTCGATAGCAATCGAGCACGGTGGTTCATGTGGTAAAAGCGCAAATATCAATTTTGCAATCAAGTCTTTATTCAACGAATACTCAGCCATAAATCGCTGTATTCGCCGTAATAAAGAGTCGATACTACAGTTATTCTCAAAGCCACTGGCAAGCTTTTCAAAACAAACTACCTGAACCTTGCATAGAGCACAAATGAACAAGCTAATGAACTTTATTCGGATTAAATTTAATCTTTCCCCCGAAATGTTCAACCAAAATTGAGGTTAAATCACTATTTTTATGTGAGACCTTAGTTTTCATATTCGAATAAAATTCGCCAAGATTTTTTTATAAGGTGCTTAAAATCAATGTCTTATTCAAATAGATTGACGGTTGTTTTGCTGAATATCAAATAATTATATAGCTATATAATTTTTGTCATGTACTAAAAAATTCTGGTTATGCGTCCTGTTTGTATTACATTTTTAATAATAATCAGATAAAATTTTGATAAAAAAGTATTTTTATGCACTAAACAGATAAAATACTACTATTTTTTCAAACAGGATCGATTTGTATTTATTACATTTGCAACCCTTTGCATTTTATTATTCTCCAATATTTTAAACATAAGCTACATGAAGAAAACTTTACTTCTTATTTTATTTTTTAATATTTTATTATGGACAGAAGCTGAGAATCCGAATGGATATTACAATGCAGCCGAAGGTAAAAGCGGGTCGGCATTATATTCAGCATTAGAAAGCATTATCACCAACGGCCAAAGTGTAACTTCATACAGCGGATTATGGACAGCCTATAAAACAACAGATGTAAATGCATCGGGAAAAATATGGGATATGTATTCTAATTGCTCATTTACCATCAGTACCGATCAGTGTGGAACTTATTCATCTGAATGCGATTGTTATAACCGGGAGCATACGAGTCCTCAAAGTTGGTTTGGTTCGTCATCTCCAATGTATTCCGATTTATTCAACGTTTATCCTACCGACGGAAAAGTAAACGGCATGCGTAGTAATTACCCTTATGGGGAAGTTGGAAAAGCCACTTATACCTCGGCAAATGGGTCAAAATTAGGAAGTTCGGATTTTAGTGGATACTCCGGGACTGTTTTTGAACCGATTGATGAATATAAAGGTGATTTTGCGCGAACTTATTTTTATATGGCTACCCGTTATGCCAGTATCTGTCAGAACTGGACAGGAAATGCTACTGCTGTATATGGTTCGAACTTCGGACTAACCACTTATGCAACCAACCTTTTTCTAAAATGGAGCCGCGAGGATCCAGTGAGTGACAAGGAAATTGCAAGAAACAATGCCGTTTATGATGTTCAAAACAACCGCAACCCGTTTATAGATTATCCGGGATTGGAAGAAATACTTTGGGGAGGAGGCACTTCGGTTACCTTCTCGACAACAGGAGTTTATAATCTAAAACTCGTTTCGCCTTTGAACGGCACAACCATAGATTTCGGAAATGTAGCTTATCAGCATTCCGATACGGCCTCGGTTTATATTAAGGGACAGAATCTGACCGAAGGCCTGACTTTAACCCTGAGCGGAGCAAGTGCTTCTGAATTTAGTTTGCCAATTAACTCCATCACAGCTGCACAAGCCAATGCCGGCTACCGTTTGATCATAACATACAATGCCAACACCGTAGCAACTAGCGAAGCACAGCTGATTATTACCGGAACCGGCATTTCGGCAACCGTGAATCTGACAGCTTCTTCGACCGATGATTTTGTAGCTTTAGCAGCAACTGGCATTACATCAGACGGATTTACGGCAAACTGGACAAGTTCGCCAACTGCAACAGGTTATACACTTGATGTATATTCCAGAAAAAGTGAGGGAGGCGTAGCACAAACACTTTTTGAAGACGATTTTGATGCAGGAATACCTACCAACTGGACTACAGAAGGATATGCAGAAACCTCTTCACTTAGTAGTAATATCCGAATGGCATCCGGAAGCAATGACTGTAAACTGACATCGACTGCGTATGACATGAGCCAACCAACGGTAATCACTATAAAATCGAAACAATACAAAAACGATGGAGGTGCAAAACTCTGGGTTATAGCTAATACGAATGATACAATCACATCTTTTGTGAACTCTGTGTCATACCAGACATTTACTTATAACATCCCGGCAAAAACAAATAATTCAACCATAACACTGATTGCCTATCAGGATGCACGGGTTTATTTGGACTACATGAAACTGACTACGGTTGGCTCAACCCTGACAGATGAGCGTGTAGCCGGCTATCCGAAATCAGTCGGAGATGTATTAAGTTATCAGGTTACCAGTCTGGAAAATGATTCTACCTACTACTATACAGTCACTCCCGAAGGAAATTCAACCGGGATATCGGATGTTATCAGTGTCCGGACATCCATGGTAAATTCTGTCCGGAACTTATCGGCACAAAATATATGCTGGTATGCAAACGCAACGGGAGTGATCCTGAAAAATGTTCCGGTTGACAGTGAAATAACCCTATACAACACATTAGGTAAAAAAATATCAGAAACATCTGCAACATCAGGAACCATTCGGTTTAGTCTTGTAAACAAAGGCGTTTATCTGCTACGAATAGAATATAATAACGCAATTTATACCGGGAAAATAGTTTACTAAGTTGTTTCAAAAACATGAAAAAATGCAGATAAAGTCTAAAAATACTTTGTCTGCATTTTTTTATTTCTCGCATAAATCACTCGTTTTCATATATTTTATACCTTTGTGTTATTACCAAAAACAAATATCGATATGAGTAAATCCGTTTCAATAAAAATAATCTTTGTTTCAGTTCTGATTTTTTATTCCTTATTGGCCGATGCTACTATTCCCTCCGGCTATTATTATTTCGTACAGAACAAGCAAAAAGCAACACTGAAAACAGCCCTGCATGAATACTGTTCACCTCTGCATCTTTTAAATTACGGTGGTGGGGAAGGATTTACCTGGGAAGGATTTTATTACACCGACCGGGACTCCGCAACCAATGCCGTTATTGATATGTACTCTGATTCTGTAAGGTATTTTGATGGTTTTTCTGCCGTAGACGGAATGCACATTGAGCACTCCTTTCCTAAAAGTTGGTGGGGTGGGTACAGCAACACGGCTTACTGCGATTTATTTCATCTCTATCCGGCTGATGGCATTACAAATTCCACCAAAAACGATCTGCCTTTAGGCGAAGTTACAGGGACTCCGACCTTCGATAACGGTGTAAGCAAAATCGGACAGAATGGTTTTGGCAACTCTTATACCGGAAACTGCTTCGAACCGGCCGACGAATATAAAGGCGATTTCGCACGATCCTATTTTTATATCGCCGCCGTACACGAAGAATTGGCTCCGTTATTGAATTCACCCATGACTTACAATAATACCTTCCCTTTACTTCAACCATGGGCAGTAAGCCTTCTACTAAAATGGAACAATGAAGATCCGGTAAGCGAAAAAGAACTGAAACGACAGGAAGCTGTTTATAAAATTCAGGGTAATCGCAATCCGTTTATTGATTATCCCGCATTAGCTGATTATATCTGGGGAGCTGATACGGCAAACGTTTTTCCATTTCCGGAAGAAACAGAGCCATTTTTACTCACTCCGCGTGCCGGGGATATACTCAATATGGGCGTTATTCTTTCCTCCGATTCGCACAGGGATTCCCTGTTAATTCACGGCGTAAATTTAAACAGCGATATTGAATTGGCATTGTTGCACAATTCGGTAGCATTTACACTCTCGGCAAGTTCTATATCGCAAAGTGCAGCGTCTGAAGGAGACTATTTATATATCGATTTCACTCCGGAGAACTACGGTTGGGTTTACGATACGCTGGTTGTAAAAGGAGGTGGACTGGCCAACAGCTTAACCATTCCTTTGAAAGCACTCTCGACGCCGGAATTTGTTGCTCTCGAACCTACAGACATTACTCCGGTCGGAGGAACTCTGCAATGGATTTCGGATCCGGATGCAACAGGCTATTATGTCAAAGTGCTCGATGCCACACAGGAAGCCGGAGATTTGATTATTTCTGCGTATGTGGAAGGAAGTAGCTGGAACAAAGCGCTGGAATTATATAATGGAACAAATCAAAGTATTGATTTGAGTAAATATTATTTACAAAAACAATCAAACGGTGCCGGAGGATTTTATTCCACTTTACAACTGACGGGGTCTTTGGCTGCAAATTCAGCTTATGTAATTGTACATAAAAATGCCGGCTCAGAACTGTTGGCTAAGGCTTCTCTTGTGACAGACACTTTACTGCAATTTAACGGAAATGATGCTATTCGGTTAGTTCGTAACGGAATTCCGATTGATATTGTCGGCGAAGAAAGCGGTGGACCGGATTATAATTGGGGACTTGATGTTACATTACAAAGAAAAAGTGCGGTTACTCATCCATATTCCGTATTTGACACTGATGAATGGACTACTTTGCCAACAGATTCTTTTGATTTTCTGGGCACTCATCAAATGACATTATCTTCTGACCAGCCAAATACTCTTCTCGATACAATTGTTGGTCAACAAGCTTCATTAACTATTGAAAATCTGATACCTCTTTCGGAAAATTATTATGAGGTTGAAGCCCTGAAAAACAGCGGAAACGTAGCTTCACAAAACACTATGCGGATAAAAACATCCGGTTTGGATGCACCTGTTGCTATGGAAGCCGAAAATGTCAACTATAATTCATTCGTGGCAAACTGGGAAGAGTCGCTTTATGCAACAAGCTATCTGCTCGACGTTTTCCAGCTTGAAGGCAAATCCGACACAACAGAAACAGAAGGTTTTCCTAATGTGGGAAGTAGCGGAACTCCACTGCCCGACGGCTGGAGCGGAACGGCCAGCGGGAATTACCCATCTTCGACAAGTTCAGGGCTTGCAGCTCCGTCTGTCGGATTAAAAAATGATGGGGAATGGTTGCAGACCAAAACTTATGATGCTTCCGTATCTTTGTTTAGTTTTATGTACCGTTTTGCGTCCACAGCCACAGGTTCTTCATTGGCCATTTATGGAAAAGGTAACGGACTATGGAGCAGAGTTGACAGCATTCCCTACACCAATACAACCAAAACAACTGCAACGTATAATTTCACCCGTTCTCAGGGAATGACTGCATTCAAATTCATTTACCATAAAGCATCAGGGAACATGGCTATCGATGATGTATCTGCTACTTACGGCACATTAGACACATTGAAAATATTTGAAAATCATTATATGGTAGAAAATCATTATATGGTAGACAACCTGGAACAAAATGAAATGTATTATTATCGGGTCAGAGCAAGTCGCAGTGGAGTTAATTCTCCGGAATCTGAAACCATAAAAGTACAAACTTCATTAGATACCAAACTTACTCAAAACAAAACCTATTCTGAAATAACCCTAAAGAAAGGGAACAATAAAATTATACTTTCAGGTCTGAAAAAAGGCGAAAAAATTACAATTTACACTATAACGGGACTGCTTATTAAAAACGAAACTGCAAACAGTAGTACATGGGAATTTCAAACTTCCGAAAAAGGAATTTACCTGGTTCAGGTCAGGGACACAGACACAAGCCAAACAATTAAAATTTCATTTTTCTAAAAAAACAAAACTCCTTCTTTTGATTAACAAGCGATTTATGTAAATTCCTTTTATCTCGAATAATTAGCATTGACAAGAACATCACTTTGTCCATCGTAGATAGTATAAGTAAGAGCTATGTTTTCAAGATCTTTCACGGTGCCGGAAAAAGACTTGACGGTATAGCTGGAAGTTGGTTGTTGGGTAAGCGACAATTTCCCGTTTTTTAGTTTTACTACAATGAATTCATTATCGCCCATATTATAAAAATTACTGATCATATACTGGCTCGTATCACTCCTCAACCTGTCTATGTCCAACAAATAGGTGCTTGTTCCTGAACCGGTATATTCTTCGCAACGCCATGAACCACTGATTGAGGTGTGATTCGAAGAGCCATCGCTGCATGATATTATCGTAAATGACAGAATTATATAAAACAAAATAGATATTTTTTGCATCATCTTTTTATTTTCTCTCCATTTTTATATTGTTCTTTTTCGACAAGTTTGCCTTGTTCATTATATGCTTTAGCTTCTCCATCCCGCTGCCCGGATTTAAAGTTAATCTCGGTCATTAATTTTCCGTTTTTATAATACGTAAGCCATAAACCGGATTTACTGTTTTCGAAATACCGCCCCTTATTCTGAAGCTCACCGGTTTCATAGTAAAACTTCCACTCTCCCGTGGCGCTCCCGTTTTCAAATCTGCCGGACTGTTTCAAAATGCCATTCTGATAGTATACATTCCAAATGCCATCAAATCGATTCTCCACATAATTTCCTTTTGAAAATAATACACCCGACGGATAATTTGCAATCCATATTCCTGTACGTTTGTTATGCTCATATTGCCCATGCTCTTTTACCACAGTAGCGGAATCATAATATTCAATATAATCCCCCTCCATCATGTCGTTCGAATATGTGCAGGATATTTTAGTATTTCCGTCGGGATAATATGCAATAAGAGAACCTTCGAGCTTTCCTTCGCGATAGCTGCATTTTTTATTCAAAGCATTGGCATAATCTTTATAATAGTCCTCGTAACTTCCTTCGTAATTGCCATTTACTTTAGAGGCTTTCTCTTTAATATTACCATTTTCAAAATAAGAAACTACAGAGCCATTTTCTTTTCCATAGCTAAACATTTTCACAAATCGGGGAGTTCCATCTTCATAAAAAGCTTTAACTTCACCTTGTAAAATATTGTAAACATAGTTCGAAGTTTCCTGCACATTCCCATTCTCAAAATAAGAAGTGACAGGTCCGTTAAGCTGGTCATCCTGATAAGTGGCCTCCTGCATGAGTTTGCCCGAAGGATAATAGTACTTCAGCAAGCCACTCAACTTTCCGGTCTTATAAGGAAGCTTCTGTTTTAATGTACCATCATCATAATAATCCTCCCATAAACCATCAAGCTTGTTAGAGACATACATACCGGTTTGCCACAACACTCCGTTTTGGTACCAGATAGTATATTTTCCGTCTTTAACAAACAGTCCCTGCCCATTTTTTACCCCCTGATATTCTTCTTTTCGAATTGTATGAGCATCATCGTACCAGGTATATACCGTCTGTTGTGCAACAGCAAATCCGGGAATAAAAAAGAGACAAACGATATTGAGTATTTTGTGTAAATGCATCATGCTTATTTTACATCGAGTAACAACTGAGTACCTTCGAGGGGCTGGCGATGTCCATAATCGAGAATGGCCGCTAAAGCATATTTTCCCGGAGGAATTACTTTAGGAACCGTAAGGATCACAACCCGTGATGCATCCGGATATACTGTAACTTTAACCGGTTCAAATTTTTCTTCGGCAGCGGTTGACATATCGGCAAGATCAAGATATACAGAACCTTCGATAATATTGTCTCCCGTATTGGTTACAAGCATTTCAAATTTACGGAACTTATCCTTCGCCGTAGTTACTTCCTTCAAATCGGAGATCCCGGCATGAAAATTTTTGTTGCTTTTGGGAGTTTGTTTTACAAGTATTACAATACGCGGAATTATATGAACACCGGAGGCCAATGTTTTGTCTGCTTCAAAGGCAGTTTGTTCTTCAACAGCTTCAGCCATAATCATACACCAGCGGGTATTAAAGCCATCTTTTGGAACGGTCATAAGAACTTCAATTGTACCGGATTGATTAGGATTCAGTTCCACTAAAGAAGGGTTCAGTGTAATCCAGTCAGCACAGGAACGCGGATTATCTCCAAGAGGAATCGATTTTTTTCTTCCATCTTTATCTGTTGTATAATCAGAAAGCTTCATCTGATATTTCTGTGGCTTACCTGAATGGTTGATGATGTTGATTTGATTCTTCTGAATTTCACCCGGATTTGCGTTAAAACTCATAAGTACCGGCGATACTTCAAAATCCTGTGCTGTAAGCGTTACAGCAAAAATCATTAAAAGAAAAAAAACTTTTATTCGAAACATAATTTATGATTGATAATAATATTGATTTCAATTTGAAGATACAAAGAAACAAAAAAATACTGCTGGGGTAACAAGCATAAGTTGTTAAAGCTATAAAAAGAATTTAAATTCGGTAATGCTTCTCTATAAAAAAAGCTCATCTGTTAATACTGTGACCGAAACGAAGCAAATGCCGTACATTTTAAGCAGTACGCAGCATAGTTTCTTTTATAGGAAAAAAATGTAAGAGAAACTGGCCTGTTTTAAACACAACATTCTGTTTATATCTTACACATTAGTTCTATCTATCCATAAATCATTTTTTTACATAGTTGATATTAAAATAATTACAATTTGTTTAATTTATTAAAAAAGCAAGAACTATTTCTAAAAGACTGTATATAAAAGTGCGTTTTTTAATCAAATATTTAAAAACTCAAAAAAATAAGTAATATATCCAAATCAATTACGTTAATTTGTATGTATCAATCCTTAAAAACATCCTTCTGTGCAAAAACACAATTATCCACAGCTACTCATTTTCTTCGTCTTCCTTTGTTCATGTACAAAACATGAAATACCGCAACTCGCCACGTTTAAAGTGGAGAAATCTAATTTTGAAGATGTCGTAAAAATAGAAGGATATGTTGAGCCTCTTAATTCGTTTTCCGTGGCATGTCCCAGATATGTAGATGGTACCATTTCATATATAATTCAGGACGGTATCATGGTACATACCGGAGATACGGTGTGTATTCTCGAAGACAATTCCATTATGGAAGATTTCAATGAGATTAAAACACAACTCGAAAACGCGGAAATGGAGCTTGTCAAAACACAGGCAGATCAAGCACTTCAACTTTCCCTCATGGAAGCACAAGTCAAGAACAATGAAGCCGAAACTCAAATTGCCAACTTAGATTCCCTACAACTAAAATACAATTCTCCTACACAACGGAAAATAAAAGAACTTGAACTTCAGAAAGCACTGATTGAAAAAAATAAGCTTCAAAAAAAACTAAAATCACTGGCTACAATCCAAAAATCGGATATACGGCGTAAAGAACTGCAAATCGAACGACTGAAAAACCGTCTCGAAACTGCACAGAAAAGAATTGATGACATGACCATGACATCTCCGACAGATGGAATGGTAATCCGGGCAAACTTTTATGCTACTGGCAAAAAACTTCAGGTTGGCGATGGAGTCTGGAGCAATATGCCTTTAGTTTATATTCCGGTTAATAACAAAATGAAAGTGAAAATCAATGCATCCGAAGCTAATTTTAAACGAATAAACGAAAATGATACTGTCGAATACCTGTTTGATGCCATGCCGGGAAATTACGCGCGCGGGGCTATTATTAAAAAATCTCCGGTAGGACGGCCTGTTCAAAATAATTCAAAAGTAAAAATATTCGATATTGAGGCATCCGTCGATTCATGTAAGACAATCCCGGATCCCGGATTCACATGCAATTGCAAAATCATACTAAAAAGGGTAAAAGATACGATAGTAATACCACAGGTGGCTTTGTATGAAAAGGATTCCATGAAAGTAGTTTATGTTGTTCATCCGAAAAAATTTGAAATGCGCCAGGTAGAAACAGGATTATCATCGCCAGAAACAGTCATCATCACCAAAGGCCTGAAAGCCGGAGAGGAAATAACGCTGACAAAACCTGACAAAGAATTCATAAAACAAAAAACTACTTTCAAAAAAGCAGTGGCAAAAGATTCAACACAAGTCAAAAAAAGTAAATAACACGAAAAAATCTTATTATATGAGCAAATCTAAATTGCCAAAATTATTAATTACGGGACTGATCATAGCAAGTATAGCTACGTTAACTTCCTGCCGGAAAGAAAAGGCAAAAGAGGTACCTGTCGGAAGCGTGATGCAGGGAACGTTTTACCTTGATCTTTACGAAGAAGGAGAAATTGAGGCGATCAATTCAATTAACCTGTCATCTCCAAGCATTCCCTGGCGTTACGGAAATTTAAAAATCACCCAGATAATTAAAGATGGAAAAGAGGTTGAAGCCGGTGATACCGTTATAGTATTCGATCCATCAGAAGTGCAAAAAGGAGTTGTCGATGCAGAATCGCGACTGCAAATGAACATGGCCGAACTTGAAAAGCTCGAAGCTCAGCAACAATCCGATCTGGAAGAACTGAAGGCTGATTATGAAGTTACGCGCATTTCACAGGAAATTTCAAAAATTCAATTTGAATCAGCCGGTTACGAAGCAGACATCAAGAAAAAGGAAATCAAACTGAATCTTGATAAAGCCAATATATCGCTTGACAGGGCCAAAGAACAAATCGACAATAAAATTAAAATTCAAAAAGAAGAAGTTCGTCAGAAAAAACTCTCTATTGATCAGGACAAATCCCGGCTTGAAGAAGCTCACGAAACATTGCAAAAATTATACATCGTCTCTCCGGCTCCGGGAATTGCCATTATACGCCAGAACTGGAGCAGCGGAAACAAATTTCAGGTTGGCGACCAATGCTGGTCGGGTATGCCTTTGATTCAATTGCCGGATTTAAGTAAACTCCAGGCCAATGTAAAAATCAACGAAGTGGATATATCCAAAATTACCAAGGGGTTAAAAGTAGAAATTAAACCCGATGCTTTTTCCGACAGTGTTTACACTGGTGAAGTAACCGAAGTTGCCAATCTGGCCGTCGACAAAGACAACAACTCGAAAATTAAAGTATTCCCGGTTGTAATCCGCGTAAACGAAACAGACGAAAAGCTTCTTCCGGGTCTGAGTGTAAGTTGCCGTATCATTCTCGGAAAAATCGACAATGCCACCTACGTTCCTATTGAGGCCGTTCATTCCGAAGGAAATAAGTATTTCGTATATAAAAAAACAGCTTCAGGATTTGAAAAAACTTATATTGAAACAGGAGACAGCAATTCTGATTATGTCGTTATTACTAATGGATTAACCAAATCAGACAAAGTTGCATTGGCCGATCCGTTTGCTACAGACGAAAAAAAATCAGAAAAACCAGAAAAACAAACTACGGATGAAGAATAACCTGGTACATATTTTTATTGGTGGGCTGATCATCTTCACAATGGCAGCCTGCTCTTCGTCGGAAAATAAAAAGAACATTTCTGATAATAATCAGGGCCGGAAAATTATTGAAACCGGAGAACTGAAAGCGGTAGATGTCAGGGCTTTTGTTCTGAAACGATATGGGCGTTACTGGTATCGTATGAAAATAATAGGTTTGTGCAAACAGGGAGAAATTGTACACAGCGGCGATTCCATCATCCAGCTTGACCCTTCCGAAATAAAAAAATATATTGTGGACGTGGAGTCTGATCTGGAAACACAAAAGGCAACCATAGCCAAACTATTGGTCGATCAGAGCAACAGACGCAGTGAGTTGCAATCAAACCTGAAAAACGAACTGGCGTCTTTTGATCTGAAAAAATTAGAATTACAATCAACCCGCTTTGAATCTGAAAAAACACGGAAGATAAAAGAATTGGAATTCAAACAAGCCGAAATCAACATCAAGAAAGTAAAGCGTCAGGTAGAGTTATACGAAATTATTGCCAAAAACGATCTGAAAGTTCAACAGGTACGCGAAAAACAATTAGAAACCCAACTTAGAGACGCGAATGAAATTCTCCCATCACTAACAATCAGAACTCCTATTGATGGAATTTTCCAAGTAGGAAGGAATAACCAGAACGGACAGACGCTGAAAATCGGAGATGAAATTTATACAGGAAATATGATGGGGAATGTTCCGGATCTGAAATGGATGAAAGTAAACACTTACGTCAACGAAAATGATTTTCTACGAGTTAAAGAAGGTCAAAAAGTAATTGTCAGGTTAGATGCTCTTCCCAAAATGACTTTTGATGGAGTTGTAAGTTATGTGGGTAAGTTTTGCCACCTGAAAGAGCAAAAATCAAAGCAGAAAGTGTTTGATGTCGAAATCAGAATGCTAAAGCCCGACGAAAGACTAAAACCAGGTATGACTGTCAGTTGCGAATATCTTGAAAAATAAACTACTATGCATTACAGAGAAAATATACGACTCGCCCTGCACGGCTTAATCGATCATAAATTCCGTTCGTTCCTCACCATGTTAGGTATTATTTTCGGAGTGGCTTCGGTCATCACCATGCTTTCCATAGGTGAAGGTGCCAAACGCGAAGCCATTGCCAAATACCAGGATCTGGGAGTCAACAACATTATTATCCGGGAGAAAAAACTCACCGATCAGGAACTCGAAGAAGTTCGCGCCAAATTTTCGCAGGGCTTATCCATTCAGGATGCTAATGTCATCAAAGAAATTGTTCCCGGAGTTATTCGTGTTGCACCACAGGCCGAAATAAACACAGATGTAAAATACACCGACAAATCTGCAAAATCAACGATCATCGGCATTACACCCGATTTTATCAAAATGTTGAACTACAGCACCGAAAAAGGTGATTTCATAACCGAAACACAATACAAGGAAAATCTAAAAGTTTGTGTACTTGGTGCAGGCGTTGCTTCTGCCCTTTTCCGGAATGAAAATCCGATTGGAAAAATGATCAAGATCGAAGACCAGTGGATGGAAGTTATCGGAGTTTTGAAGTCGAAAGCAGTTTTTACCGAAACAGTTGGAGAATTAGCGGCACGCGACCTGAATACGGATATTTATGTTCCGCTGACCACTTTTCTGAAACGTTTTACCCGCGAGAACGTGCTGACCAGTGAAATTCAGCAAATTACCGTACAGGTTACAAATTCCGACCGGCTCATGGAAACGTCGACATTGGTTGAAAGTATTTTACAACGCCATCATTTTAACAATACGGATTATAACATTGTCATTCCGTTCGAGTTGCTTCGACAGGAAGAAAAAGAACGGCAAATTTATAATTTTCTGCTGGGTGCCATTGCTGCAATCTCATTATTGGTAGGAGGTATAGGAATCATGAACATCATGCTGGCAACCGTCATGGAACGAACCCGCGAAATTGGTATCCGGCGTTCGATCGGAGCACGTAAAGCAGATATTCGAAGCCAGTTTGTAAGCGAAGCCGTAGCCATCAGTATCACCGGCGGAATCATTGGAGTCATCCTTGGCGTTACTCTTTCTTTATCGGTCTCATTATTCACCGATGTAAAAACCTTTATCCAGCCCTACTCCATTTTGTTAGCGTTTGGATTTTCGGTTTTAGTCGGTATCAGTTTCGGTTATCTTCCGGCCAAAAACGCAGCCAACCTGAAACCGGTAGATTCGTTAAGGTATGAATAAATTTAGAACAAAGAGAAAAGAACAAAGATAATTGTATATAGTAAAGTTCTGTAAGCATAGTATTTATATTTTGTCTTTGATCTTTGCTCTTAAACATAAACAATAATTGATTATAAATCATAAAACATTTTTATGTTAATCGAAATAAAAGATCTCTATAAAAACTACGAAATGGGTGATTTAAGTGTCCCGGCACTCATTGATATCAACCTTGCTATTCAGCAAAACGAATATGTGGCTATCATGGGGCCTTCGGGTTCAGGAAAATCTACATTAATGAATATTTTAGGTTGCTTAGACATCCCGACTTCAGGAACCTATCATTTCCGGAAAGAAGATGTAAGCAGTTTCGACGACGATGCCCTCTCCGCCATGCGCAACAAAGAAATTGGATTTATTTTTCAAAATTTCAACTTGTTACCAAAGCTCGATGCCATTCAGAATGTGGAAATGCCCCTGATTTATGCCGGAGTAAAAACCGAGGAACGTCGCCAACGAGCCATTCATGCTCTTGAAAGAGTAGGATTGAAAGAGCGCATGCATCACAAACCAAGTGAGCTGAGTGGTGGTCAACGCCAACGTGTCGCCATTGCCCGCGCACTGGTTTCGAAGCCCGGCATTTTGCTGGCCGATGAACCGACCGGAGCACTCGACTCTAAAACAGGTGAAGATATTATGCAACTTTTCGAAGAATTACATGAAGAAGGAAATACCATTATCCTGATTACTCATGAACAGGAAATTGCCAATTACGCAAACCGTACTATTTTCATAAAGGATGGCTCAATCCATTGGGACAAACCGAATGAAATACAGACCAATAAAGAATAATCTACATAAAATCGCGGACATGAAAAAAACATCCATCGTCATTGCATTAGTCTTACTGGCAGCAGCATTTACCAACGCCGAAAATTATAATCTCGATCTGGGCAAAAGTATTGAATTAGCCAAAGAAAAAAGTCTGAGCATGCAAAGCTTAGTACAGGATTTTAAAATTGCGGAATACAATCTGAAATCGG
The DNA here is from genome assembly GCA_028690665.1 of Paludibacter sp. Lineage (GTDB taxonomy): Bacteria > Bacteroidota > Bacteroidia > Bacteroidales > Paludibacteraceae > Paludibacter. The sequence continues at coordinate 44,781 of JAQVAV010000018.1, forward strand.
CAACCAGTAAATATAAAACCCATGTGACAATGAATTTTGTAACACCACAATATACTGAAACTGTAAACCAGTATGAAGACAGTACGGGAATCTCTTTTTACCCCATAAAACAGCTAAGTTATCAGGGAAATTTAGTTGTCAATCAACAACTTCCAACCGATGGGTATGTTTATATGCGCTCGGGATTATCCAATTATGACGATTTTTATAACGACATCCGGTCGACTTATCTGAATACCCGTATCGGACTTGTACAACCTATTGATGCCCTGTATGGATACAATGCCACCAAAGCAGCATTTAAACAAGCAAAATTAGCTTATGAAAGTTCTCAAAAATCATTGAAACGAGAAGAACTTAATTTGGTCTATGAAGTAACAAGCTCTTTCTATAGCTTACTTTCGGTACAAAAGAGTGCAGAATTAGCCCAGCAGGACCTTGAACGTCAGCAGGATGCATACGAGATTTCTCAAAATAAATATGCCGCCGGCCTGATTCGTGAGGTTGATGCTTTACAAATGGAAGTCGACCTGGCCGAAGCCAAAAACAATTACGACCTGGCAGTTGTAAATGAAACTTCAGCTCAAAACGCTTTCAAAGAAGTTGTTGGCTTAGAAATGTCTGACAGTGTAAATCTTTCATCCGAATTTAAATACGATGTCGTTATTGTGGATCCGGAAAAAGCGGTACAAATGGCTCTCGAAAACAGACTCGAAATCAGAGAACAGGACATTAAAATTGAGTTGAATAAAATGAGCGTCAAAAAGCAAAAGGCAGCTGGTATGATTCAGGCAGACCTTACAGCTTACTACGAAAAAATCGGGGTTAGCAGTCAGGATGTAAACACAAACATAAAAACAGCCGTAAACAATTCGTATGAAAACTTAATGAACCGTCCACAAAATTATGGACTGGGAATCTCTGTTACCGTTCCTATTCTCGACTGGGGAGAAAACCGCGCTTTAGTCAAAGCCGCCAAAGCCCAATTACAGCAAACCGAAATAAAAAAAGAAGAAGTTCGCCGAAGCATCGAACGCGAAGTCCGCAATCTTGTTTCAGACCTTAACAGCAGTCTGAAACGGCTTCAATTACTTGAGAAAAATGTGACCGTAGCCGAGAAAAGCTTCGAAATTACCCGCCAACGCTTTGCCGATGGAGATATCGACAGCCAGGCACTTGCACTCGAACGCAACCGTCTGAATACAGCATACAACAATCACCTGAATGCGTATATCAAATACCAGCTTCTGCTTTCCGACCTGACACGAAAAACATTTTATGATTTTCAGAAAAATCAGTTGATAAAATAGTTCAGATTTATAACTTAACAAAAACAAAATATCTCAATTTAACCCCAAGTCAATAATATGACAATAAAATCAGTGAGCATGGCGTACCTCATCATATTATTATTGGTAAAAATGGTAAAATAAAAAATGACAATGCTCCATCTCCCGGTAACCTGAAAACAAAGAAACTGCTGGAAACTTTGGCAAATGAATAAACCACCATTTATAACAAGAGATGAAAAAATCAATTTTTATATTTCTAATTATCCAAAACATATTTAAAATCTATGCATACGATTTTGAGGTGCATGGAATTTATTACAATATCACCGATAGCGTAAATAATACTGTTGAAGTTACCCGGGAAAATAGCGAAAGTGTTTATAATGCTGATAGTCTGACGATACCGGATAAGATAGTAGTATGCGGTAAAACATATAAAGTGAAAAGTATTGGTAAACTTGCTTTTGATAATTGTAAAAAACTGCGATCAGTGATACTCCCTGACTCAATAACAAATATTGGAAACTCTTCATTTGCCGGCTGTACAAATCTGACTTCAATAGATTTGCCCAACAGCATAACAAGTATAGATATTTTCGCATTTGCCCTGTGTGAAAGCTTAAAAACAATCGTCCTACCCAATGCCATAGACAGTGTCGCGGATGCCATTTTTGCCGGATGTTCCAATTTACAGACAGTGATAATTCCAGATAAAGTTCGATGTATCGGACAAAAAGCTTTTTTCTTGTGCTCGGATCTCGAATCGGTGACTATTCCGGCGAATGTTGCGAATTTAAATGGCTGTGCCACATTTAATAACTGCACAAATTTGAAATATCTCATACTGAAAAATCCAAAGCCAATTATTGTACATCCTTCTTTCACAGAAGATATTGATATAAATAAATGTACTTTAGTTGTACCTATCGGTACAAAAGTTTTTTATCAAATGGATGACAATTGGAAACAATTTAAAAATATTATTGAGCAGAGTATATTTATGTAATATTTATTCAACTAGGCCAAAATTCCATTCATACATCTGATATACAGTAATATAAACAAAACAAGAAGAACGATAATAACTAAGAAAGAAAATAATTTTAAATATTTCTTCTCTGTTTATTTTACTATTTAAAATATTGTTTGTTTCTTTGTGGCATACTTACATAGACCACTATACTTATATGCCATGATAAAAATCGAAAAACTATCGTTCAATTACAAAAAGAACTCGCCTGTTTTCAATAATTTTTCTTTAGAAATTGAAGACGGACACATTGTAGGATTGCTCGGCAAAAACGGAGCCGGTAAATCGACGTTACTCAACCTCATTGCAGGTCTGCTTGAACCCCAATCGGGACAAATCAGTGTAAACGGATTCAGACCCTTCGGGCGTAAACCCGACTTTTTGGGCGGGATTTATGTTGTACCCGAAGAGTTTTCTTTCCCCCATGTAAGCATTGCTACTTACGTAAAGGCATTCAGTCCTTTTTATGCTCTGTTTGATCAGCAAAAACTGATGACTATTTTCAGCGAATTTGAATTGAAGCCGGAAAGCAATCTCAACAAATTGTCACACGGACAACGAAAAAAATTCCTGATTGCATTTGCTTTGGCTACCAATTGCAGAGTACTGGTGTTGGATGAACCGACTAACGGTTTGGACATTCCCTCAAAAAGTCAGTTTCGAAAAATTCTGGTAAGCTCGGTTTCCGAGGACCAGCTTGTTGTTATTTCCACCCATCAGGTGAAAGACATTGACACCATTATCGATAAAATTGTAGTCATCGATGAAGGTAAAATCATCTACGATGAAAACACCGACAAGATAACTCAAAAATATTATTTCGAAATGGTTTCGTCTTTTACCGATAAAGATCAGGTACTCTACAGCGAAAAATGTCCCATGGGTTACAGAATTATGAAACAGGCAGATGCCTCAGCAGAATCAGCTATCGATCTGGAACTGTTATTCAATGCCATAATCAACAAAACAATCTAAACTATTAGTCTTATGAATAAAAATAATTTCTTTAGTTTTAATCGTTTCGGACTTTTACTTCGTAATGATATTTTACTAAACTACAAACAATACCTTTTGATGATACCCGGAGCATTTTTAGCCGGGTATGTGATACTTTATCTAAATATGCCAACTAATCAATATGCCCGTGATTTTTATCCTAGTACATACGGAGGATTGTTTATTGTATGCCTGATTGGATTAGGAGCATTTATCGGGCTGGGATTTCCATCACTTAACAGTAAAACCGGAGCTCAAAACTATCTCCTGATACCATGTTCTACTTTTGAAAAATTTCTGAGTCAGTTTATTATTCGCATTGTGATTGGTACTGCTTTGTTTTTTGTTTTATTTTATATAGATGCTCTACTCGCAAGAGTTACTGCATTACAAGTTCTAAGCCGGTATGAGAGCCATGCACAAATTCCAGTGTTTCAATATTCCTATTTATTTTACAATATGAATGAAGATCAAAGCTTGATAAAAGATGCCTTATTTTTATTCTTTGTTTCTTTAGGCATGTATCTTTTTAGTGTGAGACTTTATTTTACTAAAATTGCCTTATTAAAAACGATTCTGACATTGGCCGCATCAATTATTATTATCATGCTCACTGTATTCGGTTTTTCACATCTGTTTTATCCGGGAGCGTATGGTCTGGACGTACATCTCAATCACTACAAAATATATAATAACTACGACAACTTTGATATATTTATGTTTACAATTCTTTCTGTTCCGTGGTTGTTCTTTTTACCATTAGGCTATTTCAAACTTAAAGAAAAACAAATATGAGTATAGACTTCAAATCGACAAAAGGAATTTTTCAGCAGATTGCCGATAACCTTTGTCATCAAATGCTGGAAGGGAAGTTGCCTGTGGGAGAACGGATTCCTTCGGTACGCGATTTGGCAGTGGAATACGAAGTTAACCGCAATACATTATTACGGACATATTCCATACTCGAAGATGCGGGAATTATTGTCAACAAACGCGGTATAGGATTTTTTGTGGCCGAGAATGCCATTGAACTGATTCGTGAAAATGAAAAAAAGGAGTTTTTCAATAACGAATTACCTGACTTTCAACAAAAAGTTCAGCTTCTGAAACTTACAAAAGATGATTTAACAGAGCTTCTTGAAATCATCAATAATAACTCTAAATAAATATCTATTAATCATCCAAAAGAAATCAATTCAAAGGGATTCAATCCCTGACTATTGATTTCTAATTTTAAAAATAATCTTATGAAAATCAGCAGAATTATCATAATTTCATTTATCGCATTTGTGTTGATAAGCATCTTGGTATTGTTCATCGATTCAAAAAATCATAAAGATGATCGTTTAAGGAAAGGCTCTGAGATAAAAACAGAGAACCTGAGCGATTTCAGCGTCCTTGTAGCCGAAGATGGTTCGGATATACATGTAAATCAAAAAGATACTAATAAAATCAACATTGAGTATTCTGAAGAAAAACCCATAGTAAAGAATCTTTACCGACTATCAAATGACACTCTGTTTGTACAGAAAGGCAACCGGGTTTTTATCGAATGTAAGGGGTTAAAATCGGTTATCACCTATAACAATTTTTGGTTCGGGCTTGAAAATTTTCAGGCGGATACACTTCGGGTTGAAACGAATGGAGGGCAAAATCATATAGGCAGGGGCAATGTGTCATATATGACCAAAATTAAAACCCTAATGATTTCTTCATCTCGAAAAGCATGGAATGAAATCTGCTCATCAGATATTTCAAATATTGGAATTAGCTTGAAGGATAGCGCCTATTTAAAAATTTCAAGTCATTGTAATTCCATTACAGGAGAATTAAAGTCTCTCTCAAATTTGAGTATTGAAGTTCCTGCCAATGAGATAAACATAAAACGACAGGATAGTAGCCGATTGCAAGTATATTAAACACAAGCTTTTATTTGAAAAACGAAACCCATTAATAATGATTATTAGTGGGTTTTGTTTTAAATTTGCAGCACATAGATTTTTTACTAAAACTATATGAATTACGAAGACTTACGCGAATATTGTCTGAATTTGAAAGGAGTAACAGAAAGCTTTCCTTTCGACGAATTTTCACTGGTACTGAAAGTGCAGGGTAAAATGTTTGCTCTTATTCCGTTGGATAATCCCGAAACGCAAATTGCTTTGAAATGTGATCCGGAGCGGGCACTTCAATTACGTGATGAATTTAATGCTATAACACCTGCTCATCACTTCAACAAAAAACACTGGAACTCTGTACGGGTTGACCCGACAATTTCCGTAGATTTTATGCAGGAACTAATCCGGCATTCGTATGATTTGGTAGTGTCTGGCTTAACAAAAAAATTAAAAGAAGAATTAGATAATTTATAAAAATGTCCCTTTTAGGAGGCTGGGGGTTATGAGAGTTGTAATACAAAGAGTAAACGAAGCGTCGGTCACTATCGATGGAAAAATAAAATCGGAAATCGGGTTAGGATTAATGATTCTGGTTGGCGTTGAAGAAGCCGATACAAAAGAAGACAGCGACTGGTTAGCCGGCAAAGTGACAGGTTTGCGTATTTTCGATGACGTGAATGGCATAATGAATCGTTCGGTGCTGGATGTGGATGGAGAAATCTTGATTGTAAGCCAGTTTACGCTTCATGCCATGACTAAAAAAGGCAACCGTCCTTCGTACATTCGGGCAGCCAAACACGAAATCGCCATTCCCCTATACGAACATTTTTGTAAATCTGTGTCCGAAAAATTGGGTAAAGAAGTAAAAACCGGTACTTTTGCAGCAGATATGAAAGTAGCTCTGATCAATAATGGACCTGTAACAATCTGGATAGATAGTAAAAACCGGGAATAAAATTCCAGACAACGACGATTGGAGGATCTGTAAATTTTATCCGACTTCTGCACAAATCTATTTACACACTTCATTCAATGTATTGGCCAATTGAATCCCTGCCCGGTAAAGCATTTCATCAAGTTCGTCGGCAAAGCGATAAACATAATAGTAGTTGTTGGTGTCTGAATAGTCGTAGGCATATATTTCATTGCGGATTTTGTAGCCCGTTTCGATGGATTGTAGTATTGTATACTTTTTGAATTCAGTTCTGCGTTTTGCATATTTGTCCTGCAGGTATTTACTAAATTCAGAATATGACATTTTTTTACTGTCGATAATCTGGCCGTCCCAAACAGCATGGACATTTGTTTTACGTCCGAACCAGTTAATGCTTAATTTATTCCCTCCCAAGTCTTCCACTCTTCCCAAGTGCATAGGTTGATGAAGATCTCCAATAAAATGTACCAAAAATTTCAAAGCCTCCGCATCATTCGGATCTTTTTTCAGACGATCTTTCATTTGTCCGATAGCGAAAAATAAATGTTCGCCTTCGGCAGTCGGGTCATTAAGCAACTTTTGTAAATCTCCGGCACTCATGCTATCTTTTAGATTTTGGTAATGCCATTTATAGCTATAGTCGTAAGCTTTGTCACTACGGACATCATCAGCCCACGTTGCGTAATATATAATGCCATGTGTTCCCAACACTTTATCACATTGTTTTCTGGCTTTTTTCGTAAGATTATTGTAAGCAATGTCGGCAATAATTCGGTGTCCGACAGCATCGTAAGCCGAGGCAAACAGCGTTACCCAGAGAAGGATAAAGACAAGAATATTTTTTTTAAACAGCATATTAATATATGAAACACCGTTAATAACCAGCTAAAAGCAATCCGATATCATTTGATGGCAATCCGTAATAATTGGCAACAAGCCGGTTTACGAGCAAGCCTCCATAGACATAAGCTCCGTTACGGAACCCGGAACTTTCAGCTATAGCAGCCCGGACGCTGCCCGAGTTAGCTATTTTCAATAAAATCGGAGTAAATATATTACTTAGAGCCATAGAGGTAGTGCGTGGAACGCGGGCTGAAATATTAGGAACGCAATAATGTATAACACCATGCTTTTCATATACAGGATTTTTCAATGTTCTGCATCTTGAGGTTTCGAAACAGCCTCCCTGATCAACACTGAGATCAACGATTACAGCTCCGGATTTCATCGTTTTTACAAGTTCTTCGGACACCATAAACCTTTCCGAGCCGTTTATATACCGGAGATTACCAATAACAGCATCAGCAGAGGCAAGCGCTTTGAAAATTACGGCGGGGTGAATAACGGAAGTAAAAACCTGCTGTCCTAAATAATGCTGAACTTTGCGAAGCTTATTGATATCGTGGTCGAATATTTTTACCTGAGCGCCCAGTGCCAATGCCGATCGAGCGGCTACGGTTCCGGTAATGCCGGCTCCCAGAATCACAACTTCGGTCGGAGATATACCGGCAATTCCACCAAGCAGTAGTCCCTTTCCTCCCCGCTCCGTACTCATCAATTCTGCAGCAACATTAATAGATGTACTTCCTTCAATTTCAGAAATAGAACTTACGACCGGAAATGCTTTCTGTTCATCCTTGATTAACTCGTAGGCTATAGCATTCATATTCTTTTTCATCATTAAACTGATACTTTCGGTAGAAAGATTTGAGAGCTGTAGCATCGACAGAATTGACGACCGATCATTCATCAATTCTATTTCTTCAACCGTTGGCGGAGCTATTTTCAAAACAATATCCGCACTGAAAACATCAGCCGGAGAATCTACCAAAAATGCTCCTGCTTCGCTGTATTGCAGATCTGAGTATGACATCGGCTTTCCGGCACCTCTCTGTACATATATACTGTGTCCTTCTTCTGTGATAATTGCAACACCTTCGGGTGTCAGGGGCAAGCGGGTTTCTATTTCACCATTTTCACAAGGAATGCCTATCGAAAGTTTAGGCTGACTTGCGAGTTCACGCAGCAAACATTCTTCGGGAAAAAGTTTTCGTTGTGTTTTAGTATCTATTTTCATGCGAAAACAATTTATATACATGGATTGTATATATAACCATACCTAATTTTTCTTTCAAACGGAAAAACTTACGGCTTTTATACAAATTTTCTGATGTATGTAATATCAGACTGACTACAAAACTAAATACTATTATCGAGATAGGCAAATAATTACAAGGATTTGTCATGTCTTAGATTTTATCTGTCAAACAGCTATAAACAACTAACAATTAATAAATTATAAAGATAGCCATTTTATAACACAATGAAATTACAGTTACATTTTAGGATTGATTGTAAACAAACGACTATCTTTGCACTGAAATATGGAAAGAAAAAAAATTAATGGGCATATCGCTCTTTTTGCAGCCAATATCCTGTTTGGCTTAAACAACCCGGTTTCACGTTCACTAATGCCGGAAACTATTGATCCTTACGTGCTTACATTTTTCAGAGTTGGAGGAGGAATGGTACTTTTCTGGGGCGCATCTCTTTTTATGAAAAAAGAAAAAGTACCTCCCCGCGATATTCTGATGTTCTTTTTTGCCGCCATCTTGTCGCTGACAACCAATCAGTTTCCCTTCATTGTAGGCCTTTCAATGACCTCTCCTATCGAAGCTTCAATCGTTGTAACCATGCTACCAATTCTGAGTATGATTTTCGCAGCCATCATCATACGGGAACCCATAACTTTCAAAAAAGCTGTCGGAGTTCTTATCGGTGCATCCGGCGCACTAATTCTCATTCTTGGCAATAAAGCAAGCATTGGTACCGGGAACCTGAAAGGAAATCTTATTGTACTCGGGGCTGTGATTTCTTTTTCCCTTTATTTGACTATATTTAAAGATCTTATATCAAGATATAAGCCATTTACCATTATGAAATGGATGTTCCTGTTTTCTACAATCCAATCCTATCCGTTTTGCCACAAAGCACTTATGTCAACAGATTTTACTTCATTTGACACTTCTGCTACTTTGCGAATTATCTATGTGGTAGTTTTTGCAACATTTATCAGTTACATTCTGCTGGCTGTAGGGCAAAAAGTTCTGCGCCCTACAACACTGAGTATGTATAACTACGTGCAACCCATCGTAGCATCAATCGCGGCAGTATTTATGGGAATTGATCATTTCGGATTCGATAAAATAATATCGGCATTATTGGTCTTTGCCGGAGTTTATTTTGTAACGCAAAGTAAATCAAAGGAACAACTTGATGCTGACAAACTGAAAAAAATCAGTTAAATATATCATGAAGTACCTGTAAAGATTTCAGCCCGTAAAATTCCGGGACATGGAGCCGGTAAAATTCTATCATTACTTCTAACAATTTGAAGCGCTGTTCCCGGTTCAGCACAAGTTTGTTCAGATTCAGATAATCGAGTTCCAAAGCCTGTTTTAATATCCGGCTGATTTCCGGCATTATAAAATGATTATGTTGGGGCTTTTCGTTGGTAAAAATTCCATTTATCAGATCAAAATATCCGGTATCACCCATTTCATTATTCGGAGAAAATCCAAGGAAACGGCTTAATTTCATCATAAAAGCCAAATGGAAATTAGCCAGTCCGTCTTCGCAACAATCAAGAGCCTTTACGGAATTCTCCAGAAACATAAAAAGAGTTTCGTCCGGCCCGGTCTGTTTAAGGCATCTGTAAAGTAATTCTGACATAAATAAAGCCAAGGCATTTTTTACAGGCTGAGACGGAATGCCGGTCAGGGGGTAAAGTATCCGTACATCTTTAATCGTATGCACATCTTTTCCGGGAGTCTGACTTACATCCAAATCGACTAATGACAACGGTTGCAAAAAAGCGGCACGAAACTTCGATTTTTTATTACTGACACTTCGAACCATGTATGAACTGCGTCCGAATTCCGACGTATAAATCGTAACAATCGTTGAACTGTCGTTATATTTAATTGAATGAAGTACCACTCCATTTGTTTTTTCGAGCATAAATTCAGCATTTGAATTCCACAAAAATATATAATTTACCGCTCTTTTTAGAATCATTATGGTGGAAATACTCACCTCATAATCACAAAACACACTGACATATAATTAGTTGGGCAATATTTTGAAATATTTAAGGGAGAAGCATTGCCATTTCAAAAAACTGCCGTATATTTGCACCCGCAATTAAACAAAACAATTGCTAGGATAAAAAACGCTCTTATAGCATTTTGGCCCATTCGTCTATCGGTTAGGACGCAAGATTTTCATTCTTGAAAGAGGGGTTCGATTCCCCTATGGGCTACTTTAAATAACAAAAAGATATTTTAAAAAGTATATTTGAGATGGCAAATCACAAATCATCAATTAAGAGAATTCGTCAAACAGAAAAACGCAAACTGCACAACCGTTATTATGCAAAAACAGCTCGTAACGCAGTTCGTAAATTACGTGTAACGACAGACAAAGCTGCAGCAACCGAAATGTTGCCAAAAATCAGCTCAATGCTTGATAAATTAGCAAAACGCAATGTTATTCACAAAAACAAAGCGGCTAACCTGAAATCAAAGCTTACTCTTTACGTTAACAAACTGGCATAAGCTTCTTGTAATAAAATACAGAAGCCCTTTTCCTGGTCGGGAAAGGGCTTTTTTGTCATCTGCCTGTTTGAAACAATTAAATGTACAGGAATAGTTTTTGCAGCATTCAATAACGTTGTATTTTTAATTACTTTTGCAGCGTAATTTATACTGATTTTGTGACATGGGCAGTTCCTGCTAACTGTCGATTTAAACTGACTAAAAAAGCAAAACACGCAAAAAAATGCTTACAACTATACTTTTGCAAACAATAGCAACCGCCGACACTGTTTTAAACACACCGGCAATTACATCAGGAACTTCGGGCAACCTGTGGCAATCCATCGAAAAAGGAGGCGTAATTATGATCCCGATAGGGATTCTTTTTGTGGCTGCGATTTATATATTTATTGAACGTTACCTGACCATACGCCACTCTACTTCGAGAGAAGGAAACTTCATCAACGACATACAAACCCTGATTGAAGAGCACAAAACAGAAGATGCGCTTGAACTGTGCCGCCAAACCGACTCCCCCACCGGAAGAATGGTTGAAAAAGGTGTGAAACGCATCGGGCGCCCGATAAAAGAAGTGGAGGAATCAATAGAAGTGGAAGGAAAATTTGAAGTTTACGAACTCGAAAAAGGATTGCCTATATTATCGGCCATTGCAGGTATTGCACCAATGTTCGGATTTCTCGGGACAATATTGGGAGTTATCAAAATTTTCTCCGACATTTCTGTAACAAGCGATGTCAGCATAGGGACAGTGTCATCCGGGCTGTACGTAAAAATGATTTCGAGTGCTGCCGGCCTGTTAGTCGGAATCGTCGCTTACATCTTTTATAATTGGTTAAGCCTGAAAATCAGTAAAATAACCAATAAAATGGAACGGAACGCCATCAGCTTCATTGATTTTCTGAAAGAAACAGAGTATGATAAATCTTCAGGGAAATAAAAAGAAGGGAGCGGAGATTTTCACTTCATCCATGAACGACATTATGTTTTTCTTAATGTTGTTCTTTATTATTGTCTCTACTTTGCTGAGCCCCAACGTCGTTAAATTAAATCTTCCCGGAGCCAAAAATTCTCAATCTATCCATAAAAAGGAAATTATGCTTTCGGTAACTAAAGATTTACAATATTTTGTAAATAACAAACAAGTTCCGTTTGATAAATTACAGGCAGTTCTGACTCAGGAAATAAACAATGACAAAGATGCTTTTATTGTACTTCGCTGCGATAATACACTTACCGTTCAACAGCTTGTAGATGTACTCGAAATAGGCAATACACTTCATGTAAAAATGACCCTTGCCACACGTAAAAGGCCCTGAATATCGGGCCCTATAAGGACTTCTCCGTATGAAAAAGAACACGAACCGTTATAAAATAATTGCAGCTGTAATTACTATCGGCATACAGCTGTTACTCTTCGGCGTGTTCAACATCGACTTTAAAAATATAAGTATGATGATTCCTCAGGAGCAGGATACGCTTCAGACATTTGATATTCCCTTAGATGAAATAATGGAGGATCTTGCAGCAATTGCCGGGCCCGAAAATGAACAACAGCCCGAGGAGGATGCACAGCAGCAAGAGCAGATAATGTCACAGGAACAGTCACAGGAACCGGCATTTAAGGATCCAGAACCGATAACCAGCAACGATATTGACCAGGAAGAGCCAAAACAACCGGAACGGGAAATCAGAAAAGAACTGCCGGTGCCAAAGCCACCCAAAGTAATTTTGAAAGACTCATTGTCCGATTCTGTTCTGAAAGATATAAGAAATTTAATCGATGCATCCAAGCTGAAAGATATCATAAAAAAGCCCCGGCCACGTCAACGGGATGAAGCTTATGCTCAACGTTTACAATTTTATCGGGAAAACTACAGAGCCATCCGGAATATCATCAAGGTGTATCCTTATGCATTGCGTACCCGCGAAATTATGGATTCTCTGAATAGTGCACTTGCTTCGGTCGACGATGAACGTACGAAAAAGAAAATGATTGATGAAACAGAGAAAATGCTGTTCTCCGAATACGAATCGGCTGTTCGTAAAATGTCTGTAAATCAAGGTCGAATCTTACTAAAAATGATTTTTCGGGAAACCAACAAGACAGGATACGATATTATCAAAAACTTTAAAGGAGGCTTCTCGGCAACTTTCTGGTATGGGGTCGGGAAAATATTTAAAACCGATTTAAAAACCGAATACCATCCCGAAGCTGAGGACTCTGTTTACGAACAAATCCTTGAACGGTACGAAAACGGGGAATACAAGCTGCGCGATAACTGACAGATGCTCTGTCTTCAGGCTACCCTGTTCAGACATGAATATCCATTAGTACCAATACGGAAATTTAATGATCGTTGCAGCATTCGCATTGAGTCGAATTAATTATATCTTCGAGCGTTTTACTTTTCAGCAGGTTTGTAAATTCCCGACCAAATTCATTCCAATAACAGTTTGCTTTACAATCGCGCAATGATCTTTCGCAAAAGCGCTGATTATTAATACATTCTACAATTTCAATCTGTTCAAAGGCTGTATAAATGTCGAATACCGTGATTTCATTCGCAGGCCGGGTTAATATATATCCACTTCCTTTTCCTCTGACATTGGTGATTAATCCTTTGATTTTTAGAGACGAAATAATGGTATCAAGATATTTTAATGATAAATCCTGATTTTTAGCAATTTCTTTTTGCAGGATGCCTTCGGCTCCACCGGAATTTGCCAATTCTATCATTGTGCGCAAGCCGTATCTTATTTTTGTATTAATCCTCATTGCCAGGTTCTGTGTTTTGATTAAAGACTAACAACAAATATATTTGATTTTCCTGCATATTATTTTGTTTCATAAAATTATTTTAATTAATTTAGATTTATTCTATTCCCGAATTTTAAACCTGCGACCTGCAAAAAACAAGCAACACACTGATACATAGAAACAATAACAAATATATTTATTCATCGCATCGACAATACTTGTCATGTATTGGCTGGCTTAAAAAATAAAAAACGCTGATAGTGTAAAATTGCAGCCACGCATCGATAATTTTTATATTGGTCGTCCAACCGGATGTATTATCCGCATTAAAACAAGCAGAGGATGGTGCTCTTCCAGTGGATTTTGTAATCCTACTATCCCGATTGAAATCGGGACTGTATTCCAATAATAAGCAAATTAAACATATCTTTGTCGAAGAAAAATAGAACGTGTTTCGCATTACAAATGCTAATAATACAGTTACGAGGTGATTGCAAATCACCTCAGACGTGTGGGAAGTTTTGCTCATAGATCCGGTAGGACAGGAGGCTGGAAATATTAAAACAGATAACGGAAAAACACGTATGAATAATTACAATAGGCCAAAACTTGAAAACGATAAATCTAAAGTAAATTATTAAATGGAAGAAACATTAGAACAAAAAAAAAGACGTCTTTTTGGCAAACAATATTTAACAAAATACATAGATGTCGTAAAAAAAATAACAACTCAACAAGAAAATAATGAAATTCGACTTTTATCAATTACTGAAACTGATAAATTAATTGTCAAAGAGAATACTTTAAAGTTAATATTTTCAACCAAAATACTTTTTAACAACAAATTAGATCTAAAAAAAATTATTTTAGAGAAAGTCAATACAAATGATAAAATTTATTTATTTACGTCTTTGTCTCAACACTGTGGAGCAGTAGTATTAGAATCAATAACTGAATTTAATTTTAATTTTAATTTTGGAGATGATCCCTCTGGAATCATAAGTTTATTGAGTTTTAAAGTTGATAAAAAAATACTATTGGATTTTTATGAAGAAGAAGGTATAAAGTATATAGAAATAGAGTATTATCATTAAGGATAATGATTGAATTGATTAGTTCTGACCCAGTTATTTACTTCCCCAATGAGGAACCCTAAATATAAAATTCCATTAGAAGATACTCGTGATAGTTTTATTTTATTTGGAAAAGAAAAAAAAGAGTATACAATATTAATGATGCTGGAAATTGGTTGTGGGGGCTAAAAATGAAACTAATATCAGTACTACTATGGTTTTCTAAAGCGGGTGCACATGTGAATTCTGTTGCCATGTCCTTTAGGATATATTCATTCTACAAGTAAAAGGTGGCGTTCGTCGAGGGTGTCCAAAAAGGGAAAAGAACGCAAATTACGCAAGTATCCGCAAATCAACATAATCTACAAATGACTGATATTGTGATAATAATAGAAATTTCATTTGCATAATTTTATATGATTTGCGTAATTTGTGTTCAAAAAATTACTTATTAGACAACCTCTTCTGTATTATACGGATTTACAATCCGCTTTACTTTTCAAATAAAATCATATCTTTGCTTAACATTAAAAAATACTATGAATATACAGCATCGCATAACCGGTGAAGTTTATTTTGTTACCGACACGGTAGTCGATTGGGTGGATATATTTACCCGTCCGGTTTATAAGCATATTGTACTTGAGTCATTGGAATATTGCCAAAAGAACAAAGGATTGATTATATATGCATGGGTACTGATGAGCAATCATTTGCATGCTATAGTTGGAAGTTCCGGTGAAAATAAGGTGTCGGATATCTGGCGGGATTTTAAGAAGTTCACGAGTAAAGAAATTATCGAGGCCATTAAAAATGAGCTGGGCGAATCCCGTTCAGAATGGATGTTGAACCGTTTTGAATATGCAGGTAAAAACGACAATAAAATAAAGAATTATAAGTTTTGGCAGGATGGGAATGATGCCCAGGGGATATATTTGAATGATTATTTTGAACAAAAACTTAACTATATCCACCAGAACCCGGTGAAAGCTGAGATAGTGGATCGGGCTGAAGATTACAGGTATAGTTCAGCTATAGATTATGCCGGAGGTAAAGGGCTACTTGATGTAATGGTTGTATAAGCTTTAAGTATCTCGCATTACAATCCCGATAGCTATCGGGACGGGATATAGTCCAGTTACGAGGTGATTGCAAATCACCTCAGACGATTCGAATATTTGTACATTTAAAGAGCATATCCGAATGTATGGACTATTATATGCTAACTTAATGACATTGGTCGTGCGGCAGCCGGGTGTTTGAATATTGCCCGGGAACTCATTATTAAAAACAGAACATCCCATACCTTAAACATTACAGAGATTGCTTACGAAGTGGGATTCAACGATCCCCAATATTTCACACGCTGTTTTACCAAGCATTTTGGAATTCAGCCGAGTGCATTTATGGAAGATGAAAGTCTGATTTAAAAAATAATGAAAATCTGAATTTACACTAAAAAGAAAAATGAGTATACCGGAAAGCAATTCCCGGATTTGTATATTTGTAAAACAATTAATAAAACCATAATATCCATGAACAAATTAAAATATTCTGTTGCTGCAATTGCCTTATTCGGCTCACAACTGATTTTTGCTCAGGCACACGACATTAGTGTCGACGTAAAGAAAACAGGAGCTCCGATTCAAAAAACCATGTATGGAATTTTCTTCGAAGACATCAACTACGGAGCCGACGGCGGGCTATATGCAGAAATGATTAAAAACCGCTCCTTTGAATTTCCTCAAAGTTTATTGGGCTGGACAACTTTTGGAAAAGTGGAAGTACGTACTGATGAAGCTCCATTCCCAAAAAATCCGCGTTATGTCAGGCTTGCTTACCCGGGACATAAAGAAAAACGAACAGGATTGGACAATGAAGGCTTTTTCGGAATCAGTGTAAAAGAAAATGCCGAATACCGTTTTTCCGTTTGGGCACGCGTTCCTGAAAACGACAATAGCGAGATTCGCGTAGAACTTATAGACCCGGCTAGCAATATTTTTGCTTCGCAGAAAATAGCTATTAACTCCAAAGACTGGAAAAAATATCAGGTAATTCTGAAATCACCACGAACGGAAGCCAAAGCCCGCATACGTATTTTTCTTGCGTCGGATAACTCGGTTGATCTGGAGCACATTTCAATGTTTCCGACCGATACTTGGAAAGGACGTGAAAACGGACTACGCAAAGATCTGGCCCAGGCACTTTACGATTTGCATCCGGGTGTATTCCGTTTTCCGGGAGGATGTATTGTTGAAGGAACTGATGTAGATACCCGCTATCAATGGAAAAATACAGTAGGTTCGGTTGAAAACCGGCCTTTAAATGAAAATCGCTGGGAATATACTTTTCCGCATCGATTTTTTCCAGATTATTTTCAGTCTTACGGTATGGGTTTTTATGAGCTATTCCAATTATCGGAAGATATTGGCGCCGAGCCACTTCCAGTTTTAAATGTCGGTATGATATGCCAGTACCAAAATAAAGGTGAAGCATGTCAGATTGCTGTAAAGGATCTTGATCCATACATTCAGGACGCCCTCGATCTGATAGAATTTGCCAATGGAGATACCGGCACAAAATGGGGAAAAGTACGTGCCGACATGGGACATCCCGCTCCCTTTCATCTTAGAATGATGGCGATCGGCAACGAGCAATGGGGCAAAATGTATCCGGAACGTCTTGAGCCTTTTATCAAAGCCATTCGGGCAAAACATCCGGAAATTAAAATTATTGGTAGTGCCGGACCCAACCCCGACGGTAAGGATTTCGACTACGGTTGGGCTGAAATGAAACGCCTGAAAGCCGATCTTGTAGACGAGCACTATTATAGAAATCCGGAATGGTTCCTCGGGAATGCTGCCCGTTACGATAACTACGACCGCAAAGGACCGAAAGTGTTTGCCGGCGAGTATGCCTGTCATCCGAAAAACCGCAAAAACAATTTTGAGTCAGCTCTTGCCGAAGCAGCTTTTATGACTGGATTCGAACGCAATGCAGACGTAGTTTACATGTGCACTTATGCTCCGCTGTTTACACATATCGATGGCTGGCAATGGAAACCGGACATGATCTGGTTCGACAATCTACGAAGTGTCCGCTCTGTAAATTATTACGTGCAACAACTTTACGGAATGCATGTTGGTACAAACGTTCTGAAGACGCAGGAAAACAAATTACCGCTTACAGGCCAGAACGGCATTTACGCATCATCGGCTATTGATAAAAACAAAAATGAAATTTATCTGAAAATTGCCAATACTTCTGATGCTGCTCAAAAAGTAACTTACACTTTCAAAGGGCTGAAAAAAGGCGAACGTAAAGGGACTCATACTGTATTGAAATCGGACAATATGAATGCCGAAAACACTTTGGATAATCCATTTGCAGTAGTTCCTGAAACAGAGAAAATTACGCTTACCAACAATGTTTTTGAAGTGAAATTGGCGCCCAAAACATTTAATTTATACGTGATAGAATTGTAATTTCAATTTCGGGTCAACAGAGGGATGATGACAGAATAACATCATCCCTCTGTTTTCTTTTATACAACTTTTTACCTTAATTTTGTGTTTTACAAGACTAATTAATTATTTCAAAAAATGAGTTATACACCGGCACAACCCAAAACATTGGGACTTGTACAATTTACAGACATCGATCTACACGAAATAGTACCTTTCATTCACTGGACATTCTTTTTTATGGCATGGCGACTGAACGGAAAATTTGAAGGCATTGAAACTGTTTGCGACTGCGCCTCGTGTCAGGTAGGCTGGCTGCAAAAATTCTCACCCGAAGAACGACCCAAAGCGCAGGAAGCAGTAAAACTCTACAAAGATGCACAGGAAATGTTGCGTCGTTTCTTGGACGAAAAAATTGTGACAATCAATGCAGCTGTCGGAATTTACCATGCTCATTCCGAAGATGAAGACATTGTTTTTGACCTTGATGAAAAATCAGTCAGAATCCCGACTCTGCGCCAGCAACAGCCGTCAACCGACGGATTCTGTTATTCCTTGGCTGATTTTCTCGCACCGGAAAATGATTTTGCAGGTGTTTTTGCCAATACGGTAATTGGCGCCGATGAATTTGCATCCAAATTCGAAAAAGAGGATGATATGTATTATTCTATTTTGGTAAAAACATTAGCCGACCGGCTAGCCGAGGCAACTGCCGAATGGCTTCATTACAAAGTCCGGAAAAAAATTTGGGGCTATATGCCGGACGAACCAGTGGATATTCGGGAAATGTTCAAAACCCACTATACTGGAATTCGGCCCGCCGTGGGTTATCCTTCTCTGCCCGATCAGTCTATTATTTTCGAACTAGATCAGCTTATCCGGTTCAATGAATTGGGAATTACGCTCACCGAAAACGGAGCTATGTACCCGAACGCCTCGGTTTGTGGATTATATTTTGCCCATCCAAAATCTAAATATTTCAATATAGGAAAAATTGATGAAGCTCAGTTTCTGGCTTATGCCCGTCGCTGGAATAAGAATCCGGAAATTTTGAGAAAATGGATGGCAGCGAATCTCTAGGCAAAATAATTGTTGACAAATTATATCCATCTTATTGGCATATTGACACATTATCAAATTGGCACATGGATATATTGGCTCATTGGCATATTTCTTTGTACCTTTGCTGTCCGGTTAATTTTCCAATTATTAATTGATTCAGATGCGTATCGATATTATTTCCGCCGTTCCCGAATTACTCGAAAGTCCTTTAAATCATTCTATCGTAAAGCGAGCCCGTGATAAAGGTCTGGTAGATGTATTTGTGCATAATTTACGCGACTACAGCACAAACAAACACCGGCGTGTCGACGATTATGCTTTCGGATTCAGTGCCGGAATGGTTCTTCAAATCGAGCCGGTCGACCGCATTATCACTCAATTGAAAAGCGAACGTGCTTACGATGAAGTAATTTACACTTCACCCGATGGCGAATTGTTTAACCAGAAAATGGCGAACCGCATGTCGATGTACGAAAACCTGATTATTCTTTGCGGGCATTATAAAGGCATCGATCATCGTATCCGGGAACATCTTATTACCAAAGAAATAAGCATTGGCGATTTTGTCCTTACCGGTGGCGAAATTCCGGCAGCCATGATGACTGACGCTATTGTACGGTTAATTCCGGGAGCCATTGGCGACGAACAGTCAGCTCTTTCCGATTCGTTTCAGGATAACCTTCTGGCACCGCCGGTTTATACGCGTCCGGCTAATTATAATGGTTGGAAAGTTCCTGACATTCTGCTCTCGGGACATCAGGCAAAAATTGATGAATGGAATCACCAGCAATCTGTAGAACGAACTAAAAAATTGAGACCTGATTTGTTGGAAGAATAAAATATTTTAGAAAAATGTTACAAATAGAAACAAGTTATATTTTTTATTACCTGTTGATAATCAATGTTATCAGTGCAGTTTTATTTGCTTTAGATAAACTTTTTGCAAAAAAAGAATGGAAACGCGTTCCCGAAAGTGTGTTCCATTTTATGGAATTGCTCGGAGGAGTCTTTATCAATATCATACTCATGTATACCATCAAACATAAAAACAGAAAGGTTGGATACTCGATATGGATATGGTTGATTCTGATTGCCTGGATATTTTTTATTTACATTGCCATCAAATATCTCTTAGTATGACAAAAATTAAAGTTGGCGTAATTGGCGGCGCCGGATATACCGCCGGAGAATTGCTTCGTATTCTGGTGAATCACCCGAATGTGGAAATCGTTTTTGTAAACAGCAGCAGCAATGCAGGAAATCCGGTTGCCGATGTCCACAGCGGACTGATTGGCGAAACCGACCTTGTGTTCACCTCGGAACTTCCGTTTGGTGAAGTTGATGCTTTATTTCTCTGCTCTGCGCATGGCGACAGTAAAAAATTCATGGACTCAAACAACGTCCCGAAAAATCTGAAAATCATTGACCTTTCGACTGATTACCGCCAGAAACGCGACGATCATGACTTTGTATACGGGCTGCCGGAAATGAATCGGGAGGAAATCCGCAAGGCGCAACATATTGCCAATCCCGGATGTTTTGCAACAGCCATTCAGCTTGGGCTTTTGCCACTTGCGGCTGCCGGAAAAATTACCGACGAAGTCCACGTAAATGCGATTACCGGTTCAACCGGAGCAGGCGTAAAACCATCATCAACTTCGCATTTCAGCTGGAGAAACAACAATGTTTCTATCTACAAGGCCTTTGAACATCAACATTTGATGGAAATCGGCCAATCGATGCGGCAACTACAGGAAGGTTTTGACAAAAACATTAATTTTATTCCGGTACGGGGAAATTTTGCCCGCGGTATTTTTGTCACAAGCTATATCAATAGTGATCTCGGACTCGAAGAAGCCAAAGAACTTTATAAAAATTATTATAAAGATGCTGCCTTCACCTTTGTCGTGGATAAAAATCCGGATATGAAACAAGTTGTAAACACCAATAAAGGCATTGTTTATTTAGAAAAGCATGGTAATAAACTACTGATCGTTTCGATGATTGACAACCTGCTGAAAGGCGCTTCGGGACAGGCCGTTCAGAACATGAACCTAATGTTTGGCCTTGACGAAAAAGCCGGGCTCCATCTGAAATCAATCGGATTTTAAATATTTAGAATTTTTCTAACAAGAAGCCTGTTTATCAATTCTGACAAGCAGGCTTTTAAGTTATTTGCAGCAGGAACAATTTCGCAACCCGCGGAAGATTCATTTTTTTTATAAATCCATTTTTCATTGAAATCCCCCAATATTTCATTCATCTCCTTCATATTCTATATCTCTAAACAGGGATTTTTTAAAAAATAAACCGGCTGATTGACAATTAGCAGATTAATGTAGCACCTAAATTGAACACGAAACATAAAATTTCACCCGACATGAAGAGTAAAATCACTAAAAAATTGTTATTCCACAATAAAATTCGGGCAAAATAATCAATTTTTAACTCAAAATCATTGCAAAATAGTGAATTTATGTTATTAAACACATTTTTCTTGAAAATATTTTGGAAAACTCTTGCAAGTGTAAGAAATACGCTTTACCTTTGTGGTGTGATTTTTTCATAGTATTAGATTTAAGGTTAACAAAAAGATTGGTAGTCGGCCGTGATGGTTCACTACCTTTCGCTTTTTATAGAGGTTTATATATTAAGTTTACCATATAAAAAATAACAACAAAAGCCGGTTCTTTGAACCGGCTTTTGTTGTTATAGCATTACGCGAAGTTAGTGTTTAATTGGGATCAAGTCAAAAAGTTGGGGGGAATAAAAATTTAAGCATATATTTTTGATAGTCTAAAAAGGAAAAAAGGAATATCTCTCACTCCTCTGAATTGAGCTCTAAAAGCTTTAATTTTAGCATTAAAA
>JAQVAV010000009.1:0-13219 GCA_028690665.1 Paludibacter sp.
GCAGGCGTTGAGCTTCCAACCGTTGCTCCATCAGCATAATAATTGAAATCTTTGTCGTTTAATTTACATATGGTCATAGTGCCTTTTGTTGCTTGTTTACCAAGACACCCATAACGTTTGCTTAGTATTTTGCTTATATGACCACTTGGTGAATATGCGTTGCTATATTCATAACCAGTTTTATTATCGTGATTGGTATAATTAGCATCATCAGATACGGTATCATCGCAACTTATTATCGTATATTGAGGCTGACGAATGTTCAATTCATCAAATCGCTCAACGTAATTATTAAACGTAGCATCATCCAAATAAGAAGTCAATTGATAATACCCTCCGATTTTACACTTGTTATTTACAATGTTTCCTTGTGCATCAATACCTCCAAGTCCTGCATCGTACCAAGATTTCAAATCACTTCCATCTCCTTCTAAATTGACATCCGTTAAACGAATATACTTTATAGCTCTATTATTCAAAGCAAACATTTCTTTGAATAAATCAAAACCATTCAACTGTGAACAGTTTTCTACCCATAATCCTGTAACGGAACGAATATTGTCAAACGTTATTCCTGAACGTGTGATTTGAGGCAGAGAACGTAAGGTCAATGTCTGGTAATTGATAGGCAAGTGTAAAGAACTTAGAGGAGCACCTTGCGCAAATGTCATCGTTGATAATGTTGTACAACCAGTAGCATTTACATTTTCAATTCTTGTACAACCCGATAAATCAATAGATGGAAGGTTGGTGTAATTCACAATCTCCAATTTTTGTAGCATTGGTAATTTTGTTCCAATGACTAATTCAGTCAGAGAATATGATTTATTGCTATTACCCAATATCAATTCTTCCAAAATAGGAAGTACTGGAATGTTCATATCGGTAAAACCGCCCCAATCAGATAAATCAAGTTTCTTCATCCAAGTACCTCCGAACAAATGGAATATAGTACCAATATTAGCGACTTGATTATACGTGTAGCTCCAAACCTGGTCTTTTATAACTTTATCATGCGTCATGGTTTCTCCTTCTCGTCTGAACTCGAAGTAAAATTCACGGGCAGCTACAGCTCTTACCGTGGCTCCTGCCGCAGAATTTCCCTTAAACGATATATCCGTAGCGGTATATTGTCCAGTGCTTCCCCAAGCATCGAACAGTCCCATACGGTTGATTACAAACCAGTGTCGGTGAGCTGTTCGACTTCCTTGCATTGCTTCCAAGTAAGAATACTTAACGTTCACTATTTGTCCATCCTGATTAACCTCCACGCCAAGAGTTTTCGGGTCAACGTATTTATTCAAAGCGTCCAAATTATAAACACGTTCACAAAACTTATCGCTTTGCTCTTCGTCAAACATTTGGAAGATGTTGTCATTGGTAAGTTTACTACGCAATCTGACATATGCCGCTTTTAATTCATTCGGAAATTGTTCTCGCAAGTTCTTCCAGAGAACTGAATCATGACCAGCAAAGGCATATACCGTTTTATCCACGGTTGAAAGTTCTGTATCTACAGTATTCTCATTTACATCCCAATTGTACTTCAAACGTCCGTCATTACGCAACCCAAGAATAGTATCGTTGTCATAGAATATCATGTAAGCAAGCATCTTATCTACATCTGGACTATACCAAAATGCCATCATCATATTTTTTACACGTTGGTCAACGCAAGCAAACATATCTGTAAACTCATAATAGTCGCACAGATATTTTACATCAAAATAGTTTGCTAATTCATTGCGGAACTTTTGGGCTCTTGCTGTCTTCTCGGCTTCTGATAATCCTGCTTCGGTAGTGTCGGTGCTTTTGACCCATTTTACCACGGCTTCAAGATAAGTAGGCTTCTTAGTTCCTGCCTCATATTCTGCATTAATGTCATCATCGTCTGGGAAACGTGCTTCAAATACTTTCATCCAATTTGGTACGCCATCATCGCCCTTAGTATCAAAATCATCATCAAGAAACATCCCCATTGGGTAGTCATTATTTAGAAACTCCCAACACTCGGTAGGATTTTTGCCCTCAAACTTCTCCGTAACCCAGTCTTGGTCATGGTATCCAGGAATATCCAAAAATCCAAATACGGCTTCCGTACTTTTGTCATTGTTCCAATTATACTTTCCTAAAAATTGAGGAGTTTCATCAATCGTTCCCCGATAAAAGAATAAGCAAGGTTCACCATCGACCGTAGTACGAACATCATATTGATATTGCGCTCTATCTACATATTTTTGAGGAGGTACAAGCTCACCAATGCCTGTTAGAGTATCTTGTACAATGCGAGCCATGCCTGTATTATGTGAACTTGAGCTTTCAGCATAGTCTGCTTTGGTACACCAACAGTTTACAGGTGCGGCAGCATATTGATTTGTAGAAGCAAGACGGAATGAAAATAATACAGTTTCTTGTAAAGTTCCTCCTACGCCTTGTTCATTACATCCTAAATACAACTGACCGTTTACCTTTGCCGCATTGTACAAATATATTCGATAGTTTTTTATAGGATAGGCTAATGATGAAGTTCCTTGTAAAGAAATACAACCGCCAATCAATCTGAAATTCTGATTGACATCACCTCCTTTAACGAAGGTTAGAATTTCATCCACGTTGAATTTGGTTTTCTTGTTATTGGTTACCGCTGCTTGCAATACGGTTGGTACTCCATTAGCCTGTTTACCTGTAATGATAACAACTCTCATTCCTTGCGGTACGTTGTCAACGCTGACATTGCCATTATCATCCAAAATATTATTTGAGTTATATTTATCAAGCAACTCATCAGCCGTATTCTGGTCAAGAATAAAGCATGATAGCATTTGGTCATCGGTCAGGAAAGTATTGTAGCCACGCATCAGATATACATCTAAAGTTGCTCCATCTGCACCCATATTTATATAAGAAGGAACAGTTTGATAAATACTATCAGAGGTACCACGCTGAACCGCCCCAGACATGATGCCATTGATGTACAAGTAAACCATTTCCGTATTTTCTTTCTCGTAATCAGAAGAGCCATCCGTAGCAATAGGGAAAGAAACAAACCCTACTTCATAAATGTTTTCAGCAGCCATTTTCATAGCAAGCTGGCTATTACCTCTTGTTACCATCCTTGCTTCGGTAGGAGTTATAATGAAGCCTGTGCCATTTTCATCCAAACATTTGATAATTGGTGCACTATCATCCGTTACTTCCGAAGCCTTATATTTAATCAAGAACGCAAAGGCATTATTAGCGTTTTGTAGCGGTTGTTCTAAAGGTTTATACTTTACGATACTTCGGGCATCACCTGTATGCCTTAAAGCATTGTTAATCCATCCGTCTCCACCCCAATTAAAACCACTAAATTCAGTGGTCACATTTTCATACGTCCATTCTTCCCTATTCGTGTCATCATTACTACGTCCTTGTGCTGTTAATTTGAGTTGCATGCCATCCGTAGGCTCTACAATATTCAAATCCGATTTTGTGACATTCAGATTAAACAAATACTGGGTTGTACCGCAAACGAACTTGCAACTCTCAACTCCATAGTTCATTGCACGCAAAGATAACTTCGTGGTTATAAATGAAACTTTTGCTGATGATATAAGCGTTCCTGCTTCATATATCTCTACTGTTGTTGGAGTTTCTCTGGGATTATAAGCAGCATAAGTCAACGTATAATTATCATATTGCTTGACAGGAATGTATGGTCTGTTACCTCCCGATATAATAGTTCCATCTTGATAAGCAAAACGAGTTGCTATAATAGGAGTAGTGTTACCTGATTCACGAACAGCAATATCAAAATATATACTGTTACTTTTTATGATACTTCCGTCAGCCAGTTCTAATTCGGCAACCATCTGTACAGAATGTGCACCATGCGACATTAAAGCGGTATCTATATTGAATGAGCCATTAGATGTACTGGTTGTGATACTCCTGTCTTCGTAATCAACGCCATCGATATAACAACGCAAAGTTTTGGTACCACTACCAGTGAGGGCATAAGGTACGTTGACTTTATCTCCCTTATTGATTGTAGTAGCAATATTGAATGAACTCGTAAGTGTTAATTGTACTACGCTAACAGTCCATGATATACTTGAAACTTGTTTTTCTTCTCCTTCACCTACTTCCGCACGAACACGTACATTGTTCGTTCCAACGTCAATGTATTTTGTTACATCAATCTTTTGCGTACTTCCTGCTGGTATTGTTTGTTCGAAGGAAGATGACGTTGCGCCACGGACAATGGTTACCGTAACTTTTGCGGAATTTCCTGTTGACTCTCCAGTGGTGGTATCAATTTGGTCATACGAATAACTTAATTCAACGGTATCGCCATTTTTAACGGTAGGATTAGGAGTGAGACGTGTAAGAACTATTTTAGTAGTCACGACTGAACCACCGCCCCCGACAGTAAATGTTTCAGAGGTACTTAATTCATCTCCACTCTCCGTGAGTAAGGAAAGAGAATATGCCTTTTCATCTCCTTCTCCTATGGTGTTGAGACGTAAGGCAGACCCATATTTTCCTGAAATACCCTTAAATTCTGCTGCTACTGCCTTATTTTCAACTGGATTAGTAGAGTTCTCATCTATTGTCTCATCAACCTCTACGACTGGAATATCAAGATTTACGTTCCCACTTTCATCTGGAGTTAGCACATTTGTAGAAGCTCCTCTTGAAACAGTAATTTGTTTTATCGCTCCTTTACCGCCATAAGGCTTCCAAGCAGACACGTCATAAAATGTACTTATATCCGTTCCTTCAAAACGATAATCTTCCCAATTGCCGTCAGAGACTTCAAAGGTGATAATCATTCCCGATTTTTCTTCATCATCAATATCAGCATTTCTCAATGCTTCGATAGCCGTTGATAAAGTGTAAAAACCTTCTGATAACGGCACCTCTCTCGTAACATTAAAGAAGCCTGAACCAGAACCACTTCCCGAACCGCCACCAATTAAGGATAATTCTTTTCCTGAATATCCGTAGTAAAGTTCATTGTATAGGTAAAACTTACCTATTTCGGGTGTTACCGTGCTTGATACGCCATTTTTTACTAACGTGAGTGTTCTTATCTTACCTTTAGCATCCTCTTGCAAATATAGCCCATCTACATCTGTCGTCTCTCCGCTTTCTAATATACCAGAACATTCCAATATAGCATCCGTCTTAGTCGTAAGAATTGAAATTGCAGTTTCCCAATCATCAACCTTTACAAAAATACCATTGCCATCAAATACATACAGATATTTGTCTAAAATATAGATTTTATTCTTTAATGGTTCTGTACGTGATGAATTCATAAATAAGTCAGCGGTTGACCAATTGTTATAATACAATAAATTAAGTTCTGGAACGTTTGGAAGGCTTACCGCATAAGCGAATTTATTCTTTGCCCTCACATATACAATTTGACCATCAGTACCAATATGTGATTCAAGTAGAATATCGGCATCTTCTATTATTCCATCAAAACGCTCCGTGGCTCCCTGCAAAGACAAATCGGCTGTTTCCTTTGCTTCATCTGCTGTTAATTGAGCTGTTTCAATTGCCGTTTCATTTTCATCAATCTTTTCTTCGGCTGTTTCTACTCTGGTTTGAAGTCCTGATATAGCATTAGATAATTGCTGGTCAGCGGAATTCATATCACTTCGGATTTCAATTTCCGTGGCAGCAATGGCATCATTTCTATTTGTGACCTCCGTATTGATAGCATTAGTTATAGCTTGATTTCTTGCGGCGACTTCCGTATTGATGGCGGATGTTAAATTGTTTTGAAATTCTGTCCTTAAAGCATTCAATTCATCTGTTACAGCTTTTTGGGACATAACATCATTAGCACTCTGCCCTGTCTCTTGTTTTATGGCTACATTTATACCTCCTTGGAATTGCCAACCTTCTTCTGAACCTTCATAGCTATAAATTCCATTTTCATCTCCGTTCGTAGAGTTTACCACCGAAACTAAATCTCCAATATTGATTCTCGTACCATCCGTTCCAATAGGATTGGTTCTGTCAGCATTCATGTTTGCTATGCTGGTGTAAGTCTTGCGTATGTTATACCGATAATAGAACGTGGCATTTTCCGCTTGGCTTATAATGTTAGTCGGAACAGATGTTGCCGTCCAGTATTGACCATTCCAAACGAATACCGCAAAATAGGCTTCCATCTCTCCCGTGGTGATGGAAATAGGATTTCCCTCATAGTCATAGAAGTTTTGGAATGTAACGGTACGATTTTGAGCCACGCCAGCAATATATGCTGCACGGCTATTATCAGGCTGAACAGGTTGCGTATCAGGTTGAGCTACTCCGATTAGTGGCCCATTAGCAACCAATTCTAAACTCCGAATATAGTTTAACATATTCAGAGCATACGCTTGGTGGTTTTCGGGTTGAATTTCCGTCCCATTTGGACGTCCCATAAGCGTACTGACAATCATCTTATAGGTATCATCATATCCTGCCATAAGTTATACGTATTTGTTTATTGAATATTTTGTATCCTTTATAACTGCGGAAAGTGAAGTACAAAAAGAAAGAGCGACTATTGCATGAATAACCGCCCCTTTGTATTATTTCCTTTTTTAGTTTTAAGATGACAGACCGCCTGCCTTCAATATTCCGTCATCACTGGGAAGAAATGATTCCAAACGATTTATCTCATCACGTTTCGCTTGACGCTCACTATATAAAGTTTCAATATCATAAGGAATTGTTTGATTTAATAAACTTGCCTCATAGCATTTTGCGATTTTGTAATCGCTATCGGATAACTCCTTTTTCAAATCATTTATTTTCTGAATAACTCTCGTTGGTTCATTCTTTCGTATCTCCCATGACATATAAATCTTGCCTTCTTTTTCCTCGTAATAAGGAACTGCTTGGTCAAGCTCTGTAAAATCAGGAACAGCAGAAGTTATCAGTTCTTTATACTCATTTATTTGATTTATAGTATCTGAGTACTCCTTTTCAATAGCAATAACGGCATCAAGAAGTTTGAGGTCATCTTCCGTTTTCTTTTTTTTGCTATTTATTCTCTTCAATTCTTCCAAAGTAGTGCCTAAACTTTCAATTCTGTCTTTCATTGTTGATTCGGCTCTTTTCTTTTCTACTTCATAGTCAATTGCATCTATGGAGTATTTGCCTAATATCTTAACTTTTTGTCCCATAACTTTAATTATTTTGTTTGTTCATCATCCAATATTGACCGTCAAATAAAAGAAAATACAAAGCTCCTCTTTCTGATACGGTTACACTTGAAGAACCGCCAGAAGTATTTTCATTCCTAACGATTTCTTTTCCGTTACCATTCAAAACTATACCATTAGCGTTCACTTGACGTATCCAAAGACATTGACCTTTTTGAGGTTTAGCAGGAAGATTAAGAGTTATATTGCCACTCGTGTTATAACAACTGTAATAACAGCCAAGACTTCCAAGAGTTGTTCCTGAATCAGAATCATTCAACTGAGAAGTTCTCAGAAGAAGTCCTGCAGCACAAAGTCTCTCAATATAAGCTCCATAAACCCATTTAGGATATGAACCAGAATAACTATTATTTGCCCAAGCATATAAACCAGCATACCAGTCGTCCATTATATTCGGAAGAGTAGCGTCGCCCCAACTGCCTGTTATGAATAGATTAGCAGTTGAGTGTCCGTTGTACGGATAACCACTTGTTTGACCACCACCGTTAGCATACAATCCGTCCACTCCTAAATGAGCACTTTTAGAGTTCACCGAATCATAGATATAAAGATTGCTTGATGCCCCCGATTGTAACGTTACATCAGCACTATTACCTGCACCTTGATATCGGTCTCCAAGTATCTTAATAGCACCCGAGCGCATATCAATTTCCATCTTACTACCTCTTTCCTCTCCACTGGAATTGTATGCTTTTTGCTTTGATTTTATATTTCCATCCGTAATAGTTCCAATGTCATTTAGAACTCCTTGTAACTTAGCAATAGCAGTTTCTATCGGGTCATTCGGAGCGCACTCTGGAATAGGAGTGCCGTATGATGGGTCAGTTTCTGGTTGAAAGTTTTTTGACAAAGACAGCGTGCCATATATATTTTTCAACCAATACTGTACCTTTCTGAAGGCTGAATCAACCGTATCATTATTATTTATGTACTCTGGGTCTGTAGCTTCTTTGAAATTTGAACTTATCTTAATACCTGTTGCATACTTAAACTTATTGATATATCGTTGAAACTTCGATAGAATTGTAATCAACCTATCTCCTTTTGCAGCATCTATGGCTTCACCGCCTGTCTCTAAATCCGAAGGTAAGGTCTTGTTATATACAGCCGTATCAGATGCTGCTGCTTCAATAGCCGTATTTGCGTTCTGAATTATTTGTTGATTTTCCTTACCTACATTCTGAATAGAAGTGTTTATCTGATTCATATCAGTATCGTAAGTATCCTTGGCAACAACTCCTCCCTTTTTATCTAAATAACTACGAAGGGTTGTTCCAAAATTAAAATAGAAACCACCATTCCAAGATATTGAATTGCCTGTGACCTTCGATAAGAAAGAAGACAGTTTGTATTTAGCCAAACTCCATACGTTGTTTCTACTGATTTTACCCATAATATAATCATCGGCAGTAAAATCAGGAACCGTCTCGTTGAATCGGAATACCAATTTCTTGTTATTTTCGTCAAAAACTCCCGAAATATCGTCTATTTGTAGGTTTGAAGAAGTTACATGGTATTGAATATTCGTTCCTAAATCATCTATGAGAATATTACCAAGAGCGTCATCATACTGTACTTTGGTGGTTGTGATAGCAATCGCTAAAGCGTTTGATTTGTCTGTTATTTGATAAAATTTACCTACGGACAATCCTACATTCTTTGCTATATTAACAAGCTCGGAATAGGTTATATATGATATAATCTTTTGGTCAAGAATAACCCATGTTTTTTTTGCAGTATCATATACCTTATGGCAATTCTGGCTTGGAGTATTATCGTACCAAATAAGTATTGTATTTTCTGGAGGAATACTACCAATATGTACTCCTGCCACTTGCCCTAAATTCTTTGTAGTAGCCATGTCATTTATTCTTTTTGATTGATTGTTCAGCTCTTACATCATGCCAGTTCCCATCTTCATCATAATAGGCTTGCGTGCTTATCCAGATAATAGCATCTACGTTGCGTTGTCCAAATAGAGCGTACATACCATATTGTTTAGCAAGTTGAACCGTCCGTTCTTTGATTGCCTGTATATCTTTGTTATAGAAAGAAGAAGGAATATTGATTAACAATGGAACGTCTTCCGAATGTCTATTGTCCCATACAATATTTGCATCTTTGTAAAAAAGAATACCTCCATCACGGTGCACTCCATCTTTCAAATCTGAACGTATATCTCCGAACTCTTCTTTCAACTTCTCGATGATTGATGCTACGGCTTTGTCTCGTGCCTTACTGCCATTGATAATATCTTCGGCTGATAAGAGTATGCTTTTAGCTTTCTTTGCGCTGTGTATGCCCTCTAATGTCGTTTTCTCTCCGCTTATGAGTTCTTCTTTCTTATCAAGTAGAACGTTTCGCATTTGGAGCATAACGGTATCATTAGGCGCATAAATCATTTGTTTCTGTAAGTTTCTTAATTGCAAATCAATCCACGATACAGTAACATTACTTGAATCCAATTGATTCTTATACTCTTCCACCTCTGGGAACAAAATATCCGTACCGCCACCGTTTACATCCTCCGATAGAGATTGTGAGTTCACAGCCTTTTCTATATCGGAACTCATAGACGGTAACGGACTTGACATAATTCCTTTATTGATTTGTCTTTCCCTTGCTTGACGTGCGGATTCTATTTTGTTAGCCGTCTGCAAATCGTCTTGAAAAATTTGTTTATCCATGACTTTCTTGTTTTTATTCTTGTTTATACATAATCTGTTCAGGCTCTTCTTCATTATCTAAATCGCCTTTGAATAATAAAGCAACGTCAATAGCTGATGATAAATCAGAGGCTTCTTTTTCTTCTCCTTCTTTATTCTTAATATCAATGGGGAACATGCTAACCAGATAACCGTCCTTGTTCTTACAAATAAGTATGTCCCCATTTTCCTGATTAGAGATATATGAGTTTTCTACGTCTTCAACCCCAATATAAACCTTATGGTCTTGTTCGTTGAATTTACGCAATCCTAACATTCTCATCTTAAACATATCAGATTTACCAGCATAAGAACTACTTTTTGAATTGTCCATTCCATCATTCTCCTCTTCGGTAACATCTTCTGCTTTTTGAAAATATCCAAGTGATTCAGCTATTTTTTGAGTCTGAACCTTTCGATGATTTTGAGTTTGTTCTAACCAGTCCATATATTTCGTTTATTGTTTCTATTTTCTTATAAAATATAGCTTCTCTACCTTGAAGGCTATTAGAACTTGGCTACGTTTAAGAGGTGTACGGCTCCTCATTGAGTACAAATTATCATCCCATAATGTCAATTTCTTTATAGCTGGGGAACAGCTATATCATATTTCTTTATCTCGGTTTAATTTATTATCACTGTCAGCTATAGCAAGTTTCTCATATTCGTTATCCGTCCATTCCTCTTTTCGCTCTACAAGATTGTCTATGACGCTCCCCAATTCTTCACAATAAACTTCATCACGAACACTCATTACTTTCTTTTTATCATTAGAAAGTAAGGTTATGATATAACAATCACGTCCTTCGTCTAAACTGATATACACCCATCCTTTATGTAATACGCCACTGACCTTTAAGGCAAGCGTAACTCTATCGTTATACAACGTGGCTATACGTTTAGATATTCCCCATGACATCTGAACGGACATTGTTACGCCGCATCTGATTTGGCGATTGATTTCATTGGCAATTCTCAATACAAATTCCTTTTCCATTATTTTCATTCTTTATATTGTTCTCAATAAAGAACTTTGGGAAGAAGATTTTGTATCGTTTCAAGTATAAAAAGAGAAAAATGCGCTTTATTATGAAGATAGAAAATCAAATAATCAAACCACGGTTTGAGGCTTCTCCCGAAATTGAAGCATATCGTGAGAACCAATTAAAAGTAGTTGATGAAATTCCTGGAGTTAGAGGTAATGAAACATATGTACGCAAAACACGTACATTAGATTGTTTGGATATTAGACAAATATCTTCTCCAGAAGAAGTACGTCATATGTTTACCGAAGAAGAATATAACGTAAAATCTCTGATAAGATATTGTTTCAAAGCAAAAATATCACAATTAGAGAAAGACGTTTTGAAAGGGATGACAGTGGAAAATTTCAAAAGAGAAAAGGCAAGAAATAACTCCGACCCATTCTCTCATTCCCAGTTATAGGGAAAAACGTAACGTATCAAATACGTTGTTTACTGTAAATGACTATAACTTGGTAGCCGTCCCAGTACGAAAATTGAAATACATCTATTTCCATAATTTTTCGTTTTTAATGGTTTGACGAACAATTTGATTTACGATTGCCCTGGTAAGCGTCGCAAAGATACAATGAGATTATGGAAACTAAAAATGGGAGCTATCCGTGAGGACGTTCCCATTTCTTCTGTTTCCAAATGAAATACTGGATAATCAATGCGTTGTTAATAATCTATAAGGGTCATTAGAAAGATAAGCTATATCTCAACGGTAAATATTCTACTTCCCAAACGCTTCTTTTCAAATACTCCATATCAAAGTAATAGGATAGCTCCGTTTCATCAGAAACATTAGACTTTAATACACGCCTATACACATCCATCTTCAATTGTATTTTCCCTTTAAGGTTATTGAGCTCCGTACAATTATAAATAGCAGCTTCTAAATCATATTGCATTTTTTGAGCATCTTCCTTCGCCCAGCTTTGTAACTTAGTAGCCAAATCTTCTACAAATTCCCATCTACTGGTTTTCTTATTCTTTTTGATTGTTAATTCTAAATATCCTCTATGCTTGTATCGTTGTTCTCGAAACTGTATGGTGATATAACTATTGACAGGAATATCCTTGTCGTTTATTTCAATATAGCCAGATTTATAACCGACAAAGTCAATATTGCTGTCAGAGATATAATGATAAATGAATTTCTGAATTGTAGAATATTTTAGAGTATCGGAAGCATTTACCAAATACAGATGACCTTCCTTATTGATTATACAATCATAGTCATAATTCATTAGTTCATCTTTATCATTGAAAACGGTAGATGTAGTCATATTGGATATGTCAATCTCAATATCAGGCAAAGTCGTGAGTTGGTCTTTAGTAAATATATCGTCCGCTTCGATACGTTTTATTAATGCTTGCTCCTTCTCTTGCTTTTCCTTTTCGGCAATAGCTTGTTGCTTTGATTCTTCTTTCTTCCATACCGCTTCTACCTTTTCCGTTTCTTGAAGAGTAAACCCCATGTCTTTTAAGGCAAAATATCCCATCCTCATACCATAGCTGTAGTATAACGCTATCAGATATTTTTCAGCATAATCCAAGTGTTTATCTAAAGTACGGAGTATCTTATCAGCTTCATGGCTAAAATTGATGTTATTAGCATTTGCAAAGAACCATTGCATACGTTCGTTATATTGGCAAGAATAACTAATTTTCTTTGCCATAGAACTCGTGACAAATGATTGTCGATTTTTTGTCGTCTGGGCAGTAGTTGTTCCTATCGCAAAAGAGAATAGGAAGATGACGATTAGTGATAAAAGATTTCTTCTCATAATGGCGATTTTTAACGAGTAACTCTGTAGGCAACCTCTGAGAGAAATTAACAATGTTAGATAACAGAAGTGGGCTGCCATCCATGCATACTCGTTAGGTATCGCCAAACACCTGTATATACGCACAGAATGAGCAGCCCACCATATATGAGCCGTCCTCTGTGCCTTGTATATACTTCTTTGATAATTTGGCGATTTCAACGAGTATAAGGCACTTCCTTATTATTTTCAAAATTTTGTCCCATAGGACTTTGCAAAGATAGTGAGATTTCATGTATCTTTGTTATTTATTATTAGAAACTATTGAATATAGAGGATTTATGATAATACGTTAAACATGAAAAAGTTGATTTATACATTGGTTATCCTTGCTTCATTATTCATATCATGCGGTAAAGAAGATAATCCTATAAATGGAGAAGATAACAAGGATGATACTCCCAAAGATAAAACGGAAGTGCAGCATATCTTGATTACGGCAAATGTCA
>JAQVAV010000009.1:13319-183174 GCA_028690665.1 Paludibacter sp.
GTTATCCTTGCTTCATTATTCATATCATGCGGTAAAGAAGATAATCCTATAAATGGAGAAGATAACAAGGATGATACTCCCAAAGATAAAACGGAAGTGCAGCATATCTTGATTACGGCAAATGTCAGCGAAAATTTCAAATTGTCCGTTGGTACACGATGCGAAGCGGAATTTTATGACAAAGACGGAAAGAAGGTTGATTGTAATAAAACTCTGTCTGCTGCTTCGGAACGTTCTTTTTATATCGGTGCTGATTTAGACAAAGGCAAACAATATACATGCCTGCTTTGGTTTGATAATGGTTCGTATGGTTACGATATAAGCGAAGGACTGAAAAGTGTTAGAATGAGCACTAAACCATCTATGGCTTTTTATGGCAAATTAGAGTTTAATTCCGAAACTACTACGCATAATATCGAAATGAAGCCAGCCGTGGCGCAAGTCGTTTTGAAATTGAATAACGTAACTCAAACTGGTTCTGGTCTCTTCTCGGTTTCAGAAGCCACTCCAATAAATTACGTCTTTGATGTTAATGCAGGAACTGCTATTAGTACGGATGAAACCTATATTCCCAAGACGGTCTTTCTTCTAAACAATTCAGGAAAAGTGGCGGAGTTTTATACTTTCACTCCCGATGGTGGCATAACTGTAAACCTGCAAGTAAACTACAATGACAGGTCTAAAACCACGGAAAATGTCACGCTTCAGAGCGGATATGCGACTACGTTAGAAGGTGATTTGGAAACTATGGATTTTGATATACTTGTTATCAAAACATAAAAAATCTATGTTATAAAACAATATTCCTTACTTTTATTTCGTTCTATTTCTTCAAATTAAAATGTTTTTTTTAAGTTTGCATGAAAATAATTAGTTTGTATGCGAATTGATAGATTGGATTTATATAAGCAATTAGAGGAGAAGAGAAATTCTAAACTGTTAGTTTATATAACAGGAACCAGACAGGGACTTGAAACCCAAATAGCTAATGATGTATTACCAAAGTTTTCTGAGCATTTAGATAAAATTGGAGATACGAAGAAAATTTCGTTATACCTTTATACAAATGGCGGAAATACTTTGACTGCATGGAGCTTAGTAAATCTGATTCGTAGTTTCTGTGATGAAATGGAAGTCATTATCCCTTCCAATTGCTTTAGCTCAGGCACACTGATTTGTTTGGGAGCAGATAATATTGTAATGACAAAACAAGCTATGCTGGGTCCAATTGATCCCAGCGTTAATGGTCCATTAAATCCAGCTATCCCAGGTGTCGCTGACCCTAATGCGAAAGTTCCTGTAAGCGTAGAATATGTTAATGCTTACATTGAAATGGCTAAAAAGGATTTTGGAATTACTAATCAAAGGAATATGACTGATATATTACTTAATCTATCAGACAAAATTCATCCTTTGACATTAGGTCAAGTCTATAAATCTAAAAGTCAGATACAAATGTTGGCAAGAAAGTTGATGAAGTGGCAGAATCTAAAACAAGACAAAGAAGATGCTATTATTAAGTTCCTTTGTAGTGAATCAGGTAGTCATGATTATTCTATACGAAGAAAGGAGGCTACTGAAAGTTTAGGACTGCCGATTGAGAAACCATCAATGGACGAATATAATATAATCAAAGCTATTTATGATGATATAAGTAATGAATTGGAATTAGAAAATTCATACAACCCAGCTATTATATTGAATGGAGCTAATAATTATCCGTATTCATTTAGAAGAGTCTTGATTGAATCGCTAAATAATAGTACAGATGTATTTCTTAGTGAAGGCGAATTGACTAAACAGTCATTTGTACCAGCACCAGGAATGGCTCCGCAAATAAATCTTAGTGATAACAGAATTTTTGAAGGGTGGAAACATGAGAATTGATATGAAAACAAAAAATTACAAAATTTCTGAATCTGGATATAATCCTAAAATTCAGTTAGGTTCAAATTCTTTTAGTACAAAAGTTTTTTATGAAAATTCTGCTACAAAGAATACAACTGCGGATATAATAAAAAACAGAACAATTGTAGTTACTAATGAGATTAGAAAATAGTTTAATCGGAAAAGATTTTCAAGACGAAGGCATCTATGTATGATGCCTTCTTTTTTTTACTACAACTTCATTTTCAGTTTGAAGATAATGATAGCCTTAATTCTTTGTCAACCGATAAGTCTTCAACCGTTGGGTGATAGATTTTCTGAATCAATAAATCTATATAATCTACACAATCTCTCGGAGCAAATTTATTGAGGTATTCCTTGTAATCATTTTCTTTGATACAATGTTTCTCAAAGTTTTCTCTAATGAGATAAATTGGAATACACTTTTCCGTTTCTCCTTCATTCGACACCTCCGATAATAGCGTTATTCGGTGTATCTTTATTGCTAAATTTCTATTCATAATGCACCACGGGATTTAGGGTATTGTCGTATATAGTTACCAAAAATTATTCTGAAATAAAGAACGGGAGTATTTGAAAAATACTCCCGTTCTTTATTTAGTCATGTGGCTTTATTTATTGTTTAATTGCATCCGGTAAGTAGTTTTGCGAAGTAGAAAGAGGTATTAACTCATAAGTATGGGTTGATTTATATTGCATCGTCCAAAGAAAAGGAAACAATAAAAATACTCCACCGACAATTGCTCCAACATCTACTTGCTCTGTTCTGGAAAAGGTTGTGTAGAAGGGCTCATATCCATCCTTTTTCAGGTCGACATTTACAATACTGCCTACAATTTTTGTGTCAGTATACAAATAAGGAGTTGTGCCTACAGGTTCACCGTTTATATAAACTTTGGCACCCGAAGGAATGGAATTAATCATTGTTGAACTTGCACATGATGCAAATAACAAAATAACAGACATTAGTACTGCTGATGATTTTAGAAAAAATGACTTGCTCATAACTTTAAAAATGTGTTAATAATTATTAGTTTTTTCAATAATCTTAAACAAAAATAATGCCAGTCACTATTCTATTTTTATAAATGTTTTTTCATTTTTGTTATAATTGAAAACCTCACCTGTCTGAATGATATAATACCATCCCAGAATATCTAATTTCCCTTTTTCGTATTTTTCTTTTATATAAGGATAGCTAAGCAAATGATTCATTTGCTCCACGATATTTAACTGCTCTGTCATCCATTCCCGTACAGCCGGGTCTGCAATACGAAGCCGGGTCATTTTATCTTTTACATTTTTAGCCAGCTCAAGCCATTTGTGAGTGTGCGGAATCAATTTATTAGTTTCATTATCTGCAAATAACGCATTACAGCCTCCACAGTTAGAATGTCCGCAAATAAGTATGTTTGATACATGAAGTACCTGTACAGCATATTCAATAGCCGATGTCGTTGCAAGAAATTCTTGAGACTCACGATATAGCGGAACAATGTTGGCTATATTCCGGATAACAAATAATTCTCCTGGAAGTGCTTTGGTTATCAGTGTCGGTACGACACGGGAGTCGGAACAGCCGATAAACAAAGTGTGTGGTTCCTGTTTCCGTCCTATTTTTTTGAATAATTTTTGATATTCAACAAAATCTTTCGAATTAAATTCTTTTACTCCGTCGAAAAGTGATTGCATAATTTTTTATGTTTACTACAATAAACAACCGGATTGTGTAAAAGTTGAAAACAGCAGAAGTTCATTTTTTATCGTATTATCCTCTTTTCTTTAGTTCTATAACTTCAAGATTTTGGATTTTATCTCCATCAATTTCGAAACGTACCAATGTCTGCACATTATGAAAACCGTATTTCCCTGCTGCTCCGGGATTAATATGAAGTAAATCAAGTGTCTTGTCGTGCTTTACTTTGAGAATATGCGAATGTCCGCATACAAAAAGTTTGGGAGGATGTTGAAAAATTTCAGGACGTACCAAGGCATCGTATTTTCCCGGATAGCCTCCTATATGAGTCATCCATACCTTTACGTCTTCGCACATAAAGCGGTTGTGTTGTGGAAATATTTGCCGGATTTCATATCCATCGATATTGCCCCATACTCCCCTTACTGGTTTGAAAGCTTGTAACTCTTTTACTACATCAATCGAACCCCAATCTCCACAATGCCAGATCTCATCGCAATTTGCAAAGTGCTCGAAAATTCGTTCATCGAGTAAGCCGTGTGTGTCTGATAAAAGTCCGATTTTTTTCATTTTTTGTGTACTCCAATTGTAAATTAGTTCTTAATTTTTAAAAAAAACACGATAGTTTTTTATAAACAATTATCTTTGCCGGAGTAGTTCCTTGCTGCAAAACTAAATGGTTTGGCAAATGTAATCTTAAATTTGTAAGTATGAAAGTTTCTCCAGTGACTATAATTGATATCGCTAAAAAGTTGGGAATCTCAAAATCGACAGTAAGCCGAGCTTTAAAAAATCATCCCGATATTAGCCAGGCAACCAAGGATGCTGTCAATAAACTTGCTGAAAGCCTGAATTATGTCCCTAATACTGTTGCATCCGGATTTCGAAATAAAAAAACAAAGATAATAGGTTTAATCGTCCCACAGATTTCATATTTTTTTTTCCCGTCTGTCGTTCAGGGTATTGAGGCTGTCGTACACAAAAAAGGTTATAAACTTATGATTTTGCAATCGGACGAATCATACGAACGGGAAGTTGAAAACTTAAATGTGTTGATTGCCAATAATGTAGAAGGAATCCTTTCGTCTGTTTCGCTCGAAACAAGAAACTTTGAACATTTTCAGCATGTTATTGATATCGGGTTACCCATTGTGTTTTTTGACCGCATAGTGAAAGGCCTGGATACTGACGTTGTGCTGGTTGATGATGTGACCGGTGCATGTAAGGCCGTAAAACGATTGATAGAGGCTGACCGGAAACGAATTGCAATATGTACAGGAAATATGAATTTGTTGATTAGCAACAATCGTTTACAGGGTTATAAAACAGCCTTGATTCAGGCCGAAATTTCCATCGATGAAGATTTAATACTTTCGTGTGATACACCCGAAGAAACTGAATATGCTGTTACCGCACTTCTTAATAAACCAACTCCGCCGGATGCAATTTTTGCAATCAGTGATCTGACAATGACCGGAGTAATGAAGGCCGTCTTTAATAAAAAATTGAAAGTGCCGGAAGATATATCCGTTATAGGCTTCTGTGAAGAGCCTTTCCGGTCGATGTATCACCCTCAGTTAACTACTATTGAGCCTATGGGATTCGAAATTGGACATAAAGCAACGGAATTGCTGTTCGAAAGACTGGAGGATACAAATAACTGGAGTTTAGCCCCCCGGGTTATCTACCTTGACAGTCATTTAAAAGAAGGGGGGTCGGTCTAATGTTATTTTTTATAACGCTATGTATTAAATAATGATAATAAATACTAATAAATGTGAACTGTAACCGGTTGCGCAACCGGTTGCATTTTTATGATTCAGAATATCAGGGGTTTATGTGTTTGAAATAAGGAAAATGTGTTTTATATTTGTTGACATGTTATCCTTACAAACGAGATAAAAAATTAATTATTCATTCTCAAACAAAAATTAAATCCTATGAAACGATCAATTTTATTATTGGGACTTATTTTGATGTACTCCTTTACATTAGTTGCTCAAAAAAGTACATTAAAAGGTAAAGTTACAGACAAAAAAACGCATGAAAGCCTTATCGGAGTATCTGTTCTGATAAAGGGGACTACGGTAGGAACAATCACAAATTTAGATGGTGAATATGTAATTGAAAATGTAAATGCCGGTCAGACAACAGTAGTTTTTTCACTGGTAGGTTACAACACCGTTGAGTCAAATGTAGAAATCAATCCAAAACAGACAGC
Organism: Paludibacter sp.; assembly: GCA_028690665.1. Taxonomy (GTDB): domain Bacteria; phylum Bacteroidota; class Bacteroidia; order Bacteroidales; family Paludibacteraceae; genus Paludibacter. Next base: position 19,145 of record JAQVAV010000009.1, read on the forward strand.
AACATTGGATGTGGAATTGCAGGAAGGGCTGATCCAGCTAAATGACCTTGTGATAACAGGTGTTGTTAATCCAAAATCGGCGCTTGAGTCCAGTATAGCTGTTACAAGTATTAAGCCCAAAGCATTGGAAAAACTTGGAGCTGTCAGTACAGCCGAAGTTTTCAAATCTATTCCGGGTATCCATTCCGAATCAACCGGAGGTGAGGGCAATGCTAATATCTCAGTCAGAGGTATTCCAATTTCAACCGGTGGTTCTAAATTCTTGCAACTTCACGAAGACGGACTTCCCGTATTACAATTCGGTGATATTGTTTTTGGTAATGCAGATATGTTTGTCAGAACAGATCAGACTGTTGCCCGCATTGAAGCTATCCGGGGAGGTTCTGCATCGACGTTTGCAAGTAATTCGCCGGCTGGTATTATCAACTTTATCAGTAAAACCGGAGCGCAGGCAGGTGGCGTGATTGGTATTTCACGTGGAATCGATTATGATGACTTCAGAACAGATTTTGATTTTGGAGCACCTCTTGGAAATGGATTCTCATTTAATATCGGTGGTTTTTATCGTCAGGGTGAAGGCCCGCGTAATGCCGGTTATGATGGCAATATGGGAGGACAGATTAAAGCTAATATTACCAAAGAGTTTGAAAAAGGTCATGTGCGTTTATATTTGAAACATCTCGATGATCGTGCAATTTCGTATATGCCAATGCCGGTTGTAGCAACAGGTACCGGTTTAAATCCGACTTATGAGTCGATTGCCGGCTTCGATTTACGCAATGCGGCTCTTCAAAGTTCTGAATTCTTTAATATGATGGGTATTGATGCTTCAGGAAATCCACGTACAACAAATATCAGCGATGGTATGCATCCGATTTCAGATGCAATTGGAACAGAATTTTCATTTGATATGGGTGATGGCTGGAGAATGAAAAATTTAAACCGGTTGGCGATTACAAAAGGTTCATTCAGAACATTATTCCCAAAAGGAGCAATTGGTTCGGCGGATGATATTGCTAAGGATATTCTTGGTTCGTCATATTCTCCTGGCTATTCATTCAGTTATGTCAATGGTTCTAATGCCGGAACACCACTTTCGAGTTCACAGTTGTCAGCTTTGAATGGAAATGGTTTGTTAATGGAAATGGCTTCATTTGATGTGGATATCAATAGCTTTAATAATTTTACAAATGATTTGAACGTAACTAAGTATTTCGATAAAGTAAATCTTACCATGGGTTACTATTATGCTTATCAGGAAATTTCAACGTATTGGGATTGGCAGGGCTATATTACCGACGTATCAAGTCAGCCCCGGTTAATAAACCTGACAAGTGCCGACGGTTCGTATTATACCGAAGGAGGTGTGACCGAATACGGATTATGGGGCCTGGGAAGAGGTTACGACATGAAGTATAAAATTAATGCTCCTTATGCGAATGTGGGCATTAATGTAAACGACAAAATTAATATTGATGCAAGTTTGCGTTACGATTTCGGTAAAGCCGATGGTTATTATTTAACCAGCAAGGTGGCTGCGGTTGATGTGAATCAGGATGGAAATTATTCACCTGCTGAATCAAATGCCAATATTGTTGATAACGAACATCCGCACGCTGTAAATTATACTTATAATTATCTTTCTTTCTCATTAGGTGGCAATTATAAAATTGATAAGGGCAAAGCTGTTTATGGTCGTGTCAGCCGTGGTGGCCGTGCAAATGCCGATCGTTTGCTTTACTCTGATTTTATTACTTCCGATGGAAAAACAATAGCCGGGCTTGAAGCTGATATGATTACTCAGGTTGAAATGGGATTCAAATACAATTCTCCTAATTTGGCTTTCACGATAACTCCTTATTATTCAAATGTTACAGAGCAAAATGCCGACATTACCGAAAACAAAATCTATTTGATTGGATTTACTTCATTCGGTGCCGAACTTGAAAGTTCTGTACGTTTCGGAAACTTTGTGGCCACAGCCGGTGCAATTTATACCAAGGCTACTATCAACAGCAGCCTTGATGATACGGAAGTTGGAAATACTCCGCGTCGTGTACCTGATTTAATGTACAATCTGAATCCTTCGTATTCAATCGGAAAAGCTGATTTTGGATTGAGTTTTATCGGAACAACTAAAGTTTATTCGCAAAACGACAATCAAATTGTGTTGCCAGGTTATGTGTATGTAAATGCATTTGCCAGTTATGAAGTAACCAAAGGCCTTGTCCTGAGTGCAAACGTAAACAACCTGTTCAATACTTTAGGCTTTACCGAAGCTGAAAGTACGACATTTGTAGATAATTCAACAAATTACATGCGTGCCCGTCCGATTACAGGCCGTGTGTCGAAAATATCTCTCACATATAGTTTTTAAGTTGTAAAAAAGGAAAAATCCGGATTAGTAAAATTTCAGACTAATCCGGATTTATTGGCAAAATCTTACAGGCTTTATTCATTCAATTTTATTTTTTCGATTATGGAAAAGAGTCCACATAAATTTGCTGCCGGAGAAATCGTGTCTGCAATTATCGGCGATATTAAAGGCCGGTCAACATGTTATGTCGTTGCCCTTGCCGGGGAAAGCGGATGCGGAAAAACCGAAACTTCCAAAGAGTTGACAAATGCTTTGACAGAAGCAGGAATTCGCTCGCTTGTATTAGGTCAGGATAACTATTTTTATCTGCCACCTGCGGCTAATGATGCAAAAAGAAAAAGTGACAAAACATGGCTTGGACCGCGCAAGGAAGTTGACTTGCAATTGCTGGATAATATTATCGTTGCTGCAAAAAACGGAGCAGAGGAGCTGGCTGTGCAATTTATTGATTATGCTTCTGGAAAAATGACGGTGGATGAGGTGAAAATGAACGGTATAAAGGTTATCATTGTTGAAGGTACATATACTATGTTACTGAAACATGTTGATGTCCGGATTTTTATTGATGCAGACTACCACGATACATTACCCTACCGCATTAAAAGGAACAGAGGCAATGAAGTAAGAGATCCATTTGTTGAAAATATTCTGGAAACAGAACATAAGATAATTGCCGGTCACCGTTTTTTGGCCGATTTTGTCATCAGTAAGGATTATGAAGTAGAACATATTTTGTAATTTAAAGTAAAAAAAATATGGCTGTAAAAAATAAAGTTCAGTTAATCACTTATCCCGATTCGCTTGGCGGTGATCTGAAAGCATTGAAAAAAATACTCGATAATCAGCTGAACGGTTTGTTTCAGGGAGGCATTCATATCCTTCCTCCATTTCCATCGTCCGGTGATCGCGGGTTTGCTCCATTGACATATCTTGAAATTGAACCTTCGTTTGGTGATTGGAAGGATATACAGGCAATCAGTCGCGAATACGATGTCTTGCTCGATTTAATGGTGAATCATATTTCCCGAAAATCGGAGTTTTTTCAGGATTTCTTGAAAGAAGGGTTTGATTCGAAATATGCTGATCTGTTTATTTCATTGGATAAATACTGGCACAACGGAGTTCCTGTTCAGGATGATGTTGATAAAATGTTTTTACGCAGAGATGTGCCGTACTCTACATTTGAAATCGGGAAGAATAAAGAACTTGTAAAAGTATGGACAACTTTTGGGAAGCAGGATCCGTCCGAACAGATTGATTTGGATATTCGTTCGGCAATAACAAGGCAATTGTTGACAGATTTTATGGTCAATTTCAGTAAGAATAATATAAAAATTGTACGACTCGATGCTGTTGGATACGTGATAAAAAAACTGGGAACCAGTTGTTTCTTTGTTGAGCCAGATATTTACAAATTTCTCGATTGGATTACAAAACTGGCTCATTCATTGGATATTGAGCTGTTGCCAGAAGTACATTCGCATTATAGTGTTCAGTTTAAACTGGCTGAAAAGGGGCATTGGATTTATGATTTTATTCTGCCTTATTATGTGCTTGAAACGCTTATTAATAAATCATCAAAGAGACTAACGGAATACCTGAAAATTCGTCCGCATAAGCAATTCACCATGCTCGACTGTCATGATGGCGTTCCGGTGAAACCAGATTTGGATGAATTGGTTTCGACAGCAGATGCCCGGAAATTAGTGGATGTTTGTTTGGAGCGAGGTTCAAATCTGAGCTTGATTTTTTCGGACAAACATAAAAGTGAAGATGGATTTGATGTTCATCAGATTCGGGGAACTATTTATTCGATGCTTGACAAAGATGATGACGCATACATTGCAGCCCGTGCCATTCAGTTCTTTGTTCCGGGTATTCCTCAGGTTTATTATGCGGGTATGCTGGCCGGGGAAAACGATGTGGAAAATGTACAAAAAACTGGTGAAGGCCGGGAAATAAACCGTCATAATTACAGTGTCGACGAAATTCAGACTGCTGTGGATAAGCCGGTTGTTCAAAGATTAATGAAACTTATAAAATTCAGGAATGAATTGCCTGCCTTCGATGGCGTTTTCTCGGTAGAGGATGCTGATGATAGCTGTATCAGGCTGAACTGGAAACTGCAAAATTCATTTTGTGAATTAAATATCGATTTAAAATCGATGAAAAGCATTATAAAATATATCGATACGCAAGGTGCTTATCAGGAATTTATGGTTTAAATAGAAACTTTAAATAATTTATTATGAAAACTCACACACAAAAGGCTTCGTCTTATAATATCGGTATTATCAAATGGTTGACATTCTTAATGTTTATGATGTTTGCCATGACGACTGATGCCGTTGGTGTTATTATTCCGGAAGTAATGAAAAAATTCAGCCTAAGTATGACGGCTGCCGGTATGATGCACTATGCACCTATGGTTGCCATTGCACTCGCCGGAATTTTGCTCGGATTTTTGGCCGACAGGTTCGGACGGAAACAGACGATCATTCTTGGCCTCGGATTGTTTGCTGCTAACGCATTCTTATTCCTTTTGGGAAATTCGTTTTCGTTTTATCTGAGCCTGATGCTCATTTCCGGTATTTCAATCGGTGTTTTTAAATCAGGAGCTTTGGCACTTATCGGAGATATTTCAAAGTCGACCCGGGAACATACTTCCACGATGAATGCCGTGGAGGGATTTTTTGGTGTCGGAGCAATTATAGGCCCTTTTGTGGTAACTTATCTTTTGAAATCGGGTGTCGACTGGAAATGGCTCTATGTCATTGCCGGGATATTATGCATTGTCCTTATTATTCTGGCTCTGATGGTGAAATATCCCGAAACAAAAAAGAGTACCGAAGAAAAAATAAATCTTAGTGCCACGCTAAAAATGCTGAAAGATCCTTTTGCACTGGGCTTTTCGGTTGCCGCATTCTTATATGTATCGGTCGAATGTGCTGTTTACGTTTGGATGCCAACACTTATTAAAGGATATGCCGGAAATGCAGTTTTGTTTGCAGCTTACGCCCTTCCTGTGTTTTTCATATTACGTGCCGGAGGCCGGTTTATGGGTGTGTGGTTACTTGCCCGGTTCGAATGGTCGGTGATTATGAGTATTTTCAGTGTGCTGATTTTTATTTGCTTTTTGGGAAGTGTTATCGGAGGAGTTGAGTTTGCTGTTATTTTATTGCCTCTGTCCGGGTTGTTTATGTCGGTTGTTTACCCTACAATCAATTCGAAAGGAATCAGTTGTTTCCCAAAATCAAAACATGGTTCGGTTGCCGGTATTATTTTGTTTTTTACTGCTGCCGGAGCCGCTTTAGGTCCTCTGTCTATGGGAATTGTCAGTGATACTTTTGGCCACAATGCCAAAACCGGTTTCGTTCTGGCAACGGGATTTGCCGCATTATTAGCCATCGGTTTTATATTAAACTGGGTGTTGAAACCGACAAAATCAAGACTAAGCAAAATAGATTCGTTAGAATATAAATCTGAATCTTAAAAACGGTAGTACAGAGAATAAATCGGATTTATTTCTATTAAATATTTTACTTTCTGAATTTAGACGTGATTTTGAGTAAAAATGCGATAATGTGACTGCCTCTTTGGTGAGCAATCTTTGGCTGCAATGTAAATTTCCTGTAATATTATGGCTTAAAAAATTCTTGAGTCGAAAATCATTTGAAGCATTAAAGAAAAAGCCGATATTAAGAAGTGATCTTGACTTTTGACACATAGTAAACATTAGTATGATTTTAAGACTAAAGCACACATAGTTTAAAAAATATTTTTGATATTTTTTGGCTACTGTGGTCGGAAATTCCTTTTTTTCATGTAAAAACTATGTGTTAATAATGTGTCAAAAAAGTAGAGACGAGTTCTAAATATATTTCTCAATAATTACTATATTTGCAAAATATTAAAAACAGTACGTCCGAAAAAAGATTCAACTACGAATCATCTCATTTCAGGCTTAATCCTAAATTTGTATTATTTTACTTTAATGTAATCTCTGTTTTTTATTGAGATGGAATTTTATTTAAATAATACTAAAACGATAGCCAATCTTGCATAATATACTAAATTTGTAGTGTTTTTTGAAAAATAATACTAAATAATCTTCATGAATACAAAACTCCAGGAACTGACAGACAAAATCTATCTCGAAGGGGTAGAGAAAGGAAATGCCGAAGCAAAAGTAATTGTAGAGAATGCCGATAAGCAGGCTGCCGATATTATAGCTAAAGCTAAGGCTGAAGCTGCCCGGATTGTTACAGATGCCGAAGCAAAATCCGCAGAACTTACTAAAAATACGCAATCGGAACTCCGGCTTTTTGCACAACAGTCGGTAAATGCTCTTAAAACTGAAATTACCGATCTTTTGTGTGGTACTATTGTTTCTGACTCTGTTAAAGCTGCTATGGCTGATAAAGCCTTTATGCAGAAGACCATTTTGTCGTTGGTGCAGGAATGGGCCAAAACTCAGGATATTGCAGTTGAAGCAAAAGATGCAAAAGCACTTACTGATTATTTTGCTGCCAATGCTAAAGGTTTATTGAATAAAGGTGTGAAAATTACCGAAGCAAACGGTGTGAAAACCGATTTCACTATTGTTCCTGAAAAGGGTGGATATAAAATCACTTTTGGTGATGACGAATTTATAGCTTACTTCAAAGAATTTCTTCGTCCGAAATTAGTGGAAATGCTTTTTTAATCGAAAAGACCCTAAAAGCCCCGGATGGGGAATTTTTTTATTATGAATTATTACTGCCTGATTGCGGGACTGCCCGATATCGTAGAAGACACAAAAACAGCAATTGCTGTGGCCGAATTGAAACACGAGCTGCAGGAACAATTGTCTGATGCCGATTTGCAGCTTCTGAAAATACTTTTTGCAGCCTACGACAATGATAATCTGCTGGCATTTCTGAAAAATAAAGAAGCTCAGCTGAATTCTTTGGGAAATTTGACATCGGATGACTGGTCGGAACTGATTTTGTTGATGCAGGAGTCGGAAAAGCCTAAAGATGCCAGATTATTGCTGTATATTCAAAAATTTTATACTTCCATAAGCGACGAGAAATTTGATACCGGAGGAATTTCTCAGGAAGACTATCTTTCCTCTCTTTATTACGAAGAAGCCATGCAGAGTAAAAATGAATTTTTGCGAAGCTGGTTTGAATTCAATCTCAATCTGAATAATATATTAACAGCCATTGCATGTCGCAAACATGGTTTTGATCAGCGTGCTTTGGTGGTTGGAAATAACGAAGTTGCCAATATTATTCGTCAGAGCAATGCGCGAGATTTCGGTCTGGGTGGAATGTTTGATGAATTAGATATGATATTGAGAATTGCAGAGGAAACTGACTTGCTGGAACGTGAAAAGAAAATAGATGCGTTGAAATGGAAATGGCTCGAAGACAATACTTTTTTTCATTATTTTTCGGTGGAAAAGGTGCTGGCTTATGTTCTGAAAGTGCAAATGATTGAACGCTGGAAGTTTTTGTCTGTCGAAAACGGAACTCAGGTATTCCGGCAATTACTCGATGAGTTTAGAGAAGGCGTAAGCTTTGAATAATTTTTGAGGCGGGTTTGCCGTCTCGAAACCGAAATAGTAAAATAAAAAAATTATATAGCATACATAACCGATTCAGAATATAATATTCAATCTGTTATATTGACACATTAAAAATTATGTCAACAAAAGGAAAAGTAAAAGGTATTATTTCCAACCTTGTTACGGTGGAAGTGGATGGCCCTGTTGCACAAAACGAAATTGCCTATATTGATTTAGGTGCTCACAAACTTATGGCCGAGGTGCTTAAAGTTGTGGGCGTTAATGTATATGTGCAGGTTTTCGAAAGTACACGCGGCATGAAAGTTGGTGACTCTGTTGAGTTTACCGGTCACATGCTTGAAGTTACGCTTGGTCCCGGTTTGTTATCCCGAAATTATGATGGCTTGCAGAATGATTTGGATAAACTGACCGGAGTTTTTCTGCAACGTGGTGAATATAATTTTCCACTTGATGCTGAAAAACTTTGGGCGTTTAAACCGCTTGCAAAAGCCGGGGATACAGTTGAAGCCGGTTCGTGGCTGGGACAAGTTGATGAAAATAATCAGCCACACAAAATTATGGTTCCGTTTATTTTTGAAGGAACATACACGGTAAAAAGTGTGGTTGAAGAAGGTGAATATAAAATACAGGATACGATTGCCGTGCTGACAGATGTAGATGGAAAAGATGTGCCGGTAACTATGGTTCAGAAATGGCCGGTGAAAAAGGCCATCAATGTACATGTTGAAAAACCGCGTCCATTTAAACTTCTTGAAACCGGTGTTCGTACTATTGATACTGCTAATCCGATTGTGGAAGGAGGAACCGGATTTATTCCAGGTCCGTTTGGTACCGGTAAAACGGTATTGCAGCATGCAATTTCTAAACAAGCCGAAGCTGATATTGTGGTTATTGCAGCCTGCGGTGAACGTGCAAATGAGGTAGTGGAAATTTTTGTGGAATTTCCCGAATTGGAAGATCCGCATACCGGACGAAAATTGATGGAACGTACCATTATTATTGCCAATACTTCTAACATGCCGGTAGCTTCGCGTGAAGCTTCGGTTTACACGGCAATGACTATTTCGGAATATTATCGTGCCATGGGATTACGCGTGTTGATGATGGCCGATTCTACTTCGCGCTGGGCACAAGCGCTTCGTGAAATGTCGAACCGTATGGAAGAACTTCCCGGACAGGATGCTTTTCCAATGGACTTATCCGCAATTATCGGAGCTTTCTACAGCCGTGCAGGTTATGTGTATTTGAAAAACGGACAAACTGGTTCAATTACTTTTATCGGAACGGTGTCGCCAGCCGGAGGCAACCTGAAGGAGCCGGTTACGGAAGGAACTAAAAAAGCGGCCCGCTGTTTTTACGCACTTGAACAGGCACGTGCCGACCGCAAACGTTATCCGGCTGTAAATCCGATTGACAGCTATTCAAAATACATTGAATATCCTGAATTTGAAGAATATATTGAAAAACGAATTTCTTCTGACTGGACAAAAAAAGTAAACGAAATGAAGACTATTCTTCTTCGTGGAAAAGAAGTTCAGGAACAAATCAATATTCTTGGGGATGATGGTGTGCCGGTAGATTACCATGTAACATTCTGGAAATCGGAAGTGATTGATTTTGTGATTCTTCAACAAGATGCTTTTGATAAAGTCGATTCGGTAACACCGCTTGAACGTCAGGAATATATGTTGAATCTGGTGATGGATATTTGTCGTGCAGATTTTGATTTTGCAGGATTTATTGAAGTAATGGATTATTTCAAACGAATTATCAATGTATGCAAGCAGATGAACTATTCAGAATTTCATTCTGCCGATTTTGAAAAACATGCTGAAGAATTGAGCGCAATTTTGGAAGAGAGAAAACAATAATTAATCATTACAGCCTGATTCAATGATAAAACCGAAACTTTACATTATTGCAGGTTGTAATGGAGCCGGGAAGACAACGGCCTCATTTGCAATACTCCCCGAAGTATTGAATTGCCTGGAGTTTGTAAATGCCGATGAAATAGCCAAAGGGCTTTCGCCTTTTCAACCCGAAAAAGTTGCCATTGATGCAGGAAGAATTATGTTGAAACGTATCAATGAACTTGTTAATCAGAAAGAAACATTTGCATTTGAAACAACATTATCGACTAAAAGCTATAAAAATTTAGTGAAGAAAGCGAAGGATAATGGGTACGAAGTGATATTGTTGTTTTTTTGGCTGACAACTGTTGAACTGGCGATTGAAAGAGTGAAGCAGAGAGTGTTTGAAGGAGGACATGCGGTTGCTCCCGGAGTAATAACAAGAAGGTACCGAGCCGGAATCAGAAATTTATTTCAGATTTATTTACCTATCGTTGACGCGATTATGATATTTGATAACTCAGATAAACGATACCAGCTCATTTTTGAAAAATATGAGTCTGACATAAAAATGTACGATGAAGTAAAATTTAATTTACTTAAAGATTATATCTTATGAAAAACAATAATCAGGCAGTTTCCGAAAGAGATAAAATTCTTCAGGGAATGGACAAAGTGTACGATAATTTGCTATTGTATAAGAAAAAGAAAAATAGTGATTTAGTTATTTGTCGCAATGGTAAAATTTTACGCATTAAACCCTAATTAGTTATTAAAAAACTTATTTATATAAATGGCAACAAAAGCATTTCAGAAAATTTACACTCATATCACTCAGATTACAAAAGCAACCTGTTCTCTGAAAGCAAGTGGCGTTGGTAACGAGGAACTTGCTACCGTCAACGGAAAATTGGCTCAGGTAGTAAAAATTATGGGAGATGAAGTTACTTTGCAGGTTTTCGAGGGGACTGAAGGAATTCCGACAAATGCAGAGGTAATCTTTTTGGGCAAAGCTCCTTCGTTGAAAGTAAGCGATCAGCTGGCCGGACGTTTTTTCAATTCGTTCGGGGATCCGATTGATGGCGGTCCTGAAATTGAAGGAGAAGAGCGTGAAATCGGAGGCCCGTCGGTAAATCCGGTTCGCCGTAAACAACCGTCGGAATTGATTGCTACCGGTATTGCGGGCATCGATCTGAATAATACGTTGGTAACTGGACAGAAGATTCCGTTTTTTGCAGATCCTGACCAACCTTACAATCAGGTTATGGCAAACGTTGCTTTGCGTGCCGAAACAGATAAAATTATTCTGGGAGGGATGGGACTGACGAACGATGATTATCTGTATTTTAAAAATGTATTTAATAATGCCGGAGTGCTCGACCGTATTGTGAGTTTTGTAAACACGACGGAAAATCCACCGGTTGAACGCTTGTTAATTCCTGAAATGGCTTTGGCTGCTGCAGAATATTTTGCTGTTGATAAAAACGAAAAAGTGTTGGTGCTTTTAACAGATATGACTTCGTATGCCGATGCGCTTGCCATTGTGTCGAATCGTATGGATCAGATTCCTTCGAAAGATTCCATGCCTGGCTCGCTTTATTCGGACTTGGCGAAAATTTACGAAAAAGCAGTACAATTTCCAGCCGGCGGTTCAATTACGATTATTGCCGTTACAACTTTGTCGGGAGGTGATATTACGCACGCTATTCCTGATAATACGGGATATATTACCGAAGGTCAGCTGTTCCTTCGTCGTGATTCGGATGTAGGTAAAGTAATTGTTGACCCGTTCCGTTCTCTTTCCCGTTTGAAACAGTTGGTTATCGGTAAGAAAACACGTGCCGACCATCCGCAGGTAATGAATGCGGCTGTCCGGTTATTTGCTGATGCAGCCAATGCGAAAACGAAACTTGAAAACGGATTTGATTTGACTGATTACGATGAACGTACTTTGTCGTTTGCCAAAGATTATTCGAAAAAAATTCTGGCTATCGATGTCAATATTGATACAACAGCCATGCTTGATACTACCTGGGGCTTGTTTAAAGAACATTTTAAACCTGCCGAGGTAAATATTAAACAGGAATTTGTGGAGCAATACTGGAAATAGTTTTGCCCGTTGTTCTTGCTTTCCTGAAAAATAACCTTAAAAATGAAATCGTATGTCTGATATTGTGAAAGTCAATGAAGTTGAAGGGAAAATTTTGGTAATTCGTAACCAAAAGGTAATTTAGGATAGAGATGTGGCTGATTTGTATGGTGCTGAGACCAAAAGAGTTAATGAAGCTGTAAAAAATAATCCAGAGAAGTTTCCTTACGGATATGTTTTTGACCTGAGCGAATCTGAGTTTTCAGATTTGCGGTCGAAATTTTCGACCGCAAATTTTTCGAAAATCCGTACATTGCCAAAAGCATTTACAGAAAAGGGGCTTTATATGTTGGCCACAATTTTAAAAAGCAAAATTGCAACAGAAACTACCATTGGCATTATTGAGACTTTTACAAAGATCAAAGAATTAACGAAGACTGTTTCGGATTTGACCGAAATACCGGAGGAAACAAAGCAAAAATCGTTGCTAAAGCGAAGCGGTGAGTTGATTTCGGAAGTACTAGGCGAAGCTTTGGATGCGACTGAACCCGAAATAAGTATTGAATTGAATTTCGCGGTGTTGAAGGTAAAGCATACGATTAAATGAAAAAATGGTTCGAATGAGGTTTACGAAGATGAACCGATTTATATAAAACTTAAAGAATAAAGTCTTGAATATCAAAAAAGACTGAATTTTATGGCAATACAATTTCAATATAACAAAACATCGTTGCAAATGCTTGAGAAAAATCTCAAGATGCGTGTTCGCGCTTTGCCGACTATTAAAAATAAGGAAAGTGCTTTGCGTCTGGAGGTGAAGAAAGCCAAAGATGAAATTTTGAAACTTGAGAAAGAGCTTGAATCCAGAATTCAGGCTTATGATAAGATGCTGGCTTTGTGGGGCGAATTTGATACTACGCTTTTGCAGGTTGATGATGTGAAAATGACTGTAAAAAAAGTGGCGGGTGTTCGTATCCCGATTCTCGAAGAGGTACTTTACACCACGAAACCTTTCAGCATGTTCAATTCTCCGAAATGGTACGCAGACGGACTTACCCAGTTGAAAGAGTTGGCTCAGATTGGAATTGAACGTGAGTTTTGCAGCGAAAAATTGCATTTACTCGAATATGCCCGGAAAAAAACAACTCAGAAAGTAAACCTTTTTGAAAAAGTTCAGATTCCAGGTTATGACGATGCTATCAGGAAAATCAAACGTTTTATGGAAGATGAGGAGAACCTTTCAAAATCTTCTCAGAAAATTGTAAAATCGCGTCAACAACAAATGAAGGAGGCCGGGTTATGATTGTAAAAATGAAAAGATATACTTTTTTGGTATATCATAAACAATATCTTGAATTCCTTGAAAAAATCAGGGATTTGGGTGTGCTTCATATAATCGAAAAGCCTGATGGCATAGCAGAAAATGATGCCTTACGTGAAAAAATGCAATTTTCGGCTCGGATTAAAACTGCTATCAAACAATTAGAAAAATTACTTCCTAAAGGAGTTGATCCAAAACCGGGAAATAATGATTTTGATGCCCCTACATTGTTGACAAATATTGAGAATGCTTTTGCTGAAAAAGAGTCGTTGCAACAGAAAATTGTAGCGACGGAAAAAGAAGCAGATCGCATGGAAGTCTGGGGCGATTTTAGTCATAAAAGGATTGAAGAACTAAAAGATTCAGGTTTTGTATTGGGCTTTTATGCTTGTAGTCAGCGCCGTTTCGATCAAGAATGGGAAGTAAAATACAATGCTTTTGAGGTTGATACCGTTGGAGCAACCATTTATTTTGTTACAGTGACTCGACCGGGCGAAGTTGTTGATATTGATGCCGATCCTGTGAAACTTTCGGATTTTACAGCTATCGAACTTCAAAATCAGGTCGTTGAATTGAGAGAACAACTTGAAAATCAGAAAAAAATGCTTGTAGAGCTTGCTGTTGATGAGTTCAATAATTTGAAGATAGCTCAGCAACAGGCTGTTGAAAAAGTAGATTTTGCCAAAGTTGTTCTAAACACAGAGAAAGAAGCAGAAGAAAAAGTAATGCTGCTTCAAGGCTGGTGTCCCGAAGAAGCGGAAACAGCACTGAACGAATATTTGGAAAGCACGGATATTTATTACGAAACGGAAGACCCTACGGAAGAAGATAAAGTGCCAATCAAGTTGAAGAACAATAAATTTGCCCGTTTATACGAAATGATAGGTGAACTTTACGACTTGCCAAATTATCATGAAATAGATTTGACCCCGTTTTTTGCTCCGTTTTATATGCTTTTTTTCGGGCTTTGTCTCGGAGATGCCGGGTACGGTTTACTTTTGTTGCTGTTGGCTATTATTATGCGCCCGAAAGTGAAAGAAGGACTTAAACCTGTAATGAGTTTGTTAATCTGGCTGGGAGGAGCAACTGTTGTTATGGGAACTGTTAGCTCGACATTTTTTGGATATAATTTATTGGATTCCAAAATTGAATGGATTGAGAAAATTAAATTCATGATGCTGGATCCTAATCAATTATTCTATACATCTTTGATTATTGGTGTTGTACAGATTTTGTTTGGAATGACAATAAAAGCTGTCGGACAGGTTCGTCGTTATGGCTGGTCTGCCTCTTTTGCAACCTGGGGCTGGATGATTTTGATTCTTGGAAATGGAGGAACATATTTGGCTGCAACTTATGCCGGGCTAAACCCGACAATTGCTAAATATATGTATATCGGATTTTGTTCATTAGGCGGTTTGTTTGTATTTATTTTGAACGATATAAAACGTAATCCGTTAATCAATATCGGTGCCGGGCTTTGGGATGCTTACAATATGGTTACAGGTATGCTTGGAGATGTATTGTCCTATATCCGTTTATTTGCTCTTGGTATTTCAGGTGCTGTTATGGGGTTTGTGTTCAATGATTTGGCATTTAATCTTAGTCCGGATATACCGGTTGTGAAACAATTGGTCGTTTTGATAATTTTACTTCTCGGACATGGGATAAACATATTTATGTCATCATTGAGTGCATTTGTCCACCCTATGCGTTTGACATTCGTAGAGTTTTATAAAAATTCAGGTTTTGAAGGTGGTGGTAAAAAGTATAAACCATTTTCAAGATATAAAGAAGAACAAAAATTATTTTAATCAGCAATAAAGAAAATAACAATAAAAAAACAATTAAAACAAAAAAGAAAATTATGGAACCTATTATTTTAGCGTACATCGGAATCGGTTTAATGGTCGGAATGGCAGGTGTTGGTAGTGCGTTCGGAGTAACAATTACAGGTAATGCTGCTATAGGAGCGCTTAAGAAAAATGCAGATGCTTTTGGTAACTATATGGTATTGAGTGCACTTCCGGGTACTCAGGGACTTTATGGTTTCCTTGGATATTTCCTTTTATCAGGTAAGCTTAGTCCGGAAATGGGTTGGGGAGCTGCAGCCGCAGTTTTTGGAGCAAGTTTGGCATTAGCACTGACCGGCTTTTTCTCTGCTATTCGTCAGGGACAAGTTTGTGCCAATGGTATTTCCGGAATAGGTTCAGGTTATGATGTTTTTGGTAAAACACTGATTCTTGCCGTATTCCCGGAACTTTATGCAATTGTATCACTTGCAGCTGTATTTATGATTGGAAACGCTATTTAATATAGTTTAATACAACATAACAAAAGCTCAGACGAAAAGCTTCGTTTGGGCTTTTGTTCATTTTGATAATTTCGTAAAAATAAGCTATTTTTGTGCTTTTTAAAAAGGCTCAGGTCGAGAAAAAATGAAAAAGAAAAACATACGGGTAAAGTCATTTTTCCAAAAGTTAAGATTCCGATACCGGGTTTCGGTGTTGAACGAAAATACCTTGGAGGAATCATGGCATATTCGTTTGTCCCGGCTGAGTGTGATGGTTTATGCATCGGTACTGGTGCTGTCGACATTTGCCCTCCTTGCATTATTGATATATGCTACTCCTGTTAAATATTATTTGCCGGGATATGGAGATTCGGGCAACAGAGGGAAAATTATAGTCGGAGCCATGAAAACCGATTCTTTAGTTCAGCAGGTGAAATTACAGGAAGGTTATATCGATATTCTCAAAGCAATAGTTACCGGAAATATGAAATCAGATTCAGTAGCTTCGCTTGATTCTGCTCAGCTTAAAGAAACTGCACATGTTTTTGTCGAGAAATCGAATGCCGAAAAGGAGTTTGTTGATAATTTTGAAAACCAAGAAAAATATAATTTGTCTTCTCTAGGTTCTGATACAAAGAATGAAAATGTATATGTGTTTTTTCGACCTGCCAAAGGAGTTATTTCTTCTCAGTTTAATTTGTCAGAAAAACAATATGGTATAAGCATTATAACTTCTCCGAACCAGACCGTTTTGAGCGTGTTGGCCGGAACTGTTATTTATGCAGCTTATACTTTTGATTATGGTTGGGTTATTGAAGTTCAACACGAAAATAATTACCTTTCTATTTATAAAAACAATACACGTTTGTTGAAAAAAATAGGTGATATGGTGAAAGCCGGAGAAGGAATTGCCATTACGGGAGATAGTGAGGATACAAAATCGGGTAGCCAGTTTTATTTTGAATTGTGGCAGCAAGGCAAGCCGGTGAACCCGGAAGACGTAATTATTTTCTAACTATTAATTGGAGATATTTCAGTGTCTGATATTAAAAAACAAATAGCAATACTTGGTTCTACCGGTTCTATAGGAACTCAGGCACTTAAGGTTATTGCTGAAAACAGTTCCCTGTTTGGGGTTTTTGCTTTAACCGCAAACAATCAGGTGGATTTACTTATACAACAAGCACGCATATTCCAACCCGAGGTGGTGGCTATTGCTAACGATATTCATTATCAGAAGCTAAAAGATGCATTAGCCGATTTGCCGATAAAAGTTTTTGCAGGAGATGACGCTATTGCCCAGGTAGCCGGAATGCAGCCCATTGATATTGTACTCACGGCAATGGTTGGATATTCAGGGCTGAAACCAACTATGAATGCAATTAAAGCCGGAAAGAAAATTGCTTTGGCTAATAAAGAAACGCTTGTTGTGGCGGGGGAGTTGATTCGTGCGTTGGTCTCAGAATACAACGTGCCTGTTATTCCTGTTGATTCCGAGCATTCTGCCATTTTTCAATGTCTTGTCGGGGAAGGAAATAATCCGGTTGAAAAGTTGATTTTAACTGCTTCGGGAGGTCCGTTTCGCACAAAAAGTTTGGCCGAATTAGAATATGTTACCAGTGCCCAGGCATTGAAACATCCGAATTGGGATATGGGGGCAAAAATCACGATTGATTCCGCCAGTATGATGAATAAGGGTTTTGAAATTATTGAAGCAAAATGGCTGTTTGATGTTGCCCCAGAGCAGATTGATGTGGTGGTACATCCTCAGTCTATCATACATTCTATGGTTCAATATGCGGATGGATCTGTCAAAGCACAACTTGGATTGCCCGATATGAAACTCCCCATCCAGTATGCGTTTACCTATCCTGATCGTTTGCAAACAAAATTTCCCCGTCTTGATTTCAATATTTGCACCCAGTTTACTTTCGAACGTCCTGATACAGAACGATTCCGCAATCTTGCTCTTGCCTATTATGCTATGAAAAAGGGCGGAAATATGCCTTGTATACTTAATGCTGCCAATGAAATTGTAGTTGCCGAATTTTTGAAAAATAAGATCAGATTTTTGCAAATGAGTGATATTATTGAAGATGTAATGGCCAAAGCTACGTTTATTCTGCAACCTACTTACGAAGATTATGTTCAGACGGATGCTGAGGTCAGATTACTAACTAAAAAATTGATTGAGAAATCGTAATTACTATTGTTCTCGGGTAAAAGAGATATGGAGCAAATTAAAACTGAAGGAATAAAATATGCCGGATCTAAATTGAAGCTTATACCTCATATTTTAGAAATGTCCTCCGAACTTAGCGGTGTGAATTCTGTTCTTGATGGATTTAGTGGTTCCACGCGGGTTTCTCAGGCTTTTGCTCAGAAAGGCTGTCAGGTTATGGCCAATGATATTTCGGCGTGGTCCGAAGTCTTTGGTAATTGCTACTTAAAAACGTCTTCTTCAAAATCCGTTTTAAAAGAAATAATTGAGCATCTTAATCATTTAAATCCGGTTGATGGTTGGTTTACTGCTGTATATGGTGGAGATGAGCAGGATACAAAGAAGCCTTTTCAGAGAAAAAATACTCAGAAGCTCGATGCAATTCGTGATGAAATAGATCGTTTAGATTTAAATATTGAAGATAAATCGGTGCTTCTAACGAGCCTTATTTTAGCTTTGGATAAAGTGGATAATACGTTGGGGCATTACGCTGCCTATTTATCGAAATGGTCTGCCCGTTCCTATAAAAATTTAGAATTAAAGCTCCCATACAGAATAGAATTGTTGCCGGAATGTCAGGTGATCAGAGATGATATTTTTAATACGGTTGGAAAATATAGTTTCGATTTGGCATATTTTGATCCTCCGTATGGTTCCAATAACGAAAAAATGCCCCCGAGCCGTGTGCGGTATGCTTCGTATTATCATATCTGGACAACTATTATTCAGAATGATAAGCCGGAAATTTTTGGAAAAGCAAACCGCCGGACTGATACACGTGACAATTTTACAGGTTCGGTGTTTGAGGAGTTCCGAAAAAACAAAAATGGTGAATTTAAAGCTATGGATGCTTTACGACAATTGGTTAAGAAAACAAAAGCACGATATTTGATGTTATCCTACAGTTCGGGAGGCCGGGCCACCAAGGAACAGTTGATTGATATTATCCAGGAAAACGGAGTGTTGCTAAAGGTGAAGAAGATTGATTTTAAGAAGAATGTGATGAGTTATCTGCGCTCGACAAATGAGTGGGCAGCCAATGATGACCGGCATTTGGAATATATATTTTTAATGGAAAAGAAATAAAGACAGAACTAAAACATAAAAATCCGGAGAAGATGTCCGGCATGAGAAAGCAATTATGGAGACATTTTTAATCAGAGCGCTACAACTTATTTTAAGCTTATCGATATTGGTGGTTTTGCATGAATTCGGGCATTTTGCATTTGCCCGTTTATTTCGTGTGCGTGTCGATAAGTTTTACATGTTTTTTAATCCGAATTTTTCATTAGTTAGGGCAAAAAAAATCAAAGGAAAATGGCAGTTTAAAATTTTTGCTAAAAACGTTCCGGCTAATGAGCGTCCAAAAATGGATGCTGCCGGCGATCCCGTGCTCGATGCCAAAGGACGTCCGGTGTTAGAACCAATTCCGGTTTCTGAATTTGCCGATGATGACTGGCGAAAATATCCGGAAACGACGGAGTGGGGGATAGGTTGGCTCCCATTGGGTGGTTATTGTAAAATTGCCGGAATGATTGATGAGTCAATGGATACAGCGCAGATGAGTCAGGAACCTCAACTGTGGGAATATCGTTCGAAGCCGGTTTGGCAACGTTTACCCATTATAATCGGAGGCGTATTGGTGAATTTTCTTCTTGCTTTGGTTATTTATTCAGCAGTGCTTTTTACCTGGGGAGAAGAATATCTTCCTTTGAAAAATGCTAAATATGGATTGCAGTTTTCGCAGACGTTCATTGATTATGGGTTTAAAAATGGTGATAACGTAATTTCTGTGGGAGGGCAACCTGTTGAGCAACGGGCAGACCTGATTGATAAAATTTTGATTGACGGAAAAGAACAGGTACAGGTACTTCGGGATGGAAAAGTGGTAAATATTGAGTTGCCTGCCGATTTTAATCAAAAAATTCTTGCAGCAAATGAAACGGATATTATTTTACCCCGTTTTCCATTCGTTATTGCAGAGGTAAGTTCTGGAAGTGCTGCCGCGGAGGCGAAACTGGAAGCGGGAGACAGTATTGTGGGTGTCAATGGAAAGCCGATGTTTGCTTTTCAGGATATTGCCCAGGAATTGTATGATTCGAGAGCTCATGATATAGAAATATCATTTTATCGTGCCGGGCAATTGATGCATACAAAAACTTTCGTTGAAGACAATGGAAAATTAGGAGTTGCGGTTAAACCAATGCTCACTTATTTCAATACAAAAGTAACTCATTACACATTAGTCCAGTCAATACCTGCGGGTATCAATATGGGTGTTGAAACGCTTGGAAGCTATGTGAAACAATTTAAATTGATATTTTCGAAAGAAGGAGCCAAACAACTTGGTGGGTTCGGAAGTATTGGAAAAATGTTTCCTAAAATTTGGGACTGGGAAATTTTTTGGTCAATGACTGCTTTGCTGTCTATTGTGCTTGCTTTTATGAACTTTTTACCGATTCCGGCTTTAGATGGAGGTCATGTTATGTTTTTGCTGTATGAGATGTTTACCGGCAGAAAACCGGGCGATAAATTTCTTGAATATGCCCAGACTGTTGGATTTTTCCTTTTAATGGGGTTGTTGGTATATGCTAACGGAAATGATATTTTTAGAGCAATATTTAAATAAGAGAAAAAATGAAACCTGTTGTTTTATGTTATCCGAAATGCGGAACGTGTCAAAAAGCAGAAAAGTGGTTGAAAGCAAATGGAATCGAATATACTTATCGTCCGATAAAAGAACAGAACCCGACGAAAGAGGAATTGACAGAATGGTTTGGAAGAAGTGAACTGCCAATTAACAAATGGTTTAATACCAGTGGACTGCTGTATAAAGAAAATAATATGAAAGATAAAGTGAAAACTTTGTCGATTGATGAGTTGATTGATATTCTTTCTCAAAATGGTTTGATGGTAAAGCGTCCCGTACTTCTAGCCGGCGATAAAGTGTTGGTCGGTTTTAAAGAGGATGATTGGAAAACGCTTTTTGGAAAGTAGAGTCTTATTTAGAAGTGCAATTTCTGCACATATCATATTGTTTCCGGTTTTGGAGTATTGATGCTCTGAAACCGGAAGCTTTTTTATTATGCCAGATTGTTTGGAAATTATTTGAATTCAGATTGCCAAACGTATACTTTTGGTCTTTGTCGAAGCAACAAGGTAACACATTCCCCTCAGCAGTAATTACGGCTCCGTTCCACAATCGCTGACATCGGTTTTGCATTTTATTTTTTATAGCATACTTGCCATTAGAAAGTCTTTTGTAACGTGAAAATTTATCGATTGAAGTCATTAACTCATGCCCGTGTTCAAAATTGTAAAGTTGAGCGGTTTTTAAACTCAACCGGTCAACTTTTAATGTCTTTGCCAATTTTTTGATTTCAGAAATCTGATGTTCGTTGATCTTGAAAACCACAAATTGTATTTCAATCAAAGGAGATCGTGATGCGAGCTGTTTTCGTAATTCGGTTAAATGTTTAATTCCTTCAATAGCTTTGTCCAAATTTCCTCCACGGCGGTATTTTTCATAAATGTCTTGGGTCGTTCCGTCGATTGAAATAATGATTTTATCCAAGCCTGAACGGACAAGTTCTTCAGCTTTTTTACGTGTTAAAGCCTGTGCATTTGTCGAGAGAGAGGTGTAAATATTGTTTTTATGAGTATATGCAATCATTTTTGGTAAATCGGGATTTAACAGAGGTTCTCCCTGAAAATAGAATATGACATGAACTAAAGTGGATTTTAGATCATCTATGATTTTTATAAGATTTTCGTTTGCCAAATAATGCTTTGGAGAGTTCTTTTTTAAACTTACAGGACATTCAGGACATTTGAGCTGGCAGAAATTATCAGGTTCAATAGAAATAAAAAATGGCGTGGTATTTGTATGTGAAACCACTTGTTTTCGAGAGAAAATAAAAGAAAAATATAGTTTGCTGATATTGAGAATCTTGGAAACAGAAATATATCTGAAAGATAAAAATATATGGGGAATAAGTCGCAATTTAGAAATCATTTTAATATGGGGATTATATTCTAACGTGAATTGATGACAATATATTTTAAAGAGACAAACAAAAATACTTAGTTTTATTAGAAAAATTATAAAATTGTTATTTCTAATAAATAATATCCGTTGAAACTTTGTATATTTGTACTCTATTATATAGAAATAATTTAAATCAAATCAATTTATAACAAAAACACAAATTTATGAAGAAGCAATTATTTTTCGCTATTACGTTAGTGCTTGCTTTGGTAATGAGTTCTTGTAGTAAAGATCTCACGGCGTTGGATCCGAGTCTTTTTACATGCACGCCAAATCCACTAGAGGTAAAGGGAGGTAAAATTGACGCAACAATTACAGGAACATTCCCTGTAAAGTATTTCGCAAAAAATGCTACGGTTACCGTTACTCCGGTATTGGTCTATGGCGATCAAGAAGCAAAAGCTACCCCATCGGTATTCCAGGGAGAAAAAGTAGTTGGTAATAATCAAACAATCAGCTATAAAGCAGGTGGCTCTTATACTATCAAAACAACATTTGATTATGTTCCTGAAATGGCAAAATCGGAATTATACCTCGATTTCAGCGTTTCGACATCTAAAAAAACATATACTATTCCTCGAGTAAAGGTTGCTGATGGAGTTATTGCAACTTCAACACTTGCATCAGCAAATTTTAGTGATGCAGCTACCGGCGGACCGGTTATTGTCCCTGATAAATTCCAACGTGTTATTCAGGAAACTCAGGAAGCTGATATTAAGTTCCTTATTCAACAATCAAATCTTCGTACCAGTGAAACAAAAGCAGAAGATGTTGTTGCTTTAACTCAGAAAATCAAAGAAGCTAAAGATGCTCAGAATAAAAATGTGGCTTCTTTTGAAATTGCCGGATATGCTTCTCCTGATGGAGGTATGGAATTGAATACAAACCTTGCAGAAAAACGTGAAAAAGTAACAAAAGACTTTGTCAACAAACAGTTGAAAAAACTGAAAGAGAATATTTCACTCGATACTAAATTTACTCCAGAAGACTGGGACGGTTTCCAAAAATTGATGGAAGCTTCCAACATTCAGGACAAACAGGTCATTCTTCGTGTTTTATCAATGTATTCCGATCCGGAACAACGTGAACATGAAATTAAAAATCTTTCGTCTGCATTTAAAGTTATTGCAGAAGAAATTCTTCCTCAACTTCGTCGTTCTCGTTTGAAATTGACTGTTGATGTTACAGGTAAATCAGATGATCAAATTGCCAGCCTTGCAAAAGATGATGCCTCTAAACTTTCAGTGGAAGAATTGCTTTATGCTGCTACTCTTACTGATGATTTAGCCGAAAAGGCAAAAACTTATACAAAAGCAACTCAGTTATATTCTTCTGACCTTCGCGGTTTCAATAACCTTGGAGTTGTAGAATATCAACAGGGCAAAATTGCAGATGCTGCTGCTAATTTCCAAAAAGCGCTTGATATTGAACCTAAATGTGTAAATGCAAGCTATAATGCAGGTCTTTGTGCGTTGGCTCAGGGTGATCTTGCCAAAGCAGAAGTATTGTTTGGCAAAGCTGCCGGAACAACAGGAAATCTTTCAAATGCACTTGGTACATTATATATTATGAAAGGTGACTATGCAAAAGCTAAAACTGCTTTTGGAAATACTGCTACAAACAATGCTGCATTGCTTCAGATTCTTGATGGTAATTATAATGGAGCACGTTCAACTCTTGATGCTGTAGCTCAGCCCGATGCTTTGACTTCTTATCTTGGCGCAATTATCGGTGCTCGTACAAATAATCGTGATGCTGTTTATGCAGGTCTTCGTAAAGCTGTAAGCTTAGACACAGCTTATAAAACTAAAGCAGCTAATGATATCGAATTTGCTAAATTTACAACTGACGATACATTTACTTCTATTATTAAATAATTGAGTAAAAAGATATTTCAAATCAAGACCGGCATTCTTTTGCAGATGTCGGTCTTTTTTATGTCATTCTGTCACATTATTAGTTGTTGTTCATAGGAAGAAACAGCCCGGTATAAAATTTGACGGTATAAAAACTCAGTTGGAACTAAGATTAAATTATCGCTTGGAATTCATTATCTTTGTACCTTAATAACAGGTAAAAATAAAGTATCTGTCCCAAACCTAAATTAAATGCAAAAGCATGATTGAAAACGAACAAATAGTAAATAAAATTGTTGAAGGAATACAAGAAAGAAAAGGAAAAGAGATTGTTGTAGTTAACCTGACCAAATTAAAAGAATCCCCCTGTAATTATTTTGTTATCTGCGAAGGAGATTCAAATGTTCATGTTAATGCTGTGGCTCTCTCCATTAAAGATTATGTGCAGGATGAAATAAAAGTAAAGCCTTATGCGACGGATGGATTTGAAAATAGTGAATGGATTGCCATGGATTACGGACAAATTATAGTACATGTTTTTCAGAAACATACGCGAGAGTTTTATGATTTGGAACATCTCTGGGCCGATGCCGATCTGAAACATATTGAAAACTTACTCTAAAAATTAAAATCATTTTAAAATAAATGGAAAATAAAGCCCCTAAGGATCCTCAAAAGCCGGCTTCGAAAACTCCAAGGTTCAATGTTACCTGGTTGTATGGATTAATAATATTAGTACTTATCGGTATGTCATTCTTCTCGGGAGAAGATGTGGCTAAGGACGTGCCATACTCCACATTTACAACTTATCTGAATAAAGGATATATTGAAAGCATAGATGTTTACCCGGATAAAACCGTAAAAGCCAAAGTAAAAAGAAATTATGTCAAGATAGTTTTCGGACAGAATTCTGAAAACTATTCCAAAGACCGTACTATCAGTGTTACTGTGGGTTCTTTGGAGGCTTTCGATAAGTTGATTACTCAGGCCAATATTGACCAGACATTTAACGGTGAAGTGCAATATAAAAAACCGTCGAAAGATTATCTCGACCTGTTTTTATATACTGTTTTGCCGTTTTTACTGCTGATTTTGTTCTTCGTATTTATGAACCGGAGAATGACCGGACAAATGGGTGGCGGTTCCGGCGGTATTTTTAATGTTGGTAAATCAAAGGCGCAACTTTTTGATAAAGGCAGTGCAACCAACAAAATAACGTTTAAAGATGTGGCCGGATTAGCAGGAGCAAAGCAGGAGGTAGAAGAAATTGTTTCTTTTCTCAAGAACCCTTCAAAATATACTGAGTTAGGTGGTAAAATTCCTAAAGGAGCCCTTTTGGTAGGACCTCCGGGAACAGGTAAAACATTGCTGGCGAAAGCCGTTGCCGGTGAGGCAGATGTGCCTTTCTTCTCAATGTCGGGTTCCGATTTTGTGGAAATGTTTGTAGGCGTAGGAGCTTCCCGTGTACGGGATTTGTTTCGTCAGGCAAAGGAAAAAGCTCCATGTATAATTTTTATTGATGAAATTGATGCGGTAGGACGTGCGCGTGGAAAAAACCCGAATATGGGAAGTAATGATGAGCGTGAAAATACTTTGAATCAGTTGTTGACCGAAATGGATGGTTTTGGTTCGAACAGTGGTGTGATTATTCTTGCGGCAACAAACCGGGCCGATATCTTGGATAAAGCTTTATTACGCGCTGGACGTTTTGACCGTCAGATACATGTTGATTTGCCGGATGTGCATGAACGTAAACAGATATTTAATGTTCATCTACGACCAATTAAGATTAATGAGAGCGTCGATGTGAACTTTCTTGCAAAACAAACTCCGGGTTTTTCAGGAGCCGATATTGCCAATGTATGTAATGAGGCTGCTTTGATTGCCGCCCGTAAAAATAAATCGTTTGTTGAAAAACAGGATTTTCTCGATGCTGTGGATCGTATCATTGGTGGTCTTGAGAAAAAAACGAAAATTACTACTCAGTCGGAGAAAAAGTCAATTGCATATCATGAGGCCGGACATGCCACAATCAGTTGGATGCTGGAACATGCTAATCCGTTAGTGAAAGTAACTATTGTCCCACGTGGAGAAGCTCTCGGAGCAGCATGGTATCTGCCGGAAGAGCGTCAGCTGACAATAAAAGAGCATATCTTGGATGAAATGTGTGCCACTTTGGGTGGCCGGGCTGCCGAGGAAGTATTCCTGAATCAGAATTCTACCGGTGCAATCAATGACCTTGAGCGGGTAACGAAACGAGCTTACGCAATGGTTGCCTATTTTGGAATGAGTGAAAAACTGCCTAATATGAGTTATTATGATTCTACAGGAAATTCCGATTATGGATTTACAAAACCATACAGTGAAAAAACTGCAGAGTTGATCGACGAAGAAGCTAAAGATATTGTTGCTGTTCAGTATGAACGGGCTAAAAAAATTCTTCGGGATAATGCAGAAGGACATAATCGTTTGGCTGAATTGTTGATTGAACGGGAAGTTATATTTGCTGAAGATCTTGAAAAAATTTTTGGTAAACGCCCGTGGACTTCACGGCAGGATGAATTGATGGCGCAAAACGGAGATGATGATGTGGATGATGAGTCTGCAATTGAGGAAAAGCCTAAGCCTGTAATAGACGAAAATCCATCGACAGAAACTGCTACTGTATAAAAAATAAATGATGCAATCGGATAAATCGCGTCAGGAAATACTTGAACGAATAAAAAAAATGTCGACTATAGTCGATACGGCTCCATTGAATACCCGCTATGAAAACGAAGCTATTTATCGCCCTGTATTACCTGATGCGATTACTTGTTTTAAGACAGAGCTGGAAGCTATAAGCGGACAATGTTTTGTTTGTGAATCTGAACTTGATTTTGCAGAAAAGTTAATAGAATTTCTTCGAACGATAAATGTTCAGGAAGTATATTGTCGGGATAGAATCGTTGCAAATCGTTTGTCTGAAGTTGGAATTAAAATTACATCGGATATGGAGGGCGGCTTTGGACAAATGCAGGCCGGGGTTACTTCCTGCGAATTTCTTGTTGCCCGCACCGGCAGTGTTGTCGTTTCGGCAGCCGGTTTGTCCGGGCGGCAAATGAATGTTTTTCCACCGGTGCATATTGTTATTGCAAATGTATCTCAATTGGTTCTTTATCCTCAGGATGCCCTACTGGCAATGGAAGATAAGTATAAGAACCGGATGCCTTCTACGATAACAACCATAACCGGACCAAGTCGGACTGCGGATATTGAGAAAACCTTGGTTTTGGGGGCTCATGGCCCAAAAGAATTAGCTGTTTTTATTTTGAAAAAATAAAGTTTTGTTATCTTTGTGACTAATTATTCAAAAAGAATAATACTATGAGCAACTTTCTGATTCGAACTCTTAGCGGTCTCTTTTTTGTAGTTCTGATTATTGGTTCAATACTGCTAAGTCCATATTCTTTTTTAGCGGTGTTTACAATAATAACAGGCTGGGCAGTTTGGGAATTTCATAAACTGACCAATAATCAGCCGGACATAAGAGTAAATCCATGGTTGGGAGTTGTCGGAGCTGTTATTCTTTTTGTAACGTCATTTTTTCACGCATCACAGGCCATTACTTCCCCTGTTTTTTCTGCTTACGGATTTTATATCGTGATTGTTTTGCTTACGGAATTATATCTCAAAAAAAATAATCCTGTTCATAACTGGGCCTATTTTATTTTAGGACAGGTGTTCATTGCACTTCCGTTTTCCCTTTTGAATCATATTGCTTTTATTGATAATGCAATTTATAAACCATTAATACTGATTGCGGTTTTTGTAACTATATGGGTAAATGATACAGGTGCTTATCTCTTTGGAATTACTTTTGGTAAGCACCGGCTTTTTGAAAGAGTTTCACCTAAGAAATCGTGGGAAGGTTTTGTTGGTGGTGCTTTGGCGGCCGTGGCTTCCGGTTATGTTTTTTCCCTTTTCGTTCCCCATATTACACTTGTCCAGTGGCTTATATTCTCAGAAATAATCGTCGTTTTCGGAACTTACGGAGATCTGATCGAATCTTTGATGAAAAGAACCGTGCATGTAAAAGATTCTGGCAATGCAATTCCGGGACATGGCGGATTATTGGACCGGTTTGACAGCATGTTGCTTGCGGCCCCGGTTATTTTTATTTATCTTAGTTTCCTGTTCTGGTAATATCTTCCGGAGAATTCTTCACTTTAAAAAAGTAATTGATATGAATATGGATTTTGATACGATACGTTGTTACAATAATGACGAAATACATGACGCGCTTATGCGTTTAACGGATGAAAAACCGTTTATGAAGGTGGTTAGTACGGTTTACCCTTTATTACCTAAAGAGCTTATAAAACAGCGTTTAAGTTCATATAAATCAGCGTATGAATTTCAGGTCGGATTTATTTTCCCGTTTTTACAGGATCTTGAAGCAAATCTGACTAAGGGGATTGATTTTAAAGGACTTGAAAGGATTGATGCTCAAAATTCCTATCTCTACATTTCAAATCATCGGGATATTATTCTCGATTCGGCATTTCTGTGTGCAAAGCTGATTGAGCGAAAAATGGATACGGTGGAGATTGCTATCGGTGATAATTTGTTGATTTTCCCCTGGATTGAAGAATTGGTGCGTGTTAATAAAAGTTTTGTTGTGCGTCGGGGGTTAAGTGCCCGTCAAATGCTGGAAAGTTCCAAGCTTCTTTCTGCTTATATTGCTTATGCCGTAAACGAAAAGCATCAATCAGTCTGGTTGGCTCAGCGCGAAGGTCGTGCAAAAGATTCTAATGACCGTACTCAGGAAAGTTTACTGAAAATGCTAAATATGGGCGGGACAGGTACTTTTGCCGAAAATCTGGCTGCTTTACATATTTGTCCGTTGAGCATATCGTATGAATATGACCCGTGTGATTATCTGAAAGCCAAAGAATTTCAGCAGAAGCGTGATAATCCGGATTTTAAAAAGCAACCTCAGGATGATTTAATAAATATGAAAACTGGTGTTATGGGGTATAAGGGTAAAGTGGTGTATCGTTTAGCCGGAGAAATTAGTGAGAAAATACAAGAACTTGCTGCCAATATTCAAGACAGAAATGAAATAATTGCTGCTGTTGCTGCTTTGATAGATCGAAAAATACACAAAAATTATGAGATTTACGCTATTAACAAGATCGCTTATGATTTATTGAAACATACAGATCAGTTTAAGAACGAATATTCGATGATGGAAAAACTCGATTTTGAGAAATATCTTGAGAAACAAATTGAAAAGATAGACATGGAAAATAAAGATGAGAATTTTTTAAGACTTAAGATGCTGGAAATGTATGCTAATCCGTTGATTAACTATCTTGATGCAATTTGAGATGTAAAATGAAGTATTGTAAAATTGGAAACGTGTTGATAAGTAGTTATTGTTATCCTCTATTTGGTTTAAGTGATGCTGAGAAATATTTTAATGAAGTAAAAAGAATAACAAATCAAGATATAATTACATTAGATATTTTGAAAAATTATATTGATTTTAATTCTGATAGGGGTGATGAAGAAAATATTTGGATTAATACATCTTTAACCAATCTATTATAGAAGCCTTTGAGTTAATGAGCTTATATAAAATTCCTTTTGATGAAGTTCTTGATAAAATTAATTCATAAAATAAAAAAGCCAACCCGTAGGCTGGCTTTTTTATTTTACAGCTCATGTCCTTTCCCCCCCCGCTGCCGCACGAATCCTTTCGTGTGGTAATGCCTCTAAATAAACAAATATTGATATATGAGTAGAATTATAAATTCCATAATCCTGAGGGTGTATATTTTGTCAGTTTTGCGGTTGTTGAATGGATAGATGTGTTTACCCGAAACGAGTATAAGAATATTATCCTTGATAGTATAGGTTCTTGTCAACAAGAAAAAGGGATGGAAATTTTCGCATGGTGTGTAATGACAAGCCATGTACATTTGGTTTTTAGAAGTATAAAAGAGGAACAACCTGAACAATTATTGGGTGATTTCAAACGATTTACAAACAACAACATCGTTAAATAAATACAAAACAATCCACAAGAAAGCCGCAAAGAATGGCTACTTGAAAAATTTATGGATGCAGCAAAGAAATCATCCAATGTGAAACATTATCAGTTGTGGCAGCATAACAATCATCCTATTGAGCTTTGGAGCAATAAAGTAATTGATGAAAAAATAGATTATATTCACCAAAACCCTGTAGAAGAAGGGTTGGTATTTAAAGCAGAAGAATACATGTATAGTAGCGCTATTGATTATGCAGGAGAAACAGGATTACTCAAGCATGTAATAGTTGTGAAATAATACCACAGGAAAGGATTCGTGCGGCAGCGGGGGAGAATGGAAAGCCACACGCATTGACTTCTATTTCAGGAGTTCCATCCAATTTTCCCACAGCCGACCTGAATGTAACTTATACCGACTTTAAAAAGATAAAAACACTGACCGAAGGCAGTAAGTATTACGAACTGACTTACGGCGTAGACGACTCTGTCCTTTCGGATATGTTCATTCTGCAAGTAAAAGGTGGCGTTCGTCGGGTGTGATTTGCAATCACACTCTTCTGTATTATAAGGATTTACAATCCTATTTACTTGTAAAAAAAGATTTATATCTTTGCTTAATAAAACAATGTTTCGCATTACAAATGCTGATAATACAGTTACGAGGTGATTGCAAATCACCTCAGCCGTGTGCGAAACTTAACTTGTAAATCCGGAAGGACGGGGGCTGGCTTGAAAAAAAACAAGAGGATGCCCTTTTGGGACACCCTCTGTTACTGTTTCGGGCAGTCGGGTATTATACTAATTTTGCCAATGCATCTTTAATGCGGGCAAATGCTTTTACTAAGTTTCCATCGGAAGTTGCGTATGACATGCGGATACAGTCAGGTGCTCCGAAAGCGGCTCCTCCAACGCAGGCAACGTGACCTTCTTCGAGTAAATACATGGCAAGTTCTCCTGAGTTTGTAATAGGTTTACCATTGAATGATTTTCCGTAGAACGAACTACAATCCGGGAAAATGTAAAATGCACCTTTGGGGTCGTTAACTTTCAATCCCGGAATTTCGCGAGCTAAATCAACTACTAATTTTTTGCGACGTTCGAAAGCGATACGCATATCTTCGACACATTTCTGGTCTCCGGTATAGGCTGCTTCGGCTGCTTTCTGCGTAATCGAACAAGGCCCCGAAGTATATTGTCCCTGAAGTTTATTGCAGGCAGATGCAATCCATTGAGGTGCGGCAATCCAACCCAAACGCCAGCCTGTCATGGCATAACCTTTAGAAACTCCGTTTACAATAACGACACGATCCTGTACATTTGCAAATTGGGCAATGCTTTCGTGGCTTCCCGCATAATTAATATGTTCGTAAATTTCATCCGAAATAATCGTAATGTCGGGATATTTGGCTAAAACGTCAGCTAATCCTTTTAATTCTTCTTTGCTGTAAACACTACCTGTCGGGTTGGATGGCGAGCAAAGAATGAGGGCTTTTGTTTTTTTAGTAATAGCAGATTCAAGCTGAGCCGGAGTGATTTTAAAGTCCTGATCGATGCCTGCATAAACAGAAACTGTGGTACCATCGGCTAAAATTACCATTTCAGGATAACTAACCCAGTAAGGAGCCGGTATAATAACCTCATCACCTTTACTTATAATGGATAAGAGAACATTACATACAGACTGTTTAGCTCCGTTGGAACAAACAATTTGTTCAGGTTTGTACTCTAATGCGTTTTCCGATTTTAGTTTAGTACAAATGGCCTTACGCAGAGAAGGATAACCCGGAACCGGAGAATAAAATGAAAAGTTATTGTCTACAGCCTGTTTAGCAGCTTCTTTAATGTGGTCGGGTGTATTAAAATCCGGTTCGCCAACACTAAGGTTGATCACATCGACACCCTGAGCCTTCAACTCGTTACTTTTTTGAGACATGGCCAACGTTTCGGAAGGAGAAAGCGCTGCCAGACGATCTGATACTGGAAACATAATTCTTATTGACTGTGTTTTTTAATTATTTTGGTTACAAAAGTATATAAAATAAACCAATAAATGATACAAATCAATAAA
The DNA here is from genome assembly GCA_028690665.1 of Paludibacter sp. Classification (GTDB taxonomy): domain Bacteria; phylum Bacteroidota; class Bacteroidia; order Bacteroidales; family Paludibacteraceae; genus Paludibacter. The sequence goes on from JAQVAV010000009.1 coordinate 50,877, forward strand.
TTTCTCATTAAAAAATTAAGTACTACTTAATTTCTGGGCTTTTATTGTTCTATGGCTTTTAGTTTCAATTCAAGAAGTTGTTTTGAACTGCGATATCCAAGATCAAAAATTTCCCGGCCTTTGTCGACATCAAAAGTATCGTAATTTCCCATATCGACCGGCTCTATCAGTAAATCGCACAATTCTTTGTCGTGTATAATATTGGCCTTAAACATAAAATGATAGGTACGTGAGGCAACGTTAAGTAGCGAAAGTTTATACTCATCTGCAACCATTGGGCTGGCATTAATTCCTATAACCTTGTCGCAATCAGCCCGTATGGTTGAAACCGGGAAGTTTTTCAGAACTCCGCCATCGACGTAATGGACTCCATTAATTTTTTTCGGAGTAAATAAAACCGGCACGCTACATGATGCAACAATTGGATCTATGAGATTTCCTTTGTCGAAAACAACACTTTGTCCTTTGTCGAGGTCGGTAGCAACAATTCGCAACGGAATACGCAATTCTTCAAAAGTTTTAGCTCGTAATGTACGAAACATAAAATTTTCGAAGGCATCGATCCGGAAGAGACCTCCATCCGGGATGCGCAGGGTTGTCATTTTTTTGAAGCTTATATCCTCAAAAAGCTTGGCAATTTCGTCCGGGGTATATCCATCGGCATACAATGCACCTACAACAGCACCGGCACTTACTCCGGATATAATGTCGGGTCTGATTCCCTGTTCTTCGAGAGCCTTTAAAACTCCGGCATGGCAAAGCCCTTTTATCCCTCCGCCACTGAGTGCAATTCCTGTTTGGTAGGGTTTGTTTTTGAATATTTGCATGAAGTTACCCATTGTGTCGGTAGTATGGTTTAAATGATGAAATATTTTATTGAGTAAAAATAAATATTTCCCGATATTTTTCTTAAATGCTATTGTGTCAGACAGAGTATTTAGAAAATTTTTCCATAACCCGTTCATAATATGTCTTGGAAACAGGAATATCGGGCGTATTGAGAGCATCCATTTCAAGGAAAATGCCATCTTTTGTTTTACGGAGTACTTTTACTTTGTCAAGATTGACAATATACGAACGATGGCAGCGTACTAAAGGAGTATTTTTTGTGAGATTTTCTTCCATCCATTTCAACGAGTTCCTCAACAAAAAATGAGAAAGTTTTGATTTGTTGAGGTAATGAATTGTAGCATAATTATCAGCAGAGTCGACATACAGCAAATTTTCGAGCATAACTGAAATCTTAATTTCGCCTTTTTCGTCGGGAAATGCAATCAGAGGCCTTTTCCGGGTTTCAGCTGAACCTTGGTTTTCTTCAGTTGCGAGTTTTTCCAGCATCATGTTTTTATCTCTCCACGAGAAATAAAGCCATAATACAGAGTAAGGAGGCAGTAACACCCACGCCGTATTTTTGGCTGACTGAATAAAAATTTCGTAAATGTCCCGTTCAGATCCGGCCCGTGGGAAAAATTTTGAAAAAATGGTGTAAAAAAGAGACATCGCAAATACCTCAGCAATAACGTATAGTGCAAATTGCCATACAAGAAGTTCATGTTTTCGGGTGTAGGCATACATTATCATACGGCTTATAACAACAACGAGCATACCTGTGAGGATAATCAGGCTTGAAAAGAAGAAGTATTTGAATTCGGAGATATTCGGATACCAGTCCCGCGAATTAAACGGCTGGAATATATTGATGAATAACAGAGCAAATGTTGCAGTTAGTAATATCAGTCTCACGATATTACCTTTTTCGTACATGTATGCCGGAATTTTATTATTCATAATGATGCTACTCTGCCGAAAAATCAGCATACAAAAATATGTTTTTCATTTCAAAAAAACAATAAACTTTGTCCCACGAATTCTTTTTTTTACCCCGTAATTGATTATTTAATCCCACATAGTTATGCTTCATCCCTCAGACCCTGTTTTTTTACCGGGAAATTGCTTTTGCATTTTTTATCATGTTGTTTTGTATTCAAAATCAGTAAAAAATGATGAACTACACAACCAGATATCAGCAGTTGAATACCATTTATAAAATGGGAACCGACATCGAACTTCCTGAAACCGGAGTTCGCGTTCTGCATTATAATTTTACGAGTAATTTGTCGTCTTATGAAAACCGTTTGGATGGTAACGGAGTCTTTAATGATCAGGTGCCGGAAAATACGAGTTTTATTTATCCGGTATTTGTACCGGAAGATTGTAAGATTTTTAATGAGGCAATATTACTCATGCATGGACTGAATGAGCGCAATTGGGCCAAATACCTGACATGGGCCGAATATTTATGCGTGGAAACCAATAAACCGGTAATTCTTTTTCCGATAGCGTTTCATATCAACCGTACTCCCGTATTCTGGTCAAATCCCAGAATGTTGAAAAATATCTTTGAAGAAAGGCGGAAAAGTCTTGGGAATGACCGTACGGTAAGTTTTGCTAATGTGGCTTTAAGTGAACGAATTTCTCAAAATCCGTTAAGATTTTATGCTTCCGGTCGACAAACCCTGAACGATATGGCGAACCTGTATAATGATATTAAATCCGGAAAGCATTCTCTTTTCTCAGAAAATACGCACATAGACATTTTTGCTTATTCAATAGGCGCTTTTTTGTCTCAGATAGCTTTTATGACAAATCCTGCTAATTTGTTTGCTGATTCGAAGCTTTTTATGTTTTGCGGAGGAAGCATATTCAGCTCAATGTTTGGGCAATCGAGAGGTATCATGGATAAGGAGGCTTTCAATACTTTGCTGGAATTTTATGAGCATGATTTTTCTGATAAGAATGTAGGAGAATCATTTCGGGATAAGGCGCTCAGGGCTTTTAACTCAATGATATCACCGGAACGAAACCGGAGAGAACGAACCGGATTTTTTAAAAAAATGGGCTCCCGGCTTTCTGGAGTTTCGTTACGTCGCGATTTTGTGATTCCTTATCGTGGAATAGAAAAAGCTTTGGGTGAGAAAAATGCGCACTCGAAGATTGATCTTATTGATTTTGATTTTGAATATACACACGAGAATCCTTTCCCGACGACAGGTCTAAATTCTCAAACGAAAGATGTAGACAAATCATTTAATCTTATATTCGGTAAGGCTGCGGGCTTTTTGGCTACCTGATTGATTTTCTTCCTACTACTTAAAATATTTTATATTGAATGCCAGTAACTTTTGGTTACCGGCATTTTTTATCGAAAAACATGAAACTTGTAAAAATTTATTTATATTTGTCTCCGCACTGAATTTATATACAAAATAATAATGGATCTGTTTCTTATAATTCTCTCCGGGTTGTTTTTACTGGCAGGTTTACTGGGGACTGTTTTACCGGTTTTGCCCGGAGTACCTTTAAGTTATATCGGAATTATTTTACTGCATCTTACCTCTAAATACCAGTTTTCTACAGAGTTTTTAATTGTGTGGGCCGTAATTGTTGTTGCGGTTCAATTACTTGACTACCTGATTCCTGCATGGGGAACTAAAAAGTGGGGTGGTAGTAAGTTTGGTGTCTGGGGAAGTACTATTGGCCTGATTATAGGTTTATTCGCCAGTCCGGTAGGGATAATACTGGGGCCGTTTCTTGGAGCATTAATTGGTGAATTTATTGCCGGGAAAAATTCATGGCAGGCAATGAAATCTGCTTTTGGTGCTTTTGCCGGATTTCTTATCGGAACTTTGCTGAAACTTATTGTTAGCGGATTTCTTATCTATTATTACGTAGATACGCTTATAGCTTAAAAAAATAGCTTAATTATATATTATGATGAAAAGGTTAAATATCGTTTTAATGATGGTGTTGTGCATTTCAGTGAGCTATGATGCTCAGGCTGCTTCTTTATTTAAAAAGAAGAAAAAAGAGGTGAAAAAAGAAATGGTACAGCCAAAGACTACAAAACCAGCTGCCAAAGGCCCCAAAGAATACAAAGATGTCATTACTTCGAAAGCAGTTAGTTCGAACGGCTTTTTTAAGGTACATAAAGTGGATGATAATTACTTTCTCGAAATACCGGATTCTTTGTTTGGACGGGATATTCTTATTTCGAATCGTATTGCTAAGTCGGCTGCCGACAGTCGTAAAGGTTTTCTGGGTTATGCCGGCGACCAGATAGGAGCGAACGTTGTTCGTTTTGAAAAAGGTCCGGGCGACAAAATTTTTTTGAAGTCGGTATCTTATTCCGAGCGTTCTACCGATTCTACAGGAATGTTTTTCGCTGTCCAAAACTCAAATTTACAACCCATTTTGTACTCTTTTGACGTAAAGGCATATCATAAAGATACAGTTCAAAAGATACAAAGTCCGGTGATTGACGTTACTGCATTAGTAAATAGCGACAACTCAACTTTGTATTTCGATAATGGTGTGAAAAAGTACCTTTCGATAGGTAGTTATCAGGCCCAAAATAGTTATGTCGATACTATTAAGGCATACCCCATGAATATTGAGATCATGGCGGTGAAAACATACTCCCGCAAACCATCAGATCCGAATAATACCAATACGGATCCATATACTTTTGAGTTGAACAGTTCATTGGTATTGTTGCCCGGAAAACCTATGGAAGCTCGCTATTTTGATCCACGTGTGGGGTATTTCACTACTTCGTATACAGATTTTGATAAAAATCCGCAGGGAATTGAAAGAGTTTCGCTTATTACCCGTTGGCGACTTGAGCCTAAAGATGAGGATGTCGAGAAATATAAGCGGGGAGAATTGGTAGAACCTAAGAAACCGATTGTTTTTTATATCGACCCGGCTACTCCGGCCAAATGGGTTCCGTATCTTATTCAGGGAGTAAATGACTGGCAGAAAGCTTTTGAACAGGCCGGTTTCAAAAATGCGATTTACGCTCTTGAAGCCCCGAAAGATTCAACCTGGAGTATTGATGATGCCAGACACTCAGCGATTGTTTACAAACCGTCGTCAATTCCAAATGCCAACGGACCACATCTCCATGATCCACGTAGTGGAGAAATTCTTGAATCGCATATTAACTGGTATCATAATGTAATGAAACTGTTGCACGATTGGTATTTTATCCAGACTGCCGCTGTGGATACAGCTGCCCGTAAGATGCAGTTCAGCGACGAACTTATGGGACAGCTGATTCGTTTTGTGTCGTCACACGAAGTGGGCCATACCCTTGGTTTACGTCATAATTTTGGTTCATCGCATACTGTTCCGGTAGAAAAACTTCGTGATAAAGCTTGGGTTGAGGCCAATGGCCATACGCCTTCCATTATGGATTATGCCCGTTTTAATTATGTTTGTCAGCCGGAAGACAGTATAGGAGAGAGCGGACTGTTTCCCCGCATTGGTATGTACGACAAGTGGGCTATTCAGTGGGGATATACATGGTTGCCTCAATTTAAAACACCACAGGATGAAACATCTTATCTAAATCAGTGGGTAATCCGTAAATTATCCGAAGATAAACGCTACACATTCGGTACCGAAACTGATCCAAGCGATCCGCGCAATCAGAACGAAGATCTTGGGGATAACGCTATGTTGGCAAGTACTTACGGTATCAAAAATTTACAGCGTATTTTGCCAGAACTTCTGACATGGACAATTGAACCTGATAAAGACTATTCTGGAACAAAGGATATGTACAATCAACTGACAGGGCAATTTTATCGCTATATGGGACATGTGGCTAAAAATATCGGAGGCATTTATACATCACCCAAGTATGTGGAACAGAGTGGAGTTGTTTATGAATATGTTCCGGCTGAAATTCAAAAAGAAGCTATGAAATTTCTTGATAAACAATTGTTTCAGACTCCGGTATGGCTAGTAGACAAAGAGTTAATTGAAAAATGTGGAATCGATCCGGTTTCGTCTATCGGAACCATGCAAAAGAATATAGTCAATAGATTAATTTCCCGTTTTACGCTTGATAAAATGTTACAGGCTGAAGCTGTTGACGGGAGTAAAGCATACACGGCTATACAAATGCTCGATGATTTGAGATCCTCAATTTGGTCAGAACTTGGAACGGGAAAGATGATTGATATTTACCGGCGCAATTTGCAGAAAAATTATGTTGATGCTTGTATCGCGGTGATGAACCAGCCGGCAGATGCTAAAGACCCGAAAACTGGGCGTTTGTTGGGCAATTCGGATGCGAGTGCCGTAGTACGTATGCACTTAATGCAGTTGCAAAGCCGTATTAAGTCCGGTTCTGCTTCGGCAAGTGGCCTGAGCAAGGCTCATCTTCTGGAACTGGCAGCCAAAATAGACCAGGCTTTTGATCCAAAGAAATAATTGATCATTTTCTCGTGTGCCTGACTTATTTTTTAGAAAGTAAATCGCAATAAACTTTAGTGCCTGTTTTGTGAAAAAAGAGGGTGTCAGCCAAAATTTTGCGGACACCCTCTGATTATTTATAATTTCTGTTCAGATTATTGTGCTTTCGGTTTCATAACAACTTCGAGCACATTTCCCTGATCAACTAATTTTTTCAAAGTTTTCTGAACCAACTCTGGAGTTAATGCTTCAATAGTAGCCTTATAGTCTTTCAGCAAATCAACTTTATCCTGTTTGTAAGTCAGAATAGCATTTTCCCACCAATTGTTTTCTTCCATGTCTTCTGTCAGTTTCTTCAACAGGTTTTTCTTTACCTTATCCAAATCTTCGGCTGTCGGACCATTATCCACTATTTTTTTAATTTCAGCATGGATAATACCGATCAAATGCTGCTGCTTATCCGGATCGGAATCGAACTGCATTAATAATGTAGCTTCGTCAATCGGGGTATTCGAGATTGAACCGCGTACACCTACGCCATAAGTCCCTCCTTCTTTTTCACGGACGTTTTCGGTGTAACGCAAATCGAGAATATCTCCTATCGCACGCATGGTAGTCTGATTTTGTATCGTATAAGGCATCTCTCCACTATAAAGAACAAAGTTCGAAGCCTTCTTTACCTGCATTTCTTTGCCGAAGTAATTTTTAATATTTCCTTTCGGCTGACGGATTTTAGTATCGGTATATTTTTCTTTTACTTTATCTGATTTCAGCCCTCCAAGATAAGTCAGTACGTCTGCTTTCATAGCCGAATCGTTCGGATTTACATTTCCGGTAAACAGGAAGGTAAAATCCGAAGGAGCTGCAAAGCGTTCGCGGAATAATGCTAAGGCCTTATTCTGATCTACTTTTTCAAGTGTTTTCAGATTCATCAGTACTAAACGCGGACTATGGTTATAATACATGCTGCTTACCGAATCGGAAAACGCCCGGCGCGGATCGGTTTCACTGTTGGCCAAACTGGTTTTATACATGTTCATCAAAGCCTGGAAAGCTTTATCATCCTTGCGGGTAGCAGTAAAATTCAGATATACCAGTTGCAACATAGTTTGGAAATCTTTCACAGACGAGTTCCCGTCAAATCCTTCGGTATAACGGCTGATATAAGGGGAAGCCGAGGCTGTTTTTCCGGTCAGTACTTTATTCAGCTCAATCTGGTTATATTCACCCAGACCGTTGTTGCCGACAATCCCGGTAGCCAAAGTAGCCGAAGGTAAATCGGTTGTGGCAAATTTTGATAATCCGCCCTGACTGTAGGCCGACATCAATATTTCATCTTTTTTAAATTCGGTAGGTTTGAAAATTACTTTCACACCATTGTTCAGAGTCCATTCCGTTGTTCCGTACTCTTTGTTTTCGGTTATTTTTTTTATTGTTCCGGGAGCAGGAATTTCTGTAATAAGAGGTTTGTCAAGGCTTTCTTCTGCCCGGGCTGTTAATTCGGTTGTTTTCGAATCGGCAATCGCTTTCAGTATCTCATCTTTCGAAGGTATTTTTACGCTTGCTTTTTCAGGAGTCATAATAGATACAATCAGATTCGTATCGGTTACATACGATTTTGCCAGTTGATTTACCATAGCTGCATTCAGGCGGGGCAGAACAGCCTGCAATGTCTGGTATTCCCATTCAATACCCGGAATTACTTCATCATCTAAAAAGTTACCGACATATTCCTGAACGTATGAGTTGTTTTTCTGGTTGTCGCGGTCGTTATAAGCCTTTTCCATCCGGCTGAGCAAATCGGATTTTGCCCGTTCAAGCTCCGAATTGGTAAATCCGAAACGTTTCATTTTTTCGGCTTCAAGTAATAAGGCCTTCAACCCTTCCAGTTCACTACCTTCTTTAGGAACTACCAGCATTTGGAAAGCGTCTTTCGATTTTACCAACTCGCCGTAATAACCATATCCGCCAACAAAAGGAGCATCCGGATCCTGTGTAATTTCGTCAAAGCGATTACCGAGCATCATTGAAATAAGATTGTTAATAACGCCAACAACGTAACCGTTGATTGATTTTTTTAGCTCGGATGGCATTTTATCTTGTTTATATTCCACTTCAATGCGGGTTAATCGGGCTTCCGGATCAGTTACAATTGAAATGATTGGTTCTGTATTGTTGTAAATGGGATATATCGGACGTTCACCTGCATTAGGTTTAGCCGCAATGTCTGCAAAAATCTTTTTAATCTTTGACTCAATCTGATCTACATTAATATCGCCGACAACAATAATGGCCTGTTCATCTGGACGATACCATTTTTTATAATAATCGCGCAATGTCTGGTATTTGAAATTATTGATGACAGCCGTGTCACCGATTACATCTCGTTTTGCATACTGTGAACCGGGATATTTTTGCTTATTGGAAGCTGTCCACATACGGCGGTCAGCACTGGCACGTGTACGCCATTCTTCACGAATTACACCACGTTCGTCATCAATTTCTTTTCCATCGAGGGTTACAAATCCCGACCAATCATGAAGTACCAGCAATGCCGAGTCGATAATTCCGTCGCGGATTGTAGGTACATCGGACAAATTGTAAACTGTTTGATCAAGAGCAGTATAAGCATTAATGTTTTCCCCAAACTTAACACCTATTTTTTCAAGAAAATTAATTACGCCCTTTTCCGGAAAATTTTTTGTGCCGTTGAAACACATGTGTTCCAGAAAATGAGCCAACCCGTTTTGGTCATCATTTTCAAGGATAGCTCCAACGTTCTGAGCGATATAAAACTCAGCGCGTTCTTTAGGCAATTTGTTCGCTCTGATATAGTAGGTCAAACCGTTATCAAGCTTTCCATAACGTACTTTGGGGTCTACAGGAACAGCAGGTGATTGCTGGGCATACATACCAGATGCCAACAGAAAGAATACACCTGATAAAACAGATTGGATAATTCCTTTTTTCATTTTTGTACTTTTCTAATGTTTTATAATAAGATGAATGTAATTGAAATAAGAGATGTAAACGACCGAAAAAATATAAAAAACAACTGCTCAGGAATAATAGCCGGCCATTTTATTATCTGCAACATTTTTAAATTAACTTACAAAGAAAGTTCTTTTTTATTAGAAAACCAAGATGTTTTTATTGTTTTTCGATAAATAAAAGTTAATTCACTGTGTACATGTATCTGTTTTCACTGTATATTTTATACTTTTATAGCCATTTAACCCGAAAAGATGGCAGAAACATTACATATTGATCGTGCGGTAGGCAAAGCTGAAAAATATCAGTCACTTTTACCTCAAATTGAAGCCCTTATTAACGGAGAAAAAGATCAGACAGCCAATCTGGCGAATATTTCCGCCGTGCTTCATGATGCATTTGGTTGGTGGTGGGTTGGTTTTTATTTAGTTAGAAATGATGAACTTGTGCTTGGTCCTTTTCAGGGACCCGTGGCCTGTACACGAATTCGTAAAGGAAAAGGTGTTTGCGGAATTGCCTGGTTTAAAGCGAAAAGCATTCTCGTTCCGGATGTTGAACAATTTTCTGGACATATTGCTTGTAGCAGTTTGTCTGTTTCCGAAATTGTGGTGCCTCTTTTTAATCATCAGGGAATTGTTGCCGGAGTGCTCGACATTGATAGTGAACGTTATGATGTTTTGGATGAAACGGATGTTCACTATCTCGAACAATTAAGCGAAATTATCCGGAAACAAGACTTACTTTAGTTAATGACTACTTCTTTGATGTACTGTTTGAAAATATCATGAGCCTTTTTTAGTTGTTCGGGAGTGTTTTGAGGCGTACCTTCTAATTGATATTTCCAGCCCAGAGCCTCATATTTGTGTATGCCTAGTTTGTGGTATGGCTGAATTTCAATTTTTTGAACGTTGGACATGCCCTTCAAAAAATTGCCAAGGCGATGCAGATGTTCTTCGCTGTCAGTATGTCCCGGCACTAATACATATCTTATCCATACCGGAATGTTTTGTGTTTGCAGATAAGATGCAAATTGCAGCGTATTTTTATTGGAAGTTCCGGTTATGGTTTTGTGAGTCGGTTTGTCTATCTCTTTAATGTCGAGTAATACTAAATCGGTGTATTGTAAAAGTTCTTTTACATCATCGGTCAGCAGACTTCCGTTTGTATCGATGCAAGTATTGAAATTTTCAGCCTTGAGCATTTTGAAAAAAGGAGTCAGAGCCGCAGCCTGTAAAAGAGGTTCTCCGCCGGAAACAGTTATTCCTCCCTTTTTACCAAAAAACGGACGCTGACTACGAGCTAATTTTATAAGTTCATCGTAGGAGTGAAGTTTTGATGCTCCGGTTCTTTTAATGGTATCCGGATTGGCACAATACAGGCATTTGAAATTGCAGCCCTGAACAAAAATAACCATTCGGACACCGGGTCCGTCAAAGGTTCCTAATGATTCTATGGAATGAACTTTTAGCATTATTGATTTTTTGTAAACGCAAACGAGGAAAAAGCCGTTCAGGTTTAATCCGCGTTGCAGTTTTATTACATGCTCTCGAAGAAACTTCTGGAAATTACTTCAAGTTGTTGCGCGCGCGTCAGTTTTACAAAGTTTACAGCGTAGCCTGACACCCGAATTGTCAGCTGCGGGTAGTTTTCCGGATTTTCCATTGCATCTTCAAGCATTTCGCGATTCAATACATTTACATTCAGGTGATGAGCATTTTTGGCAAAATACCCATCCATAATGCTTGTCAGATTTTCACGACGTTGCTCATCGGTTGGCCCGAGTGTTTTCGGTACAATCGAGAATGTATTTGAAATTCCATCCTGCGCATGTGTATAGTCTAATTTCGAAACAGAACTCAGCGAAGCTAATGCTCCGTGCGTATCCCGTCCGTGCATGGGATTTGCTCCGGGAGCAAACGGTACACCTTTGGCCCGTCCATCCGGAGTTGCCCCTGTTTTGTGTCCGTAAACTACGTTCGAAGTGATGGTCAGAATGCTCAATGTTGGTTCGGCATTTTTATAAGTACCGTATTCTTTTAGTAAAGTATCGAAATATGCAGGAATTTCGCGGGCAAACATATCAACACGGTCATCATCGTTTCCGTAGTATGGAAATTCTCCTTCAATATCAAAGCTTTGAGAAACTCCCGTTTCGTTGCGTATTACTTTTACTTTGGCGTATTTTATGGCTGAAAGAGAGTCGGTCACAATGCTTAAACCTGCTGCACCGTAAGCCAGATTGATACGCGGATTTGTGTCAATGAGTGACATTTGGGCTTTTTCGTAGTAATACTTGTCGTGCATGTAGTGAATAATGTTCATGGCATCGGCGTACACACGCGAAACCTGCTGCATGGCTAAACGGAAGTTGGCTATTACTTCGTCGAAGTTGAGTTCATCCGATTTTAACGGGGGAATGCCGTTAATTACCTGTTTTCCGGTAATTTCACAGCGTCCGGCATTGATAGCCAGCAAAAGCGTTTTGGCTAAGTTACATCGGGCGCCGAAGAATTGAATCTGTTTCCCGATTTCCTGATAAGATACGCAACAGGCTATTCCGTAATCGTCGCTGCAACGGTTGCTTTGCATCAGATCGTCATTTTCGTACTGGATAGACGATGTGTCAATAGAAACTTTAGAACAAAAAAGTTTAAAAGCTTCAGGCAGTCGTTCCGACCAAAGTACAGTCATGTTTGGTTCGGGTGAAGGCCCGAGATTATATAAGGTTTGCAAAAAGCGGAATGATGTTTTGGTTACCTTGTGCCGGCCATCGGTCAATGTTCCTCCAATGGATTCGGTTACCCATGTCGGATCTCCGGCAAAAATTTCATTGTACGCATCCATGCGCAGATGCCTTACCATGCGCAGTTTCATGACAAACTGGTCGATCAGTTCCTGTGCATATTCTTCCGTAATAATACCTTCGGCAATATCTTTTTCAATAAAAATATCCAGAAATGAAGACACATTTCCCAGCGACATGGCGGCACCATCTTGTTCCTTTACGGCAGCCAGATATCCCATGTACACCCATTGAACCGCTTCGCGGGCGTTTCCGGCCGGGCGTGTCAGGTCAAGTTTGTAAATACGGCCCAGTTCTTCAATTTCTTTCAACGCTTTTATTTGTTCCGAAACTTCTTCACGAAGTCTGATTTGTTCGTCGGTCATTGGGCCGGTCAGGCTCAGTTTGTCTTTTTCTTTGCTTTCAATCAGGCGTATTGTTCCATAAAGAGCTAATCTTCGGTAATCGCCTATGATGCGTCCCCGTGCATAGTTGTCAGGTAGTCCGGTAAGTATTCCCAGCGATCTGAACATCCTGATTTCAGGAGTATAAACGTCAAATACACCATCATTATGCGTTTTAGCATACTTGGTAAAAGTTTCTTTTACCTGGGGCGATATTTTGACTCCGTGTTCTGTACAGGCTTTTTCAACCACCGAAATGCCGCCATAAGGTTTCATGGCCCTTTTGAGCAGCTTGTCTGTTTGCAGTCCGACAATCAGTTCGTTTTCCCGGTCGATATATCCGGCCTTGTGTGAAGTTATGGTAGAAACAATTTCGTTATCAATTTCTCTTACTCCGTTGTTTGCGCGCTCTTCCTTGATGGCATTGAGGCATATTTGCCAGAGTTTCTGAGTCTTTTCAGTGGGTGGGCATAAAAAAGTTTCGTCTCCGTCGTAAGGAGAGATGTTTTGGGTAACAAAGTCACGAACAGCAATGCTGTTCAGCCATTTCCCAGATTTAAATTTATCCATATTTATGAATTGTAGAGATGTATAATAAATAGTCTGAATAACTATTTACAAATTTATAGTGTGTTTTGTTTAGTCTCAATAGCAATAAATGGTGATTACGCTTTGAATTTTTACCGTCTTTTATGGAATAGTTGCAAGGTTTATATCTTTACAAATAAAAAAGCAGCTACGATGGATATGTAACTGCCGATTTGCCCTGATGACTTCATGAAATTTGGAAGTGTATAAATCAAATTTTGTCATGAGTTGCAAAGCTTTCTCAATTCGGCTGCAAAAGTACACAAAAGAATTTGTACTGAAAAACATTTTGTTTAGCTCTGTAATATCCATAATAGTGACGCCGAAAAATAATTGAATCAGACTGTCTTTGTTTAGAATAAAAGAATTAATGCTCTTTTTTTACAGTGAATTAAATGAATATTTTATGTGCGTTTCCGATTGACAGAGATGACCGGAAAACGTATCCTATTAGAAAAAAAGCGAGATGACGAAAGTGGTCGAAGAGTTGTCAAGACTCGATTTAAATTATAAATGTTCCGAAAAGGGCTTCATTTAATCCAATAAAAAATTGTATTTTCGCACCCTCTCAGAAACACATTGTTACATGAAGAAAATTGCCTTTATCATCAATCCGATTTCCGGAACAGTCAAAAAAGAATCATTGCCAAATCTTATCAGGGAGGTGATGGACCGGAATCATTTTGATGTTGAGGTGGCTTTTACAGAATACAGAGGACACGGTAGCAAGCTTGCCAGGAGTTATGTCGAACGGGAATTCCATGCTGTGGTTGCAGTCGGAGGAGATGGTACCGTGAATGAAATTGCACGGGAGTTGATTCATACTCCGGTTTCTTTGGGGATTCTTCCTATCGGGTCTGGCAACGGACTTGCCCGGCATTTGGGGATTTCTATGAACCAACGCAAGGCATTAGAACAAATAAACAGGAGTGAATCTATTTTTATTGATTATGGAGTTGTAAATAAACAACCGTTCTTTTGCACTTGTGGGACTGGCTTTGATGCTTATGTAAGCATGGAGTTTGCCAAAGGACAGAGACGTGGTATCGTTTCGTATATCGAAAAAATGATTACTGGCTATTTTAATTATAAGTCGCAAAACTACCATATTAAAGGAAAAGAGATCGATTTTAAAACAAAAGCTTTTGTAATAACTTTTGCCAATGCTTCCCAATGGGGAAATAACGCCTATATTGCACCCCAGGCCAGTGTGCAGGACGGAATGCTTGATATTTCCATTATGAGTAATTTTCCGGTTATTGCAATACCTTCTCTCGCATTACAACTTTTTACTAAAACTATTGATAAAGATTTGTTTATGACAACACTTCGTTCAAATGAAATTACTTTGTACCGGGACGAGATAGGCCCTTTTCATTACGATGGAGAGCCTTATGTGGAAGGAAAAGAAATTCGAATTAAAATAGTTGCGGAAGGATTAAAGGTGCTCACCGAAAAACGGTTCTGAAAAAGTCAGGACGGTCTCAATAAAAATCCTGTCTCCTTATTGAAGACAGAATTTCATTATATAAAATCCATTGATTACTTTAATTCGTCAGAAGTATATGCTTTTGGTAATTTGCGTAGATTATATTGCGATGCCATGATTTCTCCATAGGCGCCGGCAGAACGTAGGGCTATTATGTCACCGCGTTTCGTCCCATTCATGGAATAGTCCTTGGCAAAAGTATCCGATGATTCGCAAATAGGTCCTACAACATCATATTTTTCCTCAGGAAGATCCGAACTCAGATTTTCGATCCGATGGTATGCCTGATAAAGAGCAGGACGGATTAATTCGGTGAAGCCTGCATCAAGAATGGCAAACTTTTTCGAAGTTCCTTCCTTTACGTAAAGAACTTTTGAAATAAGGCTGCCGCATTGTGCCACTACCGAGCGTCCTAATTCGAAATGAAGGGTTTGATCGTCATGCAAAGAGAGATGATGACTGAAAACTTTGAAATAGCTTTCGAAATCAGGTATCGGAAAATGATTCGGATGTTCGTAATTGATGCCTAATCCGCCTCCGACATTGATATGTTTAAGTTTAATCCCGCGATTTTCAAAATATTCCTGAAGTTCATTAATTCTTACACATAATGCCTGAAATGAAGACATGTCGGTAATTTGCGATCCGATATGAAAATGAATCCCGACAAGGTGAATGTTGGGTAATGTTTTTATCAGGTCAGTTACTTTGTCAAGTTCACTCATGTTGATCCCGAATTTATTTTCGTTCAGACCGGTAGTGATATAATGATGGGTATGTGCACTTACATTCGGGTTAATACGCAAAGCCACGCTTGCCTTTTTGTTTTTTGCACCAGCCAGTTCATTGATAACTTCCAGTTCCGGAATTGATTCAACATTAAAACAAAAAATGTCATTGTCCAATCCAAGATTGATTTCCCAGTCGGCTTTCCCGACTCCGGCAAAAACAACTTTAGACGCAGGTATCCCTGCATCAATAGCGGCCTGAACTTCACCTCCGCTTACACAGTCAGCTCCAAGTCCGGCTTCCATGATAGTTTTTAAAACGCTAGGGTTTACATTGGCTTTCATGGCATAATGAACCTGAAAATTCAGGTTTGCCGTTTGCTCGTTTATTTCTTGAAGCGTCGAACGCAGTACGTCCAGATCATAGTAATAAAACGGGGTTTGTATCTCTTTGAGTTTATTTACAGGGTAATTCGCTTTGATCATAAATTGAAGTTTAATAAAAAACCGACTCAAGTTGATTGAAGCCGGTTTTGAAAATATTATAAGAATTATTCAAAAAGTCCATGGCTTAAAGCTTTCAGGGCTCGTTGCTTATCTGTAGCTTTAATCAGGAACGAAATATTGTAATTGCTTCCTCCGTAAGAAATCATTCGCACCGGAATATCTTTCAAGGCAGCCACTGCTTTTGCCTGATAACCTACGTTTTCACTTGGAAGATCTCCAACTACGCAGATAATCACCATGTCAGTGTCCACTGTTACTGTCCCGAGTTTCTTCAGGCTGTTTACAATTTCATCTATACGCTTAGTGTTGTCTACGGTGACAGAAACACCGACTTCCGAGGTGGTAATCATATCAATAGATGTTTGATATGTTTCGAAAATTTCGAATACTTTGCGCAGAAAACCGTAAGCCAGTAACATACGGCCCGATTTGATTTTGATAGCCGTAATATTATCTTTTGCAGCTACCGCCTGAATCGTACCTTTTTTGCTTTGCATGGAAATCAATGTACCATGTGCTTTGGGTTCCATTGTATTCAGCAGGCGAACCGGAATATTGTTTAATTTTGCCGGCAGGATACAAGTAGGATGCAAAATTTTTGCTCCGAAATATGCCAATTCAGCAGCTTCTTCGAAATGCAAATAAGGAACAGGTTGCGTTCCTTCAACAAAACGAGGATCGTTATTGTGCATTCCGTCAATATCCGTCCATATTTGTATTTCTTCGGCTTTAATGGCAGCACCGATTAAAGATGCTGTATAGTCGCTGCCTCCGCGTTGAAGGTTATCTATTTCTCCATAAAAGTTACGGCATATATATCCCTGAGTGATATAAAGAGTTTTGCCTGGTTGCAATTGCAGCTGTTTTTCTAAATTTTCAGCAATATAAGCAGTGTCAGGTTCCGAGTTTTTGTCAATCCTCATATATTCAAGAGCAGGCAACAGAGTACTGTTTTCTCCGGTTTCCTTCAGATAAAGTTGAAATATATTGGTTGAAAGTAATTCGCCCTGAGACAAAATAGCTTTTTCTTCGAATAATGTAAATACCGCTTTCGAGAATGAACGCAGGTACTCAAAATGAGATTTTATAATTTTTTTTGCTTCGGTTTTATATTCGGCAGTCGAATACAATTCTTCTATTACATCAATATACTTTTGCTCGAGTGTGTTGATTTTTTCTAATGCTCCGGAAGGATTGTTTTTGTAAAAGTAGTCCGAAATTTCAACAAGGCTGTTGGTTGTGCCGGACATGGCTGAAAGAACAACAATTTTTTGTTCTCCATCGCAAATAAGTTTAGCAACATCTTTCATGCGTGCTGCTGAACCTACAGATGTTCCACCGAATTTTAATACTTTCATTTCTTATTCGTTGTATATTAATTGGATAAAGTTTTGAACTGCAAAAGTAATATTTTTCCCCGATTCTTTCATTTATTAATCCGATTAATTGCTTTATATTTGTCTTAAAAAGAACCATGTTTGTGACAAACAGAACAAATTAAAGCTGATTTTACTTCTTAATTGATTTTAATAGAACTTATACCTTTATAATGAATTGCTTTGTGGTGGAAACAAATTGAATAGATAATTGGTTCTCTTGCAACGCGGTTATGGTAAAAATAATTACGAAAAAATTGGATACAATAGTCCGTCTGGTGAGTTATAACAAAAAAGGAAGAGTATTTACTCTTCCTTTTCGGGGTGGAAGACGGGGCTCGAACCCGCGACCTTCGGAACCACAATCCGACGCTCTAACCAACTGAGCTACATCCACCGTGTTTTGCGGTTGCAAAGATAATACAGCTATTGAATTTGTGCAATACTTTTCTGTGAAAAACGAACTCTTTTTTTAAACTGCTAAATATCAATTTATTAAAATGATGCGCCGATGAGATTTTATCTTTCAAATGAAAAACTTGATAATGAAATTGTTGAAATTAAGCAAAAAATAAAGCTTTCGATGAACGGTGTTGTGGCTGATCAGATGAAAGAAAGCGGAATTCGATACAAACAAAATTTTGGCGTTTCTGTGGTACGCTTGCGTGAAATTGCAGCAGAATATAGCCCAGATACGGATCTTGCTAAAAGACTTTGGATGTCGGGAATTCGTGAGGCTATGATTCTGTCCACTTTGTTGCAGCCTGCCGGAGAGATGACTCAGAAAGATGCGAAGCTCCTGATTTTAGAAATGGATAATTCCGAACTTGTAGAGCAGTCGACCATGAATTTGCTTCGTAAACTAAGTTTTGCCAAAGATTTGGTTTTGGATTGTATGAACTCCGAGGAGAAATGGGTGATAATGACCTGTTTTATGCTCGCCGTTCGTGTTTATACTGATTTTAATACAGAAGAGTTGATGAAAATTGTAGATGCTGCTGTTATGAATGCGTCAAACCCGGAGGTAAATATATATAAAACTGCTGCTTTGTGTCTGGGCCGTTTTTGCAGAAGAGACCCGGGTATCAGGGACTATGTTGAACTGGCCCTGGATAACCGGTTGACCGGAAATACGATTGCAGAGCGATATGTGCTGGAAGAGGTGAAAAATGAGATTTTATTTTTGAGTGATTTATAAATAACGTAACATAAAAAATTGTACTTTTGTAAGCCAACAGGCTGATTTTGCCCATAGTGCTAAAATTGTTTCCCGGATGAAAGAAGATAACTCGTTAGAGGAAGTTAAAGAGATTTTTTCAGATTATCTGACTAAAAAAAAACATAGAAAGACTCCTGAACGATTTGCTATACTTGAACATATTTATACTCATCGGGGCCATTTCGATGCCGAAATGTTGTATAATATGATGCAGGAAGATTACCGCGTAAGTTTGGCTACAATTTACAATACGCTTGATCTTTTACTGGATTGCAGTCTGATACTAAAACATCCTTTTGTGGGTCAGACGGCTCAATTTGAGAAAACATTCGGGACGGGATTTCATCATCACTTAGTATGTTCAAAATGTGGAAGTGTTAAGGAATTCTCGGACATGAAAATACGCAGGACTTTACAGGCTAAAAAATTTGCAAGTTTTGAAACTACTCATTATTCTCTTTATTTGTATGGAATATGCAGTAAATGCAGGAAAGAGATGAATAGTAAAAAAAATAAGTAATTACACTGTTTTCTATATAAAAAATACATACGACATCCAGAGCAAAGTTAAACCTGTTTTTGTGATGGATTAAAAAAATAATTATTTACAGATAAAATACTTGTGAGAAATAAGTTCACACACAAAGATGCGATTAAAAACATTTTGTGTCTTGATTCCGGAAATCATCGGAATTCTCCTGGTTTTTAAAATTTAAACAGATGAAAGTAGATGTTTTATTGGGCCTTCAATGGGGCGACGAAGGTAAAGGTAAGGTGGTCGATGTTCTGACCCCCGGTTATGATGTTGTAACCCGTTTTCAAGGAGGCCCGAATGCCGGTCATACACTCGAATTTGAAGGAAATAAGTTCGTTTTACGTTCAATTCCGTCGGGAATTTTTCAGGGAGGAAAAATTAATGTGATCGGTAATGGTGTTGTTCTTGACCCGGCTTTGTTTAAGGGAGAAATTGATGCTCTCGAAGTGTCAGGCCATCCGTTGACCGAAAGGTTGAAAATTTCAAAGAAAGCTCACCTTATTTTGCCTACACACCGTTTGCTTGATGCTGCTTACGAATCTGCAAAAGGAGAAGGAAAAATTGGAACAACGGGCAAAGGGATCGGCCCGACTTATACCGATAAGATAAGTCGTAATGGTTTACGGGTCGGAGATATACTTCATAACTTTGAAGAAAAATACAGTAAAGCTATTGCCCGCCACAAAGAAATTCTGAAACAGTATGATTTCGAATATGACCTGACTGAACTTGAAAAAGCCTGGTTTGAAGGTGTTGAATGCATGAAACGTTTTGAATTTATAGATAGCGAACATTATATAAACAATGCGTTGAAGTCAGGCAAAAAAGTTTTGGCTGAGGGAGCTCAGGGCACTATGCTGGATATTGATTTTGGATCGTATCCGTTTGTGACTTCCTCGAACACGGTTTGTGCAGGAGCATGTACCGGTTTAGGCGTTGCTCCCCGCAATATCGGTGAGGTTTATGGCATTTTCAAAGCGTATTGTACCCGTGTCGGAGCAGGACCGTTCCCGACAGAGCTTTTTGATGAAACTGGAGAATTAATGCGCAAAATTGGTTCCGAATTTGGAGCGGTAACAGGGCGTCCGAGACGTTGTGGCTGGATTGATTTAGTAGCTCTGAAATATGCAGTTATGATTAATGGTGTTTCCAAACTGATCATGATGAAAAGCGACGTTATGGATGCTTTTGATACGATTAAGGCCTGTGTGGCATATAAAGTAGATGGCATAGAAACGAATCAGTTTCCTTTTGATTTGAATGAAGGCGCTGAACCTGTTTATGTTGAATTGCCCGGTTGGAAGACTAATATGACAAAAATGCAATCGGAAGATGAATTCCCTGAAGAATTCAATGCCTATCTGACTTTTCTCGAAGAGCAACTCGAAGTTCCTATCAAAATTGTATCGGTAGGGCCGGACAGGGCACAAACAATCATTCGGTATAACGATTGATTTTATTTTAATACAGTTATATTTGTGTTGAACAAAATTTTGAACCGTTGTGTTTTATGCACAACGGTTTTGTTTTTTTATATCCTGATACTGAAATAAATTCATTGATGCTGACAACTTGTCGTCTGGCAGGATATTTGACGAAAAATTCAGGTAATTTTTAAAAAGAAAAAATATGCTTATTGGTTATATAATTTTTGGTGTGTTTGCCCTTATCAGTTGGGCTATTTCTGCAAGCCTTCAGAATAAATTTAAAAAATATTCTAAAATTCCGATTGCCTATGGCCTGACCGGAAAGCAGGTTGCCGAAAAAATGTTACACGATAACGGAATTTACGATGTGCAGGTGACTTCGACCAATGGACATTTGACAGATCATTATAATCCTGCAACTAAAACAGTAAATTTAAGCGAAAATGTGTACGCTTCATGTTCAGTTGCTGCGGCTGCTGTTGCTGCACATGAGTGCGGACATGCAGTGCAACATGCAACTGCTTATGCTCCGTTGACTCTCCGTTCGAGTTTAGTACCTGTGGTTAGTTTCGCGTCGAATTGGGTTCAGTGGATATTGTTAGCCGGAATTATATTCGTTAACTCGTTTCCTCAGTTACTATTGGCTGGTATAATTCTATTTGCAACAACTACTGTTTTCAGTTTTATTACCTTACCGGTGGAAATTAATGCCAGTCAGCGAGCTTTGGTCTGGTTGAGTAATGCGGGCATTACCAATTACGAAACAGCAGAACCGGCTAAAGATGCCCTGAAAACAGCGGCTTATACTTATGTTGTTGCAGCATTAGGCTCTTTGGCAACTTTGGTTTATTATATTATGATATATCTCGGACGCCGGGATTAATTTTTGTTGCGGACTGCGGAAAATTGCTTATCTTTGCAACCGCAAAAAACAATGGCTCCGTAGTTCAGTTGTATAGAACGTCAGATTCCGGTTCTGAAGGTCTTGGGTTAGAATCCCAACGGGGTCACAAGATTCTAATTAAAAACCACTGTAAATAAAAAATACAGTGGTTTTTTGCTACATATTATTTTATTTTTTGTTTTCCGATATTCTGATTTTTGCAAAACTTTCCGGAAACTCCTGCTGGATATAATCAGTTAGTTTTTCGCGAAGATCAACCCGTAAATCCCAGTTTTTGGAGGAATCTGCACTGCTTACCAATATACGTAGTTCTTTGTGGCGGTTGGTCTGATCTGTTACCTGTATGTTTGCAACCCGTTTGTCCCAATTCGGATTGTCTTTTACTAATGCAGCTAATTTTTCGCGTAATTTATCCACGGGGAAGGCATAATCAACATACATAAAGATAGTTCCGAGTATGTCGGCACTTGTACGTGTCCAGTTTTGAAAAGGTTTTTCAAGAAACCACGTGACCGGCAATACCAAACGGCGTTCGTCCCATATTTTTACTACTACGTAAGTCAGGGTAATTTCTTCAATGCGTCCCCATTCTCCTTCAACAATTACGACATCGTCGAGTCGTATAGGCTGAGTAATGGCCAGCTGGATTCCAGCCAGAATCATACCAATACTTTTCTGTGCCGCCAAGCCGACGATGATTCCGGCAATACCGGCCGAAGTTAGCAGGCTTAACCCGATAGAACGTGCCTGCTCGAAAGTCATAAGTGCCGAAGCAATGGCTATTGTGATGATGATTGCATTTGCAATGGCTTTAAAAACATTGATTTGTGTAAGGCTTTTGCGGGCATTCAGGTTGTTTGTGACTTTGATGTCGAGCTTGCTCTGCATATAATAAGTTATAGCTTTTACGACTTGCATTGCTAACCACGCTATTACGAAAACAAGAATTAAGGCGTTAAGGTGATTGAGATAACTTGTGATGGTTAAATCATTGAAGAAAAAATGAGTAAATAATTTAGACGTAATCCAATAGCCGAAGACTAAAGCCGGAATTTTAAATAGATTTACAACAAAATCGTCTAAAATACCGGGTGATTGGGCTGCTCTTTTCTTGAGTATTTGAAATATTTTTTTGTCTATGAAAAATAGCAATAGTAGTGTTACTATAAATGAAGAAGTAGCTATTACGTGTCTGAATATCTCTGATTGAAAAAAACTTTGAATTTCCATAATTTTATACTTTTACATTTGTATGTTTGAAATAGTTGTTAAATAATTGATTTTGAACAATATATGAAAAATCTGTTTGAAATGAAAATTTATTTTTCAATCTGAACGGAATTTCAATGCATTTTAAGAAGATTGAAGAATATTTATATAATTTAGAATAAACGATAAAATATATTAATTAAAGGTTTGTTTCACGATTTTTCAGACATTATGGCGTATAAATCAAAAAAATATCATGGTAAAAAAACTATCTTTGCAACTTGTATTTATAAATAACAATTAAATGAAGTTCATAAAACTTTTGTTTTTTCTGTCTGCGCTGTCTGTAGGAATGTTGTCGGCTCAGAAATATAGTATCGAGGCCGGCTTCATAAGTCCGAAACAGTCCGGTAAATATTTCAGTACAAATTACTTCAACGGGGTAAAGCTTGGGGTAAATGCGGAATTTGAATTAAAGAATAACTTTAGCCTGCTTACAGGTGTTTTGTATGATGTGGTTTATTTGAATAAAGTTCAGAAGTATGCTCTGGGTGACGAAGATGCCGATGATCAAGATTCTATTGTGTATAAAACTTATAACCATTCCATAGATATTCCGATTCGATTGGCTTATAGTTTTAGATTTTGGAAAGATTTCCGTGTTTTTGGCTTTGCAGGGCCTAATATTAATATAGGGATTGCTCAGCCACGAAAAACATT
The DNA here is from genome assembly GCA_028690665.1 of Paludibacter sp. Lineage (GTDB taxonomy): Bacteria > Bacteroidota > Bacteroidia > Bacteroidales > Paludibacteraceae > Paludibacter. The sequence continues at coordinate 74,017 of JAQVAV010000009.1, forward strand.
TGTGTCTTTGTCTGGCAACAATCTGGACATAGTAAAAGACCCGTTGACTGGCGAAACTTATGAATCCGGAACTATGACTGAGACTGAAGATTTATATAAGAGTGCTTTGATTCGTCGTATTAATCTTCAAATAGGTGCCGGTGGGGGTATTCAGTGGAAAAATTATCAATTGCGGGGAGGTTACGATTTTGGTATAAACAGTATAAATATAATTGATACAAGTAAGTTGATGCATCAAAGTGGCTGGTATGTTTCTTTAGTATATCAGTTTTGAATAAAATATAAAAATCATAAGGAGGAAAGCTAAATCCGTGGGAAGGGGTTTAGCTTTTTTTGTGATTATTATAAGTCGTATAACTTTTTATCTTGTTTTAATCGTTATTTTTGCAAATTATTATAAAACTGTGTGATCGAAGAATATGGAGCTTTACGAGCTTTTTAAAAAATATCCGGTAATATGTACCGATAGCAGAAACTGTCCGAAGGGATCTTTGTTTTTTGCGTTAAAAGGGGATAACTTTAATGCAAATGCTTTTGCAGGTGCAGCTTTATCGGCCGGTTGTGCGTATGCTGTAGTTGATGATCCGGAATTTGCTGTTGATGAACGATATATAGTAGTAGAAAATGTACTTGAGACACTCCAGGCTTTAGCACGCTATCATCGTTTGCAATTGGGAACAACCATTGTTGGGATTACCGGTACCAATGGTAAAACAACGACCAAGGAGTTGATTGCAGCTGTGCTTTCTGAAAAATATAATGTTTTATATACACAGGGAAACCTGAATAATCATATCGGGGTGCCGCTGACTTTGTTGAAGTTGACTCCCGGGCATGAAATGGCTGTGATTGAAATGGGGGCGAATCATCCGGGCGAAATTAAAGCGCTTGTGGAAATTGCCTGTCCCGATTACGGAATTATAACCAATGTAGGAAAAGCCCATTTGGAAGGTTTCGGCTCTTTTGAAGGTGTGAAAAAAACAAAAGCCGAATTGTATGATTATATTTATAGTCAAGGAAAAGATATTTTTCTGAACAGGGGGAATCAACATTTAGTGGAGATGGCTAAAAAATCCGGTTTCGTTGCCGGAGAACGGGTACATACTTACAGTGTTTGCCCAAAGGATGAGCCTGTTTATGTAACCGGAGAAATTGTTGATTGTTCTCCTTTCTTGAAACTGAGCTGTCAGGAAGATGAGCAGTTTGAAGTTGAGACGAAGCTGATCGGAACGTATAATGCTGAAAATGTACTGGCCGCAGTTACTATCGGACATTTTTTTGGAGTGAATAACAAACAGATTAAAGAAGGTCTGGAAAAATATACGCCTCAGAATAATCGTTCTCAACTGACCGTGACAGACAGAAACAAGCTTGTTGTTGACGCTTATAATGCCAATCCGACAAGTATGGCTGCCGCTGTGAAAAATTTCGGTCAAATGCAGGTCGATAACAAAGTGTTGATTCTTGGCGATATGTTAGAACTTGGAGAGCAGTCGGAAACCGAACATCAAAATATTATCCGGCTTTTGGAGTCGTTCCGGTTTGACAAAGTAATGCTGGTTGGCAAACAATTTGCTGCAACAGCAAACAGTTTTACAACTTACGAAAATGTGGATGAACTTTTGAGTGATACGACAGTTCTTGAATCGGTAACAGATAGTTATGTGCTGATAAAAGGTTCACGAGGTATCCGGCTCGAAAAAGTTATTCCACGATTATAAACAACATTATTTCCATGTTTTTTGTATGAAAAAAAATCAAATAACCATACTTTCTGTGTTCATTGTTGTTATTGTGGCCTTGATTATAGCTGTTATTTATTTTGTAAATAAGGCAAATCAAAAAGAGAAAGATTTACAGGCTGTTGCCGAAATGATGACTTTTGAGAAAGAACAGGTTGAACATGAATATCAGGATTTGGCAACTGAGTTTGACGGATATACTTCCGGTACAATCAGAAATGATTCTTTGTTTAAATTACTGGAAGATCAAAAGGTAAAAGTGCAACAGTTGTTGGAAGAACTGCGCATAACCAAGGCAACAAATGCACGCAGAATTGTAGAGCTGAAAAAGGAATTGGCAACAGTTCGTTCGGTTATGATACACTATGTAAATCAGATTGATTCGTTGAATGCTGAAAATAAAGTGTTGAGAACTGAAAATGTTGAAGTGAAACGTAAATATCGGGAAGCAACCCAAACAGTGGAACAACTTTCGAAAGAAAAAGAAAATTTGAATGAAGTAGTTACGCGGGCTGCAAAGTTGGAGGTGACCAATTTTAATATGGTCAAGTTGAATAAACACAACCGCAAAACGACTTGGTTTTCACAAGTTGCAACGCTTGAGTTTGATTATACGGTGTCTAAAAATATAACTGCCGAACCAGGAGCCAAAACTGTTTATCTCAGACTTACACGTCCGGATGGTGAGGTGTTGACTAAAAGTGATTCGAATGTATTTCCTTTTGAAAATAAAAAAATTGCTTATTCTGCTAAAAAAGATATTGATTATAAAGGAGAAGAACTCAAAGATATAATTTACTGGAAAGTAGAAGAGATAATTCAGAAAGGGGATTACAGGGCTGATTTTTTTATCGATGGTAATCTTGTGGGTAGTTTTACTTTTGTAGTTAAGAGCTGATATGGGTAGTACCGGGCAAAAATTTAAGAAGGCAGCAGAAGATATTGCTTTTGATGAACGTCACCGAAAGACGATTCAATTCAATATCTCTCGTTATGATACTGCCGTAGCCAAAGGAATGGCCCGATACAACGATGTTGAAAAAGCCAAAGAAACAGCTGGGGCGATCAAACGTGATGTTTTGCGAAACTGGGGACAATATCTCTTGCAGTTTGAAAAAAATATTACGAAGAACGGGGCCGAAGTTTTGTGGGCAAAAAATACAGCGGAGGCGACTGCTTATATTGAACAGATCATTAAAGAAAATAATGCCCGGTTGCTTGTAAAAAGCAAATCGATGACTACAGAGGAAATTGAGCTGAACCATACAGCGGAGAAGTTGGGCTGTGAATCGGTGGAAACTGACTTGGGTGAATTTATTGTACAGGTAGCGGGAGAGCGGCCTTATCATATTGTGACACCGGCCATGCATAAATCAAAAGGTGATATTGCAAAACTTTTCAACGAAAAATTTGAGACGCCACTCGAAAGTACACCGGAAGAATTGACAGAATATGTTCGACAAGTGTTGAGGAAAAAATATACGACGGCTCAAATAGGGATTACCGGAGCCAATTTCCTGATAGCTGATGTTGGTGGAATTTCGGTGACCGAAAATGAGGGAAATGGGCTGATGACAACGGCTTTTCCAAAAGTACATATTGTTATTGCCGGTATTGAAAAAATTATTCCGGAAATGCAACAGTTGGGTTTGTTTTATCCTTTGTTGGCTGCGCATGGCACAGGACAGCAAATGACGGCATATAATACGATTTTTACCGGGCCAAGAAAAGATAATGAAGTTGATGGGCCGGAGAAGATGTATGTTATTTTGTTGGATAATGGTCGCACGGATGTTTATGCCGATGCCGAAGCCCGGGAATCGTTGGCGTGTATTCGTTGTGGAGCGTGTTTGAACGCTTGTCCGGTGTATAAAACGATAGGAGGTTACACTTATGATACCACTTACAGTGGTCCTATTGGTTCGGTGCTGACACCATTTCTACGTGGGTTTAAAGATTTTTCGCATTTAAGTTTTGCATCAACTTTATGTGGAAAATGTGTGGAAGTTTGTCCTGTGAAAATTCCGTTGACCGATATTTTATTGGCCAATAGAAGGAAAACGGTTGAGCAACATCTGAGACCCGGATACGAAAAAGCTATGATGAAGGGATTTGAAAAGATGGCTTCCAAAAGGATTGGTTTTGATGTCGTTTCCGGACAATTGAAGACCTTTGCTTCACGACCTTTTAATAAATTTGGCTGGGGGCCGGGTCGATTAATGCCCGAATTTTCGGCAAAATCATTTTCACAACTTTATAGAAAAAGAAATAAAAATATTGATAAATAAAATTATAGCATGATACGCAAACTATTATTCCCTGTTGTTCTTTTGATTGTAATTATTTCGGTCTCAGCCTGTACCGAAGATGAATTTGCCGACTGGAAATTAATGAATGAAAGCTGGCTGGCTAAACATTCAACCGATACATTATTCCAGCACACTGAAAGTGGACTGTGCTATAAGGTTATTCATCAGGGATATATGCGTCATCCAACTTCTTCGAGTAATATTGTGGTTAAGTACACCGGAACTCTTATTAACGGGAATGAATTTGACAGCGACTCAATTGATACTAATCTTGCTTCTAGGATTGCTGGATGGATTGAAGGAATTCCTAAAATGCAGGTAGGTGGTCGTTATATATTTTATATTCCTTATGATTTGGGATATGGAGAAGATGGTTCGAGAGATAATATTCCTCCTTATTCTACATTGATTTTTGATGTTACATTGATTGATTCCGACGACCAGTTACATCAATAATGACCTGAAATGCAATTTTCATTTTTCCAATTTTAAAGCTACAGTATATGAAAAAAATCATCGTTTTGTTACTGACCGTTCTCAGTATAAATGTTTATGGAAAAGAATATACTGTGGAGTCACTTCCCAATCCACGGGATGTAAATGCGGCAGCTTTTGTTGCCAATCCCGACGGTATTCTTAAGGGAGAAACCGTTTCTGAACTTGATAATAAACTTTCGATGCTTGAACGCGAAAATGGTTCGGAGGTGGTTTTTGTTGTCGTAAATTCAATTGGCTTCGAGAATATCAAAATTTTTGCAACCAATTTGCTCAAAAAATGGGGACTCGGAAAGGCTAAAAGTAATAACGGATTGCTGGTGCTTTTTGTAATGGATCAGCGTAAAATTACTTTTGAAACAGGTTATGGTATGGAAGGAGTAATGCCGGATGCCATTGCCAATAGAATTCAGGGTAAATATATGATTCCTTATTTTAAGGATGGTAACTACGATGCCGGACTTTTAGCCGGCGCTGATGCCATCATAGAACAGGTGAAAACTGAAAAGTTTGATAATAAAAAAGAACCTGTCGAATGGAGCCAAATTTTGCCTTATGTTTTCGGAGTTTATCTATTTCTGATATTATTTTCAATTGTTTGGATTGTAAATTTAGTTCAGAAAGTAAAAAATAATACGGCATTACCTCATAATATTGCCCGTTATAAGGCTTTGAAAAGTCAGAAAAACGGAGTTCTTGTTCTGATGGCCGGTATTTTCCCTGTTTTGGCATTTGTGGCTTTGATGCTTTTGAAGTTGCCTTATTATTGGTATTTATTAGCTTTACCTCTTCCCCTGACAACAATTCCGGCTAACCTGTATGCTAAACTTATGATGCGTAAAATTCGTCGTGCTCCCGTCATTTGCAGTGAATGTGGTGGAAAAATGCATATTTTGAGCGAAAAAAAGGAAGATGCTTATCTGAAAATGTCGCAGCAGTTTGAAGAACAGCTTCATGCCGTGGATTATGATGTCTTTGTGTGCGATTCCTGTAAAAACGAAGCAATTTATACGCTCGATAAACCGAGTCCGTACAGCGAATGTCCCCGGTGTGGAACGAAAGCATTTGCTCTGAAAGATAAACGGACTATTGTTGCGCCGACTTATATAAGCGCCGGAACCGAGCGAACCACTTATCATTGTAAATTTTGTGGATACGAAGAACATCACAATGATAATATCCCTCGTTTACGGCGTGATAATACCGGTGCATTTCTCGGAGGTGCAGTAGCCGGAAGTATCTTTAGCAGTGGGCGTGGAGGCTTTGGTGGAGGAGGCGGTTTTGGGGGCGGAAGCTTTGGCGGAGGAATGTCCGGTGGCGGTGGCGCAACAAGTGGCTGGTAAATGCGTTATATATAAGGTTGAATCTTTTAAGAGATATATTTAGAGTCTTGTATCTCACATCTAATATCTTGGTTCTGTCATCTCTCGCAATTAAAATCAATATAAAATCTAAAAATCATTTCTAATATGAATAAAAGTTCGATTGTTTTATTATCTGTAGCAGGTGTACTTATTCTTATTGTTGCCTGGGGTGTTTCAAAATATAACGGTTTGGTTTCGGCAGAAGAAGCTGTAAATGCACAGTGGGCGAACGTTGAAAATCAGTATCAGCGTCGTGCCGATTTGATTCCAAATTTAGTAGCAACCGTCAAAGGCTATGCTACGCACGAAAGCGAAACGCTTGAAGGAGTGGTTGCTGCACGTGCCAAAGCCACACAGGTAACGGTTGATGCTGATAAGCTGACTCCTGAAAAATTGCAACAATATCAGGCTGCTCAGGGAGAATTGAGTTCTGCATTGGGACGTTTGTTGATGATTACCGAGAACTATCCGGATTTGAAAGCCAATGAAAATTTTAAAGAACTTCAGGCTCAGTTAGAAGGAACTGAAAACCGTATATCGACCGAACGTACAAGGTTTAATGATATGGCAAAAGCTTTTAATGCTTCTACCAGAAGGTTCCCATCCAATATCGTAGCCTCTATGGCCGGACTTGAAAAGAAACCGTATTTTGAAGCAGAAAAAGGTTCGGAAAAAGCTCCTAAAGTAGAATTCTAATTTATTTTGAATAATGTCAGACAAAGATAAATACGAAGCAAATCCTGATAGATATACAAATACTGTAGGCTATAATTTTTGTGGTAAAAGCGGTTTGCAGTTGCCCCAAATTTCATTGGGACTCTGGCATAACTTCGGCGATGTTGATGACAAAAATGAAGCGCTTAAAATGTTGAAGTATGCTTTCGATCATGGCATAACGCATTTTGATTTGGCCAATAATTACGGAGCTCCTTACGGTAGCGCAGAAAAAAATTTTGGTAAGATGTTGAAAGAGCATTTTTCGTCTTATCGGGATGAATTGGTTATCAGTTCCAAAGCCGGACACGATATGTGGCAGGGCCCTTATGGAAACGGAGGTTCGCGAAAATATCTGATGGCCAGTCTGGATCAGAGCCTTAAACGTATGAAGCTGGATTATGTGGACATTTTTTATTCCCACAGATATGATCCGGAAACTCCGGTTGAAGAAACTATGGGCGCTTTGTCGGATATGGTAAAGCAGGGAAAAGCTTTATATGTGGGAATATCGAAATATCCTGAGGATAAGGCGCGTGAAGCTTATCGTATTTTGCGTAAAAATGGTACTCCCTGTTTGATTTATCAAGGGCGTTACAGTATTTTATCACGGGATATTGAATATGAAGTTTTGCCTTTGGCTAAAGAAGAAGGTGTAGGATTTATAGCCTTTTCCCCGTTAGCTCAGGGACTGTTGAGCGATAAATATCTGAATGGAATTCCTGAAAATTCACGTGCGGCTCACAGTTACGGTTTCCTGAAAAAAGAGCAAATAACATCTGAACTCGTTGAGCGGTTGAAAAAACTGAATGAAATAGCTGCCGGTCGTGGCCAGACATTGGCACAGATGGCCCTTGCATGGTGTTTTCATCAGCAACAGGTAAACTCTGTGATTGTGGGAACAAGCTCTGTGAAACAGTTGCAGGATAATTTAGATGCATTGAAGAATATTGATTTTACAGATGATGAACTGTGGCGAATAGGAGAGTTGGGATAGTTGTATTATGAAAAAACTGCTGCTTGAATATATGATTATTGGAATTGCAGTCTTATTTGCAGGCTGTGAGGATCAGTATGTTTCTAAAATACCGGATTATCAGGTGAATTTAAACTTGAATTTAACCGCTAATTATCCTATTTTTAAAAATTCAATCAACGAATACCTTTTGTTTGATACAATGGATGGGTTCCCTGTAAATAATCGTATTGGTTATGGCGGAATTCTTGTTTGTACCGCTCCTTATTTAGATGATAGTGGCAATTCAATTTATTATGCTTATGACATGTGTTGCCCTTACGAGGCTGATAAAAATATAAAAGTATATCCTGTTGAGGATGACATCGGAAAAGTGCAGTGTGAAGAGTGTGGTTCTATTTTCGATGTAGGTTTTGGTTCTGGTTTTCCGCAATCAGGTCCGGCTGCCGAGAAAGGTTATGTTCTGAAGCAATACAAGACTACTCTTTCGGGAGATTATCTGTATATATATCGATGAGTTTATTTCCATTTTCGTGAACCGATAAATCCTTTTGTCGCGGCAACAATAATGTAAAACGGATAAACTATGGCAATTAGCAAACTATAAATTGTTATTGATTTAATTTTGAAAAGTTGATTTGTTTGTTTTAAAAGACTAAGGTCAATAGCCAATTTCAGAAAAAATATAACCAACCATAAAATGCCATAAAATTCCGGTTTAAAAGGCAGACAGCACAATAGCAACAGCTGAACCAATGAAATACCCAATACGATTAATGCTGTTACGATTGTTTCAAAGTCAGTATATGAAGGAGATTTCCCTGCCCAACGACTTCTTTGCCTGAAAAATGATTTAATATCGGGGGCAGCCTGAGTTGAAACTAATGCATAGGCTGATTTCAAAAAATTAATCTTCCCTTTTCTATTTTTAATACTGTGTAGTAAAAATATATCGTCGCCGGAAAGCTCATGCTCGTGTAAATCCTTTTTGCTTTCAAACCAAACTTTTTTCTTGTATGCCAGATTGGCGCCGTTACACATAACAGGCATTCCTGTTCCTGCTGCTCCTGCTCCTGCTGCAACTAAAGAGACAAATTCAATTTGTTGCAATTTTCCGAAAAATGTATTATTACTTTTTATAGTTACCGGTCCGATTATCAAATCCGGATTATTTTGTTCAAAGTATGCCGCAATAGTTTCCAGCCATCTGCTCCCGGCGGAACAGTCTGCATCTGTTGTTATAATAAAATCATGCCGGCTAAGAGCCACAGCTTGAGCAATGGCAGCTTTTTTCCCGGAACCAGTTGCTTTAAAAAGTCGAAATCCCGGATTCTGAGCTAAGTCTTGTTCTATAAGATTAAAACTGTTGTCGGTTGAATGGTCATCAATAAAAATGGCTTCAAATTTTCTGTAAGTTTGTTTTTTGAATGTCTCTAATAATGTCGGTAGATTTTTAGATTCATTTTTGAATGCGATGATAACCGAGACTCTGGTGTTTACGGTATCTGTAGTAATGTCGGGCTGAAATTCCGAAATCTTTTTCCAGCCTTGTTTGAACCGTAAAATCAATAAAGTGTATAATCCTGTGATGAACAGGGATGCAATGGCCAATGTCATGTTATCAGAACAGATAGTTTAGCCCGATATAGAATCCTGTGTTTCCGTCCTGTTTGTTGAATGTCTTGCCAAAATCAGCGGAAATGACGAAATTTTCATTCCAGCCTATTTTTAAACCAATGCCGGCACCTGAATGGAACTGGCCCGCTTTGTAGTCGGTCAGATATAAAGCCGCCTTTTCAGTTTCGCTTAAAGTTGATGTGGTAGAACTAATGTCTATCGGTTTCAGAATGATCCCAGAATCGAAGAATATATTTGTTCCGAGATAGAAATTTTGTTTCAGCCATTCAAAACGCAAAAATTTGTAACGGAATTCAAAATTTCCGAATGCGATATCGTCTCCAATAACACGATTCCGCAGCACACCGCGAATTGTGTTTTTGCCTCCCATTCCCTGGTTGGAAGCAGCTGTCAGAAAGCTCGTTATTAACAGTGGCTCTGCATAAAAAGGTACATGCCCGCTGCCGACTGTTGCCTGATAGTCGATGCGATAAGCGACTGACATGTCTTTCATTAAAGTAAAATACTGACGATGAATCAAGGCGAATTTTGTGTGCGGATTGGAGTTTATGAAACCCGGTGCCGTTTGCAATACAGCTTCGGTCCAGATACCTTTCATCGGGCAGGCTCGCTGATCACGCGAATCGTATTTTAGTCCCAGTTTAATATAGTTGATGCTTCCGCCTGTAGCTTCATTTGCAGGAATAAGGCCTTTTTCTACATAGCGCTGGTAAAGAGAACCTCCCGATATGTGGTCAAAACCAAGTTTATCAATATTGACTGTATCCATGGCAAAATCATAAAAAGTGTAGCCGGCCACCCAACCTAAATCTGATTTTCCGAATGTTCCCTGAAAATCTGCTTTTGCCCGGAACATATTTCGTTCATTTTTATAAAAATACCGGGTTGATTTGCTTAAGTCGGCATCATATATTGTCTGATAACCGTTGAACCCGTAGAAGTCTAGCATTTGGTCGGTAAGGTAAGTAACATCGACCGTAGTACGTACTTTCGGGATCAGGTATTCCGAATCATACATTATACGGTTTATTCCGGTGCCTTTGGTATATCTTGAATATTCTAAATAAAGAGAGTGATTGTATTTAGGATAAATTGAACCGTCTCCGTAATGATACAGGTTAACAAGCCCTCCGTATTGGAAACCAAGGTCGGAATCGTAAGATACGGCGGGCAAAGCCCCGAATGCAAATCCTTTTTTTACTTTTTGTTGTGCCGATAATGTCAGACCGATTATCAAAGTGCAGAAAATCAGTAGTTGTCTTTTCATGTGGTATTTTTTATGGAGACAATATAAAGAATACTGAGTTTTTATGTTGGCCAAAGGTATAAAAAATAATGCACAAAAAAAGCACACCTTGTTGATGTGCTTGAATTTCTTATACGTAAAATCAATCAACTTTCTTTACAGGCATTACAGGTACCGCTGTATGCGATTTCAACTGAATCAATTGTAAAATTGGGATTTTGAGGTAGCTCAAATACTTCTGGTTTGAGTCCAAAAATATCATACACTTTACCACATTTTTTGCATATAAAATGTGCATGGGCAGATGTGTCGATGTCATAACGGGCGTTTTTTTCATCAATTACCAAAGCCTGAACAGCCCCTTTTTCAAGAAATAAATTTAATGTATTATAAACAGTTGTTTTTGAAAGAGTTGGCATTGATGGACTCAGAGCTGTGTAAATTTCGTCAATGGTCGGATGTGTTCTGTTTTTTAATAGGTAATCCATTACAGCTGTACGCTGCACCGATGGCTTAATAGCGTATTGAAGCAAATAACGGTGTGTATGTAAGGTTGAATTCATATTGAATTAATAATTGAGTTATAATGACTACAAAGATATAATAAATACATGTATTAGATTCGCATTTTTTAGAAAAATGCTGTATTTTTCAATTGATTATAAAATATAGAAGAGTATATTTTGGACAAAATAAAATCAGAGAGCAACTAAAAGGCAGAATTGAAACAAGTCGCGATTTCGAATGAATTCGCGACTTGTAATCAGTGAGTTACAGAATAATATCTTACAATACGTTGATTTCTTTCAAAACGCTATTTGTTTTACGAACAGCAGCAGCGCTTTTTTCAAACAAAGCAGCTTCTTCTGCATTGAGTTTGTAGTCAACAACAGCTTCAATACCGTTTTTGCCAATTAAACAGGGAACCCCGATACAAATATCTTCCTGACCATATTCGCCTTCAAGGAATGCGCAGCAAGGAATAATTTTTTTCTGATTGTGGATAATGGATTCAACTAAATATGCAGCTGCTGCACCTGGTGCGTACCAAGCAGAAGTTCCGAGAAGACCTGTAAGAGTAGCTCCGCCTACCATAGTGTCGGCAACAACTTTATCCAAAGCTTCCTTGCTTAATAAATCGGCAACTGCACGTCCTTTATAGTTTGCAAAGCGAGTCAGAGGAATCATTGTAGTATCACCATGTCCACCGATAACCATACCTTCAACTTCAGTCGGGTTAACGTCCAAAGCTTTACTCAGATAACATTTGAAACGAGAGCTGTCGAGAGCACCACCCATACCAATAACTTTGTTTTTAGGAAGACCGGTAGCTTTCAATGCAAGATAAGTCATGGTGTCCATTGGGTTACTTACCACTACGATGATTGCATTTGGTGAGTATTTCAGGATGTTGTCGGCAACAGTTTTTACAATTCCGGCATTAACTCCGATAAGTTCTTCGCGGGTCATTCCCGGTTTGCGGGGAATTCCTGAAGTAATAACAACTACATCTGAATTTGCTGTTTGAGCATAATCATTTGTACAACCTACGATTTTTGAATCGAAACCTAAAAGTGTAGCTGTCTGAATCATGTCCAGAGCTTTACCTTCTGAGACACCTTCTTTTACATCCAGCATCACAACTTCGTCTGCTATTTCTTTGAATGCAAGTACATTCGCACATGTTGCGCCTACGTTTCCGGCACCTACTACTGTTACTTTTGACATTTTCTTATACGGTTTAAAATTGTGTATTCTAAATTTGTTTTTTAAATGCTGCAAATATATGAATAATATATTTATTAAGGAAAAATTTCTTTAATTATTATCTCTTTTAGAATTATTTATCATTTGTAAGAAATAAAACTGACACGTCGATCAATTTTTTTATCGAATGATAATATTGGGAGAATAAAATTGAAACAGGAACACATTTAAAATAAGTTTCTTTATGAACAAAATTGTATAACACCTGTCGTTTATGTATTCAATGATATGTTTTTTGTGATGTTGTTTTATCTAAAATAAAAGTTTGGAAAAGGAATCTATTTTTTGTTAAATTGTGTTTTTGCCATATCACGAAATAGATGTACATTTGTAATTTGATAAAATAATTAACTTTTTATATGAAGAAAAATATAATTGTATTTATAATTGCAGCTTTTTTAGTTGCATGTAATTCAACAGATAAATTTAAAGTTTCAGGGGTAATTTTAGATGCTGCCGACCAAATGTTGTATCTGGAACATATTGGCTTGTTGAAAACTGAAATTGTGGATTCTACTAAATTGAATAAAGAGGGAATTTATCATTTTAAAGGGGTAAGGCCTCAATATCCTGATTTTTACAGGCTCCGGTTGGGAGCAAACAATATAGATTTTTCAGTGGATTCATGTGAAACGATAGGAATCGATGCCGATGCCAAGTCTTTTTCTTTAGATTACAAGGTTACGGGTTCTCAAAATAGTGCTGATATTCAACTGCTCCGAAAATCAGTTTCGGATATTCAAACGAAAGTAAACCGAATCACACCGGAAATGGGGGCTCAGCAACGGAATGAAATTATTGCGGATGTGGAGGTTGACGTGGCAAAACATAAAGAAATGGCCCGTAAAATGATTTTGAAGAATCCCCGGTCTACAGTTGCTTATTATGCTATTTATCAGAAAATAAATAATTCATACATGTTTTCTCCATATTCATCTGAGGATAAGCCGTATTGCTCTGCTGTTGCAACTGCATACAATGCTTTTATGCCTGATTATGACAGAACAAAGAACCTTTATAGTTTGGTAGTTGATGCTATTCAGACAGAACGGAGTAATAAAGCGGAAAAGGAATGGCAGAAAGTGCTGGATGAAAAGGGAAAAGGTTATATAGACATCGAAATGAAGGATAAGGATGGAATTACCCGAAAGCTTTCGGATTTGGAGGGTAAGGTTGTGCTGATTGATTTTTCTGCTTACGAAATGGATAAAAGTGTCCAGTATATTTTTGAATTGCGTGAGTTGTACAATAAATATCACAGTCGTGGTTTTGAAATTTATCAGGTTTCTCTTGACAGAGGTAAGCTGCTTTGGGAAGAATCTGTAAAAAACATTCCCTGGGTTTGTGTCCGGGACGAAAAGGGGCCTGATTGTGTGGCTGTACGCAATTATAATTTGCAATCTATTCCGACTTATTTTCTTCTGAACAAAAAAGGTTCGATTGAAAGTCGAAATGCCGATTTTAAAGAGTTGGAAACCCAGATAATAAAAAGTTTGTAATAGGGTTAACAACTATTTATTCGATGTGGATAAATATTGCCCATTGAATGATAACATACAAAAAACAGGGTCAAACGATAGAAAATGTTTGGCCCTGTTTTTTGTATATAAATAATTGAACAGCACCATTACTTTAAATAGCAAGTCGAGGTAGTTTAAATAATGATTTTGAATAATAGAGACAAACTATAAAGAAAGGGTGCCTCAAAAAAAAGAACGTAAATTATGCTTAATTTACGTTCAATAATAAATAATTATGTAGTCTCCTTTTTAGAACCCGCTGTATACCAAATTTAATTTCATGGGTTTGGTTGGGTGGCTACCCGAGCAGAGTTTTACTGCTTTTATAAGATTTTGCGGTTTTACCTCCATAATACTGCTGCTTCCATCATATTTCAGTGATACCGGAACTACCATAAAACTCATAGTGTCCGGTAGTGTCTGATGTTTTTTTAATTCATTGGTAAGCAAAGGCGCCAAGTCGAATGAATAGTAATAATTGGTAACATCCGTAGTGTCATTTGTTTCGCTTGAATATCTTGCTAAAATTGCCGTCGTGTTAGATGGCAGGTCCCGATTCTCAAAGAAGTCATTGTATGAAGTTGTGTCTCCTTTTATTAATATTATACTTGTTGGAAGTATAGGAGTTACGTCACTTGGATCAGTGTCGATGTCTGTCGCATCGATTCGGAGAATTGCACGATTTAGTAAAAGAGTTTTGTCTCCAATTTTGGCATTTATTGAATCCTGCAGTTTTTTCAACGGAATGTTAATTTTTGTGTAGACATTCGTTGGAGATGATAAATAATTTACGGTATCTGTCGCATTTAATCTTTGTTTTACAGTTTCCCGGTCGGGATGTTGAAACCGGTTAATTGTTCTGACTTCTTTGTTGGCAGGGTAGTTTACGTATGTATTTACAGTGGTTGAATCGGTATCTCCTTCTGCCAGATATTTATAATGAAAGTAATAACGTAAAACTACACCACGTATGTATAACAAGCTCGCAGTCCCAAAATCAGTAGTGATATACAGTCCGTTAAACATTTTTTGGAATTTAGCCACGTCGAGCGTATCTACTCCATTGTCTATTTCGTTGCCTATGCCATTGTCTGTATAATGGATTTTCATTTGATCTGAGAAGCGTTGAACAAAGTCCTGATTTAACGGAAATTCTATAGTTGTTGCGTCATCACGAATGATCGTCGCATCTTTAGCCGAGAAAATTCTGTGACTAAGATTTTGAGTCAGATCTGTATAATCGAAAATATTTATGTCAGATTTGTAAGCATTAGAATATAAAAATGTAGTGTCCTTATTCATTTCATAGATATTAACTTCCATGGGAGAGTACTGGTTTCCGAACCATGTGTAGTAATACAAAATGATTTTGGCTGAATCGGCAACCGAACCTGGAGGATATGAGAAATCAACCGGAGGTTCTACCTGGGTCAGGATGTCGGCATAGACTGTTCCGTATGTTTCATCAACAAAAGTGCCTAACAATAAAGAGTCCGGCCTTGAGTACATGAAATTCGGATAATAATTTTCAGACGTTAATGCCAATGTGGCTGTGTCAACTATAATTGCGTCTGATGTTGGCTGAACTTCAACTCCCATGTTGGTGAAGTCATCTGCACAGGAGAATGTCAATAAAGACAATAAAATGATAAAAAAAACTGAAGAAGATTTCATGCAAAATGAAAAACTAATAATGAATATCTGACTGATAAAAGACCCAAACAAAAAGATTTTTAGTCGAATAAACTATCGTAAAACCTTACATACTCATCTGCATAATCCTCAACATTAACATAAGGCAAAAGCTTTATGTTTTTTTCTTTGGTGTAAGTAAGAACCTGCTCATTTACTACCGGACTTGACTGGATTACGCCATCCGAAAAGTCTACCGCTAACTTTGATAAAGCAACATAATCAATCACTTTGTCGTTTAATTTAAACGGTTCATCCTGATCAAATCCTTCTAACAAAAGCGTTGTTGAAAATAGATCCCTGAATGGCTTTTTAAATTCGTCATTGAACAAAGAGTAAACAACTTTAGAGTTTTTGAAGAACGGGTCATCGTTATATGCCTTTTTGATGTATAAAGGAGCTACAGCTGTCATCCAACCTTCACAATGTATGATGTCTGGAGTCCAGCGCAGTTTTTTGACCGTTTCCATTACTCCGCGGATAAAAAAGATGCTTCTTTCGTCGTTGTCTGTAAATTCAACTCCGCTTTCGTCTGCGATGGTTTCTTTTCTACGAAAATAATCTTCGTTATCAATGAAGTAAACCTGAAGCCGGGCAGCCTGAATAGATGCAACTTTGATAATCAGAGGATGATCTGTGTCATCAATAATCAGGTTCATGCCCGAAAGCCGGATAACTTCATGTAATTGGTTTCTGCGTTCATTAATAGCACCGAATCTAGGCATAAAAGTTCTGGTTTCTCTTCCTCTTTCCTGAACTGCTTGCGGCAGGTATCGACCCATGTTTGCTAATTCCGATTCTGGTAAATAAGGAAATATTTCTTGCGAAATATACAGTACTTTACTTGCTTTTTTCATGCTCTACTAATCCAATTCTGGTAAGAAATTATTTTCGAATTGCAAAGATATATAAAAAAAATCGGAAATAAGCAAGTCTTTAAGTTATAATGTTAATCTCATTAACGATAAAAATATAAATGATATTGCATTTTAAAGTCTTAATTTTTATTACATTACATTTAATCAGCATTTTACTCTGAAATAGACTCGGTGGTGGTTTGTGTGCCTGCAACTGTTTTTAAATTAGTTTAACCCTGCCTTTACTAAAAATTAGGCTTCCTTTTATGTTTTTATAGATTTATATTGGTCATTAAAAGGAACATATACTCCTGTTTATGTGTTTTAAATATGTTCTGTAATAGATTTTAATCAGTTATACGAAGAAGTTTTTGTACTTTTGCACCGAATTTCAAAATGAATTTTGAAATATACTTGAATAAAAATACATTCAAATGAAGGTTGTTTCGAATATCGAGGCTCTGAATCACGAACTGGGAGAAGTCAGAAAATCAGGGCTGTCAATTGGACTCGTTCCCACAATGGGGGCTTTACATACCGGCCATAAATCTTTGGTTGAAAAATCTGTTGCTGAAAATGATTTTACAGTTGTGAGCGTTTTTGTCAATCCGACACAGTTTAATAATACTACCGACTTAGAAAAATATCCGAGGAATTTACAAAGGGATGCGGATTTGCTCGAAACCGTCGGATGTAATCTTGTTTTCGCTCCGGAAGCCAAAGATGTTTATTCTGAAAAAGAAATGACTAACCGTTTCGAATTTGATTTTGAAGGATTAGATAAGGTCATGGAAGGGAGGTTTCGTCCCGGGCATTTTAATGGAGTTGTGCAGATTGTGAGTAAGCTTTTTACATTGGTTGGTCCGGATCGGGCATACTTTGGAGAGAAAGATTTTCAACAATTAGCAATTATTCATTTAATGGTTCGAAAAATGGGCTTTAAATTACAGATTGTTGATTGTCCGATTGTGAGAGAAACTACAGGCTTGGCTCTAAGTAGCCGTAATGAAAGACTCTCGCGGGATCAGTTGAAAATTGCAGAACAGATTTCACATATTTTGACCCAAAGCCGTCACTTTGCCGGAAAAATTGAGCCTAAAACTCTTGAAGAATGGGTACAGGTAGAAGTGAATGCTTTTGAAGGCCTTGAGGTGGAATATTTTGAAATTGTAAATATTAATACATTGCAACCTATAAAATCATGGAAAGAACCATCTGTTGGTTGTATTGCAGTTTATTGCGGTGAAGTCCGCCTGATTGATAACATAAAATATTGAATCTGAAGAAGAGAAATATACCGAAATAATATATAAAAATGTTAGTTCACGTAGTAAAGTCTAAAATTCACAGGGTTACTGTAACAGAAGCCAATCTTAATTATATCGGGAGTATTACCATTGACATGGACTTAATGGATGCTGCCAATATATTTGCAAATGAGAAAGTAAGCATTGTAAATAATAATAATGGTGAACGCTTTGATACTTACGTTATTCCGGGAGAAAGGGGCTCCGGAGTTGTATGTTTAAACGGGGCTGCTGCAAGGTTAGTGCAACCGGGTGATATTATTATCATAATTGCTTATGCGATCATGGAAATGGAAGATGCTAAAGTTTTTCGTCCGGCCGTAATTTTCCCGGATACAGCAACCAATAAGCTTGTTTAGCTAGAATAGGAGAAATATAAATCCTTATCGGAGTTTAGAGATGCGAATGAAAATTCATTCAGAAATTATACTGTTTGAAAGTTCATTCGTTTTTTAAATTTAAAACTTAGTCGTTTTTGCAAATGAAGGTTGTAATTATAAAATATAACGCCGGAAATATTCGTTCGGTATTATTTGCCTTAGAGAGAATTGGCGTTCAGGCACTTGTAACGGATGACCCGGATGAAATCAGGGGGGCCGACAGGGTTATATTTCCAGGTGTGGGAGAAGCTTCTTCCGCTATGGAATATCTGCGAGCCAAGGGCTTGGATAAACTGATTTGTTCTTTGACCCAACCCGTTCTGGGTATTTGTCTCGGGATGCAATTGATGTGTTCCTTTTCAGAAGAAAATGATACCCCCTGTCTCGGAATATTTACAGAGAAGGTAAAGCGTTTTTCTGAAACTAAGGGATTTAAAATTCCTCAAATAGGCTGGAATAATATCTTTAATCTGAAAACGCACTTGTTTAATGGTGTGCCTGAAAATACTTTTGCTTATTTTGTGCATGGATACTATGTAGAAGCTTGCGATTATGCTATTGCACAAACTGATTACATTCAGACCTACAGTTCGGCTTTGCATAAAGATAATTTTTATGCAGTGCAGTTTCATCCGGAAAAGTCAGGAGATGCCGGTCAGAAAATTCTCGAAAATTTTATAAAAGGAGCCTGAATAGGTTGCTTACAGTTTAATCTCTGAATCAGGTTATTTTTTTTTGAATGACTTTTGAAATACAACATACCGATCCGAATTCGAATGCCAGAGTTGGTTTGATTATAACCGATCACGGAGAGATTGAAACTCCGATTTTTATGCCTGTAGGTACCGTTGCTTCTGTTAAAGCAGTGCATTTTCATGAACTGAAGGATGATATAAAAGCCCGGATTATTTTGGGAAATACGTATCATTTGTATTTGCGTCCGGGAATTGATACGCTTGAAAAAGCCGGAGGATTACATAAGTTCAATGGTTGGGATCGTCCGATACTGACTGATAGCGGAGGCTTTCAGGTTTTTTCTTTGACGGATAACCGAAAGTTACACGAAGAAGGTGCTGTATTTCGCTCCCATATTGATGGAAGTAAGCATTTGTTTACTCCTGAAAAAGTTGTCGATATTCAGCGGTCAATAGGAGCCGATATTATTATGGCTTTTGATGAGTGTACTCCGGGAAATGCCGATTATGCTTATGCCAAAAAATCTATGGAACTTACCCATCGCTGGCTCGATCGGGGTGTTCGCCATTTTGACAGTACGGAGTCTAAATATGGATATTCTCAAACATTTTTTCCGATAGTTCAGGGATGCGTTTATCCTGATTTACGGCGGCAGTCAGCTGAGTTTATAACTTCGCAAAACCGGGAAGGAAACGCAATCGGAGGACTTGCTGTAGGGGAACCGACCGAGAAAATGTATGAGATGATTGAAATTGTGAATGAAATACTTCCGAAAGAAAAACCCCGTTATTTGATGGGGGTGGGTACTCCTCAGAATATTCTGGAAGCTGTCGAACGGGGAGTGGATATGTTTGATTGTGTGATGCCAACCCGCAATGGACGAAACGGGATGTTGTTTACTTCGCAGGGAGTTATGAATATGCGTAACGAAAAGTGGAAAAACGATTTTTCTCCTTTGGATGAGTTCGGTACGTCTTATGTCGATAGAGTTTACACAAAAGCATATTTGCGACATTTGTTTATAAGTAAAGAATTACTGGCAATGCAGATAGCCTCAATTCATAATCTCGCTTTTTATTTGTGGCTCGTTGGTGAGGCCCGCAAACATATACAAGCCGGTGATTTTGCTCACTGGAAAAAAGGGATGATAGAACAATTGGGCAGAAGGTTATAAATCGGATCATTTTTTATACAAATGAAAGCACTTCAAGTCGATTATCATAAATTTGGTCTTAAACGGATTGATACTTATATTATCAAGAAGTTTCTGGGTACTTATTTTTATTCTATTATACTTATTTTGAGTATCGCTGTGGTATTCGACCTGACAGAAAAGTTAGATGATTTTTTTGACAATAATGCTCCGCTGAAAGCAATTATTTTTGATTATTATCTGAACTTCATTCCTTTTTACATGAATATGTTCAGCCCGCTTTTTACTTTTATTTCGGTTATTTTCTTTACTTCGAAAATGGCCACGAACACTGAAATTATAGCGATTCTATCCAGTGGTGTAAGTTTTAGAAGGCTAATGGTTCCTTATTTTATTTCGGCTTTCGTGATTGCCTCAATTGCTTTTGTTCTGGGAGGATATGTCATTCCTCCTTCTAATCAGAAACTTATTGATTTCGAAGATAAATATGTAAAAAAGAAAAAAATGAATCATGCCCGTAATGTTCAAATGGCTGTTGAGCCGGGTGTGATCATGTATATTGAGCGTTACGAAATTTCTGAAAATAAGGGATACCGTTTTTCTCTTGAAAAATTTGAACATAAAAAATTGGTTTCACGCCTTACTGCTGAGACTATTTCGTGGGATTCGGCCTATACATGGACTTTAAAAGATTATTTGCAACGTGATTTTCATGGAATGAAGGAGAGTCTTACTTATGGAATGTCGATGGATACTGTTATCAATGTGAAGCCCGAAGAATTTTTTATAACTTCGGCTGAAAGTCCACAAATGACGAATCCCGAGCTGGCCGGTTATCTGAAACGTCAGAAATCGCGGGGAGTTGGTAATATCCAAGGCTTTGAAGATGAGTATTATAAACGATTTTCAATGCCGTTAGCCGCTTTTATTATGACGCTGATCGGAGTTTCTCTGTCTTCGCGAAAAGTTCGTGGCGGTATGGGTGTTCATTTGGGTGTTGGGCTGGCATTGAGTTCATTATATATCTTGTTCTCAACTTTTTCAACGACCTTTTCTGTTAGTGGATTATTGTCACCTTTTGCCGCAGTCTGGTTGCCTAATATTGTATTTTTAGCTGTCGGTATCTATCTTTACCGGACAGCTCCGAAGTAAGCGGAAAATAAAAACCTGTCTTTTTGGGGACAGGTTTTATTTTATATATTGATATGGTTTTGGAGAATATTATCCTCTGCTTTTATACTGTTTTTCGTAGTAAGACTGATACTGTCCGCTGGTAACATTGTCTAACCATTCCTGATTTGCCAGATACCAGTCAACTGTTTTTTCAAGTCCTTCTTCAAACTGAAGAGACGGTTTCCAGCCTAGTTCGGTTTGGAGTTTTGTTGAATCAATCGCATAGCGTAAGTCATGGCCAGCACGATCTTTTACGAAAGTGATCAATTTTGCAGATTCTCCGGCATTGCGCCCCAGTTTTCGGTCCATTATTTCACAAAGCTTGCGGATTAAATCAATATTTTTCCATTCGTTATTTCCTCCGATGTTGTAAGTTTCTCCGTTCTTTCCCTTGTGAAAAATAATATCAATAGCCCGTGCATGATCGTTTACATAAAGCCAGTCGCGAACATTTTCTCCTTTTCCGTAAATAGGAATCGGACGATTGTGCTTTATGTTGTTGATCGAAAGTGGAATCAGTTTTTCCGGGAAATGGTTAGCTCCGTAATTATTTGAACAATTCGATATTACAGTCGGAAGGCCGTAAGTGTCATGGTAGGCTCTTACAAAATGATCAGACGATGCTTTACTTGCTGAATATGGAGAATGCGGGTCATATTTGGTTTTCTCCGTAAAAAATGTTCCGTCAAATTCCAATGCTCCATAAACTTCATCAGTAGAAATATGATAAAAACGTTTCCCTTCCATATTGTCTTTCCATGCATTTTTTGCTGCATTCAACAAATTGCAGGTGCCAAAAATATTGGTTCGGATAAATGCAAATGGATCTGTAATTGATCTGTCGACATGCGACTCGGCTGCCAAATGTACTACTCCATCAAATTTGTGCTTTTCAAAAAGCTGAGGAATAAATATTTCATCAGTAATATCTCCTTTTACAAATGTATAATTAGGAGCATCGGCAATATCTTTCAGATTTTCCAGGTTGCCGGCGTAAGTCAGGGCATCGAGATTGTAAATGTTGTATTCAGGATACTTTGTAACGAACAATCTTACAACATGTGAGCCGATAAATCCAGCTCCACCGGTAATCAAAATGTTTTTTTTCATAATTCTCCGCGTTGATTTTTTGAAGTTTTGTTGATAAATAGTTTGAAAATCATTATTCCGAGTAGTCTGCTTTAGTGCAAGACCGGGAATAATAAACGATGAATAATAACCGATTAACGTATATGCAAAGATACTATGAATTTCAGGCCTGACAACTTGTTGATAACTTTTTGTTGAAAAAATGAAACATTCCGATTGGAAGACATAATTTTGTGATGTGGAAAAATTAGATCAACATATAGAAAAGTTGCTGGCCGCACACGACTATGTTGTGGTGCCGGAATTTGGAGGTTTTGTTGTGCAGAGAATATCTGCACAGATTACCGATGGTCGTATTATACCTCCATCATCAACAGTGGCGTTTAATCCACTGATGCATCACGCCGACGGATTGTTGGCTATTGAACTTGCTAAAAGCGAAAGCATGACTTATCGACAGGCAGTTGAGAGGATCAGTCAGAATGTTGAAGCGCTTAAAAAAAAGCTTGAAGAAACAGACCGGATTGAATTAGGTAATGTGGGCGTATTATACAGGGATGAACAACAAACTTTGTGTTTTTCTCCGGCAGGGAATGCTAATTTTCTTCCGGATAATTTCGGCAATGAAGATATTTTGCTCCATGTCCTTCCGGATCAGCAAACTTCAAAGACGATCCGGTTTGAATATAAGCCAAAAGTATCTCACACGATCAGATACGCTGCCGCAGCAGTCCTTTTACTGGGAATGCTTATGATTTCGCCCCGTGTGAATGATACCCGTATTAATTCGCAGGCATCGTTGTTGTCTTTGGTTGGAATACAGAATCCTGCTAAAAAAAGTATTGCAGTTACCGGAACTGAACCAGTTTCAACGGTCTCTACCGGTTCGGAAGAGACACATTCTCTTGCCGGCAATGAGATTGTCCCTAATAATGATGCTGATTTGTACCATGTAATAGTTGCAAGTTTGCCTGATAAAGAATCTGCTGACAGGTTTTGTAACGATTTGCTGAATGATAATTTTAAAGAGGCTCATGTATTAGCCCCGAAGAAAAATTATCGGGTTGCTATTATGTCTTTCGCTGATAAAACTGAGGCTATTCAGTATATGGAAAACTTGCGCAAATCGGATGAACGGTTTAGTCAGGCCTGGGTGTTGTGTAAATAACTGATTTTATCAGGTAAAAGCATTTGAAAGTTCAATAAATTTATTATCTTTGCAGCCGCTTTTCGGGAAAAAGCATTAGGTATAATCAAATTAAAATTTATTAAAATGCCAGCTAAAATTAGATTGCAACGTCATGGCCGTAAAGGATATGCTTACTATCATATCGTTATTGCAGACAGTCGCGCGCCACGTGATGGTAGATTTATTGAACGTATCGGTTCATACAATCCAAACACCGATCCTGCAACAGTCGATTTGAAATTCGACCGTGCCTTGTATTGGTTACAAACAGGTGCTCAGCCAACTGACACCACTCGTAACATTCTTTCTGCAGAGGGAGTGTTAATGAAAAAACACCTTTTGGAAGGTGTAAAAAAAGGTGCTTTTGATGCAGAAGAAGCTGAAAAACGTTTTGCTGCATGGAAAACAGCCAAAGAATCAAAAGTTGCTAAAACAAAAGAACAATTAGCTGCCGAAAAACAGACTGCCGTTAAAGCCCGTCTTGCAGCTGAAGCCGAAGTGAATAAAGCAAAAGCTGCCGAATTAGCTAAGAAAAAGGCCGAAGCTGAAGCAGCCGTGGCCGCTGAAGCTGCTGCTAATGCTCCTGTAGAAGAAGTTGCCGCAGCAGAAGCTCCTGCAGCTGAGTAATTGCTCTTTAAAATGTATAAAAAAGCCCGAAAATCATTTTCGGGTTTTTTTTATTATAGAAGGATAAAAACAGCCAAAAGAATAAAAAACAGTAGATAATTTTATTTATTGTGCCTTTACGCAATTAATCGATCGTTTTTTCGTTTTATTTAATAATTTTCAAATATGCTTAATAATATAGTTAATATCGCGTTGCAAATTTTGCCAACATCAAAAAGTGTTCATCCATACGATTTGGTGGACAGGGCTATCGAGGTTATAGCATCTTCAGGTTTAAAATATAAAGTGACTCCTTTTGAAACAGTTATGGAAGGGCGTTATGATGATATCATGAAAGTGATAAAAGAAGCTGAGGAGGCTTGTTATAGAGCGGGAGCTGAAAGTTTGATGACTTATATAAAAATTCAGAGTGGAGAGGGAGATGTCGCTATAGAAGATAAAATTGGAAAGTACGAGTAAAAAAATAAATTTTTATTCCCATATTAATAAATTACAATTCAATTATTTTTAACGAAGTGGTTAAAGAAGAATCTACTCGGAGTTTTAAGATAAAGAAAAATATATTATTCTCTTTGTTTTTCAAAGGAATAAGTGTTTTGTCATCGTTAGTTATTGTTCCAATGACGCTACATTATTTAACCCCTATAGAATATGGGGTTTGGCTTACGTTAAGTTCGATAATGACGTGGATAACATTATTTGATATTGGTCTCGGAAATGGATTGCGAAATAAACTGGCTGAGTCATTGGCGTTTAAAGATATAGAAACAGGGAAAGTTTTAGTTAGTACTACATTTGCATTGTTGTTTGTATTAATAGGCATTTTTTTGATTTTATTTCTGTTTATAAATCCTTTTTTGGATTGGTCAGCAATATTAAATACTTCTGTTGAATCTTCCGCAACGCTAAATAAAATAGTCTTAATAGTATTTATATTTTTTTCTTTTCAATTTATTTTTAAAATAGTGGGAACTGTTTTTATTGCAGATCAAAAACCAGCTGCAAATGATTTTTTGGGAGCGATTAGCAGCTTACTTTCACTTGGCTTGATTTATTTACTTTCTCTGTTTACAACAGGTTCGCTTTTATATGTTTCTATTGTGTTTTCAGCGGTTCCGAGTATAGTCTTTATTGTGACATTTTTTATTGCCTTTAAATATCAATACAAAAGCCTAAGACCTTCGTTTTATTCAATAGATTGGAGTTATGGAAAGAGCCTGATAAGTCTTGGAATACAATTTTTTATACTTCAGATTGGAGGGATAATACTTTATTTCTCGAGTAACCTTATTGTCGCTCAGTTATACTCTCCTTATGAAGTTACGGTTTATAATATTGCATATAAATATGCTAATATTATATCAATGATCTGTATTATTATAATTACTCCCTTGTGGTCATCTTCAACTGATGCTTACCATTTGAAAGATTGGAAATGGTTTAGGCAAACTGAACGAAAAATGTTAGTGGTTTTTTTTTTCGTGGTTATATTTGCAACATTATTGCTATTGGCTTCATCATGGCTTTATAAAATTTGGATTGGAAATAATATAAATATTTCGTTGAATCTGACTTTGGTTATGATTGTCTATAATCTCTGTTTCGTTTTTTCTTCGATATATATTTATATGTTAAATGGAATTGGGAAAATTAGATTGCAATTATGGAGCTCTTTGTTTGAAGCGATGTTTACGATTCCATTATCTGTGTTTTTAGGGAAGAATATTGGAGTTGAGGGTGTTATGTTGGGAATGTTGTTGGTTATTTTGTTTAGATGCATTTGGGCGCCGATTCAGTTTAGAAAGATAATTGCCGAGAAAGCGAATGGAATCTGGAATAAATAAACGAAAATTATTATGGATAAACCTTTTGTTTCGATAATTACAGTTGTATACAATGGTGTGAAAAAAATTGAGGAAACAATGTTAAGCGTTTTAAACCAAACGTATAAAAACATTGAATATATTGTTGTAGATGGAAATAGTAATGATGGTACAATTGAAGTCGTAGAGGCGTATAAAAATAGAATTGAGAAGCATGAATTTAATTTGTCTCCAAATAATTTCAGCTGGATGAGTGAACCAGATGAAGGGGTATATGATGCGATGAATAAAGCTGTGAAACTTGTTAGTGGAGATTGGGTGGTTTTTATGAATGCAGGAGATGGCTTTATTGACAATAACGTGATTGAAGATGTTTTTACAACACCAGGTTTCCTAAACGATGCGGATGTTATTTATGGAAATGATTGGATCGAATTTGAAAGTGGATATAGAAAACTCCATATTGCCGATAACAATTTGGAAGAACTTTGGAAAGCCCCGGTATTTAGGCATGGTGCAATGTTTACAAAGACTATTTTACAAAAGAATATGCCGTTCAAGCTTACCGAGAAGTATTCAATATGTGCTGATTATGATTTTATTTATCACTTGTATATTTTTAAAAAATCCTTTCGGTATATAAATCGAGATATTTTATATTATGAACAAGATGGAATTTCGTCAGATGCAGTACGTTGTGCGAAAGATAATAGAATGGTAGTGTTGTCGTATGATTATAAATTCTATAAAAATGTTTGGCATTTGATCAATATTTTTAAAGTTACCCTTAAAACATTATTTAAGAAGCCAATAAAGAAAATATTGAATATTGGAGCTCTGTTGCTTCGTTATAATATTGCTAATTATATTGTTGCTTATATTCCTTTCCATTGGTTAAGATTAGTTTATTATAAAGTGATTTGTAATATTAAAATTGGACGTGATACTTCAATCCACATAGGGACGTTTATTGTTGGGGTGGATATAAAAATTGATCAGAATTCCATTATAAATAGAAATTGTTTGTTAGATGGCAGAAGCGGTATTAATATAGGTAAAAATGTTTCTATTTCTCCAGATGTCCATTTAATTACGGGGTCTCATGATGTGAACTCTGAAAGATTTAAATATAAAGGGGCCCCAATTATTATTGGAGATTATGTTTGGATTGGAAGTCGAGCTACAATTTTGCAAGGAGTTAAAATTGGCAAGGGAGCTGTTGTGGCCGCAGGTGCAGTTGTAACCAAGGATGTTGCTCCATTTTCTATTGTGGGAGGGGTTCCTGCTGTCGTTATAGGGAAAAGAAAGGAAGCGTTAAATTATGATTTATGTTGGAAGCCTTGGTTCAGTTGATCGATGCTCATTAAATGAAATTATATTTAATAGTTTGAACGTAATTTAGTTTGTTGATTAAAAAAATAATATATTGTGCTTGCATCTAATCTCAATAAGATTAATGCAACTAGCTAACTTGAAATAAATGCTATACTCACAACCGTATATATTATTAATTAGTTTTATTTTAATTATTTTTTTTCTACAAATTGGAATACCATTTGAAGAAAAAACTAGAAAATACATCAATTACTTAATTATAATTGTATACCTGTTGTTTTTCGGATTTAGAGGATTTATTGGTTGGGATTGGTATAGTTATTATCCATTCTTTAATTCGCTAAATTTAAGTAGTATTGACACCAGTTTTTATGATATTGGATTTGTATATTATACTTATATTATAAAGTTAGTTTTCAATGATTATAATGTGTTTATATTTATTAATTCGTTGATAAATATAATTTTATTATATATTATATTTAATCGATATCTACCACAAAAGTATTTTGCTCTAGCACTTGTAATATTTTTATCTTTTGAAGGGATTAAATTTGAAGTTGACTTGTTGCGGAATATAAAAAGCGTATTTCTTTTTATATTTTCAATTAAATATATAGAAAAGCGTAATTTTTTTAAATTTTTGTTATTAAATATTTGTGGCTTTCTTTTTCATTGGAGTTCAATTGTATATTTTCCACTTTATTTTTTTATTTATAAAAAGATTAATATTAAATATCTGATAATATTTTTTATTTTTAGTAATGTGATATTTTTGTCTCAAATAGAATATATAAAGCCTTTTTTTTATTATATTTCAAATTTGTTTTTTAAGAATAAGATAGATTCATATCTAAATAATTCGATGTTTGGAAGTGCTTATGGAATAACATTAATTTATATTGAAAAATTATTCATAAGCATGTTAATTTTCATGTATTATGGATATTTATCAAAAACAAGAATTAATGTAATCTTAATTAATAGTTTCTTTATTTCTATAATAATAAGTTTCCTGTTTTCTGAAATATATATAGTTGTTGCCAGATTAAGCGTCTTGTTTATATATTCTTATTGGCTTTTATTACCTATTCTTATAAAGAATTCAAGATTATCTAGGCCTGTATTAATTTTATTTTTTGTTTTATTTGCTATGTTGAAAACGTACAGAAATACAAATTATGTAATGTATAAATATGACAATGTGCTGTTAAAAAAGTGCGATTCATATCAAGATAGAAAAAAAGTTTATTTGATGTATTCAAAAGAAATTTCAAATGGCCGGTCATAGTATTACGATTATTACAGGGGCTTATCCTCCGGTAACTTGTGGTGTTGGAGATTATACATATAATCTTTTTGAGACAGAACACGCAAAAAATAATAAATGGAAGTTGTATTATTCTTCTGGTTGGGAATATTCATCTTGTATGAAAAAAATAAGAGATATTAAACAGCACAAGTCAATTGTTTTAAATCTTCAGTATCCAACTGTGACTTATAAAAAAAGTCTTTTGCCACACTTATTATGTATTTATTTTTCTTGTTTTACAAAAAAAAGATTTTCGGTCACAATGCATGAGTTTTCTCAATTAGGTATTAAACCGAAATTTGCATCTCTGATTTTTCTCTTGTTTTCAAATAGATTAATTTTTACAACTGAATATGAACTAAATTCGGCATTAAAAATATTTCCTTTTATTAAAAGGAAAAGTAGTATAATAAAGATCTGTTCAAATGTTGCAAGCAGTCCTATTCAAAAAGAAATTATACTAAGAGAGTTTGATTTAGGATATTTTGGCCTAATTCGGGAAAAAAAAGGTATTGAAGAGTTTATTAGAACTGTTCAAGATATTACAATTAAACAGAAGGAAGTTAAAGTTATTTTTATTGGTAAGATATCACCAGGGGCTGAAGATTATGCACACCTTATCATAAAGAAATTAAAACTACTTCATGTTAATATCTTTTTGAATTTAGAATTTTCAACGGTTACAGAGTACTTAAATGATTGTAAAATTGCATACCTTCCATACCCAGACGGAGTTTCAGAGCGAAGGGGATCTGCATTAGCTGTATTAGAAAATGGAATGATACTGGTTACTAAAAAAGGGAAGCAAACTCCAAAAGAGATTTACCAATGTTGTGAGTTTGTTGAATGGAATGATAATGCATCGGATAAAATTATAAATTTACTTAATAAATCAGTATCTTTTTATATAAAAAAACAAAATGCAAATAACCAATTTTTAAGTACATTTTACCCAAAATCATGGAATAGCATTGCAGCCTCATACCAACAAAGTCTTTTTGAAGCCGAATAAAATTAAACAATATAAGAGAAATATTAGAAATCTAAATATTGGTTAATATAACTATGTTACATGTCATCTCTGTATTTAACTTTTTGAATTTCAGTGTAGACATCATACAATAATTTATTCAGACTGTGATATATGAAAAAAAAATGTTATAAAAAAATAAAAATTGCAGTAGATTGTCGTATGCTAAATAGAAGTGGTATAGGTGTATACCTTAAGAATGTATTGTATTATTGGTTGCAGTCTGAAGATATAAGTTGGACTTTAATTGGGATAAAGGAAGAACTACTCCTTTTACCATTAAATGACGATTGCAATATAGTAGAGTGCGATATTCCAATTTTTTCTTTTAATGAAATGATTAAATTCCCGGTGTCTAAAGTTAATAATTGTGATATATTTTATTCGCCTAGTTTTAATATTCCTATTGGAATAAAAATTCCAATCTATATTACAATACATGATGTTGTTTTTTTAGATGTAGAAGATCTTACCAGTTCTATTGGATTGTTAATACGGAAATTTATGATTAGAAGAGCAATGAAAATTGCTCGTAAAATATTTACTGTTTCAGAATTTTCAAAAGAAAGAATTATTTATCATTTTGGAAATTGTAAGGACATTATTGTCGCGAATAATGGATTAAGAGTTGATCTGTTAAATCATAATTTCTCTCAAACAGTCTCTCTGTTTGATTTTGAATATATTTTATTTATTGGGAATATAAAGAAGTATAAAGGACTAGATGTTTTATTGGATGCAATAAAAAAGACTGATATAAAATTAGTTATTGTTGGCTCCATTAAATATTTAAAAACATCGGATAAAATAATATTTGAAAAAATACGTTTTAACAAAAAAATCGTGATTTATGATAATATTAGAGATGAAATGCTCTATGATTTAATAATTCATGCAAAAAGTTTAGTTCAACCATCACGTTACGAAGGGTTCGGGATACCTCCTTTAGAATCTTTATATTTAGGAACACCTGCAATAATTTCAGATATTCCTGTATTTAAAGAAATTTATGGAAATATGCCTGTCGTTTTTTTTAGAGATGGAGATGCCGAAGATTTAAAATCTAAATTAGAAATGGGTGTTTATCCTATAATTAATTCAGAATTAATAAAAAATAGATATAGCTATAAAGAGACAGCGATATATATTTTAAATCAAATGATAGTAGCTTAATGATGAAAAAAATTTTACACGTTTCAAAATTTTATTATCCTTATTACGGCGGCATTGAAGATGTTGCCCGTACTTTAATAGATGAATTAAAGCCATATTATGAACAAAAAATAATATGTTTTAATCACGAAAAGGGTACTATCTATAATATTAACGGAGCAGATGTATTACGTGTTGGCACAACTTGTACTATTGCTTCACAGCCTGTTTCAATTAAGTATAGAAGATTGTTGCAGGATGCAATAAAGTCGTTTAGGCCGGATTTTATTCATTTGCATCTGCCTAATCCTTTAATAGCTTCATATTTGTTGACAATAAATTTATATGGAGCAAAAATAATTACTCATTGGCATGCAGATATTTTGGGTCAGAAGCATTTTTATCCTTTTTATAAACCGTTTGAACAAAAAATATTAAAAAATTCGTACAAAATAATTACAACGAGTGAAATGTACAAAGATCACTCTGAGCCGTTAAAACAGTATTTGAATAAAACGTATATTTTGCCTAATACTGTCAATGAACATAAGTTGCATTTGTATGAAGGAGAGCAGGAAGAAATTGAAAGTATAAGACATAAATATGGCAATAAAAAGATTGTTTTATTTATTGGAAGGCACGTTGCATATAAAGGCATTGATTATTTGATAGAAGCTGAAAAATATATTAAGCAGGATTGTGTCATATTAATTGGAGGTACCGGTGATTTGAATGCAAAACTCAAAGAACAAGCCGGAAATAATCCAAGAATAAAATTTATTGGAAGGCTGTCTAACAATGACATGAAATACCATTTGTATGCAGCTGATGTTTTTGCGTTTCCATCACATAACCGAAGTGAAGCTTTTGGTGTAGCATTGGCAGAGGCTCTGTATTGTGGTTTACCGGCTGTTTCTTTTAATATAGAAGGTTCCGGAGCACTTTGGGTGAATAAAAATAATTATACCGGTATTGTTGTGGAAAATAAAAATGTTGAAAAATTTGCTGGTGCAATCGATAAAATTTTAGAGTCTGATAAATTGAGAAAGGAATTCTCCCAAAATGGAAAAAAATGGGTGAAAGAAAATTTCTTGAAAGATCAGATTGTTCCTATAATGGAAAAAATTTATGAGTAGTTGTAATTTGATATAAATGCTAAACGCCTCTATTGTCCTATACAATCACACTGTTTCCGAAATAACTCCTTTGGTTCAAGTTTTAAAACAATCCGGAGTCGT
The DNA here is from genome assembly GCA_028690665.1 of Paludibacter sp. Taxonomy (GTDB): domain Bacteria; phylum Bacteroidota; class Bacteroidia; order Bacteroidales; family Paludibacteraceae; genus Paludibacter. The sequence goes on from JAQVAV010000009.1 coordinate 105,841, forward strand.
TTCGGAAATCTTTCTTATTGACAATTCATTCGAAAAAAATACAGATTTTGATTCTTTAGAGGTTAATTATATTTTTACCGGACGAAACTTAGGTTATGGCAGAGCTCACAATATCGCTTTGCGCAAAACCATAGAGTCGGGAATCCCATATCATCTTGTTATAAATCCCGATATAAGTTTTGACCCGAAAATACTTTTGCGTATTGTCGACTTTATGGATAAAAATACGGAAATAGGACAATTAATGCCAAAAGTATTTTATCCCGACGGACAAATTCAGTATCTTTGTAAATTACTGCCAACACCATTTGATTTGATATTTAGACGTTTTTTGCCTAAAAGCTGGACTCAAAAACGTATGGAGCATTTCGAACTTAGGGCAAGTGGTTACGACCGGATTATGGATGTGCCGTATCTTTCGGGTTGCTTTATGTTTTTACGGACAGATGCACTTAAAAATGCCGGACTGTTTGACGAGCGTTTTTTTATGTATCCCGAGGATATTGACCTGACACGTCGGATACATAAATTGTACAGAACGGTTTTTTATCCCGAAGTTTCCATTGTACATCATCATGCCCAGAGTTCTTACGTCAATTTGAAAATGCTTTGTGTACACGTTTCGAATATGATTCGGTATTTTAATAAATGGGGTTGGTTTTTCGATCAGGAAAGAAAAGAAATTAATGCAAAAATATTGAAACAACTGCCATGAATTTTAGCTTTATACAAATTGCAAGTGCCTTTATGGTACTTTTTGCTATTATTGATATTTTGGGATCTATTCCCATTATATTAAACATAAAAAAGAAATCGAATACCGTTAATGCTTTTAGGGCAAGCGCTATTGCATTGGCTATCCTGCTATTATTCCTTTTCTCGGGAGAGGGAATACTTCGTCTGTTCAACGTTGATATAGAGTCTTTTGCCGTAGCCGGATCTCTGATTATTTTTATCTTCTCCTTAGAAATGATTTTGGATGTCGAAATTTTCCATAATCAGGGGCCTGAAGGAAGTGCTTCTATTGTTCCGTTGGCTTTTCCGCTGATTGCCGGTCCAGGCTCGTTTACTACTTTACTTTCGCTACGTGCCGAATATGCTATGGAAAACATTGTTGTGGCCTTAGTGCTGAATATGGTGTTTGTATACATTGTTATTAAATCAACTTCGAAAATAGAGAAGCTTTTCGGAGAAGGCGGAATTTATATTATCCGTAAATTTTTTGGAATTATTCTTTTGGCAATTGCAGTAAAACTTTTTACTACCAATATAGGTAGTTTGTTATAATCAATTTTTTATGGCGAAGATAAAAATTCAGCTCAAAGGTATCGGAGCCGAACTTGTTCTGGGCAATTATATGCCTACTGACAGTACAATTATGAATGATTGGCAGGAGTTTTATCATTATAATGATTTAATTCACGAATCGCAGTTAATTGTAGATTATATTTCGGAAATATTGGTTGAGGTTGATGAGAAGCAAATTTTTAAAGGACACATTCCGGCAAAGGCCTTTATTGCACAGAAAAGTTTTACACCGGTTTTGGTCGACAGGGCTTTATATCTTCGTACGGAATGTGCTGAAGAAACCACATATACCGCAGAATTTGAGTGCGAACAATTTGATTTGAATAAACTTACTTTTGAAACTCAGGAATATGATTTGTTTTTTAAAGTAGGTAAGTCGTTTTTAGCTAAAATGCTTTATGATAATTCTGAAATCCCATTGGAATGGACTCAGGGGAAAGCGTTAGGCAATATTTGTTTACTATGTCGTTTCGAAAAAGGTTATTTGATTCCGATTTATGATGCAGTCCATAAAGTTGAAGCAAAAAAGTAGTACGAATTTGATTTGTTGTAGAACATAAATGTATTAATATTGTTGTTTATAGTACAAAAGTAAACTATGTAATGATGGTGTTGATATGAAGAAAGTCGTTTTATTTTTATTTGTTTCAATATCTTTTCTGGGAGCTTTCGGACAAACGGGAAGCATAAAAGGTCGTGTTTACAACGCCAAAACCAATGAACCTGTCGAATTTGCGAATATCCTGATTAAAGGAACTGATATTGGCTCAACATCCGATTTGGATGGTAATTTTATTTTTACCGGTATTGCCTCCGGTTTCTTAAGATTAGTTGTCAGTGTTGTTGGTTTTGAAACTACTGAATCTCCGGAAATACAGGTGCAGGGAAACCAGACCGCTTTTGTCGATATTGCTGTGTCTGAAGCTTCATTTGCCATCAAGGAAGTGGTGGTGCGCTCGACTGTAAATAATCTCAAACGTATCGAAAGTCCGGTTTCATTGCTTTCGGTGGGCGTGCAGGAAATAGAGAAAAGTGCAGGAGCAAATCGCGATGTCTCGAAAGTTGTGCAATCATTACCAGGCGTTGGAGCTACAGATCCGAACCGCAATGACCTGATTGTGCGTGGGGGCGGTCCTTCGGAAAATGTATTCTATCTCGATGGCATTGAAATTCCGGTTATTAATCACTTTGCAACTCAAGGTTCGTCGGGTGGAGCTGTGGGTATTATAAATCCTGATTTTGTTCGCGAAATAAACTTTTATACAGGAGCTTTTCCGGCTAACCGAACAAATGCATTGAGTTCTGTGATGGAAATCAAACAGAAAGATGGAAGTAAGGACAGAGTGCATACCAAACTTTCGGTTGGGGCTTCGGATGCTGCTTTGACTATCGATGGGCCCGTCGGTAAAAAATCAACTTTCATTGTTTCTGCCCGTCAGTCGTATCTGCAATTTTTGTTCTCCGTGCTAGGATTGCCATTTTTACCTACTTACAATGATTTCCAAGTGAAATATAAAATACAGTTGGATCGGAAAAACGAAATTACTTTTCTCGGAATCGGAGCTATTGATGACATGACTTTGAATTTGGATATAAAAAATCCTACCGAATCGCAGCGGTATATCCTTGATTATTTGCCGGTTTACAAGCAATGGAATTATACGGTCGGTGTTGTCTATAAACATTATGCCGATACGCATTATGACAGTTGGGTACTGAGCAGGAATATGTTGCGGAATGCGAATTTTAAATATCGGGATAATGATGAGACTTTGCCTAAAACATCTGATTATAAATCGGATGAAGCTGAAAATAAATTGCGCTTCGAACGTAATTATCCCGATTTGCCGGTGAAATTAATGTTCGGAGGCGGGTTGGTTTATTCACATTATACCAATCGTACATACCGACAATTATATATCAATAATGCGATTTCGGAATTGAATTACACTACGGATTTGAATCTGTTCGGGTATCAGGTTTTTGCTCAGGCTTCGGATGAATATCTTGACGATTTATTGAAATTATCCCTCGGAGTAAGTGCCGTGGGTACTGATTATAATAAAAATATGATGAATCCGTGGAATCAGTTTTCACCGCGTTTGTCAGCTTCTTTTGCACTGACACCTCAATTTGATATTAATGCTAATCTGGGACGATATGCCATGCGTCCGGCATATACCACCTTAGGTTACCGGGATGAAACGGGTATCTTGGTGAATCAGAATGAGAATTTGAAATATATTATTTCCAATCAGGCTATTTTCGGGTTTGAGTATCGTCCGCAGAAAAAGATGAAAGTGACTGTTGAGGCTTTTTATAAACAATATGAACAATATCCGCTTTCGGTAGCCGATGGAATCAGTATTGCCAGTAAAGGAACCGATTACGGTCAGGTTGGGGATGAAGAGATTGTTTCTACAGGCAAAGGTAAAGCTTATGGAGTGGAGGTGCTTTACAAAGCTATGGAATGGAAGAATTTAAATGTTACATCAACCTATACTTATTTCCGAAGTTTGTTTACAAATGTCAACGGAGCGTATTTGCCCTCTTCGTGGGATACAAAACATCTGTTTAATTTTATGGCCAATTATAAGTTTCCGAAAAGCTGGAATGTGGCTATGCGCTGGCGATTTGTGGGCGGAGCACCTTACACTCCGATTGATGTGAGCTTGTCAACTCTAAAGTCGGCCTGGAACGTAACTAATCAACCTTATTTGGATTATTCAAAATTTAATTCATTGAGATTAAAATCTTCGCATCAGTTGGATGTAAGAATCGACAAAGAGTTTTATTTCAAAAAATGGGTGTTGAATTTGTATACCGATGTGCAGAATGTTTATAATTTTAAAACAGAAAGCGCTCCGATTTATACCAACAGGGATGTTGATGGTAATACTGTTACCGACTCGAATGATGCTTCAAGATATGTGCTACGTTCGTTTAATTCATTGGGCGGAACAATTTTACCAACAATCGGATTGATTATTAAAATGTAAAACTTGAAAATCGTATTGTTATGAAAAAAGTATGTATAATCAGCATATTATTTCTGATAATTCCGGTTGGCCTTTTAGCCGGGAATAAACCGGAACATTTCGATGTTTTTTCTTATGGGATAAATAATCAGGGAACGATGATTGAATTGAAATTTGAAAAGGGAAAAGAACATAATCATCCGTTGTTTGCCGTTTGGTTAGCCGATGAGCATGGTAAATTTATCCAAACACTTTATGTTTCGAAAAGTATTGGGAAAGGTATATTTGAACATAGTTCCCGGAGTACGGGGCATTGGCAACCGGGCGAAATACAGCGTCCGGCAGCATTGCCTTACTGGGTACATCAGCGTGGGGTTGTGAATGAATATGGTACCTATAATCCGACTTCTAAGCAACCCGTAGTCGATGCTTATAGCGGAGCAACTCCGCAGGCTTCATTTATATTGTATTTGAAAACCGAAAAAACTCTTTCCGGAAAATATAAAATTTTCCTCGAACTGAATCAGTCGTGGGATTGGAACGAATACTGGTACAATAATAAGTTTTCTGACGATAAAGAATATAAAACTTCAAGCCAGCCGGCGTTGGTGTATGAGGCTGACATAAATACAGAAAAGCTTTCTGAGGTTGAGATGAAGCCTGCCGGCCACAGTCACTATTCCGGAAAAGATGGAAGTTTAGATACGGATTTGACTACCTTGACTACAGCTTTGAAAATAGCCCGAAGTATTACGGTGAAATTAAAGTGATTATATAAAGGAGGAATGTCCAATAAGTGTTTATTTTGAACACAAATTTCGCAATTCACACAAATTCAATTTGCACTATTGCTACATTATTAACAATTTACAATTTGTGTTCTTTTTTCTTTTTGGACGTCCTCTTTTATTAGGTTGGAATATATTTTATCCTTTGGTGCTGTGGCTGTCTTTCACTACCACGTCGTGAGCTCCGCCTTCAATAATACTGGTTGAAGAAACCAACGTAATTTTGGCGTTTTCTTTCAGATCTTCCAGATCCATTACACCGCAGCTGCTCATCGTTGATTTGATTTTTGCCAGTGTAACATTCAGGTTGTCTTTAAGTTTTCCTGCATACGGCACAAAACTGTCGACACCTTCTTCAAATTTCAACCCTTCGGTTCCTCCTGCATCGTAGCGTTGCCAGTTACGAGCACGGTTTGAACCTTCGCCCCAATACTCTTTCATATAATTTCCGTTAACCATCAATTTGCGGGTAGGGCTTTCATCGAACCTTGCAAAATAACGTCCCATCATCAAAAAATCGGCACCCATGGCTAATGCAAGTACCATGTGATAGTCCTGAACAATTCCTCCATCGGAGCAGATTGGAATATAGATTCCTGTTTTCTGGAAGTATTCTGCGCGGGCAGCTGCAACTTCGATTAAAGATGTTGCCTGTCCGCGTCCTATTCCTTTTTGTTCTCGGGTAATACAAATCGAACCACCTCCAACTCCGACTTTCACAAAATCGGCTCCGGCCTCAGCCAAATACAAAAATCCGTCACGGTCAACGACATTACCGGCTCCGACTTTTACGTTTTCTCCGAAATTCGATTTAATATACTGCAATGTATCTTTTTGGTATTCCGAAAATCCATCCGAGGAGTCGATACACATAACATCGACACCAGCTGCAAGTAATGCCGGCACTCGTTCTTCGTAATCGCGGGTGTTGATACCAGCTCCGACAAGCAGTTTCATGTTGTCATCCGAAAGTTCATTGGGATTTGCTTTGTGGTTTTCGTAATCTTTGCGGAATACGAAGTATTTCAGATGCTGGTTTTTGTCTATGATTGGCAGACAGTTAAGTTTGTGGTCCCATATAATGTCGTTGGCATCACTGATTGAAATTCCAAAATCTCCGGTAACAAGTTTTGAAAACGGAGTCATAAACTCTTTTACAGGCTTGTCCAAATGGTCTCTGGTTACTCTGTAATCCCGTCCTGTCACCATTCCGAGCAGTTTTCCCTGAGAAGTCCCATCGTCTGTAACGCCAATAGTTCCGTGTCCGGAACTTTCTTTAAGTGCGATTACATCACGTAGCGTGTGTTCGGGGGTAAGGTTGGCATTACTTATTACAAAACCTGCTTTGTACATTTTTACTTTACGAACCATTTCGGCCTGTGATTCAACACTCTGTGAACCGAAAATAAATGAAAGTCCTCCGTTTCTTGCCAATGCTATAGCCATATTGTGGTCGGAAACAGATTGCATAATTGCCGATACAAAAGGTACGTTTAAGGAGATGGGCACTTTCTCACTTTTGTGAAATTTCACTAAAGGAGCATTTAATTTTATATTGTCAGGCGTACATTCTTTGGAAGTAAGTCCCGGAATTAATAAATACTCACTAAAAGTTCTTGAGATGTCGTTTAAATACTTTGCCATACCGTATTCGATTTATTTTGAAATAAAATTTTGCAAAGGTAGCCAAAAAACGAATATCCGGCAAATGTTAAGTGCTTGCAGATGCTTGAAATAACTGATTAGAGTCAGGATTTTGAAGTTAAGAGAACGAATATAATATCAATGTGTCAATTGTAACATAATAGAGGTTTCGAAAAAAAATGTTAATATGTCAACAAACTATATAAACTCAAGTTCTGATGGATTTTTTTGTTGCTTTTATGATATGAGCCTTGTAACATCAGATTGTTTTTTGTTCAAATTATATTAAAATTGTTTTTGTTTGCCTGTGAGATAACTATTATTCTTAATAAATAGTTTGTCTTTGTAATCTGTAAAATACTGTATAATAGTGAGATATTATTAATTAAAGAAATTTTTCCGTATTCTTGCTGTATTAAAATCTTATCATTAAATTTGTGGAACTTTTCTGAAAAACAGTTTCTAAGTATAATATTCTGATTTTCAGGTGCTAATTTAAAAAACAAACTACTAAATATTACAAACTAAAACAAAATTCTATGTGGTTAATTGATTCCTCTATCGGGAGAAAGTTCATTATGAGTATCACCGGGGCTTTTCTGGTGCTATTCTTGATTTTTCACAGTCTCATGAATATTGTGGTGATTATTTCACCGGAAGGATATAATGCGATTTGTGAATTTTTGGGAGCTAACTGGTACGCAGTTGTAGGTACAATCGTCCTTGCTGCCGGTTTCGTCATTCACATTGTGTATGCTTTGTACCTGACATTGCAAAACATGCGTGCCCGTGGTAAACAGCGTTATGACGTAAGCGAAAATCAGAAAAGCGTTGAATGGTCATCTCAGAATATGTTTGTTCTGGGTGTTATTGTACTTGGCTTTTTGGTGTTGCATTTTTACAATTTTTGGTACAAAATGCAGTTTGCCGAACTGACTGGTATTCAGACAGGACTGTTCGATCCGGCAAATGGAGCTGCTTATGTTTCAGACTTGTTTAGCAGCTGGATTTATTGTGTTGTGTATATTGTATGGCTTGTAGCTTTGTGGTTTCATTTGACACATGGAGTTTGGAGTGCTTTACATACTCTCGGTTGGAATAATAAAACATGGATGCCTCGTGTAAAAATGATTTCAAATATTGTTTCTACAATTGTTATCCTTATGTTTATGTCAATTCCGGTTTATTATTTATTTAGCTAAGGTTCCGGTTGCTGAATTTTAATTTCATAAAAATCAAAAAAAATTATGGCAAAAAAACAAGAGTCTACTCAGGTAGAAGAAATTAAGATAGATGCTAAGATCCCTGCCGGATCATTAGCTGAGAAATGGACTAACTATAAAGATCATCAGAAACTCGTAAATCCGGCGAATAAACGTCGTTTGGACATAATCGTTGTTGGAACAGGTTTAGCCGGAGCTTCTGCTGCAGCTTCGTTGGCAGAAATGGGCTTTAATGTACTTAACTTTTGTATTCAGGATTCTCCGCGTCGTGCTCATTCAATTGCTGCACAGGGAGGTATCAATGCTGCTAAGAATTACCAAAATGATGGTGACTCAGTTTACCGTCTTTTCTACGATACAATCAAAGGGGGCGACTATCGTGCGCGTGAAGCTAACGTTTACCGTTTAGCGGAAGTTTCAAATAATATTATTGACCAGTGTGTGGCTCAGGGAGTTCCTTTCGCCCGTGAATATGGTGGTTTACTTGACAACCGTTCTTTTGGTGGAGCTCAGGTTTCACGTACTTTTTATGCAAAAGGTCAAACCGGCCAGCAATTGCTTTTAGGTGCTTATTCGGCATTAAGTCGCCAGATTGGGGCGGGTACCGTAAAGATGTTTACTCGTCATGAAATGCTCGATGTTGTAGTAATCGAAGGTCGTGCACGCGGTATTATTGCCCGCAACCTGATTACAGGTAAAGTTGAGCGGTATTTTGCACATGCAGTGGTCATTGGATCCGGAGGTTACGGAAATACGTTTTTCCTTTCTACTAATGCCATGGCTTCAAACGGTTCGGCAGCTATGCAGATTTACAGAAAGGGAGCCTATTTTTCTAATCCTGCTTATGCACAGATTCACCCGACATGTATCCCTGTACACGGTGATTATCAGTCAAAACTGACTTTGATGTCAGAATCATTGCGTAACGATGGCCGTATTTGGGTTCCTAAAAAGAAAGAAGATGCCGAAGCTATTCGTGCCGGAAAATTGAAACCGACTGACTTGAAAGAAGAAGACCGCGATTATTATCTGGAACGTCGTTATCCGGCTTTCGGAAACTTAGTTCCCCGTGATGTGGCTTCGCGTGCAGCCAAAGAACGTTGCGATGCTGGTTTTGGTGTAAACAGCACAGGTTTGGCTGTGTATCTCGATTTTTCTTCAGCTATTGAACGTTTGGGAGAAGATGTTATCCGTGCCCGTTACGGAAACCTTTTCCAGATGTATGAAAAAATTGTTAATGAAAATCCATATAAAACGCCAATGATGATTTTCCCGGCTATTCACTATACAATGGGTGGTATCTGGGTTGATTATGAGTTACAGACTTCTATTCCGGGATTGTTCTGTATTGGCGAAGCAAACTTCTCGGATCACGGTGCAAACCGTTTGGGTGCTTCTGCATTGATGCAGGGACTAGCCGATGGATATTTTGTACTTCCATATACTATTCAGAATTATCTGGCTGATCAGATTCAGGTTCCTCGTATGAGTACCGATCTTCCTGAGTTTGAAGCCGCTGAAAAAGGAGTTCATGCCAAGATAGAAAAAATCATGAAAATCCAGGGTGATCGTACGGTAGATTCTATTCATCGTGAACTCGGATTGGTTATGTGGGATTTTGTAGGTATGGGACGTAACAAAGCCGGCTTGGAACATGCTCTTGAAAGAATCAAAGAAATTCGTCATGAATTCTGGACCCGCGTTTATGTTCCGGGAGTAAGCACCGATTTAAATGTTGAATTGGAAAAAGCTTTACGTTTGGCTGATTTCATTGAAATTGGCGAACTGATGGCCCGCGATGCTTTGATGCGCGAAGAATCCTGTGGTGGTCACTTCCGCGAAGAATATCAGACACCGGAAGGAGAAGCTTTACGTAATGACGAAGACTTTTCGTTTGCTTCATGCTGGAAATATAATGGTGAAGGTCAGGAACCTACTTTACTTAAAGAACCATTGGAATACGAATTTATTAAACGTCAACAACGTAATTATAAATCGTAAAGCCCCGTTAGCCTTCCCTTGCGGGGGAGGTGCAGGGATGTTTCAAAAATTTATTTAAATTAAAAATCTTAAACTTCTAATCTCCTTCCTGCTGGAAGAGAAAGGGGGCTACAATATGGATAAAACAATTAATGTTACATTAAAAATATGGCGTCAGGCCGGTCCAAAAGCAAAAGGTGAATTTATTACCTATAAAATGGACAATGTTTCAACTGACAGTTCATTTCTTGAAATGCTGGATGTGTTGAACGAAAAATTAGTAAAAGAACATAAAGAACCTGTTGCATTTGATCACGATTGTCGTGAAGGTATCTGTGGTATGTGTTCACTTTATATCAATGGTCATCCGCACGGAAAAGACAGTGAAACAACTACCTGTCAATTGCACATGCGTCGTTTCAAAGATGGTGAAACTATTACTGTTGAACCCTGGCGTTCGGCTGCATTCCCGGTAATTAAAGATCTTATGGTTGATCGTGGTGCTTACGATAAAATCATTCAGGCCGGAGGTTATGTTTCTATAAGTACCGGAGGTGTTCCAGATGCCAATGCAATTCCTATTTCAAAGGATATCGCTGATGAAGCTATGGATGCTGCTACCTGTATTGGTTGTGGAGCCTGTGCTGCAGCCTGCAAAAATGGTTCTGCTATGTTGTTTGTGGCTGCAAAAGTAAGTCAGCTGGCTTTGTTGCCGCAAGGTAAAGTGGAGGCTGCCCGCCGTGCTAAGGCTATGGTTGCCAAAATGGATGAACTTGGTTTTGGTAACTGTACTAATACCGGAGCTTGTGAGGCCGAATGTCCGAAAGCAGTTTCCATTACTCACATTGCGCGCCTGAACCGCGAATTTCTGAAAGCTAAATTCAAAGATTAATATCTGAATTTATTATATGTTGAAAGAGAGCAGTATTGTTACAGATGCTGCTCTTTTTTTGCTTGGATATTTCAGAACAATACATAATGAATAAGATACTGATTTTTGATACGTGGAAATTTGTAATGGAATCTTGTTGTGAAAGAACAATGAACGCAAGTTAATAAAAAACAGGCGTTCCGTTTCCGAAACACCCGTCATTACTCTAACCACTAATTAACTCTATTTTGTAATAGATTTTTATTTTACAATTTTTATAATATCGTTTGTTATTTTTACAATAAATACACCCGAGTTACTCAATGCAATACGAACATTGCCTGAATTTGCATTTTCGTTTACAAGCATCTTACCCATTGCATCATAAACACGATAGTTTTCTCCGGCACAGATTCCTTTTATATTGATGGATTCCCGGTCGGCATATACTGTCAATCCTGAAGTTTGCTCATCAATGTTAGTGGCTACAGTATAGGTGAGTTCTCCTGTTAAAGCATTGAAAGTATAGTTTGCCGGTAAATTTAAAGTGGTGAAAGTTCCATTGAAAGTTCCGGCGTTTATTAACTGAATCGTAGTTCCACTCTCAGGATTGCTTGCGTTTACCGTTACATCAAGAGTACCTCCATTATTTACAGCTCCGGTAACATTAATAGCGTCAAATTCACCTGTGCTAAATCCATCTACAACGATGTTGGTGGTACCGTTCAAAGTAAGATCACTTCCGAAGTTTAGTCTTCCTTTCAGAGAACCATTAACTACGGTTGCTCCCGGAATAGTTCCGGTTCCGTTTAAGATTCCATCCGCAGCAACATTAACCGGTATGGTTGACGTTCCTAAAGTACCGGTAATATTAAGTTCGCCTTCATTTACTGAAACAGCTCCTGCAACATAAGCTGCACTGTTTCCTGAAAGAGTAAGAACTCCTGTCCCTGATTTTACAGTGTTTATTACAGGAATGTTGCTCCATGCATCTGCAGGGAAGTTTTCAATTGTACCGGCAAATGTGGCATCTGTATTAAGCGCTCCGATATTATAGGTGACAGTTCTGAGGCGTGGTCCCATAATTTTGGCATCCGAATTTCCTTTTAATTCTCCGATTCCAATTGTGGTAGAGCCATCCGAAGCAGGATTGACCGGATATACCATGTATACCATACCGTTCAGCTCAAGTTTGTTCGATACATAAGAATTTGTCGAACCGAAAAGAGAGAATGTTGAAGATGCTGTTGCTACTTTAATTTTCCCGTTGAAACTATTATTCATTACAGGTAGCCCAGAGAAAGTACCGGAACTTGAAGCCGAACCTTCACTTTGTAAAAGGTAGTTTACCGAGTCGGCTACTGTAATGGCAGATGTATAGGTTACATTAGAAGTCGGTTTGATGGTGAATGATCCCACAGCTCCTATAATCGCTTTACTGAAAGCTACACCGGTGTTAACATCTACTGTTGTTCCGGAGGCTGCTGTTAATGCTGTAACTGCATCATCCTTTGAAATTATAAGGGTTCCGTTGTTCAGTGTTACTCCGCCGGTGAGGTTGTTTGTAACGCCGAGTGTGGTAATTTCCGTTTCGCCAACATTGATTGTAACAGCGCCTGTTCCATTGATGCTTCCTGGTCCTGTCAGTTCATAAGCATCACCGGTAATATTCAGGTTATTGCTGCCAAGGTCAACATCGCTTCCTATAGTTATAGTTTTGTTGGTCCCGGTCGATGAAAGCTCTACAGCGTTTCCGGTCTGGTATGCCAGACTGTTTATATCATCGGTTGTAAAGTTGTTATCAGTTTCGCTCCATAAAGCGTTTGTAGCTCCGGTCCATTTGTAAGTACCTGCTGTTACAGCTGTTTTTTTGAAGATCAGATCGACATGAGCTAAACCATCGGCAGTTACAACAACATTATCAGAAGTAGTTGCATCTGCATCGAAAGCATAATAATAACCTCCGGATGTAAAGGATGCTTTATCGTCGCTAGTGGCTGTATAGGCGATATCAACAGGCTGATCAGCTTCAATCCGGGCCGTTTTTGCTGGAGTATTTCCATCCGGTTCAAAATAATTTACGGTTACGTTGGCTGTGCCGGAAACTTCCTGAAGTGTGTACAGTTGAAAATTATCAATGCTCGTATTCGATGGACAGTAAGTTCCAGCTGCAGTTGGATTTTCCTTTGTCTGTGTAAAACATATTTTAGATATGTTAGCTGCACTTGTAGATAAAAAATCTAATCCGGCTGTATTTTCATAAGAAGAACTTCCTGTAGTGGTATTAGATAGCTGTAAATAGGTAACTTTATGTGTTGAAAAATTAAATGAAGCCTTAATATGAATTGTTTGTCCAAAAGCCCAACCACATGTTGTTATTGTACTTGCATTGTTTGTATTACATGTAGCATTGTCTGCCCCTGATTTAAGGAACATACCATTCCAACTGTCAGTGTCAATGTATGCAGGATTTGAGTTGTCAATATTTTGACAATGTATCATGCCATCATCTCCAGATAGATATAATATCATTATATCCCCGCTTGTTGTTTTTGGAGTTGCAACATTGTCCCGAAAAAATAATGCATACGATTGAAGATTGGTTATTTTGGCAGATGTAATGGTCCAATCGAATTCAAGATATACTTCTGTTTCAGTACCACTTGATGGGAATGTAATTTTTAATCCCATATTCTTTTTTTTGTTGGCAGTAGTCAAATTTAGTTTACCTGTAGGAGTGTTTAAATTATACCAACCATCAGATCCAAATAACTCGTAATTTGCATCGTTTTCTACACTCCAACCAGTCGGAAGAGCATCTCCAAAAGTTTCATCTACAATGTAATTGGGAACTTGTGTCGCATTTACATTATTCAGCGAGAAAAGAAGCCCTGTAATAAGCAAAATCCTAAAAAAAAGTAGTTGTTTTTTCATTTTGTAACAGATTTTATAAGTTAATAAATAGTGTTTTTTGTAGCCATTTTGTGCTTTTATATACGACGATAAAAACATTTCAATGAACACGATGCAAAAGAAGCAGAAAGCATTTCTTACTGCAATGGAATTTTATACGTTAGTATAGATAATAATTCAGGTGTATGCTGCTTGTTATGTATATTGTTTATATTGAGTGCTTTATGGTAGTTTATAAATCAGAAGCCGAATGAATTCTTATCCATTCGGCTTCTGATTTATAAAAACAATATACTAATTAGAGAGGTGATTAAAATTTATTATAATTCCGGTAAAAAGGATTAAAACTAAGAATTTAAGTATTTCGATGGTGAGCAACCGTATTGGGCTTTAAAACACTTACTAAAATAGAATGGGTCGTTAATTCCCACCATATACGAAACTTCTGATACATTATATTTGTAAGTTTTCAGTAGTTCCGCAGCTTTCTTCATTCTCCTGAATCGTATAAATTCATTGGGAGAATAGCCTGTCAGAGATTTTATTTTTTTAAAGAACAAAGTCCGTCCGGTATTGGTTAATGCTGCGAATTCATCTACCGAGAAATCTGCATTGGTAAGATGCATTTCCAGAATTTCTTCGACAAGTTTCATAAACTGGAGGTCTTTTTCTGGAAGGGAGTCTTGTTCGGACAGAGCTTCGTTGTCCTCTTCTGTGTCATCTATTTCTGTGTTTGCGTAATGTTTATGAAGTAGTTCTCGTTTTTCTAAAAGTTTATTGATTTGCAACATCAAATGTTTCATACTAAAAGGCTTACTGATATAGGCATCGGCTCCTGCCTGAATACCTTCGGTGTGATGCTCATCGGAAATGTAGGCAGTCAATAAAATGACCGGAATATGACAGGTTGCAAAATCATCTTTCAGGCTTTTAGTCAATTCGAAGCCATTCATGCCAGGCATCATCACGTCACAAATTATCAGGTCAGGATCATCTTCTTTACTTTTGTGAATGCCGGTATTACCATCAGTTGCCGTTATTATTTCATAATACGGACTTAATTTTTCTGTCAGATAGTCACGAATGTCATCATTATCATCAACAACCAGTATCTTATATTTTTTTCCGGCAAGAGGAACATGGGGTAATAAGTTCAGACTTAGATCATTTAATCCCGGGTCAATAAAGTCTGCAATATTATGAATTTCTTTTTTATCAGCTTTATTGACAGTAATTTGTTCTGTCACAAAATCATTTTTGTCATAGATATTGCTGTTTAATGGAAATTCAAGCATAAAGACAGAACCGCCTCCTTCATTTTCTGAGTAGCTCACTTTTCCTTTGTGCAATGTGGTAAACTCATTTACCAGAGATAATCCAATCCCAGTTCCGGAATTAGAAAAATTGATTTGCATAAATCTGCTGAAAAGCTGATTCTGTTTTTCTTTGGGGATGCCTATTCCATTGTCTGCTACTGAAATACGTAAAACTTCGGCTTTGGGATCCGTTTCAACGTTTAAAGATATTTTGCCGCCACGCGGTGTGAATTTGAAGGCATTGGATAATAAATTGAATACAATTTTATCAACTTTATTTTTATCAAAATATACGGGAATCGTATTCTCAGTCGTATTAAAGCGGTAGTCGATGTTTGTTTTAGCTGCAACATTTGAAAAGCTTGTATAAATTTCCTTTAAAAAGCCGATGGCATCTACCCGTTGCAGATTCAGTTTTTGTTTATTGTTTTGCAGTTTTCTGAATTCAAGTAGCTGGTCAATCAGCCGGAGTAGATGGTTGGTATTTTTATCCAGATCTTCAACAATATGTTGCATCGCATCCGACATTTTATCTTTGACATCACTTAGAGTTTCAACACTTCCTTTAATCAGGGTGAGCGGGGTTCTGAACTCGTGGCTGATATTGGTGAAAAATCTTAATTTATAATCGGTTAACTGTCGTTCTACTTTAACTGCATTACTCAGACGGTTGAATTTAAGGATAAGTCGGGAAATAAAGTAAGCGGCCACAACTATCAGCACAAAATAAATCAGATATGCAATGTCCGATTGCCAGAAAGGAGGACGGATGATTATTTCAAGGGTTGTTTCGTCGTTGCTCCAAACCCCTTTACTATTTACACTCTTAACTCTGAAAGTGTATTTGCCCGGCGGTACATTCCTGTAGGTGGCTATATTGTATGAGGCTGATATATTCCAGCGTTTTTCAAAATTGTCGAGAATAAACATAAATTGGTTCGATTTGGGGTCGCGAAAATTCATATTTGAAAATTCAATGTGAAAAACCTTGTCGGATGCCTTGAGCGTTATTTTGTCCGAATAGGCAATTGATTTTTTCAGAGGTTCGTTTTTGTCTCCGATTTTTGCTTCCTGGTCGTAGATAAAGAAGCCTGTAAGAACAACTTTATTTGATTCGTTGGAACTATTGGGTAACTGATTCGGATTGAAAACGTAAAAACCATTCAATGTTCCCCAAAGCATCCTGCCATCCCTGCATTTGTAGGCTGTTGTTTCCGAAAACAAGTTTGAACTAAAATCGTCTGAAAACCTGTAGTATTGGAATAATCCGGATGAAGGGTAAAAAGTTTGCAATCCGCTTTCAGAGCTTACCCAGAAAGCTCCGTTGTTTCCTTCCAGAATGGCCATTATGTTATCATAGGCAATTCCCTGCTGGTTGTGATATACTTTGAAAATACCGTTTCCATCAGGCCCTTCTTTAATGAACTTATTGATGCCGCCACCGGCTGTTGCTAACCAAATATTATTTCCAGAGTCCTGAAATATATACCGTACTTCAGGATTGCTCAGACTGTTTTCACTTTTGTTGCTAAACGTATAATAACTATAGTCTTTAGGATTTTCCAACAGTTTATCCGGATTGAACCGGATAACTCCGTTGGTAGTGGCTACCCAAATATCTCCTTTATTGTCTTCAAATACATAACGGGTAAAACGAATCCATTCATCATCATTGAAAAAAGTAAGAAACGTCTCTGTGTTATTGTTCATTGTTTTTACACAAAGTCCTCCACCAAAAGTTGCAGCCCAAAGTCGTCCTTTCCGGTCCATTGTCAAAGAGAATACATTGTTGTTGCTCAGACTCCCCGGATTTTTGTCCGATTGGTAAAAAACTGGTTTTTTATAATTTCCGTTTTTCAGCTCGATAATACCATTACCTCTGGTCGCTAACCATACATTCCCGGCATTATCCTGCATAATATGATAGACATTGTATGCATTTTCAAAAATTATTTTTTTCTCGATGAACGAACTGTTATACAGGTAGAGATTGCCGGCTTTTGTTGCGACCCAGATGTTCCCTGATTTATCTTCCAGAAAAGACCTTACATTATTACCACTGCGATATTTGTTTTCCTTGTCGGGGAATATCAAGTCAACATTCCGGTTTGAAAAAGAAAGCTTATTGATACCCATACTTTCGGTACCAATCCATATATTATCGTTTTTATCCAGGGTAATGCAGAGTAAATAATTTGAACTTAGTCCGTTATTGTTTTTATTGTATGTGTAATGAGTCAGTTTTCCCGTTTTGAGATGGTAGCAAAAAAGTCCGTTACCGTAAGTTGTGATCCATATATTCCCATGCCGGTCGCCCTGAAACTGATAGCGCTCTTCGTCTATGAGAGTTAATATGTTTTGAGGTATCAGGTTTATTTTTAATGGCTTACTATGCCCGTTTAGCATCCATACATTCCCTGTAAAATTATAAACCCAGATGTTCCCATACTGATCTCTCTGAAGATATGCATTCCCCGAAATCTTTTCGCCAAATAGATTCTCTCCGTTTAATAGCTTTTGATTGGTAAGGTCATAGAGATATACGCCTTTGCTATAAGACGTAATAATAATAAATTTCTGGGCGAGCATGGCAGATCTAAATACGCTTAGTTTGACCGGAAGTGAAACGGATCCTTCATATTTATGATTCATAGCATCGAAAATATCGATACGCCCGTTTTCTGCTATAAAATAAAGTTTTCCATTTGATTCAAAGGCTTTTACAAAACCTATCATAGACGTTTGTTTTGTGTCAAAGGAGCTAACCTTGTTTTTTGTATGCAGTGTGATTCCGTTGGCAGTAAGAATCCAAATGTTTTTGTGACTATCTTCAAAAATGTCATTGACCGTATTTGAAGATAATTTATACAATTTATCAGTCGTTGAATATAAGTGGGTTTCAATTTTTTGGTCTTTGAAACTAATTTTCATACAACCATTGTTGACACTTCCGAGCCAGATGTTTTTTTCGTTATCTTCATAAAATAAGTTGAATTTTGACTGAGAGTTATCACTGTAAGATATAATGGGCAGAAATTCTTCTGTATACGGATCGTAACAGTGGATGACATCGCTGTAGGTTCTGATCCAGATATAACCCCGACTGTCTTTATGCAGTTCCTTTATCTTTCCGCTTGATAGCGAATTTGTGTTGATGTTATCGGGATTCAATGTCTTTATTTTAATACCGTCGTAACGGTTTAGTCCATTGAGCGAACCAAACCATAGAAAACCGGTGGTATCCTGAAGCATACAACGGATGGTATTATGTGACAATCCATTATTAGAAGTGATATGGTCAATGGTGGGAAGATTATCGCTTTGAGCTTGTATCAGAAAAAGAAACAGCAGTACAATGCTGATAAATATTCTGTTGATTCTCATTTTAGATTAGATTTTGGAAAGTGTTCATATATTAAAATAAGATAACTATATTATGCGAATATAACATTTAATAATGATTGAAGGACTAATGAAAATGATATTTGTCTTAGTAATAATGGCTAATTGTCTCGTTTTATTTGAAATAAAATGTTTTAATCTGACTTTCAATTCTCTTTAACTCCAGGTAATGAATAATAATTATGCATTATGTACATTTTTCCATTTTGATAAATCGTTCATAGTAGTTCTTTTGTAATATGGCTTTTAATATACTTTGGACAATTACAGCTGGCAGCCTGTTGTAAGAAAAATGAGATTGGAAATATGAAAAAATCATGGTTAGTTTTATGGGGAATTTTTGTGGCATGTAATTTATCACTTGCTGTTGATTCTGTTGTAGATTTGTCAGGTAAATGGAATTTTAAAATTGATAGAAATGATGTGGGAGCAGCAGAAAAGTGGTATCTTAAAAGTTTAGCTGATGATATAATAATTTTGCCCGGGTCAATGGTCGAGAATCTCAAAGGGGATGATATTTCTATTGATACAAAGTTTACCGGAAGTATCTATGATAGTTCGTGGTATTACAATCCGGCTATGGAAAAATACCGGAAGGCAGATAATTTAAAAATGCCTTTTTGGCTTACTCAACTCAAACATTATGTTGGGCCTGCCTGGTATCAAAAACAAGTTATGATTCCCGGAAAATTTTCAGGTAAAGAGGTACTGCTGTATCTCGAACATCCTCATTACGAAACAACCGTTTGGATTGATGACCAGAAGGTCGGTTCGCAAAATTCGCTTACTACAGCTCATGTTTATGATATTAGCAGATTTATTTCTTCCGGAAAGCACACAATTACAGTGAGGATTGATAACCGATTGAAAAACACAGTGGATGTGGGGGCCAATTCACACAGTGTTACCGATCATACACAGGGAAACTGGAACGGTATGGTTGGAAAACTGGAATTGCAGGCACGGAATAAAATTCATTTTGACGATATTCAAATTTATCCGGATGTACAGAATAAGTCGGCTCTGGTGAAGATGAGAATAGGGAATCTGACAGGGAAAAGGCAAAAAGGCACGATTACTTTATCCGCGATTAGTTTCAATTCCGAAAAACAAAATAAAGTGTTGCCGGTTACTCTGAGTTTCGATTTTACCGGAAAAGAAAAATCACTGACTCAAACCCTTAAGTTTGATGATGGAATGCTTACCTGGGATGAATTCGATCCGGCTTTATATAATCTGACCGCTGCTTTGGATGTTTCAGGCAGAACAGATACCGTTTATGTTGAATTTGGAATGCGCCAAATGTCCATTCAGGGTAAATATTTTTATATCAATGGTCACAAAACGGTTTTGCGTGGTACCGTTGAAAATGCTTTGTTCCCGCTAACCGGTTATCCTCCTATGGATGAAGCCTCGTGGGAACGTGTTTTCCGTATTTGCAAATCGTTTGGATTGAATCACATGCGTTTTCATTCCTATTGTCCGCCACGTGCTGCATTCGAAGCTGCCGATCGGCTCGGGTTTTATCTTCAGCCGGAAGGTCCAAGCTGGCCCAATCACAGCACAATGCTTGGCCGGGGACTTCCGATTGATACTTACTTGCTGGAAGAGACAAAACGGATGAAAAAAGATTACGGGAACTATGCATCATTTACTTTTATGGCAGCCGGAAATGAACCCCGGGGAGCCTGGGTGCCATGGGTGAGTAAATTTGTTGACTACTGGAAAGCTACCGATAACAGAAGTTTGTATACAGGTGCTTCGGTTGGAGGAAGTTGGGCGTGGCAACCAAAAAGTCAGTATCATGTGAAGGCCGGAGCCCGGGGATTGGAATGGAGGAATTCCCGACCGGAAACCCTGTCTGATTACAGTGATAAGATTGATACGGTTCGTGAACCTTATGTGTCCCACGAAACGGGGCAGTGGTGTGCTTTCCCTGATTTCGACGAGATAAAAAAATATACCGGCGTGACCCGTGCTAAAAACTTTGAATTGTTTCAGGAAAATTTAGCTGATAACGATATGGCTGATTTGAATCATGAATTTTTGATGGCTTCGGGACATTTGCAGGCTTTGTGTTACAAACATGAGATTGAAAAAACGCTCCGGACTCCCGGTTATGCAGGGTTTCAGTTGCTCAGCCTGAACGATTATTCCGGTCAGGGGACAGCATTGGTTGGTGTTCTTGATGCATTTTGGGATGAGAAAGGCTATGAAACAGCTGATAAGTTCCGTCGTTTTTGTAATTTCGTTGTTCCTGTTATCCGTACCGAAAAGTTTGTTTACCGTAACAATGAGCAATTCAGTGCCAGGGTTGAAATTGAGAATTTCGGGAAATCGAAATTAAAGAATATTCCAGTAGTCTGGAGAATCAAAGATCAGTATGGGCTTGTACTGAAATCCGGACTTTTGAATAAAACGGATATTCCTGTCGGCAATGGCTTTAGTCCCGGTGAGCTGAATTTATCTTTGACCGAATTTACAAAACCGGTAAAACTGAATCTGGAAATAGCTCTTAATGGAACCGATTTTGTAAATGACTGGGATTTCTGGGTTTATCCTGTTTCTGATAGTGAACCTGATACGACTGGTATTTACATTACAGATAAACTGGATCTGACGGCAGCAGAAAAACTGAATGCAGGAGAAAAAGTGTTGATTTTGGGGGCCGGAAATATTCAATACGGAAAAGATGTTGTACAGTATTACACGCCGGTGTTCTGGAATACTTCCTGGTTTAAAATGCGTCCGCCGCACACAACAGGCGTTTTTATAAATAATTATCATCCGGTATTTGGCGATTTTGTGACTGAATCGTGGGGAAACATGCAGTGGTGGGAGCTTGTAAACAGGGCGCAGGTTATGTTGCTTTCCGATTTTCCAAAAGGTTTTCAGCCAATTGTACAACCTGTCGATACATGGTTTATTAACCGGAAACTGGGTATGCTTTTCGAAGCCAATGTAGGCAGGGGAAAACTCATAATGACTTCGATGGATTTGAAATCAGACTGGAACGAACGTCCGGTTGCGCAACAACTGTATTGTTCCATAGTTAAATATATGCAATCCGATAAATTCCGCCCTGAGAAAGAAGTATCCATGCAGAACATAAGGGATTTGTTTGAGAAAACAGCTGCACCGATTAATTTTTTTACCAAAAGTAGTCCGGATGAACTGAAAAAAGATGTGAAATAGTTTGATGGTTTAATTTTACAGAGGAGGGTATCTCAAAAGAAAGAAGAACACAAATTTCGCAAATAAACGTAAATTTTTACAAATCATAATTATTTCTATTTCAATAATATATTAAATTTATTAATCTGTTTTATTTGTGAAAATTTGCGGAATTTGCGTTCAAAATTCTCTTTTTGGACACCCTCTTTTTCTTTGTTCTGCGTTTTACATGCCGTAATTTACAATTGAAAATATTTTATTAGAGAATACGAGTTAAATAGTGTTAACACTTTCTTGTACAACAAAATAAATAATAACTTTGTACTGCAAAGTACTTTTTGTTATAATTGTAATATGGAAAAGCAGTTAGATGATTTGAAAGCAATTCGCGAAATGATGGAGAGGTCGACAAAATTTCTCTCTCTTAGTGGTATGTCAGGAGTTTTGGCAGGACTTACAGCTACAGCCGGAGCCGCATTTGCCTATTTTTATTTGCTTCGGGATCCTGTGGCCGCAAGTTATGGCCAGATGTACAAAATGGCCATTTTGCTTGCTGATGCATTGATAGTTCTTTTTCTTTCGGTTAGTTTCGGTGTTTATTTTTCGTGGAAGAAATCTAAAAAGAACGGATATAAATTTATTACAAAGGTAGCCTTGAATACTGCCTATCAGTTATTTATGCCATTAGTTGCCGGAGGTATCTTTTCTCTTATTTTTCTTTATCGGGGAGATGTTGATATGGTTTTGGCTGCGACATTGCTGTTTTATGGGTTAGCACTGGTAAATGTTTCAAAATATACGTTTTCGGAAATTCATTATCTTGGAATAACAGAAATTGTCCTCGGATTGTTTGCCGCTATTTTTCTGACACATAGTTTATTATTCTGGACTATCGGTTTTGGTGTTTGCCATATTTTATACGGTGTTATCATGTACCGCAAATATGATATGAAAAAATAAATTTTTGTCGAGTGAAAAATATTATTTCAAAATTAAATAAAGCTTTTGAGAGTCGTGTTCGTCTCGGTATTATGTCGGTGCTTATGGTGAATGATGATGTGGATTTCAATATGCTGAAGGATTTGCTGGAAGTAACGGATGGAAATTTAGCCAGCCATTTAAAGGCGCTTGAAGGTTTGAACTATATCCGTTCTGAAAAGCAATTTGTCGGGCGGAAACCGAATACGCGCTACATTATTACCGATGCTGGAAGAATTGCATTCAGAGAGCATCTTGATGCGTTAGAAGTTCTGTTGAAATAAAATTTTTTATAACATGACTTTGAAATACAAAGTACTTTTAATAATATATTGGTTTTATTAAATACAAAGTAAATATGGAAACAAAAATGAAAACAATTGACAGAATCAGCCAGTCAGTCACACTGAAAATTATGATAATCGGGGTATTGATATTATTATTACTGATTCCCGGTTTTATGATTCAGGATTTAATCCGTGAACGGCAAAATCGCAGTGAAGAAACTATCCGGAAAATTAACTCTAAATGGAGCGATGCGCAAACATTAACCGGACCAGTACTTGTTATTCCTTATAAACAGACATCTGTTGATAAAAATAACAATGTCGTTGAAGAGGAGCACGAACTTAGCATAACTCCTGAGAATTTGTATTATAAGGTTGGCTTACAACCGGAAGTGAAGCATCTTGGCATTTATAAGTCGATTTTATATAAAAGTGAAATTGATTTTAATGGAACTTTTTCAAAACCGGATGTCAGCAAAACGGAAAGCGGCCTTATAGAATGGAAGAAAGCTTATTTCCGAATAGGAGTTTCAGATTTAAGAGGAATTTCGGACAGGGTTAACTTTGTTGTCGGGGGACAGCCTTTTTCAGCGGAAGCAGGCGGTAAAAGAGATGTTATCGGAAACAGTCTGATTATTACTCCGGAAAACGAAGCTTTCATTCATACCGATTCTTTAATCACGTTTTCTTGCCATTTGAGTTTGAAGGGGAGCCAGAGTCTCAATTTTGTTCCGGTGGGGAAAACGACCCGGGTAGAAATAAACGGAGCATGGAATGCACCCGGATTTACCGGCAATTTCAGTCCTGATTCAAAAATTGATCCCAAAGGTTTTACGGCTGTGTGGAATGTATTGCATTTCAACCGCAATATCCCGGAAGAGTGGATCGATTCCAATGTACAGGATTTCAACGATACTGTTTTCGGGGTGGATTTAGTTGATACTGTCGACCATTATCAACAAAATATGCGCTCGGCAAAATACGCTGTTTTATTTATTGCACTGACTTTCTTAGTGTTTTTCTTTGTCGAGATTATTACCAAAAAACGGATTCATCCTATCCAGTATTTACTCGTTGGTTTTGCGTTGTTGCTGTTTTACACATTGCTGCTGTCGGTTTCCGAACAGCTGGGTTTTGGCTGGGCATACATTATTGCTTCAGTTGCCACTATCGGACTGATTACAAGTTATGCGCACGGAATATTTAAAAACCGGATGCAAACATCTGTTATGGCGGCATTCCTTTCGGTATTATATGTCTTCCTGTATGTGATTTTGCAGCTCGAAGATATAGCTCTGTTGATCGGAAGTATCGGATTGTTCGTGATTTTAGGGGTAATTATGTTTGTTTCACGCAAGATTAACTGGTATCATCAGGGCGAAGAATCCTCCGAAGAGGAGCGAAATCCGGAAGAATAATCGTCTTTTTGTTTTCTTTGTTTTTATTGCTGTTACAGACGTTCTGATAATGAACCTGTAACAGCTTTTTTATGTTCTAATTAAATCTTGGAAATGAAATCATTTAATATTTGAATTTTGTTGTCATTTATCTACCTTTGTAAACATTGATTTATGATTTATAATGATAAGTGCAAACTTAAGTGTGGTATGACCTTTGTTTGTCAGATGCCGATTTTTTGCATATTTTACTTACCTGCTTAATAATTTATTCAAATGAAAAAGAAATTGATTTACCTTCCTTTTCTAGCTTTGATTGCGATTGTTTTTAATGCCTGTATGCCGGTTGAAACACCAGACGAAGTCCTTTTAGTTGGAGATTGGACTCGTGATTATGATGACGATGGTGTCACAAAAACGGAGTTCTATGAATATAGTGCCGACAACACGGGTTTGTATTGGAATCCGAGTGAAAATGTATTGAAGACAGATAGTCAGAAATTTACATGGTCGCTTGATAAATCAGACCTTACAAGAATCAATATCTTTAAAAATGGAACTCCCGGAAGCACTGAATCATTTACAATAACGGAATTGACAGAATCTATCCTGAAATATGAAGATGATTTTGGAGTGAAGTATTCTTTCGACAAAGTAGAGTAATAATATAAAAAGAGTATCTTTCTGATAAATATCAATATAAGCGCTATTCTCCTGTAATTGTCTATTTCTTGATAATTTTATCTTGTAACAAAATAAGTATGATTGTTCCATGAAAAAGTCGGTAAAAATAAGTTTGATAAGTTTGGGCTCTGTGATAGCACTAATTGCGATTGTTATTGCCATAGTTTTGTGGATTGTTTTCACGCCTGCGAGGATGACTAAAGTTGTCCGTGATCAATTGCCCAAATATTTGACCTGTCAGACGAATGTCGGAAGTGTTGAATTGACTTTTTTCAGTACTTTTCCGGAATTCGGTTTGAAGATTAACCGGTTGACTTTGATTAATCCAATGGCGGGAGCTGTTTCCGATACTTTACTTGATGCCGGCGAAGCTGTTTGCTCCATTGATTTTAAGGCATTTATGAATAATGATGAATTGATCATTAATCATGTTTTATTAGAAAATGTTACATTAAATGCTTATGTAAATAAGGCTGGCAAAGCCAATTTTGATGTTTACAGGTCAGACACAACACAAATAGATACATCTGCTTTTGAAAATCCGTTTAAAAAGATCAATATGAAAAAACTAGTTCTGGAAAATGCCAAAATTAGTTACGTTGACGAAACAATGCCTCTGTCTTTTGCGGCCAACCGATTAAGAGGGACAATGAGTTTGAATATGATTCAAGATCAGTTGGATGCTGTCGTTGATTTGGGTTCACCTGAAGTATCTCTTCGGTATGACACCATTAGTTATATCGAGAAGACCAAATTAGATATTCATTTCCCGTTCAGTTTTGATGTCGGAAATTCTAAGCTTTCGATGGATCAGGCGAAATTAGGCCTCAGTGATTTTAAGCTTAGTGCAAGTGGCACTGTTGCGGTGCAAAAAAATGATGATGTAAATACGGACATACATTTCTCTACCGAAAAATATGGTCTGAATGCTTTGCTGGCTTTAGTTCCCAAAGCATTCACAAGCTCACTTGAAGGTATGAAGATGGATGGTGTTGTATCGGCAACAGGGACTGTGAAAGGTGTTTTTAATGAAGTGCAAATGCCTGTTATTGATTTGGATGTCCGTATGGATAAAGGAACTTATGAATATACTTCATTGCCGGCAAAAATGTTTGATATGCAGGGTAATGCGAGAGTGAATATAGATATGAACGATTCTTTGGCATCGTATGTACAGCTGTATGATGTTTCTGCCAAAACTGGTCAGTCGACGGTTGTTGCTTCAGGTGAAATCGATCATATTTTAGCCAGCGATATGCTTATCGATCTTGATTTGGATATGAATCTTAATTTGCCTGAACTTGAACCTTTCATGCCCGAAGACATGGATATGCAATTTACCGGCAGAGCTAAGGGAACCGGGAATGTAAATTTTTTATTGTCGGATGCCATGAATTTTCGATTAGATAAAATGAATATGACGGGACAGTTTGTGGCGGATGATATGAGTTTAACGTATGACAGTCTTTATCTGCATTCGGATATAACAAAACTGAAAATACAGATTCCGAATACCGGTGTGAAAAATACGGATTTTATGAATGCTGTTGTATGGTGCGACAATTTGAAATATGAGTATGGTAAAAATATGTCAGCAATTATTCTGAATGCCGATATGATTGCGAATACAACTAACCTGACAGAAACCGATAAGTTGAACCGGATGAATTTTGATGTAAAATTCAGTCATTTAAATGGTTTTATGGATGGTATGCAGGCTTTGCTCGACGATTCCAAAGCACGTATGCAACTTGATATGAATTTTAATGATTCGGTGTCGTACCCGACTTTAGCCTGCGATTTTGATGTGAGACGTTTAAAAGCCGTTGTTGATGACACAACAGCCATGATCACAGAATATCCCAAAGGCAAATTCAGTATGCGGAGTGAGAACGGAGAACCGGAAAAGTTAGTCATGGATGTTGACATGGAAGGACAGCAAACTTTTGGCGAAATGGGAGCCCAGAAGTTTATGGCAAAAGATGTTGTATTAAATACCAATATTATTTATGATGACACGGAAACCAATACCATGTTGCAATGGAAGCCGACTGGAAATGTTGCTTTGGAAGATGGACACGTTGTGGTTGATGGAGTGGATGCTAAAATAGACATTCCGACTATTCAGTTTAATTTCACTCCGGATGAGTATATTATAAATGATTCGCGTTTTATTGTTGATGATTCTGATTTTCGTCTGAAAGGTACCCTGTCTAATGTTGGCAATTATTTGAAAAATAAAGGATTATTGAAGGGTAACTTTGATTTTACATCAGATAAAACCGATGTTTATCGTTTACTCGAATTAACTAATGGTTTCGGCGCAGATACAACAGAAGTGGTTCCGCAATCCTCCGATTCGTCAGTTTCAACCGGACCCTATATGGTTCCGAAAGGAGTGGATTTGCAACTTAATATTAATATTAAAAATGTTGATTTAGGATTTGATATTGCCAAGAATGTTTTGGGGTTGGTTTATGTAAGGGATGGAGTGCTTGCACTTGAAAATCTTCGGTTTAACACTTCTGCTGCAAAGCTGCAACTTACCGCTATGTACGAAACACCGCGTAGAAATCATTTATATCTCTGGTTCGATTATCACATGATGGATATGGAGATAGGAGAGCTGTTCTCAATGATTCCTTCCCTTGACAGTATTATGCCTATGTTGCGCTCTTTTTCCGGTAAGGGAGAATTTCATTTTGCTGTGGAGACCAATCTGGACTCGATGTATAATATTAAAAAATCAACTCTTCAGGGCATAGGATCGGTGAAAGGAGAAGACCTTGTACTAATGGACGGAGAAACTTTTACGGAAATAGCCAAAAAATTGCTGTTTAGTAAAAAAACTAAAAATAAAGTAGACTCTTTATCTGTCGAGTTTCAGGTTGTAAGAAATAATGTGGAGGTGTATCCATTTCTGATCGTTATGGATAAATATAAAGCCGTGGTTGCAGGGCGTCATAATTTAGATATGTCGTTTAATTATCATATTTCATTAATTGATAGTCCATTGCCATTTCAACTGGGTGTTGATGTAAAAGGAACAATGGATAAAATGAAAGTTACTCATGCCAAGTGCAAATATGCGCGCATGTATCGCCCTGCTTCCAGAAAAGAAGTTGATCTTAAGAAGCTTGAGATCATGAAAAAAATCCGGGAAACTTTAAAACAGGAGGTGATTGAGTAGATAGAACAAACTTTATTGTGAGAATCATGAAACAGATATTTTCTATATCTTAAGCTGATTTTAAGAATTACTTAAGCTTCATTGAAAATATGAAGTGCGATCTTTGTAGAAAATTTAAAACTTAGAATTATGTTTACAGCAACGCATTTACACGCAATGATTGTTCATTTTCCGATAGCCTTGGTATTGGTTGCCTTTGTATCGGAACTTGCAGGTTTGTTTTTAAAGAAAAATTTTTATTCACAAGCCTCCCTGTATTTATTGATCTTGGCCGCTTTAGGAGCTATTGCCGCTTTTTTAACCGGGGATATTGCCGGAAGTGGAATGGATGGTGGAACGTTACAACAGGCTTTGTCTGTTCATGAACAAGCTGCTGCCATTACGCTGGTACTAACTATTGCTGCGGCTGGTGCGAAAGTAGCCCTGGCTTTTTTGAAAAAAGAAATGCGGTGGCTTAAAATTACAGCTTTTGTTTTGTTGTTTGCAGCTGCCGGTAGTGTTGCCCGTACAGGTTACTTAGGCGGACAACTTGTATTTAAACATGCGGCGGGTGTAGAATTGGGCATTGGAAGTTTTGGGGCGTCTCAGGATTAAAGTCCGGATACTAAATCCGGAATGCTTTGTTAGGTAGTATTTATATGGAGCTCTTTTAATGAAATTACATGAGAATTTTATTGGTTGAAGACGAAACTGCTATTTCGGGTTTTCTTAAAGAAGGACTGGAAGAAGAAGGCTTTGCCGTGGATGTAGCTGATAATGGTAAAACAGGACTCGAAATGGCTCTGGATAACCTTGAAGAATACGACATTATTATTCTTGATTGGATGCTCCCGGGTATGAGCGGCATAGAAATATGCCGAAATATCCGTAAAGAAAATCAGAAGGTTCCGGTAATTTTTCTTACAGCACGTGATACTACCGATGATGCTGTTTTTGGTCTTGAAGCAGGAGCTAACGACTATATTCGGAAACCATTTGCCTTTGATGAACTGTTAGCTCGCATACGTGTGCTAATGAGAGGGACGAAAGGGGAAAATTCATTATTCCGGTGGGGTGATATAGTTCTCGATGTCGACTCTCATCGCGTGACCAAAGCCGGCGTAAATGTGGATCTGACTCAAAAAGAGTTTGCTCTGTTGGAATTTTTATTGCGTAACAAAGGAAAAGTAAGCCGACGAACACGTATTATAGAAAAAGTCTGGGATGTCCATTTTGATTATGATACCTCGGTAATTGATGTTTATATAAATGCCCTCCGTAAAAAACTTGATGATAAAAACAATGCATCTTTTATTGAAACCATTCGGGGAGTTGGTTACCGGATAAACGAGGATGAATGAAACTATACTTTAAAAATCGTATTGCTCTTTTTAATACTCTTGCGGCTGCAATTACTATGTTGGTAGTGTTTGCAGCCGTATATGCTGTGGTATATATCACAACATATCATTATTTGGATAATAATATTCGGGAAGAAAAAGAGGAGCTGTTTTCTCAGATAACAACCACGAGAGATTCACTTATTCTGGGACTGAATGCAGAGTGGGAAGAATTAGAACATAACCGGGCAGAAGTGGATCCTATTTTCTTACAAATTGTAGATAACCGTGGGGTGGTTATTTTCCATTCCCGGAATTTGGAAAATGATCAGTTACAATTTGCAGACTCATTGACTAACGAGCAGTTTTTTAATGTGGCGTTAAATGGGAAAATAATTCGCCAGGGGCAATTCCCCATTAAAACCAGAACAGGCCAAATAATTGGTCAACTTGATATAGGAGTGTCTCAGGTTGATTCTATGTTGATCCTCAGTAATTTACGCAATACGTTTTTTGCCACATTTCCATTGATGTTGATATTTTTTTATATAGTAACTTCGTTGGTAGCATCTCGCAGCATTGCTCCGGTAAAACAACTTATCAGTTATGCTGAAAAAATGAACTATAATAACATAAATCCGAAATTACCATTGCCGGTGCATCAGGATGAAATTTATCAGCTTACAGCCACCATAAATGCATTGCTCGAGCGTATCGAAATGGGGCGTAACCGGGAAAAACAGATTACTTCCGATATTTCGCACGAATTATGGACTCCTCTCACCAGTATAAAAGGAACTTTGGAAGTGCTTATTCGAAAACCGCGTGACCCACAGAAATATCAGGAGAAAATAGTTCAGGTAATTCAGGAAGTTGATGACATGAACCATACGGTTAATCAGTTGTTGTATCTTGCCAGACTGGATGCCGGAAATATTAATATAATTAAGAAACAGGTGAATTTATATGATATTATGGTGGTCATCAGGAATAGATGGAATTTGCAGCTACAGAATAAGCAAATGATACTGCAATTAGAAATTCCAGAAGACACTATGATTCAAACTGATTTTGGATTATTGGAAATTATTTTAGGAAATTTGGTTGGCAATGCCGTCAAATACGGATACAATCAGGGGCTGCTGGTTTGTCGCTGGCATGCAGAGACCGGCACTTTGTCAATTTCAGACAATGGTCCGGGTATTCCCCAAGAACATTTGCCTCATATATTCGAACGGTTTTACCGGGTTAACGTGCCCGAAAGCTCTTCTGTACAAGGTACCGGATTGGGACTGTATATGGTGAAAAATTTAGCTGAAATACAAGGTATAAACATCACTGTCGAAAGTAAAGTGAACGAGGGAACACAGTTCGATCTACATTTTATAGACAATGAATCTTAAGCTGATTTTAAGAATACTTAAAGAGTGCTTTAATGATACTATCCCCATATTTGCATCATAAAATAATCACATAAAAAAATGGGAAAAATGAAAAAAATTGTATCTTTATCATCACTCGCTGTATTTATCAGCCTGTTTGTTTCTTGTACATCATCTAATAACAAAGATGCCAAGCTGCAAACCCCGGTAACTACCGGAACGGAAGAAACTCAAACACAAAATCAAAGTCCTGCTGAAGCAAAATCAAAGACCATTGCCGATTTGCAAGATGCTTTTAAAGGCGAAAGTACAGCATCTGCCAAATATGCCGATTACTCAAAGAAAGCGGAACAAGAAGGGTATCATAACATAGCTCTGCTTTTTAAAGCGGCTTCAATGGCCGAACATATTCATGCTAATAATCATAAATCGGTACTTAAAGAATATGGTGCAGAAGTCCCGGTCGTAACACCTGAATATACAGTAAACTCAACCAAAGAAAATTTACAGGATGCTATCAACGGTGAATCTTATGAAGTAGCAACTATGTATCCTGAATTTTTACAGGATGCGGGTAATTCAAAAAGTCAGTTGGCCCAGATAAGTTTTAATTATGCTTTTGAGGTCGAAAAAAAGCATAAAGTTATGTATGAAAAGGCCCTTGCCGCCCTGTCCGATAATAAAGTAAATGAACTGCCCCAGGTTTATTATGTATGTCCTACCTGTGGCAATACTTACGACCAGACGCCTCCGGAACGTTGCGGAATATCCATGACCAGTTCTGAAAAATTCATAAAAATAAGTAGTTTGTAGAGTGACGAACACAATAGAATATTAAAATCCGGAAGTTAAACGTCCGGATTTTTTTGCTGTTGCTACCTGTTTTCTATAGATAAAAACTTCCGCAGAATAAAAAGAGGCTGACTCATGTTATTTTGAGCCAACCTCTTGCCATTCCAATTGATTTTATTATTGCTTGATAAGTTTCAGAATATTGGAGTTGCCTTTGTTTGTAATTAGTTTCATGAGGTAAATTCCATCAGGCTGATCCCTCAAATCGATCTCGAAATTGGATACAAAACTGTTGACTGTTGACCGGAAAATTATTTTGCCTTGCAGATTGTAGACCATTATATGGGCATTTTCTACCAGTTCATTTGTTGTGATTGTGAACAGTCCGTTCGTTGGATTTTGCAGTACTCCGGTTCTGATTTCTGGATTATTAATACCAGTACTTTCAACAACCGCAATTTTACCTTCGGTATATAGCCCATTGGTGTTCCACTCCATACCTTGAGGTAATTCAGGTAATGTAATCGTCGCAAATGTACCGGCGATTGAACCGGCATTAAAGAGTTGATATTCATTTCCAATAGTTGGAGTTCCTGAGTTAATTGTAACATCAAGCGTTCCATTGCAAGTTAAGATTCCGGCGATGTCAAGTAGGTCGCAGCTTCCGGAGGTTCCGTTTACTTGCATGTTTAGTGTAGCCGAAGCATTCATGGATAAATTACTACCAAAGTGCAATGTTCCTATAATACTACTTCCGGGCATTGTATTCGAATTATTACCCATAACTACCGCTTTTTTTACAGTTCCGGTTCCTTTTAGCAAACCAGTATTCGAAATATTGCCACTAACGGTACCTGTCAGGTTAAGGGTACCTCCGTTTGATATGATAACCGAACCCGCTGATGTACCTGAGAGATTTAACAAACCATCTGCCTGAACCGTAATGGTTCCTGTTGACAGACTTCCTGATACATTCATTGTACCTGCGCTTATTGTGGTTGTTCCGGTATAAGTTTGATCACCGTTGACCATCCAAATGCCGGTTCCGGTTTTCTTTACATTGCTGCTCCCAGAAATAACTCCGTAGAAAATGCCGTTCGTATTGTTTGTCCCGACTTCAAGGCCGGCGTTGTAAACATCACCGGAGCCGGTCAGCATTCCTACTTTTATAGTCGTTGTTCCATTATCGGAGGTTCCGTTTTTGTAACACATTAACACTCCGGAGTTAAGGGTGATAATGGCATTCGGGAATCCGTTACTATTGTTGACAATAAAATGATTTTCATAATTTGAGTTGGCTCCGTTGGCCGTGATATTCAGCTTCCCTTCGAAAGCAGACCAATTTCCATTCATGTAAGCACGGATAAAGTCACAACTCCAGTTCAATGTACCGCTGCCAGTGAGTGTTCCGTTATATTCGCAACGTGCTCCGGCAATTATGCTGCTTGTGCAACCTTCGGGTACATAAAAAGCGTTGTTGCTTGTTAAATAAGCTCCGGTAGAATTCAGAGTTTCAAGAGTTCCTCCCATGAGCGTTATTTTTTTACCAACTCCATATTGAACGGAAGCATCTGTATTTAGTTTTATTTTACCAGATTTCAAAACGGATTCGGTAAGTCCGGTGTTATTACTTCCTATATATAAAGTTCCAGAACCGATTTTGGTCATTTTAGTTCCTGTCATTACACCATTCCAGTACAATGCGTTTGCCACATTGAGTACTCCGCCTCCGGTACCGGACATGGTTACTCCCCGGTCGGTAATTTCGTTATTAGTAAGTATCTGAACTATGGCGCTGTCTTTCAGTATAAAGTTGGCCGCATTTGTATCATCTGTGCCAATACCGCCATTATTGGTTGACGATGGAGCATATTGCATGATAAGTGAGCCGCCCTCAATCGTTGTTTTACCGGTAAAGCTGTTGCGGTTGTTGATTGTCAATGTTCCGGAACCGGATTTAAATAAATCCATATTGCCGGTCAATTGTCCTGTCCCGGAGAAAATATAATCGTTATCACTTGTGATATTCAAATAAGATGCCGTCAGATCTTCCGCCAACGTTACAGAATGATTTACAGCATCTGTTTCAAAATAAACGCTGTCGCCGGTTACAAAGATATCTGGACTTCCATCTTTTGTCCAGTTGGTTGTTGTGGCAAGATCCCATGCACTGCCATTTGTTCCTGTCCATACAACTGATGACGCTGACCGGACTCCTTTTACAATGAGATATAACTCTTTGCTCGTTTCGTCGTAGGATAAGTCTGTGGCAACCCCAACAGCTCCCGTGACTTTTATGTTTTTAATATCACCATTGATATCCAATCCTTTTGCTAATAAATAATTCCCCGGACTAAGATTTCCCGTACGTTGATTAATATTGATAATAGAACCTGATTCTATGGTAAGAACACCATTCAGAATCAGTAAATCGTTGTTTGCTTCGTTGCTATCGGTCAGATCAAATATAAGTTTGGCTCCTTTTACTAACTTCAGGGTATCGCTTACAATCATCGTATCGATAGTTTCGCTACCACCAACATAAACACTTGCATTATATTCGGTTACAATGCCTTTGTTGCAGGTACCGTTTGAATTGAAGTTTGCATGTCGGCGAACAATGATTTTCGAATTGTTTAAAGATCCACTCAACCACAGATTTCCTTCCCAAATTGTAGTGGCTCCCGAATATGAGTGATTTCCGTTTAAATTCAATGTTCCTTCTCCCATCTTGTCTAATATCATTTTTCCTGTAAGGCTTCCGTTTCCTCCGATTGTATAGTCATCATCGCTTGATACCATTAGTAATTCAGGAGAAAGATTAGAATCAATATTTACCGTTTTTGAAGTCCCGTGTGCATCAAACAAAACACTTTTGCCATTTGAATATTGGGTTGCCGGGCTGGTTCCAGCTAAAATACCTTCAGCATCATCTCCATTCATAAAGTTAGCAGTGGTGGTGTTCCAGTCTGAAGAAGTTCCTGTCCAAACTAATTTCCCGTTCGTGGATTTTGCCGGGATCGGAGTTGGAAAATCGCTCCCAAGATAAAAACTGGTATGCGGTGGCTGGTTGTAACCGCACATTTGCCAGCAGATTGCCTGGCGATATTGATGGTCGTGCATCAGCGTGTAAATTCTGTTTGTAGTAGTATATGGAGTTGTGTAAATGCGTAATGCCATACCATCTGTACGCCACCAAATGGCTTCTTCTCTCCAGTCTCCCAGTATATCTGCTTGCAGGCAGGGAGTTCCTTTGGTGTAATTACATGAATATGCATTAGCGGTTAATAGAGTTGTTATATTTCCATATCCATTAAATTTCGTAATGCTGCCGTAACCAACACCGGTACTTGTAGAAAATCCGGAATGGTCCAGAATTTCCTGACATAAATCTCCATCCCAGTATATACAATAATTTTCTGCTACTCCAAAGTGGTTGAGTTCTACCCTGTCGGTTGCAGAAAGCCCTTTACCGTTGCCCCATACCTCAGCTCCCCTGTAAGCATCTGTAATATTTCCGGCACCAGCTCTCCCCACATCGCTTGATGCAATGCTTCTGTAAAGTATTTTTCCTGTTTTTGCATCACGTAAGTTTGTTCCGGGATTATCCTCATTACAGGCAAATGCTTCCTGGCCTTTGCGGTAAGGGTCAAGGTCGCCATAATGTTGGGCATCACCGTGTCCGAGTTCTGTTGAATATAATGGCTTTCCATCGTTGTCTATTGCCATGGAGCCCCAGCAAATTTCATCTTTACCATCACCATCACCATCGGCAACGGTATAATTATGATACCCCTGACCAAAATATCTTTTAGGTTCATCATCCCACTTGCCTTGCTGTTTGTCATCGGCACTTGTACATTCCCAGTACCAGCGTTTTACCAACTTTTTATTTACAACATCGTATGTCTGCATTTTAGTCATGGTGTAGATTCCTCGACCGATAAACAGGCTTGGGTGGATACCATCGAGATAAGGAGCTCCGAAGAAAAATTTATTGGCACGATGTCCGTAACTGTCACCCCAATCACTTGAATTTCCGCGGGGAATAAAATTTACTCGATCCAGTTCAGCACCCGTCATACCATCAATCAGAGAAAGAAATTCCGGTCCTGCATTCATATATTGCATATTGGCCGACTGAACGACTGAATATCTGTAGTTAGTTTTGCCATCACCATCTGTATCGCCGATTTTAGTGCCATCGCCAAAGATTGTACCCTCGGAGGTACGCATAAATACTTCTGCTTTTCCATCTCCATCGAAATCAAAAGCAGCTATATTAATTTCAACTCCCGAAGAAGACAGAATATTGGGGCCAACATTGATTTCCCAAAGAAAAGTACCATCCATTTTGTAAGCTTCAAAATAGCTGTATGCACTATCATTTTCAACCGTATAATCTAAATTTAGTCTTTTGATAATAATTTCATACTCACCATCACCATCGAGATCGGCAGCCGTCGCATCATTCAGAATATATCCTTTTTTGTATTCGTGCATGGGTATTTCGATATATCCCGTAGTAACCATTTTGGCTGCTTTTGAAGGAGCCGATTCTATTCCGTCTTTAACGCTTGTAACGGTGTAAACCGAACTTGTGTTTCCCGAAGTGTCAAGATAATTCGAGGCTTCCGCCGTTGTTGTGGTGTAAATCAGTGTTCCGTTTCTGTAGACTTTGTAGTAAGTATTATACCATTCGTCACTGGTAATTCTCCAGTTGACAAAGATTCCGTTTGAAACTTTTTGGGCAATTACACTCCGGTCTAATTTTTCCATTGGACGTTGCGCTTTTACACCGCCTGATAGAAAGAATAAAATTATTATTGGGAATAATCTCAGGTAAAATTGAGTCGTGTTTTTTTTCATGATTTATGAGTGATTTTTTACTTCAAAATATAGAGGCTAATCTGATTAAGTGTATTTTGTACATTAATTAATGCAAATTAAATTTATTTTTTGAAAATACCCTATAGATATGTGTACAATATAATAGAAAAATATTCAAAAGAGCCAGATATATATGCATTTTATGCTTGGGACAGGACAATGTATGTTTTTTTATTAAAGTGTACGTTTGTCTATTCTTGTGAAGGGTTATTTTTGAGAATTTTGTAAAATACGTAAAATAAAGTTTATATAAAGACAATGAAAAACACCAGTTTCCTATTCATGCTGTTATTTTCAGTATTAATTTCCTGGCCAATGATGGCCCAAACAGACAAAGGCAGTAATAATTCAAAAATTACCGGCGAAGATTTACTAGGCTTAAAGTCCGGTGCCGACCCAAAGAAAGCAGATCCTAAAAA
This sequence comes from Paludibacter sp., assembly GCA_028690665.1. GTDB lineage: Bacteria > Bacteroidota > Bacteroidia > Bacteroidales > Paludibacteraceae > Paludibacter. The sequence goes on from JAQVAV010000009.1 coordinate 142,776, forward strand.
AGCAGGTCGTACCCGTAAAAAAGGCCGTCCGGTACTTTTTGTAATCGGGGATTCTACGGTGAAAAACGGAAAAGATAACGGAAGTAATGGCCAGTGGGGCTGGGGACATTTCCTTTGGGAATCTTTCGATACTACCAAAGTGTCGGTTGAAAATCATGCACTTGGTGGTCGTAGTAGTCGGACATTTATTACCGAAGGCCTTTGGGATAAGGTGCTGGCTAGTATGCAGAAAGGCGATTATGTGCTGATTCAGTTCGGGCACAACGATGCCGGATCGTATAATATGGGACGTGCACGTGCATCAATTCGGGGAAACGGAGATCAGGATACCACTGTTGTTATGGAAGCAACCGGAAAAGAGGAAACGGTCCATTCTTTTGGCTGGTATATGCGTAAATATGCCGACGATGCTCTGGCTAAAGGAGCTACTCCTATTTTATTATCACACATTCCGCGCAATATGTTTACCACCAAAGACAGTGTTGCCGTCATTCGCAATACCGATAATTACGGCGCATGGACAAAAGAAGCTGCGAAGATGAAAAAAGTACCTTACATTGACCTGAATAAATTGATTGCCGATAAATTAGACCGGATGGGAAAAGATTCAGTTCAATTGATGTTTCACGGAGATCATACTCATACTTCTTTGCTGGGAGCACAGCTGAATGCAAAAACTGTTGCAGAAGGAATTAAAACAGCCAAATACCCTCAGTTGAAAAAATTACGAAAAGCTTTGAAAAAATAAGCTTAGTTCATTCTTCAAAAAATCGATACTGCTTATATGAAGAGATTCCTGCTGCTAATATCGCTTTTCTTTTTTGTTCAATCGGGAGTGACAGCCCGTGCTGGTTGTGTGAAAATCAATAAAACCCGGGTGAAAGCTCCGTTTGATATGCCGGAAATTTTGACTCCGGATTTCGAAAATTGCCCTGTGTTTGATATTACCCGCTTTGGAGCTCTAAAAGGAAATAAACAGGCAACAACGATAGCAATTGAAAAGGCTGTCGACGCTGCAAGTATAGCAGGAGGTGGGATTGTGTCGATCCCTGAAGGAGAATGGCTTACGGGAAAAGTGCATTTGAAAAGTAATGTTAATCTTCGAATAGAGAAAGGTGCGGTTTTGTTGTTCGACGATAATCCGATTGATTATCTGCCTCCGGTTCCTACATCCTGGGAAGGTATGGAATGCGTGAATTATTCTCCGCTTATATATGCTTATCGCTGTAAAAATATAGCTATAACCGGTAAAGGAACAATCAAAGCCCGAATGGATTTTTGGAAAAATTGGTTTGCCCGTCCGAATGCCCACATGCAAAGTTTAAAGAGGCTTTATGAATTTTCATATCGGAACGTCCCGTTTGAAGACCGGATTATGGTAAACGATACTGCCCACTTACGTCCGCATTTTGTGCAATTTAACCGTTGCGAAAATATATTGATCGAGGGAATCTCTGTTGTGAATAGCCCGTTCTGGACTTTGCATATTTATCTGTCGAAAAATATTATTCTGAGAAATCTGAATGTTTTTGCCCACGGACACAATAACGACGGTTTTGATCCGGAAATGAGTCAGAATATTCTTGTTGAGAATTGTGTTTTTGATCAGGGTGACGATGCTATTGCCGTAAAATCGGGCCGAAACCAGGAAGCATGGAGGCTACATACCCCTTCGAAGAATATTGTGATACGAAATTGCCGGGTAAAAAACGGACATCAGCTATTGGCTATTGGCAGTGAACTTTCGGGTGGAGTTGAAAATGTTTTTATTCAAAATTGTAAAGTTGATGATAATGCCAAAATGTTTCATCTTGTATTTATCAAAACCAATGAACGGCGTGGCGGATACGTCAAAAATATTTATGTCGAAAATATCGATGCAGGTCACATCAGCCTTGGAATATTGGGTGTTGAAACAGCTGTTTTGTACCAGTGGCGCGATTTGGTACCTACTTACGAAGTAAAGCTTACTTCCATTAATAATATTTACCTTAAGAATATTAAGTGCCGGAATGTTGAATTTATATCCAGAATCCTCGGACAAAAAAGGCTACCTGTGCAAAATGTTTTTCTGACGAATGTATTGGCAGATACTGTTCGGGGAAAGATGCTGATACATGAGAATGTTATAAACTTTATCCAAAAATAGATAAAAATCAATATGAAAAAATTGCTTTTACCGGTATGGTTGCTTATTTCCGTTTCATGTGTTGCACAAAAAAATACAATTCAGGAAAAAGTAAATGACTCCAACACTCCACTGCATTTACTGAAACCGCAATATACAACTCCATATTGCATACCTGCCGAAAAGTCGGTTCGAGAAAAAACGGATAAAGTGTTGCTTTTTCTGAATACAGCTACTCCAGCAAAAGTAATCGACCAATTATCCGGTAAAGAAATCCAGGATTATTCTCAGATTAATAAAAATTCTGTTTTAGAGCAGGGACAGTTTCGTTTGACAAGTTATGAATGGGGTGTGACCTATGCCGGAATGCTGCTTATGAATGAAGTTACAGGAGATAAACAATATTGGCAATATGTAGCCGGCAGGTTTAATTTTCTGGCTGATATTGCGCCATATTATGAAAAACTTTTCAGAGAGGACGGAGTCAGGGAGGTTCAGATGCAAAAAGTGGTTCATCCGGAAGCATTAGACGATGCGGGAGCCATTTGTACAGCAATGATCAAGGGACAGATGGCAGGTATGAAGTTCCAAGGGAAACCATTGATCGACAGGTATATCGATTATATTATGAATAAAGAATATCGTCTGGCAGATGGTACTTTTGCCCGCAACCGTCCGCAACATAATTCTGTGTGGCTCGATGATATGTTTATGGCCATTCCCGCTATTGCCAATATGGGAAAATTAACCGGCGACAGAAAGTATTTTGATGAAGCCGTTCGCCAGATTTTACTTTTTAAAAAACGTATGTGGGTTCCCGGGAAAAATCTTTTCCGGCATGGCTGGGTCGAAGCTATGGAAGAGCATCCTTCATTTCATTGGGCGCGTGCCAACGGCTGGGCTATTCTGACCATGGTTGAAGTGCTGGATGTATTACCTGAGAATTATCCGGGGCGGGAGAAAGTGCTTGAATTGCTTCGTTTGCATATTTACGGATTAGCTGCACTTCAATCGGGAGAAGGCTTCTGGCATCAGTTGCTGGATCGGAATGATTCCTATCCTGAAACTTCAGCGACAGCCATTTATACATATTGCATCGCCCGTGCTATTGACAATGGTTGGGTCGATGCTTTGACTTACGGGCCTGTGGCTCTTTTAGGATGGAATGCCGTTTCGACGAAAATAAATGATGCGGGTGAAGTTGAAGGAACATGCGTGGGAACCGGTATGGGATTCGATCCGGCTTATTACTATTACCGTCCGGTTCATAAATATGCAGCTCATGGCTATGGACCTGTTTTATTAGCCGGAGCCGAAATTATCAGGTTGCTTAAAACTACGCATCCGAAAATGAATGACAGCGCGGTGCAATTTTATCCGGAAGAACAAAAAACGGATGAGCCGATATTTTGGGTGCAATAATTTTGATTCAAGAACCAAAAGTTAAAACTGTGCAAGTTAACAGAGGAACTAATAAACTTAAAACTAATAAAAATGACAAGATCCGCTTTTAAAATGTTTTTGAAGCCAGGCTTCGAGGCAGAGTACGAAAAACGCCATAATGCAATATGGCCGGAACTAAAAAAATTACTGAAAGAGGCCGGAGTTTCCGACTATTCTATTTTCTGGGACAAAGAGACGAATGTCCTTTTTGCTGTACAAAAAAATGGTCTCGAAGGAGGTTCGCAGGACTTGGGCTCAACTGAAATAGTTCAGAAATGGTGGGCTTATATGGCTGATATTATGGAAACGAACCCAGACAATTCACCGGTTTCAATTCCGCTTCCCGAAGTTTTCTATATGGAATAAAATATATTGCGTATAATCAATGTATGCCCCATGTTTCCAATATATTTTGTTCTGTAATAGTTGAACCGTCAGGTTTACAATATCCTTCAAATAATAACCGGTATTGTTTAGCCAATTGAGCATTATACATCCATTTCCCGGGAACGAAGCAGATACCATGATTTGTACAGTATTGTTCTAAATAGTTGATTTTATGATCTTTCTCTGGCATGTTATGACAAAAGACCATTTTACAACCATTTAATAATTCCTGTAAGCCCATTGCTGTCAAAAAATCAGGATTCGAAGAGATGGGTGTTGCGTCAACTACCAGATCGTAAGGTCCTTCGAAATGGGAAATGTGTTCTAAACCTAATTGCCGTTTCTTTTCTTCCACGCGTTGAGGATTACGGCCAACCATAGTTACCTTGATGCCAAGTTCGAGCAGTACGTGGAAGGCCACACCGGAAACCCCGCCGTTTCCGTAAATTACGGCGGTTTTGATATCTGAACCGAATGTTTCAAGGCCTTTGATAAGAGCTGTTTTCAGTCCGATGGCATCCGAATTATATCCGTAAAGTTTACCCGAGTTGTTTACAACTGTATTTACTGCCTGAGTTTTCATGGCTAAAGGTTCTACTTCGTCGAGAAATGGTATAATGGTTGATTTCAATCCACCGCGGCCTGTAACAGCAGCCCCGCGTGCAATAGGAGATTTGATCAAAGCGGCATAGCTTTCAGGGGTAATGTCGTCGGCAATGGTGAAGTACACCAGATTTAATCCGAGTTTTCGTATGGCATCGTTGTGCCTGACTATGGAAGAAGCGCTACCGGATGTAGAAAAAATAAATTTTGTTTGTAAATCCAGTGGGACAGAGTATAATGTTTCTTGTGTAGACATAAGCTGATATGTTTTCTTGTTGCAAATTTACGTATTCCGGTTTGACTGTTTCGTGAAAGTTCGGAATTTTTTTGTTGCTAAGCGGTCAATTTCCTTATAAGAACCGCCAGAGAGCTTATAATATTGCTATTCCCAGGAAATACCGTTATGGAAGAAAAGGTTTAATTTTGAATGTTGCCAGAAAAGATAAATTCTATAGCATGAATTGTGATTGCCCGGGAATGAAAAATTTTATGACAAAGGACTCTATACTACATATTTACAAAATTAATAAATATAGATTTATGAAGAAATATTTTTTATCCGTATTTTTATTTATCATTATTTTTTCAGCTCAATCCGCTGATTATCTCATTACCGATTTTGGGGTGAATAACGATAGTACCCGGATAAATACTGAGGCTATTCAGTCGGTCATCGACAAAGTTTCGGATGAAGGAGGTGGAACAATTGTGGTGCCGAAGGGTGTTTATCTTTCGGGGGCTTTGTTTTTTAAACCGAATACTAAACTTCGTTTGCTCGAAGGCGCTGTGCTGAAAGGTTCCGATAATATTGCCGATTATCCTTTGATTCCATCGAGAATGGAGGGCAAAAGTATTTATTATTATGCGGCTTTGGTGAACGCATATCATGTTGATGATTTTGAAATTTCAGGGCCAGGAACAATCAATGGAAACGGTCTGAAATTCTGGAAGTATTTTTGGGCGTATCGTGATTCGATGAAACAAATCGGAAAGTCGGCAACCAATCTGGAAGTACATCGTCCGAGATTGCTTTTTATCTGGGGATGTGATAATGTAAAAATATCAAATGTAAAACTATGCAATTCCGGTTTCTGGACGACGCATTTATACCAATGTAACGATGTGTTGATTGAAAATTGTGATATTCGTTCGCCTTTCAAACCGGTAAAAGCACCCAGTACCGACGGAGTGGACATTGATGTCTGCAAAAGAGTGACTGTCAGAAAATGTAGTATTTCTGTGAATGACGATGCCGTTTGTATTAAAGGAGGTAAAGGCCCGAATGCTCATAAACTGACCGAAAACGGAATTGTGGAGGATGTCCTGGTGGAGAACTGTTCGTTTGGCGATTCGCATGGGGTAATTACCCTTGGAAGTGAGAGTATTCACGCACGCAATATCCATTTACGCAATTGCACGGTCAACAGTCATACGCCCCTTTTACGCATTAAAATGCGTCCTGATACATATCAGCTTTTCGAAAATATTACCGTAGAGAACGTAAAAGGGCAATGTGGAACAATCATTGAAATGCGTCCGTGGAAACAATTTTTCAACCTTGAAGGAACTGATGAGAAACCTTTTGGAATTGTCCGGAATATTACGGTTTCGAATGTAGATGTAACCTGCAATTCTTTTGGCGAAATCCAGGGGAATGCTATGGATCAGGTTTCGGGTATTTTGTTTAAAAACATGCTTGCCGAAGCTAAAGATCCGGTATTGAAAACTCCTTACCAGAAAGAAATTAAAATTGAGAATGTGCTGGTCAACGGATCTCCTTTTGTGTTGAAAAAATAAAAGATTATTCGATGCTTAAATTTGTGCTGTTACAATATGATATGAAACGAAATTTAAAAAAAACGGGGTTCATTGTTTTAATTTTATTGCAGGGTTTTACAGCAAAATCAATGGCTCAGAAATGGGTGACTTATGACCTGAAGCAATTCGACAGGCAGACTATTTGTGAAAGTAATAAAACAATATACAACTATGGTAGGGGAGACAATGTAAAATATAAAATTACACTGTATGGTAAGTCTGAACAGAAAATCAAAAATACCTTTTGTGCGAATAAACCGTTCGTCTTTGAAACAAAACTTCCCGAAAGTCATTACAAAATTAAAATTACATTCGGAGGAGCGCCGTTCGAAACGTCAACGACAGTTAAGGTCGAATCCAGACGTTTAATGCTTGAAAATGTAGTGACGAAAGCCGGAAAATTTCTTACTAAAACAGTTGTAGTTGATGTTCGTACTCCTTGGATAAACGATTCCAACAGTATAAGGATTAAACCGCGTGAGAAAAATTATCTCAATTGGGATGATAAACTGACTTTGGAATTTAACGGAAAAAATCCGTGTGTTTCTGCAATCAGTATTTGCAAAGTAGATAATATCCCTGTAATTTATTTGGCCGGAAACTCTACGGTAACCGATCAGGAATACGAACCCTGGGCCTCGTGGGGACAAATGTTCCCTGCTTTTCTGAAACCGAATGTGGTTGTTGCCAACTATGCCGAGTCCGGCGAAACTTTGTTAGCTTTCAAACGGGAAAACCGGTTGAAAAAGATCCTAAACCGAATGAAAAAAGGAGATTATCTCTTTATGGAATTTGCGCATAACGATCAAAAACCGGGGAGAAATCATTTGGATGCGTTTACAACTTATAAGGATGAACTGAAGTTTTACATTGCGGAAGCACGTAAAAAGGGTGGAATTCCGGTGCTGGTGACTTCAACCAATCGCCGGAAGTTTGATGAAAATGGTCAGATCGTTAATACCCTCGAGGGTTTCCCGGAGGCAATGCGACAAGTTGCTAAAGAGGAAAATGTTGCCCTGATTGACCTGAATGCCATGAGCAAAAATTTCTTTGAAGCTCTTGGACCGGAGAAATCGACCAAAGCTTTTGTGCATTATCCTGCAAATTCTTTTCCGAACCAACCTGAAGTTCTTGCAGACAATACACATTTTAATCCGTATGGAGCTTATGAATTGGCTAAATGTGTGGTTCATAGTATTGCCAGTCAAAAATTATTTCTTGCCAAATATGTGTTGAAAGAGTGGGCGAACTTTGATCCCAACATTCCCGATCCTGTTGATGAATTTGTTTGGTACAATAGTCCGGCTATAGATGTCTTAAAACCAGATGGAAATTAGATGAACTGGATGTATGGTATTGAAATATAATGTATTGTCGTAATGAATTAAAGAAGTTTACGCCGAGTTTTATCAAAAAACAGAACAAGCCTATTAAAAGAAATGCTGTAAATATGCAATGCTTTTGATATTTTTGCCACTACTACGAATTAATCAGGTATTATGAAATTTTACTTTTTATTAGTTGTTGGTATTTGGGGAGTTTTAAGTAATTTGTCCGCAACAAATTGCTATGTATCTATTTCCGGTAATGATTCCAATTCCGGTGCTGTTAATGCTCCTTTTGCCTCAATCATGCGTGCTCAACAGAATGTGCACCCCGGAGATACGGTTTTCATTCGTGGAGGAAACTATAAGTTAACCAATGAAAATATCTCGAATGTACGTAGAATATGGGCTGTAGTGAATGATATTACCAAAGGCGGAAGGCCGGGAGCTATGATTCATTATTTCGCATATCCCGGTGAAAAGCCAGTTTTTGATATGTCGGAGGTAAGACCTGAAAATAAGCGTGTTATCGCTTTTAATGTTACAGCTTCGTGGATTCATATCAAGGGATTGGAAATTATTGGCACGCAGGTAACTCAAACGGGACATACCCAATCAGAATGCTTTCACAACGATGGCAGTCATAATATCTATGAGACGCTTTCCATGCATGATGGACAGGCCATCGGTTTTTACCTGCGGAGCGGTTCGGACAATTTGATTCTGAATTGCGATGCCTACCGTAATTACGATTATACATCGGAAAACGGAAAGGGAGGGAATGCAGATGGTTTTGGATGTCATCCGCAACCAGGAGGAACCGGTAACGTGTTTCGTGGTTGCCGGGCGTGGTTCAACAGCGACGATGGCTATGATTGCATTCGTGCTGCTGAGGCTGTGGCTTTCGAAAACTGCTGGTCATTTTACAATGGCTACAGCACTGATTTCAAAAAACTTGCAGATGGAAATGGATTTAAAGCAGGAGGTTGGGGTTTGGAAAAGGACCATCGTGTACCGGACTCAATGCCAATGCATACTGTTCGTTTTTGTCTGGCAGTCGGTAACCGTGCTAATGGATTTTATGCCAATCATCAACCGGGTGGGGGATACTGGTTTAACAATACGGCCTATAAAAATGGTACAAACTACAACATGCTGAACCGAAATGCCGAATTTACGGAAGATGTCCCCGGTTACGGTCATGTGCTGAAAAACAATTTGTCTTTCGCTCCCCGCACTTACGAAACTCAACATATTGATACTGCTACTTGTGAACTTCAAAACAATTCATTTCAAATGAAAATAAAGGTTCGTAAATCTGATTTTGTTAGCTTGGATGAAAGCCAGTTGACGCAGCCGAGAAAACCAGATGGAAGCCTGCCGGATATTGATTTTTTGAAACCGAAAGAAAAAAGTAAACTTATCGACCGGGGTGTTGATGTTGGATTTCCATATTTGGGCAAAGCCCCGGATTTGGGGTGTAAAGAAGTGAAATAAGCCTATAAATAAGTAGATTATAGAAAGTGTTAATCTCCCGATTGTGTTGATAATCCATGTTCATGGAACTTATTTGAAATCCAGATAAAATAGATTTTTTCCAGGGCTTTTTATCTTACCGATATTTATTGTGGTAAATTTATACAAATGATTAAAAAATTTGTTTTAATCGAAAAAAACTTTGTAATTTAGCCGCTGAAGTTAATTCCCAAAAATATGGCAAAAAAAAAGGTAATGCGAGAAATGGATTTTTCTACTGAAGAAAAAATTAAAAATGCAGCTCGAGTAGTGTTTCAGAAGAAGGGTTTGGCTGCGGCGCGTACAAGAGATATAGCCGAAGAGGCTGGCGTTAATCTTGCGTTATTGAATTACTATTTTCGCAGCAAAGAAAAGTTGTTTGAAATTATAATGTACGAAACTCTGACTAATTTTGCAAAGGGAATTACCGGAATTTTTAATGACGAAAACACAACTCTGGAAGAAAAAATAGGACTTCTTGTGGAAAAATATTTGGAGATGTTGACCAATGATCCCAATATTCCGATGTTTATTTTAAGTGAAATACGTAATCGTCCGAAAGATTTACTCGAAAAACTTCCTGCGAAATCTGTGTTGTCTAATTCAGTGGCAATTAATCAGTTTGGTGAAATGGCAGCAGGCGGAGAATTTTCCGAAAAAGACATTCCGCATTTGTTGATGAACCTGCTTGGTTTAACCGTTTTTCCTTTCGTTGGAAAACCTTTTATTATGGCTCTTGGTGGTCTTGATGAATTGGAATTCAATACCTTAATGCAGGAACGAAAAAAAATGATTCCTCTTTGGATGAAAACGATGATGAGTGTGAAATAATTTTTTTACAGAATAATTAAACAAATGATTAAAATACTGAATTAAATATTGTGATTAAGATTGTTATCAGGCAATGTGTTTTTAAGTTATGGAAAAGAGAGTTTTAAAACTTGGCATTGACGTTGGTAGCACCACGTTGAAAATGGTTGTTTTGGATAGTGTCGATAATATTATTTATCGTTCATATATACGCCATAAAGGAGATGTGAGTGGTGTTTTTGTTGCTGAACTGGATAAAATTATGAGGCAATTTTCTAATGCCTATTTTATTGTAATGATTACAGGCTCGGCGGGTATGGGTATTGCTGAACGAATACAGATTCCTTTTGCTCAGGAAGTTGTAGCGGCAGTGGCAGTCATAAAAAAATATTGTCCACAGGCGAAGACGTTGATAGACTTAGGGGGTGAAGATTCTAAAATGGTGTTCTTTGAGGATGGTAAGCAGCCTGATATTCGTATGAATGGATCGTGTGCAGGAGGCACCGGCGCATTTATTGATCAAATGGCTGATTTGATGAATATCACAATAGAAGAATTGGGCAATTTAGCGTTGCAGGGTAAAAAAGTTTATCCTGTTGCCTCGCGTTGCGGTGTATTTGCCAAAACCGATGTACAAAATTTGATTTCGCGTAACATCAGCACAGCGGATATTGCTCTTTCAATACTTCATGCTGTTGCTTTACAGAGTATTACAACCTTAGCTCGGGGATGCACTATTGGTTCGCCGATGATTTGTATCGGTGGGCCACTTACTTTTTTGCCAGCATTGCGCCGGACGTTTCAGGATATTCTTAAACTTGAAGAAAATAAATTTATTTTGCCCGAAAATAGCGAATATTTTCCGGCTTTGGGATGTGCACTGTTAAATTCAGATAGATATTTTGATTTACAGCAGATTATAAATAAAATAAAAACAAAGGAAGTTCATAGAACAGATACTTTACCTGCTCTTTTTGGCAGTGAAACGGAATATCGCCAATGGAAGGAAAACCGCAATGTGAAACATTTGAACATAAGGACAGGGAGCACTTCGCCTTTACAATCCGAATCGAATCTGTTTCTCGGCATTGATAGTGGCTCGACCACAACAAAAATTCTTATTATTGACGAAAACGAAAATATTGTTTTTACATTTTATGCCCCCAATCAGGGTAATCCGTTGAAAAAGGTTGCAGAGGGTTTGCAAAAATTTGAAAAACAATTCGGAGGAGATAAGGTAATGGAACGAATTGTCTCCTCGTGTTCAACAGGTTATGGTGAGGAGTTGATACAGTCGGCATTTAACCTTGATTACGGTATTGTGGAAACTGTGGCCCATTTTACAGGAGCTCAATACATCGATCCGAATGTTTCTTTCATTCTTGATATTGGAGGTCAGGATATGAAGTCTATTTTTGTGAGCAACGGTGTTATTTCGCGCATCGAACTAAACGAGGCGTGTTCGTCGGGCTGCGGATCATTTTTGCAGAATTTCGCTGCAACGATGAATTTGTCGTTACAGAATTTTACCGAGATGGCTTGCTTGGCAAAATATCCTGCCGATTTGGGTACGCGCTGTACTGTTTTTATGAACTCGAAAGTGAAACAGAGTTTGCGTGAAGATGCCTCTATTGGTGACATTGCAGCAGGTTTGGCTTATTCGGTGGTAAAAAATTGTCTTTTCAAAGTGTTGAAAATCAATAATCTGAATTCTTTGGGAAATAATATAGTTGTTCAGGGTGGCACTTTTCGCAACGATGCTGTTTATCGTGCCATCGAACTTTTGAGTGAAAAAAATGTCAGTAGTACTGATATGCCCGAAATGATGGGGGCGTTGGGAGCTGGATTGTATGCAAAAAATAGATATAAGGCACAGAATTAAGAGTTTTAAAGCGTTAAATAAATCTATATAGATTATGCATTTATGTCACATCGTAGATTGTTCTGTATTTTTATATTTAAGTATATGTAAAATAGTATGAATCAGGTAAATATAGAAGATGTTGAAACGAAGGAACTTAACTGTAATGGGTGTACGAATAAATGCACCGTACTGCGTTTCCGTTTCCCCAATGGTAATACCTTTTATTCGGGCAATAAATGTGAGAAAGTGTTTTTCAATAAAAATTCCGCCAAAATAAAAGGTTACAATGCGTTTGAAGTGAAAAATGAAATACTGTTCACTTCTTCTTCCAATTTTTCACAGAAGGAAAAAAACAGTACAACTTTCAATATTGCTACTGACAATGAAAAGCATGCCACTCCTTTTTCTTTTTGGAGATGGGCTGGAGGGGAGGCCCGTATCGGTATTCCCCGCGTTCTAAATATGTATGAAAATTTTCCCTTTTGGAAAACACTTTTTGAAGGTTGCGGTTTTGGGGTTGTTGTTTCACCTCAAAGCGATACGAAACTTTATCAAAAGGGAGTCGGCAATGTGATGAGTGATAATATTTGTTTTCCTGCTAAATTGGCTCAGGGACATATTTTATCACTTATTGAGTCAAAAGTTGATCGGATTTTTTACCCGATTGTTCCGAAGGAAGAGAAGGAATTTACAAGTACGAACAACTCTTTCAATTGCCCTGTGGTAAGCGGCTATCCGGATGTGATACGAAGTGCCATTGATCCTCAGGCAAGTCATGGAATCCCTTTCGATACTCCCATAATGAATTTTGCTAACGAAAAAGCATTGAAACGTCAATGTTGGGAATATATAAAATCGTTGATCCCTGTTGGTCAATTGGGAGGTTTCTCAAATTCTTTTTCAAAGGAGCAGAAAAGATTTTTTAATACGGTTTTTGAAAAAGCAAATTTTGTTCGTAAAAATTGGAATGCCGAATTTATAAAGAATCAGCAAGATATATTAAAAAAATGTATCGAAAGCGGTAAACTGTGTTTTGTCGTTGCTGGACGACCATATCATTCAGATCCACTTGTAAATCAAAAAGTTGGACAAATTCTGTCCGATTTGGGAGTAGATGTGCTAACGGAAGATGTTTTTCGTGGTTCTCTTAACCAGTCTGAAGGGGATTGGGAAAGGCTCAATCTCGTTTCGCAATGGTCATATCCCAACCGCGTTGTGCGTGCGGCAATCGAGGTGTCAAAACTTCCTCCAAATGTGCAACTTGTGCAGCTTAATTCTTTCGGTTGCGGCCCCGACTCTTTTTTTATGGACGAAACAGGTGAAATTCTACGACAAGCGGGAAAGAATCATACCGTTTTGCGGATTGATGAAATTGCCAGTCCAGGTTCTGTGCGCTTGCGCTGCCGCAGTCTGATTGAAAGTTTAAAGCAGAAAAACATTACTGATTGATATGATTTTTAATATGCAACAAAAAAAAGAGATAGCGAGTCAAGCCGTCAATAACGTAAAGAATAACGATTACATTGGATACACTGCTTTTTTCGGCAAAAAAGACAGACATCGCACGGTGCTAATTCCCTGGTTTACTGATTTTCTTTCGCCGTTTATTCCTGCTATTGCAAAGCTGTCGGGTTATAATTTTGTGAATTGCCCTAAAACTTCCAAAACTTCTGCGGATATTGGCTTGAAATATGGCAACAACGAGGTTTGTTATCCAGCCACGCTCGTTCTCGGAGATCTGATTGCAGAAATCCAATCGGGAAAACACGACCCAGAAACGCTTGCTGTAGGTATTTCGCAAACAGGAGGGCAGTGCCGGGCTACCAACTATATCGGAATGGTGAAGGCTGGATTGAAAAGTGCAGGTTACGGAAATATCCCGGTTATTGTAGTGTCGCTTGGAGGTGTATTTCAAAACGAACAAAGCGGTTTTAAGTTGCCTGTTTTTAAAATATTAAATATTTCTATCAATGGATTTTTCTTTGGTGATGCGTTAAATCAACTTTTTGCTTTTCATGTTGTACGCGAAAAAGAAAAGGGACGTTCTCAGCAAATTTTTGATAATTATATGGAGCTGGCAACGAACATTATTTTGAAAAACAAGCCCAAAGCTCTTTTAGGTTTACTTGAAGATGCTGTAAAAGATTATAACTCTATAGAAATTTATGACAGAGAGTATGAAAAAGTTGGTCTGGTAGGCGAGATTTTTGTGAAATATAACAATTATGGTCAGGCGCACATAACAGAATGGTTGAGAACCAAAGGAATGGAAGTTGTTACCCCGTCGATGATTGAGTTTTTTATGCAAACATTTGTTAATCAGAGAGAAAATGTAAAAAACGGAATAAATAGATTGAGTGAAATTACTTTGAAATTGTTGCCTTTTACCTATAAGCTGCTTCAGAAACGGTTGTCGAAATTCGAAAAAATTATGTCAAAATCGCGTGCTTACGTTCCAGAAGAAAATATTTATAAGATTGCTGAAAAAGCAAAAGAAATTCTCAGTTTGAGTAATCAGTTTGGTGAGGGTTGGATGATCGCGGGAGATGTGGCAAGTTTTGCAACAAAAGGTATAAACCGCGTAGTATGTGTGCAACCTTTTGGCTGTATTGCGAACCATATTGTTGCTAAAGGAATCGAGAAACGTTTGAAGAAAAATTACCCCACAATGAATTTGCTTTTCCTTGATATTGATGGCGGAATGGCAGAAGTAAATTTACACAACAGGTTAGAGTTTTTGATAACAGAATAATAGACATTGTCTTAATGAAAAACATTTACCTGGTTTGCTTTTGCCGGTTCTGTATAAAATTCTAATTTTGTGTTTTAGCATTAGTTTTAGGTATTTGTCTGACCAGAAAATAAATATATGAGGAATTTGAGTAAAAAATTGTTGTTTATAGCATTGCTGCTTAGCCTGACAATGTTTGGGCAGGGGAGACGGCATGAACGTTCGGTATTGCATGAAGTGTCGAACAAAGATATAGTTACCGCTGTATATCCGAATGCTGTAAAAGTGGAGAAACTGAATGATTTCTGGTATAAAATTATTGATGATAAAGCGCGGATATTAGGTTTTGCTCTGTCGAGTATGCCTTATTGCAAGGAGGTAAAGGGTTATAACGATGTCACTCCTGTAATGGTTATTACGGACAAAAAATGGAAAATTCAGAAAGTTTCATTGATGTCGAACCGGGAATCACCGGATTGGGTGAGAAAGCTTGAAAACTGTGGCTTTTTCAATTCGTGGAACGGTAAAACAGTTATGTCTGCTAAAAATCCCAATATTGATGCCCGTACAGGAGCTACCTGCACTGCTTTGGCTGTGATTCGAAACGTCAATTTTCTACTCGAAAACGGATCGAAAAATCTTCCCCAATAATAAAAAGACACTAAATCGTCAATGCTGTTTTTTGATAATTTAGTGTCCTTGACTGAAAATTAATAGGCCGCAAATTCATAAATGCCTACTGAGTTTTTTTCCTGAAGCTGATAAACCAAACGGATTGCCCGGGTGTTTACCGGTTCAAATTCAATGGTGTTATAGGCGTCTTTTTTTGTTTCATAAGCCGAAAGTGTCTTTACATCCTGCCAGCTTCCGTCTTCGCCTTGATATTGTACTTTCCATGATGCCGGTATGCGGCAACCTCCCCACGGACCATCGTCGTACCAGTAGACTTTGGCTTTGGAAACAGTTTCCTCCTTTTCGAATTCATAAGCGATCCATTCTTCCGAGTTTTTTTGAGGCCATAACGAGAAAAACGGACATTTGGTATCGTTGGAATTCTCAGGTTCATAACCATCGTTCACGCATTTGAGAGTCTTGTTGGCTATGGATGATGTTATTTTAGCATTGGTACAAATAGTAGAAGGCGTCGCCGGACGGGCCTTTTGTATGGTACGTGGAATCCAAACTGCCATTTCGCCTGAACCCCGGTTAGCCCAGGCGTAATAAGGAATAGCTGTCAGATGTTTTGGATTTTTCCGGATATTTCCAGTCAGATCCATCTCTGTACTTTGTCCATCGGCTTCCAATTCTACAATGCCATTCAGTTTAAGCGGTTTGAAAGTAGCCGTTACGGGAACTCCGTCACCCAGCACGCTATTCAGAACTTTATCCTGATTATCCGGCCATTCTAAGCAGTACACTATAGGCCCGCGTTCGAGCGAAACCTTGCCTTGGTCGTCTTTTACTTTATCGTTGGCCAGAATCCGTTCTACCTGCATAGGAAACGAAATGTCGATTTTATCTTCTTTTTTCCATTTTCTGCTAAGTTCGATATAACCGCTGGTATCTGTTTTAAAGGACATTTCTTTCCCGTTTATTTTTAGTTTTACAGGTTGTAAATTTATAGGTTCTATTTGATATAAATCGCTTGGCACCGGTTTGCCAACAGCCCAGTTGGGAACACGAATCATCAATGTGAATTGTTGTTTCTTCTTCGGAGAAACTGTTATACTTACATCTCCTTTCCACGGATAATCTGTTTTTTGTTGTATGCTAACGGTATTTTTACCTGTTTGGATATTTGTTTTGCTTTCAACAAACAGATTGACATATATTTTATCATTATTTTGCGCATAAACATATCCCGGGATAGAAGGAATAAAGCGGCAAAGATTACTCGGGCAGCAGGCGCAACCGAACCATTCGCTGCGTGCATGTTGCCCGACAGATTCAAGTGGATTCGGATAGAAGAAATGATCGCCGGAAAGGCTTATTCCCGAAATAACTCCGTTGTAAAGCGTACGTTCCAGAATATCGTAGTATTTGGACTCGCCGTGTAACAGGAATAGACGATAATTCCAGTAAACATTGGCAATTGCAGCACATGTTTCGCAATAAGCTGACATGTTCGGTAATTCATAATTGGCTCCGAAAGCTTCGCCATGACTTGTAGAACCTATTCCACCTGTAATATATAGTTTTTTGCCAACTACATTTTCCCAGATTTTATCAATGGCATGCAGATAAGCCTCGTTGCCTGTGAGGGCTGCTACATCTGCCATGCCGGAATACATATATCCCGCACGTACTGCGTGGCCGACAGCTTCATCCTGTTCAATAACCGGTTTATGATTTTGGGAATATTGTCCGTTAGGATTTTTTCCACGCAGGTCAAGAAAATATTTCGCCAGATCGAGATAAGCTTTTTTACCTGTTACGCGATACATTTTAACTAAGCCCATTTCCACAATCTGATGCCCCGGTTCGTAAGTTAATTTTCCGGGACCGAAGTCTTTAACCAGCAGGTCGGCATTTTTAATGGCAATATCCAGAAGACTACGTTTGCCGGTAGCTAAGTAATGAGCTACGGCAGCTTCATACAAATGTCCGCAGTTATATAATTCATGACTGAGATCGGGTGCTTTTTCCCAACGATTTTTTCCAACCCACGGGTGCATTCTTCCCGGTTGAGCGGCAGTGCGCGCTGTATAAAGATAACCGTCAGGTTCCTGTGCTTTGGATATATAATAAATAAGAGTATCTATTTGGGTCTCCAATTCTTTGTTCGGATTCACCTGAATGGAGTAGGAGGCTCCTTCGATAATTTTGTAAATATCTGTGTCATCAAACGGAAATTGCGTATCAAAATAACCTTCCATTAAATGACCCGCTTTTTTGAAATTATCGACTCTGCCTGTTTTATAACATTGTTCAAGTGCAATCGGAATCGTTACTTTTTGATTAAGTTTCAGGCGTGGATACCAGAATGAATCAGTCAGCTGTACATAGTTGAACGCTACTGGTTGGATCGGATAATCTTTCTGAATATCAGTAGGTTGTTTTTTTATAGCTGATATTGTTAATGAGGGAAGAATAATTAAAAGAGTGAAAAACTTAAATTTTTTCATATATTGTGTATGCTTTGTTTATATAATTACGGAGTTTTATTTCTGGTTACTCATTATATTGATAAAAGTAAGCGGAATATCTCCAATGTCTTTTTCAAAACTGTAGTAGCTAAAATATTCAACCAAATTGTAAATAAAAAGTAAAATTATTCATTCACTTTCCATTCAATGATTCCTCCCGAATAAGCCTTATCCCGCGTTTCTACCAATTGAGGGCCGGATTCCGAAGATACTGAATTATTCCCTTTACGCAATGATGCAACAATCTTTAATCCGGTGGTTTTTATCGGTTTGAATGTTACTTTGTTATATTGATCTAAGGCGGTTCCGTAATTCGACGGGTTTTCTACTTCCTTCCATATATCTCCTGCCTGATAAAGTAATTTCCATTTCTCCGGAGTGCGGTAAGATACGTCGTAATGATCAAAAGCCAGCCAGTAAACTTCAACGGATGATACCATCGTTTCTTCTTCGAATTTGTAAGATACTTCTTCTTCGGTTCCGGCTTTCAACCACCAGTAAAAATAAGGAGTGTTCAGATCAGAGGAAGATTTTGGTTCAAATTGGTCATTCATTCCCCATCCATCTACTTGTTGGGCTTCTGATGCAATGGTTGGTTTGGGCTGGATTATTGCATTCTTAGCGTTCGCTGGCGTCCACACAATCCAGCGGCTTTGCCCGCGGTTATTCCATGTTGCATAAGGAGTGGCCTGGAAAGTGGATTTTTGCTGGGATATTTTACCTGTAACGGAATCTTTAATTAAAACAGAACATTGCCCATCTAAAACTACCACTCCATTGAGCAAATCTTTTTCGAAGTGTGCCCGGATTTTTGATTTTAGAGGAATGGACATGTTGAAAACCCAGGAATTTTTCTGGTCAATACCTTCAATTCCGTATACGACCGGGCCTCGTTCAATGGCGAGCATGCCTTTATCATAAACTACATGCTCGTTGGCTTGCACGCGCCTGACCGGCATATCAAAATGAAGTTTGATTTTGTCCCCTTCTTTCCATTTCCGGGTAATGGAGCAATAGCCGTCCGCAAGCTTGCTATGTTGTTTTTGTCCGTTTACAGTTATACTGAATTTAGTATTAATACCGTCGACATAACTATATAAGTCTGTTGGAACGGGTTTATTTATGGCCCATCCGGGAATGCGTAAATTGAGGGTAAATCTTTCGATGTTTTTAGGATTGACGGTAATTTCTACATCACCGTTCCAGGGATATTTTGTTTTTTGCTGGATTTCAATTTCGTTGTTTTCTAATTTTAAATTGCTGTTACTTTGTACGTAAAGGTTGATATAAACTGTGTTTTTATCCGTGGCATATACATAGCGGGGAACCGAAGCCATGAACCGGGTGATATTTCCCGGACAGCATGCACAACCAAACCACGGAGCCCGTGCATGATCTCCGTTTGATGCTAACGGATTGTCGTAAAAGAATTTATCTCCGCTCAATGAAACTCCCGAAATTACTCCGTTGTAGAGTGTCCGTTCCAAAATATCTATGTATTTCGATTTTCCCGTAGCCAGAAACATACGCTCGTTCCAGTAAACATTGGCTATTGAAGCGCAGGTTTCGCAGTAGTTATTGAAATTGTTTAATTCATAATTTGGTCCAAATCCTTCTCCTTGGGCACGTGAACCTATTCCTCCTGTGATGTAGAGTTTTTTACCGGCCATATTTTTCCAAATACGTTCATCTGCTGCAAAAAGCGCGCTGTCCTGTTGCAACGAAGCCACATCCGTAACTCCGGAAAACAGATAGCCGGCCCTAACGGCATGACCTACAATTTCGTCTTGTTGTAAAATCGGTTTGTGATCCTGACTGTAAGGGCTGAGTTTGTGTCCGTCGGTTCCCCGTCCGGCTTCGTCAATGAAGTAGCGGGCTGTTGCAAGATACTTCGGGTTATGAGTGATCTTGTAAAGTTTCACCAACGCCATTTCCACGATAGGATGCCCTGAAGGAACATGTTTTTGTCCCTCGTTTGGCCCGAAAACCTGACAAACCAAATCTGCATTTTTAATGGCAACGTTCAGAAGTGTTCGCTTCCCGGTAGCCTGAAAATGTGCAACAGCAGCTTCGTATAAATGTCCGGAATTGTAAAGTTCATGACTGTTTAGCTTTTCCCAGTGTGAATGTCCCCACCAACGTGACAGCCGGGTACAGTTGTTAGTTACGCAGGTAGTCAGATATCCATCTTTTTCCTGTGCTGCGGCAATCAACGAAATGACACTGTCGAGATAAGCATCGAGTTTTGGATCATACTTTACAGCTAATGAGTAAGAGGCTCCTTCGATAATTTTGTAAGGATCGGTATCATCAAACGGAAAATCTCCTTTGTGTTCCCCTTTTATCAGTCCTGCTGCTAATGCAAAATTATCAAAGCGCCCGTTAATTTCGCATTGTTTAAAAGCCGAAGGAATGGATACTGTACGGTTGATTTCCATACGGGGTAACCAAAAGTCATCGGAGAAATGCACGTCTGTAAACGGGACCTGAGTGATTTGTTTTATGGCTGTTTTTTCAGCATTAACATTGATTGCAATTAGAGCTACCAACAAAAAAGCTATGTAGAGTATTGTTTTTCTCATAAAATGAAGTGCCGTTTGCTCTTTTTGAATTGATGATTTTCGGAACTTGTTTTACAAATTTACGTAAATTAAATTGTGCTATTATCACATTATTAATAATTTACGATTTATGTTAATTCACAGGATTTGCATTTTTTCTTTCTTAGACACCTTCGTTGAATGTGATAGTTATATCTATGAGAATAAATAATAAACGCTTCTGAAAGTTCGAATCCAGAAGCGTTTATTATTTATTTTGTTTTTACCAGCTTGTAGGTAATCCGGAATCATTTACGCACATTGCTTTGACCAATTTGCAGTGAAGTATCAGTGCTTTTTGCTGATTGGAGACACTTCCCAAATTGGTGATTTCTTCTTTTTGATTAATACCGTAAGGCCAGAAATGTTGAGAATCTCCTTTCAGAGTTTCACCCGTAGCATTGAGCAATAATGTTGAAGCTGTTGTTCCGTTCCATACTCCGTTTACAATGTGCGATTGCCACGAGGATGTTGTGCCCGAACCCATATAGTGGGCCATTTCATGCATGGCTGTTCCTACCCACATATATCTTGTGTTTGAACCAAATCCGATTGAACCGTGGTAGGAAGCCTGTGCCGTTGGAATTCCATCATTCTGATATACATATATATTGCAACGGAAAGTTGTATAACGGCTGTAATACCAGCAGGCACTATCCATCGCTGTTTTTATCAGATTATAATAAGTTGGACTTGAAGCAGAATCCATGTCGAGTGTATAAGTTACATTTCCTGGTAACGGAATAACTGTAACCTGATTACCATAAGCTGTTCCCACACAATTGGTCGCAAAAGGCCGAACGTAATATTTTTTATCTAGCTCTAAGTTGGACATAACGCCATAAAATTTTCCTACAGATGTTCCACTGGAAAATTTTTCGTCATTGGTTGTTGGATTTGGACTTGTCGACCAGCAGATACCGCGTTCAGTCAGAGAACAACCTCCGTTGCTGGTGACATTAACAACGCACAAGGCTTTGTTTGTATTATAATTATAGGTAGGTTCCTCAGCTTCTATGGTTGGTAAACTATATGTTCCTGTCGTGAAGTTCACTTCGGTACTATATGTGGTTTCTGCTGCTGTTATAGCATAAGCGCGGACATAGTATTTTACTCCTTCGGATAGTTCTGATATTGAGAGTTGGTTTGTTGTTGCAAGGTTTCCTGCTACTTTTGAATTTTCTGTTGTCGGATTACTTTCAGTGCCGTAACAAATCCCGGTTTCTGTTATAGATGAATTTCCCGTTGAGATAATGCTGTAGGCTATATCCGTAGATGTACCTGATAAATTTGAAATTTGTGGCTTCCCTATGACAGGAGCAACCGAGGATATTGCGTCTGTAAAGTTTATACTGTCAATCGATGAAATTTCAATCGATTTTGTTGACTGGTCTGTCTGATAAATATCCATTTGTGATTTATCAGAGCTGAATTTTATACTGTCAATTGCGTTGGTATGTAAATTTACAACTGAGAGATTTTTCAAAAAAACAGTCATGTCATCTTGAGCAAATAACAACAAGAAGGAAGCTAAAAGAAAGATTGGGAGTATTGTTTTTTTCATAATTTGCTGAATTTTAAAATAACGGCATTTGCTTTTACAATATAAATTCCATTCGAAAGTCCGCTTACGTCAAGAGTTTCTGTCTGGTTGTGTAGAGTTTTATTGAGAACTCTGACTCCGCTTAAATTGTAAATATTAACCTCTATGTTGTTGCCCGTAATGTTTTTAATACGAATAAAGTTTGTTGCCGGATTTGGATAAACTACCGCTGTATTTTCATCAAGCGTAATGTTGTTTATGCCTGAAACTGTGTTAAAAGTGATTTTTTGAATATCGGACAGGCTAATTGTCTCGGTACTCCCTGCATTAAGATTAATATTGAGTACATTGGTCGCGAATGTAAGCTTACTGACGGATGAAATCTCAAAATCCTGCGTTAAATGATCTAATTTTAAAATACTCAAACTATTCGTCTGGGCATTCAATAATCCGCTGAATGCAAATAGCAAAAGCAAAAGATTTGATTTAATAAAATTCATATTCTAAAATTGATAAAGTAAATAATCAAAAGAACTTTCAAAAATAACAGATATTAGTAACAATAAGGTGGATGAATTAGTCATAAACATGGATATTTTATTCCAGATCCTGATCATTTTTACTTATGTAATTCAAAAATAGGGTTCTGTTCTTCTGAAATATCTCGTGTATATTCTTCCACCTTATTGAATGAATAGTGTCCTTATTGTTGGCCCGATAGGGTTATTTTTGTAATACTAAAAATTTTAATAAAACTATAGGAAAAATTGTATAAATCAATTTGTTGAAAAAATGAAGTTTTTGAAGTTGACATCCTTGTTGTTGGTTTTATTTGTTTTGAATCTGTCTGCAAGAGATAAAATTACAAAGGATGAACTGATTCGTATTGTTGATAAGGTTAATACGCACTGGCAAGTTACTCACGAAAATCCCGGGAACTCTTTCTGGGATAATGCTGCTTACCATACAGGAAATATGGAGGCGTACGCTGTAACCCAAAATGAACAATACCGTGTATATTCAGAAAAATGGGCTTCTCTGAATCACTGGAAAGGTGCTACGAGTGACGATAAGTCTAAGTGGAAATATAAGTATGGCGAAACGTCAGATCATGTTTTATTTGGTGACTGGCAAATCTGTTTTCAGACTTATATTGATTTATACAATATAGCTCCGGATAGTATAAAAATTGCCCGTGCTCTTGAAGTGATTAATTATGAGATGTCCACTCCCCGGAATGATTACTGGTGGTGGGCTGACGGACTCTACATGGTTATGCCTGTCATGACAAAGCTTTACAAATTAACCGGTGACGAAAAATATCTTGATAAACTTTATGAATACTTCAAATACGCCGAAAGTATTATGTATGAGCAGAATACAAAATTATTTTACCGCGATGCTAAGTATGTATACCCAAAACATAAGAGTGTAAATGGTAAAAAAGATTTTTGGGCGAGGGGAGATGGTTGGATTTTTGCCGGACTAGCTAAGGTGCTGAAAGATATGCCTGAAGATTATAAACATCGGGATGTTTTTGTTCAGCATTACAGAAATATGGCAAAAGTACTGCTTAAAGTGCAGCAAAAGGATGGTTACTGGACCCGTAGTTTGCTCGACCCGAAACATGCTCCCGGTTATGAAACCAGTGGAACTGCATTTTTCACTTATGGGTATCTTTGGGGAATCAATAATGGTTATTTCAAAGGTTGCAGATATAGAAAAGCTGCCATGAAAGGTTGGAAATATCTTCAAAATATCGCTTTACAGCCCGATGGAACCATTGGTTATGTGCAGCCTATTGGAGAAAAAGCGATTTCCGGACAGGTTGTTGATAAAAATTCTACTGCCAATTTTGGAGTAGGCGCTTTTTTGCTTGCAGCTTCGGAAATGGTTCGGTATGTTGATAAATAAATGCCTCCTAATTTTTAAATTCTATTCAGGTGTAAATATATGAGAAAGATTGTTTTTGTATTGTTGGCTGTGATGCTTTCTTTATCGGTTCTGCCTGCTCAAAAAGGACAACCGGGAAGTTTTGTCGTCGGGGAAAATCAATATCTTTTAAACGAAAAACCTTTTGTTGTCAGGGCCGGAGAGTTACATTATACCCGCATTCCCCGCGAATACTGGGATCATCGTATCAAAATGCTGAAAGCTATGGGAATGAATACTGTTTGTATATATCTTTTTTGGAATATACATGAGCAAAAGCAGGGTGTTTATGATTTCAGCGGGCAGAACGATGTTGCAGAATTTGTCCGTCTTATTCAGAAAAACGGAATGTATTGTATCGTCCGTCCGGGACCTTACGTTTGTGCAGAATGGGATATGGGTGGACTGCCCTGGTGGTTGTTGAAAAAGAAGAATTTACAGGTGCGCCGTAAGTCAGATGAATTTTTTATGGAAGAAACCGGAAAGTATTTGAAAAAGACAGGCGAAATTTTGGCTCCTTATCAGATACAAAACGGGGGGCCAATTATTATGGTACAGGTTGAAAATGAATATGGAACCTGGGGACACGATAGTAAATATATGGAAATTATCAGAGACGACATTCGCGTTGCGGGTTATGATAAAGTTCAGTTAGTCCGTTGCGACTGGTCTTCAAATTTTTATAAATACGATTTACTTGGAGTTTCCAATGCTCTGAATTTTGGTGCCGGTTCGAACATTGATAATCAGTTCCGGAAATTTAAAGAGATGCATCCCGATGCCCCACTGATGTGCGGGGAATACTGGACCGGTTGGTTCGATCAGTGGGGACGTGCGCACGAAACAAGAGATGTAAATAGTTTTATCGGAAGTCTGAAAGATATGATGGATCGTAATATCTCATTTAGTCTTTATATGGCTCACGGTGGAACTTCTTTTGGACAATGGGCGGGTGCCAATGCTCCGGCTTATGCTCCTACCACTTCGTCGTATGACTATAACGCGCCTATTGATGAGGCCGGTTTCCCGACGGATAAGTTTTATGCAATTCGTAATTTACTGAAGAATTATTTACTCGAAGGAGAAACTTTGGGGGATATACCTGAAAATCCCGAAAAAATTATAACCATTGATTCCGTTCAGTTTGAAAAAATTTCGAACGTTTTCGATCAGTTGCCAAAACCGAAACAATCGGAAGATATACAAACTATGGAGTTTTTCGATCAGGGTTGGGGAAGTATTATGTACCGGAAAATCATTCCGGCTTGCAATGAAAAACAAACTTTGATTATTAAGGATTTACACGATTGGGCAACTATCTATATTGATGGAAAGGTAGTAGGGATGCTTGATCGCCGAAAAGGAGAATCGACTGTGGAGCTGCCCGTGCTGGCAGAGGATTCGCGTTTGGATATTTTTGTAGAAGGCATGGGGCGTGTGAATTATGGCGAAGCGATTATTGATCGTAAGGGTATTACCGATAAAGTGATCCTGAAAAATTCCCGTTCTGAAACAGACCTGAAAAACTGGATGGTTTATAATTTCCCGGTTGATTATGCTTTTCAGAAAAAGCATAAGTTTGAAAAACAAAAAGCCAATGGTCCCGCCTGGTATAAAGCCGAATTTAAATTAGATAAAACTGGTTATACTTATTTGGATATGAGTTCGTGGGGTAAAGGTATGGTTTGGGTAAACGGTCATAATATGGGACGTTTCTGGAAAATTGGCCCGACACAAACGCTTTGTGTTCCGGGATGTTATCTGAAAAAGGGTAAAAATGAAATTATCGTATTCGATATTGCCAGCCCTTCGAAAACCGTAATTTCCGGATTGGATCATCCGGTTCTTGACCGTATTGTCAAAGAAAACGCAGATAAACATAAAAAAGAAAGTCTCAACCTGAATGGTGTAAATCCTGTAATTACCGGAAGTTTGCCCAATAGCCGCGATTGGCAAACCATCACACTTGATGAACCCGTAGCAGGTCAATATTTTTGTATTGAAGCAATCAGTCCGCAAAATGCAAATGATAATGCTGCTTCAATTGCTGAAATAGAACTGATCGATGCACAGGGAAATGCAATCTCTACTATGGACTGGAAAGTACTTTATGCCGATAGTGAAGAGACGGATAAATATGCCAATGGAGCTGATAAACTTTTTGACAAACAGGAATCGGTTATCTGGCAAACGAAAATAGGTGATCAGGGGGCTTATCCGCATCAGATTGTGATTGATATGGGTAAAATTTACAAGGTAAAAGGATTCAGCATTCTGCCCCGTACCGACAGCAGTTCCCGCGGAATGATTCAGAATTATCGCTTCTATTTACAGCCCGGAAAATTTAAAATTGAATGATTATCGCGGATAAATAACTATCATTGTGAATTATATTACAGTTGTTATTTCATGTTTGCTTATTATTTTTGTAAAAAGTAAAATTTAGTTATATGTTGAGTAAGATAAAAGCATTTTGGATTTATTTATTTTTAATTGTATTCTCCTTTTCAGGGTTTGCCGCAAACAAAAAAACTTCGGCATATCTTTTCGTCTATTTTACCGGAAACAGAGTTGAAGAAGAGCAAATTTGTTTTGCTCTGAGCGATGATGGCTATAATTATAAAGCACTCAACGATGGAAAACCTGTGATTGACTCTAAAAAAATAAGCCTCACCGGAGGCGTTCGCGATCCGCATATTTTACGTTGCGAAGATGGCAAGACTTTTTATATGGTTGCAACAGATATGACAGCCAGCAAGGGCTGGAGTTCAAACCGTGGTTTTGTCATGCTTAAATCAACGGATTTAGTGCACTGGACTTCGGCAACTGTTCATATCCCGACACTTTTCCCGGACGAATTTGGTGATGTGCTTCGGGTTTGGGCGCCACAAACTATTTATGATCCGGTGGCAAAAAAATATATGATTTATTTTTCCATGTTGAAAAGTACTCCGGGCGACTACGATAAAATCTATTATGTTTACGCCAACAGGGATTTTACTGCTTTGGAAGGCGCCCCAAAACAATTGTTTTACAGCCCTGACAAAAAATCCTGTATCGATGGAGACATCGTTTATGCTTTTGGAAAATATCATCTTTTCTTTAAAACAGAGGGACATGGAAACGGAATCAAAAAAGCTGTGGCGGATCAGCTGACCGGAGACTGGAAACTTGAAGACAAATATTTGCAGCAGACTACAAGTCCTGTGGAAGGTTCCGGTGTGTTTAAACTCAATAATTCGGATAGCTGGATTTTGATGTATGATATGTATACCAGCGGACGCTATCAGTTTACCCGCAGTTCCGATCTTGAAAACTTTAAAGTGGTTGATCAGGATATCACTATGGATTTTCATCCTCGTCACGGAACAGTGTTGCCAATCGCAGCTACCGAAGAAAAACGGTTAAGGTTGAATTGGGTAAGTGCAGATGATGTCTTCAGATCAGCCCGTGCCGAAGGTTTGAAAAATATTAATATTGATGTGAATGAGAAGGAGCATACTGTCCTTTTCCCGGTTGATGATAAAACGGATTTAAAAACATTAAATCCTGTTTTTTCTCAAATAAATGGTGTGAAAATTAAGGCCTGTAAAAAAGATTTTTCCAAAGGAGATGTAAAATATAAGTTTAAAATAGGGGAAAATAAGACTCAAACTTACACCGTAACAGCAGTTCATTATAATAATCCTGTTCTGGATGGTTATTATGCCGATCCCGATGTGTTATATGCCGAAAAAACCGGTAAATACTATATTTATCCTACCAGCGATGGATTTACAGGTTGGTCGGGAACCTATTTTAAATGTTTTTCGTCGGATAATTTAGCCGATTGGAAAGATGAGGGTAAAATTTTGCAACTTGGAACAGATGTAAAGTGGGCCGACCGAAATGCATGGGCTCCCTGCATTGTCGAAAAGAAAATCAATGGACAATATAAGTATTTTTATTATTTTACCGCGGCTCAGAAAATAGGGGTAGCTGTTGCTGATAATCCTGCCGGGCCTTTTGTCGATATGTGCAAACCGCTTATCTCCGAAAAACCTGCTGGTGTTCGCGGTGGTCAGGTAATTGATCCGGATGTTTTTACCGATCCAGTTTCCGGAAAATCATATCTTTACTGGGGTAACGGTTTTATGGTGGGGGCAGAGCTGAATGATGATATGGTTTCTATTAAAGAAGAAACTGTGACATTGTTAAAACCCGACCGTACTTTCCGTGAAGGAACTTATGTTTTCTATCGAAACGGCAAGTATTACTTTATGTGGTCGGAAGATGATACCCGTAGCGAAAATTACCGTGTCCGTTACGCTATTTCCGATAATCCGCTTGGTAATTTTACAATTCCGGAGAATAATTTAGTCATTGCCAAACGTCCCGAAGCGGGTATTTACGGTACCGGACATAATTCTGTTTTGCAGATACCCGGAAAAGATGAATGGTATATTGTTTACCATCGTTTTACTTATCCCAAAGGTATAGAAATGGGGGGCGCTGCCGGTTATAACCGCGAAGTTTGTATTGATAAAATGGAATTTAATGCAGATGGAACTATTAAACAGGTTATTCCTACGCACGAAGGGGTGAAGTTGTAGCCCCTTTTTAATTGAAATTTTGGGAATAATCTATACAATTCTTCCGGTATAACCTCCTTTTTCTGTTTTTACCAATTCATATATCTTGTCCGGTCGCAGATTTTCTTCATCGCGATGTGAGACATAAATAATGGCTACCTTTTTTTCAAAAGCAATGGCGTTTACCATGTCAATGAACAGACGGCTGTTTTCGTCATCGAGTTCGATGGTTGGTTCGTCAAGGATAAGTAACGGGGGATATTTCACCATGGCCCGTGCTACCATCACCATGCGCTTCTGACCGGTAGTAAGCTGTTGAAACGTTTTATTGCGAAATGTCGGTCCGAGCATTTCCAGCCAGTTCCGGGCCACTTTTTTCTGTAAATCCGTTGGTTCGACATAAAGTCCTACAGAATCATTTAGTCCGGAAATAATCATGTTTTCTACCGAGTCGGTACGAGTGAAGCGTTGAATCATCAAAGGTGTGAAATATCCGATTTGTTTTTTGATGTCCCATATCGTTTCACCACTGCCTTTTTTACGTCCGAAAAGTATCATGTCCTGACCGTAAGCTTTGGGGTTATCTCCTGAAATCATGGAAACCAAAGTACTCTTTCCTGATCCGTTCGGGCCTGTCATCTGCCAGAATTCTCCTTGTCGTATCGACCAGTTGACATCAGTCAAAACTTGTTTTTCTTCATATTTTACCGAAACATTCCGGAGTTCTATCAGTGGGTCTATGTTAGCGTATGTAGCGCCGAAGTTTTCAGGTAAATAAAATTTGTGCTCGTGTCCGGTATAAGACTCTTTTTGAAAATCAGCGGAATTTTCTGCGTTCATAATTTTGTTATTTCCGTCAATAGTCAGCACCGTATCAATAAAAGGCAACATATCCCGCCGACGGAAGAAAACCTGAATCATTTGTGTTTTCGGCGCAATTTCACCGAGTTTGGTTTTAATATATTCCTGAGTCGATTTATCCACATTAGCATATACATCGTCAAGTAGCATGTATTCCGGTTTTTGAGCAATTTGCCATGCAAGTAAGGCTTTTCGCTGCTGACCACTCGACATGGTACTGAGCGAGGAGTTTTCGTCAGTAGTGATTATGAATTTATCGTGGAGAAATTCTTCACTGATCATTTTTTCGATGGTAATAAACGAAAATAAAACGCCTTTTAGTGCATCTATGTTAATATAATCATTTAAAAAGTTGTTGTGTAATATTTCTTTTAAAATCAGTTTTTTATTGGACGTATTGGAAAGATAGAGACCTATATGTTGCGACATTTGATATGCTTTTGAAATGAGAGTACAAAAGTACGTTTATATATTTAAAGAAAAAATGCTCCGGAAATTTCTCCGAAGCATTTTGTTTATATTTTTATTGATACTGAATATAAATGGGTTGAGGTTGTAGTTTTAATAAATCATCCGGAGTCAGCATTACATGCGGGGCTTTTTTGAGGTCGTTTTTATAAAATAACTTGAAGCCTGTAAACTGTACCGGTTCTTTGCGAATATAAAGTTTGTAAGTGCTCCGTTTAAGTACAGGTTCACCCCAACCGTCCATATTCATAACGATTTGTACTTCCGGACGAAGCTTTATATCCTGATAATTTCGAATCATCCCTTGTGTGAACCGATGAACAATCAGAATTTTGGGAGGAAGATTGTTTTCCTTCACTACTTTAGCCAGATACTCCGAACAGAAGTTAATATCATCCGCATTCATGGTACCGATTTTTCGACCGGGCTTGCTGCCGTCTTTCATCGAAAATTCCGGATCGATTCCTAAATTTACCTGTGGTTTTTTCAGATATTTTTCAAGCCGTGGAACTTCCTGCTGGACGTTGCTGTGTCCTACCTGCAAATCGAGAAATACGATGGCATTTCCCATTTTTGCAATAGAAAGAGCGGAATCAATTTGTGATTCGGGCATGCGCATGGTGTACGACCCATCTTTCATGGGAATTCCCTGGGCAACAGCAGCTATGTAATGAATGGCCGGTTGTACCGGAGTTGTAGAGTCTGCTTTTGTCCAGGCTGCCACTTCTTCATTCAGACGTTTCCATACTTCGGCAGGCGGATATTCTCCTAAAATACCCATGTTTTTTGAATATAAATTTCCATAATATGCTACAACTCTTTTGAACGGTAAAATAGCTCCGGGCAAAGGATAAACTTTTGATTTTACAGGCCAGCGTCCTGTGGTGTCTCCATTCGCCAAGGCCAAAAGCTTCTGATTGTAAGCTAAGGTGTCGAGCACTTCTGCTTTTGCCGGTTCTTCGGCCTGTAAATTTGTACTATCCTGAACTTCTCCTGTGTCATTCTTCGAGGAACCTGCCTTCGGGGTACAACTGCTTAAAATAATGAAAGTTGAAACAATAGCGATATTCGCCTGTCTGAAAAATTTACCGTTAAGTTTTTTCATATATGAATTTTTGAATGAATATTTTTTGTGGAGCCGGAACGAGAATATCTATAATTAATTAAAGGTACACCATACAAACCAATCAAAAAGATTTTCTCATTGACCGGAGCAATGTTTGTCCCGAAATATCAGGAACAATAATACGCCGGACAGTTTGTAAAGGATAGATCGAATCTCTTTTGGTTGAAAGTATAAATGATAGTTTAAAATGTTTACTTAATTCAGCAGAAGCCTCGCGGTTCGTAACGCCATTGGGATATGCCCAGTAGTCAACTGGTTGTCCCGTGATTCCGGACAGTTTTTCCTGAGGGTCCGTCACTTCTTTTTTCCAGTCGACAGAGTCCTTATATTTTATAGCCATGGTATGATCCCAACTATGCAGGCCTATGGTGTGACCGGCTTTTGCCATTGCAGCGATTTGCTCTGTAGTCATATAGTTTTTCTTATTATAAGTGATGGTCATAATAAAGAAAACGCCGTGGAATCCATGTTTTTCGAGAACTGGCCCGGCAATTGTATAATGTTCTTCGCGTGAATCGTCGAAGGTAATCATGAACGGTTTATCAGGTAACGATTTGTTGTAAACCAAATAATCATACAACTGATCCGGTGAAATTGAATGATAGCCGCTATCGGCTAAGACTTGAACGTGCTCGCCGAAAGTAGTTTCACTTATCGTATAATCTCCTTTTGTTCCGTTTTTAATCCGGTGGTAGCACAAAATGGGGATTTGTTTTTTTGCCAGAATTTGTTCATTATTGTTTGCCGTCGGTTTTACGCTTGTTTCTGTTTTGACAGTGTCAGAAACAGTAGTTTCCGATTGTTTGCTTTGCTGATCAGCCGGTTTATTGCAGGCTGTCATTGATAATAATGCAACTGCAACTATTAGTAAAAATGTTTTTTTGTAATACATATATTCTTGATTTAAAATCAATCTTGTTTAAAATAAAGTTGAAAGTGCAATTGATTGGTTCATAGAATTTAGCGGTTGTGGGCGAGTGTTTTGGAAGTCCGGTAAATTTCCTCCTGAATTTTCGGGCGGATACTCATTCTTGCCAGCTTGTTTACACCATCGTCAGGATAGGTTCTGTTACTCAGAAATACATAAACTATTTTATTAATGGGGTCGACCCAGCAACCTGTGCCGGTATAACCGGTATGGCCATAAGATTCAACAGGAGCTAACTCGCAACAAGGATTGATTCTCGGGTTCGATGGAACCGGTTTGTCAAATCCCAGTCCTCGCCTTCCACTGCCCGAAGTTGTGGTAGTAAAGAGTTCACACGTTTTTTTAGTTAAATATCTTACCCCATTCAATTCTCCCCCATTTAGCAACATTTGATATACCCAGGCTACATCGTGTGCCGAGGCAAAAAGTCCGGCATTTCCCGATATGCCTCCCAGAAAAGCGGCATCCGGATCATGTACAAAGCCCTGAATTGTGTCATTTCTTAAGAAGTCTTTAGCTAAAGTAGGAGCAATGTCTTTTTTTTCAAATTTCCGCAATGGTAAAAATCCGATATGACAGAGTTGCATGGGTTCATAAAAGTTTTTCTGAACAAAAACATCCAACGATTCTCCACTAACGGATTCAACAATTTCCTTGAGTAAAATAAAATTCACACAGCTGTACAAGTAAGTTTTCGGACGGAGTTTTACGTCTGCAATCATTTGCATAGCCGTTTTATGAAATTCTCCGGGCAAAAACAGACTGCCTGAAACTTGAAGATTATACTTTTCTGAATATCTTTTTGATGCTGCGTTCGGTTTGTATCTGTATGCTTTTAAGCTTGTTCGGGGTTCATCTTTGTCGGAATCTGTAGCTCCGGAGGTCTTTTCGATTGTTTTTCGGTAGAATAGCATGGAACCAGGCAACCCGGACTCGTGAAATAGTAATTCGGTGATAGTGATATTTGCCTTATCCGAATTTTTGAGAAAAGGCAGGTATTTTGAAATCTGATCGTCAAGCTGAATTTTACCTTCATCATAAAGTTTCATAACAGCCAGCAATGTAGCGGTGGTTTTTGTAAGCGAAGCTAAATCGTAAAGAGTATTGGGCGCGACTTTCTGCTTTTTATTGTATGTAAAATAGCCGAAAGATTTATCATAAATAGGAACCCCATTTTGAAGAATATATACCTGACAACCCGGAAAAATATGCTTATCAATAGAGTTGTTAACGATAGAGTCGATGCTGGGAATATTTATCAGACTATTTTGTTTTTTCGGTAATTGTTCAGCTGATGAAAAATTCTGAATAGCCGGAATAAAGTAAAAATTGAAAAATAGCCCTGTAAACAGCAACAATAAACGTAAATTCTTCATACGAACAACCGCTGGTAAATATATATTATGTTCTGATTTTTTATTGTTTTAAATCGTACAAAAATAATGAATTTTGGATGAAACAAAGAGATAAATTGTATAATTTATAGTTTATTTTTCAAAACGCTAAAAACAGGAAAAAGGCTGTTCTAAATAATATATTAGAAACAGCCTTTTTCCTGTTTTTATGGGAGATATTTTATATCTTTTTCAAATCTTTCATTTCGTCCTTAGTTGCTTTTTTCAGACTTAGGGCAACTCCTCCTCCCGGTGCTAATTTTTGTTTCAGAACAGATTTGCTGTTTACAAGTACTTTTTGAATTTTGTAAACCATCGGGTTGGCTTTCCAGTCTGCATCCGGAGCATCGCCGTATATAGTGGCGATATACCATGTTTTTTCGTCAAGATAATTGAATGGAATTACAGCTGTTCGGGCATTTTCATCGGTTATTCCACCGATAAACCAATTGTCAGAGTTTTTTGCTTTACGGGCAATGGTGATATAATCTCCCGGTTCGGCTTCAAGATATTTTGTATCGTCCCAGTCAACCGCTACATCCTTTATGAATTGGAATGCATCTTTATGCTTTTCATAATTTTCCGGTAAGTCAGCTGCCATTTGCAACGGACTGTACATGGTGACATAAAGAGCCAGCTGCTTAGCCAGAGTAGTGTGTACCTGACACGGATTTCCTTTTTGATAGTAATCCATTTTGATTTCAAAAATTCCCGGTGTATAATCCATCGGACCGCCCATAAGACGTGTGAAAGGTAAAATAGTTTCATGTTCAGGAGGGTTACCGGCACTCCATGCATTGAATTCATTCCCGCGTGCAGCTTCACAAGCCAGCCAGTTGGGGTATGTGCGATGCAAACCTGTCGGACGCACCGGTTCGTGAGCGTCAAGCATGATACTGTTTGCAGCCATTTTTTCGGCCACCCTTATGTAGTGATTTACCATCCATTGTCCGTCATGTTTTTCCCCGCGTGGAATAATCCAACCAACATAGCCGGTTTTTACAGCATCATAGCCATATTTTTTCATTAACTCAATAGCTTTATCTATATGGCGTTCATAGTTTGTAACCGATGCAGATGTCTCGTGATGCATGATAAGTTTTACTCCTTTTGAATGAGCATATTCATTCAGGTATTTTATGTCGAAATCAGGATATGGGGTTACGAAATCGAAAACGTCTTCTTTCCAGTTGCCGGACCAGTCTTCCCAGCCGATATTCCATCCTTCTACCAAAACCCCCTGAAAACCATTCTCTGCTGCAAAATCAATGTAACGTTTTACATTTTCAGTTTTGGCTCCGTGTTGGGGTAGTAGAGCATTCCAGTCTGTATCTTTGAGTCTGATATTGGGTGCATGAGCATAATCCCACGACCAATGATTGGGAATGTGCATTGCCCACCATACTCCGATAAATTTTTGCGGATGAATAAAGTCGGTATTTTTAATTTTACTAGGTTCGTTCAGGTTTAATATCGTTTTAGATGCCAGAATATCCGAGGCTTTATCACTGACAATGATTGTTCGCCATGGAGTGGTTTGTGGTGTTTGCATAAAGGCTTTTGTGCCTACAGCATCCGGAACCAGCGAAGACGTTAGAATCAAATTTTTCTGATCTATCAGAATTTGCATGGCCGGATAATCTACAAGTGCAGCTTCGAATAAGCTTATGTAAAACCCGTTGTCGGTTTTCATAAGGAGTGGGGTCTGGACTCCGTTTTTGGCAAAATATCCGTGAGTTCCGATGCCTGTTCCATCTACTTTTGAAGCATCTACTTCAGACAGTTTTGTAGTTGTATAAAAATATTCATTCGAATCATAATCACCCGGAATCCAGAATGTTTTGTGATCACCCGTCATGGCAAATTGGGTCAACTCGTCAGTTATTCTGAAATAATTCAGATTGGGTTGTTTGTCAAATTCATACCGAAATCCCAAGCCATCGTCAAAGAGACGAAAGCGAATTTTTATACTGCGCTGCTCTGCCTTTTGTTCTAACGTAACCAGCATTTCGTTGTGATTATCTCGAATGGTTTTTACCTCACCCCAAACAGGATCCCATGTTTCGTCTACAGTCTTGTATTCGGTATTGGTAATGCTAAATCCGCTTTTAAGTGAAGGAGCTTTGTACAAGTCGAATCCCATGCTGGAAGGTTTTACCACTGTCTGATTTTTATAAGTCAGTGAGTAAGTCGGGGTTCCAACACTATTTAAACTAAAATCGAGTCTGAAGTTTTTATCCGGCGAATAAAGGGTTTGTGACATCATATTTATGGTTGTAAATACGACTAATAATAATGTTGTGAATTTTCTCATATTTATGAATAATTTATGAATAATTTATGAATGTTATTTTTATTAATATACTTCAATGTTCACCTGTTCTTTTAGGCTCCCAAGTCCTTTGTATTTTTATTAAACAAAAATATAAAAATTCATTAGGTCATGCTTTTTACCTGAAAGAAATCTTTAAAAATATAATAGCAAACGTTTGATTCTTGTGTTTTTAGCGTGTGTAAATGAATATTAATCTAATTTTTATCAATAAAATGAATATTCATGTCTCTGCACATTGGTAATTCGGGAAAAATTGCGAAATTTGCAACTCAAATTAATAAATATAATACTAAATGACAGGTAATGAAAAATGGCGCGGGAATTCTAATTCCGGAGCCGGCCGTGATGGTAAAAATTTTGACAAGAGAGATGTGAAATCTATCCTGAAAGGTTCAAAAGGGGGACCTAATAAGTACCAGGACAATAAACCCGAATACGATGAGAATCGCCAGGGTAACCGCAATGACTACAGAAGTAACAACGAAAATCGCTATAATAACGAAAATCGTTATAATAATGAAAATCGTTACAATGGTGAAAACCGTTACAATGGTGAAAACCGTTATGGAAACAATTATGAACGTAAACCTTATGAAAACCGGGAAGGTCGCCCATACAATAACGACCGTCGTCCATCGGGCAACCGGAGTCCTCGTCCACGCATTAATAATAATGGAGAATATGGAAATCGTCCATACAAAAAACCGTATGATAGAAATAATAACGAGGGGCGTTTGACTTTACGCAAACCATCCGAGAGTTCTATGTCAGGTTCCTCGGATTATATAGAAACTCGTTTTGACAATAGCAGAGACGGTGGTAATGGTAATGTGCGTTTCCGCAAACCTATGCGCAAACGTACCGGAGATTACAATCCGAATGCAAAATACAGCAACAAAAAACAGTTTGAATTTAACCGGAATTATGTAGATCCTACTAAACCTGTCCGATTGAATAAATTCCTTGCAAATGCCGGTATTTGTTCCCGTCGTGAAGCTGATGAATTTATTCAGGCAGGAGTTATTACTGTAAATGGAGAAATTGTTTCGGAATTAGGTGTAAAAATACTGCCTACCGATAAAGTAATGTTCCATAATCAGGTTGTTCGTTCCGAACGCAAAGTATATCTTTTACTTAACAAACCTAAAGATTGCGTGACTACTTCCGAAGATACACATGATCGCCTGACTGTTGTGGATTTGGTGAAAAATGCATGTAGCGAACGTATTTATCCGGTGGGACGTCTCGACCGTAATACTACCGGTATTATTTTGTTGACAAATGATGGGGATTTGGCTTCTCGTCTGACTCATCCGAAATATGAGAAGAAGAAAATTTATCATGTTGCATTGGATAAACCGCTTGAAATAGCTGATTTTGAAACTGTTCTCGCCGGAGTAACCCTTGATGATGATAAAATAGCCGCAGATGCTTTGGAGTTTGTAAAGGAAGGTGATAAAAAACAGGTGGGAATTGAAATTCACTCCGGACAAAACCGCGTAGTACGTCGTATTTTTGAAAAATTAGGTTATAAGGTGGTTCGCCTTGATCGCGTATATTTTGCCGGATTGACAAAGAAAAATCTACCACGTGGTAAATATCGTTTCCTGAACGATCGTGAAATAAACATGCTGAAAATGGGTGCTTACGAATAAGTATAGTTATAATAAACAGAGAAAACTCCTTTGCATATAAATTGCAAAGGAGTTTTTGTTTTGATGATTAATATCTTTCGGCTAATTTTGCTTTTCCTAATTTTGATATTATGTCCATGAAAATAGTAATAGCAGGAGGTACCGGATTTATTGGAACTTGTCTGAAAAAACGTTTTGAAGCACAGGGAGATTTAGTTTTTATTGTTTCCCGGCAACCTCAATATGCTTCGTGGAACCTAGATGAACTTATCGGTGTGCTCGAAAATTCGGATGTATTAATTAATCTGGCCGGACGTAATATTAATTGCAGGTATACAGAAAAGAATAAGCAACAAATTCTGGATTCACGTCTCAATACAACAAAACGTTTGCAAGAAGTGGTTGATAAATGTAAGAATTCTCCCCGGCTTTGGGTGAATGCGAGCGCATCAGCCATATACGCTTCTTGTGATAATCCGGCAACGGAGTTCAGTGAAAATTTTGCGAATGATTTTTTAGGTCAGGTGGTTAAACGATGGGAAAATCTGTTTTTCGCCGGAGAAATGACTCGCACCCGTCGTATTGCGTTGCGTACAGCGGTTGTCTTGGGTCGTGATGGCGGTGCGTTAACTCCGTTGTTCACTTTGACTCGTGCCGGGTTGGGCGGAAAGACCGGAAGCGGTGAGCAAATGTTTAGCTGGATACATATCGAAGATTATTTTCGTGTAATTCAATATTGTATTGAAAACGAACAGTTACATGGTGTTATAAATTGTACCTCGCCCGAACCGGTAACAAATAAAGAATTTATGAAATCGTTGAGAAATACTATCGGAATTCCTTTTGGGTTACCGGCGCCGGAATTTCTTGTCCGATTAGGTGCTCGTCTTATCGGAACAGAGCCCGATTTGATACTGAACAGTTCCAATTTTGTCCCTGAAGTTTTGCTTAAATCCGGATTTGAATTTAAATATCCCCGGATTGATATGGCATTCCGTGATTTGTTGAAAAAATAAACATGTTTTTATAATGGTTAAAACAAAAAATACCAAATTTTTTGCTCGTTTATCCCGCTTTTTGCGCAATCTGCTTATTATTTTTTTATTGGGAAGTATCAGCTGGGTGATTTTAGCCAGGTTTATTCCTGTTTATATTACTCCTCTTA
Source organism: Paludibacter sp. (assembly GCA_028690665.1). Lineage (GTDB taxonomy): Bacteria > Bacteroidota > Bacteroidia > Bacteroidales > Paludibacteraceae > Paludibacter. Next base: position 181,103 of record JAQVAV010000009.1, read on the forward strand.
TGGTTATCCGCTCTGTAGAAGCTGTTTTTGATGGTAAAAGTCCTAAGAACGAGAAACACTGGGTTCCAATTGAAGATATTTCTTCCAATATGGTACAGGCGGTGGTTGCTTCGGAAGATAATCTGTTTATGGAACATTGGGGCTTTTCTTTTAATGATATTGAAAAAGCAGCCAAACATAATAAAAAAGGGAAACGAATTCGTGGAGGAAGTACAATTTCGCAGCAAACGGCTAAAAATGTTTTTCTCTGGCCTCAGCGTTCTTATTTTCGAAAAGGACTTGAAGCTTATTTCACAGTTTTGATAGAACTTTTCTGGTCAAAAGAACGAATAATGGAAGTCTATTTAAATGTTATCGAAATGGGTGATGGCATTTATGGAGTGGAAGCTGCTTCCAATGAGTATTTCAATAAAAGTGCCACTAAGCTAACAAAATCCCAGGCTGCATTAATTGCAGCTTGTCTTCCTAATCCAAGAAAATATAATGCAGTGAACCCATCTTCATATATAAGAAAACGTCAGGTGAAAATAATATCGTTGATGGGAAAAATCAAAAAAGTTGATTTTCATAAGAAGGAAAAAATAAGTAAAACGAAGAAAAAATGAATCAGAAGATAATTTATACAGATTGGGGGCTTATCGAATATAATGGGGCGTGGAATAGACAGGAAAAACTATTTACCGATACAATTGCCATGAAAATAGCTGGAAATGAAACTCAAAATCAGCTTGTTTTTTGCGAACATCCTCATGTCTATACGCTTGGAAAAAGTGGCGATGAGCATAACTTATTAATTGATTATATACAATTACAGGCCAAGCATGCTCAGTTTGTAAGAACTAACAGGGGGGGGGACATTACGTATCATGGTCCCGGGCAAATTGTTGGTTATCCTATCTTTGATTTGGCTAATTTTAATGTCGGATTAAAGCAATATATATATAATATTGAACAGGCTATTATTGAAACTGTGAAAGAATATGGCATAAAAGGAGAAAGATTGGAGGGGGCGACGGGAGTATGGATTGATGTGGGAGAGAAAAAATGCAGAAAGATTTGTGCGATCGGAGTTCGGAGTTCCAGATATGTAACTATGCATGGCTTTGCTCTGAATGTAAATACCGATTTAAATTATTTTAATTACATAAATCCGTGTGGATTTATAGATAAAGGTGTTACTTCAATCGAAAAAGAGTTAGGCAAAAAAGTTGATTTTTCAGAAGTAAAACAGAACTTGAAGGAAAATATCCTGAATATTTTTGGTTCTTTGTAGAAAAAATGATTGTTTGAGCATTTTTCTTTTTAAGAATTTTGTTCCGAAACGGGTAAAACCGGAATATAATTGAGATAGAATTTTATAGTTTAATGTGTGAATAAATAACATTACTTTTTGTCGTAGGTCTATGTCTTATGTTGAAGGACATAATAATCTTGAATTTTTTATGTGTAGTAAATAAATTCAAATTCAGTAAGTTGAATGTCTTTTGATTAAAAAGTAGAAAAAATAAAGAAAGAAATGTTTGGAAGTAAATAAAAAAGTACGTACTTTTGCACCCGCTTTTGAGGAACACGGGGTGTTGAGAGGAGCAGCGGGAGCGCGGAGCCAGAATAAAAGAATAAAAAAAACGCCCAGGGTATTGCAGGAATAAAATAAAGGGTTTACCTTTGCAGCCCGTTTGAGAAACGAAGAAGTGAAACGGCCTACCCAGCGGGGCAGGAGAGGCGAAAGCCCGAAGAACAATAAGCAAGTGAAACTGCTTGGTTGTAACAAAAAATAACAGTCAAATTCATATCAAAAGGATCGTGAGGTTTGAGATATGGGTTAAAATAGACAGGAACGCTCTTTGAAAGAAAATGAAACAACTTTAAATGTAGTATAAGGAAAGGTAAAATGAACTTTATACCACGTCAAGAAGAATAGAATAAGGAAGCAACATACTGAGCCAACAAGACAAACAAGATTATACAACGAAGAGTTTGATCCTGGCTCAGGATGAACGCTAGCGACAGGCCTAACACATGCAAGTCGAGGGGCATCACGGGAGTAGCAATACAACTGGTGGCGACCGGCG